>SUVR01000013.1 GCA_015061915.1 Lentisphaerota bacterium | reverse complement strand
TAAAATGCATAGAGGCATGAAATTAAACAAAGGATAGATATATGGCAGGTGGCAGCAAAGCATTGGGCGACAAGATTCGCACCTTGAGAGAAGAGAAACGGGCAACAGATCCCGGCAATTTCTCCGGACGGCAGTTTGCCATAGCCCTGGGAATCAGCCCTACTTATCTTTCCAAAATCGAAACTGGGGAACTCCCGGCAAGTGCCGAACTGCTCAAATCAATGGCTCTGAAATTGGGGACCAATGTTGATGAATTACTTGCTCTCGGAAATAAAATCGATCCGGAGCTGGATACTATCATCAAGGAGAAACCGCAAATAATGGCGGATTTTCTCCGCACGGCGAGTGGTCTCTCCAAGGAGCAACTTGATAAGGTTCGGACATTTATGAATTTTGTTCAGGCTGAAAATGCACCGGCAGAAAAGAAAGGCGATGAGTGACGCATGGCCTATATTGCCGATAACATTATAGAAGAAGACACTCTTTCTCTTTTGGCGGAGTTCACGGAAAAATACGGGCAACCGTTGACCGCGCCCGTGCCGATTGAGGATCTGTTGGAGTTTGTCTACGGCATCTGCCCGGAAACGGCAGAGTTCCCGGATGATGACATTCTTGCTCATTCTTCTGTGGATAAAAATGGAAAAATTACGATGCAGGTCAATTCCAGTATCTATCCGTATCCACCGTACAATAACCACAAGCAAGCGGGGCGTTTCCATTTCTCCCTTGCTCACGAGGTCGGACATATAAGGCTTCATTTGCCGGAGATCCTTGCTGCGTATAAGATGGATGATCTGTTTGAAGGCGATGCTCCCAAAGAGTATTCTGTTTACCGGAAAAGCGAAGAGCATCCGAAAAAACGCAAAGAGCAGAAAGAAATCCAGGCGGATATTTATGCCAAGCTTCTCCTTATGCCGCAGTCACTTATATTGCAGGAGTGGGAGAAGATGTTCGGACCGGACAGCGGACCGCAGAACGTTTTCAAGGAGATGGAAGAGTTGCGCCAGAACTCCCTTTACCCGGACAGCGTCCGCCCCAAAGTCGCCAAAGACCTGGCAGCGATTTTCGAGGTTTCAGCAGAGGCAATGCAGTATCGTTTGGAAAAATTGCACCTCATTGAGACCCAAGAGCAGTTGCAGGGATCCCTTTTTTAAGAGGAATACCCACTCTTTTTTTGAGTTGGGTATTGATGTTTATATCAATATCAATACAGGAGAACAGAAGAAATGGCTGAATTTGACATCCAGAAAGTGTTCAGGCAAGTCGACAATGAGTTGAAGAAAGCGTATTTTCAGTCCCGCGTTCCGGATATGAAGATCGATTGGAAAACCGTAGGCAAAAATAATATCAACCCATTGTTCGAAGCATTCAAAAACCTGCCTACGGAGCAGAGGGAAAAAGTGAGCCAGGAGATGAACGATGTTTTTGACATCTCCATAAACAAGGCAAGCGGTCCGGTGATCCATAATCTTGTAAAGCTCTTTGAGCTGCAGACCCCGGCAGATTTTGAAGATTGGACCTTGCCCAACAAGAGTATGTGGATACTGATCAATGGCAGTGATGAAGTGAAGAAGCGTATTTTCCGCTATGCGGAAGTAGACTCTATTTCCGAACGGTTCTGGCTGAAGGTGTCATTGCAGGGGGAGTGCAGCGGAAAAATTACTTATACCGGAGAGCAGATGTCGGCATTGCGGGAAACGATAAGTGCATTTGTTTTCCGGCATACCGGACATGGCAAGCAGTGCATCATTGACCATGTTGAGCGGGACGATATGGGGGAAGAATGTTTCTTTGTGTATTATGACAAACCCCATCGTATCATACCCCAATGGAATGAAAACGGCTTTTCCTGGGATGTCGATCATGCCAGTTCAGAAATGGTTTTTGTTTTTGACTATGTCCGTAATGAGCTGCGTATCCGGGCAAAAGCGTTTGACCGAGCCAAGAGAACTCTGCTTTGCCAGACCTGGGCAGATATTATGCGTGGCGTATCTTTGGATCAGTCCAGTTTCCGGAGCAAGCTTTACGATATAGATGATTTCATATACAGGGAAAAATCGCACTTGCCGTTGGATCTGGTTAATGTTTTTTCCACTTTTGAAGTATCATTTATTGATGTCGATTTGGACGGCAGTGGCAAGGAACGGCTCACCTATAACCATAAAGACGGCGATGTCTATGACCGGCTTGATACGCTTTACAGTAACCAGGCGTTGGTCAGGGGACTGGCAGAAGTTCGCAAAATTAAATTCCGTGTCAGGCTGAATCCCCGGTTCAAATTCAACCGTGATATGGTCATCTATTTTTCCGGAGACCATACCGATCTCTATTCCAAGAATGAAGCGGTCCGGCAGACTTTGGCAGATGCCTTTGAAACGCTTGGTGTCATACAGTCTCCGGTAATGGATGTAATCAATGGTGCTGCCGATGAGCGAAATAAAGTTGCTGTCTGAATGGCTGAATCATGATCGCCCGGAAATCCCCTGGCAGACCATTGATAAACTCTCGGCATACTGGCAGCAACAAAGAATGATCTATCCGGTCGGCAGGGAACGGACTACTGCCCGCTGTCATTGTGATATGGATCATGAGGAGGAAGTTTTCTATCCGCAAGGTAAGCCGGTCATTCTCTGTTCCTACACCGGATGTATGCGGGAAGTTTCTCCGGCAGAGTTGCGGGATTGGCGTTTTGACAGTTCTGTATTTTCCCGGCATCTCGGAGAGCTGTTTCAGTGCAAGGGAACGCCGGAAGAGATTATTGGCGGTAAGCTGTGGTCACTGGGGATGACTGCTCACCGCATTGGCGGTATTCCCCGTGATGTTTACTTTGCTCTGAATCTCGGCAAAGACAGTTTTAACATATATGAGCGTTTACCCAAAGATGGAACGCAGGCGATACTGATTTCCGGATCTTCACAGATGCAGTATTCAGATCATTTTAAGGCAGACCATGTTTTCTGCATTGGTGACATCCTGTCATTTGCCGGAGACCGCCTGGAGCTGAATATTGATGCGATGAACGCACGGCTGGGTGTTCCGGTAGAGAAAAAGAAAAAGCCGAAGAATACCACCGGGAGCAGAGCCAATAATGTAAAAAAGATGCTTGCGGAAATAATCAAAGAAATAAGCGGAGCATATAGCCATTACTGCAATCAGAATTACCGGGATAACGGATCGCAGGAACTTTACCCACGGTTGACCTTTGAGCAGTTGGGAGAGCGTGTTGGAATCTCCAAGGGTACGGTTTCCAAAATATTCAGTGCGGAAGATGAAAACGGAAAACCGCTATACAAAGAGCTTATCATCATGTGGGAGATTCTTGCTTCAAAAACGCAGATACTCAAATATGGCAGAGAGAATCTGAAAAACAAGCAGCAGAAAAGATAAGGACTTCACTTTGGCAAAATAAAAGACGGAGCAGGAGTGGCGGAAAACCAACTTTTGCACCGTCTATTTGATACACCAAGTCCTTGGAATATCAATTTTTGTAAATCGTTGATAATAAGCAATAATGCTCCAAGGACTTGCGTCCTTGCGTTTCAGAGACTTTTGCCGTAAAAGTGGTGCAAAATGCTGTTGCTGGTATGGTTCAGCGTTGAGAACAGCAGTCTCTTGCTCTCCGCAGAAAAGCCGTAAGTGCCTGCAACTGTAAGGGGTATAAAAAGAAAATTGCCAGGGACTTTATTCATAAGTCCTTGGCAATCAATAAGTTCTGGTGGAGTAGATGGGAGTTGAACCCACGACCTATACGATGCGAACGTATCGCTCTAGCCAACTGAGCTACTACCCCGTATATTTTTATGATGTCTTTAATATACAGCCCCGCGGGGAAAATGCAAATCAAAAATCAAGTTTTTTTCAATTTTTCTTGACTGCATTCCCCGGATGCATCGTTACTGACGCGGTTCAGTGGTCAGTCGGAAGTTATCCGTCCGGAACATTCCACTGGGCAGGCCTGCCTTATTGTAGAAGTTTACAGGTCCTTCCTTTGCCGGTGCCCAGCCGTAGCGCACGGCTTCCGGAGTCTTGACCCGGGGAGAGGAAACGACTACCGTATCGCCTTCGATCACTGCTGTGGCAGGTACGAATCTTTTATCTTTTCCGGCGATTGTGAAGCCCCGGAGAGGCGTGCCGTCATTGGAGCAGAGTCCGCCGCCGATGCTGTCTTTTCGGAACTGAAGGATGATCCGGTTGCCATCCACCTTCATGGATTCGTAGACCGGTCCGGTAGCGATCAGGTCTTTCCCGTAGACAAACCGTTCCGCTGTCAGAATGAGCCGTGCTCCCAGTTCCGCTTTGCGGGGAGGATGAATGTCTTTCAGATCACTGAGGTCGAGGATGGAGGTCAGATGGACATGATCCATTTTTTCCGCAACAAACTTTTGGGAGTCGCGCAGGTCGGACCAAATATGGTTGTTTCCGTAGTACGGGATCTCCACCACCAGGAAGGGCAGGTCCGCCTTGCCGAAATGTTTCCGGTAGCTTGTAATCAGTTTTTCCAGATATTCCCGGTAGATATAGCCCCCGGCAAACATGGCGTCAGCTTCGCCCTGATACCAGATCACGCCGCGGATGGGAAGTCCGGCAAGGCGCGACACCTGTTGATTGAACAGATTACTGTAAAGCTGGAATGGAGGCAGGGGGCGGCGCAGTTTCGGCAGCTTTTTCACTTCTTCTTCGCTCATTCCTTTCCGTTTTGCCAGTTCTGCCTCATACTGTTTCAGCTTTTCCGGATAGGCTTTCCGGGCGTTCTGCAGCGGTATGATCAGGCGGCTTTGTGCGTGAGGAATTTCTGCAAGGGCATCGGCTGGGATCCATTTGTTGATGGAGCTGCCGTTGACTGCTGCAACAATGATCCCCACCGGAACCTGATGGCGCTTGTGCAGTTCTTTCGCAAAGAAAAAGCCCGTGGCGGAAAACTTCATGGCAGATTGTTCATTCAGAACTTGCCAGTGGTCATCCTTCCGCATATGGGGCGGCTGCCATGTCTGGAGCTGAAAACGGATCTGCGGATAGTCGGAATCTTTTGCCCATTCTGCGCCATCCTTGAAGTTTTTGAGCGGAAAGTACGCATTGGACTGACCGGAGACCAGCCAGACTTCACCCACAGCAAGATTTTTCGCCGTGATCGTTTTGCCATCGCAGATCGCTGTCAGTTCAAAATCGGTTCCCGCAGATCCGGTGGGCAGATAAACGCACCATTCGCCTTTTTCATTGGCAGTGACGCTGGCGGTCTTGCCCCGGAACTGGACTTCCACTTTACTGCCGGCGGGGGCGTATCCACGGAATGGATGCTTTTCCGTATTCTGCTGGAATACGGCGTTATCCGTAAAGAGCTGGTGGAACTTGAAGGGAATCTTTGCTGCAAAACAGCACGTTGTTGCAGTCAGCAGAAGAAAGACAATGGCACTTTTCAATTTCATATTTTCTCCTTGATATTGATTGGTTTTCCATCCGCAATATAACACCGGAAAGGTGCAATGTCAACCGGTGGCAGATCCCTTTTTCTCTTTTCTTTGCAATGCACTTGAAAAAACAGCGAAAAATGTTAGATTATATTATATAAGGATAAATACAGAAAAGACGGCATTGCTGAAAATGAAGAAAATATGGTTTACTTTGATCTTATCGCTGCTGCTCCCTCTCGCGGGCGCAGAGATGGATACGACGGGAGAAAAGATGATACAGACGGAAAAGACTGCAAAGAATCTGATCGTGCTGATTCACGGCTACTGCAAGGGCGCAAAGGATATGCAGTTCTGGAAAGAAGCCCTGTTCGCGGAGGGATGCGACATCATTGCGCCTGATCTGCCAACCACTTATGACAGCTTTGAAGATTGTGTGGAGAAGCTGATCCGGGACATCGAGGCGGCGGAACCGGAAAAATATAAAAATCTTTACATCGCCGGTCACAGTATGGGCGGGCTGATGGCGCGGGAATATCTCCAGCGGAAAAAGCCCTCCAACGCGCGGCGCCTTGTGTGTGTCGGTACGCCTCATTACGGATCAAAACTGGCGGACATCGCCCTGTGGATCCCTTTTATGGGCATGATCCACAAACCCCTTTACGCTCTGAAACCTTCCGCGCGGAAAACGATCACCACGCCGGATATCCCCGGTTTGGAGATCGGCGTCATCGCCAGTACGAAAAACGGTCACTGGCCCGGACGCCTCTTTTTGAGCCGGGAGGCGGATGGTCTGGTGGAGAAGTCTTCCGCCCTGGCGCCGGATGCTAAAGCTGCCGCCTTCTGCAACGTGGACCACGTAACGATGATGTATGATCCGTATACCGCGAATCTGATTCGCAGATTCCTTGAGACCGGTGCTTTTTGAGGCGGGCGATGGGAAAACTTCCGTACAAAAATCCGAACGATCCCCGCACATTTCTGTATCTTTCGTCCCGGCACAAGTGGTGCGGCGTGATCCTGAATTTTGCGTATGTCCGCAGCCGGATTTTCTATCTGCTGACTCTGACCGGGATTTTGATCGGTTTGATTGCCATAAAAGACCGACCGCTTCTCAGCCTCGCCGGACTGATCCTCTGGCTGACAGCGTGGCAGATCTTTTATTTTTTCTCGGCGGCGCGGGACTTGAAAAAATATCCCGGCGCACCCTCCTTCCGGGATTGAGTTACTTTTCCAGACCGGCGATGAATTTTTCAGCATCCCGCAGAAAATCTGCCGTCTGAGCGTCCAGACCTTCCGCAAATTCCGCTTTGAGCCAGGCGTCTGCCATAGCACAGGAAAGCTCTTTGCCCACGACCATTGCCCCCATGGTGATCACGTTGGCGTTATTGATGATCTTCGCTTTTTCCGCCGTGAATGTGGATTCCACTGCGACAGCCGTGATCCCCGGGATCTTGTTGGCGACCACATTCATGCCGGCGCCGGTCCCGCAGAGAAAGATCCCGCAGTCGCCAGCGCCGGAAACGATCATTTTTGCACCGTCGGCAGCGGCGACATAGAAGGCGGCATTGCTGTACGAATCGGCATCCACCACGGTGTGACCGGATTTTTCCAGATGAGCGGCAAGTGCCCGTTTCAGTTCATAAGCAAAAGGATCGGAAGCAAGTACAATTTTCATATCCATTCTCCTGTTGGATCAGAGTTTGATTTTTTCGGGGGCGTAGCGGGCGAGTTTTTCCGGATCGATGTCGAAGCCGAGGCCGGGTTTCTCCGGCAGGGTCACGCGGCAGCCGTTCAGTTCAAAAGGTTCCGCCAGAACGTCATCGGTCATATACATCCGGGTGATGACGCAATCGGAGGGCAGGGTGCAGTTGGGGAGCGTCGCCGCCGCCAGCCGTGCTGCTTCGGAGACGCCGGAGCCGACCCGGCTGCCGATCCAGTTCGGCAAGCCCTGCGCCTGACAGAAATCATGGATCCGTTTCGCATGGGTCAGCCCGCCCACCCGGCAGACCTTGATATTGATGATGTCGGCGCTGTTCATATCGGCGCAGCATTGGGCATCGTGCATCGTGTGGATACTTTCATCCAGACAGACCGGGGTGGTGATCTGTTTTTTCAGTACGGAGTGGAAATAAATATCCCGTTCATCCAGCGGCTGTTCGAGCATCAGCAGTTTGTACGGATCCCACTTGGCGATCTCCGGCGCATCGGAAATTTTGTACGCATTGTTGGCATCCACCATCAGCGTGATTTCCGGGTATGCCTCTCGGACCGCCCGGATGTATGCCGTATCGAATCCCGGCGAGACTTTGATCTTGATCCGGCGGAAGCCTTCTGCCAGTTTCGCCCCCACCGCCTCCACCAGAATACCCGGTTCTTTCTTGATCCCCAGACTGGGACCCACTTCCACCGGTCGATCCACTCCGCCCAGCAGACGCCATACCGGCTGTGACTGCTGTTTGCCGTAGATGTCCCAGAAAGCGGCATCCAGCGCGGCTTTGGCAAAGTTGTTGCCCCGGAAGTGTTCCAGCAGATCTGTCACTTCATCCGGATGGGAAAAAGTCTTTCCCGTCAGCAGGGGAACCAGCGAATTTTTCAGCAGGTCGATGGCGGATCCCACGGTTTCGTGGGCATAAAACGGCACTTTATCTACAGATGCTTCGCCCCAGCCGATGAGTCCATCCACATTTTCGACTTTGACCAGAAGCCCATCTTTTTCCCGGATCTCGCCCGCACTGATGCGGAAGGGCATTTTCAGGGGGATCGTGTACGGATAGAGGGTAACGGACCGGATTGCAAGTGTCATTGTAATTTCCCTTTCAGTTCAGAACGAGTGCATGGTGTAAAGGTCTTTGTAATATCCGTTGAGGGCGATCAGTTCGTTGTGACTGCCCTGTTCCACGATTTTGCCGTGTTTCATACAGAAAATACGCTTGGCGTTTTTGACCGTGGAAAGACGGTGAGCGATGATGACCGTGGTCCTGCCCTGACAGAGCTTTTCCATGGATTCCTGCACATACGCTTCGGATTCGTTGTCCAGCGCACTGGTCGCCTCGTCAAAGATCAGGATCGGCGGATTTTTCAGGAACACGCGGGCAATGCTGATGCGCTGTTTCTGCCCGCCGGAAAGCCGCACCCCGTTTTCGCCGCAGTTGGAGTCAAAACCTTCGGGCAGGGTCTGGATGAAATCATAAATGTTGGCAGCTTTTGCCGCCGCAATGAGTTCTTCTTCGGTCGCATCCGGTCTGCCGAAAAGGATATTTTCCCGGATCGTGGCGTCAAAGAGGAACGGCGTCTGCTGCACGATCCCCACATTGGACCGCAGAAATTTTTGAGCAAAATCGGTGATCGGAATGTTATCTATGCGGATGGCACCGGACTTCGCTTCATAGAAACGGGGGATCAACGCTGCAAGAGTCGTTTTGCCCGCACCGGATTCGCCGACAAGCGCAACTGTTTCGCCCGGAGCGACTTCCAGCGAAATATGATCCAGCACATTCGCTTCTTCTTCCGTCATGTCGTTGTACTTGAAACAGACCTGATCGAAAACGATCCTGCCGGAAACGGGCGCGGGCAGGGCGGTGATTGCATCCGGCTTGTCCTGGATCTCCGGCAGTTCCATCATAACTTCATGGAACCGTTCAAAGGCAGCCATTCCCTGCTGATAGCGTTCCATAAATCCCACCAGCTGCATAACCGGCATGGTGATCTGGTTGGAGTACATAAAGAAGGTGATCAGTTCTGCCGCATTGGCTTTGTCCAGATAGATCAAACCGATCCCGAGGGCGATGAAAATGATCGTGTACCCGTGCATGAAAAATCCCATACCGGAATGGAAAAACGCCATGGTGGAGAACACGCGCTCCTGCGCTTTGCGGTAGTTGTTGTTGACGTCATTGAAACGGTTGATCTCAAAGTTTTCGTTGGTATAGGACTTGACTTCGCGGACGCCCTGAATCGCATTTTCCACCTGGCTGTTGATGTCTGCCACTTCTTTACGGACATCCCGGAAGCACTGCTTCATCTTTGGTAGAAATTTTGTGCCCCAGAGGATCATAAACGGGATCGGCAGCAGGGTCAGCAGGGTCAGCAGCGGGTTGATGCAGATCATCACGGTCAGCCCGCCGATCAACATCAGGATCGCGGAGATAATATCTTCCGGGCAGTGGTGTGCCACCTCGGCGATCATCGTCAGGTCGTTGGTTATCTTGGACATGATATGACCGGTCTTGGTCTTGTCAAAGTAGCTGAAGGAAAGTTTTTGCAGGTGCGTAAAAAGGTCGGTCCGCATATCCGCCTCCATCCGGACGCCCAGCGTATGACCGAAACGGGTCTTGATATAGTTGGAGACAATGTTGAACACGGTCAGGCAGATGATCCCCAGCAGGCAGCACAGCAGCATCCGGATATTTTTCTGGGGCAGATAGGATTGGAACGCATTGTAAACAATCACCGGCAATGCTGTGGAAAAAATAGGGGAAAGCACCACAAAAATCATATCCAGCACCAGCAGCTTTTTGTGCTTGGGATAGTAATGGACAAAGGTTTTCAGAATGGCGATCTGTTCCTTGATCGTAAACTTTTTCGGCGGTTTGTCACTGAAAAAACGGGGAGGCATGAGCATTACTCCTGTCTGGTTAAAATTTGTTCCAGGCGTTTCCGTCCGGCACATTCAAAAACCGGGTCCAGAATCAGGTCAAGCGCCCCTTCCATCAGGGATGGCAGGTCAAATGCCGAGACGCCGAACCGGTGGTCCGTGATCCGGTTTTGCGGAAAGTTATAGGTTCTGATCCGCTCACTCCTCTCGCCCGTGCCAACCTGTTGGCGCTTGCTTTCAGCGTGTTTTTCCGCTTCTTCACGCTGACGGATCTCCAGTAATTTTGATTTCAAAATACGCAGTGCGATCTCCCGGTTCCGGATCTGGGAGCGTTCCTGCTGGCTCGCCACCGTGATCCCGCTGGGCTTGTGAACGATCCGAACGGCAGAATCGGTCCGGTTCACATTCTGCCCGCCCGGTCCGGACGAACGGAACGTGGAAATTTCCAGATCTTCCTGCCGGATCTGGATCGCATCCAGTTCATCCGCTTCTGCCAGAACAGAGACGGTGATCGTGCTTGTGTGGATCCTTCCGCCGGACTCCGTGGCTGGTACGCGCTGTACCCGGTGAACGCCGCTTTCAAACTTCATCCGGGAAAAGACATCTGCTCCGGAAAGGGAAAATGTCACATCTTTCACGCCGCCGAGTCCGGTTTCGGAAAGATCCAGCACTTCCGCTTTCCAGCCGCGCTTTTCGGCATAATGCAGATACATCCGGAACATTTCCGCCGCAAAAAGAGCTGCTTCATCGCCGCCCGCCGCCGGTTTGATCTCCACAATGATGTTCCGGGAATCGTTGGGATCCGGCGGGATCAGGGCAATCATGATCTGTTTTTCCGCTTCAGCAGACTTTTCTTCCAGTCCGGCAAGTTCACTTTCCGCCAGTTCCCGGAGCGCCGGATCCGCTTCTGTTTCCAGAAGAGTCCGGTTTTCCTGCATTTCTTTCAACATCTGCTCCCACGTATGATAGAGCGCAAAAAATGCTTCCAGCCGGCTCCGTTCACGCATCAGTGCGCCGGACTTTGCCGGGTCCGCGTAGATCGCAGGATCATTCAGTGCGTTTTCCAGTTCCGAAAAACGCACTTTCATTGGAGAGATCAGATTTCCCAGATCAGCAGGAGTCATTGCCGTTTTCAATAGATAAAGAGCAGTTCCCGGTACTTCGGCAGCGGCCAGGAGCTGTCTGCCACGATCCGTTCCAGATCATCCACTTCCTTCCGCAGCGCCTGCATGGCACCGACCATACCGACCGAATCTTTTTTACCGATGAGGTCTTCCAGCACTTCTGCTTTATCATCAATGGCATCCAACAGACTGGCGATGGTTGTTGCCGTTTTGGTCAGCGAACGCAGGGCGACTTTGATGCTGCCGGCATCCTTGATCGTCTGGAACAGATTCCGCAGTTCCATCGACGCCGCCGGCATAATGACGGTGCGGGTCAGCAGCAGTGCCAGTTCCGCCTCGATCCGGATCTTGCGTTCGTATTCCTCCATATAGATCTCGTAACGGGAGCAGACTTCTGCCTTGGAGTAGACTCCGGCTTTTTCAAAAAGGGCAATATTTTCCGGCTTTTTGAACTGCGCCATTGCTTCCGGCGTGTTCTTCAGATTCGGCAGACCGCGCCGTTCCGCTTCATCCAGCCAGGACTGATCATAACCGTTTCCGTTGAAAATGACCCGTTTGTGGGCTTTGATCGTTTTCTGAAGAAGGGTCTGCAACTGCGTGTTGAAGTCGGCTTCCTGATCGAATTTTTCAATTGCTTCCGCCATTTTGTCAATCGATTCGGAAACGATGGTGTTCAGAACAATGTTTGCACTGGCGCAGGACTGGCTTGAACCCGGGGCGCGGAACTCGAATTTGTTGCCGGTGAACGCAAAAGGACTGGTGCGGTTGCGATCGGTGGCATCCATCGGCAACGGCGGGAGACAATCTACACCCACGTTCAGAATACCGCCGCGGCGGGTCGATTTTTTCGTGCTGCCGGCTTCGATCTGTTCAATGATCTCCGTAAGCTGTTCCCCGAGGAAAATGGAGATGACTGCCGGAGGCGCTTCACAGGCGCCGAGACGGTGATCGTTTCCGGAGCTGGCGGTTGCCACCCGGAGCAGATCAGCGTGCTTGTCCACTGCCCGGATCACCGAACAGAGCGTGGTCAGGAAGAGTGCGTTCTGATGCGGGTCATTGCCCGGATTCAACAGATTGATATTGCCGTATTCCACAGACCAGTTGTTGTGTTTACCGGAACCGTTGACGCCCGCAAAGGGTTTTTCGTGAAGCAGGCAGACGAGCCCGTGTTCTTCCGCAGTCAGGCGCAGGACTTCCATTATGATCATATTATGGTCCACTGCCAGATTCAGTTCTTCAAAGAGAGGGGCAATTTCAAACTGTGCCGGAGCAGCTTCGTTGTGACGGGTCTTTGCCGGGATGCCCAAGCGCCAGAGCTGACGGTCCACATCTGCCATAAAGGCAAGGATCCGGGGACGGATCGCACCGTAGTAATGGTCTTCCAGCTGCTGATGTTTCGGCGGCGTGGCTCCGAAAAGCGTTCTGCCGCACTGGATCAGGTCCGGACGGGCATAATAAAAATGACGGTCAATCAGGAAATATTCCTGTTCCGCACCGAGGCTGACCCGGCAGCGGGTTTTGGGGTCGTAGAGACCAAATGCCTTCATCAGGCGTGTGACCGAGCGGGAAAGCGCCTGGATCGACCGCAGCAGCGGTGTTTTTTTGTCCAGTGCTTCACCGGTGTAACTGCAGAATGCGGTGGGAATACACAGCGTTACGGTGTCCCGGTTGCGACGCAGAAATGCGGGGCTTGTGGGATCCCATGCCGTGTAGCCGCGAGCTTCAAAGGTAGAGCGCAAACCGCCGGAGGGAAAACTGGAGGCGTCAGCTTCGCCCACGATCAGGTTTTTTCCGGAAAACTTCAGGATCACGTGTCCGGTTTTATCCGGTTCCACGAATGCTTCATGTTTTTCGGCGGTCGCACCGGTCAGGGGTTGGAACCAGTGCGTGTAATGTGTTGCACCTTTGGAGACTGCCCACTCTTTCATAGCGGCAGCAACTTCATTGGCGATCCCGGGATCCAAAGCGATCCCGTCATGAATGGATTTTGTCAGCTTTTTGAATGTTTGAGCGGAAAGCAGCGTTTGCATCGTTTCGATGCTGAAAACATCGGATCCGAATGATCCGGTGATTTCCCCCACGGGGCGGATGTCTTCTTCCCTGCCAGGCGGCATGGATGCCACTACTGCGATTGCGTCTTCTCTGATGCTGCTCATAATATCGATTCCTTGCAAAGTCCGTTATTTGGAACTGGTTAAAGCGTTGTTGCGTTTGTTTGTGATCAGAATTCCTTTCGGATGAACGAGAGGATATACTGTTTCATAGAGTCATAAAGTCGTTCGGTGTGAAGCACTTCCACTTTCAGATTTCTGCCCAGCTGGATAGGCGGGTCTTCCTCATCAAACTGGATTTCCAACCGGTAGAGAGGCAGCACGGAAGTGAATTCGCCGGGATTCTGTTCATCAATGTAAACCGGCAGCGGTCCGCCATATTGCTGCAGCAGCGGAGAGTTACGCAATTTTGCCGGAACCGGGTCAATCGCTGTGATCGTCCCGTAAAAATCCACAAGAGAATCTTTCGTGTGCATTTTTACCCGTTCACCGATCTTGAGCTTTGGAATGTCCCGGTCGTCAGCATAAGCGTATGCCATTTTTTTCGTAGAGAGGATCTCGCCGGTAAGCGTACCCTTCGGCAGGAACATCCCCGTATAGACTGCTCCCCGTGTTCGCGGAACATAAATCCCCGCCGCAGATGCTGTTGCAGTCAGGTCGGACTTCCGGCGCAACAGTTCCATCAGGCTTTCCTGCTGGGTCTGGATCTTCTGTTTTGTGATCATTGCCGGTCCGAGTGTTTCACGATCCAGCTGCTGGAGATTGAGAAGCGTCTGCATATACGAAATATCCCGTTTGCTGCGCTCGATCCCCAAATCCAGAAATGGTGATTCCAGCTGGAAAATATTTTGATCTTTCTGATAATGGACCGGTTTTCCCGGCAGGTCGTTGGTCAGATAGCCACCTTCCATTACGGTCACCTGCAGCTGGGAGACCGGCACCACTTCGCCGGAGAGGTCCACATTCCAGGAGAGGGGAAAGAACAGAACCGCATAAGTGACGATACTCAAAAACAGGAACAGGTAAAGCCGTGCCCAGTTTGCAGATTTTTTGGAAAGCGCGCGGATGGTCTTGATTTCCTTGTACATCGGGTAGAAGAAGATCGCATAGAGTTCCAGCACCAGTGCCACCAGTGCCACCGCCTTCACAAACTGATTGTAAATGATCAGGATGATCGAGGTGTAAAGGAAGATCCGGTAGATGAAGGAAATGATCCCGAAAAACAGCAGAAAACCACCCCGTTCCTCTTTCGGGCTGGAGCCGAGACGCAGAAAATACCAGCGCCAGAACTGTTTTACATATTCCGCCGAACGGGTCATCAGGTTTTCCATATTCGTAATATCGCACAGAATGTAGTAGCCGTCGTAACGGATACACGGGTTCCCGTTGACGAAAATCGTGCTGATCGTACTGACTGCAAAGATGTAGAACATAGTGGATTTCCACATCCCCGGCGGCGAATAGACCCAGATCAACGCCGCAATACCGCCTACCAATAATTCAATGATAATACCGGCGGCGTCAATCAGAAGACGCTGTTTCCGGGGCAGACGCCAGCTGTCCGTGGTGTCCGTGAACAAACGCGGATAGAACACCATGAACCCCAGCCCGATCCCCCGGACACGGCAGTTGAAATGGATCGCCGCAAGCGAGTGTGCCGCTTCGTGGACTACTTTCATAATCAGGATCGCCATAAAATATTTTGCCAACCCTGCCCAGGAAAGAGAGTCCATAAATGTCGCACGGACCGTCGGAAAGTCACGGAGCATCAGAATATATCCGGCAACGGCAGGGATCAGAAGCAGCATCACAAAGAATTTTGATGCCATCCAGGAAACTGCCGGACGGATGAAATTGTAGAATTTTTCCGGACGGATCGGCGGCAGTTTGAAAAAGAGATATGCCGAAGAGAAGCGCAGAAAGAGCGTATCTTCTTTCATCTTCACGTATTGAGCGTATTTTTTCTCCATCTGCCCGTATTCCGGAGCGATCAGGTTGTTCTGATGCAGAAACGCGATCAGCTGCAGCACTTCATCTTTTGTCACCTGCATCCCGCAGTTGTTCAGCAGATTGAGAAAATCCAGCAGCGCATAGTTCTTGTCGATACGGGAAATGATCTCCAGTGACCGCTTGCTGATCTTGTAATAGGCATCTGCAGCCGGATCGAACAGCATCGCAAAATCGCCGTGTTCGCCGGGACGGATCAGTTCGATGTCCTGCCGCAGCATCCCTGTCATCATCTGGGGTGTCTGAGGCTGGGGTGTACCGGCAGGAGCAGCATTTTCTGCAGGTGCCTGCCCGGTCACTGCCGGCTGTTCTGCTGCTGCCGGAGCCGTTCCGGAGAGCCCCGGTTCCTTCGGCTGGTCCGGATGCAGAGAAATCTGCAGCGAATCCGGCTGTGCCGCAGGCGCAGGGATCGAGAACGATGTTTTGTTATCCTTTTCGTCAGCCATGGATCACAAACCCCGGAAGTAAAGAATGACGCTCTTGAAGAGGAAGTAACCGATCGTCACCTGTTTGCCTTCCACTTTGGCGATCCCGCGCATACCGTATTTCAGATCTTTTGCCTGTTCCGGCGGCAGGTAGGCGTAGAGATTGTAACAGTAAGTCCGCTGCTCGGTCAGTTCCGGGGCAGGGGTGATCTCTTTTACGTCCGCCAGAATGGGGGTATCCGGAGAGGTGTGCAGGAAGAGGGTGATCCGGGACGGATTTTCCAGCAGAATGGAAGATTCACTTTCCAGAACAGGGACCTTGACTTCCATTCCTTCGCCGCTGAGAACTTCAAAAATCTTATCGCCGGTCCGGACTGCTTTCCCGATCAGTGCTTCGGCTCTGCCGTCAGCCAGCTGAAGGATCCCGTCACAGGGCGCCACAATATCTGCGTGATCCAGATACCACTGTGCTTCCCGGACTGCGATCTCGGCGGAGGCGATCCGTGCCTTCAACAGTTTGACATCGCCGCCGCTTTCCCGGCTGTCCTTATCGAACGGGGCGCGTTCTTTCTGATCCAGTTCCTCCTGCAATTCTTTGATGGCTGCACGGGCATTTTCCAGCCGGAATTCCAACTGGCTGGTGTCATAGCGTGCGATCACATCGCCTTTTTTGATCGTATCACCGGACTTCCAGAGTTTTCCATCGGGAGTCCGGCACTCGGCGATCGGTCCGTCAAACCAGGCATAAACCGTGGTGATCTCCGGCGCTTTCAATTCAAATTCCGCATTGACTTTTTCCGGGATCGGCTGGAACATCACATAGACCAGACCCGCAAGGATCAACAGCCAGAAAATCAATTTGAAGCTGACCATCCGTTTCCGGCTGAATGCACGGATCCGGGAGGCATCGATCAGCTGGCAGTACAGCGCTTCTGCATAACTGGATGCCAGCAGTTTCGCTGCCGTCATAGCGTACGCCGGGATCTTTCCTTCAAATTCCAACAGCCAGATCAACTGGACTGCAGGTTTTTTCATAAACGGGGGCGCTTTCAGGGGGACAAGCAACAGCGTGACATTATCCGGGCACAGTTCCCGCACGGCATTGCCGTTACCGTATTTTTCCGCATCCGCACCGGTGATCTCCAGATTTTCTTCCAGTCTTCCGGTGATTTCCAGCAGTTCCCGCTGAAGGACCGCCTGACGGCTGTGTTTATTCACTACCGGTTGAGCGTACTGGGAAAGAATATCTACTTTTCTGCCGCGGATCTGCAACAAAGTGGAGCTGCGGAAACCAACGACCGGGCGGGCATTATTGACTGCCATAACGGCAGCCGTTTGAAAATCGGGCGCATTGAAAAGATCATGCCCCAGACGCATCATTACGCCGAACGCCTTAAGGCGTGCAGCCATTTCCTGCAGTTGATCACTCGGACCGGGCATACTTGAATTCTCCTATCATACCGGCAGTGACTTTGCCGTCTTTATTCGGTACCAGCACACGGATCTCGATCGTATTGCTCCGATGGTCCGCGTGGGTCGCAATTTCATAAACAACACCCTTCAGCGTCAGGGCAGGTTTTGTATCGGTACAGGTCACGCTGACTTCCGTGCCGGGTTTCAGCTTGTCCAGCATGGAGACCGGAACAAACATCGTTGCTTTCAGCTGATTATCATCAATGATCTTCATCAGGGGCTGACCGGCCCGCAGGGTTTCAAAGGAGCGGGTGTTGATTTCTTCAATACGCCCGTCAAAAGGAGCAAGGATCCGGCAGTAAGAAAGCTGGGTCTGGGCATCTTTCAGGTTGACCTGAGTTGCTTTGATCCGGGCTTCTGCCGTATCGACTTCCAGTTTCGCCTTCTTGATTTCCAGTTCACTGGTCATGCTCTGTTTGTAAAGATCTTCCTGGATCACCAGAGCATCTTTTGCAAATTTATGCAGAATGATCTGTTCCGCAATGGCGGCGTTGACCCGCTCGATCTCGATCTGGTAATGAGTGGGATCCAATGTCACCAGCAGGTCGCCGCGTTTGAATTTCTGACCGATGATCAGTTTGTTTTCCAACACGATCCCGTCGATCCGGGAGGAGAGGATCGCTTCACGGTAGGGGAAGAATACCACACGGGTCGTTTCCATATGATCATCTGCTGCTTGGGCGAATGGCAGAAGGGTAAATGCCGCCATTACCGCCAGGAATAATTTTTTCATGACAAAAGTCCTTTCTTTATCTTAATAAAAATAATCATAATCTATATTCTATCACGCACAAGCCGTTCTGTCAAATCAAAACAGGAAAAAAATTGGATTTTTGAGTAAAAAACAAGAAAAAATCTCTGCGTACCATGGGGGTATACAGAGATTTTTCAGAAAATCAAATTTCAGAAGCGGTTTACTTGCTCTTGATTTCCAGCAGTTCCACTTCAAAAATCAGAGCGCTGTTCGGGGCGATCATGCCGCCGGCACCCTGTTCGCCGTATGCCAGATTGGAGGGAATGAAGAAGCGGTACTTGGAACCGACTTTCATCAGCTGCACGCCTTCCGTCCAGCCGGGGATCACCTGATTCAGGGGGAATTCCACCGGTTCGCCGCGCTTGATGGAGCTGTCGAAGATCTGACCGGAGATCAGCGTGCCTTCGTAGTGGACCTTGACCACATCCGTTGCCTTCGGGCTGGCGCCGTCACCTTCGGTGATGACTTCATACTGCAGACCGGATTCCGTGACTTTGATCCCGTCCTTCTTGGCGTTTTCTGCCAGAAAGTCTGCGCTGACTTTTGCGTTTTCGTCCGCAACTTTCTTCTTCTGTTCGTTGGCGATTTCCTGCAGTTTCTTCTGGAAATCCTGCATGATCTGGTGGTATTCCTTTTCTTCCAGCTGGGGCTGTGCGCCGTTCAGAAGATCGGTCACGCACTGAATGATGACTTCCTTGTTCACATCCAGCGGGAGCTGAAGCACGGAGGCGGAGATGTTCATGCCCAGCGCATAGCTGAACTTGTCCTGTTCGTTCTTGAGTTCGATTGCCATAGTTTGATTCCTTTATGTTGTTATGGTTCGATTTACAGTCCTGATATTATAGCTCACTTTTCCGAAAATGAAAATCACTTTTGTAAAATTATCCGAAAAAAGTACCCATCCCTCTTGAAATCGAGGCGCTCCGCTGTATATTAAATCCTGTTTTATGCCTCATGTCCCCATCGTCTAGAGGCCCAGGACACCAGGTTCTCATCCTGGTAACACGGGTTCGAATCCCGTTGGGGATGCCATTTCTTTTTGATTTTTGCCCCCTCACGCTTGCTCCGGGTTCGCCACGTCATGCGACATGGTGCAAATCCCGTTGGGGATGCCAATCCTTTCTGATTTTTTCCCCCTCACGCTTGCTCCGGGTTCGCCACGTCATGCGACATGGCGCAAATCCCGTTGGGGATGCCATTTCAGCTTTTCTTCCGGATCAATGCCGCAAAGGCACCATCGTGACTTTCGCCCGGCAGCAGAAGACGGCTTTTCACGATCTCGAAGTTGGGGTGTGCAAGCACAAAATTCTCCACCTGTTTCTGATCTTCCTCCGGCTCAATACTGCACGTGGAATAAAGCAGTTGACCATTGATTTTCAAAATCCGGGCGAGTGAATCCAGAATTCGTGTCTGGAGCTTGACCGTATCAATGAGACGGCACTGGCTGAATCGCCACGGCGCATCCGGGCGTCTGCGGAAAACGCCGCTGTTGGTACAGGGAACGTCCGCAAGAATGAAGTCAAAAGTATTGGGGGAGAACGGTGGTTCGGCGGCATCTGCAGTCAGGCTGCGACAGCGTACACCTGCCCGTTGAAGATTCCGGTTCATCTGCATAAGACGCTTCTGACTCCGGTCGCACACGGTCAGTTTTACGGTTGAGGGATCGCAGAGATCGGAGAGCATCACGGCTTTGCCGCCGGGCGCCGCACAGCAATCCAGCAGATACCCTTTCGGTGCTTCGTCCAGCAGACTGAATGCCATTACAGTTGCCGGGTCCTGAATGTAGATCCGGGCTTTTTCCAGATAATTCCCGCTGAAAAGGGGCGAGGGATTTTTCATGGAATAGAACTGAAATCCGGTGCTTTCCAGAAAATCCAGTCCCTTGACCGGTGTGGCTCCGGCTGCTTCCAGTTCCGCCCGCGCCGATTCATCCCGCAGACGGAATGTCAGCGGCGGATTGGAGGCGAAAAATCCGGTCATTTCCTTGGTCGTTTCTCTGCCGAAACATTCTTCCCAACGGACTTTCAGTTCCACAGGAAAAGAGACTGGAATATCATCGTGCTTGAAGGATTTATCCCGCAGAAACGAGCGCAGCATGGCGTTGACAAAGCCTCCGCCGCCGGGACCGCGGAGTTGTTTACCCGTATCCACTGCCACGTTGACCGCCGATTCCGGAGCGATCCCCGTCTGAAAAAAGATCTGGGTCGCTGCACAGGCAACAATGAGACGCATATCCTGCCGGACCCGTTCGTGTTTTGCGTGTTTTGTGATGAGCCCGTCAATAAATCCCTTGTGCCGGAAGTATTCAAAGAGCAGGTCGGAGACCGCCGCCCGTTCGGGTGCGTTGCTTTCCCGGAGATCGTCCAGAAGCACGTCAAGTGTCAGATCGTCGTTTTCCCAGGATGCCGCCAGATTTGCCGCTGTGGTAAGGATCTTTTGAGAGATCCCGCTTGTTTTTTTCATAAAATCACCGTTTCTGTGTCAATTTTTCTGTCTATTCCCTATAATATAGCACAGTTTTTTAATTTTTTCACCCTTTGGGCTTTTCTATTTTCAAAAAATGTGCTATATTGTTATGGAAAAGATAAAAAGAATCCAATTTCAGCAGGAGTGCAGAAGATGAAAGAACTTTCCATTGCGTTTATCGGTGCGGGTAAAATGGCGACCGCCATTGCGGCTGGTCTGGCAAAAAACACCACGGGACTCAAGGTCCGGGCGTATGATGTTTCCCCGGCGGCGGCAGAAGCCTTTACCGCAGCCACCGGTTTTGCCTGTTGTACTTCTATGGCGGAAACGCTGGCGGGCGCGGAGGTCGTTCTCCTTGCGGTCAAACCCCAGTATGCGGCGGAAGCGTTGAAAGAAGCAGCTTCCCACCTGACCGGAAAGCTGCTGATCTCCATCGTTGCCGGTTGGAAGATCGCAACTCTGCAGGAACACGCAGAACTGGACCGTGTGATCCGGGTGATGCCCAATACTCCTGCTCTGGCAGGGGAGGGCATGAGCTGCTATGCTCCTGCGGACGCTGTCTCTGCCGATGATCAGGCGGTGGCGGAAACGATCCTTTCTGCGGTCGGGAAAGTCCGGCTCGTGGCGGAAAAACAGCTGGATGCCGTTACCGGTTTGAGCGGAAGCGGTCCGGCTTATGTCATGGAATTTATTATGGGGCTTGCCGATGGCGGTGTCTTCTGCGGTCTCCCCCGGGATGCTGCTCTGGAACTGGCGATCCAAACCGTTCTTGGAACAGCGGCGATGTGCCGGGAAGCGCCCGCAAAGATCGCTGAACTGCGGGATGCCGTGATCTCGCCCGCCGGAACGACTGCCTGCGGGATCATGGAGCTGCAGAACGGCGCCTTCAAGGCGACTGCGGCAAAAGCGGTGATCGCGGCGGCAAAACGTTCCGAAGAACTGGGCAAAAACAAATAAAAAGCCGATTTTTTTTGAAAAAATGACTTTTCGGGCTTGAAAGTTCAGAAAAGTACGGTATATTAAATACCATCATCTGCGGAGAGATGGCCGAGTGGTCGAAGGCGCAGCATTGGAAATGCTGTGTAGGCGCAAGTCTACCGTGGGTTCAAATCCCACTCTCTCCGCCATTTTTTTTGCCAAAAAATGGCGAACGAAGCCGCAAGGCTTCACTTCACGCGGCGACAGCCGCTCTTCACTCAAAAGGCGTAGCCTTTTCTTCACATCTTCACCAAACTCCGGAGGACAAGCCGCGAGTAAGGATGGCGTTTTTTTACTGCGCTTCGCTTAAACGGCGGCAAGCCGCCTTGAATTTTCTTTTTGTGGTGCTATATTTACTCTGAAAGGAGATCATCTTATGGCGGAAAGAAAAGGATACGGAAAAATTTTCCTGTTGCTTATCTGTTGTGTGGCAATGTGTCTGTGCAGCGGTTGTTTATCCTCATTTGTATTTAATTTCTCTGGCAGCAATGATGCGGATGAGCCCAATAAAGAGAGTTCGGAGTTTTACTTGAGTTTGCCGAAGGCGCAGATCGTTACGGAAATGAAACTCACGAAACCGATGGATCCTCAGGAGATCAAGGCGTTTGTGGAGAAAAATATCAGTGCTGCTCTCGGCGTGCCGGTGAACGCCGTTCTGCCGAAGCCCGGTAAAAATGAGGAAGCCCTGTCGCCGGCAGTCCGTCTGGTTGTGTACCGTTTTTCCGGAGCTAACAGTCACGAAATGGTGGAAATAGCGGCGGACCTGGCACTTATAGTCATCGGGACTTGGGGGATCCTTGAAGTGGGGGATCCGTTTATTTTACCTTTTGCCATTTATGCCCATATCAAAGCGTATGGCGGGGAGCGATATGTAACTGTGTTTTTTGACGCACAGGACCGGAAGGTTTTTGCCTATGGCTGCAATGTTCTGAATGGTGAAATCGCCCGTCCGCCCCGGAATAACGGCGGTTTTGCTACGACATGGTTCACTCACGCAGAAAATACATCTTATCTGCTGCCGGAAAAAAAGACCTCTATCCCCGATCAATATTATCTGATGGATGGTACGCTGTTTGTGCGTGAAACAGAAAAAAGCGAAGCGGAAGACGCAAACTCCAAGCCTTGAAATTTGTCTGTTCCGATGCTATGTTAACCTGGCGTTTGAAGCGATCAAGGAGGCTTTTATGTTTGAGATGACCCACACGATCCCGTTTACGAAATGTGATCCGGAGCAGAAACTGAAACTCCACGAGGCGGTATCCTATATGATGGATTGCTGTCAGTTTCAGGAGTATCAGGAGGTGGCGTTCCGTAATTTTCTGGAAAGCAATCACTTGGCGGTTTTTCTCTTTTCGATCCAGATCGACTTCTTCCGCCGTCCGTCGTTCCGGGAAAATGTGCGTACAGCCGTCAAGATCTACGGCTGCAAGACCATCTGCGGTCTGCGCCGTTTGACCATGCGGGATGAAGCAGGCGAACTTTGCATGATCGCCAACGCTACCGGTGCTTTTTTCGATACACAGGCAGGACGTGCGATCAAGTTGGATCCCGATACGATGCCGGTGCAGTTTGAAGATGCCGAACCGATGGAGTGTCTGCCCCGCAAAGTTCCCGTCCCCGCTTCCGGAGGTACCGCCGGAAACCCCACCGTGGTTACACCCTCCCAGCTGGACCCCAACGGACACCTGACCAGTCATATGTATTTTGCTATTGCTGCAGACGCCATTCCGGGGGATCTTGCCTATAACCGGGTACGGATGGAGTTCAAAAAACAGATCAAACAGGACGAGACGGTCACGCCGGTCGTTTATCCCGGCGCCGTCTGCGTGGTGGATCTTCAGAACGGCGAAGGCGAGTCCTGTGCCGTGGCGGAATTTTCCACGTTTTAAGTGGTTGACCGGTTACAACCGTCCGCTGATCTGATCTTCCGGCAGAATGCCTTTGATGTCGTAGATCACTGCAGTGCCATCGTGCAGATCCGCAAGGTTGAGCGCAAGAAAATCCCGGTGTGCCACGGCTAAAATCACGGCTTCGTAATTGTTGTTGCGGAGGGTCTTGACATCCTGCACGGATCTGATCCCGTACTCGGCAAAGACTTCTTCCGGATCTGCCAGCGGGTCGGCAACATCCACGCTGCAGCCGAATTCCTCCAGCGCCCGGACCACGTCGATCGCGCGGCTGTTCCGGATATCGGGACAATTTTCCTTGAAGGTGATCCCCAGCTGCAACACTTTGGCGTTCAGAACTTTCTTCTCGTTCCGGATCATCAGTTTTACAATCTGTTCCGCCACATATTTTCCCATACCGTCGTTCATGCGGCGTCCGGCGAGGATCACTTCCGGAAGATAGCCCAGCGACTGCGCTTTATGGGTCAGGTAGTAGGGATCAACGCCGATGCAGTGACCGCCCACCAAGCCCGGTTTGAAGTCGAGAAAATTCCACTTTGTCCCAGCCGCCGCCAGCACTTCGTGGGTATCGATCCCGATGATGTGGAAGATTTTTGCCAGTTCGTTTACAAAGGCAATATTCAGATCCCGCTGGGCGTTTTCGATGACCTTTGCCGCCTCTGCAACCTTGATACTGCTGGCGCGGTGGGTCCCGTTTTTCAGGATGGAGTTGTAAAGGGCATCCACCAGATCTGCCGTTTCCGGCGTGGAGCCAGCCGTGATTTTGACCGTATTTTCCAGTGTGTGGAGTTTGTCGCCGGGATTGACCCGTTCCGGACTGTATCCGCAAAAAAAGTCCGTGTTGAACTTGAGGGCGCTGAACTTTTCCAGTACCGGCACGCAATCTTCCTCAATACAGCCGGGGTAGACCGTGCTTTCATAGATGACGATATCGCCTTTTTTCAGCACGCTTCCGACTGTTTCGCTGGCGCGGTAAAGCGGTGTCAGGTCCGGGCGGTTGTACTTGTCAACGGGTGTGGGAACGGTCACGATAAAAACGGTGGCATCCCGGATCAACTCCGGATCATCGGTGAAGGTAAGCCGTGTCGCAGCCCGGAGCTGTTCCGGGTCGCTTTCCCGCGTGGTGTCGATCCCGTTCCGGAGGGCATCCAGTCGTGATTTTTTGATGTCGAATCCGCAGGTATCATATTTTTTTCCGAAAGCGATCGCCAGCGGCAGTCCCACATATCCCAGCCCGATCACGGCGATCTTCAAGTTATCCAAGTCCATAGCGTTATCCTTTGTTGTACTTTTTTCTGTTGTAAATATACAGCGGGAGAGCCAACTTGCAAGCGGAAACTGAAAAAAGGGCGTGATTTTTCTTTGACAGGAACTTGTTGCCGTTCTCTTGAAAAAAAGAAAAAAAACAGTATATTAAACAGAAATGATTTTGATATAAGGACCTTATTATGAACAAGCGTGTTTTATCTCCGGAAACGATACGGAAAAAGAAAATGCTGATCCTGCTCTGCGGGGTGGTGATCTTTTTTCTGACCAGTATGGCAAAAGTGCTGATCCCCGGCACGATCTATGCAGACCTGCAGAAACTCGGACTGGATTCCAGCCATATTGCCTGGCTCGGCTCGGCGTTCCTTTATGCGTACGCTTTGAGTCAGCTGCTGATCGGGTGTTTTTCCGACCGTTATGGCGGGGTGCGGATCCTGTTGATCGGCGGCAGTATGTTTGTTTTCGGGACGATCCTTTTTCCCCTGTGCAGTTACTATCCGCTGATGATCGTTCTGCGGGTGATCACCGGTTTCGGAGCGGGGACGATCTTTCTCGGCGTGGCGAAACTGTTGGCGGATCTGTTCCCCGGAAAGTTCGGGTTTGCCCTCGGATGTGTCCTCTTTTTCAGCTATCTCGGACCGACCACCGGTACTATGCCCATGGTGAAGCTGGTGGAGTGGATCAGTTGGAAACCGGCAATGATCCTGCCGGGAGCGGTGGCGCTTCTGCCTATGCTGCTGATCATTGCGCTGGCAAAGGGGACGATCAAGCCGGTGACCCGCGGTCAAACGCTTCATCCGCTGATCGCCATGGTGAAAAATCCCTTTATGTGGTTTGCCTGTTTCTCCTGCGCCACGGTCTATGGTGCATACTATGCGCTGGTGGGGCAGATCGGGAAGAAGAGTTTTATGGACCTTTTCGGAATGGAACCGGGCAGGGCGGCGTTGTTCATCATGATCATGACCCTGATCGTGGCGGTGAACAATATGCTGGTGGAACTGCTGCTGAAATTGTTTGGCGGCAGAAGAAAAGCCGTGATCTTCTCCGGCGTTCTCCTCTCACTTGCCGGGACGGTGGTCGGATTGTGCGGTCTGGTGGCAAAACTGGGAGTGGTCTGCTTTGTGATCGCGGCGTTTCTGCTGGCGATCCCCGCCGGTTTTTTCCCAATGTTCAGCACTGTGGCAAAGGAGTTGAATAAGCCGAAATTTACGGCGATGTCCGTTGCATTCATCAATTTTATGGCGTTTGTATTCATCTCTCTGTATCAGAATGTGGTTGGCTGGATCCTGAAAGCACACCCCGTAGATCCGGTGACACACGCCTATCCGCTGATCGCTTACGAGGAGATCTTTCTCTTCTTTGTGATCGGTGGTGCAATCAGTCTGGCTGCCTGTTTCTTCTTCCCCGAAACCCGGGATAAATCCCCCTGGCAGCACTGATGTTATGAAAAAAGCGGGCAGACCGGATGTTTGCCGGTGATCATCTCCCGCCAAACGGGGATCTGTTCCAGCGCTTTCCATTCATCCCAACGGCAGAGCTGCCGGGGATCGTGTTCGCAGAGCCGGATCATGCCATCCGGCGAAACGGTGAAAATGCCCTTTGCCGCAGGGCAATCCGTGGAAAGGATCAGGTCCGGATACTGTGCCGGATCTACGATGCCGGGCGGATATTCCCCGCCGATCCGGACCTTCCCTTTGCAGGCGTGGAACACCTCTTCTGCCGTGTTCAACGCGGAATGGATGTCTTCGGGTGACAGCAGATATTCCGGATGACTCGCCCCCCGTCCGGACGGACGGAACGGATTGAGCAGAACGGTATCTGTTCCGCTCAAAAGAGCGTAGGAAATCATCTCATAAAGTTCCGGAAGGACCGCTTTTGTGAGAGGGATCCCAACGGTTGACCGGATCCCGAGTTCCGAGGCGGCGTAAACGTGTTTCAGGACTGCACGGAAATCCTGACCGGTTCCGGTCTGTCCTTTGAAGTCGAAGAGGGAGGGCAGGCTGGTGCAGAGTGTTGCATTGCAATCTTTCAGCAGGTGAAGCATTTCCCGGGTGAGCAGCGTGCCGTTGGTGGAAAGTTGCAGATCGTAATGGGTTCCGTATGCCGCCCGGAGTTGAAACGCAAGAAATCCCAGCAGATCCCCGATCCCTTCTTTCAGCAGCGGTTCGCCCCCGGAAAGGATGATGTTCCGCACGCCGTGCCCGATGAATTCCAACGCCGCTTTTTTCCAGTCTTCAATGGATAATTCCATTCCCCGTTCCGCGCCTTCCGCTTCCCAGGGACAGGAACAGAACGGACAGGCGTGATTGCACGCATAAGTCAGCTCAAAAACAACACTTTGCGGTAACTGTGTCATTCTTTTGCTGCCGCCTTTTCACCCAGCAGGATCTCCCGCAGACGCGCTGCCTGTTCCGACGTCAGGTGCGGCAGTACTTCCTGTCCCTGCCGGTTATACTTCTGCCGATGCATTTCATTAGAGGAGAGAAAAGCGTAAAGCAGGTGCAGATCCTCGTGGTTCAGCTTACTTTTGATCTCTTTGCCGTTCCTGCGGACCGTGATATGGAGGGTACATTCTTTTTCTTCATTGGGCTGGTTTGTTCCGGCGGTGCTGCAATGGGGGCAGATGCTGGAAAAATCCGGCGTCAGATCGACATTTTTCACTATGGAAAGGAGCAGCGCGTTGCAGTCGGGAGCCAGAAATGCCTTTTTGCACTTGGGGCAGGTCAGGCGGAGATTGCCTTCCACAGGGAAGGCGATCATCCGTCTGGTCAGGATGGCGACCGATTCATTTGTTTTTGCCGCATGAGAGACAAGGTCCGCCCGCCGGGCAAGAAATTTCTCCAGATCGTTCTTCCGCAGGATGGAACCTTCCTCCAACAGTTTCTGCAGTTGCGCTGTCCGTTCTCCCAGTCGGTCCTTGTACTGGTCCGAATCCGGCAGGGAAGTACAACGGCCGTGCGTACAGGAAAGCAGGATATAGTAGGTATTTGCATCTCTTGCCGGGCATGACTTGATCCGGGCTTCGATTTCATCGGCTGTCCAGTCCGCCCCCATAGCAAGGGAGGGAATCAGTGTCAGCAGGGCAGTAGTCAATCTTTTTTCCACAGGACGCTCCTTTCGCATTTCGGTTGGAGTAATATAATATGATGGAATTCTATTTTCAAATTGAAAAAGATAAAATGTATGCTATATTTAAAAGGGCAAAAAGAAAACAACATTCAACCGTAATCAAGGAACGAAAGATGGAAAACGAAAAGAAGAAAGTCGGTTTCAACTGGGTACAATTCGGAATCTGGATGGCAGCACTGGTCATCGGTGCGGTCCTGGGGCTGCTGGGTGTGCAGAAGATCATGGAAGCCTGTGATTTTGTGGCGACCGTCTACACCAAACTGTTCCAGTTTGTGGCGATCCCCACCATCGCATTGGCTGTGACAACCACCCTCGCTATGCTGGGCGCCAAGAAAGGGACCGGCAAGATCTTCAAATATACGATCCTTTTTACGCTCCTGACTACCTTTGCCGCATCCATCGTCGGTGCAGTCCTTTACAAGGCGATCAAGCCTGAAAATCTCGGCAAGGAAGATATTGCAAAAGGTCAGGTGACTGTAGAGCAGACGCTGGAGAAAAAGGATCTGGCAGCTACACCAACGGTTTATGACCACATTCTTTCCGTGGTTCCGGATAATGTGGTGAAGCCGGTGAGCAGCGGCAATGTGCTGAGTATTCTGCTGGTTGCGGCGGCGGCCGGTCTGGCACTCGCTCTGATGCCCCAGTCCGAAAATGTGCAGATCCTCCTGAAAGGGATCAACGGTCTGCAGGAACTGTTCTTCGTGTTGATCAAGGCGCTTGTCTGGACTCTGCCGCTGGGGATCGTGGCGTTTTCTGCGCAGTTGGCTGCCCAGATCAGCGGCGCCGGGGACCTGGTCGGATCTCTCGGAAAATATGTGGCAGTGGTGCTGGGCGGTAATCTGCTCCAGTTCTTCATCATCCTGCCGCTGTTCCTCCTTGCCTGCCGGATCAATCCCTTCAAGGTCTTCAAAAATATGCTGCCGGCTGTGATGATGGCGTTCTTCACCAAGAGTTCCGTTGCCACGCTGCCTGTGACGATTTCCTCTGCGGAAAACAACCAGAAAGCCAAGAAGGAAGTTTCCCGTTTTGTGCTGCCTCTGTGCTGCACCATCAATATGAACGGCTGTGCAGCGTTTATCCTTGTGACCTCTCTCTTTGTGATGCAGAATGGCGGCGTGGAACTGACTGCCGGTACTGTTCTGCTGTGGATCCTGATTTCGGTGATCTCTGCGGTTGGTAATGCCGGCGTGCCCATGGGCTGTTTCTTCCTGACTCTCTCCCTGATGACCGGCGTCGGCGCTCCGGTGGGGATCCTGGGGATCATCCTGCCGATCTACACGGTTATCGATATGATCGAAACGGGCGTCAATGTCTGGTCCGACTCCTGCGTCAACGCCATGGTTGATAAGCAGCTCAAGCCCGAAGACGTTGCATAACACCGGAAGGTAAAAACTCTCCGTGACCATCCGTTCAAACATTGAGCGGGTGTTTACAGAAACAGAAAGAATACTGTGGAATATGGTTTCACAGTATTTTTTTGTCGCTAACTCTTACAGCCGCATCTCTTTCCACGCGGCTTCGATGATGGGGAGCGTGGCTTTCCGGATGGTTTTGATCTCCGGACTGAAAATGCTGATCCGTGCCTCTTCCAGCAACAGGAAAAAGTCGTACAGACGGGGCAGCTGTTCCAGCGGTTTTTCCAGATTGTCATACGCCAGATAAAACTTGTCCAGGTACGGGTAGAGGTCTGCGCCCTTGAGAGAATCCCGTTTCGGATCGGAGACCGCCCGTTCCAGCCGGATCGCCAGCGACTTGATGTAACGCCGGTACTGCGCAAAGGCAGCGCCGGTCTTCAAAAATCCTTCCCGGAACAGAAAATCCAACTGCATGGAAACATCTTCATAGGTGTCGCTGTCCCGGTCCAACCGGTCGAGATGTTTCTCCATTTTCTGGTAATCTTTGTAAAGACTTTCCAGTGTGCTGACGGTCTGCGCCACCTTTTCTCCGGCGGTATCCCGCAGTTCTTCGAGGGCGGTGCGGAATGTGTCTTCATCTCTGGGAATGATGCGCCAGCTGTTATCGATGGCATGATCCACCAGATTATTTTTCCAGTTTTTGTCCTGGATGAAGAAGGAAAGCTCCATACTGTGAGGAAACTTCAGCATTGATGCAAGATGTTTGATCATATGGGGATACGCCAGTTTTACAAGACGCCGCAACCCGGCGAGATGCGCCAGATCAGCTTCGGTTTTATCCAGATAAAGAGAGACCCCCACACTGCTGCCTTCATCGCAGAGGGCAGGGTATGCCAGTTTTTTCCCGTCCGGCGAAACAGCCACGGTATCCGGCAGGCTCAACCCCTCCTGCCAGTCGGTGCAGCCGGATTGGTCAAACCGTTTGGAAACTTTATGACTTTTTGCGATTTTTGATCCGGTTTTTGCGGTATCCGGCACTTCGTAAAGGATCTGTTTGACTTTTTTCTGCTCATCCAGCACGGCGATCTTCATTCGCTGAAACTCCATCGGTTCAAAGTTCGCAAAGTCGGATGCACCAAGCACAACGCCATAGTTTTCAGCAAGATAATCACAAAGCGCATCCACCAGCGGCTGGTCGGTGAAGATATGCCCCTCTTTCACAGCGGTAACAAAATTTTCCGCACATTCCGCCATCGGCATCAGTTCTTTTCTCGTGACTTTCGGGAGTGACCGGAGCATAGGTTCCAACAGGAACGGCAGATACCCCGGCACCAGCCAGGTCAGGGCGTTTTGACTGATCAGGGGCAGTTCGCTTTCCTCTGCCAGAATCGTGATACCATCGTTCTTTTCGCCCGGATCGAACACATAACGCAGGGGCAGTTTCGCGCCGGACTGGACCAGATACGAAGGGAAATCCGCCTCATTTTTCAGGTCTTCCGGATCGTACACCATCGCCGAACGGTCCGGAAGAAAACTTTTCCGGTTCCGGCGCAGAGTATCGACCGAACACACATCCGGCGGCAGGACTTTGTTGAAATGGGCGAAGATCCCGTCCCGGTCCAGCAGGGAATCGGGACGCCGTTTGCGGACTTCCAGCGCTTGCAGAAAACGGTAATTCTGCTCAAAAGTCCGGCACCACGGAATTTCCGGCGCGTGGATCGCTCCGCTTGCAAGGGCTTCCCGGATAAAGACTTCCCGGGATTTTTCCGGATTGATCCTTCCGTAATGGCAGCGACGCCCCGGATGGATCAGCAGTTGACCTGCCATGACTTTTTCCCGGGCGGAAACGAACCCGGTATCGGCATTCCAATGGATGGAATCGTAGGTCTTTGTGCAGAGGCGCGGAGCCGCTTTTTCCAGCCAGAGACCATCCACCACGGCGTTGCATCGGGCGTAGGGACGGGTGGTTTCCACAATGGTGAAGGAGAGGATCCAGCGGGCGGCAGATTTTGCCCGCGCCAGCACGGAGCCGGGGAAAACCTGAAACTTCCTGCCGTTCCGGTCGAGATAACATTTCTTTTCCGGATCGAACATACCCAGCTGACGGGGCAGAGCGCTCATCAGCACCTGATGGATCGTATCGGAATCTACTTCCCGGTCCGGCAGACCTTCTTTATATTCAATGATTTCCGCCAGATCCGCCACCAGATTCCGCCATTCCCGCAGCCGTTTGAAGTTGAGATAATTCTTATTGGCGAACCGGCGGAGTGCGGAGGTGGAGGGCTGTTTTTCCATCTCCCGCCAGAGGATGATCGCAGAAAGGAAGTCAGAGCCTTCTGCATCGAATTGGCGTTGTGCGGCATCTGCTTCTTTGGCGTGTTCAAAGGGGCGCTCCCGGGGATCGGGCATAGAGAGAAACGCAGCGATCACCAGGATTTCCGGCAGTATATGACGCTGTTGAGCGGCAAGGATCATTTTTCCGATGCGGGGACCGACAGGCAGCTCGGACATCGCCCAGCCGGTCTTTGTCAGTTTACCCTGTTCGTCCGTCGCACCCAGATCGTCCAGCGTGATTCTGCCCTCCTTAATGAGAGCGGGGCTTGGCGGATCCACGAAGGGGAAGACTTCGATCGGCGGCAGTTTGAGAGCAGCCATCTGAAGAATGACTCCGGCAAGGCTGGACCGCTGGATCTCCGGGGCGGTGTAGTCGTCTGCCTCTTCCAGTTTTGCTTCGCTGTAAAGATGAACACAAACGCCATCCCGCAGACGCCCGCAGCGTCCGCGCCGCTGTCTGGCGCTTGCCTTTGAGATGAACTCCACCCGCAGCTCCTGAATGGAGCTTTTGGGGTTGTACCGGCTGAGGCGCACCAGCCCGGTATCGATCACGAACCGGATCCCGGGAATGGTGAGGGAGGTTTCCGACACGTTTGTCGCCAGAATGATCCGGCGCAGACTGGACCGCTGAAAGATCCGGTTCTGTTCTGCTGCACTCAACCGACCGAAAAGGGGCATAACTTCCGTGTGGGGATAGTTTCTGCCATCCAGCATATCGAGGGCGTCCCGGATCTCCCGTTCGCCGGGGAGGAACACGAGGATATCGCCATTTTTGTCAAATTCGGTCAATGTCTCCACAGCGCGGGCGATGGCTTCGGAAAGGTCGTCGTCATCCTCTTCTCCGCTTTCCTGCCAGATGTCTTCGATGGGAAAAAGTTTACCTTCCACTTCCACAATGGGCGCTCCGTGAAAAAAGTCCGAGATCCGTTCCGATTCCAGTGTGGCGGAGGAGATGATGATCCGCAGGTCCCGGCGTTTTTTGAGGAGCAGTTTCAGATAGCCGAGGAGAAAATCGATATTGAGGCTGCGTTCGTGAACTTCGTCCAGAATAATGCAGTCATACTGCAGCAGCAGGGGATCGGTGCGGGTTTCCGCCAGAAGGATACCATCTGTCATAAACTTGACTATGGTGTTTTCTGTGGTATGGTCATCAAACCGGACTTTGTATCCCACTTCGCCGCCGTTTGCCACGCCGGTTTCCGCCGCAAAACGGGAGGCGAGAGCAGTTGCCGCCAGACGCCGCGGCTGGGTACAGCCGATCCTGCCCGCCCGTCCGAAGCCTTCCAGAAGCGCCGCCTTCGGCAGCTGGGTCGTCTTGCCGGAGCCGGTGGACCCGCAGACGATGACCACCTGATTTTCTTTCAATGCCGCCCGGACAGCAGGGATCTTTTCCGTGATTGGCAGATCTTCGGGGAAGGTGCAGGTCAGTTTCTGTGCGTGGTAGTGCAGGGACGATTTTTCCGCAGCGGTCAGTTCTTCCAGCAGCGGCACAGCCAGTTTTTCCGCCATTGCCGGATCATCGGCTGCAGCGGCAAGGTATGCTTTGTAACGGGCAGAAAGCCGTCCCCGCTGATTGAGGCGGATCTTCCGCCAGAGGATGCGGATCTTATCATAATTTTTATCTTGGACAGCTGATTTTTTCATAGGAGGTAATATAACACAGAATTTGATTTTTTCCACAGGCGTGATATATTATTTTAACAAAACACAACCATGCCGGAGGTCAAAATGTCCGAAGCAAACTACACGCTGGAAATGCCGATCCTCATGGGCTCTTGCGGTCCTGACGGAACCTTGCGCAGTCATATCTTTTTCGATTATCTCCAACACATCGCCGCCTGGAACGCCGAAGAAATGGGGTTCGGTATGAGTGCGATCAAGGAAAATAACCTGATCTGGGTCCTTTCCCGCCTGAAACTGCAGATCGAAAAATCCCCCCGCTACGACGATGTGATGCGGGTCGAGACCTATCACAACGGCACGGAACGGATCTTTGCAAAGCGTCAGTTCGCCCTGTATAACGCAAAGACCGGCGAACGCTTTGCCTGTGCCACCAGCTATTGGATGTGTCTGCAACTGCCCACGCTGCGCCCGAAAGCGCCCGCCGCCGCCCTCGGCGACGGCATCTATGCCAATGCGGAAAAGCCGGATTTCTTCCCCCATCTGGAGAAACTGGAAAGCCCCGCGCCCTGCGTGGATCCGGTGGTCCATAACATCAGCAACAGCCACATCGACCTGAACGATCATCTGAACAATGCGTACTATGCCGCATTCACAACGGACTGGATCGCACGGCAGGTGGGGCGTCCCGTGAAACTGCAGGAAATTCAGTTGAACTTCAACCGTGCCATGATGTTCGGAGAGGACCTGATCGTTTCCGGCGTGTTGGATGATAACAATTTTTATGTGGAAGGGATCGACCGGGAAAGCGGGAAAAATTCCTTCCAGGCTCAGGGGAGTTTTGTATAATGCAGAGGATTTTTCATCTCGATTTCAATTTTCTGATGCTGACGAAAGAGGAGATCCGCCGTCAGCTCGCAAGCATTGCCGCCATGGGATACAATGCGATCCTGTGGGAACTGGAAGATAAAGTCCGTTTTGAAACGATCGCTCCCTGCATCCATCCTGAAGCCTTGAGCAAAGAGGAATTTGCGGAAATTCTGGCGTACAGCCGGAGTCTCGGTCTGGAACCGATCCCGCTGCTGCAAACGCTTGGTCACGGTGAATATGTCCTCGGCAATGAAGACTTTGTGCCGTTGCGGGAACTGCCGGAATGGAAGGACTGCTATTGTGTCAGCAAGCCTGCCGTCCGGAATCTGCTTTCTCAACTGATCGAAGAATATCTGGACCTGTTCGGTGAGATAAAGTCTTTCCACCTCGGCGGAGATGAAGCCTACTCCTTCGCCCAGTGTCCCGTTTGTGCCGCAAAAACGGAAAAAATGGGAAAACTTGGGCTTGCCATGGAGCATTATGCCGCCCTGACGGAAGTCCTGATCCGGTCCGGTATCCAGCCGGAAATGTGGATGGATATCGTTGTGCAGCATCCGGATGAGATCAAGCCCCATCTGCCCCTGCTGAAAAAGTTCCGGTTCTGGGACTGGCACTACACACGCGGGTTCGGTGAGGATGGATACGGGAACATCGACCTGCTGAAAGAGGCAGGATTGAAAGTGATCCCCTGTTCTGCGTCCCGCCGCTGGGGCGACCGGGTGTTTCTGCCGTCCGCCGGTCATGACGTCAATGTCGCCGGGACTGCCCGGAATGCAGTGAAGCGCGGCTGCGATGGGTACTGCACCACCAGCTGGGCGATACGCTGTGTGAATTTTGACTTGCAGAAACATCTCATTGCCCTCGGTCCGCTGGCGGAAGAAACGGAGACGGAAGAGATCAGCGAACTGCTGACCGGAAGCGGTCTGCTCGGCGGCGACCGGGAAAAGATCGAACGATTTTTGAAAGGTACGGAACTGGCGGCAACAGAGTTCCCGTTTTCTGCTGTCCATGAACTCGGATTCTGTTGGAACCGGTACAAATGCCACGACTTACCGCCCGAAGGATGGCTGGCAGAACGGATGAAAGATAAGGTGGTCGGAGCTGATGTCCGGAAGAAGCTGGACGAAGCCGAAGCAATCTTTTTGAGTCTGAAAAACGACGCTCCGGAAGAAATGACGCACTGGCTGGAGGCGGTCGCTCTGGAAAAAGAGCATCTTGCTCTGGTGGAAAAGGCTCTTGCGGGTGAGTGGGCGGATGCCGAAACGCTCCGCAAAAAAGCACGCTCTGCCTTCCTGCGCTGGCAGAGCGGCATTTCCGCGGAGACGCTCTCGCGCACCCTTTATTCGCCGCTGATCGACTTCTTTTCTGCCATCAAAGCGGAAAGTTGAGCGAGGGTGTCTGCCATTCTTTGACCGGGCGGCAGGGAGAGAGTCAGCTGTTCCTGTTCGGTGATGCTTTCTGCATTGAACACAGATGCGGACCGGTTCCGGGTATAGGAAAGCAGATTGGCATCCTTCAGGATTGTCTGTAACTTCCCGGAAACAAGGAGGGTCCGGATCTCCGGCAGACCGGTTTCCGGGTTGGTGGTACTGATGCGGGAGAGGGAGAAAAATCCTTCCCCGATCAGATTTTTTGCGCTCATATTTTTTGCCAGCTGACCGGTGGTGCTGCAGCCGCAGAGAAACAGAAAAGAAAGCGTGCAACTGGTGAGAATTGCTTTCATAAATCGATCCTTTCAAGTTGTTTTTTGATTCCTTCGATGTCGCCGATACAAGGACAGCTCTTTCGTTTTTCGCTGCACTCGGAATAGGTGATCCGTTTTCCGATGGCGTTATGGTGTCCCCACAATGTTCCGAGGATGAACCCCACGACCACCAGCACGATTTCCCATACGATAGGGAGGGGGATCGTCATACGTCTGCCCTCCATGCCGTGTTTCCTGCCAGCCGGAGAAGGTGAAACATTTTGAGTGCGATCCATTCTGTCAGCCACTTTGCGGGCGGAAAATATCGGTATTTTGCTTCTGCGGCAATGAAGGCGTTTGCCACGAATTCGGCATCTGCTGCCCGTCTCTCGTAACTGGAACCGCCCAGATGATAACGCATATCATGGATCTGAGCAGCAAGGATCAGGACGGGGCAGAGGGTATTGGCAAGCACGCGCAACCACGCCGGAAACCAATCCGGACCGATCCCGTTGCAGGCGGTACCGGCATCTTTATGGCGGAGCAGGTACGCTCCGGAAAGACAGAGTTTTTCTGCCTGATAAATCAATTTTTCGTTCAACATGAATTGCTCCTTTCGCTGGAAGGGAGAGGAGCGTCAAAGAGAAAACAGACTTATTCACCCTTTTTACGGCGCAGTTCTTCCGTGGTCTGCTTGAGTTGATACTCAAAATCGGAGCGGGCTTTTTTGTTGTAAGTGGAGAGCTGAAGACCGCTGTAAAACGCCTGAAATGCCGCCAGTCCGCCGCAGCATCCCACAAAGAGCGTGGGAAAACGGCGCACCAAACCGGTCTGGAAATACTCCAGAAAGACCGGTACCAGAAGTATGATACTGACCAACAGCAGAAACGCAGCGATGGCAGAGAAAAATTGCAGCGGCTTGGCATCTTTCCACAGACGCAGGATCATCAGAAAAACGAGAATCCCGTCCCGGCAGGTGTTCAATTTCGATTCGCTGCCCTGCGGACGGTCTTTGTAGTCGATAATGTGATTGACAATGTTCAGATCCCGGCTGACTGCATGGATCGTCATTTCCGTTTCCAGTTCAAACCCGCAGGAAAGCACGGGGAAGGTCTTGACAAAATGATAGCTGAACGCCCGGTACCCCGTCATGATGTCCCGGATATTCGTATGGAACAGCCGGTTGATCGTGTAGCGGACCAGACGGTTTCCGAAGCTGTGGAAACGCCGTTTGTTCTCCTGAAAATACGTGGAGGAAAGCCGGTCACCGATCACCATATCTGCCTGCCGGTCAAAGATATATTGACACATGGCAGGAGCGGCATCAGCGGGATAGGTGGCATCCCCATCCACCATCAGGTAGCACTCGGCATCGATTTCCCGGAACATACGGCGGATCACATTGCCTTTACCCTGTTTGTACTCATAACGGACGATCGCTCCGGCTTCGGCGGCGATGGTGGCGGTATCATCCGTGCTGTTGTTGTCGTACACATAGATCACTGCGTCCGGCAGCTGCGCACGGAATCCGGAAACGACCTGACGGATCGTTGCCGCTTCGTTATAGCAGGGAATGAGGACTGCAATTTTATCCATAAGAATGACTTTCCATTGTTCGGGGTTGAAGTTAATATAACATCAAACGGAAAAATGTCAAACAAAAAACGGGAAAGCCTTTTCAGCCTTTCCCGTGAGGATCAGAACAGGGGAGAGATCAGTCTCTGCTGATGAGGACTTCCGCGATCTGGACGGCGTTCAGAGCCGCACCCTTGAGCAGCTGGTCGCCGCTGACAAAGATGTCGAGACCGCGCTTGTCCGTTCTGGAAACGTCCTGACGGATTCTGCCGACGAGGACGTCGTACATACCGGTGGCATCCTTCGGCATGGGATAGATCTTTTCCGCCGGGTTGTCACGCAGCTGCACGCCGGGAGCATTCTTGATGATTTCCTGCGCTTCTTCCACCGTGATTTCGTTTTCAAATTCCAGGTTCAGGGATTCGGAGTGAGCGCGGAGAATGGGAATACGCACGCAAGTGCAGGAGATCTGCGCTTCGGGCAGGTGCATGATCTTGCGGGTTTCATTCACCATCTTCATCTCTTCCTTGGTGTAACCGTTTTCTGTGAAGGAGTCGATGTGGGGGAACAGGTTGAAGGCGATCTGCTGCGCCATGACCTTGACCTGGGCTTCCTTGCCGTCCAGAACATCGCGGGTCTGTTCAATGAGCTCGTTCATCGCCTTCTGACCGCCGCCGGATGCCGCCTGATAGGTGGAGGCGATCATGCGCTTCAGACCTTTTGCCTTGTGGAGCGGATAGACCGCAACGCACATGATGGCAGTGGTGCAGTTCGGGTTGGCAATGATACCCTTGTGGGTGAAAACGTCTTCCGGATTGACTTCGGAAACGACGAGGGGGACGTTGGGATCCATACGGAACGCGCTGGAGTTGTCGATCATAACCGCACCGGAATCGACGCAAGCCTGAGCGTATTCACGGGAAATATCGCCGCCCGCAGAGAAAAGAGCAATATCCACATCCTTGAAGGAGTCTTTTGTCAGCTCTTCCACCACAACATCTTTGCCGTTGAACTGGAATGTTTTACCGGCGGATTTTGCAGATGCCAGCAGCTTCAGCGTGGAAACGGGGAATTTGCGGTTTTCAAGGGTTTTGAGCATTTCGATACCGACTGCACCAGTGGCACCGACGATCGCTACTCTGTAGGATTTAGCCATTTTCAAGACTCCATTATGTTAGTGTTAAAAAGAATATGCAAGTATATAAGATACACCGGAAGTACATTTTTTCAAATGCTTTTTCAGGAAAAGTGCGGATTTTTCGCAGGGCAGGGGACGGGGCGGCGGTTGCCCCGCAGGCGGGGCGCACCGGTAAAGCGGGCGTTACCGCCTGCTTTACCGGTGCCGGCACGGACCCGGCGCTGAGAAAAAAGCCGCGGCGGCTTTTTCAGCGCCTCCCGTGCGCCGCCGCCCCGTCCTTGCCCTGCGTTGCCGTCCCTGCCATCCGGACACAAAAAAACGGAGCGGAGTTTTTTCTCCGCCCCGTCTGTGATATTATGCTTACAGCTTACGCATCCTGTACGGTGGATTCTCTGCCGTTTTTGGCGTGCCACGCCTTGATGTATTCGCAGGCTTCGTCGGCGTTATCTGCCAGATAGAAGAGATCCATATCGTCGGCGGAGATCATGCCCTGTTCGAGCAGGGTATTTTTGAACCAGTCGATGAGGGGACTCCAGAAGGCTTTGCCCACGAAGACGACCGGTACCCGGTTGACCTTATTGGTCTGGACCAGCGTCAACGCTTCGGAAATTTCGTCCAGTGTGCCGAATCCGCCCGGATATGCCACTACTGCCACGGAGTACTTCATAAAGCAAACTTTGCGGATGAAGAAATAACGGAACTCCAGAGATTCGGTCTGGTAGAGGTTTTCGTGCTGTTCCATCGGCAGTTTGATATTCAGCCCGACAGAAACGCCTTTCCGCTGCCAGGCGCCTTTATTGGCTGCCTCCATGATCCCCGGACCGCCGCCGCTGAGAACGCCGTAGCCCGCATCTGCCAGCAGTTCGCCCAACCGGACGCAATCCTGATAAGCGGGGGAATCCGGCTTCAGTCTTGCTGATCCGAAGATCGGAACGAGGTCCTTATACTTTGCCATTGTCTCGAAGGTGTCGATAAACTCTGCCATAATACGGAAGACGCGCCAGGAATCACCTTTTGTGAATTCGGTCATCATTTCGTCTTTCGGGGTGGGTCTGTTTTCTTTTTTCAGATCCGGAATCAGGCTTTCATCGATCATACTGCACCTCCTTCATCTATCTGTTCAGCTGTCGAGGGTTGTCAGATAATCCTCGTATTCGTCCTCTTCCATGAGGTCTTCCAGCTCAGTATCATCAATATTATCCAGCTTGTAAAGCCAGCCGTATTTTTCAGGGGATCTGGAGATGATCCCGGAATCGTCTTCCACATGGTGGTTGACTGCGCTGACGGTGCCGCTGACCGGAGAAAAGACTTCCGAGGATGCTTTGACGGATTCCACGGTGGCGATCACATCTCCTGCGATCACATCCGTACCTTCTTCCGGCAGTTCGATCCCGGTGATGTCACCCAGTTCACTTGTTGCAAATTCTGTGATCCCGACGATGGCTTCTTCGCCGTCCGTCTGTACCCATTCATGTGTTTTTGAAAAATACTTTTCCATCGATTCGATCTCCGTGGTAAAAACTCCTTGTATCATACCGTAAACACTAATGTACCTTTTTTTTTATTTTTCAAGTGGAAAATCAAAAAAAATACGAAAAAAGTACATATTTGTGCGCATTTTGTGCATTTGATGGCTGATTTTATGACAGAATCCGGGTTCAGCCTTTGTAAATCCCCGTGATGCGGAGAACGGATTTCGTCTGTCCGGTGACCTTTGCCACTGCAGAATTGCGGACTCCGATCGCCTGATAAACGGTGTCATCCGGTCCCCGGAGAACATACCGGTCGGGATCGGAAATATGAAGATCGCAGAACAGTTTTTTCAGATTTTTCATCTTGCCGTCGAAGGAAAGGATCTTATCGCCGGCGTGCCATGGAGAGATCCTTAAAGATTCCGGAACGAGATCCGCATCAAAATATGCGGCGCCGTCTGTAAGATCTGTTGCATCTTGCCGGAGCAGAATTTCGGCGTGCAGTCCCATACGATCCGGCTCTTTCCGCCAGTTCCAGAGAGTCTCTGTTTCGTCGACGGCATCCTGAAGTTTCAATGTGTTTTTCCGGCGATGGAGTATGATCCCCTGACCGAGGTCGATCCTGACCGGGCGGATATATGGTTTCTTCAGTTCCTGCTCCAGGCGTTCGACTGCCTGCCAGGCGGGGATTTTTCCTCCCAGAAATCGCCGCAATACACGGACCAGCAGTGCCGGATGCAGCGCTTTCCATTCCTCCGTATTTCCGGACCGGCAGCGTACGTAAGCAGCATCTGCCATTTGTTCCAACAGGTCGGCATCGTCTGCCAGACATTGTATGGATCGTGTGATCCCGCCGGAGGCATAGGGGGCGCGTGCCGCCAGTTCCGGCAGAAAATCGTTCCGCAAAAAGTTTCGCAGATAGACTGATTCCCGGTTGGTGCTGTCTTCACACCATTCTGTGATACCGTTTTCAAGGAGATATGCTTCAATGTCTGCCCGGGTCATATCGAGCAGCGGACGGAGAAACGTGATGCCGTCAATGGTGCGTTTTTCCCGTAATGCCGTCAGCCCGGAAACATTACTGCCGCGGAAAAGCCGGATGAACAGCGTCTCAGCGGCATCATCGGCATGATGTCCCAGCAGGACAACGGTATGATCCGGATCTGTGACGATTTTTTTCCATGCGTTCAGACGGAGTCGCCGTGCCGCTTCTTCATCGCCTTCGCCATTGATCCGGTTTTGCGGTACATTCAGCGGAACCAGTTGGAACGGGATACGCCACGCTTCGCAGATCTTACGGCAGAATGTGGCATCACGCAGGGATTCCCCGCCCCGGAATCCGTGTTCAAAATGAACCGCTTTGATCTTTTCCGGAAATTGTGCGTGTGCCAAATGCAGCAGTGCCAGAGAGTCGGCACCGCCGCTGAAAGAAATGCAGATCGTTTCTGTGTCAGAGAGCGCGAATCGCATCCAACAGTGTATCCTTGGTCTGTACGCCCATAAAGGACTTGACCACTTTGCCGTCCTTCACAATGAAAATGGAGGGAATACTGCGCACGCCGAACTTGATTGCAAGTCCGGGATTCTGGTCAACATCGATCTTGGCGACCAGTATATCGTCCGGCAGTGCCGCCGCAGTTTCATCCAGAATGGGGGCAAACATCTGGCAGGGGCCGCACCAGGTCGCCCAGAAATCCAGCAGACAGACTTTTCCAGCCGTTTCTTTTTCAAAATCCGCTTCCGTAAGATGTTTGATTTCGCTCATGGTCATATCCTTTCTTCTTCTTGCTTTTACTGTTTTTTATCTGAAATATAGTTGCAGATGGGAGTTTTTCAAGCAAAATTGACAATTTTTACTTGACATCGTTCCCGGATGTGATAAAATACTCCTCAAAATGTAAAAACTGAATCATCCGGAGAGTATGAAAAATGGGTAAAGGTGCAAAAAAAGAAAAAGGTTCCAACAAGAAAAGCAGTATTGCCGGTTTGGCGATTTTTTACTTCCTCGGAAAGATCCTGAAGCCCTTTCTGATGCGGAAACTGCGCTCGTGCTTTTTGCCGATTCTGCTTTTTGCTGCCTTCGCCGGCGCTTTTTTCTATCTGCCGGACTTCAGCCATTTGGTGCGATATTATTTCCTGGAGGGGAAAGACTGGGTGCTGGAACAGATCGGTTTTGCGGAACATTATGACAATCTTGAACTGGGCGCTCCCGAAGGCGGAATCGTGGAACGCATCTTTGAGCGGGAGGGGTACGCTTTCGGATACTCCGAGATTCATGAACAGCCCTTGTGGGTGACTTACAAGCTCACTGCTGAAGAGCTGGATCAGAAGCGGACCGGCAGAACGGATGACTTCCGGGAAGATCCCCGTATCCGTACCAGATCTGCTCTGCCGGAGGATTACAAAGGTTCCGGATACGACCGCGGACATCTGGCACCGGCTGCTGATATGAGCTGGAATAAAGATGTGATGAGCGAAAGTTTCTATATGAGCAATATGTCGCCCCAGAAGCCGGATTGCAACCGGGGGATCTGGGTGGAGCTGGAAAGTCAGATCCGGGATTTCGCACGCAGGGAAAAGGAGATTTTTGTGGTTACCGGACCGGTTTTTTATGAAGGAAAATCAGTCCGGAGCATCGGTTCAGTCAACCGGGTTTCTGTTCCTCACGCATATTACAAGGTGGTCTATGACCTGACTCCGCCGTGCAAGATGATCGGCTTTATCATCCCCAATGAAGGAACCTGGAAAGGTCTGAAATGGTTTGCCGTTCCGGTCGAAAAAGTGGAAAAAGTTACCGGCTTGACATTCTTTCCCGCTTTGGAGTCTGCAGATGCCGACCTGAAAAAATCCATTTCCGTATCAGATTGGAACTGGGAAAAACGCAAGTGAAATCATTGAAACTCTCTGCGGTATGTCAGCGGAGAGACATGAAAATGGCTTTTGAACAGGCGGGAAAAATAGTTCTGATCCGGGATCCCGGAAAGTTCCGCGATCTCTGCCATAGTCAACGGTTCTCCCGGCACCAGCAGCAGTGTGGCACCTTTCTGTAATCTGCAGTGGATCAGAAAGTGCTGCGGCGGAACACCAAGCAACTGTTTGAACAAACGCCGGTAATGGATCAGAGTTACGGAACACTCCTTCGCCGCCTGCGAAAAATCGTAATTCTTCTCCGGTTCAAGACGGATCCGTTCCGCCAGATCCAGAATTTTCTCCCGGCAATAAGATGGAAAACTCTGTTTTGCTTCTCCGGATTCAGTGATCCGCAGCAGCAGATCCTCGTAAAGCAGTACCGCACGGGGCGGAGGGATCGGTGATTGACGCAGCAGAGACATGATCTCCAGCATGGTTTGCAAAAAACGCTCCGGATCGGAAACCGGGATCGGCGTACGGGTGTCGAGCGGAAACAGTCCGCCTTCAATATACCGTTGGATCCGTTCGCCCGTACAGCAGATGAAGGTGTGACGGCGTGTTTCATGAGCCTCACAGCCGTAACGGTAATGATGTCCCGGTATGGTGAGGAAAACGTGCGCTCCATTCACTTTGACCGGCGGAGAGTCATCGATCGAATAAATCAGCGGACCGGTGTGATTGTACTGTATCCCGTAATAGAGCGCATTGTTGTTATGGAGTCCGTGCATGACCGGGTGATCGTTCCAGATCGTAAATTGCAAACCGTCAAAATATTTCATGTTTGTTTTGTCCTGAAAAATGCTTCTTTTCTGCATTGCAATTTGATTTGTTTTGATATATAGTAGCACAAGGCGGTAAAAAGTCAATACTGTAAAAATAATTATCTGCAAAATGAACGGAAAGGATTACGGAAGGATGAGAAAAATCAAGTATGCTGTGGTCGGTCTGGGCAGAATGGGGCGCGGACATATCGACGAAATTAACGCGGTTGCCAAAGATAAATTTGAACTGGTGGCAGTCTGTGATAACGCTCCGGACCGTCTGGAAAATCTCCCCGCATCCTGGGGGACCGACTACAAAAAATACAGCTCGCTGGATGAGTTGTTGAAGGACGACAATGTGGAGATGGTCAATATCGCCACCCGTCATCTGGACCATGTTCCCATGGGGATCAAAGTGCTGGAAGCCGGTAAGATTGCTCTTGTGGAAAAGCCCGTTGCCTGCAATGTGGTCGAAATGAAGAAACTGCTGGATTGCGGTGATGCTCACCCCGGGAAACTCTATGTCCGGCACAACCGCCGTTTTGAGCCGGAATTCAATAAAGTCAAAGAGCTGATGAATTCCGGGATCATCGGTGAGGTCCATTATATCAAGATCCACCGCAGCTGCTACTTCTGCCGCAGAAATGACTGGATGACAATGCCCGAATTTTACGGTGGTCTCCTCTCCAACTGGGGACCCCATATCATTGACCACGGTCTGCAGCTGCTGGATTCCCCCGTGGTGGATTTGTGGGCAGATGTGCGACGTGTCATCAGTATCGGCGAGGGCGATGACCTGTTCAAGATCATTCTCAAAGGCGCAAACGGCCGCCTGGTGGACGTGGAAGTGACCGGAGCCAATGCCATGCCCGGAAGAGAAGTGGAGATCATCGGAACCCGCGGCGTCATTGTGCAGGAAGCGGGGAAACGGATCCATGTCCGCGCTGTCGAACCATCCATTGAGTACAAAGACTTGAAGCCACACCCGGAAAATCCCCCGTTCCAGTACGGTAACTTTGATGAACGCCTTTCCTTCTTTGATGCAGACTATGACCCCGCTTTCACCAGTATGTCCGATACTTGGAAGCATATCTACGCATCTGTGGTCGATGGTGTTCCCTATCCCATCAAGAAGGAAGAAATGATGGAAATCGTGCGCGTGACAGAAGAGGCATTCCGCAAGAGCGGCTTCGCTCCCATGCAGCAGTTCCTCAGTAAAGAATAAGATAACCGCCCGCCCACGCCCGCTGGCGCAAGGCTCCGGCAGGCACAAAAAAACGCAGCACCCCGGCAGTGCCGGAGTGCTGCGTTTTTTTTGTGCTTGCCCCGAAGCGCTCGCCGCTTCGGGGCTGGCGTACCGGCAGCGTTGCTGCCGGTGCGCTCTGCCGGAGCCTTGCGCTGCGGGCGTGGCGTGATCTCTTACGCTCAGAAGTTGGGCACGAAATCTCCGCCGCGGCAATTCTTGAGGTACTTGAGACCGTGGACCTGACCGGTCATTTCCAGTTCGCCTTTGTACACCCAGTCATGCCAGCCTTCGATGTCGATATTTCCTTCGTAGCCGTTCACGCGGAGGATGGAGATGATGTCCGTCCAGTTGCAGTCGCCGAAACCGGGGGTACGGTGTGCACCCCATGTCTTATCGGTCAGGACGCCGTATTTGCGGATCACATCCCACTGGATCGTGGCATCTTTTCCGTGCAGGTGGAAGATCTTTTTCGCCCATTCTTTCAGCTGGGGCATGGGATCGATCAGCTGCATCATGTGGTGAGCCGGTTCCCATTCCAGACCGATGTTGTCTGCATCCAGTGCTTCAAACATCAGATCCCACGCTGCCGGGTTGAAGGCGATATTCCAGTTGCCGTAGCCCCAGTTGCCGCCCATATTGCAGTTTTCAAAAGCGATACGCACGCCCCGTTCTTTGGCGCGGGCTGCCAGATCGCCGAACACTGCTTTATACTGGGGGATGGATTCCGGAACCGGTTTATCCCGCAGACGCCCGGTGAACCCGCAGATCAGCTTTGTGCCGAACTTATCGCAGTTGTCAATGAGAAATTCCCAGCTCTTGCGGCAGAGAACGGCATCTTCATCGTTTTCCAGCGGGTTGCCGTAAACGCCCAGAGCGGACATTTCCATGCCGTACTCATCCAGAGCTTTTTTGCAGTCAGCGGCGAAGGCGTCCGTATCGATTCCGGACATGAGCCACTTGCAGTCGTGACCGAAAGTGACTTCGGTACATTCAAAGCCCAGTTTTCCGAGCTGGCGGATATAGTCCGGTGTGTTGGCATTTGCCTTGGACATCGTTCCGATCAGAATATTTTTCATCTTTTCTCTCCTGATGATTGATTATGACTTGATCTGAACCGGTTTCCCGGTCTTGGCACTCTTGTAGATCGCTTCCAGGATCTGCATGACCAGCAGACCCTGTTCCCCGGTGGCGTCGTGGGGCGTGTCGGTGCGGATCGCTTCCACAAAGTTGTAGAAGTGGCTCTTGGCTTCCGGTACCGGCGGATGCAGTTTCATATCGTACTGACAGCCCGCGAGGTCAGTAAAGATCTCCGCCTCAAAGGTGTAACCGCCGAAGTTGTTGTCGCCGTCCGTCTTGTTGTGCTGAAGCAGACCGGCTTTGTTGCCGAGCAGCCGGGTGGACATCAGTTCATTTTCCCGGATATTGGTCAGCCAGGAGGCTTCCAGTTCCAGCGTCGCACCGTTTTCAAACTTGATCAGCGCCACGGCAAGGTCTTCCACATCGTACTGATGTCCGTCCTGTGCCTGAAGCTGCTGTGCCAGATGATTGTAGGTCGATCCCATGACCCACACCGGTTTCGGGTAGTCCATGAGCCACAATGCCAGGTCCAGACGGTGTACGCCCAGGTCCAGCAGCGGTCCGCCGCCGGAAAGTTCTTTTTTCCGGAACCAGCCCTGCGTGCCGAGCGGTGCCCCGCGACGGCGCAGCCATTGTGTCCGTGCAAAATAAATATTGCCCAAAATACCGCTTTCCACTGCCTTTTTCAGGGCAACGGACTGCTCGCTGGTGCGGTAGGAAAAGTCGATCATGATCCGTTTACCGACGCTTTTCGCCACCCGGATCATTTCTTCCGCTTCCTTCACGCTCATTGCCATGGGCTTTTCGCAGAGAACATGGCAGCCCGCTTTCAACGCTTCGATGGTCAGCGGTGCGTGAAATTTGTTCGGTGTCGCAATGGAGACAATGTCAAGATCTTCATTTTTCAGCATTTCCGTCAGGGTGGAGTAACATTTTTCCACACCCAGCTTTTTTCTGCCGATCTCTTCCAGCCGGACCGGGTCAATATCTGCCACTGCCACCAGTTCCGCGCCCGGATGGCTCCGGTAACCGTGAACGTGGTTCTGACCCATGCCGAGTCCCACAACGCCGCAGCGCAACTTGCGTTCTGTTTTTTTCTTCGCCATAATCACTCCTTACGATTTGATCTTGACCGGTTTGTTGGTTTCCGCACTCTTGTAGATCGCATCCAGGATCCGCATATTGTAAAGCCCCTGTTCCGGCGTGCAGTCGTGGGGTTTGTCCTTGATGATCGCTTCGATCAGATTGTACATATTGACGTGTACATCCGGCACCGGCGGGTGCAGGCGCATATCATACTGGCAGCCGTCTTTTTCAAGGTAGATGTCAGCAAACGAGTCATAAACATCGCCGATATTGTGGTGGAGGATCCCGCCTTTCGTACCCAGCAGACGGGTGGAAACGTGTTCCCGTTCCTTGATGTGGGAACACCAGGAGGCTTCCAGTTCCAGCGTTGCGCCGTTTTCAAACTTGATCATGGCGACAGCCAGGTCCTCCACATCGTATTCCTTGCCTTCCTTGCGGGCGATTTCCTGCGCAATGGGATCGTAAGTCGCCCCCATGACCCACGTGGGTTTCGGGAAGTTCATCAGCCACACTGCCAGGTCCAGACGGTGTACGCCGATATCGATCAGCGGTCCGCCGCCGGAAAGTTCCTTTTTACCGAACCAGCCGCCGAACCCCGGCAGACGTCTCCGGCGCATCCAAATGCTCCGGGCAAAGTAAATATCCCCAAGCGTTCCGGCATCCACAGCCCGCTTGATGGCGTATGCTTCCGGGCTGATCCGGGAGGAAAAGTTGATCATAACACGTTTGCCGGTCCGCTTGCTGGCTTCGATCATCTTCAAGCCGTCTTTTTCTGTCATTGCCATGGGCTTTTCGCAAAGAACATGGCAACCGGCTTCCAGCGCTTCCACGGTTTGGGGCATATGCAGTTTATTGGGGGTGGCAATGGAAATGACATCCAGTTTTTCGTGCCGGAGCATATCGGTCAGCGTGGGGTACCGTTTATCGATCCCGTAAGCGTTGCCCACATCTTCCAACCGTGCCGGATCCAGGTCCGCGATCGCCACAACTTCAGCGTTCGGATGGGTGCGGTAGCCTTCAATGTGTCTGCGTTTCCCGACACCAAGCCCCACCACACCGCAGCGGAGTTTACCTTTGAATTCGCTCATTTCTGATCTTGCCTTACTTTATTTTGCTTTGTTTTCAATGGGTTCCAGCGGTTCCACGCAGGGGCAGATATGTTCCCGCAGCTGTGTCCGGGGCGCTGCCCAGTTCGCCGCATTCACAAGAACCTTTTTCACATTTTCGTTGTAGTAGATGGGGAAGGATTCGTGGCCGGGGGAGAAGTAGAAGATCCTGCCGCGACCCCGTTCGTACGTCACACCGCTGCGGAAGACTTCACCGCCTTCGTACCAGGAGATGAACACCACTTTATCCGGCGTGGGAATATCAAAATGTTCGCCGTACATTTCGCACTGTTCGATCTCAAAATATTCGCCCAGACCCTGCGCAATGGGGTGACCCGGTTCGATGACCCACACCCGTTCTTTTTCCGCCCATTCACGCCACTTGAGGGAGCAATCGGTCGCCATCATGCGCTTGAAAATTTTGGAGAAGTGAGCAGAGTGCAGGCAGATCAGCCCCATACCTTCGATCACACGCTTCTGAACACGGTCCACGATCTCGTCGGAAACATCACCGTGCTTGCAGTGACCCCACCAGAAAAGCACGTCCGTGTTGTCCAGAACTTCCTGTGTCAGACCGTGTTCCGGCATATCCAGCGTAGCGGTGGTGACATTGAAGTTCCCGGCTTCGTTCAGCGCTGCAGCCACTGCCGCATGGATCCCTTCCGGGTAAACCTTGCGGATCCGTTCTTCGGATTGCTCGTGCCAATATTCATTCCAGACGGTAACATTGATCTTTCCGTTGTTCATTTTGTAACCTTTCCTTAAAAAAGTTGAATTTTTTTCGTTCTATACACAATTTACGCCTTGAAAATCATCTTTCAAACGGCTATTAGTATGCAAAATGTGATAACAGTCTACAATTTGTGAGAAAGGTTGAAATATGAGAATTTGGCAGACCCGTTTTCAGGTGGTTCAGGGCTTTGAATCGCTGCCCGCACCCAACGAGATCGTGTATGAACGGCAGACCGGACCGGAGTACCACATGGATGAGGCGCGGCGCCCGCAGGTTCAGGCGGCACAGATCGTCTGCACTATTTCCGGAGAAGGTGTTTTCCGTCAACGGGATAAGCTTTACACCCTCACGCCGGGAATGGCGTTCATTGCTCCGCTCTGCGATCCGGATATTTCCTATTATTATCCGGGGAAGGGCGCCGAGCCGTGGGATTTTCTCTGGTTCGCCTTTTCCGGACCGCAGGCTGTGGGGATCGTGAATGAGATCAATCGCCGTTACGGCTATATCTTCCGGTTGCCGCTGGATACGGGGCTGATCCCCCATCTGGAAAGTTTCCGGAATCAGCGGAATGTCTTTCAGATCATCTCCCCCATGGCTGGCGCAAAGATCGTGCAGGATGTGCTGGCGGCGTTCGGTGAGACCGTGGAAAAAGATATTGCCACATCCTCGCAGGCAAAACTGACGCGGGATGCACAGAACATCATTACTTCCAACATCGACCGCACGCTGGATGTGGCGCAGATCGCCGAACGCCTCCACGTGACCCGTGAACATCTGACCCGGGTTTTCCGCTCACAGACCGGTATCACGCCCGGACAGTTCGCTGCCGCCGAACGGATGCGGATCGCGGTGCGCCTCTTGATCAATAAGACCATGTCTATCAAGGAGATTGCCGAGCGGACCGGATACGATTCTGCCAGCAGTTTTGCACGCGCGTTCAAAGCCCGGTTCCACGTCAGTCCCGGCAACTATACGAACCTGCCCAAGACCGATCCGGCTGTCCGGGAATATTTGAGTGCCCAGTCATCCAATACGGAGTTTTACCATCCGGAGGAGAATGAACCGCCGGTGGTCAATCCGCCTGCCGATCCCTTCCGTTCCATGTCGCAGATGTCCGGCGATTGCAGCGAGGCGTATCAACATTGTGCCGACCTTTACACCCGCAACGGTTCCGGGCAATAAAACAGGAATATTATTCAATGATTCACTCCTTGCACTCTGCGCAATGTGTGATACAGTAAGCTGAAAACCGAATTCAGGAAAAATTTTATGGATATACAGAATTTTGACACGGTCATCGCTCATTTTTATCCGGAGGAAACGCCGCTGAAACGGCTGCTGCTCCGGCACAGCGAGCAGGTGCGGGAGAAAGCATTGGAAATCGCAAAACTTTCTGGTGTTGAAACAGATCTGAATATTGTTGCAACAGGTGCGATGCTCCACGATATTGGAATATTGTATTGTCATGCTCCGAAGATCCTCTGTACCGGCACGGAACATTATCTGCGCCACGGGATCATTGGAGCGCAGATGTTGCGGGACCTTGATCCGGCGTTGGAAGTTTACGCCCGGATCTGTGAACGCCACACCGGATCCGGTTTGACCGCCCACGAGATCCGCCTTCAGCAGCTGCCTCTGCCGGAGCAGGATTTTCTGCCGGAGACAACGGAAGAGAAACTGATCTGTCTTGCCGATAAATTTTTCTCCAAGTCCGGAGATCTCAAGGAGAAAAGTCTGGAAACCGTCCGGCATTCCATGGTGAAATTCGGCGTTGAACCGTTGGCGCGTTTTGATGCTTTATGTGAAGAATTCAAATTGAAATAAAACCATAAAAAACAGGAACCAAACATGAAAAAAATGTATCAGGAATTTCTTGCCGGAGTCGATAAAGATTTCCTCCGTGAAAATGCGATCAAATTGATGCAAATCGAGCAGAAGCAAACCTCCGCCGCTCAGTACAAAGCGTGCGAATTCGTGCGGGATCTTATGATCGAAAACGGTATCCCGAACGTGGAACTGCTGGAATTTCCTGCCGACGGAAAGACGGTCTATCAGGATAAGCGGATGCCCATTGCGTGGGATGCCTCTGTGGGAAAACTCACCATCATGGGCAACGCTCCGGCATGGACTCCCTATTGGGGCGATGGCGCCGGCGGGGAAGGGGTGTTGGCGGATTACCAGCGGCATCCGTTCCATCTGATCCACGGTTCAGTTTCCACACCGCCGGAAGGGATCATCACCCGGATCATCACGGAAGATCAATACCTTGCCGGAACGGATCCCCGGGGCTGTCTTGTGATGCTCAACCCCATGACGGATCCCCGTCCCCGGGTCCTGAAACCGATCCTCGATCAGGGCGGATTGGGTGTCGTTTCCGATTATCTGGTCGGCAGATACAGCACCCCCGATCACCTCCAGTGGGTCGTTGCCTGTACGGAGGCGGGCGATTGGCACGTGACGGCACAGGACCGTCCGTTCATCGGCTTCAGCGTATCGCCGAAAGTGGGGGATATGATCCGCAAAACCAACGGCTGCAAAGTCAAGGTGGAGTGCGACGGACACCGTTACGAGGGCGTGTTGCCAATGGTTACGGCGCTGATCCCCGGCAAGAGCGAAAAGGAAGTCTGGATCATGGCGCATCTGTTCGAGCCCATGCTGAACGACGACGCCATCGGGGTCATCACGGGGATCGAAATTGCCAAACAGCTCTTGAAGAAGGGCGGAACCCCGGACTATTCCATCCGTCTGGTCTTTGCCATGGAATTTTACGGTTTTGCCGCCTACGCTGCTTACCGTGGTAATGATCTGAACGGAAAAGTCGCAGGCGCGTGCAATTTGGATAACATCTGCTGCGTGACCGGAGATATTGACCTGAAACTCAGCCCCTCCGGATGCGATCCCAGCCTCTGCAATGTGATCCTGAAAGAGATGTACGACGAGTTCAAGGACAGCCGCCGTCTCCTGTATGCCACGAAAGAATATCACGACGACCAGAGCCTTTCGGATAAGGCTGTGGGCGTGCCGACCACCTGGCTGATGGGCGGCAAGAGCGGCGGTCTCTGGCACAACTCCCGCCAGTGCGAACCGGATTTTATCAACTGGGATCTGCTCCACGAAAATGCCGCCTTTGCCTGTGTCTATTTTTACCGGATGGCGAATGGCGCAAATGTGGTCGTGCCGGAACAGAAACTGGAACTGAAGGACCTGCACTCTCCGTGGCGGGATTACGCTGCAAAGTTTGTTTTTGCCCGGAAAGAACCCGGCTTCCCCTATTCACAGGCGAAAGTTCCTGCCTATGCGAAGATCCCTCTGCCGGACGGCGTGATCTATGGTCCCTTTGGCAACATTTTGAGCAATATGGACGGCAAAAAGAATGTGGCGACTCTGATTCTGGAAGCCGAGGCGGAGCGGGGCTTCGACCTGAAAGAAGGTCAGGTCAAAAAGGTCCTCAATGCCCTGAACCACTTGGCGGATTACGGCTATCTGGATGTGATCGAACGGCCCGCCTTGACGCAGGAAGATCTTGTTGCCGCACTGAAACAGGCGGGGATCACGCAGGACGATGTGTTGCTGGTTCATGCCTCCATCTCCAAGTGCGGATACATTCAAGGCGGCGCGGAAACGGTCATCAATGCCATCCGTGAAGCGTCCGATACCTGCCTTTTTACCACGTTCACCCGCCCGTACATCTATCTGGGCGGCGTCAACAGCGGATGGAATTACCAGCCCCACGATCCCGCCAACCCGGATCAGGTCTGGACCGGAACCATCGGTAAAACGGTTCTGCGGAACTATCCGGATGCGATCCGCAGCCGCCATGTGACTCATTCCTGGGCGGGATTCGGAAGCAAAGCACACGCCTGTCTGGACGCCCACGAACCCTGCGACACCCCCACCGGCAAAAATTCTCCGCTGGAAAAGGCTCTGGAGCTGAACGGCAAGATCCTGTTCTTCGGGACCGGTCTGGAACCCTCCACATTCCTGCATTATCTGGAAGACATCGCAGATGTGCCGTATCTGGATACCGCCATCTGCCGGGTGAAGACGGAGACCGGTGATCTCAAGACGGTCGCCATTGAAAAGCATCTGCCCGGCGACCGGGAATTTTACTGGGAACCGGCGGAGAACAGCGTGTTCTACCGCAAGGCGTTTGAGCGTGGCTTGAAAGTGACAAAAGTTCCGCTGGGGATGAACTTCATTCAGGTGATCGACCTGCAGGAACTTTACCGGATCGGGCTGGAACTGGTCAGGGAAGATCCCCTGATTCTCCTTTGCGAAAAGCCGGATTGCCTCTTCTGCAGCCGTTTCCGGAAGTAAAATAAGATCCCGGAGCAGGGCGAAAAGGGAGGATAACAGCTTCGGACCGGGAGTTCAGCGCTTCATTGTTACCTTCCGTTATTTTCCGTTATACCCCGTTGGAACGGTAGGGAACGGTGGATAACGGAGGATAACGGTGGCGCAGTCTTCCCCGCCGTCCCGGAGAATAACCCACTGCTGCCTCAAACAGCGCTCTGAAGGAGCGCAGGATCACAGCCTATGGGCTTGCCCATAGGTCAAAGGGAGATACCATACCATTTGCACGCTGAAGGCGTGCGGGAGGACACCGGATTCTTCAATACCGGTTGGGTTTTTGTAATATTTTTACCGGAACATCTTGAAAAAACGGCTTTTTTGCGGTACAGTATATATAATTACAACTGATTTTTTTGTCAGAAAATAAGAAAAAACAAGAGGTTCCAAAATGAAAAAAACATTGGTTCTGCTGGGGCTTGCTCTGGCGGTGACGCTTGGATTCTGCGGATGCGGAAATGAAAAATCTGAGGAGGAGATTTACGAACAACTTGTCCGTGTAGAGGAAAAAGCGAAAAAGATCGAAGACGCCCGCCTCAGTATCGATCAGGGATTTCAGGAAAAATGGGATCTGCTCAAGCGTAAACAAGCTATTGCCAACCGTGCTTTTTCTCAGAGCGATTATAATGCCACCTCCAAATTCCTGCAGGAAGCCGAAGCCGCTGCCGACTGGATCATGAACTGCGCCGAAGCGGATGAACAATACAGCGTACTGCAAAGCCGGAAACGCGAATCCAACGGAACTTATGCTCCGAAATATGCCTCCACGATTTATGCAGAAGCGGAAAAATACGAACAGCAGGGACAGGAAGCATACGAAAAAAGCGAATTCGAGGAAGCGACCCGTTTGTATGTGCTTGCAGCAAACGAATACAAAAAAGCCACTTCCACCGCCTCGGCATTCCGTGCGGCAGTACGGGTAACAAATGCCGCCAAAGAAAAGGCGGATATGGTGAATGCTTCTCGGTGGGCATCTGCGATTCATCAAGAGGCTCTTTCTTGTTTGCAGCGGGCAGTGAGTGCAAATGCACAGGAAAAATATGATGAAGCATTGCAGTCGCTGGATGCGGCAGAAGGGACTTTTGAAAAAGCAGAAAAAGAAGCTCTAAGAAATGCTTTGTCACATCTCATAAAATCTTTCATAAAAATTGAAGAAAAAGACTGCTACATTGGAAAATATGAAGTGACGCAGGCGCAGTGGAAGGCGGTGATGGGAAACAATCCCGCCTACTTCAAGGGGGCGGATCGTCCGGTGGAGATGGTCAGTTGGAACGATGCTATGGAATTTTGCAAGCGATTGAATGATGCCGGACTGGCACCGGCAGGCTATAAATTCTCTCTTCCCACGGAAGCCCAGTGGGAGTTTGCCGCCCGTGGCGGAAACAAGAGCAAAGGATATGAATACAGCGGCAGTAATGATATCAATGAAGTTGCGTGGCATGATGGCAATTCCGATAATATAACCCACCATGATGTCGGCACGAAAAAGCCCAACGAACTCGGTTTGTATGATATGAGCGGGAATGTAATGGAATGGTGCTTGGATACCGATGGCTCCTACCGCGTTTTACGCGGCGGCAGTTGGAACCTCAACGCGATCAGCTGCCTGGTGGCGTTCCGGTGCCGCAACGACCCGGACTACCGGCGCGACTTCAGCGGCTTCCGCCTCGCTCTTGTCCCAGTTCAATAAAACGGCAGCTTCATTGTTTTTTTGAACTGAAACCGTGTGATCCCCGCCGTCAGGGCGGGGCACATTACGGGTCGGTATGGACACCTGCAGAAAAAGTCCGAAAAGTCCGAAAAGTCCGAAAAGTCCGACGCCGGAGAGATTCCGGTCAGAAGTTGAAGTAGATAAAGGGGGAGACCTTCACAAAGAAGAACATCGGCACGATCAGCAGAAGGATCGTCAGGATGGCGTTGACCCACGTGGGGCGGAATTTTTCCTCCATATCCACCGCCGGTTTCAGGAAGACAATAATAAATCCGCCCGCAATCAAAAACAGCAGACCGCGTACATCAAACGGTGCGGGCAGACTCCATGATTCGGGGCAGAACATGGCGGCAAGCAGCTGCTTCACCTGACTCATATCCGTTGCCCGGAAGGGGATCCACGCCAACAGCACAAAAAGGAACGTGATCAGCTTTGCAGGGATGCGGTGCATCTTCAAGCCCAGGAACTTACTCCAGATCCGGTGGATCACCAGCGCCGTCCCGTGGAGCATCCCCCAAAGAACAAAGAGCCAACTTGCCCCATGCCATAACCCGCTCACAAAGAACGTGATCAGCAGGTTCAGACAGTTCCGGAACTTACCGCAGCGGTTGCCGCCGAGGGGAATGTAAAGTCCGGTCATGAGGAAGCGTCCCAGCGTGATATGCCACCGCCGCCAGAAGTCGGCAATATTTTCAGAAAGATACGGCGAATGAAAGTTTTTCGGCAGCCGGATATTGAACAGCAGCCCCAGCCCGATCGCCATATCGCAGTACCCGCTGAAGTCGAAATAGATCTGGAACGTGTAGGCGAGGGCGGTTTTCCAACCGGTGAAAAAGTTTCCTGCGGCGTTCAGGAATCCCGGATCCGCCATCTCTGCAAAGAAGTCGGCGAGCAGGATCTTTTTGGACATACCGAGCGCAAAGAGGTACAGACCGGCGGCGATGTTGCGTGCGTTCGGGCGGAGTCGGTCGTCTCTGTCAAACTGGCTCATCATCTCATCCGGCAGCACGATCGGACCGGCGATCAACTGGGGGAAGAAGCAGACAAACAGGGCATAACTGCCGAAGGAATAGCGTTTTGCCAGAGACCGGGAATAAACCAGCTGCAGGAACGAGATCTGCTGGAAGGTAAAGAAGCTGATCCCCAACGGCAGCAGAATGTGCTTGAGCAGAAACGAGGTCTGGAACAGGGCATTGATATTTTCAATAAAGAAGTCGTAATACTTGAAGTATCCCAGCAGCAGAACATTGCAGATGATCCCGATGGTCAGGATGATCTTTGACTGTTTTTTATACAGCAGCTGCGCGAAAAACCAGTTCATCAGCAGAGATCCGCCGAGGATCAGGGAATAACTCCAGTTGAACCAGGAGTAAAAGACGAAGGACGCCAGCACCAGCCAGATCTGGGATACGATCCTGCTCCGGCTGGAAAGCAGAAAATACACGATCACGGTCAGGGGCAGAAAACCGAAAAGAAATGTAAAAGTCGGGAAAAGCATCAGTGTTTCCTCTGCTCCTTGAACTTTTTGAGATTGGCGTAATAAATCGGCATTTGTTCTTTGATCAGTTCACGCAGTTCATGTTCGTTTGCAATGACTTCTGCTTCTGTTCTGATGCGGTGGCGTCCGGCGGTGAGATCGGAAAGGATCCGCCGTGCGGCATGGGAACTGAAGTGCTGCACATCGCTGTAAAGGTCATGATCGCAGACATAAGAACGGTCCGTCTGGAAATCATACAGCGTTACATTGGGATATTTCAGCAGTTGCTTCATGACCAGAGTCCGCTGCCGGATCAGCCCTTCCGCCTCCTTGAACTGTTCACTCTGGCAGTAGGTGTAAATGTGATACGGCGGCAGGTATACCGTAAACTTGATCTGCGGGTTTTCGGCGATCATTGCGAGCAGGCAGTTGTTCAGACTGTGTTCAAAGTTCTTCGGGTGTGCCGGAGTTTGGCTGTGGTGGATCCGTTCATTGTGGATCGCATCCGCCATCACTTCCCGGATCCCGAAACGCATCCCGTCATATTCCGTGGAGAACATCCGGTTGACATCTGCCTGATGCTGCCGTTTTTTCTTCGGTCTGATTTTGCGTTTGAGCAGATAAAACATACTGGAATAGGTCTGCCGGGAGAAGAAATATTTATATTCCTCTGCCAAGTCATCCCGGTAAAGATATTCAAATTCCTTGTAATGCGCTTCATCTTTGCTCTTGTTCATGGAATAGATGTCAAGGGAGAAGACCACCCGTTTGAGGGAATCGCCTTTTGCTTCAAGGGCAATGTCAAAAAACTTTTTCAAATCGGTGGTCGTTGCCCCGGATGCCGCCAGCTTGACGGATTTTCCACCAAGTGCGGCATCAATGTCATTCAGAAAGAAATTCCGGGTCATGGAAGAGCCGAGGACAAAGGTATCGTATTCCATATCCCGCAGCAGACGTGGCGCAGTGGCGTAGAGTTCATAATAAACCGTGTCGTAGAACCCCGGCAGGCGATACCGGTAGTGGGGATCGACCACATAGACCAATGCCACAGCACCGAAAATGATCCCAAGCACAGCAAGGATCACGATCTTGCACCAGCGCTTGTACGGGATTTCCGCATTGATGATTTTTTCATAAATCGTTTTCAGTTTGTTCCACATCGTTTATCCGGTTCTGTTTGAATGTTCTCTACCTAATATAGCATATAATGTGAATTTTGCAAGAAAATATAGCCTTTGCTGACCGATTTGTTATTTCAGACCGGGTACGCATAAAACATGTAAATTTTTTCTGCAAAACCTCAGCGAAAATTTGACAATCCGTACCGGATGTTGTATGTTACGGAAAAAGCCGTATCGATTCGAGGAGTATAACGATGAAAAAGATCCTTTTGTTTTTGCTGTTGAGTTGCGTGTTTCTTCCTCTTTCCGGAAAGAATTTTGTTTTGACGGAAGGGGAATGGTATATTGCAAATCCGGAATATGATGGAAAAATCCGTACCGCAGATATTTCATTCCGTTTCAAGCCGGATGGTACGGCAGAATTGATCCTTTCCGGAAAAGCAGCTGAGTCTCGGAAAAAGCAGCGAGCCGCTTTTCAAAAAAAGCATGGCAGGGAGATGCCGGAAACCAAAATTACCTGGGAGGTCAGAGAGAATAAACTGATCTTACGGTTTACGTTTGACGGAATGAGTGGTTCGCAATCTTATCTGATCGGAGAGTATCCGGATATTCTGTTGCCGGAAATAAAGCAATCTTTTCTGGTTCTGGCGCAGAAGGATGCAAAATTTTCTCCGGAACAGGCAAAACAATTCTGGGATACGGTGAAAAATGCCAGACGGGACCGGTTCGCAGAAAATCTGAAGCTGCCCGAAAAAATCAAACTGGCAGAACCGGAAAAAGAGCATCCCTTCGATTTGAATTGGAAAGATGCCCCAGCAGACTCCTTTCAGCGGCGTGTCCTTTCCGCCATCAATAATGGACCAAAACTTGCCGACGATGCCGTGTGTGACATCCCGTCTCTGACCGGATTGCTGGCTTCCGCAGATCATAAAGCTCTCTTGCTGCAATATCTTGCCTGCCATCCCCAATGGCGATTGTATAAGGAAAAAGACGGTTCTCTTCATGCCGTGCGCTATTTTTGCAATCCCGATGGGGAAATCGTTCCCACGCTGCATCAATTTTATTACAGCAGGGGGAATGGCAGACCCGGCAGCAAGTCGGAGTTGAATTTTCAATTCCGTTTTGACATCGGTTTCGGCGGGAAACCGTGGAACGGCAGCGTAATGTATCCCCGGGAAAAAACGGAGCGGAACGGGAATACCTGGAATACCCGCTTTTTATGCGGGTCTGCATTAGTTGATATTTTCGAACGAACCGATTTTTCCGGACGGCAGATGACAAAAGCCGCTTTGGACTTTGTGGAAAATGAATTTGCGCAACTTCAGAAAAACCGGAACTGTTGGCGGAATCTTCTGCCGGTCAACAGCGTCCGCAAAGGGAATCCGGATCTGATCTTGCGCAATGGAATGCAGGGAGGTATTTATGAAGGGATCCTGTGGTGTAATCCGGGTGAGAAAGGTCTGCTTTATCTGAAAGCCTTTGAAATAACACAGGGAACGCCCCTTTCTGTTGAGCGCCTGAAAGGCGTGAATGCTGTCGCCGGTTGGTCGGATGATCCCCAGGAACAATTTTGTACCGGATTCAATTTTACCATTTACGAAGGGGAGTGGGAACAGTTTTACGGTGCAAGATTTGAGGTCTGGTTCAATCCGGAGAATGGCGAAGCCGAACGGAAACTTTTTGAGAAAAATTACAAAATTCAGGGCTGGCAGCACTGATGCCGGAAAAAGACCGCTGGATTTTACTTTTCCTTGCCGGTGAACTTATAATAGAGCGGGATGTATAAATATGAAGAAAAAATTGCTGATTCGCTTATTTGTTGAGTCCGATGCCGGGGCTGTGCAAACGATAATCCATAGAGGTTTGCGGGAGATCAACGGTAAAGATTATCCGGCAGAACGGATTGAAGAATATTGTGCATATTTTACGCTTGAAAAAATCAAAAGTCAGGCGAATTCTGCGCATATGTACGTCGCCATTGCGGATGACAAAGTTGTCGGTACCGGCTCCATTGCACCTTATTGGGACAGCAAAACAGAAAGCATCCTGCTGACCATTTATGTACTGCCGGAAAGGATCGGACAAGGCATCGGAACTGCCATCATCAACGCTTTGGAGCAGGATGAATATTTTTTACGGGCGAATCGCGTGGAAATTCCCTCATCCACTACTGCGGTAAAGTTTTATCAGAAGCTGGGCTATTCTCCGAAAAACGGCATTGAACCGGATGAAGAAGGGCTCATCCGCATGGAAAAAATCAGATAAATCAGAAAGACATTCTCCACAGAGGGACAAGTCGGGCAGGTTGTGGGTGTGCAATCGGCTGATAATTTTCCTTGCAGTATCTGCTGTGTTCTGTACGGATCAAAATACATTTCTGAAAAACAATGAATGGAAAAATAAAAAAATGGGGCCCCGTTGTTTGAAAAGCATCATCAGAAGAATTATATTAATAGGATAACTTTCTGAAAAATCAAGGCTATTTATGGAAGAATCTCAAGCAAGAAAATTTATCTTCGGGCCGATCAATTCCCGCAGATTGGGGAAGTCCCTCGGAGTTGACCTGGTGACAGCCAAAACCTGTTCACTGGATTGCATATACTGTGAAGCAAAAGCAACAACAAATTTGACCATGTCCCGCAGGGAGTATGTTCCCGTAGATAGGGTGACAGCAGAGCTGGATGCGGTCTTGAAAAACATTCCCGCGCCTGATTATATTACTTTTTCCGGTGCAGGCGAACCCACACTGAATTCCGGTATCGGGCGCGTGATCGATCACATCAAAAAATATCATTCAGCGTGTCCGGTATGCCTTTTGACCAACGGGCTCCTGCTGGGGGATGCAACCCTCCAGAAAGAACTTTCTCAACTCGATTTGATCATTCCTTCTCTGGATGCATCCTCGGAAGAGGAATATTCGTATATAAATCGTCCCTGTCCCGGTGAAACGCTGGAAAAACTTTTTTCCGGACTGTGTTCATTCCGCCGGAATGTTCCTGTGAAAATGGCATTGGAGATTTTTGTTGTTCCCGGAATCAATGATTCCGATGAAAGTATTGACCGTTTTTACCGGTTGGTCAAAGATATCGATCCCGATTTAATACATCTCAATACCCTTGACCGTCACGGTGTCATTGCTGAATTGGCTCCCGCTTCACGGGAACGGCTGGAAAAGTTTGCATCTGTATTGGGAAATATTGCACCTGCTGAAATATTCGGTCCGACAAGAGAGCCGCACGTCCCGCACAAATAAATTTCTGATGGCAAGATAAAACCCCGGAGATGATAAAATATGAAAAATCTGAATCGACTGGCAATCATTTTGCTGTTCATTACTGCTGCAACATGGGGACTTTCTTATTCCGCCCAGGCAAAGGCCATGGATACCATGTCTCCTCTGATGTTTGTGTTTTTACGCTATTTGCTTGGATCGTTGATGCTCGTTCCTGCCATTTTGTTTTTCCGGAAACGCCCGGATAAAAAGCTTCTTTCCGGCGGAGTCATCTGTGGGATATGCCTTGCAGGCGGTGAAATATTGCAGCAATTCGGTTTGCTCTATACATCTGCCGGAAAGGCCGGTTTTCTGACTGCTCTGTATGTAATAATGATTCCGGTGATCGGCGTTTTCATTCATAAGAAATCGACATGGCCGATATGGTGTGCCTCCTTGCTCTCTATTCTCGGAACATACTTGCTTTGCAGCGATGATTCCTTTGGTACGATTGGAAATCTGGGAGATGCTTTGATGCTTATTTGTGCTTTGTTTTTTGCATTTCAATTTATTGCCATTGCCAAATTTGCCCCCGGCGCAGATGCGCTGCAATTATCGGCAGTACAGTTTGCAACGGTTGCCGTGGTGTCCGGAATTGCCGCTCTGATTGCTGGGGAGACCTGTACTGTAACCAACATTGCCCAGACGGTCTGGCCGTTACTTTTCTGTGGCATGATTGCCATTGGCATTGCCTGTACGATCCAGATTGCTGCTCAAAAATATGTTCATCCGGCGACTGCGTCGATCATTTTGAGTACCGCCTCCGTCTTTGCGGTTCTCTGGGGATGGTTACTGCAGGATGAACACTATTCCCTGATGAATCTGATTGGCTGCGGTATTATTTTTGCTGCTGTTGTGCTGGTACAAATACCTCATAAAAAAAGCAAAAGCCTTTTGTGATTTTTTATCTTCTCCCGCCATTTTGAAACGTATTTTGAGCTTAAAAATTCAGAGTTTTGCTGTAAAATGAAATTCTGAAAAACGCTTTACATTTGTTCCGAAAAACTCAGAATTTCAGAGTATATCTTATCAAAACTGATGTAATATTACCACTTGGTTGTTATCAGCAATGATTTTCCGGATTTTATTACTGCGCAGTTTTTGATCTTTTCCAGTCGGATTTCTGTTTTCATAATTACTTTCTCCGGATTCCATGCAAAATTTTTGTATGCGGCAGCAAGCGGCATCTGATATTGAGTTTATGCGGTAAATAAACTTTTTTCCCTGCGATCGAATCAACTAAATCCTGCACAGACTCTTTTTGCGGCAGAGCCAGTTTCAAAAATCCGTTGTGGATCTCCTGTGGGTCAACGGGATTATTTACATAGTATTCCACATTTTCGGCTGCACTTTCGGGTGTATCATCGGCATAACGGACGGCAAAATCCGGCAAAAGGGTATCTCTGCCGCCAAGATTTTTTGTATTCACTACCGGAACTCCGCAGAGCGAGTATTCTCCGCAGGAAAACATCGCCCCCTCAACTGCCGACAATGCCAGACCGCAGGCGGCCTCGCAGATTTTTCTGCCGATGAAAAACGACGGTACTTTCTGACTCCATACGGCGTGGGGAAATTTTGCTATAGTTTCCGTGAAATATTCTTTTTCCTTTTCGGAATAGCTGCCGATAAGGTGCAGATTTTTGATCTTCACAGCAAGTTCATGCCTTTTAAACGGCGTAATGCGGGCAATGTAAAGCGCATCAAATTTCCGTTTGCCGATCTTTGCAACCGGGTAACGCCCCGGATCAAGAAAAGCGTTGTGACTGGCAAGATATACTTCACAGAAATCTTTGATTATTTCCACTTCGCGAGGAGCGTTGGCAAGAATAATAAAACGTGCCTCCGGGAAAGCGTTTTTTGCTTCAGCAAGGCGGTTTTTCAATTCGGAAGCGACTTCCGGAAGTTCTGCTGACCACCCCAGCTGCAAAAGCATGGTAAATTTTTCACCTTGCGGAATTGCTTTTTGAAAAGCGGGCAAATTTCGCAGAAAATCCATTTCAAACGCCGCAATGATCTTGGGAGAGTGATTCAATATGTAACAAGGCAGATAATCAAAAAAACTCATTTAACGCTTCTCCA
>SUVR01000030.1 GCA_015061915.1 Lentisphaerota bacterium | reverse complement strand
TAAAACCAAGCAGTTTCACCTCAAAACAGTGTTGTGCTGTATAAAAACAAACAACGAAATGAAACAATAACGTAATATACTTGTTATAAATGAGTTAAATATAAATAAGCAAAGGATTTTTATAAAATAACCTGTCCTCCGCAGCCTTGGCGAAGGAGGATGCTTGCTTAAACTGATATGTCAGAATTGAAGTTTTCATAATGGGAACTAATATAACATTATCTTTCCAAAAAATCAAGACTTTTTCCGGAATTTTTTTGATTTTCAATAAACTTCCAACATTTTCATCAGTATGGATTTCAGTTCATTGCGGAGGGCGGCGGGTTCCAGCAGTTCCACCTGTCCCAACTGGGAAAGGACAAAGGGAAACAGGACTTCCTTTGTCACCGCCGGGATATCCGCCATTCCATCCGGATGGATGACCTGCTGGCTGTGCAGCGGAGCGGCTTTCAGGCTATCAAGGGCAGTACCGGTCACCTTCAGGCGGATGTTTTTGATCTTCTGAAAACCGAGGAAGTCATCGGGATTGATGGAATCGATGATGGCACGGCTGGGAGTGAAAGGGATCTTCACACTTTCCGCCGTTTTGATGCGGTGGAGAGCGAAGGTGCGCGGCTCGTTCTTCATCCGGCAGAACCCCTTGGTATACCAGGAATTATTATTGAACACGAGCGTATGGGGTTCAATCAGACGCTCCGTGGTATCGCCCTTGTAGTCGGCGTAAGAGATCCGGACACAGGTATGATTCTGCCAGCTTTCGAAGATGGTCAGGAAAACAGCCGGATCCATCTGCACATAAAGTCCGGAAAGGATGGAAAGGCTGCCGATATTTGCGGTATCCAGAAAGTCGATGCTGTTGTCGTTGTTATTGATGAGAAAATCCACGGCATTGCGGATCTTGTTCCGGAGGGGAGCAGGGAAAATATCCTCTGCGATACGCGCCCCGATCACAGTTGCAAGCATTTCATTTTCGCCCAGATCCGCCGGTGCAATGAAATCCCACGGATATTTGAGATAGTAGCCGTTCCGCGCCCGGTCAAACGCCAGGGGGCAGCCGAATTCGTTTTTCAGCACTTTCATATCCCGGAGGATAGTCTTTTTGACGCACTTGATGGGGATCTCCTCCTCCACGGCAATCCGTTCAAACTCCTTCACCAGCGTTTCCGAGTTGGGATAGCGGTTTTCTTTCAGGGCACCGGCGATGCGTCTCAAGCGCTGTAACTGTGACTTCTGTATCGGCATAAGTTCCTCTCCTTCTTCCAGTTATTCTGCGGATTCAATCCAGAAATGTGAGTTGCGCCTGAAGATCAAGGATCACATCCGGATCATTGGTGGTCAGGTAGTCGATCCCGCAGCCGCGGGCGACTGCATACTCTGCGGCATTGCCCGGCGCCCAGGTATCGACCCCGATCCCCCGGTCGTGGTAAAACTTCACCAGTTCCATCGTCAGGGCACGCACGGGAATCCCGACCCGGTTCAGCAGCGCAAGATATTCCTCTGTATTGGCTTCATCGGGCAGATTGCGGACACCGAAGCCGTGGCGGGGCAGTTCCGGGGCGTACTTTTTCGCAGCCCGGAGCATATTGCTTCTGCCGCTGATAATGCTGCAATGGCTGTAAAATCCCCGTTTTTCCAGTTCTTTGAACACACGGCAGGCAAGGTCTTCGTCATCTTCTTTCAGCTCTACGGCAAGAAAGATATCCGGGCGTTTGGAGCAGACAAGATCCAGAAACTCATTGAATTCAGGAATACGAGTTCCGGCAAATTCTTCGCCCCGCTTGAAACCGAAGTCCAGTTGTTTCAACTGTTTCAGTGTCATTTCCCGGATCAGACCGCTGCCGTTGCTGTGCAGATCCACATTCGCTTCATGGGAAAGAACGATCTCCCCGTCGGCAGTTCCGCGTAAATCGAATTCAATGCCGTCCACCGGCAGTTCCATGGCTTTTTCAAAAGCGATCAGAGTATTTTCGGGATATTTTCCGCACCATCCCCGGTGGGCAATAATTGCAGGTTTCATCGTTTTCTCCAAGATTTTAAGTTCCGTTTTCATAAGAACTTTACCACCCGGCACTGAAAAATGCAACGGAACAATCATAAATTTTTCATTTTTTTCGCCCGGTTTTCCAGCAAGGACAAAAAATGTCCACTTGCTAATGATATAATAACGTCAGAAACACGAAATCGGCCCCCAATCAAGGAAAGGAACAGCATTATGTGGAAAAAGCTTATCAATCTTGTAACGAAGAGCGTGAAGAAAAATGAAGCCGCACGTCCGGTGCGCCAGTTGCGTCCGGTGGAACAGTATGTCCAGCTGACACTGCCGCTGGATTTTTGAACAACGGTCCCGAAAGGATTTTTTACGATGCATCTGATTCTGACATTGTGTGGTGGTTTGATCGGTTTTATCTGGTTTCTGAATGAACTTTCAAAAGGGAAATGAAGCGGGGAACTCTAATGTTTGAGCGGATCCTTGCCATTTTCGGGGCGATGTGCCTGTTGGAGCAGCCGGGGAAAGAGCAACCGGCAGAAGAGAAAGCGAAAAATACCAGTTGCGGATGCGGCTGCCTGTGTCTGATCGGGCTGTGGTTTCTGGGGACGCTGCTGCTGAAATCGTGCGGCGGTTGAAGCGGCACCCCGTAACTGGCGGCAGATCCGGTACGATCAGCCGGGGGTGCCTGCTGCTTTTACTTGTCCGGTCCGTTCTGCAGTCCTAAAGACTTTCTGAGCATAACAGCTTCCGGTACACCGGCATCCGCCGCTTTATCCAGATAGAAGCGGATCTTTTCCCGGTCGATCGGTACACCATTGCGGTCATCGGAGTATGCGATCATCAGGACAAATGCGGCGTAACCGGCAGTTGTCTTATTTTTCGGCTCCTTCTGATCCGCCAGCTCGTGATACAGTTCAAGCGTTTCCCGGTAGTAACAGAGACCGGTATAAACCGCACCGATGCCGAGCAATGCGTCTGCGGAATCCGGTTCGATGGCAAGCGCCGCCTGATAGAATGCCAGTGCAGAGAACGGATCACTCTCCAGGTCATCAGTGATTTTGGCACAACCGATGAAACCATCGGCATTTCCCTTTTTTCCGGCGAGATAAAAAGCATAGCGGATCTGTTCCGGCGTCCAGGAATTCTGCCAATTTTTCAGTTTCTGATACTCCGCATTTGCCAATTGAAACAGCGTTTCCGGTTTTCCGTCATTTTCCGGCAGTTTCACTTCCGGGATGACAGGCATATCGGGTTTCAGATTCCGTATTCCTCCGGTACTGTAGCAGAAAAATGAGCGATTATAAAAACCGTTCATCTCCACGCCCGCTTTGCGCAAGGGCTTGAACCAGTTTTTTTCGATCAGTTCCGGTGCAATCTTTGCCAGTTTTTTGAAATCGGCGTCTGCGACTTTCGGAGCGATGTTTTTCAACAGCGTTCCTGCCGTGAAGTAACAGGCAGCCTGAATGGACCGATCCTGCGTAAATGCGGCGGCTTTCCGGTAAAGTTCCGCCGCCTTGTAACGGTAGGAATAACGGGGCAGATCCGGCTTGTTCAGCTTCAATCCTTTGAGGTTGGCACCCCAGATACAGGCATATTTTCCCTCGCAGATCTGGTTGTCCGGTTCCAGACAGGTCCCGTAGATTTTATCTCCCTGAAAGCGCATCAGTGCCGCCATCTGCAGCATGGCATCCAGTTTTTTGACATCGGAATCCGCATTTCTGACCTGTTCTTCCAGCGTGAAATAAAGCTCACTCAACTCGCGGAACAGGGGACCGGTGAACCACTCCCGCGCTTCGGCAGAGCGGTTTTCCCGCATCAGACGCCGCGCCAGGATGTTACGGACAAGCTCATGGATCAATTCCTTTTCCGCGATGTGCAGGTCAAAGGGATGTTCGCCTTTCACGCAGTGACGGGAAAAAGCTGTATATTTTTCATTGTAAACATTCTGCGTATATTTTTTGCAGAAATCCAACAGCTGATCGGTTGTCATGATCTGTTCTGCGATCATTGCGGCATCTTCAGGGGTACTGCCGTTCAGCCAGCGCTTGAGAGCGTCTTCATATCTGCCGAGTTTCACCAGTTCCAGACCGGCAAGGGCATTCAGCTCCCGGTGTGTGTTCAAGGCAATGGAGGTATGGGGCATATCCTTTTTCGTATAGTCCGGATAAGTGGCTATATAAGAGTCGATTGCGGCGATTTTCGCTTCACCCTCCAGCTGTTTCAGGGTCAGAAGGTCCAGCAGGGCGGCGTGTTCTTTCTTCCCGGCAAGGAGTTTTTTTGCTTCGGTATAAGGCACACGCAGCGCCAGTACCGGCAGATTGACTTCACTTTTTGCAGCAAACTCCATGGCGACTTTCCGGACATGGGGAAAATTCCGGCAGGTCAACCCGAACGCCACGATCAGATCCCGCACGATGGGGTCTTTTTCTGCCAATGCCCGCAGATCTTCCTCTTTTTCCAGCTGCAGGATATAAAATGCGTTCATCATATTGCCGGAATAAGCCTTGTCCCCGCGATTCCAATGGTATGACCAGAAGTCCATGTCATTGGTTCTGCGCCAGCGTTTTTCCGGTACTTTGTTGACTGCGTAAGCCCGCAGATCCCGATGATACTGCAGGATTTTATCTTCAGGAGAAACACCGATCACACCGTCGATCGGCGGCAGTTCGTAGTTCCAGACACCATCCGAAGTGCAGAGCGCATATATACATCCCTGCGTATCACGGCAGCCGGCGTTGAGGGCTTCCAGTGCTTTTGCGATCGTTTCCGCCAGATACTGACGGCGGTTCTCCCGCATGAGCAGAAATACATAGTGGACCGGGATCGTGGTGTACTTGCGCTGTTCCAACGGCAAGGCAAGAAGTTTCTTCCACGCTTCCGGCATTTCTTTGTGAGTGTAACGTTTGGAGATCTCACCGGACCCGCGGGCAAAAAGTTCAAATTCAAGCAGTTCCGGATGAGGTGCAGGTACGGTCTGATTGCCGCGCCGGAAGCGTCCGTAGCTGGCATATTCCACGAATGAATCCAGTTTTTCCTGTGGGATGTTCAGATTTTTGGCTTTCACTTTGTGAGCGATTTCATCCCGCCATATTTGTACAACCCAATGATCAGAAACATCAAGTCCAACGGGGAGAGTCTGGCGTACTTCCGGGAAGTATGCTTTAGCGATTTTCACCAGATGTGCATCCACGTTTACGTTCGGAAAGCCGGTAACGTCGCCGTGGTCGATCAATCCGGCGGCGGCATTAAAGCTGCAACACATTGCAGCTGCAATGGCAAATGCGGTAAAAAATTTTTTCTTCATTGTCATTTATCCTTTTTGATTCGCAGGGCGAAAAAAGGAGAGACAACCGGAACAGTTCCGGCGTCCTGCAACCCCTTTTTTCTTTTATGGCTCTGATGGGTAGTATAACTTGACTTCCAAATATTACAAGACAAAAATCCGCTGTTTTTCAGGAAAGTTTAAAGATTTTTTTCCGGATGGGTTCCAATTCATTTTCTTCAAGAAGCTGATCCGCCTCTGTAGGCGCATGATGCCCCACCTCCCTGATGCGCAGGATCCGGTATTCTTCCGGAATGGAGTTTGCAACGGCGAACTGTCCCGGAGGCGGCACATTGTGGTCGCTGAGCGCCGGAGTCACCAGGACGGGGACCCGGATATAGCGGGCGGCAGATGCGGCGCTGCAAAGATCGAAGGTCCGCATCCCCTGTTCTGATGCTTTTGCCAGAGAGACCCGTGTGTAAGAAGGATCGTCTTCATTGCCGGGATAGTCCAGTGTGATGCGTCCGCCCAGCGTCGGAACATTCAGCTCTGCCGCCTTGATCCGGGGATCCCATGCGGTACACATCGCTCCCATGGCTCCGCCCAGACTGCCGCCGGAGCAGACAATATTCTCTTTTACATCCGGAAACATATCGATCATGATGGAAATGGCGGTCCAAAGGTTGCGGACTCCGGCAATCAACACATATTTTTCCGGATCATGAAAGCCGTATGCGGCGTGATACCTTCCCTGCCACGGAATCTCCTCGCACTGGGAAAGACCAAGCCCCGGCACGCAGGGCATAGCGATGGTCAGACCGGGACTTCTCCCGGCATCCGGCACGGCGGGATTTCCGTATCCATGTGCAATGATCTGACCTCCCAGCGAAACATCCGGCCGGCAGATCCACATCCCGATCCTGAAGCCATCGCAGGCAATGAAACGGACTTTATAAATCGTTGTTCCGGGATTGGGCGACCAGACTTTGCCCTCCACGGTGTAATCCAGTTTACAGGTGGTTGCCCGCTCATACTGTTTCCGCCAGAACTCTTCAAAACCCTGAACCGGCTCTTCGCCTCTGACCGCAAGCAATTGTTCCTTCGTGTAACCGCAAGTATGTTCCAATTCCATCGCCATCTTTCAGATCCTTTTCTGTTTTTATGTTTTTTCCCGATAACAACTTAACTATAATACATCGATTGGAGAATACAAGGAAGAAAAAATTTTTCAGGTGAAATATTGCAAAAAAGCAGGCACGATGGTATAGTAAACTCCGGTCTTGAGAACATTCCGGAAATCAAGGAGCAAACTTATGCGTACCCGATTCGATAAAAACCGCGCGGAACGGTACTGGAACTTTGCCGTCCTTCAAAATCCGCCCGCATACCGCCCCGAAACCGATGAACGCTGTCAGCAGCCCGGTATGCAGGCGATCGTTTACGACGGCGTCACGGAAAAGGGCGGCGTTTCCAGATTTTTTGCATATATTGCCTTCCCGGAAGGTCCGGCACCGGAGGGCGGTTTCCCCGGGATCGTGCTGACGCACGGGGGCGGCGGAACGGCATTTGCATGGGCTGTAAAACTATGGGTCTCTTACGGTTATGCCGTGATCGCACCGGACTGGTACGGGGATAAACCCCTGACCGCTATCTGGGGCGAGAACGAAGACGATCTGCGGGGTCCACGGGGTGAAAGTATCCCCCTGACGCCCCACCGGAGCCGGAAGACTTACCGCTATATCACGCCCACTCATGTGGTAGCGGTCGCCAATCTTGTCCTTGCCCATTCCCTGTTGCGGAGTCTGCCGCAGGTCAATCCGGAAAAGACGATGTACGTGGGACTTTCCTGGGGCAGCTGGTACGGCGCCATGGTGGCGGCGGTGGATCCCCGGTTCAAGGGCATACTGGAAATCTATCTGGGCGATAAGAAGCCGAACCGGAAACTGATCAACGGCAGATTCCTCGATCAGGCGAAGTCACCCGTGTACTATGTGGTCGGGACCAACGATGCCCACGGCAGCCCGGAGACCATGCAGGCGGGCTTCGATGCCTGCGGAAAAATGCTGGGCAACCGGACTATGATCGTGGATCTGCGCCACTCCCATATCGGCTTTACATTCAAGGCGTGTCAGCGGATCGCCGATTCTGTCCTTCAAGGGGCGCCCGGTCTGCCGGTACTGGACAAGACAACGGTAAGAGGCTCAACGATTTCCGCAAAAGTAAAGTCGGAAGGTGCCGGGATCCGGAAAGTCTTCCTCTGCTATACAGCGGACCGGTCGGAACCGGTCTGGTACAAGCGAAAATGGCACATGACCGAAGCCGCATACGACGGCACAACCATCAAAGCCGAACTGCCCCCGGATGCGTTCCAGTGCTATCTCGCCGCATACGACGAAGATGACTTGAACTCTCACTGCTGCGGCACCGGCGATGTGGTGATGTTGTAATCACAAAATTGATATTTGACAATTTTTCTGTTTATGCTATATTTAAGGAAGCACATTCAAAAATATGATTAAAGGAGGAAGCAATGCAAAACCGCTATTGTATTACAATGAAAGTGGCATCTAATCTGCAGGCTGTTTACGACACATTTATGCAGATTGTAGATTCCAACAAAATGAAAATAAAAAAGGAGAAAATCTCTAAAGGGAGCTTCTATGTACTTGCAAGCGAAAAAATGAATTGGTTTGCACTGAATTGGCCAACCCGAATTGAAATTACTGCAAGACAGGTTAAAGAAAATATTATTTTTGAATTGGCGTCAAGCAGTTTTATGACATCGTTGACTCAAAATTCAAAAAATTCAAAAACCCTGGAATATTTTGCTCAAAGCATGAAAATTTATCTTGAGTAATCTGATTCGTAAAGATTTTATTTGATTGAAAAAATATGCACGCTGACGGCTCCCGCACTCCTGCAGAGCGCATCTGAATCCGCCTGTATAGATTGTTTTCAAAGAAATATTTATCAGAGCAGTCGCAGCAGATACCGGAAAACAGTTTTGCAACAGCCCTCTTTCCCCGTACCCTTTTTCCAAAGATTTTTATGGCGAAGTGCGCTCCTGTGGAGTGCGCTTCGCACCAAAAGTCTTTGAGGGGGTGCCGGGGGAAGCTTTCTTCAGAAAGTTCCACCGGCAAAAACATCAATCATCAGTCCTTCAACAACTTCTGCAGGGCGGTAGCAATGGCGGGAGTACCGGCAATGATGCCGTTGGCGGGGAAATCCTCGCCGCCGTTCAGGTCGCAGACAAGTCCTCCTGCTTCCCGGACAATGATGGCGCCGGCAGCGACATCGTAAAGCTGGAGACCTTCCTCCCAGTAGCCGTCGAAGACGCCGGACGCAGTCATAGCGAGGTCGAGGGCTGCCGATCCGCAGCGTTTGATGTCCCGGAGGTGGGGCAGCACCCGCACAAATTTTTCCAGCACAGGTTCCACTTTGTTTTCCCGCAGGCGTGCAAAACCGGTGGCGCAGGCGGCGTGATCCAGTTCTGTACAGTCCGAAACATGGATGGGCTTTCCGTTTTCAAAGGCACCCTGCCCGGAAACGGCGGTAAAGAGGCGTCCCAGTGCGGGCGCGCAGACCGCCCCGGCGTATCCCTTGCCATTTTTGTATAAGGCAATGGAAATGCTGTAGTAAGGATGATGCTTCACAAAAGATTGCGTACCGTCGATGGGGTCGATCACCCAGCAGTATTCGGACTGGATCCCCCGGTGTCCGGTCTCCTCCCCGAAGATGTCGTGATCGGGGAACCGTTCCAGGATTTTCGCCACGATGAGCTTTTCGATGGCTTTATCCGCAATGGAAACCAGATCTTTGCTGGTGGCTTTCCCTTCAATATCCCCTTCCGTGATTTTTCCGAAGTAGCGGAGAGATTCCTCTCCGGCGAGATTGGCAAGTTCTGTCAGAAAATCGATCATTGTTCAATACCTTTCTTTTAAAACAGTTCCACGTTGTTTTTCAGGATCTCTGCCATGACACAGTATCCGGCGAAAGTGATGTGGGTACCGTCCGGTCTGGCATAGGCTTCTGCCAGTTCTCCGGCGTTGTCCAGCATAGCTGTATGGTAATCGATATACCCGGCGTACTTGCGTTCGGCAAGTTCTTTGATCCGGGCGTTGAGCTGCATGATCTTCCCCTGATACTGGAAACGGTCCCAGGTATCACCGTGACGCAGGGGCAGGATGGAGCAGAAGTAAACCTTGATCCCGCGGGCGGCAATGGTATCACCGATCGTTTCATATTTTGCCATCATCCGGTCGTTATCCTCCTGAATCCCATTGATCCCTGCCATCAGCACAACCTGTTCCGGCTCAAAGGGAAAGAGATCTTCATCCAGACGGAAGTACAACCCTGCCAGGTTATCGCCGGAGATCCCCCGGTTCATAAACGAACAGCCGGGGAAAAACTCCTGGATCTGAAAGCCGTTGGTAATGGAGTCGCCGTAAAAGACGGTTTTCACCTTTTTGGGCGGGAGCTGACGGAACAGCAATTTTTCTGCCACGGGCTCGTATGTTTTATACCAGTCCAGAATTCCGGTATCCTGTTCGGTAAAAAGATCGGTAAAGGGCATCATAGTCGTTTTCCTTTCGTATTCAATTTGGTTACCATACAGCCGGTACAACCTTTTTTCAACCGGGCGCAACTGATTTCATGGAAAAAAGATTCTTTCGCTTGCAAAATGAGACCTTGGCAGTATAGTAAATAACTGTCCGAAAAATTCAGAACACTACCAAAATAAGAATTGCAAAGATGCAGATGTTGTTTTACAGAACAGTCGCAGTCATTGCCATGCAAGAGGAACTTTAAGGTTATGGATATCGCTGTTATCGGCAACACCGGACATTTGAATTATCTTTTTGATGATCTGCCAAAACTGCCGGAGTGCAAAGTTGTTGCCGCGTGTGCAGCAGGCGGAGAACAGCCTGTCCGGACTCTTTCCGCACTGCAGAAACTCAACCTGCCTGCCCCGGAACTTTTTGAGGATTACCGGACAATGTTCGATCAGGTCAAAGTTGATCTTGCCGTAATTGGCGGACCTTTTGAAGAACGGGCGGCGATGTGCAAGTATTGTCTGGAACGGGACATCGCCGTTTTTACCGAAAAACCCTGTGCGATCACACTGGAAGAACTCTCTGAGCTCAAGTCGGTTGCAGCAAAACACAAAGGAGTACTTTACGGTATGATGGGCATCCGTTTTGAAGCTCCTTTCTACACGGCATTCAAGCTGATCGATTCCGGTGTTCTGGGGGAAATCAAGCTGATTTACACACGAAAATCCTACAAGATCGGTGAGCGCCCCGGATATTTTTTCAACCGATCCACTTACGGCGGCACGATCCCGTGGGTGGGAATTCATGCGGTGGATTGGATCGCCTGCTGCAAGGCGGGCGAATTTGCCAAAGTGTATGCGGTCCAGCATTACGGTGAAAAAAGCCGCGGCACGCTGGAAACTGCAGCCCATTGTTTTTTTATGCTGGATTCCGGCGCAATCGCTTCGGTTGATATTGATTATATGCGTCCCGCAGGGGCAAGTACCCACGGCGATGACCGTTTACGCGCCGTCGGTGAAAAGGGCGTGCTCGAAGTGGCGCAGGGCAAGTTGGAACTGATCACGGCAGACGGCACAACATTTCCGGAATTGGAAGCGCCGGAACTGGGGTGCTTCGGGCAGCTGGTGCGTGATCTGCAAAGTCGGAGCAACAACCTGACATATGAAACGGCGTTGACTTTCAAAATGACGGAAGCGGCTCTGACAGCACAGCTTTCAGCAGATAAAAATTGTGAACTTTCCATAAACTGAGGATTTTTTATGAGCATCAAAGTGGCAATCGCCGGAGTCGGCGGCTACGGTTCCATGTATGTGAACCACTTCTGCCGTCTGGCGGAAGCAGGCAGAGTGGAACTGGTCGCCGCTGCCGAATTTTTCCCGGAAAAGTGTGCTGACCGCATCGAAAAACTGCAGGCGCACGGTGCAAAAATCGTCAAAAGCGCCGATGAACTTTTCAATCTTGGTGTACAGCTTGATCTTGTGGGCTTGCCGGTGGGGATCGAAAGCCACGAACCACTGACGATCCGGGCGTTGGAGCAGAATTGCAATGTGTTGGTGGAGAAACCGCTTGCCGGAAATTTGCAGTCGGTGGAAAAGATCATTGCCGCCCGCAACAGGACCTACCGTTTTGTGGCAGTGGGCTTCCAGCATTTTTATGAACCCGCCTGCCAGAAAGTCAAAGAGTTCCTGTGCAGCGGTGCTTTGGGTAAGATCCTGAAGATCAAGCTGATGGGGCGCTGGCCCCGCGGCGACGCGTATTATCAGCGTAACAACTGGGCAGGCAGGATCTCCGGGAAACATTCTCTGATTCTGGATTCGCCCTTCTGCAATGCCTTTGCACACTATATAAATATACTCTTGTATCTGGCGTCTGCCGATCGGGAAGCAATCGCAGTGCCGGAACTGATCCATGCCGATCTGAGCCGCTCGCGCGACATCGAAAACTTTGATACCGGGATCGTGCAACTCACTGCCGACGGCATCCCGGCAACGATCATGCTCACGCATTGCTGTGATACCGAGTTTGCGCCCCGGCTCGTTATGGTCTGCGAAAAAGGCACGGTGATTTATGATGAAGCGACCACCTGGCAGGTGTATGATGCCAATGGTACCGCCATTGAAGGTTTTGGTTATGCCGGCAGAGCAAATCACACATTTATGTTCGATGCCGTCATCAACCGCCTGAACGATCCCTCACAGCGGATCTGCACGCCCGAACTTGCCCGGGCACACGTGGATCTGATGGAACAGATCTACAAAAAAGGCGAAATCAAAACGCTGCCTGCTGATTCTTACACGATCCGCCCTGAAGATGGTGTACGCATCAATAACGGTCTGGCGGAAGCGTGGGACGAACTTTATAAGTCAGAGCCAATTTCAAAACGTTTTGGCTCATCTTGTTAAAAAGTTGATTTTTTCAGCGTCAAACCAATTTTGACGCATCGGCTGTGATTTTTTCTTGAAAAAGTCACGAAAAATCATGTTTCAGGGC
>SUVR01000029.1 GCA_015061915.1 Lentisphaerota bacterium | reverse complement strand
TCGCGCCTACGACGAAAGCATCGACTTCACCGTCATCGGCGAGGACAACCTCTCCACCGCAAAAGCCGAGCAGTTCAAAGACGAATTCGACGCCGCTCTGGAAGAGTTGCTGAGTTTGGTGTAAGAGATTGAGCGGGGAAAAGCAGGGGGAACTTTCTGAAGAAAGCTTCCCCCTGCACCCCCTCAAAGACTTTTATGGCGAAGCACAGCCTTACGGCTGCACTTCGCATTTTTTTTGTGGGAAGGCGGGGAAGGCAGGGAAGGCGGGGAAAACCGAACTTCGCATTTTTTTGTGGGAAGGCGGGGAACTTCATTTTTTCGATTTACAAGCTTGAAAAGCGGAGTGGGAGTGATATATTGGAAGATGTTTTGTTCAATTGAAAAGGAATCTCAATATGAATCTCGAATCATTGCTGAATGATCTGAATGTCCGTGCGATCCATAAGCTGCCGTCGCACTTTACCGCACGCCGTTCCGCAAGTCCGGATTTCCCTCAAGGGTATCTTTCCGAAATCGAGGACTACTCTCTCTCCCTCAACGGGGAATGGTTCTTTCACTGGTCGCCGGATCTGGAACATCTTCCGGAAGGATTTGAAACGCCGTCTTACGATCACTCCGGCTGGGATAAGATCATGCTGCCAGCCACCTTCGAGATGAAGGGGTACGGCACGCCGCTTTATCGGAACAAAGGCTGGACATTCAAGGTGGATCCCCCGAACGTTTCCGGTGTGCCGCCGGAAAATTATACCAGTTTCAAAGAACGGAATCCCACGGGGTCCTGTTGGCGCACCTTCCGGCTCCCCGCTGACTGGTCCGGACAGCGCATCCTTCTCCGCACGGGTGGTGTTCAGAGTGCGTTCCGGGTTTGGATCAACGGTACTTTTGCGGGCTACTCGGAAGATTCCGCCTCCATTGCGGAATTTGATATTACCGATTTGTTGACGCCGGGCGAAAACAGCATTGCGCTGCAGGTCTATAAATATTGTTCCGGGTGTTATCTGGAGGATCAGGACTGCTGGCGGCTCAGCGGTGTTTTCCGGAAGATCGAACTGGTGGCGCTGGATCCGTGTCACATCGCGGATTGTGTTCTTACTGCCGATCCGGAAAACGGTACGATCCGGACACAGGTCGAACTTTCCTGTGATGATGATGTGAACCTTGAACTGCGCTGCAACGGTCTGACTACCGGCGAAACGGCGGAGAAAAATCTCTCCCTGACTCTGCCGGAATTTGAACTCTGGTCGTCTGAAAAACCGGTGCTTTATCCGGTGACGCTGCTCCTGCGGCATGGCGGGAAGATCTGCGATATCCGGCATTTCCGTGCGGGTTTCCGGTCGATCATGATCCGGGATCGTCAGTTTTTTGTGAACGGGGTATCGATCAAGCTGAAAGGGATCAACCGCCACGAGATCCATCATGCGGCGGGACGAGCACTGACCCGTGAGATCATGGAACAGGATATCCGGCTGATCAAAGGAGCCAACTTCAATGCGGTGCGGAACAGCCACTATCCGCAGACGCCGCTGTGGTATGAACTTTGCGACCTTCACGGACTTTATGTGATGGATGAGGCGAACATTGAAAGTCACGGACTTTCCTATCACGCCTGTGTGCTGCCGGGCGATGATCCTGTATGGGAAGAACCGGTGCTGGAACGGATCCGTGCAATGGTGCTGCAGAACCGGAATCACCCCTCAATCCTGATCTGGTCCATGGGGAATGAGGCTGGCTTCGGCAATGCGTTTGAAGCGGCACGGGCAGAGATCCGGCATCTGGATCCCCGTCCGGTCCAGTATGCGGACATGAATTCCCAGGCGGATTTTGACTCCCGGACTTATCCTTCCTGCGACTGGCTGGAGGAATATGCCGCCGGGACTGCCGAATTTGCGGGGGAACGGGGCGAAGTGACGACCCCGCGCCAGTTTACGCCGCGTCCTTCGCAGAAACCTTTTGTTGCCAACGAGTATGCGCATGTGATGTCCTGCAGCGGCGGGAATGTTTCCGACTGGTGGAATGTGGTGGAATCGCACGAGTGTCTCATCGGCGGGTTTGTGTGGGAATGGTGCGATCATGCGCTGGATAAGGACGGCCACCGGGCATCGGCTTACGGCGGCGATTTCGGTGACATCCCGAATGATTGGAACTTCTGCTGCGACGGGCTTGTTTCATCTGACCGGATACCTCATCCGACTTACGATCAGCTGCGGGCGCTGCAGAAACCTTTTGATCTGACACTGTCTGAAAACGGAGATCTGCGGATCCGGAACAAATATTACTTCACCGATCTGCGCGAACGGGAGATGCGCTGGAGTTTGGTCACCGATGGTGATATTACAGCAAAAGGTGTTCTGGATCTGGCACTTGCACCGGGTGAGACGGCAGTTGTTCCCGCTCCGGTTCCGGTGCCGGAGACGGCGGGAAGCGTTTACTGGCGGATCGCCGTGCTGGATCAGGGGAAAAGCGTGGGCGAAGCAGAGGTGTGTGTGCGGGAAAATCCGGCATCGGTTGTGCCGGAAGGCGGCGAGGAGACGGAAACCCTGGATCTGCCCGGTCTGCTCGAAACGCCTGCGGCAGTCTTTGACCGGGTCTGGACCGATAACGACCTTTCCTGGCATTTCAAGGATAAAGTGGAAGAAAGTTTGAAGACAGCGGAGCATACTCTTGCATTTTTCCGTCATGATGACTGTCTTCGTGCGAAGCTGGACTATACCGGTGGGGAAGTCGCCCGTGTGGGGCTGCGTCTGCTGTTCCGGCGGGACCGTATCGTGAAGGTCCGCTGGCTGGGGGCGGGTTTTCAATCGTCCTATGCGGACTGCCGGGAACTGGCGCTGCACGGGTGGTGGGAGTCGAAGCCGGAAGATCTCTTTTTCCATTTTACGCGCCCCATGGAAAACGGTCACCGTTCCGATGTGCAGACTTTGGTCCTGACTGCCGCAGACGGCAGGGAACTTGTCATTACGGCAGAAACGCTTTTCGGGTTCAACCTTTACGGCTGCCGCAGCGAAACCATGCTGGCGTGTCAGCACGATTTTGAGTTGCCGCAGGAAGATCTGTGGGAACTGACGCTAGACCTTGCGCACTGCGGGGTGGGTGCGGATAACTCCTGGGGGGCGGAAGTTTACAAAAAGTACCGTCTTTTTGCCGGAATTTACCACGGAAATTTCCTGTTTCGTATGAAATAATGGATTTTGGCAGAGATTTGTATCGTTTTGGCAGAGAATCGACTTGATTTTTTCCATTTCTGCAGTTAGGTTACAGGTAGAATCCCTTAACAACCAAGGAGCAAATCATGGCAAAGATCAAAGTTGATTTCTCGAAAATCATTGGCAAAATGAAGCCGGTCCATGCGGTCGGTCAGCCCCCCATCATCGGCTGGAGCAGTGACAAACTTTTCCACTATCTGACGGAAGCAGGGATTCCCTATGCCCGCCTGCACGACGTGGGCGGCGGTTTCGGCGGCGGAAAGTTTGTGGATATTCCCAATGTCTTTCCGGATTTCAATGCGGACCCGGAAGATCCTGCGTCTTACGACTTTACCTGGACGGACCCGTTGATCACCAGTTTGATGGATTCCAAAGTGGAACCGTATTACCGTCTCGGCGTGACCATTGAGAACGAAGTCTGGCGGAAAGCGTACCGTGTGAACCCGCCGGAAGACCCGGAAAAATGGGCGAAGATCTGCGCGGGCGTGATCCGTCACTACACCAAAGGCTGGGCGAACGGCTTTGAGTACGATATCAAGTACTGGGAAATCTGGAACGAACCGGAATGTACCAACGGGCGGCGGGTGATGTGGACCGGAACGTGGGAACAGTATCTGGAGCTGTATGATGTGACCTCCAAGCTGCTGAAGGCGGAATTTCCGGAGATCAAGATCGGCGGTTATGCGTCGATCGGGTTCTATGCCCTGAAAGAGATGGATCCCGAAAGCACCTGGTGCAAGGATTGTCAGAGCTATATTGATTTGTTCCTCCAGTTCATGCAGTACATCAAGGACCACAACTGCCCCATGGACTTTTTCTCCTGGCATTCCTACGATGAACCGAAATATACGGCGCTTTATGCCAACTATGTGGCGGAAAAGCTGAAAGAATACGGCTACGGTCACGCGGAACAGCATCTGAACGAATGGAACTGCGGCCCCCAGAACCGGGATAAGGCGTGTCACGCGGCGGCAACGGCGGGGTTCATCATCTCCATGCAGAACTCCCCGGTGGACATCGGGATGTTTTACGATGCCCGCTGCGGCACCAGCATTTACGGCGGACTGTTCAACCCCATGACATTGCGTCCGCTGAAGAGCTACTGGGCGTTTCCTGCGTTCAATGAATTGTACCGCCGGAAAGATCAGGTGGAAGCGGAAAGCGATACGGAAGATCTGTACGTTGCGGCTGCCGCCGGTGATCCGGAAGGGGCAGTGCTGATCGTCAACTTCCGGAATGAAACACTGGATCTGGAACTGGATCTGGGCGGAAAAGAGATCACGTCCTGCCGTCTGACCGATGATGCGTACGAATACGGACTTTGCAACTTTACCGGCAAGCTGAACCCGTACTCCGTGACGCTGCTGACCGTTCGCTGAGCAGGGAAATAACGGACCTTAACAAACAATTACGGACGGTTACGGATATTTTTTGCAACATCCGCAACCGTTCGTTTTTTATTCAGAATTGATTAAAAATCCACGGGGATCGCACTGAAGTCGGCGAGGCGGCTTTCCTCTTCGGCGTTGTAAAGTTCCCAGATGACTTCCAACCCGGTCAGGCTGTCTTCCGGTGTCGTTTCCGGCGTGGTTCCGTTATCGACGCAATCCAGAAAATGGCTCATCTCCTCACGGGTGGGTTTGGAGGGGGACTGCTGCAGATCCATCAGGATATATTCCCGGCAGTCTTCCGCTGTATCGGGGATATGTTCCGCAATATTGCCCCGCAGGTAGAGCCGGTTTTCGCTCCGGTTGTATTCCAGCATTCCCTTTTCGCAGTGGGCGTGGAAGGAGTAGCCCAGCTTCGTGCCGCGTGCGCCCCATGTGCCGAAGTGGTACCCCAGCGCACCGTTTTCAAATTCCAGACAGACATTGCTGGTGCCTTCCCGGTCCATCCACGGGGTACACAATTTTGTGCTGGTATGGGTTCCGCGCACGGGCTTGCCCATCATCCAGAGCATCAGGTCGATGTAGTGACAGCCGTGACTGAAGAGCTGTCCGCCGCCCAGCGTTTTCCGGTCGTGGATCCACGGGGCGTCCTCTTTGATGGTCAGCTGTTCGGTCCAGATCGAAAGCTGGAAGCACTCGCCGTAAACTTTTTCTTTGATCAGACGGCGCATTTCCCGCACGATGGGATCGAACCGCATACAATATGCCACCATCAGCGTGCGGTTGTTGCGTTTCGCCGCTTCCATCATGGCAAGACATTCCTCTTTTGTGTTCGCCAGCGGCTTTTCGGCAAGGACGTGTTTGCCCGCGTTGAGGCAGTCGATGGTGCAGGCGGCGTGGAGATGGTGGGGCAGGCACTGCAATACCACATCCCCGTGCGGCAGGGCATCGTGATAATCCGTAAAAGCGGGCGGATGGTTCGGCAGAAGATCCGAGACCGCCTGCGCCTTTTCGGGATTGATGTCCACTACCGCCGCCACTTCCAGCCGGTCTTCCAGTGATTCAAAGCGGGAAACATGACCTTTCGCCATGCCGCCGCATCCGATGAGAATAAGCTTGTGTTTCATAATCGCCTCCGAATGTTTGTTTTTGATGATTCTTTTCCAATATATCCCGCCGGGACCTTGAAAACAACTTTTTTCTGTGGTATATTTTATGGAAGTTGTGGTATATTCTTCCGTTTTAATGGAAAAAATTATGAATAATGTGGAATATTTTGACTGGAAACTGCATGGTGCCCACCCGGTTTCCTATCTTTTGCGGTCCTATCCGGAACAGGTGCAGAACCGTCCGCCGGATATGCACAGCGCATTGCATCTGGGGCTTGTGCTGCACGGGGAACGGACCGGGCGTTTTGCCGGAGAAACGGTGCGGACTGTTACCGGCGAGTTTTATCTGACTGCCCCGTGGGAGCCTCATTCAACGATCAGGACCGGACCGGAAAACCGGCTTCTGCTGTTGAATATTGACCGGGAATCGCTGCAGCGCACCTTTTTTACCGGCGGTGACCGTCTGGAGCAGTTGATCCTGATGAACCCCGGCGACCGGATGGAATTTTTGAACCTGAAGCTGCAGGGATCCAGCCTGAAAAACGAACTTGTTGAGATGATCTGGCAGCCGGATTCCGCCGAAAAAGAACTGCTGCTGTGGAATCTGATCCAGAAAATTTTTATAGCGTTACTGCCGGAGGAGAGCGCAAAAGGATGCAGATCAGGGGATTACCAGCGGCTTCTGCCCGCATTGCAAAGTCTTTCCGGAGAGGTGCTGACGCTGGATGAGGCGGCGCAACGGTGCCGGTTGAGTCCGGGCTACTTTTCCATGATCTTCAAAAAACGGTTCGGTTTGAGCTTCGGGCGATACGAGCGGAATTTCCGTCTGAACGGTGCCGCTGCGGCGATCCGTCAGGGCGCGACCCTGAAAGAAGCGGCGGATCTCTGGGGATTCTGCGACAAAAGTCACCTTGCCAGACTGCTGAAAAAACGCAGCTGAGTGTATCAATCGTGGGTGATATTTCTCACCCATTTGTACCGCTTGTGATGCCAGATCACCCAGGGGACTTTGCCCACTTCATCCAGGCAGGTGCAGGCGTAAACGATCAGCACGTGCCAACCAAGATAGTATCCGGCAAAAGCGCAGGGCAGGGCGATCCCCCACATACAGACGGCGAGGCTGTACACGTCAAAGAGGGTATCGCCACCGGCGGAAAAGATCCCGTTGATCACCACGGTGCAGACACAGCGTCCGATCATATAGAAGGAGAGGATCATAAACATACCGACCATATACCGGTGCGCCTGCGGTGTCATTTCCAATGTGTTGGAGACCAGCGGGATCGTGGCAAGGATCACCACGGTGGAGATCAGCCCGACCACAAAGGAGAGGATCATGGTCCGGTCGCCGTAAAGTTTTCCCCGTTCCAGATTTCCGGCGCCCAGTTCGTTGCCGATCAGGATCCCCGCGCCGCCCGCAAGCCCGTTGCAGAGACAGCACATCAGGTCACGCACCACGGCGGCGATGGCGTTGGCGGCAGCCGCATCTTCCCCCATGTGTCCCATGAGAGCGGTGTATGCCGTAAAGCCCACCCCCCAGAGCATAAAACTGCCGAGGATGGGAAGCGAATATTTCCAGAACTCCAGAAAAAGACGGTAGTTGAATGTGAGAAGAGTCTTGATCTTCAAGGGGATAAAGGTCTTTCCTGTGCAGATGCCGATACAGATGCCCAGTTCCAGTACCCGTGCAATTACCGTTGCCAATGCCGCCCCTTGCGCCCCCATTGCGGGAACACCGCAGAGACCGAAAATAAAGACGGCGTTCAGTACGATGTTCATCATCACCGCACCGCAGCTGATCATAGCGGAGCAGAGTGCGTGCTCCGTCACACGCATAATCGCCAGATAACACCAGGAGATGCCGGAGATCAGGTAGGACCAACTGGCAATCCGGAGGTAATCCGCCCCGATCCGCACCAGATTTTCATCGTGGGCGAACAGGAGCATAAGTTTTTCCGGGAAGAAGTAAGTCCCGGCAAAAAATGCCAGCGAAGCGACCACGGCACACTGAACACTCAAGCCGAAAATATCTCCCAGTACCCGGATGTCCTTTTTGCCCCAATACTGCGCGCCGAGGACTGCGATCCCGTTGGCAATGGCGCAGAGAACGATGATGTGGATGAAGGAGACCTGCGTTGCCAGCGACACCGCCGCCATGACCTGCTGGTTCACTTTGCCCAACATCAGGGCATCCGCCGCCGCCACCATAGCGCCCAGCAGATTCTGAAGGGCAATGGGGAAGGTCAGCCGCAAAAGCTTTTTGTTGTATTCCTTGTCCCGAAAAATATCCTGAATGGTCATACTGCACCTGCTGTGTTGTTCCTGCTGAAAAGATAATGCCGTAAAATATACAGCATAAATCCTTTTTTTCAAACAGAAAAGGAAAAATCAGCAGATTTCTTTCAGGATACATTCTCCGGCAGGGATGGTCTGATCCTCCCAGACTTGTTCCGAGTCGCCGAAGTTTGCGGCAAAGATCCAGCTTCTGCCGTTGGCAGTGTACTGAACGACCCGCAGGTCTTCGGGAGCGGTCAGTCGTTCCAGTTTGTATGCACCGCTTTCCGCGGCTGTGACACCGGCAATCACGGCATAACTGCTGTCCGAAAGCACATCACCGGGCATACGGCGGATGGTTTCATCTTCTTCGACAAAAGAGCAGATCTCGTTCATATAGAGCGACTTCATCTCCCGTCCGTGGCGGATCTCTCCCATGGCTTTTGCGGGAGCGTGGAGCTTCAGGGAATTTGCGCCGTGACCGAGAATAAGAGTGAGTTTGTCATCCACATTCAGCCATGTCGATCCGGTATCAATCACGCCGTTTCCGGACATCTTTTCCAGCGTCATGGCAAAGTTGTTTCCCCGGTAGGTCCGCTTGTTCCCGTTGAACAGATCGTTGGGGATCTTCCAGCCGATACCGCGGAGAGAGATCAGCGTATGTTCTTTGATTGAAACGACTTTTTCCAGAACAAGAGTGGTCTTTCCATCGGGCAGAGCGGCACAGGCGGACCGGGTTTCAGCGACCCGGTACGGCACTTCCCCTTCGCCCCACGGTCCCCGTTCATGGATCCCGCTGGCACCGGCATTGATGAAGCCCCCGGGGAAGGATTTGTGGAAGCCTCTTTCTGCGATGGTAAAGAGAAGATGTCCCTGCAGCTGGGCGTGACCGTTGGCACACCATTCTGCCATATCGCTGAACGCCGGATCCAGCGTCAGAACAACCGGACCTTCCGCTGCCCGACGGACAAAAGACCGGACCGTTTTTTCCGTCCGGATCAGGTCGGCAGTGTGGAAGTCATCGTGCCAGTCCACGATCCGGGGTACAGGTGTTTCCGTGATCTCCGGCAGATCGAAGGAACGGCGGATCATTGCGCCGGAACCCAGCACGGCAATGGGGTCGGACTCCAGTCTTGTGTAATAATAGCGGCTCTGGTGGGACATCTCTTTGAGGCGGGTCCCGAAGAAGGAGCCGTCCGGCGTGGTGATCTGTTCCTGCTTCAGTAGATCGAGCATACCCCGTTCAAAAGCAGCACTTTCTGTATCTTTCTCCAGATTCTGCATCATCAGCAGAATGGGGAGAAGATACATCTGACAGTAGCAGTACCGGGCACGGCTGTCACCGCCGATCCGCAGGAGTCTGCCATCGGGGAAGATGAAGTTTTTTACCACATTCCAAAGATCCTGCACGTGGTGCATCGCCTCCGGCGGAAGTGTCCAGCCCCGCGCCTTGCAGAAGAAGTAAAGATACGCCGCATGGGAAAGGGTGATGACGCTGTATCCCATATTCATATAGGAATGATGATCCAGCGAGTAATTTTCTGTGAAGTTCGCCCCCACAAACCAGTCGCGCAAAGGCTTGCCCCGGAAGAGCGTATCGCTTTCTGCATCGGCAGGGATGGAGATGGCGTTCAGCAGGAGAGAAGTGGCTTTGTCCAGATACGCCTCCCGGTCGGGAGCGTCCGGATAGTCCATGGCGGTGCGATAGAGGAACGAACCGTTCCAGTAGTTGGATTCGGGCTTGTTTCTGCCGCTGTTGCCATCGATCGCCGCCACGGTTTCGTAGTTTTTCAGGATCCAGTCCGCTTCAAAAAGATTCATCTTGCGGAACGCTTCTTTGTCCTGATCCGTCAGATACGGTTCAAACGCCAGTTGTCCCTGCACCATCCGTTCCAATCCGAGGGTGGAGATCCAACTGCCGCCCCAGGGATTGCCGCAGGATGCCTTGCCTCCGCCGGTCACATGGCTGTGAAGATTGTACCGGAAAAGACGCAGCGCCAGATCCAGCAGTTCCTGTTTGTCAAGAGGGATCTCCAGCTTCGTGGTGGCAAGCACCGCCAGCGCTCCCGCCACATTGAAATTGCTCTGGATCGCCCAGTGTCCGGCTTCGCCGGTGCCGTAATACATCAAGCCGTTTCCGGCGTTCCTGACCTGTTTTTTCAGATAATTGCAAAAAGGGATCATCCGTTCAAGATAGACGGCTTCATTCATCATGGTAGAACTCCTGTTTTCCGTTCGGTTGGATTTTCGGATGAAAGAATATAGCATCTGCCGCCGTATTTGCAAACATATTTCCGTGAAATCAAGGGGATTTCAGTTGATTTTCCGGGCTGTTGCAGTATAGTAGAGAAAAACACAGAACAGGAGTTGATTTTATGATCCACAATGCCGCAGATTTTGAGATTATTGATGCCCATACACACCCGTTTCTTGATCCCGCCGACTGTATCGGTCCTTACGGACAGCCCAAAAGTATGGCGGAGTTCGATGCCGAAATGAAGAAAGTCGGCTCCGTCCGATACGCCGGGAGCGTGATCTCGGTCCGTCGTGCGGATGACGGCTGGGCAGGGATCAAAGGAATGAATGAAGACGCATTGCGGATCCGTGATCAGTTTCCCGGCTATATTCCGGGGATCCAGGTCCACGGCGGCTATCCTCAGGAATCCTGCGAGGAATTGCACCGGATGTACGATCAGGGCATCCGGATGGTGGGTGAACTGGTTCCGTACTCCCTGCATACGGAAAATTTCAATTCTCCGGGCATGATCACCATTTTCAAGGAGATGGAAAAACTGAATATGCTGGCGAGCGTCCACCACGGGACCCGGGGTGAACTGCTGCCGGTTCTGGAGGCTTGCCCCGATCTGAAAATTATGATGGCGCATCCCGGCGAACCCTGGGGCGATGAGGATATGAATTCCAAAAAGCGGTTGGAATTTGTGGCGCAGCATAAGAATCTTTATATGGATATTTCCGGCTACGGTCCCCACCGCTGGGGCATGATCCGCTGGGCGATTGACCTCTGCGGTGCGGAGAAGATCATCTTCGGTTCGGATATGCCGACCTGTCCGGCGGGGATGTATCTTTACGCCGCCCTCTGTGAAAATCTCACCGATGCTGAACTGCGCCTGCTCCTTGCCGGCAACTTCAAGCGGTTGATCGGGGAATAAAAACGTTTCGGGAGATGACGATGCAGAAATTCTGGGGTGCTTTTGCCATGATCCTTGCAACGGTATTGTGGGGGGTGGCTTTTTCCGCACAGAGCAGCGGCGCGCAGATCGTGGGCCCCATGCTCTTTGTGATGCTGCGGTCGGTGGTGGGTGTTGCCGCATTGATCGTGGTGATCATGGCGTTTGATCTGGTGCAGCTGAAACAGCTCACTTTCTGGGGCGTGGCGAAGACCGCGCAGGCACGAAGGGATCTGCTTTGGGGCGGGTTCTGGTGCGGACTTGTCATTACCGGCGCCAGCGTCTGTCAGCAGGCGGGGCTGCGATATGTTTCTGCCGGAAAAAGCGGGTTCCTGACAGCGCTTTACATTGTGATCGTGCCGGTGTTGGGGATGCTGTTCTTCAAGCGGAAAACGAATTTTCTGCTGTGGAGCGCGGTTGTGCTGGCGCTGGCGGGATCGTATCTGCTTTGCGGCGGGATCGGCAGTATCGGGCTTGGTGAGTGGTTCGTGATCGCTTGCGCAGTGATCTATTCCATCCATATTCTCGTGATCGATCACTATGCGCCGAAATGCGATTGCGTGCGCCTCTCCTGTCTCCAGTTTGCGGTGGCGGCGATCCTTTCCGGCATTGCCTCGCCCCTGTTCGGAGAACCGTGGATCTGGTCGGAGATCGTGCGCAGTCTGCCCTTCTGGATCTTCTGCGGTGTGGGATCCAGTGCCATTGCCTTTACACTGCAGATGGTGGCGCAGAAGTATCTGCATCCCGTGACTGCCACGCTGCTGATGAGTCTGGAATCCGTGTTTGCCGTACTGGGCGGATGGCTGTTCCTGAACGAGATCCTTTCCGTGCGGGAACTGACCGGATGCGCCGTGATCTTCTGTGCCGTGATCCTTGCCCAGCTGCCGGTGAAATCCGCCGGGACCTGAGGGTTATTTTATCTTGAAATAACCACCGTTCCGGGGGGCGCCGCGGAAGATGATCCGTTTTTCCGTTTTCAATTTCTGCAGGGCTCGCTGAACGGTTCGCAGGGAAAGATTCAATGCCGATGCAATGGCATTTGCACGCAGTCCGGGCGCCTCGCCGATCAGGTCACAGATCCGGTCCTCCACGCCGCCAGTTGAAGTCCCGAACGAAGTCAATGCCCGCCGGATCTCATTCAGCATAAATTCAATGAAGTATGAGCAGTTGTTCTGTTCCGAACTTTTATTGATGGCGGCATAATACTTTTTTTGATTGCTGCAAATCATATTTTCAATCGGCAGTAAGCGGAAAACCGGATGGATTTCTGCCAGTAGAAGCGTTTGCCAGAGCCGTCCGATGCGCCCGTTTCCATCTTCAAAAGGATGGATGAATTCAAACTCATAGTGAAACACACAACTTTTGATCAGTGAATGATCCGGCGATTTTTTCAGCCAGTCAAAGAGCTGTTTGATCAGGGTGGGGACAAGATCTGCCGGCGGAGCGATGTGAAGCGTCTTTCTGCCGTTGAAAATTGCAACACCACGCTGCCGGAACTTGCCGGGAGTATCCAGCAGATCTTTCATCATGATCCGGTGCGCTTTCCGTAAATTTTGTACGGAAAAAGGATTCAGCCGATCGAGCAGATCATAAGCACTGATGGCGTTTTTCACTTCCCGGATCTCACGGGGAGGGGCAAGGACCCGTTTCCCCTCCAAAATCGCTGTGACCTGCCGCTCGTTGAGCGTGTTCCCTTCGATCGCCAAAGTGGAGCAGATCGTTTTTACATTGTTTGCCTTGCGGAGTTTCAGGGTGTTTTTTTTCTGCAAGTCTCCAGCCAGACGCTCTGTCAGGGCGGAAATCTCTGCGACAAGAGACACTGTTTTTGCGGTGACAGTGAATGGTGGAATATAATCTGTTTTTTGTTTTGCTGCAGTCATACGATACTCCTGAAAATGGAGAGAATATAGCACGCAATCTATGAATTACAAATAGATTACGAGGTAATTTCAAAATAAAAAATTAAAATTACTTGAAAAAAGTCAGCTGAAAGTTCATTTTACGCCAGACGAAAGGAGTAACATGAACAATCAACTGAATCATTACATTAGCATCGAACCGGACT
>SUVR01000012.1 GCA_015061915.1 Lentisphaerota bacterium | reverse complement strand
TCGCGCCTACGACGAAAGCATCGACTTCACCGTCATCGGCGAGGACAACCTCTCCACCGCAAAAGCCGAGCAGTTCAAAGACGAATTCGACGCCGCTCTGGAAGAGTTGCTGAGTTTGGTGTAAGAGGTTAGGCGGGGAAAACCCTTTCTGAGGAAACACCCCCAAGGGGTGCACACATTGTGCGCCCCAACTTCGCTCCGCTCGTTCGGCGCACGGAGCGAAGCACTGCACTTCGCATTTTTTTGTGGGAAGGCTGGGAAGGCGGGGAAAACCGCACTTCGCAATTTTTTTGGGGTGAAGGCTGAAAAGAAAAGGGCATAAAAAAAGCCACCGGACCAACCGGTGGCTTTTGTCGTTTGGGATCGTGAAGCAGAAATTATTTCTTCTGTTTCCAGTCCAGAGCGCCCACAGGACATTCGTTCACGCAGGCTCCGCAATCTTTACAGTAGGACGGCAGTTCTTCGCCGAGCGCCGTCTGTACCATCGTGTTGAAGCCCCGCTTCATCAGAGCCAGCAAGCCCTTGTTGATGACTTCCGAGCAGACCTTCACGCAGGTGCCGCAACGGATACATTTCTGCTTGTCGTGAATAATGTACTCGTGGCGCACATCCACCGTGGAAATGGGCTTCTGTCCGCAGTACATATCCGGAGACACGCCATACTTGGTGGAGTGCTTCTTCAGGAGGCAGTCGCCCTTGGCGGTGCAGGAACATTCAATACAGCGATCTGCTTCGGCAGAAACTTTGTCCGCCGGAATGGAATCGAACAGTTCATCAAAGGTACTCTTGCGGCGATCCATAGAGATGTAGTCCGGCTGAACGCGATCCGCCTCGGAGATCTTCCGCAGATACACCAGATCTTCCTTCGCCAGATTGCGCCAGTGTCCGCGGGAGACATTGAAGAGGAAGGGTTCCGTGTGGGGCTTGCCCGCAAAGAAGTCCAGCACCGCCAGAGCCGCTTTCCGACCGGCAGCAAGAGCTTCCACGACCGTTGCCGGACCGCTGACGCAGTCGCCTGCAGCATAGACCGGAGCATCGGCGAAGACCCGGAGATCTTCTTTCGCTGCTTCGATGCCGCGCTTTCCGGAGGGGATGCCAGCCGGAACGATGGTGCGCTGACCGATGGCAGAAATGACGGTATCCGCCGGGATGATGAAGTCGGAACCCGCAACGGGGACGGGGGTACGTCTGCCGGAAGCGTCTGCTGCACCCAGTTCCATGCGCTGGCAGGAGAGGGCGAGGGAGCCGTCTTCTGCTTTTGCCAGAGCGAGGGGCGCGGTGAGATATTCAAACTTGATACCTTCTTCTTCCGCTTCTTCGATTTCCACCAGACTGGCGGGCATTTCGTTCTTGGTACGGCGATAGACCACCGTCACATCGCCGCCGAGACGCAGGGCGGTTCTTGCGCAGTCCATAGCGGTATTGCCGCCGCCGACAACCACGGTTCTGCCCGGATTGGCGCAGCCCTGCCAGTTTTTACCGGCGATCTCGCCCAGCCATGCAATGCCCTGATTTGCCAGATCTTCGCCGTCGATGCGCATAGAGCTGGAAGCCCAGGAGCCGATTGCAAAGATCACGGCGTCGTATTCACTCTTCAGCTGATCCAGCGTGAAGTCCCGATCCAGTTTGCTGTTGGTACGGATCTCAATGCCGCCCATTTTGCCGAAGTGCGCCAGTTCCTTGCGGAGGGTGTCTTTCGGGAGACGGAATTCCGGAATACCGTAACGGAGCATACCGCCTGCTTCCGGCTGCTGATCGAAGAGAACAGATGCAACACCCTGCAGACGCAGGTAGTATGCCGCAGAAAGACCGGCAGGACCGGCACCGATGATGGCGACTTTTTTGCCGTTCAGTTCGGGCAGTTCTTCCATATAGGTTTCATAGAACAGGTCGGCGGCGATGCGTTTGACATCGTTGATGCTGACCGGCTTGCCATCGATATTTCTCCGGCAGTCTTTTTCGCAGAAACGGGGGCAGACACGCCCAACAGACATGGGCAGGGGGATGCGCTGCTTGATGATCTTCAAGGATTCCAGAAAATCGCCTTTGCGTCCGGCGCGGACATATTCTTCCACGTTGGCGTGAGCGGGGCAGGCGAGGGTGCAGGGTGCTTCGCAGTCTCCGGTATGTTCGGAGAGGAGCAGTCCCAGAGCCGTGCGGCGCATTTCGCGCACTTCATCGGTGGAGGATTCGATTTCCTGACCGGGAGCGGGGCAGGCGGAGCAGGAAGGCAGGAACTTTCCGGTCTTCACGTCCTTGACCACGCAGACAAAGCAGGAAGTGGTTTTAGAGATTTTTTTATTGAAGCAGAGCGTGGGGATCTCGATCCCGTTTCTTGCCGCCACCGCGAGGATGGTTTCCCCGGGCTGCGCCGTAACTTCTTTTCCATCAAGAATAAATTTGAATTCAGCCATGGTAATCTTTCCTTACAGTGAGGAGTTGAAGCCTTCACCCTTGTTGACGCGGGAGATTGCCTTCTTCGGGCAGATCTCGATACAGGAGTTGCACTTGCTGCACTTGGCGTTGTCAACGGTGAACACATCGGTTTTCTGAATTGCGCCGACAGGGCAGGTTCTCATACAGAGACCGCACTTGACACACTTGTCCGTATCGACCTTGATATCCGTAAGAGCAGAGCAGATGTGGGCGGAACAGACGTGATCGCGCACGTGTTCTTCGTACTCATTGCGGAAATAGCGGAGGGTGGAGAGGGCAGGGTTCGGGGCAGTTTGCCCCAGACCGCAGAGTGCGCCCTTCTTGATCTTGGGACCGATATCTTCCAGAAATGCGATGTCCGCTTCCGTGCCTTTGCCTTCCGTGATGCGCTGGAGTGCTTCATACATACGGGTGGTACCCACGCGGCAGAACGTACATTTTCCGCAGGATTCGCGCTGGGTGAAGCTGAGGAAGTAACGGGCTGTTTCCACCATACAGCGGTTGTTGCCGATCACGATCAGACCGCCGGATCCCATAATGGCACCGAGTGCGCCGAGGGTATCGTAGTCGATCTTGGTATCGAATTTGTCAGCCGGGATACAGCCGCCGGAGGGACCGCCGGTCTGGACTGCCTTGACGGTGCCGGGTTCGGCGCCGCCGATCTCGTACACAACTTCCGCCAGCGTGGTACCCATGGGGACTTCCGTCAGACCCGGATTCTTCACGTCACCGGCGAGAGCGAAGATCTTGGTACCTTTGCCTTTTTCCGTGCCGATGGCAGCGAAGGCATCCGCTCCGATGCTGAAGAGGGGAGCGATATTGCAGAAGGTTTCCACGTTGTTGATGGCAGTGGGGAGGGTGTTCCAGCCGCTGTCCGTGGGGAAGGGAGGACGGAATCGGGGAGTACCGCGCTTGCCTTCGAGGGAGTGGATCATGGCAGTTTCTTCGCCGCACACGAAAGCACCGGCACCTTCCTTGATGATGATCTCCAGGGGCTTTTCACGACCGGGGAGCATGTGAAGGTTCGCTTCTTTCATTGCGTCGATGGCAATGGAAAGGTGCTTGATCGCCAGCGGATATTCCGCACGGCAGTAGATGAAGAGCTTGGTTGCGCCGGTAGCGTATGCACCGATGAGCATCCCTTCCATCATCTGGAACGGCACGCTTTCCATCATGGAGCGGTCCATGAACGCACCCGGGTCGCCTTCGTCTGCGTTACAGATGAGGACTTTTTCGGGGACCTGTTTTGCCGCGAGGAAGCTCCACTTCATACCGGTGGGGAATCCGGCACCGCCACGACCGCGGAGACCGGCTTTCTTGACTTCATCCACGACCTGTTCGGGCGTCATGGCGAAAGCTTTTTTCATGGATTCAAAACCGCCGTTGGCGATATATTCCTGCATATCGATGGGGTTGATCTTCCCGGCGAGGCGTGTGACCAGCGTTTTTTCCAGTTCGGCACGGCGGGCGGGGATGGAAAATCTGCCTTCTTCCGTAAGGTTCAGGATACCGGCGGCATCTTCGGGTTTGACTTTGCTGTAAAAGACGCTTGTGCCGTCTTCACATTCCACTTCCACGATCGGTTCGGCGTAGCAGTGACCGAAGCAGCCGACGCCGATGACGGGTACATCCGTTGCAGCGTTTTTCAATGCGTCGAAGACCTGACCTGCACCGGCGGCAATACCGCAGGAAGCGGTACCGACTTTGATTCTTTTGATTGCAGCCATATTCTTACCTCAGCCGAGTTTTCTGTATTCGTTCAGGATCTTCGTGAGACCTTTGCGGTCCAGTTTGCCGTAGACTTTGCCGTTGATGGACATGACCGGAGCAAGGGAGCAGCAGCCGAGGCAAGCCACGGTTTCCAGCGAGAAAATGCCGTCTTCAGTAGTCTGTCCGTCACCGATCCCCAGTTCGGCTTCCAGCCAGGACGCGACCTGTGTGGAGCCTTTGATGTGGCACGCAGTACCATCGCAGATACAGATTTTGTTCTTTCCGGGTTTTGTCCGTTTGAACTGGGCATAAAAAGTCAACACGCCTTCGACTTCTGCCACGGGGACGCCAAAATGTTTGGCGGCGGCGCGGATGGCATCGTCGGAAACATAACCTTCGCGGGACTGCACCAGCTGCAGACCCCGGATCAGGTCGCCTTTTTCACTTCCTGCCTCGGGCAGATAGGAAAAATCCTCACTCATAATAGTGATCCTTTGTTTGATATTTTTACAATCCGGCAGAGCCGGTTTCTCATATTCACCGCATTTTTTTCGTGACACTCCTTATCTTTTAAAAAGGAATAAGGATGCCTGAAAATCGCAGACATTCTCTTACAATACCATAAATTGCCGTGTTTTCAAGTTGACATTCCCCTCTTTAAGTATAAAAACGGCAAAAAGATAAAGAGAAAAGTATCTATCTTTTTCCGACAAAAGAAAAAGCACACAGGCGGAGAGCCCGTGTGCGGATGGATCAGAACGGCGTATTCTTTCAGCAGCCGTAGATCTTTCGGATCAGCGCTTCGCAGCGTCTGCCGTACTCAATATAGGTCTGCTTTTTGACTTCTTCCGGGTTCTGGACCGATTCATCGTGGAAGACCAACGCCAGATGCGGTTCCATGGAGAAGCCGCCGTGATAGCCCCGTGCAACGAGGTCCGTAATGATCTGTTCCACATTACCGAAGCCTTCGTTTGCCCAGGTATAGACCGTTTCGCCTTTTTCGTTGATACGGGCATCTTTGATGTGGATATATTCCACAAATTCCCGGACATTTTTGTAAAACTCCCACGAAGACTGCCAGTCGTAGGGACCTTCGCCCCGGACGTCCCGGTTGAATACGGGGTTGCCGGTGTCAAAGACCAGACGGAACGCCGGACTCTGGATCTTATCCAGCAGGTAGAGGGTGTGTTCAAAAGAAAGACCGCCCCAGTTCTGGCAGTTTTCATGAAGCAGGAGCAGACCGTTTTCTTCTGCGATCTGAACGAGGTGCTTCATGCGCTTGACCACTTCATCCGCGTAGTCCCAGGACTTGCTGTTGCGCAGTTCAGGGGGGACCGCAAAGCTCATCACACGCACAAACTTTGTGCCGAGTTTTTTCAGGCGGGGAGCTGCTTTGATCAGTTCTTCATAGCTGCTTTCCGGAGAATCGGTAATGGGTTTTGCCCAGTTGGCGATCCCGCTGCCGTAGCAGTTGATGCTCACTCCGGCTTCCTGCAGTTTCTGCTGAAGGTCCTCAAATTCTTCATCGCTGATGCTGGCAATATTTTTGTTGCCGTACATCATGCGTGCTTCGATATTTTTCCAGCCCAGTTCCTTTGTGACGGCGATCTGGACATCTATGTTGGCGGAGGCTTCGTCCGCAAATCCGGTCATATAAAACATAATACTACCTCTATTGTTGCAATTATTTTCCGAAGGAGGCGGACATATCCGCAGCCACTGCGCCGGACGCCGTTTCTTTCTTGAAGTCGGAGTTGGCGATCAGACCTTTGAGCATGGTTTCGTAAGCATCGCCATCCAGCGGCAGATTGACCGTTTCACCCTGCATGGAGGAGAAGAGCATGGAGTTGGCAAGTTCCACGGAGTTCAGACCTTCTTCCGCCGGAGCGACCAGATTCGTGCCGTTCAGAATGGAGTCTGCAAAGTTTTCCAGTACCAGCTGATGGAGCGGGGTGGAGGGGGCAGCCCCGAAGGGAACGTCGATCGTCCAGACCGGACCGGTACCGAAAAGCTGTTTCGTGGTGGAGCGGAATTCGGCGGTGGGGATCTCGTTCCGGATGAACTTGATGCTGCCGTTTTCCACGATCAGTTTGCCACGGTCGCAGGTGACTTCCAAACGGTTGGTGCCGGGGGCTTCTCCGGTGGAGGTGATGAAGACTGCCGTTCTGCCGTCCTCATATTCAAAGAACGCCGTAACTTCATCTTCCACTTCAATCTTGTGATACTTCCCGATCCCGCAGAAACCGCGGACCTTGGAGGGCATCCCGAACATCCACTGGTAAAGGTCGATGTGGTGGGGACACTGGTTCAGCAGCACGCCGCCGCCTTCGCCCTTCCATGTGGCACGCCAGGACCCGGAATCGTAATACGCCTGAGAGCGGAACCAGTCCGTAATGATCCAGTTGATACGCTGGATCGCACCCAGTTCGCCCCGCTGGACCAGCTGACGGATCTTCTGGTAGATGGGCAGCATCCGCTGCTGGAACATGGCAGCAAACCGTTTTTCCGGATGTGCCTTGTGTGCGGCGATCATCTTGAGAATATCGTTCTTGTGGACGCCCACCGGTTTTTCCGTGAGGACGTGCAGATCGTGTTCAAAAGCCGCAATGGCAATGGTGGTGTGATCGTAATGGGGGACCGCGATGATGATCGCTTCGATCAGCCCGGATTTCATCATGTCTTCTGCGTTGGTGAAGTACGGAATGTTGTACTTTTCGCCAGCCTTCTGCGCTTTTTCCGGCACGATGTCACAGCACGCTGCCAGTTCCATCGTGGGGATGTTGGAAACAAAAACAAGGTGCTGGCTGCCCATGTTGCCCAGCCCCACAACGCCGACTTTTACTTTGCGGTCGCTCATCTTATTTCTCCTGATTTCTGATTAAGTTAACAAATCGAAACTTCCAAAAAATACACCATTCCCGCTGTCAAGTCAAGTCCGGAACGATTTTTTCTTGAACTTTTTTCGGATGGTAAATGGTTGTTGCAGGGCGGAATTCTGCGGAATATGCGTGTTTTTACCGCAAAAACTGTCATAAATCATTCGTGGTTTGAGTTTTGTCAAGCAAAATAGAAAAATATTTTGAACGATTTATGCAAGTCCGGATTTTGTTTCCTTTGCAAAAAAGTCCGAAAAAAGTTTGGATGCTCCGGGAATATTCACCGGTTATTGATCGTACGGTGCAATAACGACTGAAAAATGCCGGAACATACCGGAAAAATCTGTCATATAAGTGACAAAACGAAAAATCAGAACCTTATAAGTACGGAGTGTTTTGCGTTTGAAAAAATGCTGCAGAAAAAAACTTTAACAGAAAGTGAAACGTATGGCTATCGACAAAACAAAAATCACCTGTCCCAAATGCGGCAATGTGTACCGTGTGGATCCCCGCATCTACAAAACAAAAGAGCTTGTTCATTGCGAGTGCGGCAGAAGTTGGAATGCAGACGCCGAATTTGAGGAGATATGCCACACCGAACTGAAGCCGTACTACCCTTGGACTATGTGGTGGGGAGTGGCGATATTGCTGCTTCTGCCTCTTGTTACCACTCCGATCTGTCTTATCATTGCTTCTCCATTTTTTAGCCTTGCTTGGACTTTTCATTCATCCCCTTTGACAATTTGGTTGGGAGTTATTAGTTTATCCGCACTGATTGTTGTTTTTATGCTGCTGCCCGGTATTGCACCATTGTGGATTTGGATCCGGTATGCGGTTCTCTCGAAAAAGATGAATAAAAAGCTGTTTCGACTGAAAAAACAGTGCCGTATGGGGAGTGATTCGCCTCTGTTGGTGAGAAATATGCACATTTTTCTGTGTAATCTGAAGCAAATCGGTGTGCGCAAGGAAATTGGCAGCATGGCTTTTTGGATTGATTTATCGTTGGATTTTTTTCTTTGGTCTTTTGCGCTGATCGGAATATTTGCGGAGTAACATTCACAATACCATAACCCCTCATCAAAAGGAAGGAGGAAAAAATGTCAGAAGCAGTACCGATCGAAAACAGCACCTGACAGTGAAGAAAACAAACCTGTCGAAGATGTATGGAAGCGCCCGCAGCCCTTTACCCTGCGGGCGTTTTTTATGTGTTTATCAATTTCTGCGCAGAGATCGAACGGTGTTCTGAATTTTTTTCGATAAGATCGAAGGATTGAGCAGCGTAAAAAACTGGATTGCGAACACTGAAAAGTGGTGCAATCCATATAAATGTTTTTGAAAAAAAGGGCGCGGGGAAAAGAATCTTTTGCAAAAGATTTTACTCCGCGATTTATTTTTTTCTCTTACATACCGGCAAGTGGACGGTATTCCGCTTTGGCATCCGCCTTGCCGGAGAAGGGGCAGGGGGTGTCTTCAGGGAATGCCAGCAGATGGTTGTTGGACCAGATCCCGTTCACGCCATCGCCTTCATAGAGCTTCACGTGTTCGGCGGTCTTGTTGAAGGCGCACTCCGCCACGGTGAGATGTCCCCGCTCGTGCTTGATGCAGGTGATGTTGTCCAGCCCGAATCTGGGATTGCTGAAATAATAGCATCCCAGCAGACTGGTGTTTCCGGCGATCTTGAATCCGATCGCTCCGGTATCGGCATAGCAGTCCCGCAGGATGCAGCCGTCGGACTGGATATCAAAACAGATGGAATCCTTGAGCATTTCCGGCAGTTCGCCTTCGGCAGGCGGTGGGACCGGACCGCCCCAGACGTGGCAGCGGGTCAGACGGCACGCCCAACCGTGTTCCACAAATTTGAAACCGGTGGTGTAGTCGATGACCACCACATCCGTGTAGTGGCTGTCGCCGCCGGTCACATAGACCCCGATATTTCCCGCCAGACCGGGGATGACCGTCTTACAGTAAAGGTTATTCACGATCAGTTCATAGCCGTAACGCTGTTCATCGTCCACTTTCAGACCGTACTTTTTGCCGTTGAGACAGGTGGTGTCCGCCAGCGTAAAGTGGTGATAATGGGAGAGAACAAGGCAGGATGCCAGCCCGTTGCCGTCGAACTGACCACCCCGGACAAAGAGGTTGTAGTCTTCGGGCATATCCGGCGTCCGCAGGGATTTATCCCACTGCATGGCGCACTCCACGCGCATGACAAAATCCATCTCCTTCACGGCGCGGAGGACGGCGGACTTGTGCAGCAGCAGAGAACAGAGATTTTTCACACACACAGGCGTGGCGATCTCGTAGATCCCGCCGGGGATGTAAAGAACACCGGAGGGGCAGGCGTCAATGGCGCGCTGGATACGGGGTGCATCATCGGTTTCGTTTGCCAGACGGGGAAAGTCGGCGAGGGTGCGGTCAGCAGGGAGAAACATGGTCTTATTCCTTTTCTTTGATTCTCTTCAAAACATTTGCGATTGCAAGATAATCGTTGGTAAGGATGGTATCGATCCCCATAGCAAAAAGTTCTTCCGCTTTTGCCGGGTCGTCGCAGTAGAAAATGTTGCAGCGGATGCCGTTTGCGTGGGCTTTGTCGATCATTTCCTGATTGTAATAAGGGGCAAAGAGCTGGACCTTGCTGCACTTCCATTCAATGGCGCGGTCCACGATCTTCCAGGGATCGGGATCGGCACTCATGCAGCGGGGGATGTCCGGCGCGATCTCCATGGCGGTTTCCATGACCCCGGAGGTCGCCATAAGATAGACATTGTCCAGAAAATCATATTTTTCCAGCAGGTCCACGATCTTTTGGAACTTGTCTGCCGGATATTTTTCTTCCACCGGACCGAAATTTTTGATATGCAGGTTGATGATGGTCTGGCGGGAGAATTTTGCCAGCACTTCTTCAAAGGAGGCGATCGGCAAACCTTTGAAACGCTCGCCGAAACGGCTGCCGAAGTCCAGCGCTTTCAGTTCGGCAAACGTTTTGTCCTGAACCAGCCCGGTGCCATCGGATACCCGGTCAAGGCGGTCATCGTGACAGACGACCGGGACGCCGTCAGAGGAGAACCGCACATCCAGTTCGATCTCTTCCGCCCCGAGAGCGATGGCGGCACCGAAAGCGGGCAGGGTGTTTTCCGGCGCAACGGTATTGAAGCCCCGGTGTGCGCAGATCCGGGGATAGGGCAGGGTGGATTCCGGTTCGATCACCGGGCTGCCGCAGGTCCGGTACGCCCACGGCGTTCTGCCCTGACTGATGAATTTATCGTTGGGGATCATGCTGCCGCCGAAGCTGTTGGATCGCATAAATTTGTGATGGATGTCCTCAATCTCGCAAGTGAACAGCCCCAGTTTGTTGCCGAACTCGCCCAGAATCGTTCCTTCGGGCGTGACCGCCATGGATATGCCGCCGGTGGTGGCGTTTTCCCCCATGGAGACGGAGGCGCGCAGTACATAGCAGTTGCAATAAAAGGCAAGATGCTGATTCTGGATCCGCAGGATCTCGGGGCGTTCCGCCCGCTGGAAGGAGGAGACCAGCACAATATCCGGCTTGCAGCTGGCGATGTGTGCCACATATTCCGTGTAGTACGTATCGTAACAGATTAGGAACCCGAACCGGATCCCATCCACCGTAACGATGTCCGGGCGGCGGAACTTGCGGGTGTATGTCTCATCCAGCAGATTGATGTTCCGTTCCGCGCGGGGCAGATGCTGTTTGTAGAAATGTCCCGCCTCGTTTCCCTGTCGGTCAAAGACAGCCGTGGTGTTGCGGAATATACCTTCTTCCGCTTCGCTCACATAGTTGACCGCCACAATGGCGTTGCAGCGGCGTGCCGTTTCCTTTGCGGTCGTCAACAGTTCGTCCGTGAACTTTTTTGTGTACGGGATACAGGCACCTTTTTCAAAATTTGCCGGGGCGTTGGTGTATTCGGGAGTCAGGATGATGTCGCAGGATTCATCACACTGTTTGAGCTGTTCGATGGCGAACCGGACGGAAGCATCGCAATCTGCCTCATTGTAGGCGAAGGGGATCTGGAGCGCACAAAGTTTCATACCGTTTTTCCTCACGTTGATTGATTTTTCTCTGTGTTCCGGATTACTTTACCCCGGACACCGGAAAAGTCAAGCGTGAAAAAAGACCTTTTTTGGAAAAATGTTTTGTCCGGGTTGCAAAATGGTATGTCTTGCAGTATATTTACAAAATAATGTAAAATAACACAACAACAGGATTTTTTGATTATGGCACAACAGCGTGAACTTTTTGCATCCCGTTTGGGTTTTATTCTGATGACAGCCGGCTGCGCGATCGGGCTCGGTAACGTGTGGCGTTTCCCGTATATCGTGGGACAATACGGCGGCGGACTTTTTGTGCTGCTTTACTTTTTCTTTCTGGCGATCCTCGGTTTCCCCGTGCTGCTGATGGAACTTTCTCTCGGCAGAGCAGGGCGCAGCACCTATCCCGGCGCTTTCCGGAATCTGCAGAATCCGGAGACCCGTTTCCGCTGGTCCGGATTTGCCTATGTACTGTTCGCGGGGAATCTGATCCTGTTGATGTTCTACGCTCCGGTCACCGGGTGGTTGCTGGCGTATGCGGTGGACTTTGTGCGCGGTGTCTTCAACGGCATGACCCCGGCGGAGTGCGGCGCTTACTTCGGATCTTTCCTTGAAAATCCGTGGAAACAGATCGGTTATACCGTGTTCGTGACGGTGCTGACGATTGTGATCTGTATGGGCGGTGTCCGGAAGACCATTGAAAAATCCATCAAGTACATGATGATCGGACTGTTTTTTCTACTGATCCTGCTGGTTGTCCGTTCTCTTTCCCTGCCAAATGCGGGTGAGGGGATCAACTTTTTCCTGGATCCCAGCCCGGAACATTTTATCCGGAACGGTCTTCTGGAAACGGTCCACGCGGCTATGGCACAGGCGTTTTTTACGCTCAGTCTCGGCATCGGCAGCATTGCCATCTGCGGCAGTTATATCGGGCGGGACCGCTCTCTGCCGCAGGAAGGGGTGTGGATCACGGTGTTGGATACCTCTATGGCGATCTGCTCCGGTTTGATCGTGTTCCCCGCCTGCGCTGCGTTCAATATCGACCCCGGACAGGGACCGGCGCTGATTTTTGTAACGCTTCCCAATGTGTTCCAGAGTATGCCCTTCGGCGCGTTCTGGGGATGCCTGTTCTTCCTGTTTTTGAGCATTGCCGCCCTTTCCACGCTGATCGCTGTGTTTGAAAATCTGGCGGCGTTCGGGATCGATGAACTCAAGTGGGAACGGAAAAAATCCTGTTCGGTTTTCGGGGGCGCTCTGCTGATCCTTTCAATGCCCTGTATTCTCGGGTTCAATCTGTGGAAAAGTTTTCAACCTCTGGGTGAAGGAACCAATGTGCTTGACTTGGAAGACTTTATCGTGAGCGATAACCTGCTGCCTCTCGGGGCGCTTTATCTGACTGTGTTCTGTATGAACCGTTACGGCTGGGGCGCAAAGAATTTCTACGGGGAACTGAACACCGGGATCGGCTGGAAGTTCCCGTGGATCGTGCGGCACTATCTGCGCTGGGGCCTGCCGCTGGTCATCCTGACGATCTGGGCGATCGGGATGCTGAAAAAGACCGGACTGCTGGATAAGCTGACCGGTCTTCTTGGAGCATAATTTTTTTCAGACTTAATCGGAGACCCGCTCCTTCATTGCCTCGGAGTCGGTTCTGCCGGGAATGACACGGAAATCGTAGAACCGGTTTCTGCCTTCGCAACCGGTGAAGCCCACATAATAAGTTTCGGGCCAGTCGTCTGCGATCCGGCATCCGAATGTTTTTCCATCGCATCCCATCAGGAGGAATCTGCCCTTGTGGGTGAAGATCATCTCGGCGGTAAGGATGTGCTTTTCCCCGATCGCCAGATCCAGCTCGATGAAGGAGAGCAGCTTCCAGGAGGGCTTGCCGTCCTTGTAGAAATGATGCCACAGGTTCACGCCCCGGTCGTACAGCACCACTTCCAGATGTTCATGGTGGACCGGACCCAATTCCCGGGAAAGCACGATCAGGGGAGCCATACGGCTGTCGAAAGCGCAGGTCGTGGAAAGGCGGACGCTGCCGGTGACCGGCTGTTTCAGGAGCATACTGATATAGCTTTCGCCGGTCCGGTCGCGTCCCATCTGCATATCTTCCGGCTTCAGGTCATCCGGTACATAATTTGCAATGCAGTCATCGTTCTGGAGCCAGTGGCTCACATCTTCCCAGCGCGGGCTGCGGACCACGAGCCAGTCTTCGCGGTTCCATTGGTCTTTACCGAAACTTGTGTAATATTCTTTTGTCATTGTTCTTCTCCGTATTGAAAATGAGCGTATAATATAGCACGGAAGAACAAAAAATCAAGTGCGATCAATGATTCAGGAACACGATCACCGTGGCATCGGCGGGGGTTGTTTTCAGTTCAAGGGTGTCTGCCGTTGCCGTGTTGAGGGTAGCGGTCCACCAGCGGTCGAGTGCAAGATCACAAACCGGATATTTCAGATTGTTACCGGTGAGCCGGACCGGATTCCCCGTGGGATTGAAGAAGGAGACCGCCTGACCGGGATGGCACGGGATCACGGCTGTACCGGTCACCGGCAGAAATGTTCCATGATCGGTCAGCAGACGGATCCTGCTGTGTTGTCCGGCGAAATCGGCAAGGAGTGAAAGATTGCCCAGTGTGTGATCTTCCCGCTTCCCTGTGGCGCCGAGAATGGTGAGGGTATCGGCTGCAGACATCTTTCTCAAGGCGGAGCGGAACGCTTTGCTCAAGTCGTTTGTCTCCTGTTCGGTCTCATGTTCCAGACGGTCTTTCAGTTGTTGCTGGATCTCTTTCTCCAGTGTATCCAGATCGCCCACCACACAATGAGGCATGAACCCGGCATGAAGCAATGTTTTTGCCGCACCGTCGCAGGCAATGATGATGTCGGCTTCTTTCAACGCAGAAAGGGGCAGGGGATGTGTCGGAAAAGTGCCGTCTGCAACGATGACTACATTCATTGTGCCGCCTCCGCCGGTTCATCTTCTTTTTTCTTCAGCCATTGCACTGTAAAGATGATCCCGCAAATGAGGAATACACCCCACATGATGAGTGTGGAAAGGCTGCCTTCTCCCCGTTGCCAGAGCCGGAACCACATAAGGATGGAGAGGGTATTGACGGCGGTCCAGGCAAGCCACTGTTCAAAACAGCGCATCACGCCGAGGATCATGGCAGCGATGCTCAAGGCAGTCGTTGCTCCATCGAGGATGGGGGAAGAACCGCCGGAGTAGTCCAGCAGCGACCACAGGATCAGCCACCCGATCCCGGTAAGACCGATGATCCGCATCCGCTGGAAGGATGTCAGCTTTTTACGGAACACGCCGCCGGAAGCCGTTTCCGTATGTCTGCTCCAGGTGTAAAGTCCCACGAACATCATCGGCAGATAATAAAGCCAGTTCAATGCCATGTCGCCATAGACACCTCCGGCGTACGCCACATATCCGTAAAGGATCGTGTTGATAATCCCGAAGATGTAACAGAGTGCTTTCCCTTTTCCGGCAAGCAGCGTGTAAAGGATCCCGGTCAGAGCGCTGATGACACCAATCACATCCTGTGCGCCGTCGTAAATCATCAGCGCGAGCAGGAGAACAGCTGCCGTGGAGAGCAGCAGAAGATCAGGAAGGGACCAGCCTTTCAGGGCATCGGAGAAAAGTTTTTTCATTGGAACCCGACTTTCCGGAAGGCTTCGTGCATGGCGGCGATGGAGGTGCCGCCATCGCGCAGGGCATTGGCTTCGTTCTGGATCGTCAGCAGACGGGGCGCCTGTTCCAGCGAAGAAAGCACATGATCCCACTTGACCGTGCCGCGTCCCGGCGGAAGGTGCTGATCTTCGTATCCGTCATTATCGTGCAGGTGACAGGTAACGATATGGGGCAGCAGAGCCGTGATGGTATCGCCATCATAATATTTCGGGTTCCCCTGCCAGAGAGTGTCTTTGATCCAGGAGCAGAGCCGCTGCGGATCTTTGCCGGGGAAGCTTTCCATCACGTTGGCATGACCGGAGTCGTAACAGCAGCCGAAGTACGGCGAGGAGAATTTTGCGAAACAGCGCAGCAGTTCATCCGGCTGGTCGGTGGGGGCGATGATGTTTTCAATACAGAGAACGACCTTGTTTTTTTCAGCGACCGGGATCAGTTTTTCCAGTGTGGCATCCAGCCAGTCGTGCGCCTTTTGAGGATCGAACGAGGTATTCCGGCAGATATTGTCACCCACGTGGATCGTCAGCGTTTTTGCTCCACATTCTCCGCAGAGTTCCAGCGCACGGGAGTTGTTTTTCAACATCTCCTCTTTATATTCCGGTGGCGTGTTGAGCGCCCAGACCGGATACCACGGCACGTGTGCATCGGTGAATTGCAAGCCGTGGTCCGCCGCTTTTTTGATGAATCGGGCAGCAAATTCGGGATCAAGGACAGCTTTTTCCATCATGGCAACGGTGAAGACCATTTTATCTGCGCCGTGGGTGCGCCATTCTTCAAAGATATAATTATGGTAATATTCCGGGATGTCATTGAAACATCCGAAATCGGTCAGGTTTGCCAGTGTCACTTTCATAAAAGACAGCTCCTTGTTCAAAAAAAAATCAAAAATACGCTTATAATTTACCACAAAATTGTCAAAAAAGCAAGCAGAATGGTCAGAAAGGGCAAAAAATCCGAAAAAAATTCAGAAAAGCCGTTTGACAACGAAAAAAACGCGTGTTATGATTACAACGGATTCCAACGAATGCTGGAAATGTTCTCTTACAATAATTTTAAGGTTTCACACTGACGAAAGGAGCAATGGATCATGAAGATCGAAAACCCCGGAAAAATCCGCAACTTTGCTGTGGCTGGACATAATGGGTCCGGCAAAACTACTCTCTGTGACCTCATGTTATTTAAGGCAGGTGCAGTGGAGCGGCTCGGTTCTGTTGATACAGGAACGAGTGTCTCCGACTTTACCCCCGATGAACAGGAGAAACGTTCCAGTATTTATTCTGCTTACCTGAACTGTTCGTGGGAAGGAAATCATTTCTTCTTTACGGATACCCCCGGCTACGGCGAGTTCGTCGGGGAAGTCATTTCTGCGTTCCGGTCCTGCGGTTTTGCCGCGATCGTGCTGGATGGCGATGCCGGGATCGAAATCGGTACCACCCGTGCATGGCGCTATGCCAAAGAATTCAAGATCCCGAAACTGGTGGTCGTGAACCGTCTTGACCGTACCCAGACCGATTTCTTCCGGGTACTCGATCAGCTGCAGGAAGCATACGGCAAGACCGTTTGTGTGCCGATGACTCTGCCGGTGGGAAAAGAAGAAAACCTCTCCCGTGTCGTCAGCGTCCTGACCACGCCGGAAAGTGAGATCCCGGATGACCTGAAAGATATGGTCGCCAAGTATAAAGAACAGCTGCTGGATACCGTGGCGGAATCCAATGAAGAACTGATGGAACGCTACCTCGGCGGCGAGAGCCTTACGGAAGAAGAGATCTCCAAAGGTCTGCACAATGCCATCTTTGCCGGCGATCTGGTTCCTGTCTTTGCCACCAGTGCAGCGAAAGATATCGGTGTCAGTGAGATGATGAACGGTCTGACCTATCTTATGCCGAACCCGCTGGAACGGATCCGCCCCGCCGCCGACGGCACGGTGGTGGAACCGAAGGAAGACGGCGATGCTGCTGCGTTTGTGTTCAAGAGCGCACTGGATTCCTTTATCGGACAGATGGCGTACTTCCGGGTTCTGACCGGAACGATCAAGTCCAATCAGGATATTTTCAATCTGAACACCCAGAACAAAGAACACCTCGGTCAGCTTGTTCTGCTGAACGGCAAGAACCAGATCCCGGTGGATCAGGTCTGCCCCGGCTGTATTTGCGGGATCGCCAAACTGAAAGGTACCAAGACCGGCGATACGCTGGGTGAATCCCTGACCAACAATCACGCCATGAGTCGTCAGCTCTACCCGAACCCGGTCATCTCCTATGCGATTCGCGCCGTCCGCAGCGGCGATGAAGATAAGATCGTACAGGGCATCCAGAAACTGGCGGAATGTGATCCCACGATCAAGCTGCAGCGCTGCGATGAAACCCACGAAACGCTGCTTCAGGGCATGGGCGAACAACACCTGATGAATGCGGTCCGCAACCTGAAAGCCATCGCAAAAGTTGAAGTGCAGCTGGATCCGCCGAAGATCCCGTACCGGGAAACGATCAATGCCAGAGGCGAAGCCGCATACCGCCACAAAAAGCAGTCCGGCGGTCACGGTCAGTTTGCAGAAGTGCATCTGCGGATCGAACCTGCGGAAGAGTTTGAATTTGTCAATGCAGTCGTTGGCGGCTCCATTCCGAAAAACTACATCCCTGCCGTTGAAAAAGGCGTTCTGGAAGCCATGGCGCGCGGTCCGCTCGCCGGATGCGTGGTGGAAAAGATGCGCGTGACCGTGTTCGATGGCAAACATCATGATGTGGACTCCTCCGAAATGGCGTTCAAGATCGCCACGAGACGCGCGTTCAAGGATGCAATGAGCAAGGCAAAACCCGTTTTGATGGAACCTGTTATGCACGTTAAGATCACCGTTCCGGAAGCCTATACCGGCGATATTACCGGCAACCTGAACCACAAACGCGGCAGGATCCTCGGTATGGGATCGGAAGACGGTCTCTGCGTGCTTGATACCGAGATCCCCCGTGCGGAGATCCTCCGTTATGCAACGGAACTGCGTTCCATGACACAGGGGAAAGGTTCTCATGAAGTGGAATTTGCCCGCTATGAAAATGTACCGGCAAACGTACAGGCGGAGATCATTGCCAAATTCGCAGCCGAAAATCAGGATGATGATGAATGATCCGGCGTTGAGCTGAGCCGTTCATAACAAAACACAAGCCCCGGCAAACAGAAATGTTCCGGGGCTTTTTTGTATGTCGCTTTTCATCTTTTTTTATTTTGGGCGGCGTTTGATCTTGCAGTCGGATGGCAGCCCCAGCTTCCGGATGTAGTCGCGGGAGAAACGGGCGGGAAAACTGATGCTCTTGAGGGCGGTACAGCCGGAAAAAGCACCGTGACCGATACTTTCCACGCTGTCCGGGATTGTGACTTCTTTCAAAGATGAACAGCCGCTGAATGCCTGACCGCCGATCAATACGAGGGAATCCGGCAGTTTGATCTTTCGCATGGAGGCACACTCCTGAAACGCCTGACCGCCGATCCGGGTGAGCCCCGCTGGCAGTTGAACATCATCCAACTGATAGCAGCCGAAGAAAGCCAGATCGCCAATGACTTTGACCGTATCCGGGATCGTGACATATTTCAGCGATGAGCAGTGCAGGAAAAGACTGCCCGGGATCGATGTCATTCCCGTTGGTAACTGCATTACCCGGAGCGAGGCACAGGAGTTGAATACGGAGGGACTGATCGATTTTATCCCGTTGTGCAGCTTGATCGTTTTCAGATTTTTACAATAGTAAAAAGCAGCATAGGGCAGCGTTGTCACATCTTCCGGAACAATGTAGGTTCCCTGCAGCGTTTTAGGGACATACAACAATGTTTTTTCCTTGCCGTTGGTTGTGATCGTGCCATCCTTGTGTTGGATCAGAAATTTATTTTCCGGTGACAGCGTCACTTCCAGCAGTCCGAATGAAGTTCCGGAAAAGCCGCTGATATTTTCCGGCAGTAGGATCTTGCTCATCCCGGTGGAGGAAAATGCACCGGGACCGATGTAACGCAGGCTCTTGGGCAGTGTGACTTCGGTCAAATGTTGTGCCGCAAAAAAGGCATTCTGATCCAAACTCGTGATACCATCCGGAACCGTGTAGGATTTATCCGGAAGACCGGTGGGATAACGCAGGAGAGAACGGTTATTTGCGGAAAAAACGATCCCGCGCTTTTTATCGGCATTGATTTTTTCCATATCCAATGGAAACTCCCGGACAACCGGAGCGGCGGGAGCTGCGGCGACTTGTACCGGAGTAGCGGCGACCTGTGCTTTCTGCGCTTCCGGTGCTTCCAATTCTTCTTCTTCCTCTTCATTCAGATTGTTGACCTGACAATCCCGGGGAAGGTTCCAGGTGTCGATCCGGGTGTCAAAAAACTTTTCCGGAATGGTCAGAGAGAGCAGGGCGTTGCAGTTTGAAAATGCTCTGTCTTCAATTTCTTCCACACTTTCCGGTACGACCAGTTCCGTTACTGCGCAATGGTAAAAAACATGGTTGCAGATGGCACGCACGGTATCCGGAATGACGTATTTACCTTTGTAGCTGCGGGGAAAGTAGACAAGGCGTTTTTCCTGTTTGTCGATCAGGGCTCCGGCGGCATCCATTTCAAAGGTCGCATTTCCCGGCAGCAATTTGACCGCCTGAACGCCGGAGAACGCATTATGATCAATGAAAACAACACTTGGCGGAATCATAACCACTTTCAGATCGGTACAGCCGGAAAATGCCTTTTCGCCGATCCCGGTGATGCCGTCCGGAATGGTGTAATGGGTCGTGCCCAGTTCCGGCGGATACCGCAGTAGCGTTTTGCCGTCTTTGCTGAAACGGATCCCGCTTTTGTCCTTGACTGATTCCGGACCGGTGCGGAAGATTTCCTTTCCGTTGCAAATGACAGCACAATTTTCCGGAAGCCCCCAGGTAATGATTTTTTCCGGATCGGCAAGCTGTTCCGGCACCGTAATGCTTTTCAGATTCCGGCAGAGCGTGAAGCAATCGTCTTTCACCTGTTGGGCGGAAGCCGGTAAAATCAGGTTTTCCAAAGAGGTACAGCAACTGAATGTCCGCTCATCAAGCATCGTAAGGGAATCCGGCAGCACGATATTCTTCATCGCAGTACAGCCGGAAAAAGTCTGCGAATTCAGTTTCGTGATCGTATCCGGCAAGACGATCTCCTCCAGTGCCGTACAATCCAGAAATGCTTTATCGCCGATGCTGGTCACAGAATCGGGGATCACGATTTTTTTCAACGTGTTGTTTTCAGCGAAAGCCATATTTTCGATCCGGGTGATCCCTGCGGGGATCTGATATTCCGTTAACTGGAGCTTTGCCGGAAAACGCAGCAAAACTTTCAGATTCTTATTGAAAACGATCCCCAGATCCCTGTCTTCCGTGATCCGGTTCTGCTGATCAATGATCTTTGCTGCCGGGTGTTCGCCGACCTGGATCGTGCTTTCGATCGGTCTGTTCTTGTAGTAGAAGAATGCCCCGACGGAAAACGCCAGGATCAGGATGAAACCGGAAACAGAATAGAAGATCGCTTTTTTCTGACGAGCCTTGAGGGTGGTGTTCAGGATCACGCTTAAACGCTTCTGTGCCACTTCTTCCGCACGCTTTTCGATCAGTTTCTGCTGGAGCGGTTCCAGCATATTGTTCTGGCGCCGTTCAAATTTGTAAAGTTCTTCCAACAGGTCCAGCATCGTCTGCGGGCGGTCGGCAGGATCTTTTGCCATCATTTTCCGGACGAGCTTAATGATCCCCGGCTTGATATTCGGGGCAAGCTGTTCAATGGGGACCGGCATACGCTTGAGGACTTTTGCAATGACATCAAACTCGTTTTTTCCGGAGAAGGGCGGTTTTCCGGTCAGCATTTCGTAAAGCGTTGCACCGAGACTGTAAATATCAGCCCGAGTATCCACATCCCGTGCGCAGCGGCACTGTTCCGGAGAGGCATACGCCGGTGTGCCGATCATGGTCCCTTCCATTGTCAGACTCAAGGTATTGCCGGTGTGATTGATATTTTTGGCGATCCCCATATCAGCCAGTTTTACTTCCCCGGTCTTTTTGATCATGATGTTCGCCGGTTTGATGTCCCGGTGAACGATCCCGTTTTCTGCTGCATAGGCAAGCCCTTTTGCGGCTTCAATGATGATATGGATCGCCTGTTTTTCAGAGATCGGTCCCTGCTGAAGAATATCACAAACCGTCTGACCTTCGATATACTCCATCACGATGTAGGAAAAGCCGGAATCGGACTCCAGTTCCACATCCATAACAGATACGATATTGGTGTGTTGGATCTTTGCCGCAAATTTCGCTTCCCGGATAAAGCGCTCCCGGAATTCCGGATCTTCCTCTGCGGTGCTGGTGTGCAGCACTTTCATCGCCCGCAACGCATTCAACTGAGTGTGACGGACAAGATATACCGCCCCCATACCGCCTGAACCGAGACAACGCTCGATACAGTATTTATCAATCATATCACCTTTCTGCAGCGTGAAAGACATATTTATGCGTTACCTTCCTGAAGGGGAGATCAATTCGGCTTCGGCGGCTTCCCTTCCGCCACAAGGTCGATATCCAGTTTCAACTTTTTCCAGCTGAACGGGCGTTCATAGGTATGGCGTTTCAGCATACCCGCAACAAGCATGGACATATTTTCGGAAATTGCAGGATTGACTTCATGCAGGGGGACCGGTTCCCCGGTCAGGATCTGTTCAAAAATCTCCATGACATTCTTGCCGACATAGGGCGGCTTACCGGTCAGAAGGAAATAAATCGTTGCACCGAGACTGTAAATATCCGTGGCGCAATTCAGTTCATCCTGATTGGAAAATTGTTCCGGACTCATATACCCGGGCGTGCCGAGACCGTGTCCCTGGATCGTGACTGCCGTGGTATCGGTGGTGTCCAGCGATTTTGCGATCCCGAAGTCCAGAAGACGGATATGCCCCCATTCATCGATCATAACATTGGCAGGCTTGATATCCCGGTGCAGGATCTTATGAGTTTCCCACGCATACTGAAGGGCGTCCGCAAGCAGCCACATGATCTGCAGTGCCGTTGCTTCGTTGAAATCGTATTCTCCACCCTGTTTGATCTGTTCCAAATTGGAACCGTTGATGTATTCCATCAAGACATAGGTGCTGAAATCATCCTGCCAGGCATCATAGACTTTGACGATGTTTTTGTGATCGAGAGAACTCAGGAGTTTTGCTTCCCGCACCAGCCGCTTCTGTTGGGTTTCCGAGGCCTTATGATTCGGGGTATTCGTCAGTGTTTTGAGGGCGAAACGTTTTTCCGGATCGTCCAGAGGGGCGCAGAGAAAAAGAGAGCCCATGCCGCCTTTGCCGAGGAGTTTCAGCAGTTTGTATCTGTCCGCAACCACATCGCCGGGTTCCAACTGGAGCTTGGATGTCATACGCCGGACACGCTGGCAGTTGTTGCATATGCTTACTTTCCGGCAAGTGTCATAGATAAACGTGCCGCCGCAGGAACAGGGTGTTGCTGCAAGCAGTTCAGTTGTCCTGCCGCAGGTCTGAACATGATCATTCTGTGTTTCGGGCGAATCAGTCATTGTGACTGCTCCTGTATAAAAAAACAGCAAGCTGCTGTAAGTTATTCTGAAAGTTATGTCAGTAATATAACTCTTTAATAGAGAAAAGCAAACACAAATCAGGCTTTTGTCCGGAAATAAATGAGAAAAAAATGGCATTTATTGCAATGCCAGCGCCTTTTCAGCTGCGGTCAGTTCCCGCCATTCGCCCACATCCACGCCGGAGAGACGCAATTTTCCGACTGCGACCCGTTTCAGACGCTTGGTCGTTCTGCCCAGAGCCTCCATCATCCGGCGGATCTCCCGGTTCTTCCCTTCGCCGAGGACAAGCCGGTATTTGCTGGGAGAGAGGGGCGTGACGCTGAGGGCGCGGAGGGTGTCGCCCGCATTCTGTATTCCCTTGAGCATACGGGAGATATCCTGTTCGGTCAGCGGCTGGTCCGTACTGACTTCATAGGTCTTGCGGACGTTGTGGCGGGGGTGGGTCAGTTTTTCCACAAAGTCGCCGTCATCGGAAAAGAGGATCAAACCCTCGCTGTTTTTATCGAGACGCCCTGCCGAGAAGAGGCGGGCGCCATCGGTCAGTTGGATCAGGTCAACTGCCTTCTTTGCCGCATGATCATCGCTGTTCGTACAGACATAGCCCCGGGGCTTGTTCAGCATGATGTAGTGGCGCTGGGCAGCTTTGCGCGGGATGACTTTCTTTCCGTCACAAATGACAGCATCGGAAGAAGTTATGCGCGTACCCGGATTCGTTTCCACAACCCCGTTTACCAGCACATGACCCTCCTTGATCAACTCGGCGGCATGACGGCGCGACGCAACTCCGGCGGAACTGAGATATTTTGTCAGATTGAGACTTTCCTCTTCCATCAGGAGCCTTTCTTGATCGGGAAATTATAGGTTTGCCAGTCACAGAGTGGTTCCAGCCATTTTTTGCGGATCGCATCCGTAATGCCGTGAGCTTCAATGATTTCTTTGTAAAAGCTGCTGCTGGGTTTCGGTCTGCGTTCAAAGGTCTCCCGATCCACTTCGATCAGTCCGAAACGGGGGAAATAATTGCCCCATTCGTAGTTATCCATGGCGGACCAGTGGATGTATCCGCGTAGGTCGACACCCAGCTCCATTGCCTCTTTCAGCGCGGCGAAATGGCGTGCCAGATAGAGGATGCGGAAACGGTCATCATCCGCCGATACGCCGTTTTCGCAGATCCAGACCGGCTTGTTTTTGAAGCGGGGCAGGTGCTGAACGAAGGCATCGGGATAAAATTCTTCGTGATAAGAATCGCCATTGACCATGCTGACGCGGTCGAACTCAAAGCGGTGTGTGGTCAGGTTTTCCGTTCTTCCGCTTGCCATGTGTCGGGTGTAATAGTTGATCGCCCAGTAATCCAGAGCGCCCTTGAGTTCCGGCACAAATTCTGCTTCGGTGTAAGGCAGGACCAGTTCCCCGGTTTCTATAGCGTGAATGAAATAGCCGTTTGTCGCCCAGTCCAGCGTCTTGGCAGCGATGCGGTCGAACTCATCGTAACTGCGGTAGGGTTGCCAGTGGACCAGAGCGTGAGTGGTGCTGACGGGAGCGTTGCTGTACTTTTGGATGGTATGATACCCCAGTGCATGGGCAACGGTCAGATTTTTCATCAGGTCGAAAGATTTTGGATTGGTTCCGTGGTTGGTAATTTCGTTCAACACGTTCCATTGGAACACGTAATCTTTGATCTTCGGCACCAGAAAATCCAGATGGCGCAGAAAATATTTGATATTTTCCCGTTTCCCGAAGCCGCCCAACTTTTCAAACCACAGCGGGTGAGACCAGTGGTGACAGGTCAGAGAGACCTTGATCCCTGCGTTGTTCAGCCGTTCCAGCATATCCAGATACCGTTTCAAGGCGGAGAAGTCGTACACCCCCTGTTCCGGTTCGATCCGGCTCCATTCAATGCTCATGCGGTAAATCTGCCAGCCGAGACGCTTGAAAAGTTCGATATCCTCCTGATACATCTCCCAGCAGTTGCAAGCCTTTCCGGCGCGAACGGGGAAGCAGTCCCTGGTGGTTTCCCATTCATGGAACTGGCTGTGGATGTTATTGCCTTCGATCTGGTGTCCCGCACCGCCGGCACCGAAAATAAAATCCTCCGGAAAAATCACTTCTTTCATCAGACGGGTTGTAAACATAGAGATTCTTTCTCCCTTATTCTAAAATGCTTGTGATCATTTTTTCTGTGACGGGCCCCTGCCGCAGGATCTTCCAGCTGTTGTCCGCATTGACCAGAATCACCGTGGAGGCGAGGGAGTCAGCGGGGATCGTTCCGCCGTCAATGGCAAGATCCACTTCGCCGTCCAGGGAGCGCAGGGCTTCCGGCACGGAAAGAGCTGCCGGTTCGCCGGAGAGATTGGCGCTGGTGGAGGCAAGTGTTTTTCCGTATGCCCGGAGCAGGGCGAGCATGAACGGGTGATCCGGAATCCGGAAGCCGTAGGTACTGCCGTTTCCATCCGGGATCACCAGCGTGACCGGACCGGGGCAGAAATATTCGGCGATCTTTTCTGCAACCTCCGGAACAGAACCGACAGTTTGCCGGACCGTATCGAGCGACGGCACAAAGTTTGCCAGCATTTTGTTCTGGGGTCTGTGCTTGAGCTGATAGATCCTTTCTCTGGCGGCATCATCATCCGCCGCACAGATCAGCCCGTAGACTGTTTCGGTCGGGGCAAGGAGAACGGTGCCGGATTTTGAAAGGAGATCCAGCGCCGGAGCAAGAGCTTGTTCTTCCGTAAGCTGCAACATAGAGGATCACTCGGTGTAAAGGATGATCGTTTCACCGGGACGGCAGTATTTGAACTTTTCACGCGCCACTTTTTCCACAGCGGCGGGAGAGTGTTCCAGGTCATGAACTTCCTGCAGGTGGGAACGGTATTCATCCTGCACTTTTTCCAGAATCAGCTGTTTTTCCTGGATAGTCCGTTCTGCCTGCCGTTTCTGCAGGTAAACCGGAATGATCTGAATGATCGAGCCGGAGATGATCGCCAGCACGAAAAGAGTAATGATCACGATTTCCAGTTTTTTCAGCATTTTTTATCCTTTGTTATGATAAGGCTCCGGAAATAATATAACACGCTTTCGGCGTATTGCAAATCATTTTTCATTAGAAAGATCTGAGTTTTCTGCATACCAGAGGGCTGTACGGCGGATCGCATCCTCAAAGGAGAGCTGCACCTGATAACCGAGATGCCGTTCTGCCTTTGAAATGTCGGCGAGGGAGTGAGGAATGTCTCCTGTCCTCGGCGGGGCAAATTCCGGCTGGACTTTCCGGATCTCCGGATCCCGTTCTGCAAGAGCTTCCCGGACTGCACAGAAAAGATCCAGCAGAGTGATCGCCCGTGCAGATGCCACATTGAACATCATTCCATTGATACCGGGGGCGGTTAGGGCGTTCAGGTTTGCCTGAACCACATCATCAATGTAAGTGAAGTCCCGGGAGTTTGTGCCGTCCCCATAGATGACGGGCGATGTTTTCCGAAGCAGGGCGTCCATAAAACGGGGAATCACGGCGGCATATGCTCCGGCGGGATTCTGGCGTCTTCCAAAGACATTGAAGTAGCGGAGCCCGACGATCTCAATATGGTATAAATCTTTGAAAAGCAAAGCTGTCTGTTCGCAGACTTTTTTTGTCAGCGCATAGGGCGAAAGGGCGTTTCCGGTCCGGTCTTCCTGTTTCGGCAGTTCGGTGCTGTCGCCGTAAACGGAACTGCTGGAGGCGAAAACGATCCGCTTGACGCCGCCGAGTGCCGCCGCATGAAACACACTTGCCGTTCCGGTGATGTTCGCCTGATACGAGGCCGATGGATTGGCGATGGAGCGGGGAACGGAACCGAGCGCCGCTTCATGCAGCACATAATCTGCTCCGGAACAGACTTCTTTCATCAGACCGGTATCACAGATGTCGCCTTCCACAAGCGTGTAGTCCGGATGAGCAAGAAAACCGGCAATATTCTCCCGTCTGCCGATGCTGAAGTTATCCACGCAGACAACTTTGCAGCCCAGCTTCAGCAGCTGTTCCGTCAGGGCGGATCCGATGAATCCCGCACCGCCGGTGACGATGATTTTTTTGCCTTTCATGCCGTTCTCCGTTCCGTTTATACAACTCATTGCGTATTATATCACGGATGTTGAAAAATCGCAAGCGGCTTGCCGAAAAAAGCGCAAAAAAAGAGCGGCAATCCGCTGACTGCCGCTCCACTGGAAGCAGAAAGTTACTTTTACACCCAGTTTTGTACCCGGAAAGGCGGGACCTGGTAATCGGTGAGCTTGCCGACTTCCTCGTAGTGTTCGGCGCCCATATCCGTATCCACATCCCGCAGATAGCGGGCTTCGTTCTGACGGCAGTGGAGGTACTCCGTGCCGCGCGGATTCAGCGCACTCCAGGAGCCAATTGCTCCGGTACGGAACATATTGAGGAACGCATTGCCTTTACAGGTGTGCCAGGTGGTTTCCAGCAGCCCGAATCCGCCGTGAGTTGCCATATAGCGTCCCTGGGAGATCATATTGGGCGGATTGTCCCACGGGCAGAGCATGGTATCGAATCCGGCATCCATGAAGAACTTGCTGCTTGCCCATTCAAAGTCCGGTTCACGGGCAGGGACACAGCCGCAGTACTGCCAGTCGCAGATAATAATATCTTTGGGCAGGGTCTTGTAAAGTTCGGAGGTGCCGTTTTCTTTTGTGCCGCAAGCAACGTAGCCGGTCCAGTCCATATCGCAGGGCAGGAGCATATCGTGCCAGATCATCATGCGGGCGCCCTGCGCCTTGATGAGATCGTTGAAATAGACCAGATGATCCTGCAGCAGTTCGGCAGGCGTGTGTTCTGCGCAGGAGGGGCAGGACGCCATGTCGTACGCTTCATCGCAACCGGCGTGAAAGTAAGGCGGCTTGCCGAAGAATTCGTGCAGTTCCAGTACCATTTCCGTGAGCAGTTTGCGGGTTTCCGGATTGGTCAGACACCAGCACCATCCGCTGGGTTCAAAGAGGGAGGAATATTCCGGCGCAAAATCCAGCGTTGCGTGCTTGTCTGTACCGTTGCGGGACATGGAGGCGTGACCGTTCAGGTTCAGCTGCGGGATCATGGTGATGCCGAAGGAGTTGGCAAGTGCGATCAGGCGCTTGAACTCGGCGCGGGGCACCATTTTATCTTTCCAGCCCACGAACGGTGCGCACTCAAAGGGGAATACGCCCCAGGATTCCAGCACAATGTAATTGTACTTGTAATAGGCGGCAAGACGGATCATTTTTTCGATCTCGAATGCCCTTGTTTCGGGGAACCAGCAGATGTGGACCCCGCGGAACGCCATGTCCGGAGAGTCCACGATCTTTGCGGGCGGGACGATGAATTTTGAGAACTGTTTTACACCCCGTTCCGGCACAGCGAGCTGACGTATGGTGCGCAGGGCAAACCGGGCACCGGCGAGATCGGCAGCTTTGAGAACGATCGTTTTATCTGCTTTGATCTCAAGGTCATAACCTTCGGCATGGATCGTTTCCGAAAGAACTTCCCGGCGGATGGCGAAACGGATCTTCCAGAACTGGAAAGCGTCATCGTTCAGTACGTTTTCAGATCCGGCGTTTTCCGGGATCTGAAGGATCAGTTCCTGACTGTCCTCCAGCGTCACAAAGTCGCCTTCGTTGATGGTGACAGACTTCGGGATCGGAATCAGGTCGGTTGTAAGAAAATGTTTGGTTCGGTCGGTCATAAATCGACTCCTCATAATTTACAGATGGATCTTTTCCGGAAGTTGGAGCATAATGCGTCCGGCGGCATAGTAGTCCCGGATTCCCATGTCATTTTCGATCTGCCGGATGTGGTGGTGCATCATGCACATATCGTCCGGCGCCCACGCATCCATGATCTTCGGGCTGAGGCGTTCTGCATTACCGCCGCTCCAGATAATGCCGGAACCTTTTGTGATCGTGGTGAAAAGACCGGTATCCAGTTCGGACCAGGTCGTTTCAAGAACGCCCATAAGCGGTTTGTTGGCAGCGAGTTCTGCTAATGAACAGAAGCCTTTGAGATTATGGCAGGGTGAGACCAGCACATCGTACCCGTTCTCCTTGAAAAATTTGCTGGTCGCCCAGGTGGGTGCAGCGCCGTCTTCGCCTTCCGGATAGCCGTACTGCCAGTCGCAGATGACAATATCTTTCGGCAGTTCCTTGTAAAGATCGGTCAAACCGTCCTTGACGGAACCGCAGACGATATAGCCGTTCCAACGGGGATCTTCTTTATCCAGCAGCATATCGTGCCACATCATGATCCGTGCGCCCTGTTCTGCCATCAGATCGTGGAAGTGCAGGAAGTGATCTTTCACCAGTTCCTTGCGGGACGCTCTGCGGCAGGTGCGGCAGGTGGCGAGCAGGCGTGCTTCATCGCTGCCGATATGGAAGAAACCGGGCTTGCCGAAGAAGTCATACATCTCCGTGACGCAGGCGGAAAGAATCTTCCGGGTTTCGGGATTGGAAAGACAGAAACTCCATCCGTCCGGCTCAAAGAGAGAGGCGTATTCGGGGAAACGGTTGATCGCCACGTGTTTGCCGCCGTTTTCCCGTGACCCGGAGGCGTGACCGAGGATGTTGAACTGGGGAATAATGGTCAGCCCCAGTTCTTTTGCTTCGGTGATGATCCGTTTCAACTCTTTTCTGTCCAGCGCTTTATCCTGCCAGCAAAGGAATGGGGCGGACTCAAAGGGGAACACGCCCCAGGTTTCCAGCACCACATAGTTGTACTTGCAGTATGCGGCGTACCGGATGGCGCGTTCGATCTGATACTGCTGATTTTCCGGAAACCAGCACACATGAAGCGCGCGAAATGTCATGGCGGGTTCATCTTCGATGGTGCAGCAGGGCAGTTCGTATGCCTGAAAACGCAGAACGCCCCGTTCTTCCTCGGCAAGCTGACGCAATGTTTTCAGCGCGTTCAGAACACCGTCCCGATCGGGTGCTGTGATCGAGACCGTATTTTCCCCGATCTCCACCTGATACGCTCCGCTCCGGCGAGGGCAGGGGGCGACTTCATAGCGGATGGCAGGGGCGCAATCCCAGAAAAGCCGGATGATCTTTTCGATCCCTTCCGGTTTTTCCGGGGTGTTGATCACAAAGTTTGCGGCACTGTCCAGACGGCAGATCTTGTCCCCGTTCAGTTCAAAACGGACCGGACGGGGATTCATCCGGGTCATCAGGATCTCATGTTCAGAGTAGGACATGGCGTTATCCTTTTCGGTTACGCATTGATGCTGACCGGCTGGTTGCTCCTGACGCTTTCATAGCAGCCCAGCATTGCCTGGATGGTCTGCTTGTGCCAGCGGAGATTGATCTTGGGCTGTTTGCCGTTGCGGCAGCAATCCACAAATTCATCAATGAGTCCGATCCATTCGTCAAAGTAGGTGTACTGGACGGTATAGCGGTCGTTGGGTGCGCCGTTGTGGTACACGTTGGGACCGAAGCAGTCGCAGGCAAGCACGCCTTTTTCCCCGGTGATGACCAGATTGACTTCCATCCGCTTCGGGAAGACTTCCCAGCCCGGAGCGGGGACGGGGATCCGTTCTTCCAGTCGGGACCAGGAGGGGTCGAAGAGGAAGGCGGTGCCGTCTTTCATTTTGCCGTTGGCGAGGAGCATATCCTCCACCTGCAGATCCTTGCGGAGGTTGGGGGCGACCTGGGAGTAGATGTAGTCAAAGTCGCTGTTGGTGAGCCAGCGGATCAGGTCAAAGATGTGGGGATGGTCACAGAGGGCGCCGCCGCGGAAACGGGGATCGCCGTCCTTCAGCGGCACGCGGCAGCCGAAAGAATCTTCCGGAACGCCCTGCCACGGGAATGCCCAGACGGGGGAGAGGGTGATGTTGGTCGCCTGAATGGCAAGGATCTTGCCGATTGCGCCTTCCTGCAGGAGTTTTTTGAGGCGGAGGACCACAGGGTTGTAGTGCATTTCCAGTTCCACCTGACAGACGATCCCGGCTTTGTCGCACAGTTCGATCATCTCGTCATATTCTTCCATGTTGAAGGTGGGGATCTTCATGGAGAGGATGTGGATCCCCCGTTCGGCGCAGAAGCGGACCTGTTCCATGTGTTTACTGTTGGCGGATGCCAGTACAACTGCTTCGATGTCAGGGTGTTCTGCGAACATCTGTTCCGGGTCGAGATAGCAGGGAACGCCGGTCTGGTAGAGATCATAAACATCCTTCGCCCGCTGATCTTCGGCGCAGCTTGCGACCCAGTCCAGTTTCGGGTTGTCCCGCAGGGTCTGGTAATATTTTCTGGTATGCCCGTGTGTCAGGCTCATCATTGCGATCTTCAAAGGTTTCATAGCGTAAAGACTCCCTGCTTAAAGAAACATGACTTTTTTCTGTTCATCGGAGGCGATGGCGGCTTCTGCGGCGCACATCATGGTGGCGTATGCGTCGTTCCAGACATCAAAGAGGCTGGTGTCGGAGAGGGCGGCAAAAGCGGCGCGGATCGTCCAGATCTCATCGTAGGAGAAGCCGAAAAGTTCGGTGTCGGTATCCGTGTAACGGGACTCACCCTTGTCGTTATAGACATAGACCGAAGCGTGGGGCGTTTGAGTATCGACCGTCTGATCGGAGGCAACGCCCCGGGCGGCGATGAGTTCGTGCCGGTCAATGGGATCGTTTCCGGCGGGCAGTTTGGTGGAACATTCAATGCTCACGTTTACATCGTTCGCCAGTTTTGCGATGATGTTGGCAGCGGCACCTTTTTCACCGGCGCAGACCGCGAACACGCTTTTCACCGGGCTGCCGGTAAAGAATGCGGCAAGATCCAGTTCTTTGGCGATCTGTTTTTTCAGGCAGCCGCCATTTTTGACGGTGCAGAAACGGAGAGTGGAAAGATCTTCCAGCGTGCCATCCGTCAGGAACTTTTTGAGTTCAAAGAAACGGCGTTCCACACGCCAGGGCAGCAGGATCGTTTTCTTGCCGCAGGTACATTCCAGAACGAAATTGCCATCCTTAAAAGAGATGGTCCCTCTTGCGGAAACACTGTACTTTTCGCAGAGTTCCAGCAGTGCTTTATTCATTGCTTCACAACACATGGTTACAGACTCTTGATTTGGGGTTTGTATTTTTTGAGATAAGCTGCATTCTTTTCATCGCCGCCGGGGGTGTTGGCGCTGCTCCAGACAGGCGGGGTTACGCCCATTTCGATACACTGGCGGACCGTTTCGATCTCCAGCAGGTGGGCAATGGTGAAGTCCACCACGTTGGAGACGGGAGCGATGGGGGTATCCAGACCCGGCACGTTGACGATGGCATCGCCCACCGGGTTGTAGTCGTCAATGCACACATCGGCAAAGTCGAAGAGATTTTTACCGGAGGGATGACGGATGAAGTGGTCCGCCGGCATTTCGTCCTGCCAGTAGGAGCTGGCAACGGCAATGATCTTTCCACCACGCTTTTTGACTTCCATAGCGGCGTCGATCGTTGCCGGGTTGATCCCGATATTGTGGAAGAACAGGACCACATCCCCTTCCTGAATATCGTAATATTTGATGATGGAAGCACCGAAGTTCACGGTCCGTTCCAGTTCCAGATATTTCAGCGCCTGATTGAACACGGAAAGCGCCGTTTCCATCAGGGGGTTGATGTTGGCAAGACCGCCCGCCCGGAAGAACATTTCCCCCATGGCAAGGGTGGTATGTCCGCCGCCCGCATAGACATTGATCAGGCGGTCGTTCTTGATCGCATCCGCCATCAGCGCAGCGGCAGCCTTGATGTTATCGCCCTGTTTCTCCACGACTTCCCGGATGTTGGCAAATGCTTTCTCCACGTAGCCGAAATCATTGAGTTCAGACATATTCTGCTCCTTGATCTTATTTCTTTTTACTCTTTTTTGCAGTACCTTTTTTCAGGACCCGTTTGTAGTTTTCACCGATGGTATCCCAGAGCTTCAGGGCATCCGGAGCGCCCACAACGGTGCCGTGACCGCCGCGATAAGTCCAGGCTGCGATCCGGTCCACACCGGCTTCTTCGGCAATATCGACCCACTTTGCCACCTGATCCCAGTCTTTGGGCTGTTTGTAGTAACCCATGAACCAGCGTTCGGCTTTCTTGCCGTACTTGTGAGCGATTGCCACGGTCCGCTCGGTGATGTCCCGGAAGAAGTCTTCGGGCAGACCCCAGTTGATGATCGTGGTGGAGAAAACATCGAAGTAGGGGCAGGCAGCGACCATATCCCAGTTGTCGTAGCCGCGGTATTCAGAAACATAGTAACCGTTCTGGGTTGCGTGGACGCAGCAGGTGATCTCCAGCTCCGGATTCAGTTCTTTCAGCGCTTTGGAGGTGTCGGAAAGAACGACCAGCGCTTCCCGCCAGCGGAACTGTTTGACATCGTTTGTCATATAACGGGGCATAGGGTAGCCGTAGTAATCTTCAAAGCGCTTGCGGCAGACGGGGCAGTAGCAGGTCCAGTCATCTGCAACGCCGCCGGTGATGGAGGCGATACCTTTGGGGAAGGCGTAGTGGGGTTCGTCCCAGAAGAAGCCGTCCGCTTTTGTTTCCCGTGCAAGGGTCAGACAGAAGTTTTTGAAGTAGTCCCGGTAGCTGTTTGTGTTGAAACAGGCATAGGGCAGTTTTTCGCCGGTGAGGGCGGAGACCTGACGGTTTTCCACATTGTCCTGCAGGAACTTACTGACCTGTTCTCCGCCGAAATACTTTCCGTTGCCCCACGGGTCGATGAGGACGCGCAAGCCCATTTCGTGTGCTTTGTCCACGATCTTGGGAATGTTCGGACGCCAGAAGTCGAAGTCGAATTCCGTGACGGCGAGGATAACAGTTGTGCAGCCGTGATCTTTCATTTCCTGAAAGTCTGCGGCAGCGTGTTCCACATAGTTCAGCCCGTAATAGCTGATCGCGGTCTGAGTGATTGCCATAGTTTAGCTCCTTTGGTTTGTTGTTTTATTGTATGTTCAGATTGATGTACTTTCCCGTATGATCAGTTCCGGTTCCAGATAACGGACCGGCTGTTCCGGAATGTTTCCGGCGATGCGTTCAAATAAAATTTCAGCGGTGGCAGAGGCGATTCCCCGAATGGAATACGCCGTACTGGTCAGTGGCGGCCAGATGGCAGATGCCACCGGAAGATTGTCGAAGCCCGCAACAGCGCAGGTGTCCGGTATGGCGATTTTTGCTTCGTGGCAGTGCCGGATCACGTTTGCCGCAAAGAGATCGTGATAACAGAAAACGCCGGTCTTGACTTTTCGCCGTGCGGCACATTCCAGAAAGATCATCAGTTCCTGCATACTGCTGTTTTCGTCTTTGAGAGGAATGATCCGTTCGGAGGAAAGAATGATCCCTGCCTCCGCAAGGCCGCTGCGGAAACCGGCAAGACGTTGATCGTTTTTCAGTTTTTCGGGGCAGACATAGAAAAATTCCCGGCAGCCGGTCTGAAGCAGATGTTCTGCGGTCGCTTTACCGGCGGTATGGTTGTCCACCAGCACAGCATCGCTTTCCAGTCCAGGCAGGGTGCCGCCCACCAGAACGTATGGAACGGGCAGTTTCCGGTAGACATTCCCATTTTCCGTATCAGCCCACGGACAGGCGATAATGCCGGAAACACCATTGCGGATGAAGGAATCCAACTTGCTGCGCTCCAGGTCTTTATCATAGTTGCTGATAGCGATGGTCAATTCTGCCCCCCTGGATCGGCAAATTTCTTCCAGGTTTGCCGCAAGATTGGAAAAATACGGCGTATCCAGACGGGTCAGCAGCAGACCGATCCGCTGTTTGGTGCGGGCTTGATGCAGCTTGCCGGTCTGTTGGAGATAATACCGTTTTCCGCGAACGATCAACAAACCATCCGTGCAGAGCTGCCCCAGGATCCGGTGTGCGGTTTTCAGGGAGATATTCTTATACTCCATCAGAAACCGTGTGGTCATAAAGGGTGAGCCGTCATTTCCGTGCCTGCCCTCCGCGATTTCCTGCCGCAGTTCAGCAACGATCCGTTCCTGTTTCGGATAGTGTGTCAAATCCATTAGATAAAATCTCCGGTGTTGTACTTTTGTTATACTATTGTTCCGTTGTTTTTGTTTTTCAAGTGGATTTTGATATTTTTTTTAAGTTTTTTCGGAAGCCTTGCTTTTTTGAAAAGGTGTTGTATATTATCTAATGAAGTAAATAAAAACAACCCCGGAAGGTGATCGATATGAGATCCGCAGTTCGCAATATTTCGATTCTGTTTTTTCTGATTTCCGTTTTTTCGACAGTCCTTGCACAGGATCTTTCCATAACGAAAGCCCGGATCACAACCGGAGCCGGCAGCCTTTCTCTTCTGCCTGCGGGAGCGGGAGCGCATCTTTGTTTTGAGCTTGAGAACACGGGAGATCAGGATCAATATCTGATCGTTTCACTCCGGTCGGGAGCGGCGAAAGGGGAGAATGAATATTTCAGTGCGGAATTTTTTGCTCCTGCAAAATCGGTCCAGCAATGCCGTTTCCCGTTTCAGTATGACGGTTCCCGTTCCTATACGGTTTCAGCCGGAGGTATGGCAAAGATCGCAGACAGTGAAATTTATGTGCTTCCTTGGGAAAAGAATGATCAACTGCATTTGACGGTGACGGATGAACTTTATTTTTCCGGTGTTTCCAGCATAACCGATTACTGTAATCTGGCGGGTTTCCCCAACCGTTGTGCCGTGGAGCGTATTTCCGGCGATAGATTGCCGGTGACGGTCCTGCAGCTGGAGCCTTACCGTGTGATCCTTCTTTACAAAACAGACTTTACCCGCTGGTATGCAAAATCTTTTGAAGCGGTTTCAGAATATGTCCGGAATGGCGGTACGCTCTGTTTCGGTACGCCGCAGGATGCAAAAAATGCGTTGCAGACTCCCCTTGCGGAACTTGTCCCGATGACAAAAAACGGGATGTGGCTGGAGAAAAAGACTGGCAGGGGGATTGTCCGGGCATCGGAGTTCGATATTTGGCAGAAAGCCGGAGAAATCTCCGGAAACGGGTACGGAAAGGAGTTGGGAAATTTTCTTGCCGGGATGCCCATTGCTGCCCGCCCGGTTGTTTACACTCATACCAGACTGGAGCATAACAGTACCGGCTGGAATTTGTCGATCCCTTCCGGGCGCCGTCTCATTGCCGTATTGATCGTGCTTTTCGGTGGGATCTTTGTGGTGTGTCTTGTGGAAAATCTGTTGCGGCTTGTGCTTGGCGGAAAAATCAAAAAGTGGTACAGTTATGTGATCGTTGTATTGTGGAGCATCATTGTTCTGCTTACGGGCTGTATCAATGGCGGACAGCTTTTTGACCGGCTTCCGCTGCCCGGCGGGGATTCTGAAGTTAATCTGAATACCGGAACCGATAAGTGAAAATGACCAAATCAGGAGTCTGAATTTCTATGTTAGCCAAACGGATCATTCCCTGTCTGGATGTCAATAACGGCAGAGTGGTCAAGGGAACAAATTTTCTTCATCTCCGGGACGCCGGGGACCCTGTGGAATGTGCGGTGGAGTATGACCGGCAGGGCGCAGATGAACTGGTGTTTCTGGATATCACCGCCAGTTGTGACAACCGGAACACGGTTTGTGATATGGTGCGCAAGACCGCAGAAAAAGTCTTTGTTCCCTTTACGGTCGGCGGCGGGATCCGTACGCCGGAGGATATGCGGCTCATGCTGACCTGCGGTGCCGATAAAGTGGCAGTCAATACTGCGGCGATCCGGAATCCGGATCTGATCCGGCAGTGTGCGGAGCGTTTCGGCAGTCAGTGCGTGGTGCTGGCGGTGGATGCCAGACGGAAGTCCGGAGGCGGATGGGAAGTCTTCACCCACGGCGGACGGACCTCCGCCGGGCTGGATGCGCTTGACTGGATCCGGCAGGCGGTCTCTCTTGGCGCCGGGGAGATCCTGTTGACCAGTATGGATGCGGACGGAACAAAAGACGGTTATGACAGCGAACTGACCCGCGCCGTTGCGGAGGCTGTTGCTGTGCCGGTGATCGCGTCCGGCGGGGCTGGAACGCTGAAACATTTGCTCGATGTTCTGCAGAACGGAAAAGCAGATGCCGTTCTGGCTGCCAGTATTTTTCATTTCGGAACATATACGATCCGTGAAACAAAACAATATCTGAAGGACAACGGGATCCCCGTGAGGCTGTGATCCCTTCAAACAAAATCATAACAAAATTTCAAAATAACTTTGGAGAAAGAAACCATGACACAAGAAGAACTGAAAGCCGCCAGCTGCCGCTACCACGAAGAACCGCGCCCCGGCAAACTGGTCGTGATCCCCTCAAAACCCTGTGAAACGCAGGATGACCTTTCCCTCGCATATACGCCCGGTGTCGCCATCCCCTGTACGGAAATCAAGAATCAGCCGGACAATGTCTGGAAATATACCGGTCGCGGCAACAGCGTGGCTGTGGTCAGCGATGGTACTGCCGTTCTCGGTCTGGGCAATATCGGTCCGGAAGCCGGTCTGCCGGTCATGGAAGGAAAAGCCGTTCTCTTCAAGAAATTTGCCGATATTGATGCCGTTCCTCTCTGCCTCGGCGGCGTGTTCAACGAAGAAGGCAAGACTGATCCGGAAAAACTGATCGCAGCTGTCAAGCCCATCGAACCTACCTTTGGCGGGATCAATCTGGAAGATATCGGTGCGCCTGCCTGTTTCAAAGTGGAACCCGCTCTCAAAAAGGCAATGGGGATCCCCGTTTTTCACGACGACCAGCACGGCACGGCGATCATCTCCCTTTCCGGGATCCTGAACGCCCTGAAAGTTGTCGGCAAGAAGATCGAAGACTGCCGTTTCGTGATGAACGGTGCCGGTGCCGCCGGGATCGCCTGTGCAGAATATTATGTTTCCGCCGGTGCAGACCGCGCCAAGTTCACGATCTGTGACTCCAAGGGCGTGATCCATGCGGGCAGAACCGATCTGAACGAACAGAAAAAGCGTTTTGCTCACGAAACGGAAATGCGTACTCTCGCCGATGCCATGAAGGGTGCTGACGTGTTTGTGGGTGTGTCTGTTGCCGGTGCTGTGACGCCGGAGATGGTCCGCTCTATGGCACCCGGTGCGATCGTGTTTGCTATGGCGAACCCCACGCCCGAAATCTTCCCGGATGAAGCCCTTGCCGCCGGTGCTGCCGTTGCCGGTACGGGCAGATCCGACTTCTGTAACCAGGTCAACAACGTTCTCGGCTTCCCCGGCATCTTCCGCGGTGCCCTCGATACCCGCGCCAGCGACATCAATGAAGCTATGAAGCTCGCCGCCTCCAAAGCGCTTGCCTCCATTGTCAGTGAAGAAATGCCGGAAGAGATCTACAAGACCCTGACCGCCGCCTATCCCAGAGAAGCAGCACTGGGCGTGTTTGAAGGGAAATGCCCCCTCAAGAGTACCTTCGTGATTCCGAAACCCTTTGACATCCGGGTTGTTCCCCGTGTTGCAAAAATGGTTGCCTCCGCCGCTATGGAAACGGGCGTGGCACGGGTTCAGATCAATGATCTTGACGCATACGAAAAAGAAGTCGCCGCACGCATTGCAGCCGCCCTCAAGTAAGTTCAGAGAAAGGCAGGAAATATTATGGCACAGGTCATTCATTCCATTCCCGAACTCCAGAAATGGAGCATGGACGCAAAAAAACAGGGAAAGACCGTGGGCTTGATCCCAACGATGGGCTTCCTTCATGAAGGTCATCTTTCCCTGATCGACACCGCCCGCAAAAACGGTGCGGATGCCATCGCTGTTTCGATTTTTGTCAACCCCACCCAGTTCGGGCCCAATGAGGATTATGACTGCTATCCCCGTGATTTTGAACGGGATAAAGCCCTTTGCGAAAGTAAGGATGTGGATGTGATCTTCGCTCCGGCTGTCAATGATATGTATGCCGGTGATCTCACCTGCTGGGTGCAGGAGGAAAAGATCAGCAAAGGTCTCTGCGGTCTCACCCGTCCGATCCACTTCCGGGGCGTGACTACGGTTGTTGCCAAGCTGTTCAATGCCGCACTGCCGGATCTGGCGGTGTTCGGGCAGAAAGATGCCCAGCAGGCTGCCGTGATCAAACGGATGGTCCGGGACCTGAATTTCCCCGTGAAGATCGTGGTTTCTCCCATTATCCGGGAAGAATCCGGTCTTGCCCTCAGCTCCCGCAACAAATATCTTTCCGAAGATGAAAAACAGCGGGCGCTTTCCATCTCCCGTTCCCTGCATCAGGCGAAGGCGGAACTGGAGAACAGCCAGATCGATCCGGAAACTGCCCGGCTGCTGGTGAAGGAATCCATCTCTGCCGCCGGCGGGATCGTGGATTATGTGGAAGTGCTGGATGCGGAAACCATGCTGCCCCGGGAATCTCCGGCGGTCAAACACATTACCATCGCTGTTGCGGCGGTCTTCGGCAAGACCCGGCTGATCGATAATATTCAGATCAAAATGCGGTAAGGTGACACCATGGCAGGCAATCTTTTTTACAGCTGCGGTTGTGCCGGAGAAGGCGGCGGGATCTTCCTCTGCCGGGAGACGGAAACGGTCGGTAAGCTCGAAACGCTGGCTCTCGCTCCGCTTCCCGGGGCGAACTATCATTGCTTCTACGGAAACTTTCTCTACTCTACGTGGAATATCGCCGGGAAGGGTGGCGGTGCTGCTGCGTTCCGGATCAATGAGGATAACACGCTGACAGAACTGAACCGGATGGAATCCTGCGGCGTTGCAACCTGCCATGTGACCACATCGCCCGACGGCGCATACCTTTATGCCGCCAATTATCTGACCGGGACGTTTGCCGAGTTCAAACTGGCGGCGGACGGATCGATCGCCGAACGGACGCTGGTTGCCGATCATAACAGCTATCCGGTCGGTCCCCGGACGGACCGTCAGGAATGCGCCCATACCCACTGCACCCGTTTTACCCCGGACGGTAAATGGCTCTGCGTGGTGGATCTGGGCGTTGACCGGGTGTTCCTCTACCCCTATCAGGCGGGGAAGGGGATCGACATTGACGGCGTACAGATTTTTGTGAGCGATCCCGGAGACGGTCCGAGACATATCATTTTCGATGCCGCCGGAACAACGGCGTACATCGTAAACGAACTGGGCAACAGCGTTACCTGCTGTTCGTACAGCAATGGTAAACTGGAAGCGCTGGGCAAGTTCACCAGCCTGCCGGAAAACTGTACCGCCACCACCAAGGCAGCGGCGATCCGGTTTTCACCGGATGAACGGTTCCTCTTTGCGTCCAATCGCGGCTACGATTCCATTGCCTGTTACCGGATCGTGAAGCCCGGCGTGCTGGCGTTGTATGACATCGTGGACGCCCACGGCGACAGCCCCAGAGACATCAATTTCCTCCCGTCCGGAACACAGTTCGCCGTCTCCAACGAGTTTTCAGACAAAATCTGCCTGTTCTCTTACGATCAGGAAACCGGAAAACTCTCCTATCTGGAGGGATGCGACATCACGAATGAGCCCCGTCCCCTCTGCATCGAGTGGCAGTGACGGGATGATCCGCGCCCGGAAGGGCGGCGGTCCGCCGGAGCAGGCGGTGCGCTGGGCGCACTGCAGCTCCGGCTCTTTTTTTGCGCGGGCGGGGAGGCTTGAGCTGTTAATAAAAGGCTTTTTTCCGCGCAAAAAAATGCCCCGGTCAGCTCTCGGCTGACCGGGGTGGGACCGCCGCCCTTTCCGGGCGCTGCGGCATCTTTGTTTCTTCAGCTGATTACTTCAGCATCACTTCGATGACCGGCACGATCATATTTTCCGGCTTGTTGACCGGCAGATAGATGGAGATGGAGTCATCTTTGTGTGTGATTTTGCCGCCGCAGACGGGCACTTCGGAGGAGGAGTAGGCGAGTTCGCTGCCGTCGTGGAGCAGCTGCATGAACGCCACTTTATCCTTCAGGCTCTTCACGTGGAGCATACGGTAGGGCCAGCTGTAGATATGGATGTACAACCGGTTTGTTTCCTTGTTGTAAGTCAGGCGATAGCCTTCGCCTTCCTGAAATTCTGCCGGAGCCTGACCGCAGCCGTAGATGGAGCGGGAGTTGTAACGCATCCAGTTGGCGTAAGCGCTGAGGCGGTCCATTGCCCGGTAGTCCAGATAACCTCTGGAGGTCGGACCCACGTTCATGAGCAGGTTGCCGTCCCGTGACACGTGATCGATGAGCATTTTGATGCACTGTTCATCGGACTTCCAGGTCATTTCATCTCTGTGATAGCCCCAGGAGCCGGAGAAGGTCTGACATCCTTCCCACGCCCCGATGGTGTTGTCGCCCCGGTTGTCTTCCAGCACGTTGCCGGTGGGGGTGTACTGTTCGGGGGTCAGGATGTCGCCGCTGCCGGGCAGGTCCAGACGGTTGTCCACGATAATATGGGGCTGGAGGCTGCGGACGGTCTTGATGATCCGTTCGCTGTCCCAGTCCTTGTGACCTTTGCCGCCGCCTTCGCGTCCATCGGGGAACTTGTTTTCGGGATAGGAGAAGTCGAACCACATCACATCGATCTTGCCGTAGTTGGTGAGCAGTTCGGTGATCTGATTGATCATGTAGTCCTGATACCGCTTCATATCTCTGCCTTCGTTGAGTTTGTCAACGACTTCTTTCGGCTCGCATTTGCGGGGATGGAAGCAGTCCACCGTGAAATCCGGGTGATTCCAGTCGATGAGAGAATAATAGAAGCCGATCCGGATCCCTTCTGCGCGGAATGCGTCCACCACTTCCCGGAGCATATCGCGTCCGAAGGGGGTATTGGTGATCTTGAAGTCGGTATACTTGGTATCCCACATACAGAAGCCTTCATGGTGTTTCGTGGTGAAGACCACATATTTCATCCCGGCTTCGCGGGCAGCCTTTGCCCAGACCTGCGGTTCAAAAAGATCGGGGTTGAAGTACTTGAAGAAGACGTGGTAATCTTCATCTTTGTACTGTTCGATGCTCCGGATCCATTCGTGCCGTGCGGGCATGGAGTAGAGACCGTAGTGGATAAACATCCCGAACCGGTCGTGCTTGAACCAGCTCAGATCGCCGTGTCCGTAATTTTCGCTCATCTTTCTTCTCCTTGAATTTGATTTCTGATTACAGGGCGTGTATGTTATACTATATGCACATAATTATTCAAATGCAAATAAAAAATCTATGAAGATTATGGAAATGAATATGAAGAATATCACAGAGTACCCCACCTTGAAGCTGGATGCTTTCTGGATCGCCCGCCTTATGCCGGAATATTGGAACAACTATATCCTTTCCGGAAATTTCTGGCGGCTCTACCGGAACAGCAGTGCCGGAGCCGGGCTCTGGGTGGATGGAAAAAAAGTCGCCATTGAGCCGGATAAATTCTATGTGATCCCGCCGGAGTGCGGTCTCCGTACCTGGTGCGAGCAGGAAACGGACCAGTTTTATGTGCATTTTGAGGCGGTCCACCTCCGTGGTGGCGAACATTTCCGGTACCGCTGTATTGAGCTGGAGGAAGGCGATCTTGCTCTTGCCGATGAGATTATGGCGGAGATGCGGGAGAAAGGTTCCTCCGGTCAGTTCCTCGCACTCAAGATCATTGCCCTTGTCTCGAAAGCCATGACGAAACTTCAGAAAGGGGATCTTCTGACTGTTCCCGGCGACCGGATCATGGATGATATCTGTGCAAGGCTCAAGAGCGATCCGGGGAACGAGTGGTCGCTCGGTGATCTTGCCGCCCGTGCCGGGATGTCCACCAATCTTTTTCTGCGGAAGTTCAAGGAGATCACCGGCACATCGCCCTATAAATATGTATTGAGTCTGCGATATGCTCAGGCGGCACAACTGCTTGCCCATTCTGCCGTCAGCATCGACCAGATCTGCGAGCGCTGCGGGTTCCACGACCGTTTCCATTTTTCCCGGGAATTCAAAAAAGTCTATGGTGTCCCGCCGGGAACTTACCGGGAGATGCACCGACGCTGAAACAACTTTTTTTCTCCGTTCCGGTTTGCTTTTTTGAGATTGCTGAACTATATTGCCATACTCTAAACTCAATCTTTGATTCAGGAGAAAAATTATGTTTCAGCGTTATACGATCAGCAATCACCCGGACTACTACGAAGCGTGGCCGGATGTGGCACTCTGCCCGGACAACAACCGTATGGTTTGTGTGTATATTGAAAAGACCCACCACGCAGTCGGCACACACAGCATTGCCGTCTGTTCCATCTCGGACGACCGGGGAAAGACCTGGTCCCGCTCGTACATTACGCCACCTTCCGACGGCAAGGGATTCTGGTACGACTCCCCCCGCATTACCTTATTGAAAAATGGTACGCTCGCCGCCGTGATCCCCACGAAAGCCGCACAGAATGAGGGTATCAGCGAGTGCATGAAAGCGGAACTCTGGACTTCGGCAGACAACGGCGAAACATGGCGTTATGCCGGACCACTCCCCGGCAGCAGCATTGCGCCGGATAAACTGCGCGAACTGAAAAACGGGCGCCTCATCTACTCCTCCCATTACCGGATCAACGATGAGCTGGGACAGTTTCTCTATTACTCCGATGATGGCGGCAAGACCTGGTCGGAAGAAGTCACCGTTGCCCGGAAAAAGGGCTATCAGTTCTGCGAAGGATGTATTGTGGAACTGGAAAACGATACCCTCGTCTGCCTGCTCCGGGAGAACAGTCACCTCGGACTGCCCTGTATGAAGACGATCTCCCGGGACAACGGCGAGACTTGGGGACCGGTGACGGAATTCCCGCTGCCGGGGTGTCACCGTCCCATCGGCGGGATTTTGCAGGATGGTTCGGTGCTGATCACGTTCCGGCTCTGTCAGGGCGGAAAAGGCTGGCTCGGCTGGTGGACGCAGAACTTTATGGGTGCCTTCACCCATGTGGAATCCCTCCTTGGGGAAGGGTACCGGGATTGTCAGACAAAGATCTTCCCGCTGGACTATGACCGCTCCCCCTTTTCGGACTGCGGCTACTCCGGCTGGGTGCAGTTCCCCGACGGCATGATCTATGCGGTCAATTACATTGTGGACGACGCCTACGACAAGGGGCAGATCCGCGGTTATGCGTTTGAGCAGTGCGATTTTCTGCTCCCGGAACGGAAGTGATGTGTTTCCGGTAGATAATGTGATGTGCCGGAGATTTTTATTGCTTGACTTTTAAAGAAAATATGCTATCATAAGTCTGAGTCCCCATAATTAACAGAAAGGCTTCAGAATTGAAACCAAAAACCATGCTTGCAGTTGTCTTCTCCTGTCTGGCGTTTTCCCTCGCCGCACAGGTTGAAGTGCCGACCCCGGAGCAGACGAAAGAATGGCTCGGGAAGTATCCGGAGATCTGTGCGCAGAAACAGGGCGATTTTGCCGCTCATGCCAAACGCGCCAAGACGGAAAAACAGAAAATCAACGTTGTCCGTGTCGGAAGCGATTTCTCCGGTAACCCGGCGAACCTTGTTCATTACAGCGTTTCTCCCACAAGTGAAACCCAGTACCTGCCGGACGTCTATCCGTTCGATGGCGAAGCGGGTGTTCCGGTGCGTGTTGTGATGGCGCAGGATGAGTACGAACCCGGCTCCTTCCTGATCTATGCCCTGAAAGATCTGGGCAAAGTCGATTTTATCGTCAGCGACCTGAAATCTGCGGATGGCAAAGTGCTGCCCAAAGATAAACTGGACCTGAAGACCATCAAGGTCTGGTATCAGAACGGCAACGGCTGGTACAGCTACTTCCAGGATCCCGGCTTGAAACTCTGCCCGGAACTCCTGCTCAACGATGAAGATCTGATCAAGGTCGATACGGAAAAAGTCGGCAACTACGCCCGTTTGACCGAAGCGGACGGCACCGTGACTTATCGCTGGCTGACCGCTCCCCGCGCCATCGAAAATCGCATTGAAAACGCCGGCGGATACCGTCTGGATGAAACCTTCTGCAGCATGAAGCCTAACTTCACGGACGCTCCTGTCTTCAAGGGTGCCACGCTGAACGAAGGCGAATTCAAGCAGTTCTTCCTGACGGTCCATGCCGATGCCAAACAGGCTGCCGGTCTTTACAAGGGCGCAATCGCTCTCAAGACGAAGGACGGAAAAAATGTAGGCTCCATTCCGGTGGAAGTCCGCGTGCTGCCCTTTGTGCTGCCCGAACCGAAGACTTACTTTGATATTGAAAAAGACTTCCTCGTGTTCTTCTGCGAATACATCAGTTTTGAGCTGATCCGTCAGATCAACGGCAACGATCAGGCGCTGGCGGAAAAACAGTTGATCTCCCTGCTGAAAAACTTCTACCGTCACGGCGAAGTTACCCCGAATCACCGGGAATCTGACCATCGTCCGGACATCGACAAGGCTGCCGGTATGAAGACGCAGTTTGCTGGTTGCAGTATGAAGTTGGGGCGTCCGGCGGATATGCGCTACCATGCCAGAACATCGAGTAAGCAAATGCGTGCCCGCTACGGCAACGACTTCCTGATGTTCGGCAGTTGGGGCGATGAATACGGCCTCTCCACCCTCAAAGGGATCCGTCCTATGGTGGATATCTACAAAAACGAAGGCTTCAGATTCATGATCAACAGCCGCCACGGCTACTCCGCCGGCTGCTATCTTGCCGACCTGTTCTGGCCTCCGGTCAATCCGGATTCCAGTACATCCAATGCTACGGAAAAACTGAACTTCCTCGGCGGCGATTCCTACTTCGGCTGGTATGCCTGTCAGCACGTGGGCGTTGAAAACCCGGCATTCATCCGCCGCCAGTACGGTCTGGGTGCTTATCGCGGCGGTTTCAGCTGCCACTTCAACTACGCACACCACTTGAACGGGTACAATGACGTTCGCGGGTCCACATACAAATCCATGAACTTTGTGTACGGTCATGGCGATGGCGTGCTGGATACCCTCGCATGGGAAGCCTTCCGCGAAGGGATGGATGACATCCGTTACGCCACCAAGCTCCAGCAGCTTGCCCGCCCGCTCATCGGCAGCAAGAGCTATCCGGCTCATGCCGCTGCCAAGAAGGCACTTAAGCTCCTGGCGGAAATGGATTCCGACTCGTTCGATCTCGCGACTGCACGTCTGGAGATGATCAACCACATCATGATCCTCATGGAATACAGCAAATAAGGAACTGCGAAATATGAAACACAATATCCTTACTTATTCATTGCTCGCCGCTTTCTGTGCTGCCGCTCCCCTGCAGGCTGCTCCTGCCGCTAAAGATGCCGCTGCTGTGAAAGCAGAAGCCGAAGCAAAGAAAAAAGCCGAAGCAGAAGCTGCCAGAAAAGCCGCTGCGGAAGCAAGAAAGAAAGCGGAAGAAGCCAAAAAGAAAGCCGCTGCGGAAGCAAAAGCCCGCATGAAAGAATTTCAGGACTACGTCGGCATGATGAACAAGAAGAAGGTTCATTACGACACCCGGATCGAGAATGTTCTGAAATTTGCCGAACGCCCGGATATGAAAACGGACAATGCAATCCGTTATGCCGCCTACGTTCAGGCATTGAAATTTACGGAAAATCCGCCCTGGACTCAAATCGGGATCTACAACTACGATACGATCCACAAGGTCATGCCGGTCGTTTCCAAAATGATCCTGGATGATCCTGCTTTCACAAATTCCCAGAAGTACCACGGCGCGATCACCCGCCTGATCCAGTACTATTGCGACTGCGAAAACTGGACGGAAGCGGAAGCCTGGGCTCGCAATGGCATGGCGTTGGATATGCACGTGAATGACAAAGCAAATGCCTGCCTCCAGCTCGCCAGAGTCTTCCGTTATCAGTTCCGTTATGAAGATGCCATGAACGCTGCCCGGGAAGCCATGAAGTATTACAAGGTTCATGCAACCCCCTTTGCGTCTGACCTGGCATACGAATTCGGCAAGCCCGCAGATGCCATCCCATTCTGGAAGGATTATGCCAACGAGTACGATGAACTTTCCTATTTTGCAGGAAAAGAATGGAACAAGTACAAAGATCGCGCAATGGCTTATATCACAGACGAGAAAAACCGGGCGAATCTGCGTTACAACATCGTTGCAAAATACTTCCTTACCGGAAAATCTGAGATCGCACAGAAAGCCCGCAAAGCGACTGCCGGACTTCCTGCTCTGGTCAAGGTCGGCGGCTATCATGGCGGACGCCCCCTCAAAACAGCCTTCCAGCTGGGCGATTATCCGATGACGGTTACGCTTTGTGAATATTTCGCCGGAACCCCGCTGATGATGGACTATGATATGCAGTGCGTCTATGTGATCGCCCTCGGCGGCATCGGCAGAAAAGCGGATGCCGCAAAGGCAGCTGCGGAATATGCAAAGAACGAAAAACTGAACCCGGTTCAGAAAACCCGTTTGCTTGCTTATGAAGCACTGCTCACCGGCAAAGATCCCGAAGCCGTGATCTCTGCGGCGAAACTCCCCCGCAAGGATGAAGCCACCATCTATCTGAGCCTCGCGCGCCAGACCCTCTCCGTCTGGAACATGACGCCTCTTGCAGAAAAGTACACGGCAAAATATGAAACCTACTTTGCCAAGCCGGTGGAACGCCGGATCAATGTGGTGTACTCTGAAAAGCCCATCCGGAATATTTCCGAATGGCGCAAGATTTATCCGAAACTGGAAAAACAGTATTGCGATATTCCGTACAAGGGCAGCATGGACTTCCTGGAAACAGACGTTTCCACCGGTGACCGTGGCGTTGTCAAGGCGGAAGATGGTGCAATTCTGGAAGATATGATGGAAGTCTCCACTGTCTGTGACCGGGATGGTGTGCATATTTTCCTGCGTACGAATGACTCCAAGGCACGGGCAATCGAACAGGGCTTTGCCCGCGGTATCGGCACAGAAATGTACTTTGCTCCCGGCGTGAACCAGCCTTATGTCTGCATGGGCAGCAGCCCCACCGCCGGTGTTACATTTATGTTCCAGACAACCTACAATAACAAAAACGCAACCCGTCCCGATATGCAGAAAAACCCCACCACCGGATTCCGTTCCGAAGTGGAATTCTCCGATACGGATTATGTTCTGCATATGTTCTTCGGCTGGGATCTCTACTACAACAAACTGCCCGCAGCCGGTACCGACTGGCGCTTTGACTGCCTCGCGTGGTCCAAAGCCGGCGGCTTCAGCTGGGGCGGCAGCCAGGGGATCCACTCCGCATCTGCATGGGGCAACCTCCGTTTCAACCTGACGGATAAGCAGCTCAATGAGATCCGCAAGGGGATCATCTTCCGCACCTACCGTTCCTATATGAATATCCGGCAGGAACCCGGTGTGAACGAAAACCTCTTCCGCATCTGGGAAGATTCCGTTATCGGCGACCCCGACTTCTACCAGAAGGCGCTCGCTCCTCTGGAAGCGGAACTCGCCGCATACGCAAAGATGGTCAAGTATGATATGACCGATGCGGAAGTTGCAGAAGTCTATAACAAGGCTCTCCCCCGCTGGAAAGGTCTGACCCACGAAGTGGATGAACTCCGCAGAAAATATCTTTCTGAACGGATCACCAACTTCGGGAAATAATCTTTCCCACTGATCGCTCGATCAAAAACGAAAAGACCTGCGGCACAAACTGCAGGTCTTTTTTTATACATTTTTCCAAAAAAGACTTGTATTTTTTTTAAGCAGTTATATTGTAGTTTTGTATTACGAAAATAATCAGAAACAAAGGAGAAAATATGAAAAAAGCATTTCTTGCCGTATTGCTCGCCGTTTTTACATTGTCGCTCTATGCGGCAGCTGACACCCCGAATTTCTCGGCAAAACTTGTGCTGACCAAAGCTGTGAACGTGGAAGATCAGTTTGCCGGGATCCTGCCCGAACGGCCGCCGTTTTTTCCTTCTTTGGGAAAAGTGGCAGTCGGTGAACCGTTTCGTGTGTATATTGTCTTCTACGGAGCAAAGGTCCGGAAGAATACGGTCAAGTTGAAAGGAGAACTTGAGCTGATCGCACCGGATGGCAAAAAACAGACCGTTCCCCTTGCGGAACAGAGCATCCCGCTGCGGGGTGATTCTGCCGGAGTATTCCTCCTGCCTCAGCATCTGGGGATCGTTTTTGAACCGGAAGACCCGGTAGGAGTTCATAAAATTACATTGAAACTGGTCGATCAACATGCCCGAAAAACGGCAAAAGATTCTGCAAGCGTGGAACTTACCACGACATTACCGCCCCCTGTATCGGATGAAAAAGCGTTTCAATCGTTAACCAATAACTACCGTTCGCCGTCACCGCAAAACATTCTGCCCGCCTTCCGTTTTTATCTGAAAAAGATTCCGGAACAGCAGAAGAAAGAGAAAAATTATTTCAACCCGATCCCCCAGTTGGCATTTTTCTGCTTCCTGCTTCAGGAGAATCCTCAAATGGTCAAGCCCTTTGCCGATATGGTGGCAAAGTTGACGGATGCGCAGGAGAATTTCTATGGATATTTTGTGCTGAATTTTGTTTCTCCGGAGGCAGCGAAGTATGTGCCGGCTGATTTGAAGAAACAATTTGAAAGTATGAAGAAGAATCCTTTTGTTGTCGATCAGGTAAGCGAAGCCTGGCAGCTGGATGTCTGTTGGGCGGAGTTTATGGTGCGTGGAACCCGGACGCCGGTGCTGAAGGTTCTGAACGCGCTTTCTCTGGTACAGAAAGGAATTACGGTGGGGGACTACAAAAAGATCGCCAAGCCGACACCGGAAGATCAGCGTAAACTGATGAACGGTATTGTGGCGAGCGCTGCCCAGTGGTCGATCCAGTCTATTTCCAAACAGCACCCGTTGCTTAAGTATTACATTGAGGCGGTCCTGAAACGCAAAGAACTGAAAGATCCCATTGCCATGGCGCTTGCGGCGAAAGCGATCGGCATGGAGGTCCGTATCAATAATAAATAACGCAAACGTTGTGCGTGTAAAAAAAAAGCGGCAAGCCGGAAGGCTGCCGCTTTTTTGCTGTCTGCTGTGTGTGTGTTCGATTACGCAGGCTTGACCACCTTCAAACTGGAGGAGACCCGCATATCTTTCACCTTTTCGATAAAGGCTTTCATGTGGGGCTGCTGCAAATGTTTCTGCAGGTGTTCGGCACTTTCCCAACATTCCACATAGACACATTCATCCGGATCCACCGGCGCGCCAACTCCGGCATCGGTAGGCTCGTTCAGATGGTAGAAGATACAGCCATCTTCCGCCCGGACGTTTTCATAGTTTGCTTTAGCTGCCGCAATGAAGTCTGCCTTACAGCCCGGTTTCAGTTTGGATGTGGCGATCACAAAGATCATAATTTACCTCCATGGTTGTTGTGTTTGTGAGAAAAAATAGCACCGCTTCACATCTTTTCAAGGCTGAATTTGTGTTTTCTCAATCATTTTTACGGCGGGAACATTTGATTTCTCCTGCTGTTTTGTTATATTATTCGTGGAATCAACAGAAGGAGCATCGTTTTATGAAGAAAATCATCGCAATCAATGGCAGTCCCCGGAAAAAAGGTAATACCGCAGAGGTCCTGACTCATGCCTTGAAAGGTGCGCAGGATGCCGGGGCGGAAACGGAACTGATCCACCTTGCCGACCTGAATTTTTCCGGATGTAAAAGCTGTTTTGCCTGTAAGCTCAAGGGCGGAAAATCCTACGGCAAATGTGCGCTGAATGATGACCTGACTCCGGTTCTGGAAAAGATCCTTGCCTGCGACGGGCTGTTGGTGGGGAGTCCGGTTTACTTCGGCGGGGAGACCGGACTCTGCCGTAATTTTATCGAACGCCTTTTCTTCCCGGTTCTCCGGTACGATCCCGAATACACGTCTCTTGCTCCGAAAACGGTCCCGCTGGCGTTTGTTTATACCATGAATGTGCCGAAGGACCGTCTGGCGGAGTTCCATTATCCCGAACATCTCGGCGTGGTGCCGGGATTCGGTGCGCGATTGCTCAAAAATTCTTCGCCTGAAGTACTTTATGTTTGCGATACATTCCAGTTTGACGACTACGGCAAGTACGATGCACCCCTGTTCGATGCGGAACATAAAAAATCCGTCCGGGCGACCCGTTTCCCCGAAGATTGCCGGAAAGCCTTTGAGCTGGGCAGAAAACTGGTTACGGCAGATTGATCAGGACCGGGGCTTGATCAGCAAGCCGTGACCGGACTTGATCACGGTAAAGTTGTTCAATCCGGAGATGCGGATCTCGGTGCCGTCATCGCAGCAGATCAGGTTGCCGGAGCTGTCGCGCAAGTCAGCGTTTTGCGCACGGATCGCGTTGCCTGCGGTATCTTTGGGAAACAGATCGTACAGCGATTCGGGCGTGCCGACATCGCTCCAGTTGAAGGTGACTTTCCGCACTGCCACGTTGTCCGCTTTTTCCATGATCCCGTAATCGATGGAGATTTTCTCACAATCGGCAAAATCTTCCGTATAATCTTTGCCGTTCGACCATACGGCGATCTTTTCCCCCAGCGCCGGGAGAAAGCGGTTGAACGCCCGTTCGATGGCGGCGACTTTCCAGATGAAAATGCCGCAGTTCCAAAAATAATTTCCCGCATCAAGATATTGCTGTGCCACTTCCACACAGGGTTTTTCCTTGAACTCATCCACACGGTGAGTTCGGTCGGAAATTTCTTCTCCCGCCCGGATGTAGCCGAAGACCGGGGCAGGGTACGTGGGCTGTACGCCGAGGGTGACAAGGTGATCTTCCAACGCCGTTTCGATTGCGCGTTTCAAATCATCCTGAAATTCTGTTACGGGCGAGATCAGGTGATCTGCCGGAAGCATAATGATCACGGCATCCGGCGATTTCCGTTTGACCAGTGCCGTCGCCAGTGCCACGCAGGGAGCGGTATTTCTCCGGCAGGGTTCTGCGATCACGTTTTCCGGTGGGATCGTCAGAAGGGAGCGGATGGCGGGAGCGGAATATTCATCTGCGATCACAAAAATATGATCCGGCAGCAACAAGGGAAACAAGCGCTGAACGGTTCCCTCCAGCAGCGTCAAATCGCCATCCAGCGGGATCAGGGGCTTCGGACGCTGTTCCGTACTCAATGGCCACAGCCGTTCTCCCTTTCCGCCCGCCATAATCACGGCAAAGAGTTTATCTGTACTTTTCATAAAACAGCCATTTCTTTGATTAGAGTTTTTCTGCCCAGATGTTTTCGGCAAGTTCCATAGGGAGAGAGAGGGTATTTTCGCCCTGCTGCAGGTTCAGCAGGGTTTTGTCCAGAGATGCCCCGCAAAGGATCAGTTCGCTTTCCAGGGGAGGCAGCCCCGGTTCAGTCCCGGAGAGATTTCTGCCATACTGTTTAACGACCACCGTTTCACCGGGCGAGAATGTCGTAAGAACTTTGAGACTGCCGGTTTCTGCTTTGTTGAGCAGGGAAACGGCCTCGGAAAGATAAGTCTGCAACTTCCTGGCATCTGTACGGTTTTCGATCGCTTCGGAGAAGATGATGAAACGCTCGATGGTATCGCTGTCAACCACGTGTTCCAGACGGCACGCTGTTTCGGTAGCCTGTTCGGGCGGCAGACCGAGGATGTCAGAGAAGAATTTTTTAAGGATCGAGTGGCGGCGGACGACTTCATCAGCCACCACTTTTCCTGCATCGGTCAACTGAACGGGATAGCGGGAATTGTAGATGATCAATCCCTGTGCCGCCAGCTGGCGCAGCGCACCGGTAACAGAGGGCAGTTTTACCGCCAGTTTCTCTGCGATTTCCTTCACGTGTGCGTGTCCATCGACGGCGGTCAGTTCAGCGATCGCCTCCAGATAATCTTCCATACTTTCCGTCAGTTGCATTTTATATCCCCGAAATCAATTTTTCTGATTTTTATCCAGTTCCAGCACTTTGCTTGCGCCTTTCACGAATCCGGCTACATCGGCAAGATTGCTGGGGATGACCAGCGTGTTACATTCTTTTGCCAGTTTGCCGAACTCGGCGATATACTTTTCCGCCAGCTGCAGGTTGACTGCTTCACTGCCGCCTTCATTGCGGATCGCGGCGGCAATGGTGGCGATTCCTTTTGCCGTGGCATCTGCCACCAGGCGGATTTCTTCCGCCTTACCCTCTGCTTCGTTGATCCGTCTCTGCTTTTCCCCTTCGGAGAGAGAGATCGCTTCACATCTTTCACCATCGGCGCGATTGATCTTTGCCTGCCGTTCCCCTTCAGATTCAGCGATTTGTGCGCGTTTTTCCCGTTCGGCACGCATCTGTTTTTCCATAGCATCCAGTACAGACAGAGGCGGTTTGATCGTTTTGATCTCATAACGTGTGACTTTCACGCCCCAGGGATCGGAGGCTTTGTCCAGTTCCGCACAAATTGCAGCATTGATGGCAGCCCGTTCTTCAAAGGTGCGGTCCAGATCCAGTTTGCCGATTTCGGAACGCAGCGTAGTTTGAGCAAGCTGAACACAGGCAAAAAGATAATTGGAGATACCGTAACTTGCCTTGATCGGATCGATCACCTGCAGATAAAGCAAGCCGTCCACTTCCACGGTGATGTTGTCGCGGGTGACACACTGCTGGGGCGGAACATCGATCGCTTCTTCCTTCAGGTCCTGCTGATAAGCAATTCGGTCAATGAAGGGGATGAGGATATGCAAGCCGGCGGTCAGCGTGGAGTGATATTTTCCGAGGCGTTCGACCAGCCATGCTTCCTTCTGGGGAACGACCTTTGCAGTTTTGATCAGAAGGAAAATGACAAGGGCAACGATAATAATACAAGTGATAAGAGCTTCCATATTTTTTATCTCCTTTGTTATGTTACTGTTCTTTTTTTACAACTTTCAGTGTCAGATTGTTTCTGCTCAGGACTGTGCAGTTTTCACCGGGAGCGATCAGGCTGTCGGCAACGGCGAGCCAGGTCGATCCACGAAATTCGACTTTTCCTGCGGCCTGCGGAGAGATTGCTTCGGTGCAGACACAGGAGGATCCTGCGATATTGTCGCTGTCAATATCCAGTTCGTCATCATCCTTTTTGCCGCGGAACGCCCGGGGCAGCAGCAAACGGCAGAGGAGGAGGAGAACCACGCCCAATGCTGCAAAGATCAGCAGTTGTCCAGTGACGGACAAGGCGGGGATCAACCACACCAACCCTGCAACGATCAGCGCGGCAATGCCGAAAAAGCAGATCACGAATCCGGGGATCATAAATTCTGCGAGAATGAGGATTACACCGGCAATGAACCAGAGAAACACGGGGCTGAAAAACACTTTGAGCATCCTTTCTTTTTTAATTTGTTAAATTGCTTAAATATAGCGTCCTTTATCCCCTTTTCAAGTACATTCTGAAAAAAACAGAAAGATTCTTGAGAAACTTGAAACTATGATAAAAAAAAGAGGTCAAAAGCTTGTGAGATGAAGAGCAGGAAAAAACTTTTGATACAGGAGATGAGACAATGACATTTTCCACGATTTTTTCTTTTCTGTTTTTTACAGCCCTGGTCGGCGGGCTTACCTGGTATCTCACACGCAAGAATGAATTTGCCAGCAGGGACGGTTTTTTTCTTGCCGGACGGTCGCTGACATTTCCTTTTATTGCGGGGTCGCTCCTGTTGACCAACCTTTCCACCGAACAGCTGGTGGGGTTGAACGGATCTGCTTTTACGGACGGTCTTTCCGTGATGGCGTGGGAAGTTTGCGCTGTGGTTGCACTGGTGTTGATGGCACTCTTTTTTCTGCCCCGTTTTCTGAAAGCCGGAGTAACGACCGTGCCGGAATTCCTGGCACAACGGTTTGATCATGGTACCGAGCTGATCTGCAACATCATCTTTCTTTCAGCGTATGCCGTGATCCTGCTGCCGATCATTCTTTACACCGGCGCCCGTGGAATGATGGATGTTCTGCAACTGCAGGATCTGTTCGGTTTTTCATCGGAAACGCAGGCCCTCTGGTGTGTTGTGATTTTGGTGGCTGTGATCGGATCGATCTATGCGATCTGGGGCGGGCTGGCGTCCTGCGCAGTTTCCGATACGCTGAACGGGATCGGTCTGCTTGCCGGTGGACTGCTGATTACCGGTTTCGCTTTTTATATGTTGGGCGGCGTGCCGGATCCGTCCGGAACGATCATTGAGGGAACCGGGAGTTTTTCGGAAGGTGTCAACACGTTTGTTGAAACTGCCCGCAGCAGCGGAAGATTGAATTCCATCGGTTCAAACGGATCCAGCGTACCATTTTTCACGCTCTTTACGGGGATCTTTTTCATCAATGTTTTTTACTGGTGTACCAATCAGCAGATCATTCAGCGCACGTTCGGAGCGAAATCGCTGGGGGAAGGGCAGAAAGGAGTCCTGTTGACCGGGGCGCTGAAACTGCTCGGACCGTTGTACCTGGTGATCCCCGGGATCATTGCCGCAATTATGTTGATGAAGGGGTTTCAGTTGGGAAATATCGCACCGGATGGCACGATCGCCTCGGATAAAGCATACGGTTCGCTGGTCAATTTTGTGCTGCCGGAATGGCTGACCGGATTTTTTGCTGCCGTTCTGCTGGGGGCGATCCTTTCCAGCTTCAACTCCGCATTGAACAGTACCTGCACCCTGTTCAGCCTCGGAATCTATAAACAACTGGTCCGGAAAAATGCGGATGACCGCCATGTGGTCCGGGCGGGACGCTGGTTCGGCGTGATCATCACGGTCATTTCGATTGCAGTTGCACCGCTGCTGGCGGAAACGGGCGGGATCTTCAACTATCTGCAGAAGATGAATGCAATTTACTTCATCCCGATCCTGACCGTGGTTGCTGTCGGTATGCTGACCAAACGGGTTCCGGCAAAGGCTGCAAAATTTGCTTTGATCGCCGGGATCGTTCTGATTGCCGCCGGATACTTCCTGCCGCCGTTCAACCGGATCCAGAATGTGATGAGCGAATATCATTTTGTGGCGATTGTTCTGCTGATCCTCGTTGCTGCCATGCTGATCATCGGGAAAGTCTCGCCACAGGAAACAGATTATCTCCCGCAGGATGCGAAGACTACCGATCTGACACCGTGGGCTGGCGCAAAATATGCGGGTATCGCTCTGCTGGCGGCTGTGTTTGTGATCTATGCCTTTTTTGCCGACTTCTCCAGTATTCACCGGAATAATGTGGAGATCCCACGCGCCCCGGCACCTCCGGCTGACATTTTAACGGACTGATACGGACAGGTCGGACTTCACTTTTTTGCTCTGAAGCCTCAGGATACTATTCAATACCAATCAAATAAAATTTTTCAGTAATTGGAAAAATTCGCAAGGTCTAATTTCAGAGTCTGCGTGTGTTTCTTACACACTGGCAGGAATGTTGTAAAAGCCTTTGAGTCAACGAGTTTTACAAAATAATAGCAAGGATGATTTTTTCAGCAAGATTAGAAAGGGGGCAAAAAAAATGGCGGAGAGAGCGGGATTCGAACCCGCGGTAGGGTTTGATCCCTACGACGGTTTAGCAAACCGTTCCTTTCGGCCACTCAGGCATCTCTCCGGAACTGTTGTCAAACAGTAAAGTGTATAGTCTACAATGTAGCCCCATTTTTGAAAAAATCAAGCCCGGAATCAAAAATAAATGAAAAAAATCCGGAATAAAAGAAAAACGACCGGATCAGCACCCAGCCGATCCGGTCATTTTGTGTCGTTTAAATCACAGTTCAGTCCATGATTACCACCTGGTATTCACCCGGTGTTGCGATATACTTGCCATCGACCTTCCGGAGTCCGGCGACGCTGAGGGCGATCTCTGCGCCCGGCAGGTCGACTTCTGCCGTGGTCCCGACGGGAACCTTAAACAGCCAGATGATCATATTTTCATCCCTGCGCCAACCGGAAATGATCTCGCCATACTGTGAGTGATACGTTGCCATGGCGTGATCCAGTTTCTTGCCGAAACGGGGTGCAAGGCGGAAATGTTTGAATCCGGCATATTCCAGTTTATCGGTCATGGGCTGGATGCCGCAGATCGTTTCGTAGAACCATTCGCCCACTGCGCCGTAAGCGTAGTGATTAAAGGAGTTCATGTGAATATCGCCGAATCCGGAATCTTCGTTCCAGCTGTTCCAGCGTTCCCACATGGTGGTGGCGCCCTGCGTTACGGGGTAGAGCCAGCCGGGGTAGGAGGTCTGGGAGAGCAGGTCGTACGCCAGATCGATCTCGCCGATCTTTGTCAGTACCGGCAGCAGCAGGGGAGTGCCGAGGAAGCCCGTGGAAAGGTGCAGTTTGTGGGTATCCTTGATACTTTTGACCAGTTGCTTGCAGACATTTTTGTATGCTTTTTCGGGGGCAAGGTCAAAGTGCAGTGTCAGCAGAGCTGCCGTCTGGGAAGTTTCCACCAGCTTGTTGTTCTTGAAAAATTCCTTCTGGAACGCTTCCTTCACTGCTTCTGCCAGATTGGAAAGATAGATTGCATCTTCTTTCTTGCCAAGCAGTTCTGCGTGATGTGCCACAACCTTCATCATGCCTGCCATATAAGCCGTGCAGAGCAGAGGATCGGAGGTCGGGTCATCCAGATTCAGCCAGTCGTGATAACGGGTGTTGCTCACGATGAGCTTGTTATCGGCGTAACGGATCTGCGCCAGCAGGTAGTCCTTCATGTTGGTATAAAATGCTTCCAACAGACGGGTGTCGCCATACTTCCGGAGCATGACATCCGGGCAGACGATCCCGGCATCCGCCCAGCCGGTGGAGAAGAAAGAGCCGAAGAAGCCGTCGGTGAAGCAGCGGTACTGGTCCGGCGCCCAGGACTTGAAGCCTTCGATCGTTTCGCTGCAAAGGTTCAGGTCTTTGATCCACTTGGTGTAGAATTCTGGACAGTTCATGTTGTAGGTCGCCACATTGGCAAAGACCTGTGTATCGCCGGTCCAGCCGAGGCGTTCGTCGCGCTGGGGGCAGTCTGTCGGGACATCCAGGAAGTTGCCGCGCTGACCCCAGACAATGTTCTGGAACAGCTTGTTGATGAGGGGATCAGAGCACTCGAACGCCCCCACTTCTTCCAGTTGGGAGTGGATCACATGGGCTTCGATGTTGTCTTTCGTCAGTTCGCCGGGCCATCCGCTGATCTCAAGGTAACGGAAGCCGTACCAGGTGAAGGTTGGCTCATAAACCACGTTTTTGTTGTTGCCTGCAATGTATGTTGTGGTTGCCAGCGCTTTGCGCAGATTGGAGGTATAGAGGGAGCCGTCTTCATTCAGCATTTCGCCGTGACGGATCGTAATGACCGTACCGCGGACCGTCTTTTTCAGTTTGATCCGTTCCCGACCGGTCAGGTTCTGACCGAAGTCCACAATGTATGTTGCGGCTTCTTTGCGCTTTTTGATGGAGACCGGTTTCAGCGCCATGATCCGGCGGATGGGGGCGCCACTCTGCCATTCGATGGTTGGGAAGGCGCTGCGGTTGATCACATCCTTGTAGAAGATCCGGGCGTGTTCGCCTTCCAGAACCTTGGCGCAGTATTCATCCCGGGTGGGTTCTTTAGCAGTCATCCAGGCGTAGGGATCTTCCAGCGCATCAAAGGTTTCGCCGAGATAAATATCGCTAAGGCGTTCCCCGCTGCAGGCAGGATTGGTCTGGACACGGTAGTTTTCATCGGAAACGATCTTTTCCGTTGTGCCGTCGGCATAGGTCAGGTGCAGTTCCTGGCGGAGCGCCGGGTGGGGACCATATGTCACATCACCGCCGTTCCAGTTCCGTGCGATCAAGCCGCAGAACCAGCCTTCCGCCAACAGGTCGGCAAGCACATTGACGCCCTGTTTGATGAGCTTCGTCACATCGTATGCCTGATACTGCACGCGGTTGTAGTAGTCCGTCCAGCCGGGGGTGAAAATATCTTCGGTGACATTTTTGCCGTTGATGTATGCCTGATAAAGCCCCAGCGCGGTGGTGTAGAGGCGCGCTTTCGCCACTTTCTTTTTGACCTCAAAGCGGCGGAACAGGCGGCGCACATCCCGGAGATTGCCCATGCCATCGTTGCGGCTGATCCATTTGCCGGTCCAGGGGGTATCGATGAAACCGGTTTCAAAGAACGCCTTTTCTTTGCTGGCGGGGGAGACTTTTCCGTTTTCATCCTTGAGCTGAACGCTCCAAGTATAGCGGGTGAAGGTATCCAGCGGTTTGCCGAGATAGGGGATCTGTGCGCAGCGGTCATCTTCCACAAAACCGGAGTCCCACACCTGTTCGCCATCTTCTTTCCTGACAACGATTTTGTAGGCGGATTGTGCATTGGCAGTGCCGGTCAGTTCATAGGAGAAACGGGGGATCCGTTCATCCATACCGATGGGGTTGGTCTTGTATTCGACCTTGAGACGATGTGCAGTCAACATGAGTTTTTCATGCTCCTTATTGCTTGTGTCTGTTTGTGTTCTCAAAACCTTGTATTCATACTATAACACCGGTTGTGCGCAATGCAAACGGAAAAAATGTTTAAAATGAAAAAAGCACGCCGGAAAATTTCTTCTCCGGACGTGCCCAAGGAGTGGTCTTGATCAGAACTTACTTTTTATCGCAAGCCGGTTTTTTGCAGTCGCGGGGACCTTTGCGGGGACCGCGGCATTCCGGACCTTTGGGACCTTTGCGGGGACCTTTATGAAACATGGGCTTTTCGATCCCTTCTTTCTTGAAGAGTTCCACCATTTTCTCACGGGCGGCTTTCGGATCTGTTTTGCGCAGTTCGCGGATCTCTTTGAGTTCCTTTCCGTACTTCTGGAAGAAGGCTCTCATTTTTTTGCCGTGCTGCCACTTCTTCAGACCGGGGACATCCAGACCTTCTTTTTCTGCCAGTTCAAAGAACTTGACATTTGCATCTGCAAGCTGCTTCCAAGCGGCTTTGCGCATGGAATCGATCTCTTCCATTTCTTTGGGGTACTTTGCTTTCAGCTTGCCAACATTTTCCCACTGGACTTTCTGTTCGGGAGAGAAACGGGGCTTTTGGAAACGGGGTCCGCGTTTGCCGTTTTCACATTTCGGGGGAGGGCATTTGCCTTCGGGTTTTACCGGTGCATCCTGAGCGATCACGGAGAAAGCAAGGCCGGCAGCGAAAAGAGCGGTAAGGAGTTTCTTCATAGTTCTGTTCCTTTCTGATTCGGTTCCTGTTGTCAGTTACAAGTTGTTGAACGATCGTGCTTCAACCACTATAACGCAATACCGGAAACCTTTATTGCAGAAAGAAACAGAATATTTTGATTTTTTTTTGAAACGGTACTTAAATTTCGTTGTCCGGAGTCTTTTTTTCCAGTTTATCCAGTTCCCGTTCAAGAGCTTTCGGAGAGCGTTCCCACTTTGCCAAAGCCAGGTACGCCACCGGCACGATGAACAGCGTCAGTACGCAGGATGAGAGACCACCGTAAACGATTACGGCACCGAGACATTTCCGACTGGCAGCACCGGCACCGGAGGCGAGCAGCAGCGGCACAGCGCCGATAACCGTACTGATCGCCGTCATAAGGATGGGGCGCAGTCGCAGTTTTGATGCTTCAAAGAGCGCTTCTTCAAAGGGCTTTCCTGCGTCCCGCAGCTGGTTGGCAAATTCCACGATAAGAATCCCGTTCTTTGCCGCCAGACCGATCAGCATAATGATCCCGATCTGCGTGTAGATGTTCATGGTCAATCCCATTGCCATCAGTGCGGCGATCGCCCCCACCATTCCCAGCGGAACGGTAAACATTACGATCAGAGGGCAGAGGAAGGATTCAAACTGAGCCGCCAGAGCCAGATAGGAGACCAGCAGGGCAAGCGCAAAGATGTAAAGCATGGAAGAAGAACTTTCTTTCATGTCTTTGGACTGTCCTTTGTAGAAGATCTGGCGGTATTCCGGCAGGTTTTCCTTTGCCGTCTTTTCCAGAAAGTCCAGTACATCACTCAAGGCATAACCGGGTGCCACGTTCCCGCTGATCGTGATCGCACGGACACGGTTGTAACGGGAAAGTCTGCCCGCATCGCCCTTTTCCTTGATCGTGACCACATTGCTGAGGGGGATCAGTTCACCGGAGTGCTTGGAGCGGACATAAATATTGCTCAGATTGTCCGGGGTGGCACGGCTGTGACGATCCGCCTGAAGCACCACATCATATTCCTGTCCCCGGTCAACGAAAGTGGTGACTTTTTTCGAGCCGAGCATTGTTTCCAGTGCGACCCCGATCTCCTCTGTGGAGATGCCCAGTTCATCAGCCCGTTTTGTGTCAATGTCCACGTGAAGCTGCGGGGTGGTTTCCTTGTAGTCCCATTGAATATCCACGAAGCCCGGATAGGATTTGCATTTATCCAATATAATATCACGCCACTTCACCAGTTCCGGATACTCCGGACCGCCAATGACAAATTGTACCGGGTTTCCGCGGGATCCGATCCCGTTCGGCAGAAATGGCTGGATCGGCAACCCGGGGATCGTGTTCAAATCGCCGCGCAGTTTGTCAAGGATCTCCCGTGCAGACTTGTTCCGGTTTGCCCATTCCTGCAATTCCAAAATGGCAAAGCCGCGGTTGACTGCACCTTCCGAGTCACCGAAAGTCGGGACAACCACCATCAGGTTTTTGGCAAGTCCCTGTTCGAGCAGGGGAAAGACCACATCTGTTGTCTGGTTCGCATATCCGGACATGGTATAATAGTTGGTACCTTCCGGCGCTTGCATCCGCAGCATGATCACTGCCCGGTCTTCTTCCGGTTCGTATTCCGAAGGCAGGTTCATCCACCCCCAAACGGTGAGGATACAGATCGCAATGAAGGCGGCAATGGTTATGATCTTTGCTTTTGCGACTGTCCGGAGAGAGTAGTCATAGATCTTCTCAAAGAAGCCGATCACCGCATTGACTACACGGGTCATCAGGGAGGATTTATTTTCCTGTTTCAGCATTTTTGAGCAAAGCATTGGGGTCAGTGTCAGCGCCACCACACTGGAGAAACATACCGCAGCGGAGATCGCAACGGCGAATTCCGCAAAGAGTTTTCCCGTTTTTCCTTCCCACAGACAGATCGGCATGAAGACGGCGATCAGAACCACCGTCGTGGCGATGACCGCAAAAATCACCTGGTCTGCACCCCGGACCGCAGCCACCATCGGCGGTTCACCGTTTTTGATGCGACGATGGATGTTTTCCAGCATCACGATCGTATCGTCCACCACCAGACCGATCGCAAGGACCAGCGCCAGCAGGGTCAACAGGTTGATACTGTACCCGGCGAGGGAGAGAACAATAAACGAGGCGATCAGCGAGATGGGGACCGTAAATGCGGGGATCAGAGATGCGCGGAGATCGCCCAGGAACAGGAAGATGATCAGCAGCACCAGAATGGCAGTGATAATCAGAGATTCGATCACTTCATCAATTGCCGCCTGAATGAACAGCGAATCGTCCCGCAGCACTTCCATCTTCATATCGTCCGGCAGGTCGGCACTGATCTTTTCCGTCAGCTCTTTTGCTCCGAGGACCACGCTCAAGGTGTTGGCGGTCGACTGCTTGGAAATACCGATCGTGATCATGGGTTCTTTGTTGGAAGTGAAACTCTGGCGCAGGCTGCGGGGGGCGAGTTCCACTTTTGCCACATCACCGAGCCGGATGAAGTCGCCTTTATCGTTCTGTTTCAGAACCATATTGGAGAAGTCGGCAGTGGTATGGTAGCGGCGGTTGACACGCACCACAAATTCCCGTTCGTTGGATTCAATTCTGCCGCCGGGGCTTTCGAGGTTCTCAGACCTCAGGACATTCTGAATATCATTTACCGTGATCCCGCGGGCAGCCATATTGAGACGGTCCAGCCAGATACGCATGGATTGCTCCTGTGCCCCGAAAATATCTGCACTGGCAACGCCATCGATCACCGAATAGCGGTCCACCAGATAGCGGTCTGCATAGTCAGTCAGTTCCATCGGTGTCCGTTTTGTGCTGGTAAGCGCTACGATCAGAACAGGCATCCCGCTGGAGTCATATTTTGCCACAACCGGGGCGTCTGCTTCGTCCGGCAGATTTTTCAAAACCCGGCTGACTTTATCCCGCACGTCGTTTGCGGCGGCGTCAATGTCCCGTTCGGTTTTGAATTCCAGTGTGACATTGGATCTGCCGTCCATACTGTTGGAGGAGATATTGTCCAGACCTTCGATCCCGGCGACGGCATCTTCAATGATACGGGTGATCTTGGTTTCGACAACGCTCGCAGATGCTCCGTCATAGTTCGTCCGGATGGAGATTGTGGGAGTATCAATATCCGGATATTCCCGGACCGCCAGCGTATTCATACAAAGGTAGCCGAACACGACCAGCAACAGCATAAAAACGATCGTAACGACCGGTCGGATAATGGAAAAACGGCAGATCGTCATAACTTATTCTCCTGCAAGCTGGACCGTAACACCGTTGGCAAGTTTGGAGATCCCTTCATCCACATAGATCTCACCCGCATTTGCACCGGAGATGAGGATAACATTACCGGAAGCCCGGTTTCCGGTGGTCACTTCCCGGCGGGCAACTTTTTTGGTTTCCGGATTATAGACATAGATGTAATGGATCTCGCCCAGACTCTGCACAGCCTTTTCCGGCACCACGATCTGTTCTGCCGAACCGAGTTCGATTGTCAGATAAAGCAGCATACCGGGCTGAAGCATCCAATCCCCCTGTTCATCTTTTACATTGTTCAGGATGCCCCGGACTTCCACGCTGCGGGTGGTGCTGTTCAAGTGGGTATCAATCAGCTGGATCGTTCCTTCAAATTTTTTGCCGGGGTAAGCCACGCTTTTTGCATAGAATTTCTGACCGCGGGAAAGATCGGCAAGATGCTTTTCCGGAACATTGAAGTCAACTTTGATCTTTGTAATGTCATCCAGTGTGGCGATCGGCGTTCCCGGGGAAACCAGGGCGCCGAGGCTGATCTGGCGCTTCCCGATGATCCCGTCATAGGGGGCGGTCACGATCCGGTCAGCCAGCTCTGTTTCCGCGCTTGCCACCTGCGCTTTTGCGGTTTGCAGCTTGGTGTTCGCCTTTTCCACATTGTTGATCGCACTTTCCACGTTATTTTTTGTGGTAGCCATCTGGGCTTTTGCACTTTCCATCTGGATCTTTGCCCGGTCGAACTGGGTGCTTTGAGCGTCAAAGTCTTTTTCAGAAATCGCATTATCCATATAAAGCCGTTCCAGTCGTTCCTTTTCCCGTTCGGCTTCCTTCATGTCCAGCTCGGCTTCGTTCAACTTCAGTTTCGCTTCATTCAGCTTCAGTTCAGCTTCTTCCTGTGCCAGCCCGGCTTCTTTCAGATCCAGCTCCGCTTCCTGTTGTGCCAGTTTTGCCTGTTCCAGTGCAACTTTTTCCAACTCACTCTCCAGACATACAAGCGTTTGTCCTTTTTTGACAAATTGTCCTTCCGAAAAATTGATCGCCCGCACGATCTCCTGCGTCGTCGCAGTCAGAACGATTGATTCATTGGCAACTGTATTACCCAACGATTCAATATTGACCGGGACTGTTTGCCGTGAAATTGATTTGGTGATCACGACCGGAACCGCATTCCGTCTGCCGCCCTTCTGACCGCTGTCGGACTTTGCATACATAAAATACCAAACAGAGCCGCCAATCAGAACAACGGCAATAAGACACTCGATCAAGAGCCACAAAATCTTTTTCATTTTTCAATCCTTCTGCTTTGAAACATGGCGGGGACCAGTTTATACTTCTGAAAACAATAACGCATCGACTGCAGATTTTATTGCATAAAAGTGCGGTACATTACATTTTGATAATGTAAAAATCAAGCGTCAGAAGGAGAAAATCACATTGTTTTTTCGTCAGGTCAGATTATTCTACCCGCAATATAGACATTTCCGAACTGCATTTGCTGGATCTGAACATTGCCTTTGCGGAACAGAATTTTTGCGATCGGAACGATATATTGTGTTGTATCCGGATCCGGAAAAGAATCCTCCACTGCAAATTCCGCATCCGGTGTTCCGGGGCTGACAGCGGAAGGGCCGGGATTCAATGTGATCCGGAGAAATGCGCAGCTGTCGCGCTCCACCGTAAAAACCTGTTTCTGAATGTGCAGCGGCGTCGCTGTACCGGCATACACCAATGCTTCCGGCATACCTTCCGCTTCGTTTCCTCCGGCGCAAAGCAGAAATCGCCTTGAAGTGCTGTCGTCCGGCTGTGTATCGTCCGGGCGTATCCGGAATGGGAAATCTGTGGTTTGTGCAGTATATTCTTCCGGAGCGGTAGCGTTCAAAAATGCCGGATCAATTTCAATAACACGCTGCAGACCATTATCTCTCAGTACGAGACCGTCACCGACAGTCAGATCAGCAGCTGACGGCGTTTCAAAAATACTTCCGGCTTCGTCTGTTGTGCCGGAAAATGATTCACTGTTCTCATCTGACCGTACCTGTTCGATCAGCGTCATATCTTCCGTAACTTCTGTTATGCGGAGATTTGCACCGGCGATCAACCGTTTCTTTTCCAGAACAGCAAGGCGTTTCTGCAATACTTCGATCTGTTCTTTCAGGTTGTTCACCATGTCCAGATCCCTCCGTTCCGTTCACAATCCCAGTGCAGATCGCCGGGTGCTTCGATCATGACCCGTTCCACGCGGGTGAATGTTTTGCCGTTCATCGCCGTAACTTGTTTCAAACGCTGTGCTTTTGCCAGCCAGCGACCCGTGTCCGCACCTTTGATGTGGCAGCGGTTTCCGAATTTTCCATTGACACCGCAAAAACCATCGATTTTGTGCATCTCTTTCCGGGTGTAGAAGCAGCACCGGTAAAGGCGGGTGGAGATGGATTGACGCATAAATGCTGCCGGGATCTCATCGGAAAAAGGCGATTTACTGAAATCCATGCTGCCCGGATCGGCAGAATGAAGCAGTTGCCCCGTGGAGGAAAAACACAGAGGTGTCCCATTGATCGCAAGGATCATACCCGGCGTCGCCCAGGTGCCGTCAAGTGCCAGATATTTCGTTTTGCCTCCGCTGATCGTTTCCATGGAAGTATCGGTAAACGGCGGACAATCCGCTGCCGTGGCTGTACGGCAGCCGAACCATTCCAGCGGAAAAAAGACTGCGCTGACATCATAACTTTCTTCCACTGTTTGCAGAATGTCATTCTCATTCAGCCGGATCGTGGGGCAGACTTTATTTCGGGCACTGATTTCGGCAATAACCCGCAGCGTCCAGCTGCCGTCTGCAAGATAGGTTTTGTTCAAACTCCGGATCTCGGCGTCCGGTGCGATCCATGGCGCAGACTCTCCGACACTCAGCTGCCATTTCGCTAAATCGGTACTGCTTAACAGCAAAAGACATTCATAGGTGATCTTGTTTCCCGTTCGGATCTCATTGATCCCGCTGATGATTTTTTCTTTCAAACTCATGATTTTTCTCCGATTGCTCCTGTAAGATTTGTTCTTTTATAGTTGTTTATATTTTGTTGAAATATGTTAATTTTTCGTCAAATATCTCTTTTTGATCGAGGGATGACCCGGAGAAAAACGGCTGTCGATCAAAAGTGCATAGGAAAGCTCCGGACAGAACGAAACTGCTTTTTTTAAGTGGTATTGCACATTTTGTTTCCGGCAGGAAAAACGCAGAGCGAGATCGGCGTAGGAAAGGCTGGGATCATCCAGTTTTGCTTCAAGAATACGGTAGGTTCGGGGATGCTTTTCTTTCAGATTGACAAGGATACGCAGTGACTGGGAAAATGCACGGATCACCGTTGTGAAAAATTCCGAAGGGTCTCCCGTTTCAACTCTGTTTGACTGCGGTTCCTTCTGACTCGGGTGCTGAACACTCAATACCTGAAATGTTCCCGGATCATCACGGTAATGCGATGCCGGTGGTGGATTTTTCAAGGTCTTGCAAGTCGCACAGGGAGATTGTTCGTAAGGGGTACCGGGTGCCGGTTTCTTTTCGCAGTTGTGACAACCGAACATTTCAATTTGTTCCTTTCGTTATTTTTCGGGTTTTAATTTGTTTATCTTGCATTTGACTGGTCTTTCAAAGGGCGGCAGCGTCAAACAGTTTTTGCAGTTTCTGTTTATTTTTTTGATGTCTTGTTTTGCAATATACTTATCCTGTAAGATACGCACAAAATATACGATTAAATGTAGCGTCAAATAAAAATACCTTCTGAAAAATAAAAGTCAATAAAAAAATATAAACAAAAATAAAAAATATAGCTGCGTTTGAAAATATGCAAAACAGCTTGAAAAAGCATGAAGAACGTGCTATAGTAAAGAAAATAATGTTTGAAAACACATAGAATGGAGTTGAAAAGATGAGCAAAATCAGAGCAAATCACATATTTACTTCCGAATCCGTTTCGGAAGGACATCCCGATAAAGTTGCAGACCAGATCTCTGACGCAATTCTGGACGCCTGTCTTGCGCAGGATCCCCAGAGCCGGGTTGCCTGTGAAACACTTTGCACGACCGACCTGATCGTGATTTCCGGCGAGATCACAACCAAAGCTGTTGTCCCCTGGGCAGAAGTCGCACGCGGCGTGGTCCGGGACATCGGTTACAATGATCCGGAGATCGGGTTCTCTGCCGACAACTGCAAGATTTTTGTCTGTATCCATGCTCAGTCCCCCGATATTTCTCAGGGCGTGACGGAATCGGAAAATCACGCGCAGGGTGCCGGTGACCAGGGCATGATGTTCGGTTATGCCAGCAATGAAACGGAAGAACTGATGCCTGCCACCATCCTTTATGCGCACAAGATCGTGGCGGAACTGGCGCGGCTGCGTCACGAACAGCCGGAAAAATACCCCTTCCTCCGCCCCGATGCCAAGAGTCAGGTCTCCATGGAGTACAAGGACGGCAAACCGGTCCGGGTGACCACCATTGTTGTCTCCCACCAGCACACTCCGGATATGCAGAAAGAAGCGCTGGAGTCGCTGGTGAAGGATGTGGTCAAAAAGGTTATTCCCGCCCGCTTCCTTTCGGATGATATTGTGTATCACATCAACCCCACCGGCAGATTTGTCATCGGCGGTCCCACCGGCGATACAGGGCTGACCGGACGCAAGATCATTGTGGATACCTATGGCGGCGTGGGCAGTCACGGCGGTGGTGCATTCTCCGGCAAGGACCCCACGAAAGTGGACCGTTCTGCCGCTTATATGTGCCGTTACATTGCCAAAAATATTGTGGCAGCCGGGCTTGCGGATAAATGCGAAATTCAGGTTTCCTATGCCATCGGTTACGCTCAACCCCTCTCGGTCAATCTTGATACCTACGGTACCGGAAAACTGGATGACGAAACACTGGCGAAACTGGTCGTGGAACAGTTCGATCTTTCTCCGGCGGGCATCTTGAAAACTCTCGATCTGCGTCACCCCGCAAACTGGAGTTATCGCGCGTCCGCAAGCAACGGACATTTCGGCAGAACAGATGTGGCGTTCCCGTGGGAAAAGACCGATTGTGCCGAAGCTCTGAAAGCCGCCGCGGAAAAATTGCAGAAAGTCTGAAAAATGCCCCGCATCCTTGGTGTCGGAACCTTGCTGCTGGATATTCTTTCCTGCGTGGATGACTCGTTCCTTGCGCAGAACGTCCCCGGCAGAAAAGGCGGTTCCGATACCGTTACGGCTGACTTTTCCCGTTCCCTTGCTGTCAAACTGCCGGGCGTGAAGTTTGCTCCCGGCGGGTCGGCTCCCAATACGCTGGATGCCCTCGCAGCGTGGGGGATTGATTCCCGCCTGATCGGGATGGTGGGCAGAGATGAGGATGGCGACTATTGCAAACAGCATTTCCGGGGCGATATATCCGCCATCAAAACCCATCAGGAGCTGCCGACAGGACGCTGTATCAGTATGGTGACGCCGGACTCGGAACGGACCATGCGGACTTTTCTCGGGGCCTCTGCCGCTATCGCACCGGAGGATCTGCAGGAACAGGATTTTGCAGGTGTCGACCTGCTGCTCTTTGAAGGGTATATGCTTTATGATGAGCCGCTGACCCTGAAAATTTTTGAGATCGCGGAACGGCTTGCCATTCCCGTTGCTTTTGATCTGGCGTCCTTTGAACTGGTGGCAAAGTATCGGGAAAGTCTGCTGCCGGATCTGCTGAAAAAGTGTGCCGTTCTCTTCTGCAACCGGGAGGAGGCGGAGGCGTTTGCAGGGCAGGGGAGCAATGCGGAGTTGCTGGATCGTCTGTCTGTTTTTGCGCCCCTTGTTGCCCTGAAACTGGGACGGGATGGCGCCTTGATCCGGCAGAATGGAAAGACAATTTCTGTTAAAGCAGAACTTGTTGAAAATCCAGTTGATACGACCGGGGCAGGGGATCTCTGGCAGGCGGGTTTTCTGTATGGTTTGATGCAGAAAAAATCTCTGTCGCTCTGTGGAAGATTTGCCTCTGCCGCGGCGGCGGAACTGGTGCAGACTCTCGGGGCGCGGCTCACGGATGAAACATTGGAAAAATTAAAACAGAAATTTACGGATATGGAGAAAAATGATGAATGACTACAAGGTGAAAGACATCGCTCTGGCGGACTTCGGGCGCCGGGAAATCGAGATCGCAGAATATGAAATGCCCGGTCTGATGGCGGTCCGCGCGCAGTATGGCGCAGAAAAACCGCTGGCGGGGATCAAGATCATGGGCAGTCTGCACATGACGATCCAGACTGCTGTGCTGATCGAAACGCTGGTCGAACTGGGGGCGGATGTCCGCTGGGCGTCCTGTAATATTTTCTCCACGCAGGACCACGCCGCTGCTGCCATTGCCGCACGGGGCGTGCCGGTTTTCGCGTGGAAGGGGGAATCTCTGGAAGAATATTGGGATTGCACCTACCGGGCGATGACATGGCCCGACGGCTCCGGTCCGGACCAGATCGTGGATGATGGCGGCGATGCCACTCTCCTCATTCATTGGGGCGTGAGAGGCGAGGATGACCCGGCGTTTCTGGATCATGCCGCAGGCAGCGCGGAGGAACAGGTCATCCTGAACCTGCTGAAACGGATCGCAAAGGAAGATCCCGGTCACTTCCACCGGATCGTCAAAAAGATCCGCGGCGTGTCGGAAGAAACCACCACGGGCGTGCATCGTCTGCTCCGGATGGAACAGGAAGGCACGCTGCTCTTCCCGGGGATCAACGTGAACGACTCCGTGACAAAGTCCAAGTTCGACAATATTTACGGCTGCCGTCACTCTTTGACGGACGGCATCAAGCGGGCGCTGGATGTGCTGCTCGCCGGGAAACAGGCGGTTGTCTGCGGTTACGGCGATGTGGGCAAAGGTTGTGCGGAAGCCCTGAACAACGAACGCGCCCGGGTCGCTGTGACGGAAGTCGACCCCATCTGTGCGCTTCAGGCGTGTATGGCGGGGTATCAGGTCGCAACCGTGGAGGAAATGCTCCCCACTGCCGATCTTTTTGTGACCTGCACCGGAAACGTGCGGATCATTACTGCCGAACATATGTCAAAGATGAAAGATCAGGCGATCGTCTGCAATATCGGACATTTTGACGATGAGATCGATGTTGCCGGTCTGAAGGCGTGGGAAGGGATCAAAATTACGGAGATTAAGGGCTCGGAATGTCCCGTTCACAAGTTCACGTTCCCGGATGGCCACAGCATCTATCTGCTGGCGGAAGGGCGTCTGGTCAATCTGGGTTGCGCCACCGGTCACCCCAACTTTGTGATGAGCTGCTCCTTTGCGAACCAGACCCTCGCTCAGATCGAACTGGCGAAGAACGATCACCCGGTCGGCGTGACCCGCCTTTCCAAGAAGTTGGATGAGGAAGTTGCAAAACTGCATCTGGCAAAGCTGGGCGCTCATCTCTCCGTGCTGACGCCGGAACAGGCGGACTATATCGGCGTACCGGTGGAAGGTCCTTACAAGAGCGAACATTACCGTTACTGATCGTTTGGAGAAAGCAAGACCATGAAAACGAGATGTCCTTACTGCAAAAGAAGTTACAATGTGGAGGACGAATTTGAAGGGCAGATGATCCCGTGTCCCGGATGCAATGAACTTTTCCGCATCCGGCAGGATGGTCAGACGGTCTTCAAAGTGACGGAACACAAGCCGGAACCGGAACCCTCTTTCTGGGAGAAGAACCGGCGCTGGATCATCATCGGCGGAGCTGCTGTCGGGGCGGTCCTGCTGGCGGTGATTCTGGCGTGTGTGTTGATGTAACGCATTGACTGGAAAAATAAAACAATGATGGAGTGTCAGCCCGTGGGGTTGGCACTCTTTTTTTGTAAAAAAGAGCCAATTTCAAAACGTTTTGGCTCATCTTGTTAAAAAGTTGATTTTTTCAGCGTCAAACCAATTTTGACGCATCGGCTGTGATTTTTTCTTGAAAAAGTCACGAAAAATCATGTTTCAGGG
>SUVR01000004.1 GCA_015061915.1 Lentisphaerota bacterium | reverse complement strand
GGTCACGGTCACGGCGGATGCCCAGAGCAAGGTCTACGGCGAAGCCGATCCGACCCTGACTTACAACGTCACCGGTCTGGTTGGCAACGACGCCCTGACCGGCGAACTGACCCGTGATGCAGGCGAAAACGTCGGCACCTACGCCATCACGCAGGGCACGCTTGCGGCATCTTCCAACTACGATCTGGTCTTCAACGGTGCGAACCTGACCATCACGAAAGCAACGGTCACGGTCACCGCGGATGCCCAGAGCAAGGTTTACGGCGAAGCCGATCCGGCTCTGACTTACAACGTCACCGGTCTGGTTGGCAGCGATGTTCTGACTGGCGAACTGAGCCGGACTGAAGGCGAAAACGTCGGCACCTACGCCATCACACAGGGCACGCTCTCTGCCGGAGAGAATTACAATATGACCTTCACCGGCGCCGTATTTACAATTCTGGAAAAACCGATTCTGGTGGATCCCTCTGCCAATGCTGCGACCGATGCATCCTCACCCGATTACAGCGTGTACGGCAAACCGCAGCGTGAAGCACGCACGGCATGGCTGCAGGATGCAATGGCACCGTTCACCGGCGGGAAGTTCTCCGTGACATCTGCGGATGAAGACGGCAGACGCCGTGGTGTTGAATTGGGCTTTGATGCCACACCGATCTCTACCAGCGTTCAGACTCATCATGAAATGTACGGAATCCATGACGACGAGATCCTGGATGATCACAAGGTGTTTGACCGTTACGAACACCACGTGATCGAAGCGCAGGAACCGGTCAGTCTGGATGGCGACACGGAAATGGATCTTTCCGCTGTACAGGATGTGATGGATGCACTGGAAGATCTGCTTCTGGAAATCCCGGCGGTGGAACTCACTGCCAGGGCATCTCAGTTCCACGACGACTTTGATGCGGCTCTCAATGACCTGCTGACGATCTGAAGCAGGTTACATTGAAACAATAACGGGACTGCTGCAAGACCTGGAAAAGGTCAGCGGCAGTCCCGTTTCTTTTGGGGTGAAAGTGATAAGTACGAATTTAAAACGAAAAAACCGGTCACGGAGACCGGCAGAAAAAAGGCAAAAAAAATGGTGCGCCCACAAGGACTCGAACCTTGGACCCAATGATTAAGAGTCATTTGCTCTACCGACTGAGCTATGGGCGCACAGTGTTGTTCACTGAACATGACACTAATATACCATCATCCTGCATAATTTCAAGCGGAAAATTGAAAAAAGTCGCAAAAAAAATGATTTTTCTATTGTTTTTTCGGGAGAGTGCATTATTATTTCAGAGTAGTCTATTATGAGGAGGATCGGATGAAACTGAAATTACGCACTTTTTTGCTTCTTGTGCTTGCCCTTCTGGTAACAGCGGGAGGACTTTTTACCGTATGGTATCTTACACGCCCTTCGGATGAGGAGTTGATCCGGGCATCTGTTGCCGGAATTGAGGCGGCTCTTTCCGCCCCGTACAAAAACGATCTTCAGGGACAGGCGGAAAACATTGCAGCGCTGAAACAGTATCTCGGCGATGAGCTCCGCATTGAATTGCCCTGTTACCGCTATGTGGGAAACTTCAGGCGTCCGCAGGTGTTGGGCGATTATTTTACGATCCGGAAACGCCTCGGCAACTTGAACGTTCTTGTGTCGGATGTGGTCGTGACCTTTCCGGAAGACCGGGAAAAGACAGCGTATGTGCGTCTGACAGTAAAAGTCTCCTGGCGGAATATGGATCAAAGCCCATACACTGTTACGTTGACTATGCAGAAAGAATCCGGCGACTGGCTTATTACCGGGATCCGCAAGGAGGATTGATGAATATTCCGGAAAAATGGCGTATCCGTCTTAAAATTGCCGGTTGGATCCTGACCGGATTATTCATAGCCGGCTGCCTGCTGACTGCATGGGCATTTTATGTTGTCTGGCAATGCGGAGAACAGGTCTATACAGAGCTTGACGCAGTTCCCGCCCGGGAATACGCACTTCTGCCGGGGACCAGCAAAATGGTCGGGAAGTATGAAAATCTTTATTTCAGACACCGGATCACAGCAGCGGCGGAACTTTACCATGCCGGAAAAGTGAAACGGATCATTGTTTCCGGTGACAACCGGCATGAGGATTACAACGAACCCCGTGACATGTATCAGGCGCTGATCGAGGCGGGGATCCCGGCGCAGGCGATCGAGCTGGACTATGCCGGTTTCCGTACACTGGACAGCGTTCTGCGATGCCGGAATGTGTTCGGAGTATCTTCTTTTCTGATTGTATCCCAACACTTTCACTGCCGTCGTGCCATCTATCTGGCAAAAGCCCACGGACTTGATGCCGTGGGCTATGCTGCAGAAGATACGAGTCAGAAGAACCGTTACCGCCGTTATCTGCGGGAAACGGCAGCCTGCCTCGCCGCGTGGCTTGATGTCAATCTCCTGCGCACCAAGCCGCACTTTGAATATTGACCAATTTTATTTTTTCAGCTTGATCTCTGCCGGGAGCAGGGGATAGCCCTGTCCGTTGACCGTGTTCACTTCCGGGTTCATTGTCCATGCGTAGCGCAGGGTTTCCGGGTTGGTGATCCCTTCCGGAACCGTGACGATGATCTTGCCGTTCTTGATTTCTGCCGTGGCAAAACGGTAGTCTTCTTTCCACACATACCGGACCTTGACTGCGGGACCGGAGACGGCGAAGGAGTGGGGAGCTTTGCCATCGGTGGTCTTCAGACCGGCAGCATTCTTCATGGTGACAATGATCTGGTTGCCCTTCAGCACGGCGGAAGTGATCTCGGGGTAGGTCATAACGCCCTTGAATGCCGGGACTTTGAACACATCCTGCAGCAGCTGGATCGCCAGACGGCGTCCCAGTTCCTGCTTGTTCAGCGGGTGGATGTTCTTTTCGTCTCCGATGTCGATGGTGGGGATCATGAAGACATTATAGCCCCGTGCCGCTGCCTGATCCGCCCGGGTCCGGGGCCAGTCGCCGCACTTGTTGGCATCCTTGACCGGCGCGGTGAAGGCGGCAAGCTGCACCATGAGGAACGGCAGTTTATTGTCATTCAGCACCTTGCGCACAGACTTGATGTGTTCTTTGAGCATAACAAGGAAGTCCGCGCCGCCCGCATTGCTTTCTCCCTGATACCACAGATAGGCATCCACCGGCGTGCCGCGGAAGGGGGCGAACATAGCATTGTAAAGCACGCCGCCGCAGCGGTTGATCTTCACCAGTTCCAGATAGTCCGGATGCCACTTCACCGGCTTCATCACGGTTTCCGCTTCGGTCTTCCAGACGCCGTTCAGGGAGAGAACGACTTTTTTGCCTTCGCGGATCGTGATGCCGTCGTCATCGTTCCGGTCAAAGAGTCCGCCCGCATGACCGGAGTCAAAGACGCGGATCGCGATCGTGTTTCTGCCTGCTTTCAGGGCACCGGCAGGGATCTTGTAGAAACGCTTGACCATCCAGGTATCCGGAACATCGTCCCCGGTCTTCCCGATGAGATTGCCGTTCAGCCAGACTTCATCGTAGTCGTCGATGATCCCGGGGGCGAAAGTCAGTTCTTTGCCTGCCAGTTCTGCGGGGACGTCAAAGGTCTTGCGGAACCAGTAGGTGCCGTCCATTTCGCCGTGGACTTTTTCCAGCACTTCGGGGAGGGTGATCTCTTTCCATGCAGAGTCGTTGAAACTTTCTTTGTGCCAGTCTGCCGTGCTTGCCTTCTTGCCGGGATCGGAGAGAACCAGACTGGCGGCAAGACGGTCCCGGTACCTGATCACGCCGTCCCGCCCCATGTGACTGTACTTGATGTACTGATTCAGCCATCTGGGGGCAACATTCACCAGAGAGTAGGGGGAGAGCCATGCCTGCTGGGGCGTGGCACTCACGGAGTTGTTGATGATCCCGATGGGGATGCCGTCCATTTCCTTGTGAAGAACCCGTGCGCAATAGAAAGAGGTGGCGCGGATGTTTGCCGCATTTTCCGGGGAGACAGGGACCCACTTGCCCTTTGCCTGTGTCCGGGGGGCGAAGTCAAAATCGTTTTCCACATCAAACTCACGGATTGCGGGATAGTCGGCGCTTGCCACTTCCGCTTTCCAGTTCATCGTTTCTTTGATGGGCACTTCCATATTGCTCTGACCACCTGCAAAAAGCACGAGCCCGGAAAGCACATTTTTCATGACGACCTTATTTTTTTCGCCGGAGATCGTCACTTCAAAGGGCGTTTTGATCACACCCGGTGCGGGGATGTCAACTTTGAATCTGCCATTGTCGTTCGTGATCGCTTCGTAAGTCTTGCCCTGCATGGTGACGGTGACCTTTTCTCCGGGCGCGGCAGAGCCGGTGATCCGGGCGGGCTTGGCAGCACAGAACACAAAGTTGTCCTGAAAGAGGAAGTCCGGTTTGACATCCGCCGCCAATGGAATCGCTGCGGCGAGCAGCAATGCGGTCAGCATTTTTTTCATGAGTTTTTCCTTTTCGTTTTATTTTAAAGATTTTTCAATTTTATATACAATACAAGAGCAATTTTTCTTACAGATCCGGATCAAATTCGCAGAACTTTTGCAGGAGCACCGGCAGACGCGCCAGCAGATCATCTGCGATCAGCCCCGTATTCCCCGCGCGGGTCAGGCGGTCCGTATGATTTTCTCCGGTGAGACCGTGGAGATGGACCCCGATCTGCGCGGCGGTGAAAGGATCATATTTCTGCGCCAGAAACGCCCCGGTGATCCCGGTCAGGACATCGCCGCTTCCGGCAGTGGCGAGGGCTGGGGACCCGGAGAGATTGACCACCTTTCTGCCGTTACTGCCGTCGAAGATCCGGGAGTACGGACCTTTCTGGACGATAATGGATTTTGTATTTTTTGCAAGTTGTTCAATATCAGAAAGATTTGCAGCGGTAAGCAACCGTTTCAGTTCTCCGGCGTGGGGGGTGAGAACGGTATTCTCCGGCAGCTGTTTCAACAATTCCGGTGTGGCAGAAAGAAGGTTCAGCGCATCTGCATCAAACAGGGTGGGAATGGTGAGAAAATTCATCAGTCCGGCGAGAAAATCTCCGGCATTGGTGGTCATGCCCGGTCCGACGGCGACGGCATCCATAGCGGGCAGCAGACTTTGGATCAGGGGTAGGGACGCTGCTGTGAAATGCCCGGTCCCGTCATCCGGAGTGCGACGGACGATCAGGGCTTTCGGGACAGAACAGACGATCTCTGCGGAGGCGGGGATCACCACCGTGACCAGACCTGCACCGGCACGCAGAGCGGCTTCTCCCGCCAGAAACGGCGCAGAAGGGTAGGTGGCACTGCCGCCGAGAATGAGAATATGTCCCCGTTTCTGTTTATAGGTTGCCGGATCCAGCGGATGGAGCAGGGTGCGTACGGTTGATGTATCAATCGCCGGAGGTGCATCCGGTGCAACGGCGTTCAGAATTTTATCCGGAATACCGATCGGTACAACATACAGCCTGCCGCAGGCGGAAGGTCCGTTTCCGGTCAGCAGACCGGTTTTCGGAGCGGCGAGTGTCAGCGTGGCATCGGCAATGACGGCATCCCCGGTCCCCGTTTCACCATCCAGCCCCGAGGGAATGTCGATACTGATGACCGGGCAGCCGGAGCGGTTGACAAGGTCGATCCAGCTTTTTACCGGCTCCCGTGCTTCTCCTTTGATCCCGGTTCCGAGGAGGCAATCGATCACCAGATCCCGGTCTTTTTGCAGATCCTCTGCGGTAAGACTGGTTTTCTTTCTGATGTCCGGCGGCAGTTCCTGATAAGCGGTCAGCGCATCGCCGGAAAGTTTTTCTTCCGGTGCGGCGCAGTGAAGAATGACCCGTTCCCTGCCGAACTGTTCCAGCAGCCGGGCGGCAATGATAAATCCGTCACCGCCGTTGTTTCCGCTGCCGGTGAGAATGTGAAAGCAATGCTTCAAGCCGCCGGTGAGTTGGAGGATCTTTCCCGCCGCAGCGTTACCGGCGGACCGCATCAGACCGATCCCGGAAAAGAGCCCGGACCGGATCGTTTCAGAATCTGCCTGTTTCATTTCTGCAGGGGTGAGAATATTCATAACTGGATCTCCCAATGGTTGCTGTTTTCTATGTTGAAGTATAGCACAACCTGTGCAAAAATCAACAAAAGAGTAAAAAAAACAGAAAAAAACAGAAAAAAATGTTGCGTGAACGGGGAAACGGGTGTAAATTGTTATGGTTTTGATTTTTTTATTAGAAAGTAATAATTATGGCGGTTTTTGAAGATAAGAAGATCGGGTTCTGGGGGGCGGCTTTCCTGCTCCTTGCCCTGTTTGCTCTGACCTTTCCGCTCTGGCATCTGGTTGACCGGGAAATGCTGGGGATGGAAGGGGAGCTTGCTGTTGCCGTGACCGAATTGAGCAGCAGCGAACTTGCGCCCACCACTCACGGGTATCTTTCTGATACACCACCGCTTTTTCTGCTGCTTGCAAAACTTTTCTCGCTTTCCGGATTGCCGTTGCTCTATATCTTGAGGGGGCTTTCCATCCTTTCCTATTTCATCCTCACGCTGCTGGTCTTTTTTGTCAGCCGGCGGAATTGCGGGATTCAGGCTTCCTGCGCTGCGGCTGCCGTTATGCTTTCTACGGTGGTTGTCTTTGACAAATTGCCTTTTGGAAGCCCGGTGGCGTTGACTGCTCTGTTGCTATATGGCGGTTGGATCTTGTGGATCGAAACGACTTTGCGCCGTTCCAACTGGAATCTGGCGTGGATCATTGCCGGGATCTTCGGCACGCTGATCTATTGTAATGCCGGTTTTACCGGGCTGATCTATTTCTTCGTTCCGCTTTTCCTGCAGCGCAGACCTCTGACTGTGTGGCCAAAGATCGGACACCCCGGTATCTATTATGGTATTTTTATGATCTGTGGAACGGCTGCGTTTCTCCTGTTCCTGCAGGCAGGTCTGCCAAAACCTCCGGTCGATAATGCGGTCGCCGGTATGACATTCGGAGAATATCTGACCCGCATTGCTGTTTTTCCCTTTGCGGCTTTTGCACGGTTGCTGCCCTGGTCGATTTTTCTCTGGGCTCCTTTCTGTGCTGCGTTGATCCCTCTGCAGGATAACCCGCTTTTTGGAAAATTCCACCGGATCCTGTTCCTTTCTCTGTTCATCCTGATCTGGTTCAATCCCGGCGCATCCAGCCGCGATCTGTTCTGCCTGATGCCGTTGATCGCCACGATGACCGGATCATATTATTGGATCATTGTACGCCGGTATGGCGGGCGGATCTGCAAGTTTGCCGCCTGTTATGCCTGGGGGATCCTGGCGGCAGCGGTGTTGGTGGCGCTTTTCCTTTTCCTGCCGCAGGAGTTGATTTGCGAACTGCTCCGCCACGCAAGACTGCAAGATTCGTTTTTGCAGGATGTCAAACAGCTGCCCGTACAACTTTATACGGTCGTCCCGGAGATCGCTATCCCTGCAATGATCGCTTTGTACGTCCTCTGTTTCAGACGGAAACTCCCCTGCTGGCTGATTATCTGTATGCTTTTCTGCGGATCGGTTCTGCTCCAGTTCCCTCTGCGGGCGCCTTATCACTGGGCGGTGCGGGAGCGGCAGAACTTTGCAAGCCGGCTTCAACATATTTTCAAGGATCGGAAACTGGAACCCGGACGGGAACTGGTCTATACAAATATCAACGGACTTTATGCGGAAGGCTTTTATGCCGGGTATAAATTCCGCTATACCGATACCGAAAAAATCCCCGAAGATAAACAAGTCATTTACCTGCTGACTGCCAAAACGCCGCTGAACCCCAGCCGCAGTTGGAATCTGGTGGCAGAAATGGAATACAAAGAACAGCGCCTTTTCATTTATGAAGGACAGCTTAACAGGAGTGAAGACGATTATGACAACGAAATTTGAACGCAAACCTTTTCTCGCAGCCGCTGCAAAAGCCGACCTGCAGGAGTTTATTCTATCCATTGGCGAAAGCAAGTTCCGCGCAGACCAGATCTACAGCTGGATCACCAAAAAATGGGTTTGTGATCCGGACAGCATGACAAACCTTTCCGCTTCCGTCAAGACTGCCCTCAAAGAGCATTTTATCTGCAATGGCGCAACCCTGCTGGAACAGTCTGCCGCTCCGGATGGATCCGGAAAATATCTCATCGGACTTTATGACGGCGAAAGCATTGAATGTGCCACGATCCCTGCGGAAGACGGGCGTATTACCTTCTGTCTCAGTTCTCAGGTCGGCTGCCCTGTCCGCTGTGCATTCTGCGTCAGCGGCGGCAACGGACTGGTCCGCAATCTGGAAGCCGGCGAGATTATCGAAGAATTTTTCCTGCTCTGCCGTCTTACCGGGAAAAGTCCGGATAACATTGTGATGATGGGGGTGGGTGAACCCCTGCTCAACTACAACAATCTGGAAAAAGCGCTGGATACGATCTGTGATCCGGATGGCATCGGTGTTGCCCAGCGCCGCATCACTATTTCCACCAGCGGATGGACGCCGGGGATCCGCTCCCTCGCAGAACACGGCAAGCAGTGGAATCTGGCGGTCTCCCTCCACGGACCCGATGACAAGACCCGTTCTCTGCTGATCCCTGATCCCTACCGCCGGGATATTCAGGACATCCTTTCCGCCTGCCGCAAGCACCGGGAAGCCACGGGCAGACTGCTTACGTTCGAGTATGTCCTTCTCGCCGGGATCAATGATTCTCCCGAACAGGCACGCCGTTTTGCAAAGATCGCAGGCGATGCCAAGGCAAAAGTCAACCTCATCCCGTACAACAAAGGGCGCGGCGCCTTTGAACGCCCCTCACGGGAAGCGATCAAACGCTTTGAAAATGCGCTCAAGACCATCCATATTCCTGTAACCACCCGCGTCGAAAAGGGTTTTCAGGCAAACGCCGCCTGCGGACAGCTCCGTGCCAGTGCCCTCGACCGGAAAAAAGGAGAAAAATAAGATGAACTTCAAGAAGCTCTTACCCGTTTTTGCTCTTGTGCTTGTAACCGCAGGATGTGCCGATCCGGAGCTGACACAGTCCCAGAAAGATCTGTTGACGGCTGTCCGGGCTCCCGAAAATGCGCCCATCGTGGCGAAACTGCCGGAACTTTGTGCCGCCAACAGGGAAAATCTGAACTTCAAGGACCCCGAAAACGGGCAGACTCCCCTCATCGCTGCGGTGATCCTGAACCGTCAGAACCGGGTCAAAACCATCCTGAATTCCGGCGCGGTGATCGACCTTAACGCGCAGGATGCAAAGGGGATGACCGCCCTCCATTATGCCGTGGGGCAGGTCAGCACGGATACCGTTTTTCTCCTCGCCGGTTGCCCCGCAGTCAACCTCCGGGACCGTTACGGCAAGACGCCCCTCATGGAAGCGTGCCGCCTCGGCAATGTGGATATGGTCAAAGCCGTTCTCGCAGTGGGTGATGCGAATTCCTACCCCGGTCGCGAATGTAAGGTAAATGACGCAGACAATCAGGGCAGAACTTCTGCTATGTTCGCCGCAGCCTCTCCCCGGGCAAAACAGATCCTCGCCATCCTCGCCGAACGGGGCGTGAATGTGAACGATCCTTATGTGATGGACGATGATGCCGGAACCGTGCTGACTCATGCCATCGACGGCGGCAATACGGATGTGGCACTGGAGCTGATCGCCGCCATGTTCCCCGAAAATATCGCTGCCGATCCCGAACTGCAATACCCCGCACTTCTGGCAATGAAACACGCCATTTTTGCCAATGATGTTGCGGTGGTCCGGGAACTCATCCGCAGAAAATGTCTGCTCAATACCGATGTCCACACCGCATACCGGGCCCTGCGCTCCGCCAGACTGCAAAACTGGTTCAAGACTTTTGTCCGTGCCGGTTGGATCCGGGATGGTAAAGTCCCCCTGATCTGGGCGGTGGAAGCGGAAAATCCTGCCCTGGTCCAGCTCCTGCTGGAAGCCGGTGCGAATCCCATGTGCAAGGATAACGGCAGACATCTCCCCATCGAGTATTCCCGTACGCCGGAAATCACCAGTATGCTGAAAAAGGCGATGCGGAACGATTGAGTTCGTATGGCTGCCGCTGATCCCTGCCGTACCTCTTATATTCTGCTCCGGAAGACGCCCTTTCAGGAGAACAGTCTCATCGTTTCCGGATTTTCCCCTGATTACGGCAGGATCGATTTTCTGTTGAAGGGGGCAAAACTGGTCGGCAAAAAGAAGTTCCCGGAAGCTGAACTCTTCCGGGAGTTTCAGGTCATTTTCCGGGAAGCGAAAAATGCGGATGGTCTGGCAAACCTGATTGCCGCAGAGCCGGTCGCCGCTCACGATGACATCGCTGCAAAAACCGATCATTATATCTCCGCCTGCAACTTCGCCGCCTTTCTCCTGCGGAATACCAAACCCATGCTGCCGGTGCCGATGACTTTCCGCGCCTTTCAACTCCTGCTTGCCAGACTGGAAAAACACAGCTCCGCCGAGCCGTGGCTTTCCCTTGCCACGTATGCGTTTCTGTACGAAAACGGACTCGTCCCGCAGGGCGAAGAGGCACAGCAGGAACGCCTCCTGGCGTATGCCACTGATCCCGACCGGAAGATCCCCGAAGATAAAAACGATTTCTGGAAACGCTTCCGGATCTGGATCGATAATCTCTGTACCTGGAACCAGTTACGGAAATGATACCTCATATACGGTTACCCGGGTACTGTGCCGTTCTGCATTATATTCTGTTCGCACAAGTGCCTTTTGAAAGGTGATAAAAACAGAACCGCACCGCTGAAAAACGGCAGATACCGGTTTCAATTTACACAGGTCGTTCCGGTTGCCGAAAACGTCAAATTCTGCCTCGCGCCGGATTGTCCGACGGATAAAATGTGTTTTGCCATCTGCGGTGGTCACAGCCGTATCGTTCCCGCTGGAAGCAAAGCGCATCGTGCCTGCCACAAGCTCATTTTCCGGAATCGTCAGACCGTCGATCGTAACATTATCAAATGGAAAATAACGGTGCATGATCAGTCCTCCTTCATCCCCTGCCAGGAAAGTTTTGCCACAGGGGGATCGGCAAGAAAAGTGACATCCAACAGGGCTTTATGTACGGCAGAAATGCCATCTCCTTTGATCTGCAGCATCCCTTCTCCCGGATTGGCGGAAAATGCCAGCAGCCTGACCGTGATTTCCGCCAGCTCATCCGGCGGGAGAAAAACGGAACAGGAACCGGACAGCCCCAACCCCCGGCGTATGCGCGGATAAAAGGTTTCTGTTTGATCTGCGGTGTTGTCCTGTTGCAGCAGCGTACCGCAAATCGTCTCCAGCGTGAGGGTGCCACCGCCGGATTGCGTGAGTGTGATCTGTGCCATATTTGCTCCTTTCGCAAGTGTTTGAAAGGAGCGGAAGCGTCAAACGGGAAGGATAAAATCTTCTTTCCGCAGGGAGTAACCGCGGATCTGCGCCTTCGGGGCATCGTCCAGAAGATAGGTCACCATATAAATCTCGCCATCCTCGAACTGGACCCAGCCGGAATAGCCGATATCTGCCTTGGGAGAGCGGTCAAAGTCAATGGGAAGGATCCGTGCCCAGGCACCGTTCCGGTCGGGATTTTCGGTCAGAGCGGAGTCCCGGTCGGTCAGGGCGGCAAAGAAATTCTGCATAAAGAAGCCGAATCCGCCGCAGCCGCCGTGCATGAAACGGTAGGTAATGAGGACCGATCCATCCCGCAGAAATCCTGCCGTCGGACGGTGGCAGCCGGGCAGGGGGAAGTCCAGCAAACCGCTCCATGTCTCGCCGTTATCGTGAGATACGACTTTTTTGCAATCGTAGCCCCGAATGGAATTTTCCCGCAGAAACGCCACAATCTCGCCATTGCCGCAGGGGAGCATGGAGACTTCACACAGCTTGAGGACCGGGGCTGTTGCAACCACGATCGGCTTGCTCCAGGTCTTGCCGCGATCGTCGGAGTAGTGCATTTTCTGCACGAACGGCTCGTGAAAATCGTGCGCAGAGATGATAAAGCGCCCCGTATCCAGTTCGATCAACTTATCCGGCACCACGCCCCGCAACGGCGTTTCCACCGGTTCGCTCCAGGTTTCGCCATTGTCGCGGGAGTAATAGATCAGCACTTTCTGTACATCTTCCGCCAGATGAGCATAATCCACGGTAATAGCAAGCGTTCCATCAGAAAGACGGGTGATCCGGGGACAGTTGTAACAGGTCTCTCCGGCGGTTTCTTCGGTCAGCGGGTGCTTTTTCGTCCAGGTGCGACCCCGGTCGTAAGACTCGGTGAGCATAATGCGGCTGTAAGATTTATCTGTATGGAAGATCCGCTGGGCAAACACGCAGATCAGTTTTTCGTTGTCTGCGAGGACAAGATCGGGCCACGCTTCATAAAAATCAGGATCGTTGCTGACAGAAAATTTCTGGATCGCCATAGGTATCTCCTTTGTTCTTTCCGGTTTGAAAGATAAATCGATGGAAAGCCACCCCTTTAAAACAAAATGGAGCCAACGACCGGAATCGAACCGGTGACCTGTTCATTACGAGTGAACTGCTCTACCGACTGAGCTACGTTGGCATCACTTCTCGTGACAGTCTATAATATAGCAGACTTTTTGAAAATCGCAAGCTCAAAATGAAAAAAAATCGTAATTTTCTGCATCCTTGACGATTTCTCCGGATGTTTCCGGGCAAAAGAAAAGGGGAAAACCTTTTTCACAAAGGTTTTCCCCGGTACTGTTCTTCGGCAGAAATCAGTTTTCCTGCATATAGTTCGGTGCATCCTTGGTCATCAGGATGTCGTGGGGATGCGCTTCCTTGAGTGCGGAGCCGCTGACCCGGATGACTTTCGCCGTTTCACGCAGCTGCTTGAGCGTACGGGCGCCGCAGTAGCCGAGCGAATATTTCAGACCGCCCAGGAACTGGTGGACCACTTCCCAGAGGGAGCCGCGGTAGGGAACCATACCTTCCACACCCTGGGGGACCAGCTTCTTGGTGTCGTCCACATCGCGCTGACCGTAACGTTCACGGCTGCCCTTGTTTGCCTGCATGGCTTCGAGGGAACCCATACCGCGGTAGATCACATAGCGTCTGCCGTTGCGGAAGGTCTTTTCGCCGGGGCCTTCCTGCGTACCGGCAAGCATACTGCCCATCATAACGCAGGATGCGCCGATCGCCAGTGCCTTTGCCACGTCGCCGGACTGCTTGATCCCGCCGTCGGCAATAATGGGTACTTCTTCGCCGATCGCTTTGTATGCTTCATACACGGCGGTGACCTGGGGCGTACCCACACCGGCAACCACGCGGGTGGTGCAGATGGAACCGGGCCCGATACCCACTTTGACCGCATCCACGCCCGCATCCAGCAGGGCTTTGGCGGCATCGTAAGTTGCAATGTTGCCGGCAACGATATCGATTCCGGGGTAGCGGTTCTTGAACATCTTGACCGTATCGATCACGCCCTTGCTGTGGCCGTGAGCGGTATCCACCACGAAAGCATCCACACCGGCATCGGCAAGCGCCTGAGCGCGTGCTTCGTCGTAGGGACTGATGGCGGCAGCGGCGCGGAGACGGTGTTCGCTGTCCCGGTTGTAGGCGGGTTCATCGTTTTCGATGATGGTACGGACATCGGTGAAGCTGTAAAGACCGGTCAGTTTGCCGTCTGCATCAACGGTGGGCAGTTTGCCGACCTTGTTTTGCAGCATAACCTGGAACACATCCTGCAGGCTGGAGCCTTCGGGGGCGGTCACGGGGGGCTTGGTCATGATGTCCGCGATCTTCATATTGTAGCTGGTGAGGAACTTGATGTCACGGGAAGTGATGATCCCGACCAGTTTGCCATCGGCATTGATGATGGGGAAACCGGAGAAGGAGTAGCCGTTGAACTTCTTGGCGTTGAGCATTTCTTCCACGGTCTGATCGTCACGGAAAACCACCGGCTTGCGGATGAAACCGTTGAGGTACTGTTTGACTTTGCGGACTTCATCGGCCTGTGCTTCGGGGCTCAGGTTCTTGTGGATCACACCGATCCCGCCCAACTTCGCCATGGCGATCGCCATTTCGCTTTCCGTGACCGTATCCATAGCAGCACTGATGAACGGGATGTTCAACTTGATGTTGCGGCTGAAGTTGGTGGTCACATCGCTGTCGTCCGGCAGGAAGTCGGCATACTGGGTCAGCAGGGAGATGTCGTCATAGGTCAGACCTTCGTGCTTGAAAGTCGCCATGAACTCGTCAATGTATTGATTGCTCATGTTCTACTCCATGTTCTGGTGTTATTTATCATTTGCCAATGTAATATAACAGCTTTTTTCGATTTGTCAAGTTTAAAAGAAAAAAATCCCGGTGATCTTTTGACCACCGGGCGTAATTTTTTCGCAGATTATTTTGTTTCGTTCTGCTTTGCTGCTTTTTCCGCAGCTTCTTTTTCCCGTTCGTGAGCCGGTTTGCTTCCGGGCGAGACAAATTCCCGCATCCGTTCAAAGAGTGCCCAGAGCGGCGGGACAAAGACGATACCGACCACAGACGCCAGCACCATCCCCCAGAAGGTCGTGTGACCGATCGCCTGACGGGATCCTGCACCGGCACCGGTAGCGATCACCATGGGGAACACCCCGATGACGAAGGAGTAGGCGGTCATCAACACAGCACGGTAACGGACACTGCCGCCGTTGATGGCTGCATTCACCACGGAGTCGCCTTCTTCACGAGCCTGCTTGGAGAATTCCGCCATAAGGATGGCGTTCTTGCCGGCAAGACCGATCAGCATGATCAAGCCAAGCTGTGCATAGATGGAGAGGGTCATGCCGAACATCTTGAGACCGATGAGTGCGCCCAGTGTTGCCACGGCAACGGAGAGGATCACGGAGAGCGGCATAGTCCAGCTTTCGTACTGACCCACCAGGAACAGGTAGGCGAAGAAGAGAGCAAGGCTCATAAAGATGAGCAGTTTGCCATCGTTCTGTTTTTCTTCACGGCTCATATCGGTCCACTCAATGTTGTACCCCGGCATCTTTTCTTCCACATATTTCTGGACGAATGCCATGGCTTCACCGGTGCTGACTCCGGGCTGCAGCGGCGCTTGGAAGGAGGCGCTGAGCATCTGGTTGAAGCGGGTGACAGCACGGGGACCGACGGAGTAACGGACGGTGGTGAATGCGGAGAGCGGGACCATTTCGCCGTTGTCGTTCGGAATGTATGTGTTGAGGATCTTGTCCTTGGTGTCACGTTCATCAACACCGGACTGGATCTTGACCTTGAAGGTAAAGCCGTCCAGGTTGAAGTCGTTCACATAGATTGCAGAGAAGGTGCTCTGCAGATACTGGAAGATCCGGTTCGGTTGGATCTTATACTCAATGGCACGTGCACGGTCCACATCCAGGAACAGCTGAGGTGTACCGGCATTGAATGTGGTAAATGCCATTGCAAACAGTTCTTTATGCTGATTCATTTCAGCCATCAACTGATAACATGCCAGCTGGAGCTGGGCAGGTGTCTGCCCTTCGCGTGCCTGAAGCATGAAGGAGAGACCATCGGCAAGACCCACACCCATGATGGCAGGGGGCTTGACTACGATCACCCGGGCATGGGGATTTTCCGCTGCAACTGCACCGATCCTTTTTTCCAGTGCATCGATCTGTGTTTCCGGGGTGGTTCGTTCTTCCCACGGGATCATATCCACAAAACACAGCCCCATGTTTTCACCGGCACCGCCGAAGAAGCTGAAGCCGTTGATGATAGTGGTCTTTCGGACGCCGGGAATATCCTTGATCTGCTGGTAGAAGCCGTCGGTGATCTCATTTGTCTGAGTGAGGGTGGCACCGGGTTTCATTTCAAATGCACAGAAAATGACCCCCTTATCTTCTTCCGGGAGGAAGGAGGTATTGGTGCGCATGAAGAACCAGTAGTTCCCGAAAAGCACAATGCCGAAGAAGATAATGGTGAGGATGACTCTGCGGATCAGCAGCCCGGCAACGCCGAGGTAGATCTTTTTGGAGAAATCCAGTACTTTGTTGAAAGGTGTGAAGATGTTCCATTTCAACGGTTTTGCCGGTTTCAGCAGCATGGCGCAGAGCGCAGGGCTGAGCGTCAGAGCATTGACCGTGGAAAGGCAGAGTGCAATACACATGGTCACGGAGAACTGGCGGTAGATGGTACCGACCATCCCGCCGTAGAACCCGATCGGTACATAAATCGCCACAATAACAAGCGTGGTGGCAATAATGGCACCGGTGATCTGCTGCATACTCTTGATCGTGGCTTCTTTGGCAGGCAGTTTTTCCTCTTCCATGATTCGGATCACGTTTTCCACCACCACGATCGCATCGTCCACCAGTGACCCGATCACCAGGATCAAAGCGAACATAGTCAACAGGTTCATGCTGTACCCCAGCGGATACAGGAAGATGAATGTACCGAGAATGGAGACGGGGATCGTCAGAGCGGGGATCAGCGTTGCACGCCAGTTCTGCAGGAACAGGTAGGTGATCACGACCACCAGGATCAGAGTCAGGATCAGGGTTGTCCAGATTTCATCCATGGTGACGCGGATGTACTGGGTGGGGTCATACCCCATGTGATAACTCACGCCTTGGGGGAAGAATTTTTTCAGTTCATCCAGTTTTTCGGTCACGGAATCGACCACGGTGATGGCGTTTGCATCGCTCTTCCGGTAGATCAGGAGAGCCACAGAGGGGTCGGAACCGTCTTTGGCGTTCCACTGATAACTTTCTGCGCCCAGTTCCACTGTGGCAATATCTTTGAGTTTGACCACTCTGCCGTCGCCATCGGCGCGAACAACGATCTCGTTGAATTCTTCCGCCGTTTTCAAGCGCCCTTTGGTATTGATCTTCATCTGAAGATAGGTGCTGGAACCTTCAGTCCCGACCGATCCGGCGGCAGCCTGGATGTTCTGCTGACGGATCGCCGCCTGGACTTCATCCGGCGTGATGTTCATGGCAGCCATTTTCTGCTTGTCCAGCCACACGCGCATGGAGTAGTCGCTGGCGCCCATGATTTCCACGTAACTGACGCCGTCGATACGGGCAATTTCGTCTTTCACGTTTGTGCGCAGGAAGTTGGCAAGCTGGACCATGTCATCCTGCGTGCCGTTTTTCTTGGTGAATGCGTAAACGGCAAGAATATCGCCGCCGCGTTCCGCCACGTCAATACCCAGGTCCCGGACTTCCTGCGGGAGCTGCGCTTCCGCACGTTTGATGGCGTTCTGCACGTCCACCTGGGCAATATCCGTATCGGAGCCCGATTTAAATTTGAGAGTCAGGTTGTAGGTCCCGGCATCGGAACATTCTGAAGAAAAGTAAAGCAGATTGTCCAAACCGTTCATTTCCGCTTCGATGGGAGATGCCACGGTGTCTGCGATTTCTTCTGCACTGGCGCCGGGATAACTTGCCCAGACCGTAATGGAGGGGGGCGCCACTTCCGGGTATTCCGCAACGGGAATGAACTGCATACAGAGATACCCAGCGAAGACCATGACAATGGAAATGACCATTGCCAGTTTCGGCCGTTCAATAAAAATTCTTGAAAACATTATTCAGTACCTCCGGTTCGTTCTTACTTGGTCACCGGAACGTTTTTATAGACCGGCTTGACCTTCGGTGCCTGGCCGGGGGTCGGAATGATCTTGTGCATACCGTCGATCACGACTTTCTGACCGGGATTGATGCCGGAAACAAGCTGATGGGCGCCAATAACTTCGCCGGGCGTCACCGGCGTCTGGACAACTTCATTTGTCGCCGGATTCAGCACCCATACGAACTGTCCTTTTTGACCGATCTGAATGGCAGGAATGGGCACGGCAGACTTCTTTTCAGCAATCTTGCGGGTCATCTGTACGGTCACAAGAGCGCCGGGTGTCAGATGATTTTCCGAATTGTCCAGCGTTGCCCAGAGCATCAGAGTACCGGTGCTGCGATCGATCTTGTTGTCTACGATCGTGATCGTTGCCGGCTTTTCGTAAGCCATTCTGTTGGAAAGCGTGATATGAACATTTGCATATTCTTTAAGCAGTTCGGAAGCACTTTTCCTGGTGCTGTTGGCTCCTGCTTGGGCTGCATCCTGTCTTGCGGCAGTTGCAACAAAATTCAGGAAATCCGGTTCGCTGATCGCAAAGCGGACATAGACCGGATCGGTCTGGGTAATCTGTGCGAGGGACCCGCTGGCGGGGGTCACATAGTTCCCCACGGAGAAAGTTGCTTTACCGATTTTGCCGGAGAAGGGCGCTTTGATCTTGGTATAGCTCAGGTTGATCGACGCATTTTTCAGGGCTGCCTGTGCCGCCGCAAGGGAGGATTTTGCCGCTTCCAGATTGCCTGCTGCCGTTGCTTTGGCAGCTTGCGCCGCAGCGATCTGGGCTTCGGCTGCTGCCAGCTGGGCTTCGGCAAGCGCCTGATCGCGGGCGGCTACGTCATGAGATTTCTGTGCTTCCACGTTGATCAGCTTTTCTGCACGTTTGAATTCATCATCCGCATATTTTTTATTGGCATTTGCCTGTTTGATCTGAGCCTGTGCCTGTTTCATCTGGGCGTTTGCCTGTGCAATCTGAGCTGTTGCCTGTGCAATTTGGGCGTTCGCCTGGGAAATCTGGGCTTTTGCGCTTTCGTAGGCTGCCTGATAGATCGCATCATCCAGTTCAAAGAGAACAGAATCTTTCTGGACAAAGTCCCCTTCTTTGAAGTTGCATTTCATCAATTCTCCGGAAACGCGTGCCGGAATCGTGGCATCATGGATCGCATCCAGTCTGCCGATGTACTGACGAATACCGGTTTCATTGATCTCGACCACATCGGAAACGGTCACTGCCGGAATTCCCTGGGCAGAAAGTGCAGCACCGCAAAGTACGGAACAGCTGATAAAAAGTGTTTTAAAAATATCGGTTCTCATAATAACAATACTCCTTGCTTTCTGATTGTTATGTTTGCTTTGTTCTTATTTCTTGGCTTCATCGATCCGGCTGGCAAGCAGCTCCAGGGTCGAAGTCAGCTGATTCTTTTCATCTTCGCTGAAATCTTTCCAGAGTTCATCCACAAAGGCGTTGATCATGCTCATTGCTTCGGAAAGCTGGGTCAGACTTTTTTCCGTCACAGAGATCATCACGGCACGGCGGTCATTCGGGTTCTGTACCCGCTGAAGCGTGCCTTTGCGGACCAGTTTTTCCACCAGTTCTGACACAGTTCCGGGGGTCAGATGCAGCGCTGCCGCAAGATCTTTCAGCGGAATTCCCTGCGGAGTCGTTTCCATCATCGTATGGACCTTGCGCATAACAAGATGTTCTTTCAATGAAAGATCTTTTGCCTCGTTGATGAAGCGGGCAAGAAGGACATCAGTGATCCCGCCCTGAACGGAAAACAGGGCGCGCCACATTCGGTAAGATTGCGTCTGCTGAATTTCTTCCATGCACAAATCCTTTCAATTTGATGTTATAAAAAATGAAACTCCTTAATATACATCAAATCAAATATTTTGCAAGTCCGAATTAAATTAAAACCGGAAGATTTTTTTCCGGAGTCCCGAAGGGACGGCATAAGATGTGTTACCAGGCAGAAAAATCGGATTCTTTTTCCAGTCTGACTTCAAGGGTGTCATCAAGATCACTGAAAAAATCAAAACCGGTGATTTTTTCCACTTCATCCACCGTGGTGACGAATGAGTGAACCCGTTTTTTTGTTCCGTAGTTCGGAGCGATAAAGGCGACCATTTTTACAGGCGGTGTCAGATCCAGTATGACCTTGTAAAATGCCGTCGGAATGGGAATATCTGTTTGTCCGAGTGTTTTTTCACCGCCGTTGAAGATCGGTCCGGTGATAATATAGAGACTTCCCTCTTTCAATGCCCATTTCCGGACCTGATTTTCGATCCGTTTCCAGATCCCCCGGTTGCAGCCGGGAAGTTGGGGACTGATATTGGACATAAAAAACGATTGCAGCATTGTGTTGAAAGTGTAGGTCATATCGGCAGCCGGTGCAAGGTGTCCCCGGTCATAGCCGGTTTTGCGATAATCTTCCGGTCGAACGGGATCGTATGTTATCTCCGGGTCACTTTGGAATTTATTGAGGCGCTTCACTTGTTCTTTCAGCAGATTTTCGCGGGTCAACACATAACAGACCCAGACTGCCTGACGGTGTTTGTAACTGTACCCCAAGGCAAAACCCTCCCGCTCCAGAAGCAGATCGGCGCCGGCTGGAAACGTGTAATGCGGGTGATCTGAAGCAGCGAGACTGCTCCACATTAAGAACACCAGCAGAAGCAGAATCGCTGTCCGGATATATTTTTTCATTGCGGTCATCTCCTTTTTGAAACTTGCATCACAGAAATGTAATACCATTTTCCGGATTTGTCAAGATGAGGAAAAACGGAAGTTCGGCTTTAATCCGATCTGCCTGCGTTTCATTCCGGCGTGACAGCCTTCATCGTCTGCTTCGCACCTGCTTTTCTGCTTGTCAATCCATTTCCGCTGTTTGTGGAACTGGCTTGCCCGGGCGCAAAAAAGGCAACCAAAGAAATTGGTTGCCTTTGTGAAGTCTGGTGGTGGTAACGCAACTTTGCGGCAAATTTTTGCAAGCAAAAAAAATCTACGGATAGCAAGACTGGCTTGCCATCCGTAGCTTTAGCGAAGGATGGTGGTCGCTGGGAGACTCGAACTCTCGACCTCATCCGTGTGAAGGATGCGTTCTAACCAACTGAACTAAGCGACCAATCTGTTGTATTCAATCAATATAACACAAAAATCGGATTTGTCAATCTGAAAATGCAAGAACTTTTGATTTTTTTTCGATTTTTGATCAATTCCGCAGTTTATCCGCCAGCGGGACGAGCCAGCCGCCCAGAGAATTGCCCAGCGTCATAAGAAGAACTGCCAGCAGAGTATTCACGCTCCAGACGCCTGCCACGGAGAAGTAATACATATTGGCAATACAGTGTTCAAATCCGCTCAGAATAAAGATCGCCACGCACAGAAAAACGGCGGCAAAACGGAAAATGTCGCCCAGCTCCTTGCGCCGGAACGATTCCACCGCAAGGTACATCAGGATCCCGCAGAAGAAGGACAGAATCAACAGACTGCACGGCGTATCGGCAAGTTTTTCTGCGCAGACAGATGCCGCCCGTTCGCAGAGTTTTTTGTTTGTCCGGCTGTTCCGGATCAGAAAGCCGACTGCATAACAGCCGATCAGGTTCCCTGTCCAGATCAGAAACAGCGTCAGCAGGTATGCCGGAACATCTTTCCACTTCTGCGTGACCAGATAACCAATGGCGCCGGTGTAAAGTTTGAACCCGTAACACAGAATGGTCATCAGTGCAAAGGCGAAGAGGAATGACCCCAGATTTGCATTGGGAACTGCCAGATAGACCGTGCCGGCGATCCCGATCGACAGCCCCGAAAGAAGCGCATTGAGAAATGTTTTACCGCATTGAGATAATGTCATTTTTTTGATCCTTGATTTGATAAATGTTTTAACTTATATACAATAGTATAAAACGGCAAAATTGCAAGTAATATCCGTTTTTTATTTTTCTGTGCTGCAACCCGGCAGTTTCCGGTTTTCCGGATTTCCCGGATCGTGCCGGAGAATGTATGCCGTATCTGCGCCCGTATCCAGACCGAGTGCCACACATAACTGTACCCGGAAACGACGCAGCCCGATTTGCTCCGGCGACAGCTCCAATGCTTTATCCAGACATACTTTCGCCGCCTCCAGCTGTCCGATCCCCGCCAGATAATTTGCCATTGTCCGGTGAACGTACGGCGAATCCTGCGGGGCGGCAAGATACGCTTTCCGGATCGTACCCGCATTCAGATTTCTGGTATAGACCGGTGAGGACTTGATATAGAGATCGGCAAAAGCCGCCTCCCGTTTCATCTCGCGCAATGAGCAGAAAAGGGTCAGCAGGGCGAACATACCAACGGGCAGGGCGGTAAGAAACTGTTGTTTCGGGGGTGTCGCTGCCTGTCCGTTTTTGCTGCAAAGCAGAGCGGAAAGAAGGATGAGCAGCGCCGCATACGCAGGGACTTCGATTCCGACTTCGATCAGGGAATTGAGGCTGATCACTGTCAGTGAACCGAGCAGACCCGCCGCCAGAAAAGTCTCATCGGTCAGACCGGTATCTTTCCGCATACGGAGAACTTTCCGGAATCCGGCGAACAGCGGAACCGCCAGCAGCGTCAGCGCCGCAAGACATCCCGCAAGCCCGCTTTGCGCCCCGAAAAACAGCACCAGATTGTGAGGTGAATGAGGCGTTTCATCGTTGGAAAGAAGTTTCAGCGCGGGATAATCTGTGAAGAAATCGCCCCAACCGGTACCTGCAAACGGATGAACAAACATCATTTTGCAGGCGGCGAGGGCGTAATCGAAACGGAAGATCATAGATTCCGCTCCGCGTACAAAGATCACCATACAGATCCCTGCCGCCGCTGCGATCACGCCGCATCCCGCCAGAATAAGACGTGCTTTTCTTGTGTGGAACAGAACAAACAGTACCGCAAAGATCCCCGCAAGCAGCGTCAACACTGCACCCCGACTGCCGGTCCGCCAGAGAGGAACGGCAAAAAGAAGCAGTACCACGCCGCCGAGAATGAACATTGCCGGGCGCGGCGGTTTGACCTTCTTTTTTGCCCACAGAATCGCAACCGTCAGTGCCAGTGGAAGCAGTGCCGCCAGATACCCGCCGAACGTATTGCACAGTTGGAACGGTCCGTACAGCCGGTCGGAAGCGATCTGCCGGAGCATCGTTTCATCCATCTGTTGTGCCAAGCCCTGTTCCGCCACGAATTTTTCCAGTTCGTTCATACCGGAGATCATCTGATGCCATCCGTGGAGCAGAACGAGCGCACCTCCGGTCAGCAGGGCAATGATCAGTTTTTTGCCCAGAGCCGGATTTTTTTCCAACTGCAGATTGACCGCCGCCGCAAAACAGCCCAAGCCTGCCAGATATGTCAGGGTTTGCCGCACCATTTCCGGCGTGGAGGCGTTTACGATCCCCGGCAGAGAACAGAGAACGGCGGCAAGCCAGAGCAGGGAAGGGGTGTTCAGCTTCCGGTTCAGAACCAGACTGAACAACAGCAGCAGGGCAGAGAGAAAGACAAAAAGAAAAGAGGGCGCCGTCCCGTAAAAAATCGAAGCGGCGTCGCTCCCGTAAAAAGCGGGGATCTCAGGGGTCCCCGCAGCGTTGGTGAATTTCAATCCCAGCAGTGCCGTGAAGAGCAGCAATGCCCATTCAAGGATCGTTTGCAGCTTCTTCATGCACACACCGGATTACTGGACCTTCTGGACCTGACCCTTGCGGCGGGAATCTTCTGCCGCGAAGGTCATCAGATGGCTTTCCAGCGTTTCATCCGTGCCGGAAAGGATCGCGGAACGGTCGCCGGTTTCCAGTGCGTAGACAAAGGAATCAATGATCCCGCCGTCGCCGCCGCCGTGACCGGAAAGAATGCCGCCATCGTTGGCAACATTGGTATCGATCACTTCCTGATTGATCGTCACATCGTTGGGATCGGAGTTCACATAGCGATGGATCGTGATGAGCTGACCATCGCCGGTGACGGTACCCTTTGTGCCGAAGAAGCGGGTGAAGCGCCCGATATCGCTGAACGCCGTCATTTCCATCTGGGCAGTGCAGCCGTCGTTGAACTTCATATTGACGACCTGGTGGTCCACCACGTCGTTATCGCATTTGTACACGCAGCGTCCGTACGGACCTTCCTTCAGGGCCTTCAGCACGCCTTCCGTGGTCAGATCGTCCGTGATCACATCTGTGGGCCAGCCTTTCAGACCTTTGAACAGGCGGTCGCGCAGGTAGATCTTCATGGCGGAGTAGGGGCAGGTACATTCGATGCCAGCCGGACATTCCGTACAGCGGTCGCCGGCGCCTTCCGGCTGATTTTCCGCACGGAAATGTTCCAGAGAACCGAAGGACTGGACTTCATCGCAGGGGCGGTCCATCATGTAACGGATCCAGTCAACGTCGTGGCAGCATTTTGCCAGCAGCATGAAGCTGGATTCTTTTTCATTTCTCCAGTTGCCGCGGACGAAGGAGTGTGCCTGGTGCCAGTGTGCCACGCTTTCCAGATGCTGCATGGAAACGACTTTGCCGATGGTGCCGGAATCCAGCACTTTCTTCAGCGCACGGGTGTAAGTGGTGTAACGCAGCACGTGGCAGACCGCAAAGATCACGCCCGCTTCCTTGACTGCAGCCACGATCCGGCGGCAGGCATCGGCAGTCGGAGCCATCGGCTTTTCGAGCAGCATATGGTAGCCCAGTTTCGCAAAAGCGATTGCCGGTTCTTCGTGCATGGCATCCTGCGTGCAGATACAGACAGCATCCGCAAATTTCGGCAGCTTTGCCACTTCGCTCCAGCAGCGGAAACGGCGTTCTTCCGGAATGTTGAACATATCACCGATCCGGTTCCGCTGGAAATCGCGGGGTTCCGCAACCGCTGTCACCGTGGCTCTGTCGCCGAGAGCCTTGATCAGATTCGCATAACCGGTACCGCGTCCGCCGGCACCGATGATAATGAGGGAAACTGGATTCGACATTTTTTTGAAATCCTTTACCTTGAGTTGTTTTTTGAATTTGTTTTTTACGGTAAACACTCTCAAAACATACACCCGTTCCGCAGAAATACAAATTTTTTTCACATTTTTACTGCTTTTTTTACAAAAACGGTTGGACTTTTCTGAAAAGACACTGTATAATGTAAACCGGTCGTGAAAAAGTAAAATTTTTTGTAAAACTGAAGCAGTAAGATGAATATGCAGGCTTCCCCCAGGGGAATGAGATTACAGATCGGGATCTTCGGTAAACGCAATGCCGGAAAATCCTCCCTCCTGAATTTTCTCGCAGGACAGAATACCGTCATCGTTTCCAATGTCCCCGGTACAACTACCGATCCCGTAGATAAAGCAATGGAACTGCCACCGCTCGGTCCGGTCCTCCTTATTGATACGGCAGGTCTGGATGATGACCAGCCCGGTCTCGGCGAACAGCGGGTCGCCCGTTCCCTTGCCGTGCTGGATCGCTGTGATCTCGCCCTCGTTGTGACCAATCCCGTTACCAGAGATCAGACCGAAGATGAACTGATCAATACCCTGAACGACCGGAAAATTCCCTATATTGTCGTTTCTGCAAAAGCGGATCTTTACCCGCCGGAACCGGGCTTTCAGGAAAGTTTCGGGGATGTTCCCTTTGTTGCCGTTTCTGCCGGAACCGGATGGAACCGGACTGCCCTGCAGGAAGCGATCATTCGCATCGCTCCGGAAGATTTCCTTTCTTCCGCACAATTCCTCGGTGGTTTGAGTCAGCCCGGAAAACCGGTGCTGCTGATCGCCCCCATTGACAAAGAAGCACCCAAAGGACGGCTTATCATGCCGCAGGTGCAGGCGATCCGGGATGCACTGGATAATCTGGCGTACTGCGTAGTGACTACGCCTGAAACATTGCCTGCCGCCCTTGAAAATATGAAAGAACCGCCTGTGCTTGCTGTGACGGACAGCCAGGTGTTCGGCTCCGTTTCAAAAATGGTTCCGGAATCCATCCCGTTGACTTCGTTCTCTATTCTTCTTGCCCGGATGAAGGGAGATCTTGCCACCTGTGCCGCCGGTGCGGGAAAGATCGCAGATCTGAAAGACAGTTCCAGAGTTCTGATCGCAGAGGCGTGTACCCATCATGCCATTGCAGATGACATCGGGCGGGTGAAGATCCCCAACTGGATCAGAGAATATACCGGCTGTAAAAATATTGAGTTTGTACACCAGTCCGGACCGGAATTCCCCGCTGATCTCAAAAACTTTGATCTGGTGATCCACTGCGGCGCCTGTACCTTCAACCGGAAAGCGGTCCTTTCCCGGATCCTGCGCTGTCAGGAGCAGGGCGTGGCGTTTACCAACTACGGTGTTGTGATCGCCTTTGTCAAAGGTATTCTGAAACGGACTCTTTCTCCGTTCCCGGAAGTGCAGGAGCTTTTTCTGCAGAAGGAAACGGAAAAATGAGTAATACTTCTGTCACTTTTGAGCTGCGGGGCGACCTTATGAAGCCCGGTTTCAAGACGCTGATCTGGGAACTGGCGGTGAATGCAGGTCTCGGCGGCTGGGTGACAGAATCTCAGGATGGCACGTACATCCTGCTCCGTCTGGATGGCGATGAAGATGCCATTCGCAAATTTATCCGCCCGATCCCCGGCAAGCTGCTGCCGGCGTATCCGCTGAAAAATATCTGTGTTTCCGATCAGTCCAGTTTTGAAGATACGGCTCTGACACGGGATTTTAAAGTATTCCAGTCCGGTGATTATCTTCTTCCGGAACTTGTACCGGATAGAACCTTCTGTCCCGATTGCCTGGCAGAGATCATGGACCCGGCTTCGCCCCGGTATGCTTATCCTTTTTCCTTCTGTGCCAAATGCGGTCCTCAATACTCCATGCTTATGCGGGCGCCCGGTGTGCGGAAAAATACTACATACGCCGCATTCCCCGCCTGTCGTGACTGCAAGGACCAGAAAGATGATAAGAAGGATAAACACCACTTCAATTCAGAAATGCTCGCCTGTCCTGACTGCGGTCCCCATCTGTTCCTGCTGGACGATGAAGGAGAACAGGCGGATGACGAACATTGTATCTGTTACGCGCGGGCTGACCTGAATATGGGGAGACTGCTGGCGATGCAGTCTCTCTTCGGCGGGTTTCAGCTCTTTGTGGATGCGAAAAATCCCATTGCCATCACAAAGTTGAGGAAACGGAAAAAGCTTACTTCCCGCCCCATTTCCGTTGTTGCACGGAACATAGAAGCGGTCCGGAAGATCTGCCATTGTTCCCCGCAGGAGGAAGCTCTCCTGACTTCGGATGCCGCCCCCATTGTGGTTTTGGATGTCAAGCCCGGCGCAGAGGAGATTTTGCCGCTGGAACTGCTGAATCAGGATGGACCCCGTATCGGGATCGCATTGCCCTGTTCCTCCATTCTGCACCTACTGATGTCACACATTTCGCCGGATGATACGATCCCACCCTTTGATTACCTTGCCACCAGCGCAAGCAACTGGACGGATAAGTTGTCGGCATCCGATATTGATGAACAGATCCACGCGTTTCGCGGAGTGGCGGATGTCTTTCTGTGCCACGACCTGCGTACCGGAACATACAGCCCCTCATCCGTTGCAGTGATCCGGGATGGCGCTCCTCAAATCTGGCGGCGTTCCCGCGGGTATGTCCCCACCCCCATCAAACTTTCCAAACGGCTCCGGCGCAATGTGATCGCATTCGGTACCGACATCAATGGTGCGGTGGCGATTGCTGCGGAAGACCGGATCATTCCCTCCCAGTTTATGGGCGATATCCTCAATATGGATTCCGCTGCCAGACTCACAGAGGCATTGCGTCACTTTATGAAGGTGTTTGACTGCGTGCCGGATGTGGTGGCGTGTGATATGAACCCGCGACTTCTTTCGGCGGAAGAAGCATTATCCTTTGCAAATCAATACAATCTGCCTATCGTTACGGTGCAGACTCATCACGCAAAAGCGCTCGCCGGTATGGCTGAAAACGGTTTGGAACGTGCGCTGGCCTTTGTCTTCGATAACGGCGAACCCGGTCCCGATGGCGTCAACTGGGGCGCAGAACTGCTGGATGTGGATGTCCGATCCTATCGCAGACTCGGTACTTTCCAGGCGGTCGGGCTGCCCGGAAGAGAAAATGCTCTGAACAGACCGATCCGCCAATTTATCGGGCGTCTGATCCAGGCGGGCGTGGAGATCACGCCGGAGGTGCGGGATCATTTCCACGTCAGTGAGGAAGAAATCGCCATCTGGCAGAAAAACTGTGCCGGACAGGGGCGTTATCTTATGACGCACGCCGCCGCAAGACTGTTCGATTCTGTTTCTGCCGGTCTGGGGATCGCTGCCGATTTTATCGGCTACCGCGGGCAGAGTGCCGCCCGGCTGGAATATGCTGCCATGCGTGCCGTCGGCGGTTTGAGTTCCATCCCCGGTTGGATGTATGACAAATTCTCTTTCAATGTATATGAGGATGATACCCCGAAACTGATCGTTGACTGGTCCCCGCTTTTCCGCAACTTTGCCGATCTTTCCTGGATCAAAACGGAGGATATTCCCCGTCTGGCGCTCGCGTTCCACGCTAAAATCGCTGATTCCGTGGCGTGTCTCGCTCATTATGGTGCATCCCGGACCGGAAATCGCAATATCCTCCTTTCCGGATCCATTTTTATGAATGGCATCCTGCTGGAGCTGGTCCTCGGAAAACTCCGCACCGAAAAGTACAATGTCTTTATCCACCGGGAAGTTCCGATGGACGGTTCCGGAATCTGTGTCGGTCAGGCATACAACGCCGCATATTGATCCCCATTTTACCCCATAAAAAAACAGGGATCGCCAACGCTGAATACGGTGCAATCCCTGTAAAATTTCTTATCTTTTTTTCAGATCAGCGGCGACCGCCTCTGTGACCTCCACCGTGATGACGGGGCGCATGGCGCGGCGGCGGAGGCGGGGCGGGTCTGTAGTAACGGCGCGGAGGCGTCACATAGACCGGTCTCGGCGGCGGGGGCGGTGTTACATATACCACCGGAGCGGGTGCAGGTGTCACAACGACCGGAGCGGGTGCAGGTGCAGGTGTCACAACGACCGGAGCGGGTGCAGGTGCCACAACGACCGGAGCGGGTGCAGGTGCCACAACCGGTTGCGGCGCAACGACTACCGGTGCCGGTGCTGCCACTGCCGGTGTCGCAACTACCGGTTTGCCGGCAAGAACGGAAAGACCCACAAGGGAGTTTGCCACAATGTCAACGATCGCCGCCGCGCGGTAAAGATCCTTGCTTCCTCCGCCGCGATGGTGATGATGAGGACGGGCACTTACGGTTCCTGCCACGAGAACACACACTGCCAGAGTGCATACAAGCTTTGCTGTTTTTGTTTTCATGATCACATCCTTTCTTTGTTGATTGTTTTTTTTCTGATACTTCTTCTTACTTTACACCTTGTTTAACGATTGTCAAATGAAAAATATTGTTTGAAAACCAAAAAAAATCAATAAAAAATAATTCGGCAATTCGTTATATTGTCTTTCCTCCTTGCATCCGGATCGTGCGGTCAGAGAGCGATGCCACATTCTGATCATGCGTTACCATCAGGATCGTTGTACGGTTTTTCCGGCGGATCGCTTCAAAAATATCGAGAATTCCCGATCCCGTTTTGGCATCCAGATTTCCGGTCGGTTCGTCAGCGAGAAGCAGAGGTGGATCATTGATCAGGGCGCGGGCAATGGCTGCACGCTGCTGTTCGCCGCCGGAAAGTTCGTTGGAACGGTGTTTCATCCGGTTTTCGAGTCCGGTCATAACGAGCAGTTCCTCTGCCCGCTTTCGACATTCAGTCCGGGAGATTTTTCCGGTGAAAAGCAGGGGGAGCATCACATTTTCCAGAATATTCAGTTCCGGCAGGATGTGATATGCCTGAAAGACAAAACCGATATGCTCCCTCCGGAATTTGACCAGCTGATTTTTACTCAGTTCTGCCGGATCGGTGCCATTGATCCGGATCGAGCCGGAGTCCGGCGTGGAGATGGTTCCCACGATGTCCAGCAGTGTGGTTTTTCCGCTGCCGGAAGCCCCCAGCAGGGTGACCCATTCTCCTTCGGATATGGAAAAGGATGCCCCTTTCAGCACCTCGACTTCGCACTTGCCGATCTTGAATTTTTTGCAGATATTTTCTGCCACAAGAAACTTATTCATAACGTAATGCCCTCGCAGGATCAAGTTTTGCCGCCCGGAACGCAGGGATCAGGGCGCCGCAGGTACACAGAACAATGCTGATCACGACGATCAAGGCAACATCGCTCCACACAATGTGAGCCGGCAGTTCATTGAAAAGATAGAGCTGTTTCGGGAAGATCTCCATACCGGTAATGTGGCGCAGTACTTCCAGAATGTTCATACGGTAGACGATCACAAGCCATCCCAGCAGCACGCCGAAGGCAGATCCCAGAACCCCGACAAAGGCGCCCTGCAGCACAAAGATCCGCATAACGGAGCCGGAGGAGATTCCCATGGACTTCAGCAGCCCGATCTCACGGGTCTTCTGGACCACGGTAGTGATCAGGGTGTTGGTGATGCTGAAGGCTGCCACAAGCACAATGAAAATCAACAGGAAGAACATCATGTTTTTTTCAACGGCAAGTACACCGAGGATCTGTCTGTTCATATCTTCCCAGCTGAAGTAAAGCAGGCGGTGACGGCTGATCCGGTGGTTCAGATCCTGCCGGACCGCTTCATTAAACGGCTTCATGTGGAACGGATCGTCCACCCAAAGAAAAATATGAGTTGCGCACAAGCCGGTTTCCGGTCCCTCCATGATCCCGGCGTAGTCACCCAGCGCAAAGAGTTCGCAGGCATCTTCCAGATTCATAAAGATCACATTCCGGTCAAAGTCGTACTTTTCAAAGGTATAGAGACCGCTGATCCGGTACTCGGAGGGCATATACATTTCCGCATCTTCATTCTGGACAAATCTTCCATTTTTATCACGCTTGACCAGCCCCATCAACCGGTTCTGACTGTGCAGCACGATCTTGTCGCCCGCCTGAAGATTAAACTCATCCGCCATGGCGGTGCTGATCATAACTTCGTTCTTTTTCAGAGAAAATTTACCGGGATCACGGGGAAAAACGGCGTTTTTTGCCGTTTCCTGCTGAGCTTTCACCGCAGCTTCCGGAAGCGGAAATGATTTTGTGGCATCGCCCAGCGGAAAATCTGTTTTCCCTTCTTCCGGCGGGTCAAATGCAAGCAGGATCTTCGGTTCGCAGCTCTGTCCCACCTGAAGCAGTACCGGCGACTTCAGAACTGCCGCCGCGTTTTTTGCCCCTTTGGCTTTCAGGGAGGCAATCAGTTCGCCGGCTTCTGATTGGATAAAATACGGTGTGACGCCATCGGGATGCTGTTCGGACTTCGCCAGTCCCTTCTGGATCTGACCATGCGCACCGGTTTCCAGCAGTTTCGACTTCAGATGATCGGTAAATCCAGTCATCACGGCGATCACCACGATCAGTACGCTTACACCGAGGGCAACCCCGATCACGCTGATCAATGTGATCACGCTTACTGCGCTGCGTTTGGGCTTGAAGTAACGCCACGCTAAAAATAGTTCCGTTAAAAATTGCATAAAACTCCGATCTCATTTTTCTTTCGTCAGAACTAATATAGCACAGGAAAAACATTTTTCCAAAAATTCAGTTGTATTTTTTTATTTTTTGTATTATATTGTTGCAAAAATGCGGTCTTTTGTAAGATCAAAGCGTTTTTTTGGTGTATCTTACTGTACACAAAGAAAGAAATGAATTCAGGAGAACAGGTGTTTATGAAAAAAATTTTGTTTTTGTTGATGATGTCGGTTGCTGCCTTTGCTGTCGCCGTGGATGAATGTAAATATCAGGCAGAATGGCTTGAACCGCTTGCTGTCCGGAAATCCGGTCTGCAGGAGCTTGTTCCTGCAGATGCCAATGCTGATGCAAAAAAGCTGCGCCGTACCGCATTTTATGTGGACTGCAATGAATACGGGATCATGTTTACCGTGCTGCTGGATGAAAATGATGCCAAGGCCCGGAACGAAGTGGAAATCTTTTTCGCGCCTGAAGGTTGTACTTCCTATTACCAGTTTTACGGTTTCCCGTTTGAAAAAAGTATGGGATATTATCCCTATGGTACATACAGCCGTCTGCATCCCCGTCTGCAGCGTAAAAACTGGCAGATCTCCTATCAGATGACCCCTGCCGGAATGACCCTGCGCGTTCTCGTGGACTGGAAAGATTTTGCCCGTTTTATAGATGTCAAAAACTGGAAATTCGGCATTTTCCGCAGCCGGAATTATCAGAGTCAGCTCTGGCAGGGAAAACTGCATGAACCCTCTACCTGGGGAACGGTCGTATTCCCGGAATTTGCTCCGGATCAGAGAGAGGCGATCGCAAAACAGATCGTGACAGACTTCGCAATGGATGAAAATTACTTCAAATTCGATCCCGCACGCTACAATAACAAGACCTTTGCCGATTGGCGCAACTCCGCAAAAAAACAACTCACCGTTATGCTCAAAAATGATAAAATGACCTGGAGTCAAAAGCTGAATGTGGCACTGGATCTGATGGAAATACGCCGGTTTATAGATAATCCCCCGTACACCAATGATCCGAAAAAGCCCGCATGGACTTTCTACAAGGGCAACGAAATACAGAAGAAGATCGACTGGCGCGGTCCCTTCCAATTCAACGCAAAGGAAAATGTGACCCGTTCCGTCTGTTATACCGCTCCCGCTGATTCCGAAGGCGAAATCTGGATCACAAACTTTGTGGATTACACGAAAAACGATAAAGTCAAGTGGCGCGTGGAACGGAACGGCAAAACACTCCTTGCCGGAAACAGCTCCATGCAGCCGCTCAATGTCAAAATCGGCACAATGAAAAAAGGTGATTCCTTCCAAATCATTTATGAACCGAACGGAACTTCATACAAGCCGGAACCCAGGTTCGCTGTGGAAGATCTCAAGCATGGTATGATTCCGGGTCCTGCTGTTTGCACCGATCGTCCCGGCGCTTATGAACCCGCCCCGAAACGAAATCCGGACGGCACCACGGAAACCGGATATGAATTCCGGATCGTGGGACATTTGAATACGATCCGGAAAATGTGCAAAAAGGGAACTCCCCCGCGGATCTTTTTCCTCGGCGACTCCATTACCGACGGGTTGCACGGAAGAGGATGGAAAATGATCGAACACCTGAACCCTGTCAATTTGGGAATCAGCGGAGACTGGACCCAGAACGTGCGTTGGCGTCTTGATCAGGGCATCTTCGATGAATGTAAGCCCGAACTTGTTGTCCTGATGATCGGTACAAATAACGGCAGATACTCCATTGAAGAAGTGGCAAAGGGAAACAAAATGATCATTGACCGGATCCATGAACTCTCGCCGGATACAAAAATCCTGCTCCTCGGCATCTTCCCCAGAGGTTCCTCATTCCCCGCCGGGTGCCGCCTGGACAAGATCAATGACATCCTTAAAACCTATGCCGACAACGAAAAAGTCTTTTACATGGACCTCTCTCATGTCTTTATTGACAAGGACCGCAAAGTCCGTAAAGATCTGCTCCCGGACAGCCTTCATCCCGGATCCGCCGGTAATGTCGCCTGGATGACGGCGATCCTGCCCACACTGGAAAAACTCCTCGGAGAATAACAGCCCCATAAAAAAGCGAAGCACGGTACTTGCACTGTGCTTCGCTTGAGAATCGTTGAAAACGGAAAAAACTTATTCCTTATCCCACGGATACCGGATTTGGACGATTTCTCCGCCCTTTTCGGCGGATTCCGCAGCAAAAAGACCCGGAAGTGACATCCGGATCCCATCGCGCATCGTAATGACTTTTTCCATATTGCCGGTACGCAATGCTTCAAAGAAATCGTGGTAAAGCATAAAGTCGGCTCCGCCGTGACCGGCACCGTTGGACGCAGCGGCAAAGTCCGGACGGGTCATGCCGATCGGCAGCTCGGTCAGGTTGGTCGCTCCGTAAAGTTTTTTGCTGTTGAACATCGTGCGGGCGGGATAATGTCCCCGTTCGGAAAGATGTTCAAAATAGCCTTCCGTACCGAAGACCCGGTAGGAATGATGGCCGCACTTTGCCTCATTGATGAAACTGGCAGTGAAACGGACTACCACATTCTCCGGCGTGGTGAAATGGGCTGTCATCAGGTCGTTCTGACCTTCTTCTCCGACAATTTGCGGACCGGTGGTTACGCAGGAAACTTTCCGCAGTTCATCGTCCGGCAGCAGACGCAGCAGCGGACCGAGGGAGTGCGTGCAGTACCGGATGGGCATCCCTTTCCGGCGCCAGGGTGTTTCCTCCCACAGGTAGCGGACATCATGGATATATTCCGCTTCCAGATAAAACGGTTTGCCCAGAAATCCCTGTTTGTAAAGATCATATGCCGCTTCAATAAAACCCCATTCGTTGGGATTGGCACCGGTCATGAGGGTCGCTTTACTGCGTTTGCCCACCTCCCAAAGCATTTCCGCCTCTTCGTAACTGCGGACCAGCGGGATATCCGAGAGAACATTGATATTATGTTCCAGACCCGTCGCACAGAATTTTGTGTGAATGTGTGCCGGCGTTTCCACCAGAAGAACATCAATCTTTTCCTGGCGCAGCATCGTATCAAAATCTTCATAAAAACGGGTGTCGGCGAAGGTTTCGGACATCGGTTTCTGACCGCGCTGGGACTTATACCAGAGATCAGGATTGATGTCGCACGCAGCAACGGGAATGATCTTTTCTGCTGCCTTGCAGCCAGCCTCAAACATATAGCGTCCACGGTGTCCCGCACCGACCAACGCAAAACGGATTTCCTGCATAACGTTCTCCTGCAATTTTCTTCTTTGTAGATATTCAGATCAGAGTGATTGCAATCTGTTTCCCGCAGGCACGCGCATATTTTTCGATGGTTGCCAGCGTGACATTTCTGCGTCCGCGTTCCAACTGGGCAATATAGGTCTGCTTTGTGCCGATCTTTTCTGCCAGTTCCTTTTGGGTGAGTCCGGCTGCCTTCCGGGCTTTGTGCAGCGCGATGACCAGATCCATACGGGTCTGCTGCGCTTTGATCGCCTCCGCATTTGCTGGATCGTTGAAATAGGCGTTGCGTTCCTTTTCTTCATCACTGATGCTGCCGCTTTCAATGTGATTTTTGATTTGCTCAATTTCGGCAGTCAGTTCAGCATCGGTAAGGTGTCTTGCGTGATCTTTCATTTTATGACTCCTTTTTGTTGCAGATCCCGTACAACTTTACGGGCATAATTTAATTCTTTTTCCGGTATTGCTTGCGTTTTCTTTGTATATGCGTGTATGCCGAAAACATAATCTGCAACCCCATAGACATAGAAAACGCGGATATTTCCTGTCTGGATCACCCGGATCGCAAAAAGATTTTCGCCGGAGATCTTTTCCCCGTACGGCATTTCCAGGGTTCCATTCATTTCCAGTCGCCAGATGATACCATTCAACTCCTGTTTGATGTCACCGCTTTGCTCGCGCATAAAGTCTTTGACCGCTTGCATCATATAAAAATGTTTTTTCTTCTTCATTGGTCACCTTGTTCTAAATATAACTTATAAATTCTAATTTGTCAAGCGTTATACAAAAAAATCTGCAGAAAATGTAAAGCGGTGTGCTGAACAGAAGAACTTTTTTATAAACTTCCAATATTCTGCCGGTTCCGGATAAAAAACAGGGATCACTTACGTTTTGCGCAGCAATCCCTGTAAAAACTTTGGGGAAGAGGTCGGGAAAAACAGCTTTTTCGCCGGACCTCTATCTCTTATTTCCTCATTCTTCCGTGAGCAGATACAGCACGGACTGACCTTCCGGTGCGCCATCCAGCACGATCTTGCCGTTGGCGCCGACCTTCACCGTGCTTTCCAGTGCATTGTTGTCCAGGTCGGTCTTCTGGACTTTGAAGGTAACGCCTTTGGCATCTTTCATGCTCAACTCCAGTTTATCTGCGCCGTTTTTGAAGCTGGAAACGAGAAGCGCCCGTTTGCCGTCTGCGTTCTTGCCGGCGAGGACCTGCAGGTTCAGATCTTCGGTACTGCTCTTGACCCGGTTTTCGTAGTGGGCGACTTCCGCAAATGCTTTGAGGGCGTAATAGTTTTTATTTCTTCCTCTCAGACCCCAGGCGCCCCAGGCGTTGCCCAGATTGCCGATCGTGTAGAAATAGCCCATAGTCAGAGCGGTATCCTGCCAGATGGTCAGGGTGGCGGTGGCGTACGCGGCACTGTTGATCCCGCCGAGACCATCGATCATATCGGTATCGCTTTTGCCGCCGAAGCCGAACCAGTAGTGCCATTCGTTCAGGTGCAGTTCCGCATCTTTGTAGCCGAACTGATCCACCATGGCGCGCACTTCGTTGGGATTCTTTACATGAATATCCAGGGTCTGACCGTACTTGTGCCAGGAGAAGAAATCCAGCGGCACGTTGTGATCCCGGCAATAGGCGAGAAATTCATGACTCTTGGCGTAACCTGCGGAGTTGCTTCCGCCCGGATCGCACCATGCCAGCACAGGACCGCCCACTTTCACATTCGGGAAACGGGCTTTGATCTTTTTGGCAGCGACTTCATACATTTTGCAGTATTCCTGCATACTGGCGTTCCACATCTGTTTGGTGATATCCGGCTCGTTCCAGATCTCCCAGTATTTGATGTTCCAGTTGTGACCATCCGCCCAGCCCTCGTTGTAGTGACGGATGATATTGATGCAGATATCCGCCCATTTGTCATAATCTTCCGGCGGGTAGGCGTAATAGTTGTTCAGGGTGTGTTCAATACTGATCCCCAGACGGAAGAAAATATCGCTCCCGGTAGAGCGGGTAGCACGCAGGTAATCATCCGTCTGACGGAAGTAGTAGTTATCCGGGTTCTGGGCATCCGCTTTCCAGTTCCCGAAAATGTGCTGGATGTCAACCAGACGCATCCCCGGATTGCTCAATGGGCAGTCGTGCATACGGGTGATCGGCACTTCCAGTGTGCGGAATTCATCCACCAGTTTATCGTTGTTAAAGTTGCCATGGATGAGCGCCGGACCGAGATTCCCGCCGTTCAAACGCCGGATCTTCCCATTTTCTTTGGAAAAATCCACTTTCGCTTTGATCGTTTTCATCTTCAAACTTCTCCTTATGGTTCAGGTTCACTCCTTTAAGATAAATCCACCCCGATAAAAAGCAAGTAAAAAATCTGCCAAACAATATCAAAAGTCTGCCAAAATTTTCAATTCTTTTCTTTTTTTCTCTCTTGCAATACTTTTTTTGCGTGATAGAGTATTGTGAAAACTCCAAATTTTTGAAAGGAATTTGCCTTATGAAAATTGCCTTCTTCAAAAGTAAGATCACCCCGGAAATCGGGGCGTTCCTTGCCGGTTACTGCTTTGATGACAAATCCAACAGTATTGCCGATGACCTTTTTATGGACGGGTTGTGTGTTGATGATGGTGAACGGAAAGTTCTGATCATCAGTTTCGACCTGCTCGGTCTGGATGAGTGGTATATCAAAGAGGTCCGCAAAAAATGTGCCGATATTCTTGGAACGGACGAAGCCAATGTACTTTTTTCCTGTACCCATACCCACTCCGGACCGGAAAGCCGTACCATGGCGTGTATTCCGGAGCAGTTGAATGTGGCTTATCTGGAGAACCTTAAAGAGCAGATCCTTCAGGAAACAAAGAACTTGCTGGCGAAGGAGTGGATCGAATGTTCCGTTTCCTTCTACTCCATGCAGTGCAATGAAAATCTGAACCGGCGCTATGTGACGGTGGATAACCGGGCGTCCTTCATGCCTCATTGGAAAGCCATGGTCCCCCTCTGCACCCAGTTCCGGGATGATGAACTGAGCCTGCTCTTTTTCTGGAAGAAGAACGAACGCAATACCACGGTTCCTGCTTATGTGATCGGCAACTTTGCCGCTCATCCGCTGGCGGGCAGGACCCCCGGCGAGGGCGCGTTCCGGATCTCTGCCGACTTCCCCGGTGTTTTCCGGGACTATGTGACATCCGAGACGGGTGCGGGTTGTATGTTCATTACCGGCGCAGCCGGAGACATGGTTCCGAAGAACGACGAACAGGGCAGGGAAGCGGTCCGTGAAATGGGCTTGAATCTGGGCAGAGCTGCCATTTTCGGTATGATCGGTGCCGGACGGAACACCAAGCGTTTTGTGTTCAATGATCCGAAAGTTGGCGGTATGATCCGTTCTTTTGAACAGCCCCTCCGGCTTGCGTACCGGAATAACCCGAAAAAGTTACCGGCTCCCTATCTGGGCAAAGATACGGTGACGCTTGATATTCAGTGTGTCAGCATCGGCGATTTCTGTATTGTCGGGGTCCCCGGCGAACTTTGTGCGGAACTGGGACAGGAGATCAAGTGGCACACGCCTTTCAAGAAAGCCATGATCGCATACAATTCCACGGCATATTTTTCCTATATGGGGCCCGCAAACTTCCTCGTTTCCGGCGGATACGAAGGCTTGAGCCAGCGTTTCTCCGCACGGGGCGGACTCGCCCTCGTTCAGACGGCGGTCGATGCTATGTTCGATCTGCGGGAGGAACTTTATCCCACCGATCCGGAGGCGGGCGAACTTTATCCCGACTGCAACCCCATGGAACTCATCGCCAACGAACGATGACACAAAAAACGGGATTGCAAACGCTGTAACAGCGGCGCAATCCCGGCATAATTTTCTGACCTGACTTACTTCACACTCAGATTCCGCAGTTTTCCCGGATTTCTGCCGATAAAGCGCAGCAGAGCTTCCAGAAGCGTTGCAGGATGCGGCGGACAGCCCGGTACATAAAGATCCACTTTCAGGATGTCCTCCACGCCGTTGCAGACTTCATCGTTGCCGCGGAAAAGTCCGCCGGAGATGGCGCAACTGCCGCAAGCGATCACGAATGCCGGATCCGGCACGGCATCGAAGGTCTTTTTCAGGGCGAGGAGCATATTTTTGCTGACCGGTCCGGTGATGAGAACGCAGTCGGCATGACGGGGCGACGCCACCACCTGGATCCCGAATCTGCCCATATCCCACGCCAGCGTGTTCAGCACGTTGAAGTCCAGTTCGCAGGCAGCGCAGCCGCCGGCGGAGATCTGACGGATCTTCAGGGACTTCCCGCACAGAGACTTGATCACCTCATTTGGCTGGAGTTCGTATTCATACGCCGGGCTGGACGCTGCACGCACAAGTCCTTCACGGGTGAACGATGCCGTGTCATGGTTGCCCGTCAGCTTGATCTTTCCGGCGGAGCAGGCGTTTTCGCACTTCCGGCAGAAGATACATTTTCCCATATCCAGCACCACGCCGCTTTCGCCTTTGAGGATCGCTCCGGTGGGGCAGATCTCTGCGCAGGCGGCGCAATCTTTTTCCGTACAGCTCTGCACTTCCGGCAAACCGGCAAAACGATCCGGCAGCGTGGGAGCGGTATCGGGGAAAGAGCCGGTCCGGTGACCTTGTAACAATCTGGCTTTCAATATTTTCAACATTGGTGCATCCTTTCTTACAGGTCGTGTCCGCAGTAGGACAGATTGAAACTTTTGTTGCAGATGGGGAAGTTGGAGATCTGTTCCCCGCGCAGTGCCATTGCCAGCCCCTGCCAGTTATGGAAGGAGGGATCCACAGACTTGAAACGGGCAAAATTTCCGGCGTTGTCCGTGACTGCCGCCATGCAGATCATCCCGCGCCAGCCTTCGCCCAGCGAGACGGCAATAGCGTCTGCCATCCGTTTCTGCGGAGCGACCGAAGCGCTTTCCGGCGGCAGATTTTCCAGCAGATGGTAGATGAACTGATAACTTTCCGCCAGTTCGCCGCGACGGACCGCCGCACGGGCTGCCACATCTCCATCCGGGAAAGTGACAATGGCAGGTGCGGACTTTTTATACCAGCCGTAGGGGTGGGTGCTGCGGGTATCGCAGGAGATCCCGCAGGCACGCGCCGCCATACCGACAAGCCCCAGATCCGCTGCGGTTTTCCGGGAGACGGTACCGGTATTTTCAAAACGGTCCAGCACGGAGGGCGAATCGAAGAGCAGATCCAGTGCGTTGTTCAGATCTTTTTCGGTCTGTTTCAATTTTTTGAGCATTTCTGCCGCCCGGACATCATCCAGTGCATAGCCCACGCCTTCCGGCGTGATGAGACCCCTGCCGAAACGGTTGCCGCAGATCATCGCAGTGGTGTTCAGTACATCGCCGCGAATCCGCCCGCAGTAGGAGGCAGTGGGCAGGTATGCCACATCGCCCGCCAGCGCGCCCAGGTCGCCGATATGGTTGGCGATCCGTTCCAGTTCCCATGCGATCGCGCGGATCGCTTCGGAACGGTCGGAGATACGGCAGTCGCCGTCCAATGCTTCCAGAAGACGGCAGTATGTCCCGGCATAAGCTGTACTGCTGTCGCCGGCGATGGCTTCCACCACGGGCAGGGTCCGGTTGTCCGGTCCGCCGGTCAGCATCTTTTCGATCCCCCGGTGCTGATAGCCCAGAGAGATTTCCAGCGAATAGACATCTTCCCCCATGCACTGGAACCGGAAGTGACCCGGTTCGATCACGCCCGCATGGACGGGACCCACTGCCACTTCGTGTGCGGCACAGCCCTGCATCGTAAAGTAATCTGTCACGCCCGGTTTTGCTTCTTCCGCCGTGAAGCGGATCGGTTTCAGCCAGGGGTGTCCTTCCGGAACGATCCCGGTCTGTTCGTGCAGTTCCCGTTCAAACCAGTGGAACATGGGGCGGTCCGGTGTCAGCGCCGGATAGCGACGGCTTTCCGGAACTGCAGTGGAAGTGACAAAGATCTTGTCGTCCGTATTGCTGTTCAGAATGGCGACCAGTTTCCCGGCGTGTTCAAAAAAGGCGGCGGCTGTCCCGTTGCAGGCGATCAGTTCCGCCCGGAAATCATCCATGGAAAGACAGGGCACCGCAGCAAAAGGAGCTGCAGCGGGATTTTTAAGGATCAGGAATTTTTCAGCGTTCATAACATCAACCTCCATAGCGAACCAGCTGGATGGTCAGCACGATTCCGCCGAGCAGAGCAAGCAGGATCGTGAACGTGGGGACCAGCGCCAGTTTTTCCGTTGTTTTCAGCCGCAGAGTATCCGGTTCCGGCGGCAGCGGCAGGGCATGACCGTGATGATGATGGTGGTGTCCGTGTCCGTGGGTTCCCATACACATATTCAGGCAGACCATACTCATACCGGCAAAGACCGCAAAGAGCAGCAGCAGAACCACGGATCCGAGAACCGGTCCGGCAGATTTCACCAGCAGAAATTCAGTGACAAAAAGCGGGGAGGGCGGCGTGCCGCAGATCAGAAGGATCCCTGTCAGCCACAACACGGCGTTGCGGGGGAGCTTCCCGAAGATCCCGCCCACTTCCGAAACGGTGCGGGTCCCGTAGGCAAGGAGAATATTGCCCGCCAGAAGGAACAGGGACATCTTGATGATGCTGTGTCCGCACATATGGATCAGTGCATACGTTTCTGCACCCAAACCCCAGAGGATCGCAGCCAGCCCCATATGTTCCACGCTGGAATAAGCAAGCATACGTTTGAAGTCGCTCTGACGGATGATGAAGAATGCGGCAACGATCAGGGAGATCATTCCGAGGGTGATCAGCAGATCGTGTGCAAAATCCTGCAGATCGGCGGGGGTCACATCCAGCACACGGATGATTCCGAGGAAGGAGCAGTTCAGCAGCGCGCCGGAGAGTAGTGCCGAGATGGAACCGGGTGCTTCACTGTGGGCGTCCGGCAGCCAGGTATGGAACGGGGCAAGACCCATTTTTGTGCCGTAGCCTGCAAGCATAAAGATGAATGCCGCTTTGAACCAGGCGGGATTCAGATTTTCCGAAGCGGTTTTGATCGCATCCATATTCAGTCCGTGAACATCTGCAGACGCCGCCGCAACGGTCATTGTGATGGTGCCGAAGAGGGCAAGTGCGATCCCCACGGAACAGATCAGCAGATATTTCCACATAGCTTCCAGAGAGCCGGGGGAAAGATGATAACAGATCAGCGGTGCGCTGACCAGAGTTGTCGCTTCCACGGCGACCCAGAGCAGCCCGAAATTCTTTGCTGCGATCACCATACTCATTGTTGCCAGAAACGCCATCATAGCAGGCAGAAACACGGGCTTGCCGAACAGCAGAATATGGCTGTGACTGTGGGCATAGTGCCGGTCTGCCGGAATCCAGAATGCTGTGTGAATGGATACTGCCAGAAAGAGCAGGGACGTGATCGCAAGAACGGTCATACCCAGATCATCGAAACCCAGCCAGCGGCTGTCATCAGACCGGAGTGCGGGCAGGAAAATCACACCGGCTGTCATAATGGCGTGGAAGACTGCCGTCAGAATCAGAATGATCCGGGCGGTCTTGGTTCTGCCGTCGATGAAATAAGTCAGCACCGCGGCGGTCAGCGGGACCAGAATCAGAAAGAGTGCGCCGGTCATATCAGTTTTCTCCTTTCATTTCTGCTTCATTTTCATCATCCCCGGACCAGTCTCCAAGCGTGTTGAGACGGTCGGAATCGATATGCTGGAATTCCCGGCTGATCCGGAAAACGGCGATCCCCATCACGAAGACCAGCACAAATACGTCCAGCAGGATCCCCAGTTCCACCACCAGACCGTATTCCAGAGCCATTCCGGCGCCGAAAGCGGTGATCCCGTTTTCAAAGGTCAGAAACCCGATCGCCTGCGTGATCGCTTTTTTTCTGGAGACGATCAGAAAGAGACCGGTCAGGATCGTGGTGAATGCCACCGGTGCCGCCAGAAACGAAACATTTTCACCGGGCAGGGGCAGTTCCCGGCAGAAAAAGAAGGAGAATGCTGCAGCCGCCAGGACGATCAGCAATGAAGTGCCGTAACCAACCAGCGGTTCCAGTTCCCGGCAGACGTGCGCCGAGCGCATGGTCCGTGCCAGCAGGTAAGGGATCAAGGCACATTTCAATGCAATATTCAATCCGGCGATCACGATCAGTTCCGTGTGAGGCGGTGTGGTCCACTGCCACATGGCGAGCGGGATCAGACCGATGATCAGTCCTTGAAATGCCACCAGCCGGATACAATGGAGCAGACGGCTGGATACTGCCAGAAGAAGGTCCATTGCCAGCAGCAGTGCAAACAGCGCGGGCAGGAAATTTTCAAAAAATGATGCCGTATTCATCTTACTTCACCCCCTGAAAAATGAGCAGCAGAAGCGCCACTGCGGAAAAGGCGAATGCCGCCAGCAGCATCTGCGGAACTTTGAGAAAACGATAGCGTGCAGTGGTGGATTCCAGAATACCGATCAACACTGCCACACAGAAGATCGAACCGATCTGCAGGATCAACCCGATCCACGGGGAAGCGTAGAACGAACAGCCCGGCAGCACCATGGAAACAAGGAATGTGGAAAGCATCCACAGCTTCAGTCCGGCTCCGTAATGGATGAAGGCAAGTCCGGGTCCGCCGTTATCCAGCACCATTGCTTCATGGATCATCGTCAGTTCCAAGTGGGTTTCCGGGTCATCGAACGGAACCCGGCAACTTTCCACCAGCAGTACGATAAACAGCGCAAATGCCGCACAAAGCTCTGCAAGAATATGCAGCCCTGCGTGAGACCCTGTCAGCATGGCACTCAAGGTGTAGGTCTTCGTTTCGATCACGAGGAAGGCGGCGATTCCGAGAAATGCCAGTTCTGCCAGCACGGAGAACTGCAATTCCCGGCTTGCGCCCATCCCTTCAAAGCTGGAGCCGGTATCAAGCGCACCCAGCGTGGTGATCACCCGTCCGAAGCCGAGAAGATAAAGAAACAGCAGCAGGTCACCTTCAAAAGAGAAGGGCGATACAGCAAAGGAGAACGGCAGCAGCAATGATGCGGTCAGCAGTGCCGTTACATTCAGCAGGGGGAACACGCTCACCAACCCGCCGGATGTGGTGCTGCGGATGCTGCCCTTTTTCAGCAGTTTTGCTATATCGTAATAAAGTTGAAGGATACGGGGACCTTTTCTGCCGGCGAAAAACGCCTTGACTTTGTTGATGATCCCCCCCAGCAGCGGAGAGAGCAGCAGTGCTGCTGCAAATCCGGTGAACCAGAGGAGAACCCCGAACAGATCGAACGATTCCATCATTTCGCACCTCCTTCAAAGTAGAAGCCCCAGATCAGCATAGCGAGCAGCGCAAGTACCATGATCAGTACATAGAGATGCAGATAACCGGACTGCAGACGGTGGATCCGGTCGGCTGCTTTTCCGAAAAAGTGGAAAAGAGGTTTCCAGACGGTCCGGTCTGCGGCATCTTCTGTTTCCACTGTGATTTCTGCCCGTTCCGGAAAAAGTTTCTGGTCCATCCGGACTTTTTTCACCGAATGCAGCAGGCTGGCGAAGAAATCCACTACCGGCTGAACAAACGCCGTCCCGGTGTATTCCATCCGGGCTGTCGGTTCCGCATAGCCGCAATCCCAGGTGGGCTTGAGCTTTTCCGGTTTTTTCGCCAGATCCCGCTGTCTCAAACGCAACAGAAAACCGGCTGTTGCAAAGAAAAAGAGGGAGAAAAGAGCCACTTTTGCCAGAATGGAAGAAAGCGTGGGAATCGTGCTGTCGGAAAGATTGACAGCCTGTCCGGTCAGACTTGTTGCCAGATCCGCAAAGAAGGGAATCAGAACCGGTGCGGAAAAGAGCAGAACAAAGGAGAAAACAGCCCCGATCAGCAGCGGGAGCAGCATACTGAACGGGCGTTCGGTTGCCTCTGCTGCCGCCTGTGTCCGGGGTTCACCGAGAAATGCGGCACCAAGCGCCTTTACATACGCCACAGCCGCCAGTCCGCCCACCATGGCAAGGATCAGCAGAACCGGCAGACCTGCACCGGTCAGGGCGGTGATCCCGGCATTCAGGGCAAGGAATGCGGCAATATAGATCAGCAGTTCACCGAGGAACCCGTTGAACGGCGGAAGACCGGAGAGCGAAATCGCAGAAAAGAGGAAAGAAAGAAATGTTTTCGGCATCCGTTTTGCCAGCCCGCCCATCCGGTCCATATTGAGCGTACCGGTGCTGCGGAGGATGGAGCCTGCACCGAGGAACAGGGAACTTTTCAATGCCGCATGGTTGAGCATATGCAGAAATGCCCCGGAGAAAGCCGTAACGGCAATCACCGGAGAACCGTACGCCGCCCCCAGAAAACCGAGTCCGAACCCGATTCCGAGGATCCCCATATTTTCGATACTGGAATAAGCAAGAAGCCGTTTCAGATTCCGCTGTGCCACGGCAAAAAGAATTCCGCCGGACGCACCGGTCAGACCCAGTACCAGCAGGATCCAGCCCAGTGTCTGAAGGGTCGCCTGATCCAGTGCGTAAGGCATCCGCAGGATCCCGTAAAAACCAAGGTTGATCATGGCTCCGGACATCACCGCAGAGACCGGAGCGGGTGCTGCCGGGTGTGCTTCCGGCAGCCATACATGGAGCAGGGGAAAACCGATCTTCAGCCCGAAGCCGATCAGACCGGCAATCACGGCACCCATCGCCCAGATTCCGCATCCGCCGAAAATGAAGGCAGGGATCAGAAATGCCGCCCCCGCATGGCACGCCAGCAGGTAGATCCAGGCGGCACGCAGGGTGGATTTTTCGTGATATTCAAAGGCGACAAGTGCAAAACTCATCATCCCCATCATTTCCCACGCCACCAGAAATTCCACCGGCGTACGGGCAAGTGTCACCCAGACCATTGCGCCCAGAGTCCAGAGGAAAAACAGCCAGAACCAGCCGGTCCTGCCTCCGGCGTGTCCGGCAAGATAGCCTTTCGCATGGAGGATCGCCGGGATCCCAGCAAGGAAGATCGGCAGCAGGAACAGGGCGGAGAGCGCATCGGCAGAGAGGCTCAGGGCGCCTGCTTTAACGGTTGCTGCCGGAAGAATACCGCAAAGCAGCGCCAATGCACCGGCAAGTCCGGTCACACAGGCGAGCAATCCGGCGGTCATTCCGACCGCAGCTGCGAGGGAATCCCGTTTTCTGCAAAGCGGCGCTGCCAGCCCGCCCAGCAGAAGAAGCGCGGATGTGATCAATATCAAGTTCAATTCTGTTTCTCCTGTTACAGTTGTTTGTTTCTGAAAAAATAAGACATTTACTATACACCGCGAACGCCGTTTTTCAACAGCCGTGAACCGAAAATCAAGAAAAAACGCTGTTTTTCTGATTTTCTGTTTGCATTTTGAAAACAGTCTTGTAAATTAACCGGAAGTCAGAAAACTGTACTTGAAAAATGATGAATGAATGTGTCCGGCAGGTGAATGGAAAATCTGTCGGGAAACATGGAAAACGGACATCAGGAGGAACTGGCAATTTTTGGACACCGGTGTGTGGCGATGAACTCGCCGGTAAGGAACAGATCATATGAGATGATCGGAACGAAGTCGGAACCGGGATGCCCGGTTGTAACTGAATTTTGAAACAAACGAAAGAATCAATTTTCCGCAGGCTCAACCTTTGAAACGCCACAGTTGTTTTGTGGAGGTGTAATTATGCCAAACGAGAATCTTTTCGCCGTTGCCTTGTCCGTCCGTAACCAGAAATATAAAAGAGGAGTGAACTGATATGGGTTTACGCCGCTTTTTTGAATTCATCAGACCTTACATCGGGCTCTGTATGCTGTCCGGGATCGCTCTGCTGATTTTTGCCGCACTCGGTATCCCGCTCCCCTGGTTCTTGCAGATCATTATCGACCGCGGACTTGACAATCGCGGTCTGATGATCCTTCTGCTCCTGGGGATCATTATGACATACTGTCTCCGGGAGATCTTCTTCTATGTGAGCCATTTCCTCTTCTATTACACGGGGAACCGCACACTTTTCGGGGTGCGGATCAAGCTCTTCAAGCACTTGCAGAACCTTTCCCTCCGTTTCTATCAGGAATACCGCACGGGGAAACTGATCTCCAACATTCTGACAGACGTGGCAAGTCTGAACGGGATGATCTCCGCCGTCCTTTCCAATGTGGTGATCCACCTCTTTACGATCATTTGTATCGTGATCGCACTCTTCATCATGAACCCGAACTTCTTTGTCCTGCCATTGATCGTTATCATCCTGCAGGCGTTGAACTTCACCTACTTCCGGGTCCGGATGCGGGCGGAAGAAAAGGAATTGCGCGAAATGATGTCGGAAGTTTCTGCCAACCTGGCGGAGACGATCAACGGGATCAAAGTGGTCAAGTCCTTCGGAAAAGAACATTATGAAAGCCTCGGTTTTGCACACCGGTTGCGCCCGACTTTTGATAAGTCTATGAACTTGAATATGTTGAGTGCAAAGTCGTGGATCTGTTCGGAAGTGATCAATATTTCCGGGATCGTACTGCTGCTCTGGTTCGGATCGCTGGACGTCACTTCCGGCGAGATGACCATCGGGCAGCTGGTTGCCTATTATACCTATTTTACCATGCTCACCGGACCGGTCAGTTCATTGAGCAGTATGGCAAACGTGATCAGTGCCGGGATGGTTTCTGTGGAGCGGATCGGGAAATTGCTGGATGCGGTTCCCGAGATCAAGCAGGCGAAGAATCCCCGGACGCTGGAAAATCCCAGCGGCAGATTGGAATTTGATGAAGTGGAGTTCGGGTATGAATCCACAAAACGGGTTCTGCGCAAGTTCACGCTGGATGTGGAATCCGGAAAGAAAGTTGCACTTGTCGGTCCCTCCGGCAGCGGAAAATCCACCATCGCTTCTCTGCTGATGCGTTTCTTTGATGTGAGTGCCGGAGCGATCCGGATCGATGGGATCGACATCCGGGATCTGAGTACGGAATCCCTCCGTAACACCGTGGGGATCGTGCTGCAGGAATCCTTCCTTTTCAGCGGAACGATTGAAGACAACATCCGTTACAGTTGTGCGGAAGCCACTCACGAACAGGTCGTGGAAGCCGCAAAAATGGCGAACGCTCACGACTTCATTATGGAGCAGACCGGCGGCTATCAGGCAATCGTCGGAGAAAACGGTGCCATGCTTTCCGGCGGACAGAAACAGCGTATCGCCATTGCCCGTGCCATCCTGAAAAACCCTGCCGTCCTGATCCTGGACGAAGCTACCAGTGCGCTGGATACCGTGGCGGAAGCCGCCGTGCAGGAGGCGCTGGATACGCTTATGCAGAACCGTACCACGGTGATCATTGCACACCGTCTTTCCACTGTGCGTAATGCAGACTTGATCGTGGTGCTGAAAGATGGCAAGATCGCCCAGCAGGGATCCCATTCCCAGCTCCTCCAGCAGGGCGGGATCTACCGTGATCTCTATACACTTCAGCTCCGGGATGCAAAGGGCGCACGCAGCGACCTCTTTGCTATGGGTGAACCGGAACATTGAGAAGGGAGAAACGATTATGAGTAAACACATGACAATACCTCAATCTGCCACATTTCAGAGCAGTCTCCGCGGAAAAGTCCGTCTCTTTTCCTGGCTGATCATCGGTGCATTGCTGATGCTGCCAACCGCAGTCCTCCTGATGTTCCTGATCGATGTGGACGATACGATCATCTGTGAAGGGATCGTGATCCCGAAAGATACGTACGAATTGGTAGCTCCCACCGGCGGTGCCGTACGGGAACTTTTCTGCAAGACCGGCAATCAGGTCAGGAAAGGCGATTTGCTGGTGCAGCTGGATGACACCGATTATCAGAACGAAAAAATGCGGATCGAAGCTGCCATCCGGATCCTCAAGTCCGAACTGCAGGTCAAGGAACACGATCTGAAACTGCAGCTGGATGCCACGGAGTACATTCTGAGTGCCAGCAAAGTGGAAGCTGCCATCAAGAGTCTGGAAAAATCTTGTCAGGTCAAGAAAAATGAGCTGGAAGTTTTGAAACTGGAACCACTTCCGGAAACCTACCGTCACGCCGGTGCCCGCCTCGAAGCTGCGGAAAAGGCATATCAGGCGGCAAAGACAAGTTTGGAAAACTTCAAAAAAGTCATGACGCCCCGCGAAATCGAATCGTATGAACGGAGCGAACGGGATGCCAAACTGGAACTGGAGATCCGGCGGGAAAACAACCGGGTCGTTACTTCCGGCTATGCGGAAAGTGTGATCAAAAAGGCAGAAAATGAACTGAAAGTCATTGAAAGTCAGATCGCAGAAAAGAAGGTCGAGCTGAACATCCTGAAACAGCGCATTGCCGATCGCAGCGATGCCGGTAAGGCAAAACCGGAATCCCTCAGCTTCAAAATCGCTGAAAAAGCCCGCAGCGAGATCAGTGTGATCCGGCACCAGATCGCAGAAAAAGAAGTGGAACTCGGTGTGTTGAACAAGAAAATCGAAGACTGCAAGATCCGGGCGGTGGAAGATGGCATTATCCTTTCCCTTCCGTGCAAAGATTCACGCTATGTGGATCTGGGCAAACCTGCCGTGATCATGGGCAGTATGGAATTGAGTGTGCGTGCGGATGTGGATGCCCGTTTCATCCGGAAAGTCCGCTTCGATCAGAAAGCGGAGATCAGCAGCGATGTCTTCAGCCGACTGCAGTACGGTGACTTCTCGGCATCCGTGGTCAAGATCGGCACTGTTCCGCTGGAAGGTACCACTCTTTATCCGGTCTATCTGGCATTGAATACGGAAGAATGTGACATCAAGGTCGGAAGTAAGGCGGAGGTCAGTATTATTACCGGCACCCAACCGGCGATTTATGCTTTTATGAATATAACAAAAGATGATGAAGATGCCCTGCGCCTGCGGGAGCGTCGCCGTCGCGGAAACTGAGGTGGCATGATGGATTCGATCAAATTCAAAGTGGAAGAGGAGATCCCGGTAATCGCAGAGGCGGATGTCGTTGTCATCGGCGGTGGTCCCGGCGGTCTGGGTGCTGCCATTATGGCGGCAAGATACGGCGCCGATGTGATCCTGGTGGAACGGTATGGTATGCTCGGCGGTATGGCAACTTACGGCGAGATTACTCCTTTTATGTGGAATCACTTTAAGGAAAAGGAAGATCAGCAGTTCCCCGAAGCGATGGACCGCCCCGTTTATCCCGAATGGATCCGCAAGATGAGTGAATATCTCCCCCCGTCCCTCCGGAACGAACACGCGGATGAGTATGCAAGAGAGGGCGTGGATGCTCCTTTCACTCACATCATCAGCAAAGATATTGCCCCTATGGCGGCAGAGGAAATGTGTCTGGCTGCTGGCGTCCGGATCCTCTATCACCATAACCTTGTCCGGGCGATCGTGGAAAATGGCGTGATCAAGGCTGCCGTCTTTACTTCCAAGTCCGGTTTCGTGGCGATCAAGGCAAAGAACTTTGTCGATACCACCGGCGATGCTGACCTGACTGTCCTTGCGGGCGGAAAAATCGAGATCGGCGGTCCTTCCGGTCATTGCCAGCCTATGACATTGTGCTTCAAGCTGGATCATGTGGATAAGAGCCGAATGCCGAAGGGGCAGGAATGGGCTGTTCTTTACGAAGCGGCGAAGGCAAGCGGCAAAGTGAACTGTCCCCGGGAAGACGTGCTGATCTTCAATCATTACGATCCCACGGTGGTGCATTTCAATACCACCCGGATCATCCATAAATCCGGCGTCAACGGCATGGAACTTTCCGAGGCGGAGCTGGAAGGGCACCGTCAGTTCCGGGAAATTCTCAACTGGCTGCGAGAGGATGTTCCCGGCTTTGAGGAATGTCAGGTCCGCTCCATTGCCGGACATATCGGGATCCGGGAAAGCCGCCGTATTGTGGGGATCCGGCAAATCACCAGCGAATCCTTCCACAAACGGGAAAAATTTGAGGATGCCATCTGCCGCTGCAACTACGATCTGGACATCCATTCTCCCGATGGTTCCGGCACCAGCCATTGCTACATGAGCAATATGGAATATTATGAAGTTCCCTACGGCTGTATTGTTCCCGCCGGACTGAAAAACCTGACTGTGGGCGGCAGACCCATCTCCGCAGACCACGCCATGCACGCCTCCTTGCGGGTGATCCCGCCCGCCTGTTCCCTCGGACAGGCTGCCGGTGTTGCCGCTGCTATGAGTGCCAAAACCGGCATCCCCTGCGATGAACTGGATGGAAAAGAAGTCCGTGCCGCTCTGAAAGAACTGGGCGCCTTCCTCTGATCTGATCTATCCTTGTCAATGCGTAAAAATCCCGATCCGTTACCGGACCGGGATTTTTTTATCCGCTTATAGCGATAATTGATTATAAAATGTGGTACGGGGAATTTTTTTCGCACCACCTCTGGAAACGATCAGTTAAAAATCGTGGTTCCGAGAGCGGTCTGATGCCAGGACGCCCAGCGCATATGCAGATCGTTCCGGATCTGGAGCAGGTCATCCAGTTCCGGGATGCTCTCTGCTTTTCCTGCAGCAAACTCGTTGAGGCGGATGAGGGCTTCTTCCGTCCGTGCGAGCTGTCCGGCAAGACGGATCTGGATCGATTCCAGACCGCAGGGCTTGTTGTGGCGGAACCACATTGCACGGAACTCCGCAATGAACTTTTTGAGGTGTTTGCGATAAGTTTCCAGCATGGGGATCACTGCCTTGACAGCCTTCCTGTTGTTCTTTTTCTGATAGGCGTCGATCACAGCACCGGCATATTCCAGTTTGGCGAGCATCATATCGGTAAACGCCCTGGCGTAAGGAATACTGCCGGCATCGCCGACTTTCTTCGCCTTTGCCAGTTTTTTCGCCGCCGCCTGCAGTTCAGCAACCACGGTTTTGTAGTTGTACTGCAGCTCGTAGGTACGGGCATTTTCCTTTTCGGCAATGAATCCGCCGATATAGATCAGCATCAGGGGGTCATCCCACAGCATAGGCGGGAAATTGGCATAGCAGCAGTTGGCAAGCAGAAGAATATCGCTGTAACTGGACCCGTTGAAGAGAGCGCTCATGCGTTCTTCCAGCACGGACTCATCGGCTTTTCCGGTGAAAGCGTACTCGGCAGCAAACGCCAGACCGGCGAAAGCACTGTCATAATCGCAGTATCCGCCGCCATCGCCCCACATGGTGAAGACAACGTCTTTGAGCTTGGCTTCCCGGCACGCTTCGATGCACGGGGGGACGGTCATACGGGTGTAGTAGTGTTCGTACCAGAACTTGCTCCAGGTCCAGACGCCGCTTGCCATAATGGGTTCTTTTTTCATGGCACGATGGCGTGCGATCCAGTCGGCGTAAAATTCTTTATCTTCGTGATAATAATCCCAATAGACCAGTTCCACTTCTTTGGGAATATCTTTGATGACTTCTTCCGGAATGACACATTCCCTGTCGTAGTAGTCATTCGTTTTGCTGCCGCAGCGGAAATACATATCGGACCACATCATCGGCTCGAACCCGTGTTTCTTGCACAGTTCCACCACTTTTTTCAGGTGACGGTTGATGATGTTGAACGGGGATTCCTTGCCGTGCAGATCTTTGAATTTTCCGGTGCCGACGCCGTGGGCTTCATCCATACCCAGGTGGATCCGGCGGCTGCGGACAGTCTTCTTCCAGGTGACGAGCATTTTTTCGATGAGTTCATAGGTCTTCGGTTCATCCACCAGCAGGATTCCGTGGATGTCCCGCACGCTGTCATAATGCGCCCAGCGGAACATCTGATCCAGGTGTCCCAGCGTCTGGATGCAGGGGATCATTTCAATGCCGAGACTGGCGGCATATTTATCGATCTCCTTGATCTCTTCCGGCGTGTAAGCCCCGCGCATAGCACCGAAGAACGGTTCGCCTTCAATTTTGTAAGTCTCTTCCGTATAAAGCATTACCATGTTGTAGCCGAGGATTGCAAGACGGTCCAGATACGTCTTCATATAATCAACGGTCATCACGGCGTCACGGGAGCAGTCGATCATGACCCCGAACATTTCAAAGGGGCAGTAATCCGCTTTTTCGGGAATGGACCCGGAAAGAACAGCCCCCACCATACGGAGTGCCATATTGGGCTTGTTATAGGTGATCGTAATCGTGTCTCCGGTTTGTTTTGCGCTGCATTCCGAGGCTTTGCCGCCTTTCTTGAATCCCAGCTTGAGTCCGCCTTTTTTATCGGTCAGTGCCGGGTATCTGCCGGAGAGGACCTTCAGGGGGGATGTCAGTTCTTTCGGAGTTGTTTTGGCGCACCAGCTGAAAGTTGATGCCGGAGAGACTTTTTTCTTTTCTGCCATAATGCGTAGTGCCTTTCGATGGTTGATCTTCTGCCGTAAAAATCTCAATCATTCAATTTAGCATATTTTTCTGCCGTTTCAAGGTGTGTTTCCTTGAAAAAAAGGACTTTTAGTATTATATTATGTTTTACGAGATTTTATATGAATACTACCAGACAGAAGGGTTTTTGATACTATGCGTTGTCCAAGATGCAGTTTTCCGGATGACAAAGTTGTTGACTCCAGATCCATTCGTGATGGTGCCGGGATCCGGCGCCGCCGGGAATGTCTTTCCTGCGGTCATCGTTTTACGACCCACGAGGAGATCATTCAAGTGGAGTTGAAAGTGGTCAAGCGTGATCAGACCCGGCAGGATCTGGACTCTGAAAAGATCCGGCGGGGGGTGGAAAAAGCCTGCTGGAAACGGAATATCAGTCAGGAGGAGATCGATTCGCTCGTCCGCAAGGTCGTGTCGGACATTGAAGCCTCTTATGACCGGGAAGTTCCTGCTGCCGATATCGGGAATTTTATTATGCGGCATCTGCGGGAGCTGGATAAGGTGGCGTATGTGCGTTTTGCCTCCGTTTACCGGGACTTTCAGGATGTGGATGAATTTATCAACGAGATCCGTACATTCGGGTCCGGGAAAAACGGTAAAAAATGATCCGGCAGAAGATTCAGCATATTTTCAGTTCTTTTACGTCCATGCGGACTGGCTCCGTTGTGTTGCGCGGTGCCCTGGGAGAAAAAAACTACATCCTCCTGCTCTGCTGTGTGGTTGGGGTGATGTCCGGGCTGGCTGCTGTTCTGCTCCGTTACTTCTGTGAACTGGTCCATCACACCTCCACCGGGATGCTGCCGGGTGGAATGTGGACTACTTATCTGCTCCCTGCATTGCCGGCGTTGGGGATTTTTCTCTGTATCCTTTTTGTCCGCTTCTGGATCCGGAAACCTTACGAAAAGAGTCTTGCCGGCGTGATTACATCTGCCTCCAACGGCACCAGTGAGATCCCGGTGGAGAAGACTTATTCCCACATTATCACCAGCGGGATTTCGGTCGGATGCGGTGTTTCTGCCGGTTTGGAAGCGCCCATTGCTCTGACCGGTTCCGCTATCGGTTCCAACTTCGCAAAACTGTTTCATCTCGGGAGAGAAAGCCGTACGCTTCTGCTTGCCTGCGGTGGTGGTGCAGGGATTTCTGCTGTGTTCAACAGCCCGGTTGCCGGCGCACTGTTTGCCTGTGAGATCCTGTTGCCGGAATTTTCGATCCCGGCGCTGGTACCGATGCTGATCTCCTCTGCCATTGCTGCGGTTGTTGCGGAACTGATCTATCCCAGCCACACCTTTATGATCCAGGTCACGGGCTGGAGTATGCAGAATTTGCCGTATTACATTATGCTTGGCATCCTTGCCGGTGTTGTTTCTGCGTTTGTGATCAAGACTTCCTGCGGCATTGCAAAGCGATTTGAGCCACTGAAAAATGTGTGGGTCAAAGGTGTGATCGGCGCCTTGATCCTCTACATTATCTTCCTGATCTTCCCGATGCTTCGCGGGGAAGGGTATGGTTTTGTGAATGATCTGTTGAACGGCAATGAGACCCGGATCCTCACCGGAAGTCCTGCTGCCTTTCTCTTTGAATACAAATGGGTTTTCCTTGCGTTGATCGGGTTCCTGGTCTTGTTGAAGGCTGCGATCTCACCGGTCGGCGTGGAAAGCGGCGGTGACGGCGGTATTTTTGCACCATCTATGTTTATGGGGGCGTTTCTCGGCTTTTTCTCTGCCCGGTTGATCCGTATGGCTTCTCTGCCCGGATGGGAAGGAATCAGCGAAAAGAACTTTATTGCTGTCGGTATGGGTGGGGTCCTTGCCGGTGTGATGCACGCTCCGATGACCGGGATCTTCCTGATTGCGGAGATCACCGGCGGTTATAAACTTTTTGTACCCCTGATGATCGTGGCAAGCCTTTCCTGTTTCATCTGCCGGAAACTTTCCCGCTACAATGTTTACAAAAGTATGATCGCCATGCGCGGCGGTACTCCGGAGCAGAACAAAGATGTTGCCGCAATGGAATATCTGACTGTCGGGGAGCTGGCGGAAAAGAACTTTACCGTCGTTCGTCAGGATGATACATTGCGTTCGCTTCTGGCTGCATTCATGCACAGCACACGTAATATTTTCCCGGTGGTGGATACGGATAACAAACTTGTCGGGCTGGTCACTCTGGATAATATCCGCCCCTTCCTGCTGGATGATCAGCTGTATGATGTGGCGCTCGCCTACGACATTATGTCACCCACCGGACCGGTACTGGAATATTCCGATTCCCTGGGAGATGCCACAAAACTTTTTGAATCCTGCCGCCTTTGGAATCTGCCGGTCGTGCGGAACGGGATGTACTATGGCTTTGTCAGTAAGTCCGGGGTCTTTGACCGTTACCGGGATCTGCTGAAAAATAAACCGGATCTTTTCTGACAGGGGAGATATAAAAAATATGATCCGCATCGGTGAACATTCCATTTTGATTCTCTCTCCGGACGGGCGCGCTGTGCCGTTCGATCAGATGGAACTGCAGCGGCGTCTGGAAAAATTGCTTGCTGCACACCTGGACACCAAAGAACTTTCCATCGCCAGAGATATTGCCGGCGCCACGGAAATGATCCTGCTCAACAAGTTCCGCAGCGAAGACCGGGAACATCCCCCCTGTATCAAGAGCGAAGTGCTGGATGACCTGATCTGTCGGATCCTGACCGGGGCAGGTTTTCGGAAAGCAGCAGAGGAGTATCGGCGGGAAGTTGTTGTAAATGGCGGACTTGTGCGTATCCCGCTGGATCGGATCCGTTGCTTTCTGGAGGAAAACCTGGAAGTCTACGGCGATAATCTGGACCGGATTGCAGAAAAAGTTTATCATACGATGAAGTCCATCGGGGCTGACGATTCCAGCCCCCAGCTCGCATTGGAACTTGCACGCCATTTTCAGGCGGTCGCTGCCGGAAAGGTTGCCTTTAACATCATGCAGCCGGATTTCGATCCGGACAAAGATTGCACTATTGCACCGGAGCAGCTCATCGCAAGAGTTTCTCCCGAAAACCGGTTCTGTTTTGACCAGCGCATCCTTATGATCAGCAAAATCAATCTCCGGATCTTTCCCGCTTTGAGGCTGGAGCTCCGGTTGACCGGGATCGCAACTCATTACAATTTGATCGCTCCCCTGACCGAGTTGGCTTTAGCACCTGCCTTTGTTCAGATCGCAAAGGCGGCGGATGAACTTTGCCTGATCACGGATGAGATCTTTCACCAACGCGGAAATGAAGCCGATATCCCCGTGAAAATCCTGCTCAACCTGATGGATGCCAGTGTGTTCACCAGAGATTGGATGGGGTGCAACTCTACGGAAGCACAGGAACGGTGTGCCGTTCAGCTCTGTAAAACGTTCGCAGCAGAATTGACTCGTTTTCCATTTAAACTTACTTGTACTTAAGGAAATATAATGAAACAGCGCATCCTTTTTACGCGAAAACAAATCGCAGAACGGGTGGATCAACTCGGTTTCAGCCTGACGGAATTTTACAAAGATCAACCGTTGACTGTGATCCCAATGATGAATGGAGCGATGATCTTTGCCGCAGACCTCGCAAGAGCAATCGAAAAAGATGACCTTTTCATCGATTCCCTTGCAGCGGCTTCCTATGAAAACGATGCTTCCAGCGGAAAACTGACACAGCGCAGTTCCCTCAAACTGCCGGTCGAAGGAAGACATCTGCTGCTGGTCGATGACATCCTGGATACCGGCAGGACACTGAAGGAAATGACCGAATATTTCTACACCAAAGGCGCCCTTTCCGTCCGGACCTGTGTGCTGCTGACCAAGGAACTGGATCCCTCCAAACCCGCACGGAAACTGGAGGCAGACTGGTCCGGCTTCACGGTCCCCGATCTTTATGTGATCGGCTATGGTCTTGATTCCTATGAAAAATACCGCAATCTCCCGGATATCCGGGTCGTGGAGGAAGAATAAAAGCTATGAAAAAAATCCTGTGTTCCGTTTTACTGATCGGTGCGTTTCTCCTGAACGCCGCCGCACCTCTGCCGCCCATTGATTATACCAATCCGGCAAACTGGGCAATTTACACTCCTGCAGCAAAAGCGGACAAAGGATTCGATGTTTTTTACATTTATCCGACTCTGGTGGCGGATAAAAACACCCCGCTGATGCAATGGGATGAAAAGACCAAAGCAAAAGTCATTCCCTTTGTTCAGGCACAGCTTTCCGGTTTCAAAAATGTGGCGAACCTCTACTGTCCCTATGTCCGTCAGCTTGAATTTTACCGCTGTATGAAGGAGTTGCAGGGACCTCTGACGTCAGAAGATGAGATCAAAACCCCACCTGCAATGGCAGATTCCAGCGCTACCGGTGTGGCGGATGCCATTGAGGCTTTCCATTATTATCTGACCCACTTGAACCACGGCCGTCCTTACATCCTCCTCGGACACAGTCAGGGGGCTATGGATCTGGCAATGGTCCTGCTGATGAATGGAAACATTATGCCGGATCACGGTTTCGTTGCCGCATATCTGATCGGTATGCCGTTCAAAAAAAATGCCGCCGGTGCAAAACTGCCTTTCGCAAAAGAGGCTGGCGATGTCGGCGTTGTGATCTCATGGAATACCCAGAGCAAAGACTGCAAAAATTCTGTTTTTACGGGGAAGGGAACCTATTGCATCAATCCCCTGAACTGGAAAACGGATGCCACTCCTGCCTCTGCCGGCGAGAACCCCGGTGCTGTGTTCTATGACTATAAGACCGGAAAGCTGGAACGTTTTCCGAATTACTGCGGTGCTGTGATCGATCCGGAAAAAGGTGCACTGATCGTGGATCTGCCCGAATCAAAATGGACGAAGGAAACCGCTTTGGGAAAAGGCGTTTATCATATGAACGACCTTTATTTTTTCTATGAGTCCCTGGTAAATAATGTGCTGCTTCGCGTGAAAAACTGGCGCTCTCTTTATGAGACTGCACAATAAAAAACGAAAGGAAACATTGTGGAACAGCAGATCATGTACCTTTTTGACTTGCTCGGAACGGTGATTTTTGCCATTACCGGAGCAGTCCGTGGGGTCCGGTTGAAATTGGATCTGCTGGGGGTGGTCGTGTTCGCCTGTACCGTGGGCGTCGGGGGCGGTATGATGCGGGATACCATTATCGGAGCCCAGCCGGTTGCTGCGCTCCAGGATGAAACCTACCTCATTTCCTGTATTATTGTGGGGCTGATCGTTTTCTTTTATGCAAGATTTTTTCAGGCGGAACGACGCCTCATTATGCTGCTGGATGCGGTCGGTTTGGGCGTTTTTACGGCGCTGGGTGCCGCAAAAGGTGCGGAGTTCGGGCTGGAATTTATCGGGATCATCCTGACCGGGGTCTTTACTGCCGTCGGCGGGGGCGTGATCCGGGATATTATGGCAAGAAAGATTCCCGTGATCCTGACCAGTGATTTTTATGCAACGGCATCTCTGTTGGGCGGGATCCTGTTTTATATCCTGACAAAATGGACTGCGTTTCCCCTGTTTTTCCGGTTCATTCCCGTGATGATCTTTGTCTCCGGAATACGCATCGCTGCTATCAGATTGAAGGTCCAGCTCCCTGTCGCCCGGATGCGTTGAGACGCCGTTCCTGGCGTTTCTTTTCTTTCCGTGCCCGGTAAAGGCGTACCAGACGGGAGCCGAGCCAGTAGCCGGAAATGGCAAGGATCGTGCCGTAGAACAGACCGCCGACAAAAAAGGTGATCATGATCTCACTGCCCAGATTCCAGAATGCAAGTGCCACTTCCTTTATGCCTTCTGCCTGCACGATCGCACCGAATTTATCGTTCAGATCGGCAAAACTCATCGGGCGCAAAATCAGCAGACTGCCCGTATAACATTGGATCGGATACAGAATAAAGATCGATGCCGGATTGGAAACGCAGGTGAACAGCCAGGTCAGCGCTTTGTTTGCCTTGAAAAGAAAAGCAAGAAACAGGGCTGGGAATGTCTGTGTTCCGATCGGCAGAATAAAGCCGATAAAAAGCCCGATGGCAATGCCTCTGCCAACGCTTTCCGGCGTTCCCTCCTGCTGCATTACCTTGAAATATAAGCGGCGTAATGAAAATTTTTTCATACGATCTCTTTCTCTATTACTGTTTTTTCTGGTAAAATACGCTCTCATTCCAAAAAATCAAGTCCGCAATCCTCTGTTTGCGAAAAAATAATTTTTCACGATGGCGGACCTGCCCGGAGTGCTGATTTATTATGGGGATACCGGGGATACCGGGAAGTGCTTTCCGTCCGGATTGTCCGAATAAATCCCCCCGTGCCGCAAACGAGCTTGCGAAGCTGCTTGTCCCGCCATAGCTTCAGCGACGGCGGAAGCAGCACAATTAAAACACCCCTCTGGGGTGAAACAAAAAACCCGTGCCGCAAACGAGCTTGCGAAGCTGCTTGTCCCGCCATAGCTTCAGCGACGGCGGAAGCGGCACAATAAACACCCCTCTGGGGTGAAACAAAAACCCCCGTGCCGCAAACGAGCTTGCGAAGCTGCTTGTCCCGCCATAGCTTCAGCGACGGCGGAAGCAGCACAATAAACACCCCTCTGGGGTGAAACAAAACCCCCGTGCCGCAAACAAGCGAAGCACAGTTGAGCGGCACAATTAAAACACCCCTTTGGGGTGCTGTTTTTGACGGCTCCCCCTTACCCCCATCATGCGATTGGTCGCCCGTCAAAAACAGACCCGTCCGGATCACCGGGGAACGTTTCCCCGGCGACATAAAGGAACCGGGCGTCAAACAAAAGCCTTAAAAAACAGGTCTGAAACAAAGATCCCTCTTGATTTTTCAGCGGTCTGTGCTACCTTGTAAGGAGCAAGAAACAAGTCTCGATGAAGGAGTAGATCAGCAATGAAAGTCGGTGATTCCTGGGATTGTCCCCACTGCGGGAACAGTTCCTTTTTGAAGAAAGAATCGGTAATGGATGGCTGGACCAAAGTCGGTGAGGTCCTCAAGTGTGCATCCTGCGGTGTGCTGGTGGAAGAGATCAAAGAAGTATCAGCCGCAACCGCAGAGCCTGCTGCACCGAAGACCAATGCTCTGGCAGCATTGCTTGGCGGCGACGACACCGAAAAAATCGCCAACCCCTTTGAACAAACGGAACGCCGTTTCTGCCGTGACTGTAAGCACCGGGTCATGAATGCCTTTCGGATCTATTGCTCCCTGCACGACAGGGATGTCGGTCCCATGGATGACTGCCCTCAATACGAAAAGCGGGAACTGCTTTGATGGAGGGACAGGAAACATTCCGCTGGCGTGGCGGTTTTTGTATGGAAGTTATGCCGTTGCCGGTCCGGCTGGTCGTATTCGGGGCGAACGGGGATCTGGCGCAGCGGAAACTCTTTCCTGCGCTGTATCAGCTTCACAGGAGCGGACTCCTGCATGAACGTTCGCGGATCATTGCCTGCGCCCGGACTGCCAAAGATCTCTCCGGTCTTTATCCATCGGATTTTCTGGCCCGGATCGATACCATCTGCGGCGACAGCTTTGAACCTGCCGTCCGCACTGCCTTGCGAGGTCATCTTGAGTCGCTGAAAGAAGCCTGTCCTTTGCCATCGGAAAATGTCTTTTACCTTTCTTTGCCATCGGATATTTATATGGACTTGCTGGATGTTTTAAGCAGTGATGGTATCATCACAGAACATACCCGGGTCGTATTGGAAAAGCCCTTCGGCAGTGACCTTGCCAGTGCCACCGCTTTTGACAACCGTCTGCACCGGATCCTGCGGGAGGAACAGATCTTCCGGATCGATCACTATCTGGGTAAGGAAACGGTCCAGAACCTCTTTTTCTTCCGTTTTGCCAACCGGATCTTTGAGCCGCTCTGGAATCGGGAAAATATTGAGTCGGTCCGTATCTCCGTCAGCGAAACGCTGGGCGTGGAAAACCGGGCAAAATATTTTGACCGGACCGGAATCGTGCGGGATATGTTTCAGAATCATATGTTGGAACTGATGTCACTCGTGGCGATGGAAAAGCCCGGAGCATTTACTGCTGATGCCCTCCATGACGAAAAAACAAAGCTCATCCGGGCGATTCTTCCCCTGAAAAAGGAAGATGTCATTTTCGGACAATACGCCGGTTACCGGGAAGAACCCGGAGTGGATCCGGAATCAAAGACGGAAACTTATTTTGCTGCCCGCCTTGCTGTTGATAACGAGCGGTGGCGCGGGGTGCCGTTTTACCTTTCCTGCGGTAAGAAACTCGCTGAAAAACGAACAGAAATCGAAGTCCGTTTCCGCCGTCAGGATGACTCCATCTTTCCCGGAATTCCGGCAGAGGCGCTGGTTCAAAACCGTTTGGTATTTTCCATTCAGCCGCAGGAAGGTTTGAGCTTGACGATTCAGGCGAAACACCCCGGCCCCAAACTCTGTATGGGTGCTTTGGATATGAATTTTAACTATGCCAGCCTTTCCGGTGAAAATATGCCGGATGCCTACGAACGGCTGCTCTTGGATACCATGCTGGATGACCGGATGCTGTTTATCCGCTCCGATTCCATCCGGGCAGCGTGGCAACTGCTGGATCCGGTGCAGAATATGAAGGGCGATCCGGTCATTTATGAGGCTGGTTCAACCGGTCCGGCAGTACCGTTTTTCCGTTGAGATTCACTCGGCAAAAAGCCAACTGGAGAGATAGCGCTCACCGCTGTCCGGCAGCAACACAACGATCCGCTTTCCGGTATTTTCCGGCTCTGCGGAAAGGGTCAGTGCAGCATAGAGCGCAGCTCCGCCGGAGATCCCGATCAAAATCCCTTCCCGGGCAGCACAGGCACGGGCGGTTTCCCCCGCATCCTGATCCGTCACAGGGATGACCCGGTCCACGCAGGAACGATCCAGAGTGGCAGGAATAAAATTCGCCCCGATCCCCTGCAATTTATGCGGACCGGCAGTACCTCCGGAAAGAAGCGGGGAATCCGCCGGCTCCACCGCAACGACCTGCACCGCCGGATCTTTTTCTTTCAGATATTTTGCCACGCCGGAGAGCGTTCCACCAGTTCCGACACCGGCTACAAAGAGGTCGATCCTGCCGCCGCAATCGTCCCAGATCTCCGGACCGGTAGCAGCGTAATGGGCGGCTGGATTTGCCGGATTTTCAAACTGCTGGGGCATCCACGAACCGGGATTTTCCGCCAGGATCTCTTTTGCTCTGGCAATGGCGCCGCTCATTCCTTCCGCACCGGGAGTCAATTCGATCTTTGCGCCGAAAGCAGCCAGAAGTTTGCGCCGTTCAATACTCATGGTATCCGGCATGGTCAGAATCAACTTATAGCCTTTTACTGCAGCAGCGACCGCCAGACCGATTCCTGTATTGCCGCTGGTCGGCTCCACAATGCAGGCACCGGGCTTGATCAAGCCGCGCTTTTCCGCATCCTCCACCATGGCGATACCAACACGGTCTTTCACACTTCCGCCGGGGTTGCGGGATTCTACTTTGACCAGAATTTCTGCTTTCCCGGTATTGAGCTGATTGATCCGGACCAACGGCGTTGAGCCAACCGTCTCCAGAATGGAATTTTTGATCTTTTCCATAGTAACCTTTTAATCCAGATTCAAGCCGCCGCCAAGCAGGTCCGGACCGTCATCAGAAGACTTCATCAGATCTTCCATCGTTTTGGGTTTCTTTTTCGGGACTTTCTGATTGGCAAACGGATTCAGGGAGTCCGGGGTGTTGACTTTTACAACCGGAGCTTTTCCGGCGGCCTTGGCTTCTGCATTCAAACGCTTGGCACGGGCAACATAAGCCGCATCCAGCCGGGCTTTCTTGCCCAGCAGACCGCGCAGCGTGTTGCACCAGTTTTTGCACTGTCTCGGCCGGGCGCTATCGTCCATACCCAGCTCTACGATCGCTTCATCATACATACCGAGTGCCATGGAAAAGTCATCGTTGAGATAATAGCTCTGACCGAGGGACATACAGGTGTTCGCCAGGTCGTGTTTATACTTGTAAAGGTCTTCAAAGATGGCAATCGCTTCGGGATAACGGTTCAACTTGAGCAGATGGGTCCCCTCCAGCGTTTTCGCTTTTTTCCAGGTGCTGCCGTCAACCAGTTTGTTATTGTTGATATAGCGGTTGCACAGTTTCACGACATCTGCGGATTTTTCCAGAAAGTGGGCACCTTCGATCATCTTGAGCAATGCCTGATTATAATACCCCCCTCTGCGGCGCTTGGCGGAAAGATCCATGGCAGCTTTGTAGCTGTCTGACATTTCCTTGTACTGCTCTGCGTTGGGATAGTAATACCAGCCATACCCCTTGCGGAAGGTATCGCCGAGAATGATCAGTGTGCGGATCCGGCGATCCGGCGTCAGGGACTTGATTGCCAGCAGCGACCGGAGACTTTTCACAGAATCCGCCATGTTGTTCATAGAAAGATAAACACTGGAAAGGATCAGATACTGGTCCTGCCGTTCCGTGGAAGTCAGGTCCGTCCGTTCCAGCAATTTCTTGCGCAATTCGATTTCCTGATACCAGAGATTGTAATCATGAAGAATGGATGCCAGCATGAGTGAGATTTTCTTTTCCCGTTCCGGCGTAATGCCGGGGGTCTTCAGAAAATCTTTATAATCCTGCGGGGTAACGCCATCCATAACGATCCGTAATCTTGAGAAACGCCCTTCGTAGTTCAGCGTCCTGCGGGCGCTGTTGCGGGCGACAACCAGAAACTGGTAGCGTGCTTCCTGTTTTTCTGCTTCGGGCACTCCGGGGAATTTATAGATCGTATCCGCCAGATAAAGGATGCTTTTTTCGTCATTGATCCGTTTCGCCAGTTCATACGCCTGACGGTACATGGTCAATTTCTTTGTGTTGTCCGCAGTGGAATCGGCAGCTTTCAGCCAGAGTTCAATGCGTTTTTCCAGAGATGCACCTTCCGCTTCTTTGATGTAGTTTTCATATTCCCCGGCAACAGCAGAGATGCTGAGGGCGGAAAGGAGAGTCATTGTCAGAAGAAATTTATGTTTCATGATCGTATATCCTTTCTCTTTCCGTTATTCAATGGTTTTTCCGAGGACTTTCATCAGGGAAATGATGTGATATGTTACTTTTTCACGGTAGTCATACAGGTCAATATCCATAGACATACTGATCCCCGGCGTACCGGTAGGCATGGGCTGTCCTCTGAACCAGGCGATTGCCTTTCTGGCAGCGATAATACATTCAGGCTTGCCGGTTTTGAAACATTCATCCGCCAACTGATACATAAGCGTTGCGTAACGGACGTCGTCCTGTCCGGCACGGACACCGCTGAAGGCGATGGTGTTGATGATGGGACCTTTTTGCGTCAGGACCGCCACTCGGAACGGGCGGTAGGTGGTATCCCAGCCAAAGCGGTTGTTCCATTCGTGAGCGCTTCCGGCATACGCCAGTTCCCACCAACCATCATAGTTATGACGGAAGGGGACGAGCCCGTGAGTGTAGCGCATCAGGTGCGGGTTGTCCGGTCCCATGAAGGGGGCGCAGTACGCGGTGATCTGGGCACGCATGGCATGCCAGCGGTCTGCATTTCTGTAAGAGACATAGGCTGCAGTGGTATGATAGGTTTCGTGGGAGGGAGAGTTTCGGTAGTTGTCTTCCCAACCGGTGGTTCTGGTTCTCATACCGTTGCGGAAAATGTAGTCACGGAACGGGAATTCTTCCCGGAGACCGTTTGCGCCCTGACATTCGTCTTTTCCATAGAAGAAGATATATTTCCGGTCAAGTCCGAAACGGTCAGCCAGAGCGGCGACCTGATCGACATGGGCTTTGTGTTTTGCCAGCTCCGCTTCCACCATGTGCTTTTCCATTGTCGTCCAATACGGTCTGGTATCGCCGAATTCACGGAATTTTGTATGAGCTGCACCGCCATACATATTGGTAATGCGGAGTCCCATTTGCTTGTGAAGTTCGATCATCTTTTTCAGACTTTCCGGTCTGGCAACAGAAATGCCGAGGGGCTGGGAAAGGATGCTGTGCTTGCGCTGGTTCATCATGTGAGCGATCGTCATTTCTTCCGCACGCTTGGGGTCTTTCAGTGTTGCGGTCATGGAGTCCACATTGATGCTGCTTGCGAGAGATGGATCGAAAGGCAGGCTGTGATCGAACTGCGTCATTGGCATGGGAAGAGAAAAAGGCAGGACCTTCAGCTCAAGAGTGATCTCGCCGGTGACTTTGCCTTCGGTCTTGATCTTGATCGGTCCGCGATAGATGCCGGCTTTGGCATTTTCCGGGGCGTGAGCAACCAGCCAGAACTGACGATTCCGTCCGAAATCACAGGGGATCGGCTGGAGTGTATCCGCATCCCAAACCGGTTCAAAAGCCCAGTTGAATTCGGGGTGGGTCACCGTACTGCCGGGGATACACACGTTGTGGTACTGCACGCCGTCTGGATAGAAGAAGCGGACATAGTTGGTCTTTGTCCGTTCATCGATCCGGAGCAGTTCCGGGTCGTTCAGCAGAAGGCTGGGCACGTAGTTGCCGGACCCGTTGAAGTAGGTATTCCAGCCGGGCTGATACCAGCACTGGACAAACTTGAGTTCCAGTTCGTCCTTGCCGATCACATTGCCCTTGCTGTCCTTCAGATCGTTCAGCTCAAACTCGATCTTCTTCATATCCATATATGGATACATAATGAAAGAGAGGGAGGCATATTCACCTTTTGCCGCAGTTCCCTTCAGTTCATCGGAATAAACGGGGTCGGAGGGATATTTGGTGGGGATCCGGATTTCAGGACTGATCGCCCGGACCTGCATATAGGCAAAAGGTGCATTCACCAGTTTTGTTTTGCGGAGAGCTTTGACTGCCGGGATCATTTTTTCCGTGGCAGCAAGGCGTTTGAGCAGTTTGTCATAAGCCAGCATGGGGACGGGCTTCATGGCGGCAAGTTTATCCAGTTCATCATGCAGGATGCCGGTCATCAGCACAGCGCCGGGGGCATTATCGCATTTTGCGGTGATGTCATCAATATCCGCATGAAGAGACTTCACATATTCGGGCGTGAGCGTCATGTTGAGGACCTGTTCCGGCGGGATCGGCTTATCCCAGATTTGGACATCAGCAAGAGTTCCTTTGAAACCGCCGATATTCAGGACTTTGTATCCTGCCTGATCCAGCGGCCAGAATTTTCCGCCATTGCTGTCGACGATCGCCAAGCCGTTGATGTAAAGGCGTGCCATACGCTTTTCCTGAGAGTATACAACCGCTAAATGATTCCAACGTTTCGGATTGATCTGGAACCAGCCGGACCCGATGCCGCCACGACCGATACCGCCGATGCTGAATGTGGCGTGTTCCAGAGAATTCATTTTCATGCCGATCCCGATATAATTTCCGGCTGCCTGATTATTTTCTTTCGTGTTCAGAAAATTATCGCATTTGAACCAGAAAGAAAGAGAATAGTCGAATCCATCCAGTTTTGCAAAAATCTTGCTCAGGTCCAATGAGGAAACGGAACTTCTCGTTCCATCAAAACAGAAGGCTTTTTTACCGAATGGTCCTACGCCTTCCTTTGCCGTTTTTCCCGGTGTGATTACAGCATTACCGGTTTTATCGATCCATTTTCCATTGTCAGTCTTGATTTCGGTAAAGTCGACCAGCGGATCCTGTTTTGGCAACTGCGGTGCGGCAGTTAATGCAACAGAAAAACACAAAAGCAGAGCAGAGAGCAAATGTTTTTTCATTCTGAAAACCTTTCCTGAAAATTTCAGATGTTCTTGATCAATTTTAATAAATAATATCAGGGTAAGATAGAATGAAAAAAGGAGAAAGTCAAGTCCTCAATGCAGAAAAAAGTTAAAAAAAACCACGAAAATGGTGTAAGATTTTTACAAATAGAGTGAAAAACTGTTATTTGGCTTGTTATTTGCCGATGCAGAACCTGGAAAAAATTTCATCCAGAACATCGGGTGAAACGTTTTCACCGGTAATCGTTCCCAGATCATAAATTGCTTCCCGGATATGGACTGCAGCCAACTCCCATGCCTCTGCGCACAGTTCCGGAATCGCAGATTCCAACCGGGTCAATGCTTCGTTCAACAGTTTTTCGTGTCGCTGAGCAATGGCACTTTCCGATTCCCGCTCTCCCGGTTCTGTAAAAACGGCTTTTGCCAGTTCATCGTACAGCATCTCAATACCATCGCCGTTTTCCACAGAAACTTCGCACGGGAATTTGCCAGTTTGTAATGCAATATCTTTCTTGTTCCAGCAGTGTATTACTTTTGCATGACATTCTGCATCCGCAACCCGTTTTTCCATTTCACGGAGCTGTGGTTCATGTTCTTGTGTTAAATCCAAAAGCCAGATCACGACTTCTGCCGACTTCAGGGATTCTTTGGAACGTTTAATGCCGAATTCCTCGACTTTGTCTGCGGCATCTTCACGAACGCCGGCGGTATCGGTCAGGCGGAAGTGAATTCCGCGAATCACAGCATTTTCCTCTACAGTATCGCGTGTCGTCCCCGGGATTTCCGTTACGATCGCACGGTCGTAGCCGAGAATCCGGTTCAACAAACTGGACTTTCCCACATTCGGGGCACCTGCGATTACAAGTCTGACTCCGTTCCGGATTATAGAGCCGGCTCTGCTGCCGGCTAAAAGCGCACGGATCTTATCCAAAACCGGTGCAATGACGGCGATCAATTCTTCCGGTGAACGCCAATCCAAATCTTCCTCAGGAAAATCAAGACGGGATTCGATTTCTGCAAGCACTCCGGGAAGATCCTTTGCTGTTTCACTGATCTTTTTTCCCAGGACACCGGAAAGCTGCCGTTCTGCCAGACTTGCTGCATCGGCAGTACGGGCCTGGATCAGATCCAGGACCGCTTCGGCCTGCGTCAGGTCCATTTTTCCATTAAGGAATGCCCGCCGTGTAAACTCACCGGGATCTGCCAGCCGGGCACCATTTGCCAGTAATGCTTTCAACAATCGATCCGGTGCGAAATCTCCGCCATGACATTGTAATTCGACAACGTCTTCTCCGGTATAGCTGTGAGGTCCCGGCATAAAGACGGCAAGGCAAGTTTCGCCATCTGCGGATAGAGTATGTCCGAGCCGCATAACCCGCTTTGTCTCATGCAGCGGAACGCCTTTCGAGAACCATACTTTTTCCGCGATTTCAGCGGATGCCGGACCGGAAAGCCGTAAAATGGCTAATGCACCGCCGGGAGCAGTCGATATAGCACAAATTGTATCATCTGTCATTATTTTTTGCATTAAAACCACCTGAAAGCTTGAAATTTTTTCAAAAAAATATAAAACAACGCTTGCAATAAGGCGAAAGTGCTGTTAATATATCCGCATCAAATAATATACTGCATTTTTGCAAAAATACAACTGTTGGAGTCCGAACATGGCAATCGAAAAGAAAAGTTTAAAAGATGTATCCACGAATCTGCGCACTCAGTTTCAGAAGGGGCAGAATGAGCTCAATAAAAACAATGTCAAATATGCTATCGAGCTTTTGAAGTTTGTTGTTCAGCGTGAACCCGGTTTTATGGAGGCACGGGAAGCTCTCCGTACTGCTGAACGTAACTACAGCGATGCTATGGGTGGTTTCAAGAAGTTCCTGGGACAGCTCAAGGCCGGTAAGTTTTTGGTTCGGGCCAAAGGCACTATGTCTAAAAATCCGAAAGCAGCGATGAGCGATATTGAAGAAGCACTTGCCATTTATCTCTACTCCTCTGCAGCTCTGAACACATTGGCAGATGCAGCAAAAGTTGCCGAAGCACACTTTATTGCAATCGAAGCATTGGAAATCATCCGTGAAACAGAACCGGCGAATGAACAGAATCTGAACAAACTTTGCGAACTTTATGAAAAAGTCAAAGACGGCAACAATGTCCTGAAAATCCGTCAGAAACTTGCAGACCTTCATCCGGACAGCCTTGAACTGCAGGCAAAGGTCCGCGAGGCAGCAGCTCTGGCAACGATGACGAGTACCTGGAGCAAAGACGAAGGTCAGGGCAGCACCATTCAGAAACGCGAAAATGCCGATCCGAAATCTGCCGGTGACAAGATCATCCGGCTTGAGGAAGATATCCAGGCGGAAATCGCAGCCGCAGAAGAAAAGATCGCTTCCGGCGCACCTGAAGCGGACTCCATTGACTACCGCAGAAAACTCACTGAATACTATATGCGTTTGGAGCAGTTCGAGAAAGCATTGGAGCATTATAACTGGATCGTTGAAAAGATGGGGACCCTTGACCCCTCTATCGATAAAGCAATCGAAAAAGCCAATGTGGGTATCGCAACGAAGAACCTCGAAGCGATGCATGCCTCCGGCTGCACAGAAGAAGATATCAAGGAACAGGAAGAAGAAATTTACAACTACCGGCTCGGTCGCTGCGAAGACCGTGTCCGGCAGTATCCCAACGACCTCCAGCTCCGCTTCGAGCTTGCTGAACTTTACTGGCAGGGAACTCGTGTTGATGATGCGCTGGAACAGTTCCAGCTGGCGCAGAGACACCCCCAGAAACGCGTTACTGCTATTGTTTATATGGGACGCTGTTTCCAGGCGAAGGGTCAGTATGATATGGCTGTTGAGCAGTATCTTTCTGCGCTTAAAGATATGCTGGGTGCTGATGAACAGAAGCTGGAAACTCTTTACAGCCTCGGCTTGACCTATGAAGCGATGGGTAAGAAAGAAGATGCCTTCTCCTGCTTCAAGCAGATCTACTCTGCTGATATCACATTCCGGGATGTGAAGGACCGGGTGGCTGCAAATTACAACAAATAAAATGCTTTAATTAAGATACGGAGTCGGAACGATGTTGCATTATGTGTCCGATCTGATCAGTGTCTCGCTGAAATTCTTTTTTCTGCTGACACCGTTCTTTGTGCTGTCTATGTTCCTTTCGGTCACGAAGGATTATTCTTCGGAAAAACGCAGACTGCTCGCATGGAAGGTTGTTACAGCGGCATTGATCGCCTGTATGGTGATCCTGCTGTTTGGCAGATGGATCTTCTATGTTTTTGGAATTACCCTGAACGCCTTCCGGATCGGCGGCGGTGTGCTTCTTTTCCTGTCTGCGATCCAACTGGTCGGCGGTGCAGCCGAAAAGGTCAAAAATAAATCATCGGAAGTGGAATCTGACATTGCAGTGGTGCCGCTTGCCATCCCGGTAACGGTTGGACCTGCCACGACCGGTGCTTTGATGATTTTCGGTGCAGATGCAAATTCGATCTGTTCGCTGCTGATCTATACCGGCGGACTGCTCCTTGCTCACACCGCCCTGTTTTTTATTCTGCGCGGTTCGGATTTTCTGCAAAAGATTCTGAAACATCAGGGGATCGTTATTTTGAGTAAACTTACCGGTTTGATTTTATCCGCCCTTGCTGCGGAAATGATCTTTACCGGAGCAAAAGGTTTCTGGTTACAGTAAGAGGGTAAATGCAATGGAGCGTGAAACCGATTCGGTGAGTGAACATAAAAAAAATATCTCCTGGAAACGGGAGCTGTGTATATTATTGATCGGAATGGTGTGCGGTGGAACGCTGTTTGCCATTTTTGCTTTTTTGTTTGTCCGGAACAATATTGCCGGCTCCTGTGAACGGTATTTGCAGAATAATTTGCTCCTGACTTATGAAACTGAATTGTCTTATGAGGAAGCGGTTGCGCTTTTTGAAAAACAGGGCGCTGCACTTCCGGGCTGGAGTGTTACACGGGAATATTGCCAACTCCCCGGAAACATCACTGTGTTTAAGTTATGTCATAAAGAGTATGCAAAACGGCTGTTGAATACGGAGCGCCGGCGCAGTATTTCTGCGATCCTGCCGTGTTCTTTTACAATCTTTCCAACGGATGACGGAAAAACAAGGCTGGTCAGGATCAATGCAGACCTTGTCGAAAAGGTTGTTGATGGTGGTGATACCGCAATTTTTGAAATGCAGGTTATGCCCGAACAGGATGCACTGTTGAAAATGTGCGGTTTCAAGCGAGTCACGCAATAAACAACCGGTTAATTTTCAAATTCTTTTGCGATTTTATTGTGTAGCTTCGATGACTTTTTTTGCCGGGATGTAAAATATTTTTTTCAAAAAAGTCAGAAAAATTTTTGCTTTTTTGTAACTTGAAAGAAAACAAGTAAGTTTTCCCGAAAAACAAGCAGGTTTTTCGCACGATAAAAAGGGCGTTTACCGGATTGTACCGTTTTGCCGCCTTGAAAAATCCCGTTTCCGGATGTATATTATAATAAAGCAAGCGGAAGTTGTAATGCACATCATACACAACAGGAAACGGCGATAATGAGCAGCATTAAGTCTTTGAAAAAAGAACTGGTTTTACAAAATACGAACGGTCTTCATGTCAGACCGGCTTCTATTTTTGTGCAAACGGCGCTCACCTTTGAATCAGACATCAATGTCCGGAATATGTCTTCCAACCAGTGTGCTGATGGCAAAAGCGTTATGGGGATGCTGATGCTGGCTGCCCCGAAAGGCACGACTTTGCGAATCGAAATCAGTGGCGCAGATTGTGAAGCTGCTATGGCTGCGCTGGAGGAGCTGATCAATCGTGGATTCGATGAAGAATGAACAGAGCGTGATCGGTGGATCATTGCAAATGGTCTCCGAAAAAAAAGAAATCCTCTTCCATGGAATTCCGGCATCGCCGGGGATTGCCATTGCGCCGGTCTATCTTTCCGGTTCTCAGGAAAAACATATCGTTTCCAACGAGTCTGTTTTGATCTTGCCGGAAAATATCGAAACGGAAATTGAACTTTTCAGACAATCTCTGGAGCAGACCCGTAACGAGATCAAGGACTTGCAATCCACGCTCCGTGATTCTCTGGATGAACGCGAGGCGGCAATCTTTGATGCCCATCTGCTGATCGTTGACGACCGGATGCTCAGCACAGAAGTGATCAGTCTGATTCAGAAAAAATTGCTTTCCGCAAGAACCGCTTTCAAGCAGACGATTGAACGTTATATTTCTGCCATGTCCAGTATGCCGGACCAGTATCTCCGGGAGCGGGCGGCAGATATTCAGGATGTGGCAAACAGAATCCTTGCTCATCTGGATGGACTGGCGGATAAGAAAAAGGTCGCATCCTTTTCGGAACCGGTAATTGTGATCGCACGGGATTTGACTCCTTCCGATACCGCAACGCTGGATCGTTCCCACGTGATCGGATTTGCTATCGAAACGGGAAGTCCCACATCCCATACCGCAATCCTCGCCCGCTCTATGAAAATTCCCGCAGTTGTCGGTATGCGCCGGATCTTTGAACGGTTGACCGATGGCGATAAGGTCATCATTGACGGCTATCTGGGGATGGTCATCATTCATCCGAACCCGGAGACAATTGAGTTTTATACAGAGAAACTCTGTCGCCAGGAACGGTTGCTCTCGGAGCTGGAAAAAGAAAACCGGATGTTGGCTGAAACAACGGATGGTTATGTGATCCAGTTGATGGCAAATGTGGAGGGAATTGATGGAATTGAGGAAATCCGCAAAAGTTGTGCGGAAGGGATCGGGCTTTTCCGGACAGAATATCTTTTTATGAACAAACCGGTCCTGCCGGACGAAGAAACGCAATTTCAGGTCTATAAAACGCTGGCGGAAAGTATGCCCGGACAGCCGATTATCATCCGGACATTGGATGTGGGGGGAGATAAGTTCGATGCAGCCATTTCCCTGCCGAAAGAACCCAACCCGTTTTTGGGGATGCGTGCGATCCGGCTTGGTCTCAGTCGTCCTGAACTGCTGAAGAATCAGTTGCGGGCGTTGCTTCGGGCTGGTGTTTATGGCGACATCAAGATCCTGTTCCCGATGGTGTCAAGTGTTGAAGAACTGGACGGCTTGCTGAACCTGCTGGAACAGCTGAAGGATGAATTGCGGGAGCGGGATCTGAGTTTTAATGATGATATGGATATCGGGATCATGATCGAGATCCCCTCCGCCGCTTTGATCGCAGATCAGTTGGCAAAGAAAGCGGACTTCTTCTCCATTGGCAGTAATGACCTGGTTCAGTATACGCTGGCAGTTGACCGGAGCAATGAAAAGGTCGCAAAGCTTTACAACCCCATGCACCCTGCTGTGATCGAATTGATTGCGGCAGCAGCCGGGGCGGCACGGGAAAATCAGATCTGGATCAGCTGCTGCGGGGAACTTGCAGGCGATCCCCTGTTTACCCCGCTGCTGGTTGGTTTGGGCGTACAGGAATTGAGTATGAGTCCCGGTGCTCTGCCTCCGGTCAGACGGATCATCCGCAGACTATCCATGCGTGAGGCGGAATCGCTGGTGAAGGATGTCCGCAGAGAAGCAAACTCTGCCTACACGGCAAGCCGCTGCAAGGAACTGATCGCCCGGATCGCTCCCTCGATCGCAAAAATGAATAAAGGTTTTTAACCCGAACAGAAGGATATTGAAATCATGGCAAACCCTGTTGTCAAAATGGAAACATCGCTTGGTACGATCACGATCGAACTCTTTGAAAAGGAAGCTCCCATTACTGTTGAAAACTTCCTGAAATATGTGGATGCGGCGTTTTATGACGGCACCATCTTTCACCGCGTGATCCCCGGTTTTATGATTCAGGGCGGCGGTATGGATTTCGGTATGAGCCAGAAAAAGACCAATGCTCCCATCAAGAATGAAGCCGGCAACAAACTTTCCAATAAGATCGGCACCATTGCCATGGCACGGACCAATGTGGTGGACAGTGCGACCAGCCAGTTCTTCATCAATGTGGCGGATAACGATTTCCTCGACTTCCGCGCTCCCACTCCCTCCATGTTCGGATACTGCGTTTTCGGGCAGGTGACAGATGGTATGGATGTGGTCAAACAGATCGAAGCGGTCCGCACGACCAGTCGCGGTTTCCACCAGGACGTTCCGGTGGACGAAGTCCGTATCATCAGTGTCAAGCGTGCATGACCCTATGCAGAAACTGATCCTGCTCGGCAGCGGAAATGCCGCAACCCAGCTCGGAACTGCTCTGTTCCGGGCGGGTTTTCAATTTACCCAGATCTACAGCCGGAAGATGGACCATGCCGCCCGTCTGGCGGAACGGATCGGGGGCGCCGATTACACGGATGATCCCAGCGAGATCAAGGCGGATCAGGCGGATCTGATCATCTCCGCACTGCGCGATTCCGTGGCGGAAGGTGTATGGCGTCAGATCCACTTCGGGACGACTCCGGTCTGCCATACGGCTGGAAGTATGCCCCTGGATTCTCTGGCACCTTATGCCCAGCACCGGGGGGTGCTTTATCCCCTGCAGACCCTGAGCCTGAAGCGGGATCTGGATTTCAGTTCCATCCCACTGTTTATTGAGGCGGAATCTGCGGGAACGCTCAAGAAGCTGAAGCGGGTGGCAACTGCCATCTCCAAACGGGTGCGTGTTGTGACATCCGAGCAGCGCAAGTCCATTCATATTGCTGCTGTCTTTGCCAATAACTTTTCCAATCATATGTTTTCCATTGCCTCCGAACTCCTCCGGGAGAAGGGGCTGGATTTCGATGATCTGCTGCCGCTGATCGATGAGACGTCCAGTAAGGTACACGACTTGGAACCGGCTGCCGCCCAGACTGGACCTGCGATCCGGTATGATGAGAACATCATCACCGAGCATAAGCGTTGTCTTGCCGACCATCCGGAATGGGCCGAACTCTATGAGATGATCAGCCGCAGTATCCATTCCCTTGCCGGCAAAAAAGACTGATTTATTCCTTTTTTTTCCTCTTTTTGTTTGACGCGCTGTTCCTTTATGTCGCCGGGGAAACGTTCCCCGGTGATCCGGACGGGTCTGTTTTTGACGGGCGACTGATCGCAGTATGGGGGTAAGGGGGAGCACCCCAAAGGGGTGTTTTAATTGTGCCGCTCAACTGCGCTTCGCTTGTTTGCGGCACAGGGGGTTTTGTTTCACCTCAAAGGGGTGTTTTAATTGTGCCGCTTCCGCCGTTGCTGAAGCTATGGTGGGACAAGCAGCTTCGCAAGCTCGCTTGCCGCACGGTTTTTTTTTGTTTCACCTCAAAGGGGTGTTTTCATTGTGCCGCCCAACTCAACTTCGTTTCATTGCGGCACAGGGGGATTTATTTGCCGTATGATTCGGACAACTCGGACGGGAACGCACTTCCCTGTCCCCCCGCATTTCTTCGATCCGGATGACAGAAAAAGAGACAAAAAAAGCACGGCGTAAAAACCGTGCTTCTTTTTGTGCCGTTGAAAGCGGGATCAGCCGATGGTGACCCAGCGGTCTTCCTTTGCACCCTGGTAGATGGCTTCCATAACCAGGTTGCGGTCGGCAGCATCCTGCACATTGACCAGCGGGACATCCTTGCCGTCGATGAAGGCATCGAGGAAGAGGTTGAATGCGTGGGGCAGGGGAGCGGGGAGGTTTTCGACCGGCTTGGAGAAGTCGGAGCCTTCCACCTTCTGGCTGGTGAAGTAGACCTGATCGCACATAACGACTGCATGACCTTCCGTGCCGCAGACTTCCATCACGACCGGGTTCAGGCAATCCACCCAACCGGCGGCGATAGTGGCGATCATGCCGTTGCTGTAGAGCATGGAGGCTTCGCCGTATTCATCGCAATCCTTGCCGTAACGTTCGGTCAGAACGTGGATGGAGCCGGTGACTTTCTGCGGCTTGCCGAACATCCACATAAGGATGTCGAGGGAGTGAGTACCCAAGTCGCCGAAAGCACCGCAGCCGGCGATGGCGGGATTCGCCATCCATCTGTAGTCGGTATCGAACCAGCCGCCGAGGGAGCCGCTGTGGCAGTTGCAGTGACGGACTCTGGTGATCTTTCCGAAATTACCGGCTTCGACCTGTTCCTTGATGAACTGGAAAGCGGAGAAACCGCGCATGAAGTAACCGGTCTGGAAGATGACGCCCGCCTGTTCAACGGCATCTGCCATCTTTTTTGCTTCAGCAGCGTTGAAGCCGATGGGTTTTTCGACAAACATCTGTTTCTTGGCGGCGGCGGCTTTGGCAACCAGTTCGCCGTGGAGATTGGTTTCGGAAGTAATGACCACACCTTCGATGGAGGGATCGTTCCAGATCTCATCGGCGGAAGCAACAGCTTTGCTGCCAAGTTTTTCCGCATACTTTGCCGCCAGTTCCGGGTTGGGATCCCAGACTGCCGCCACTTCAACGGAGTCCTTGCGTTCATTGGTCCAGTTGGTGAAAGCAGGCGCATGGATGTGTGCGCAACCGACAAATGCGAGTTTCTTCATCTTTTGTATCTCCTTGTTATCAAAAATTATTCAGCCGTCTCCAGAAGTTTGTTTACGCCTGCCAGTTTGACACAGACGCAGAAGAGGGCGATCGCGATCTTCAGTTCATCGTAGGTCGGATAGGTGGGGGCGATCCGGATATTGGTATCGTTGGGGTCTTTTTTGTACGGGAAAGTAGCACCGGCACCGGTCATTGTAACGCCTGCCGCCTTTGCCAGGGCAACGGTTGCCTTTGCGCAGCCGGGAAGGGTGTCAATCGCCACAAAATAACCGCCCTGCGGCTTGGTCCATTTTGCCAGTCCGGTACCTGCCAGTTCCCGATCGAGGGTTTCGAGAACGACATCGAACTTGGGACGCAGTTCCGCCGCCAGTTTTTCCATGTGATCCCGGACGCCTTCCGGATTCTTGAGGTAAGTGACCGTGCGGAGCTGGTTGAGTTTATCGTGTCCGATAGTCTGCATCCCCATATGCTTCTTGATTTCCACGATATTTTCCGGGCTGGCGGCAAGAAGAGCCACGCCTGCGCCGGGGAAAGTGATCTTGGAGGTGGAGAAGAAGTAAAATACCCGGTTGGGGTTGCCCGCCTGTTCGCAAACCGTAAAGATGTCTTTCACCTTGTTTTCGGTGTAGATGTGATGAACGCCGTAAGCGTTGTCCCACATAATACGGAAGTCGGGAGCAGCAGTCTTCATCGAGCCGAGGCGGTCCACGGTTTCATCGCTGTAAATGATGCCCTGCGGATTGGAGTAGAGGGGAACGCACCAGATGCCCTTGATGGCGGGATCTTCAGCGGCCAGTTTTTCCACCAGATCCATATCGGGACCGTGTTCGGTCATAGGGATGGTGATCATTTCGATGCCCAGATCCTCACAGATGCCGAAATGGCGGTCATAGCCGGGGCTGGGGCAGAGGAATTTGACTTTATCCAGCTTGGACCAGGGAGTGTTTCCGCCGGTACCGAAGAGCATGAAGCGGACCATGGTATCGTACATCAGGTTGAGGCTGGAATTGCCACCGATAATGATCTTCTCTGTAGGAATATCCAACAAACCGGAGAACAATTTTTTTGCTTCCGGGATACCGTCGAGGCCACCATAGTTACGGGCATCAACACCGTCTTCAGTGATATATTTTGTCAGGGTGAAGAGGATCCCATTGGTCAGGTCAAGTTGCGTGCCCGCGGGTTTGCCACGGGACATATCCAGTTTCAGGTTCTGCGCCTGAAAGTCTGCGTACTGCTTTTCCAGATCTTCCTTGAGGGCAAGCAGTTTCACTTTGGAAAATTTTGTGATGTCCATGGTAGGTTTCGCTCCTGTCTATTTCTGTTTCACGCCGCACCGGCGGCAGCCCTATAATATACAATCATAAAGGCGGATTTCAATAGGGAGCAGCGTGAAAAACAGGAAAATTATCCGGCGACGGCGTTGCCGAGGACGAATACTTCAAGATCTGTGGCGGTGAGCGGAGCGACCGCAGCGGCGAAGTCGGTAAAATGCTTCTGCTGCATATGGAGGTCCAGCAGTTCCTGATTCTGCCAGCATTCCCGGAAAATGTACTTGCCGGGAGCTCCTTCCACCGGATTGCAGTTGTAAGCGATATTGCCCTTGTCCTGACGGGAGCCATTGATGAGCTGGCAAAGGAGTTTTTCTGTTTCTGCAACACATTCGGGACGGACGGTGAGGATAGCGACGACTTCAAGCATAATTTTTTCCTTTCGATGAAAAATTAAAGTGATCTTCAAACAATATACATTCAGCGCTTGAAAAATCAAGTGCAAGCTTTATATTAGTTCCGGAAAGGATTTTGGAATGGAAACGGATGAAAAAAAACTTTTACTGCATACCTGTTGCGGTCCCTGTGCCTCCGGGTGTACTGGTCTTCTTCAGGAGAACGGGCGCGATTTTGTGCTGTATTTTTCCAATTCCAATCTGTGCGATGAAGCGGAATATGAAAAACGGCTTTCGGCGGCGCAGCAACTTGCAGAATATCTTGGTGTCGAATTGATTGCCGATCCTTACGATCATGAAGCGTGGTTGAAGGCAGTGGCAGGTTTTGAAGATGAACCCGAACGGGGTGTCCGATGCCGTCACTGTTTTGCATTTTCACTGGGGCGGACGGCAAAACTGGCGGAAGAACGTGGAATGCACTTTGCCACCAGTCTGACGGTCAGTCCGCACAAGTCCAGTAAGTTGATCTTTGAGATCGGAAGCGATTGGAACTTCTTTGAACCGTGGGACTTCAAGAAAAAGAACGGCTTTCAGAAATCAATCGAAAACAGTAAAAAACTGAATCTGTACCGTCAGGACTTCTGCGGATGCGAATTTTCCCGGCGGGAAAGGGAAAGGATGAAAAAATGAATTTTGATTTCGGCAAAATCATGGAATTTACGGTGTATTTTCTGGCAATTATCAACCCGCCGACCAAGATCCTGCTTCTGGCAAGTATGGACCCTCCGTACGAGCGGCGGGAACTGGTGTCGGTTTCCGTGAAGTCCACTTTTGCAGCTTTTATGATCCTGATTTCACTGGGCGTGGCGGGGAATGCTCTTTTGACCAAATTTTTCCGGATCGATCTGTATTCTCTTTCCATTGCGGGCGGGCTGGTGTTGCTGCTGACCGGTTTGAAGGCAGTGCGTGAGGGCAGATTTTATGAAAAAAAGGCATTTGAAAGTGTGCCGGATCTCTCGATCGTTCCGCTGGCAGCCCCGTTGATCGCCGGACCGGGTACGATTGCGATCAGTATCTCAACTGTTGCGACAAACGGTTCTTTTTTTACGGTGATCGTGATCGCCTGTGCGCTGGTGATCAATCTTGTTTTTATGCTGCTTTCGCGCTATATCGGCAGTTTTCTGGACCGGATCCACGTGATCGGACCATTGATCCGGATCAGTGGCTTGATCGTTATGGCGATGGCGGTTCAAATGATGCTCAGCGGCGCCGGTCAATGGCTGCAGATCGTATTCCGGCAGGCGTGAACGGAGTCCGGTTGGAAAAACAGGATTTTACCGTTGTTTTTTTGCGTTCCAATTTGAAAAATATCCCGTTTGTGATATAGTGTTTCAAACACATTTTTTTTGAAAGGATCTACTGTATGAATGCCGCAGAACAGGCACAGCATTTTGTTCATAATGAAACAGCATTCCATCTCGGTTTTCTGCCGACGGAACAATCAAACGAACTCAGCCGGACACTGGAAGCGGATTTTCTCCGTTCCTCTCTTGATGGCGTGGCTACTTTGCAGCGGGTGGACCGGGAAGTCCTTGCTATGGCAAAGCGGGTGTTTCAGTCGGCGGAATACAGCGGACTGGTTGCCGCTATGGAGCAGACCCTCCGGTCCGGCGGCAGAATCGCTTTTTCCGGTTGCGGAGCTACGGGACGCCTCTCAATTCTGTTGGAAAGTATGTGGCGGACATCCTGCCGGGATACGGTCGGAATGGAAGATTACGGCAAGCAGGTGTTCAGTATTATGACCGGCGGTGACTTTGCGTTGGTTAAGAGTGTGGAATTTTTTGAAGATTACGCTGTTTTCGGGCGAAGACAGGTGAAGGAATTGGATCTGGGTGCCGCCGATCTTCTGGTTGCTATTACGGAAGGTGGCGAGACCAGCAGTGTGCTTGGAACAGTAGCTGAAATGGTGGAACGGGGCGGAAAAGTCTTCCTCCTTTTCAACAACCCTGCCGAGCTGCTCGCAGAACGGCTGGAACGCTCCCGGGATGCCATCCGGAATCCCCGCGTGACCGTGCTGGATCTTTTCTGTGGTCCTATGGCGCTTGCCGGGTCCACCCGGATGCAGGCGACCACTTCCGAACAACTCATTGCAGGCGGGGCGCTGGAAACCGTTTTTGCCCGTCTTTCCGGCGAAAAAGTGAATATTGATTATGCCGCCGCTTTTGAGAAACTTCTCGATACATTGGAAGCACCGGAGACCCGCAAGGCGATCGCAGACTATATCGACTTTGAAACGGAGATCTACCGTCAGCACGGGAAAGTGACCTATTTTACCCACGATTTTCTGCTGGATGTCTTTACCGATACCACAGAGCGTTCCCCCACCTTTATGCTGCCGCCGTTCCGTGCTGCACAGGATACCGTTTCTGCCCAGTCCTGGGCGTTTGTCAAGGATGTTTTTTACGAAACGGAACAGGCGTGGCGGCAGGCAATGGCGCGTCCCTTGCGCTGTCTCCGCTGGACGATGCCGGACTACGAAGAAATGGGGGTGAGCGACCGGATCAAAACGGTTCCTGCCATTCTTGAAAAAGATCTGCTTGCTTTCCGGATCGGCAATGATCCCGCACCGGAACGCTGTGAAAAAGAGGTCGATTGCGCCGTTGTCGTGGCGTTCGGCTCCGAGGCGGATGATCCGGAGTTCCGCGCTGCCTGTGCCGCTCAATGCAGTCCGTACAAGATAGTCCGTACCCTTGCGATCGCATCTGAAAAAGGCGATTTTTCCTTGCCATCCATTGCAGAGGATAAGCGCTTCCTGCGTCTGATGGATCATACAGCGTTGAAGCTTGTTCTGAACACCATCTCCACCGGCGTTATGACGAAATACGGTCGTGTCAGCGGAAACTGGATGAGTTTTGTTGCATTGAGCAATAAAAAGTTGATCGACCGGGGGATCCGGCTTCTTTCTGAACTTGGCGCAATCCCGTATGAAGATGCCGCACTGCGGATCTTTCAGGCGATGGAAGACGCAGAGAAGATGCAGAAGCCCGGTATGGAGCGGATCTGTGCCGTTCAACTGGCGTTAACGCAGCTGAAAACGGAGCAGGGCAGAATATGATGATCTATCGCACCGGTACACTGGCGCTTTATCACAGCCGCACCGCATACATCCGGAACATCAATGGGGACAAGTTGGAAATTGCCATCGAGGGCGGCGGATCGAAAAATGTCCGGGAGAAGGATCTGGTCTTTCTTCATTCCGGTCCTGTGAACAGTCTCCCCCCGCAGAAACTGCCGGATCCGGATCTGGCAGATGTAGCAGCGTTGATGGAGGGGGAAAAACTTTCCTTTACCGACTTTATGGATCTTCTGTACGGAAAAACAACGCCGGATGCTGCCTATTCAGCTTATCTGCTCCTTGCTGCGGATCTTTATTTTGAGGGATCTGTTGCGGAAGGGGTTACCCTCAAAGATCCGGCAGAAGTGGAAAAAAAACTTGCTGTACTCCGGGAAAAGGAGGAGGCGAAAGCAAAATACGAAGCCCGTGTGGAACGTATCCGCACCCGTTCGATCCAGGAAGAAGATCTGCCGTACCTGAACGAGATCGGTCTGGTGGCGAAGAAGATCAATTCTGCCAGCCGGTTGATGAAAGATGCCGGAATCGAAGCGACCCCCGAAAAAGCTCATCGTTTGCTGTTGGATCTGGGCGTGTGGACGTGGCGGGATAATCCCATTCCTGCCCGGTTCGGAGTGGAGTTGAGCAACCCGGAGATCCCGGAGATGAACACGCTGCCCGATGAAAACAGGGTGGATCTGACTCAGCTTGCCGCTTATGCCATTGACGATGAAGGCTCCAATGATCCGGACGATGCCATCAGTTACGATGCAGAGACCGGGCTGCTCTGGGTTCATGTGGCAGATCCTGCCGTCTTTGCTGAATTCGGATCGGCGATCGACCGTGAGGCGTGCCGACGAGGAGCCAATCTCTATCTGCCGGAAGGTGTTACCCATATGCTGCCGCTTTGGATGACGGATGTGTTCGGGCTGGGATTGAACGAAACAAGTCCCGCCCTCAGTTTTGCCATCCGGATCGATCCGGAAACCGGTGAAGCGGAACTGGAGCAGGTGTGTCTCAGTACTGTGAAGGTGGAACGGCATACCTATGATACAGCCGCAAATCTGCCGCTGGATGAAGTCCGTGCTCTGCTGGAACGGTTCCGCCGGAAACGGGCAGAGAACGGAGCGCTTTTCATTGATCTGCCGGAAGTAAAAATTCATACGGATGAAGCAGGAGTTGTCTCGATCCGCCGGATCGGTCTGACGCCGGAGAGAGAATTGGTCGCCAATGCCATGCTTGCCGCCGGATCTGCTGTGGCAAAGTGGGCTGTGGCGAATAATATCCCTATGCCTTTTGTGGTTCAGGATCCCCCTGATCCCGCTCTTATGCCGCCTCCGGATGCAGATCTGGATTCCATGCCCCGGATGTATGCCATGCGAAAGGCGTGTCAGACCGGGATCACCAGTACTTCTCCGGGATGTCATGCCGGATTGGGGCTGGATCCCTATACGCGCGTCACCAGCCCGCTGCGCCGTTACTGCGACCTGTTGGCGCACCAGCAGATCCGTCGTTTCCTTGCGGGTGATGAGCTGATGGACAGCGCAGAGATGGAGGACGCTCTGGCAGTCAGTGAGGCGGCGTCCGGTATTCTCCGCCGGGTGGAGCGGCTTTGCAATGAATATTGGACACTTGTCTGGCTTCTCCAGCAGCAGGAATCAGGCGAATGGCATACGGAAGCGATCCCGGTTTATCATCCGGATGACCGCTGGTTCTTCCTGTTGCCGGAACTGGCGTATGAGTACAAATGCCGGTTCGGCGGGCGTGTCCGTATGGGTGAGCCGGTAACGATGTTTTTGCAGAAAGCCGATCCAGTGATGTTGATGAGCCGTATGCGGATCCGGATCGGGACCGATGACTTTGCAGAGGCAGAGTCTCTTAAGGATGATCAGAAAAATGAAGATGATAATATAAACACAGGAGAAGAAAAATGAAAAAGATCCTTGCCTTGCTGGTGCTTTGTGCCGCCGTACTCTTTACACTTTGTGGATGCGGAGACGCCGGAAAGAAAAAAATCGGTGTATCTGTTCCTGCTGCAACTCACGGTTGGGCTGCAGGTGTGGTCTGGAATGCAGAACAGATGAAAAAAGAACTGGAGGAAAAAAATCCGGATTGTGAGGTCGTGCTTGTGACCGCAAAGGATGCGGCGGACCAGGTCAACGGCATTGAAAATATGCTGATGCAGAATGTGGATGCTATTGTTGTGATGGCGCAGGATCCCGTGCCGCTGGCAAATGTCTGCAAACGGGCAAAGGATCAGGGAAAGTTTGTTGCGATCGTGTCCAATCCCCTCTCCGAACGGGTGGAAGATGTGTTTGTAAATGGTGACAACCGGTCTTTCGGTGTGGAAGCTGCCCGGGCGCTCGGCAATGAATTGAAAGGGCAGGGAAAGATCGTTTTCCTCCGGGGTATGCCGTGTCCGATCGATAATGACCGTGCCGGCGGATTCCTGGATACGCTCAAAGCGGAATTCCCTGCCGTTATCGTATTGGAAAGTGCAGATGCTTATTGGAATACGGAAAAAGGCATGATGGCGATGGAACTGCTGCTGCAGAAACACCCGCAGATCGATGGCGTCTGGGCTGGTGATGATGATGTGCTGCTCGGGGCGATCAAAGCGTTTCAGAAATCCGGACGGAACGATGTGAAAGTCTTTGTCGGTGGCGGCGGAGCCCAGAGCGTGGTCAAAATGGTTGCAGATGGCAACCCTGCAGTTGTCAAGGCGACAGTGACTTATCCGCCGGAAATGATCTGCGCCGGGATCCGGGCAGCTTTCGACTTCCTCAAAAATGGAAAAACGCCCGAAAAAGAAATAATTATACCTTCAAAGATCATCACAAAGAAGAACGCCGGAGATTTCATTCACGCAGGTTCACCGTATTGATTCGAGTTGCGAAAGGAGGGGAAATCTGCTGGTTTTTGAAAAAAAATGCAAAAAAATGCAAAAAAATGCAAAAAATGGTCTTGACTTTTTGCAAAAAAGGGATATAATGTTTTATGTAGGCACAGGATCGTGCCGGAAAACGAAACAGGAAAGCTGAACAACATGGACAACAATTTCTACTGCAGCATCCGCCAGAGTGCGGTTGAGACATTCTCGCTGAAAGAGCGGGAAGGTGCCGTTGTTGCTGTCCGCAATCAGTTCTCCGGAATGGAATACTGGAATCAGGCAGTTCCCTCTGTTTCCGCTTCTGTCCTTTCTATCGGGCTTTGCTTTGAAGTCAAAGCCGGGATCGCCGCTTATCTCTATCGTGAAACGGCGTTCTCCGCAAATCTTTGCATTACTGTAAATGCTTTTGCACCGGCAGCGCGCAAGACCGTCACCAAGTCTGATCGGTTTGCCCGTCATGCCGCTCCCTCTTTCCGCAGAGTTTCCTGCGGACATCTTACCCGGAAATGCACAGCTCTCACGCTGTGAGCCTTTCCGTCCCCTATCTGCGTCTCTCTTGAGATGCACCGTGCCCTGAAGACAGGCGCACTTTCTTTTTCAACAGCCGAAACAACAAAAAAATACATCATAAGGAGAAATTACAATGGCTAAGAAAGAAATTTTTGCAGACGGTATCGGTCAGATCCACTTCGCAGGCGGCATGGTCCGCTATGACTTCGTGACCCTCCAGCCGGAAGAAGAAGGCAAAGCTCCGGTTCCGGAAGCTAATGTCCGTATCATCATGCCCCCGCAGGGCTTCCTCTCCGCCTTCAACAGCATGCAGCAGCTGATCGACAAGCTCCTGGAAGCCGGCGTCCTGCAGAAGAACGAACCCGCAGCTCCCGCAGCTGAAGAAGCTCCCAAAGCAGCAAAGAAATCCTCCAAGAAGTAATCAGAACCTCAACAGCAACTAACAGAACAAACACAAAATTAAGGAGATAAAACAATGGCTAAGAAAGAAATTTTTGCAGACGGTATCGGTCAGATCCACTTCGCAGGCGGCATGGTCCGCTATGACTTCGTGACCCTCCAGCCGGAAGAAGAAGGCAAAGCTCCCGTTCCGGAAGCCAACGTCCGCATCATCATGCCCCCGCAGGGCTTCCTCTCCGCCTTCAACAGTATGCAGCAGCTGATCGACAAGCTTCTGGAAGCTGGCGTCCTGCAGAAGAACGAAGCTGCGAAGTAATCGCACAACCAACACAGAATCAACAGAAAACAACAATTTACATTAAGGAGAAATTACAATGGAAAAGAAAGAAATTTTTGCAGATGGTATCGGTCAGATCCACTTCGCAGGCGGCATGGTCCGCTATGACTTCGTGACCCTCCAGCCGGAAGAAGAAGGCAAAGCTCCGGTTCCGGAAGCCAACGTCCGCATCATCATGCCCCCGCAGGGCTTCCTCTCCGCCTTCAACAGCATGCAGCAGCTGATCGACAAGCTTCTGGAAGCTGGTGTCCTGCAGAAGAACGAAGCTGCGAAGTAATCGCACAACCAATACAGAATCAACAGAAAACGACAATTTACATTAAGGAGAAATTACAATGGCTAAGAAAGAAATTTTTGCAGACGGTATCGGTCAGATCCACTTCGCAGGCGGCATGGTCCGCTATGACTTCGTGACCCTCCAGCCGGAAGAAGAAGGCAAGGCTCCCGTTCCGGAAGCCAACGTCCGTATCATCATGCCCCCGCAGGGCTTCCTCTCCGCATTCAACAGCATGCAGCAGCTGATCGACAAGCTCCTGGAAGCTGGCGTCCTGCAGAAGAACGAAGCAGCGAAGTAATCGCAGTCGGCTCAGCCGATTCAAAAAGACTCCGGAATTTTTCTCCGGAGTCTTTTTTATTTTGCTTGAAAAATCCGTTTGACGCGTTACAGTACCATATACGATTATCAAGCCGAACAAGCACAAAGGTTACCTTATGAAAAATAATGTCCGGATCAAAGTGGATTTTTCCCATACTCAGGAGAAAATCAAAGCGCTGCACGGGATCAACAACAGCCCGATCAGGTTAAACAGCTCCCTGCCGGAACTGTCAGATGCAGGAATCCCTTACTGCCGTCTGCACGATACCGCCGGTATGTGGGGCGGAACTCATTATGTGGATATCCCGAATGTTTTTCCGGATTTTAATGCAGATCCGGAAGATCCTGCATCTTATGATTTTGCGTTCACAGATGCTTACCTGAAAACGCTGGCGGATTCCGGGATCGAACCTTTCTACCGTCTGGGCGTGACCATCGAAAACTATTACAAGATCAAAGCCTACCGGATCGCGCCGCCAGCGGATTACGACAAGTGGGCTGCGATTTGTGCGGGAATCGTCCGGCACTACAATGAAGGCTGGGCGGACGGCATGAAACTGGGCATTACCTACTGGGAAGTCTGGAACGAACCGGAAAATCCTCCTATGTGGTCCGGAACAATGCAGGAATATTTTGACCTTTATGCTGTGACGGCACGCCGTCTGAAAAAAGATTTTCCCAACATCAAAGTTGGCGGATATGCGGGCTGCGGTTTTTACTCGATCAACCGGGAGGACAAAAAAACGAATGATTTTTACTGTTCGTTCCTGACGTGGTATGATGAGTTTCTGAAATTTGTCAAAGCCAATGATCTGCCCTTTGATTTTTATTCCTGGCATCTTTACACCTATGATCCCCGGGAGATCGTGCTGCACGCCAACTATGTGGACGCCAGGTTGAAGGAGTATGGTTTCAACGATGTGGAAAATATCTTTAACGAATGGAACTGTATGAACTCCAGTCATGGCAATGCGTTTGTGACCATGAAAGGTCCGGTAGGGGCGTCCTTCGTGGCGGCGGCATTCTGCCTGATGCAGAAATCGCCCATCGACAAGGCGATGTATTACGATGCTATGCCCACGCGCGCATACTGCGGGCTTTACCACTTCCCCAGTATGGAAGTCACCCATACCTACTATTCGTTCAAGGCGTTCAACCAGTTATACAAACTGGGTACGGCGGCGGAGACGGTCGTCAGCGGCAGTGAAAGTGAATTTATAACCGCGCTTGCTGCGACGGACGGAACGAAAGGAGCGCTGCTGCTTGCCAACTTTGAACGGGAGGGCGTGCTGGCAAGTCTGGAGGTGCAGGAACAGCCCACAGCCTGTTTCCTGATCGATGAAAAAAATGTATTCAAACAAATCGGAATAGATGATCCGGAAAATATCATTCTGCCCGGATATTCGGTGTCACTTGTCTGCTTCGGCGGGGCGGAAAATGATATTCCCGGCTACGAAAAACAACAGGAAAAAATCAAGTTCGCCGGACTTGGTTAAGGAGAAAAACGAATGGATCTTTCAACAATCGACATTTCAACTCAAATGATGTGGCTTGGCAGACTTGTTCTTGCCGGTGGTCTTGGCGCCTTGATCGGGCTGGAACGCAGCCTGCGTGCCAAAGAAGCGGGGATGCGTACCCATTTTCTGGTGGCGCTTGGCAGTGCGGTGATCATGCTGGTTTCGATCTACATTGCTGACGGACGGGACCCTATGAAGAGTGACCCCGCCCGAATCGCAGCACAGGTGGTCAGCGGGATCGGTTTCATCGGTGCCGGTACGATCATGATGCACAAACACTCGGTACATGGTTTGACGACTGCTGCCGGGATCTGGACTGTTGCCGGGATCGGGCTTGCCGCCGGTTGCGGACTGTACTTCATTGCCTGCGCCGGGACTGCGCTGGTTCTGATCGGGTTGGAAGTGCTGCACTTCTGCACGAGAAATGTCAAAGTGAAGAATATTCAGCTCGTGTTCAAAACGAAAAATCCGGAATGTATTGCTGCAGTGACCGATGAATTGGCAACGCTGGATTACAAGATCATCCGTTACTCCGTGGATACCGGGAAAGAAAATTACAAAGTGAACCTTTACCTGCGTACCCACAACGAACTGCATGATGAAAAGCATTTGCTGGACGGCATGGCAAAGTACAAGGACGCCATTGTGGAGAAACTGGAATCCTGCTGATGGCGCTGAAAGAGGTTGAGATCTTTACGGACGGCGCCTGCAGCGGCAACCCCGGTCCGGGTGGTTACGGTGCGATCCTGCTTTATGGAAAGTTCCGCCGGGAAACTTCCGGCGGTTATCGTCAGACGACAAATAACCGGATGGAACTTCTGGGCGCGATCGCAGCACTGCGTCTGCTGAAAGAACCCTGCAAGGTGGTGCTGTACTCCGACTCCTCCTATCTTGTGAATGCAGTCCGTAAGAACTGGCTGAAAAACTGGAAAGCCCGGAATTGGAGCAAGTCCGATAAAGAACCGGTTTTGAACCGGGATTTGTGGCAGTTGCTGGATGAATTGCTCTCTATCCATCAGGTTACGTTCAAGTGGGTGAAGGGGCACGCCAGCAATGTGAACAACAACCGCTGCGATGAACTGGCACGTGCTGCGGCTGCCAAGAAAGAAAAATGGCTGGAAGATCCCGGATTCAGCGCATCGTAAAGAGTTTCGCCCTTGCAAAAGCAAGGGCTTCTTCTTTTGTACGCAGTTCGTTTTCCAACTGAAGATCGGTGATTTCGTGCAGCAGGATCCCCATGGCAGGACCGGGCTTCATTCCGAGACGGATCAGGTCGCCGCCGTTCAACAGTGGCGGGGGCAGGGCGGTATCTTTCGCTTCCCGTTCCAACTGGGCAAGACGGTCCAGCATAAGCAGGTAATTTCCCATGAGCGCATGACAGGAAATGCAGTCGATCCGGTGCAGTTCCAGTTCAACGGGAAAGTTTTTATCTGCAGCGATCCGCTTCCATTTCGCCGCCTTCATTTTGTCAATGTGGGCAAACCGCATATGATTCCGTACCGCCGGAACAACCGATTCAATAACTGCATTGGAATGATGCAGACGCTTGAGGATGATTTCCGCCATGTCTGCCCCGACTGCTTCGTGTCCGTAAAAATGGGGGATGCCATCCTTGACCGATCGTGTGGCAGGTTTTCCCACATCGTGCAGCAGAACCGCCCAGACAAGGGCAGGGGACGGGACGGCAATATGGGAGAGCATCAGCATAGTGTGTTCAAAGACATCGCCTTCGGGGTGGAACTGCACCGGCTGGGTGACACCACGGAGGTCGTCGATCTCCGGCAGGACCTGCCGGAGCAGTCCAGTTTCCGCCAGAAGCCGGAACGCCTGTTCCCGACTGGTGTGCAGCAGCATCTTTTCCAGCTCCTCGCGGATCCGTTCGGGGGAAACGCTTTTGACCAGAGGGGCAAGGAGCGACAGCGCACGGAGCGTTTCACCTTCCGTCTTGTAACCAAGCCGTGCGGCGAAGCGCACCGCGCGGAGCATCCGCAAGTGGTCTTCGCGGAACCGCAGTTCGGGATCGCCAACGGTCCGGAGAATGCCGTGTTTCAGATCATCCAGCCCGCCGACGTAGTCGATGACGGTATTTTTTACCGGATCGAAGAGCAGGGCATTGATGGTGAAATCCCGTCGTGCCACGTCCAGTGAGACATCGTTCGTGTAGAGGATCTGTTCGGGGTGTCTGCCATCGCTGTACTCCCGTTCCTCGCGGAAGGTTGCGACTTCGTAGGGGATGGCATCGATCAGCACGGTAATGACGCCGAAGGAAGCGCCGAGGGGGATTGCTTTTTCAAAGAGCGCCGAGATCTGTTCCGGAGTGGCGGATGTGGTGATATCCAGATCCTTGGGGGCTTTTCCCAGGAGCATATCCCGAACGCCGCCGCCTACCAGATAAGCATCATAACCGGCGTTATGCAGAGTGGTGATGACCTGACACATTCCCTGCCATGCGGGTGATTTTTGCAGCGTTTGTGGCGGATTATAGAAAAATTCTCTCATTTTCTTTACTTTCAATTTGTTTTTTCTGAATTTTACGCTAAAATATCATGTTTGCAAAATTTTTCAAGGAGAAATCGGAAAAATATGAAAATTGCTATGTTCGGCGGGACATTTGATCCGTTTCATGCGGGGCACGCAGCTCTGGCGCAGTACATCCTCGACAAGGGGATCGTAGATCGCGTTCTTTTTGTGCCTGCCCCGGTTCCGCCCCATAAGACACGGGAGATCCTGCCTTATGCCGATCGCCGCGCGATGGTGGAGGCTGGGATCCGTGGCATGGCAAACGCAGAAATTTCCGATATTGAGTGCGAACGGGAAGGAAAGTCCTATTCGATCGATACGCTCCGGGCGCTGGCGGAACGTTATCCGGGGGATGAGATCTGCCTGTTGATCGGAGGCGACAGCCTTGCGACTCTGCATCTCTGGTTCAAGGCACACGAGATCGTGCAGGAGTTTACAGTTCTTTCCTATCCCCGCCCGGAAAGCGTTGTTTCTGCGGAAATCCTGCACGGAAACTGGTCTGTTGCCGAAACGGAAAAACTGCTTGCCGGATATATGGCGGAAGCGCCTGTTTTTCCGGTTTCTTCCACGCAGTTGCGCACGCTGCTGAAAAATGGTGTATTGCCGGGGGAAGATTTGATTCCCGCACCGGTATTGAACGAAATTCAAAAGAAAAATTATTATAGAAATTGAGGAATCACGCTGATGACTACAGAAGCAAAGAAAACCACGAAAAAGACCACCGCCAAAAAGACGACAACTGCCAAGACGACTGCAGCGAAGAAAACGACTGCAGTGAAGAAAACGACTGCAGCGAAGAAGACGACTGCCGCCAAGAAGACGACCGTCAAGAAAGCAGCCCCGAAAAAAACTGCGGAAAAGACGCTGGCGGAAAAACTGATCGAACTGTGTGAACAGGTTGCATACGACCGTAAAGCGGAGAATATTCTGCGTCTTGATATGCGCGGGATCGATACCGCCCAGAGCGATTATTACATCCTTTGTACCGGTCTTTCCGAACCCCACATCGGTGCCATCGCGGAGCGGATCCAGCGGGAAGTCCGTGAGAAAATGGAAATCCGCCCTCTGCTTTGCAACGGGGATCAGCGCAGCCATTGGATCATTGTGGACTTTGGTTACGCCATTATCCATGTGATGACCCAGGACGCACGGGAAAAGTATCAACTGGAAGAACTGTGGGGCGATGCCCCCCGCGAAGACATTGTGAAGAAGCTGGACGCCGAAGCGAAGAAGCGGAAAGCCGCGGTTGAATGATTTTATGCCGTCGCCGCTGAAAGAACACTGGAGCGAGTTCGACTGGGAACAGGAACTGCGCAAGGACGATGCCCGGGTCAATGCCTATTTTCAAGAATTGCCCCGGTTCATCGACCTGCCTGCGGAAGATGAGATCATCTACCGTCACATCCAACGGAAAAAATCCCTTGCCCCCACCGGTGAACCCTGGCCTGCGAAACTGCCGCCGAAAGAGGAACTGCCCCCGGAGGAAGCGGAAGAGGAAGAGGAACGGAAACGCTGGGACGAAGAATGGCAGAAACGTCCGGGTGCTTCCATTTATATTCTTTGCGGCAGGATCGTGCGGAAGTTCTGTACGGTCTTTGCGGAAAAAGCAACCTGTCCGGAAGAGTCGGAGTCCGTGGTGAAGATCCTGACCATTCTGGGGCGGATCATGGCGCGGGTCACGGATGTGATCGAACTGGCGCCGGGAGAGATGCCTGCTCTCACCATCGCGCTTTGCAAACGGTTTGTCGCCGATACCAATGAGATCCTCGGACTGATGGAAAAATTGGGTACGACCGATGCAGAAACGGCAGAGATCATGCATCTTGCCCGTGAAGAAATGCTGCATCTGCGGGAGGATGCCCTTGCCATCATCCGTGAAACCCGCAACGGAAAAAACAGCTGATCAGACGCCGCCCGCCTTGCGTGAAACAAACTGGCTGGGGCTGATCCGGTAGAATTTCTTGAACGAATGGCAGAAATGGGCGGAATCGAAAAAGCCCCATTTCTGCGAGATCTCTTCCAGTGAGAAACGTCCGGAAAGCAGATCTTTTGCCGCGTTGGACATACGGACCCGGATCGCAAATTTTCCGTAACTCACCCCCATAGTACGGCGGAACAGCTCGGAAAAACGACTGGGACTCAATGCACACATTTTTGCCGCTTCCGAAAGACTGGGCGGGCGTGCATCCGAAATCCAGACCTTGTTCAGTGCCATACGGATCCGGGAGAAGTTTTTGACCGGCTCCGCCGTCTCACCTTTCGGTTCCAACCCGTTCCAATTCATACGGTTGATCGCAAAGATCAGCAGTTCATGGATCAGCAGCCACGCAGAGATCCGCCAGTTGTTTTCCTTTTTGTGACAGAGATGAAAAAGCCGTCTGCCGGTGTTTTGGATAAACTGCCGTTCCTCCGGCGTGGAGGGCTTGAAACGGTTTTGCGGTTTCGCCACAAAGGGCGCCAGCCAGTTGCAACCGCCGAAAGGACTGCAGGAGCCAAGCTGTTCCACGTCGATGTTTACTGCCACTACAAAGTTTCGTCTTCCGGAAAGCCGGTACGCATGGGGTTCCCAGCACATATTCCACCAGAGATCGCCCGCAGTATACGTATCATTGAAATTTTCCAGCATCATCTCCGCTTCGCCGTGGAGGACCATACAGATCTGCAAGGCATAATGGGAGTCCCCGTGAAAGCCGGGATCAGGCTCGGTTTTGTATTCAAATACCAGATCAAAGGGGCTCAACACGGAAAGATCCGGATGAGTCTGTTTTTCCATTTTGATCTCGTTGATGGCTTCCATTGTATTTTCTCCTTACACTCAATATACTCCCGAAAATCCGCATTTCAAGAGAGAAACAAAAAAAATGCGCTCCGGTATTTCACAGAGCGCATCGAATTTACGATATCCGCTGAAAATTACTTTTCAACTTCACCGTGTTCCAGACCGAGCTGGAGGGGTTCCGGGCGTTCGCAGGTCGTCTTGAGATCGACCTTTTTGCCCAGTTTGCTGGACTTGTCAAAGGCAAGCATAATCTCAAGGACATGGTTTGCCAGATCGCCGTTACAGCGGTGTTTTCTGCCGGTCTGAAGCGCGATCGCCATATCCGCGGCGCCGATGGATCGGCTGTTTTCCGTGTAGATATGGGAGAGGGGCGCTTCGATCCATTTGTTTTCACCGTGACGGAAGATCTTGACCGGACCGCCGAAAGTGTTGGGATCCGGAACCAGCAGCGTGCCTTCATCGCCGTAAATTTCGATGGGCGGATGATTGTGGGCGTACGCTTCAAAGCTGGCAATGACTGTGGCAAGGACGCCGCTCTGGAATTCGATCACGCCGGTCAGGTGAGTGGTCACCGTGACCGGGTAGCGGTCGAAGGGCTTGTAGATGTCCTTGTAGGTTTCGCCGACTTCCGCACCGAGCGTCCGGGATTCAGATCCCTTCTTTGTGATGGCGGTAACGCTCTTGGCAGGACCGAAGAAGTTGACCAGCGCCGTTACATAGTAGGGACCCAGGTCCAGCATGGGACCTGCACCGTAGTCGTAGAAGAAGGGCGCCTGACCCCACTTTTCGGGACCGCGTCCGAGAACCATGGCGGTGGCGGCGATGGGTTTTCCGATCCAGCCGTCATCCAGCATCTTGCGGCAGGTCTGGATGCCGCCGCCGAGGAAGGTATCGGGCGCGCAACCGACACGGAGACCTTTTTTCTTCGCGAGAGCCATAACCTTTGCGGCATCGGCTTCGTCCACGCCGAAAGGCTTTTCGCTGTATGCGTGCTTTCCGGCGTTGAGGGTATCCATGGCGATTTTGGAGTGTACCTGCGGAGGCGTGAGGTTGAGAACGATCTCGATGTCCTTGCGGGCGAGCAGTTCTTCATTGGTCATAGCCTTGCAGCCGTACATTTCCTCTTTCTTTTTTGCGCGTTCGGGAATGATGTCCGAGCAGGCGACCACTTCAATGACATTGAATTTTTTGGACGCCTGGAAGTAGGTGTCGGAAATCATACCGCAACCGATGATTCCCATTTTGACCTTGCGGAATTTCTTTCCCCGGGGTACGGCGGGTTTCTTCGGTGCGGCAGCCTTCTTTGCGGGTGCTTTTTTCACAGCAGCCATAAGGTTCTTTCTCCTGATGAGAAGTTCGACTTACTTGTTGCCTGCGCAGAGACCGTTTTCGGTCATATACTTGTAGCTTTCTTCGATCGCCTTCCACATTTCCACGGAGCAGTAGTCCAGTTCGACCACGATGGTCTTGACCTGTGCGGGAGCCGCCTTGACCAGATCCGGAATGGGGAGAGTACCGGTGCCGAGGGGGAGCAGATCGATCTTCATATCGAGGAGGCCGTTCTTCATGCCGGCGTTGTCCGCTTCCTGCTTGCAGATACCGTCCTTCATGTGCATGAAGATGGTCTTGTCTGCGAACTTGTTGAGCATAGCGACGGGATCTTCGGTGCCCTTGTTGGTGCTCCAGAAGCAGTCGATTTCGTACTTCATATCGGGGCAGAGTTCATCATAGATGTCATATTTGAGTCTGCCGTCGATGCGTTCAAATTCCCAGTAGTGGTTGTGCTGGAAGAGGGTGAGGCCCTGCTTCTTGAAGGCTTCGATCATGGCGTTGGAATTATCAGCCGTTCTCTTGATGGCATCCAGATCCTTGAAGGCATCGGGACCGTAACCGCAAACGCAGTTGTCCAGACCGAGGGTACCCATGATGTCGACGATTTCATTGACATCGGCGGTGCTGTTAGCCCAGGGACGATGGCTGGAGTACATTTCCAGACCCAGGTCATCAATGATCTTCTTGAATTCAGCGGGGGAGAGGTTGAAGAAGCCGGCGGGTTCGACTGCTTTGTAGCCGATTTCAGCGACTTTTTTCAGGACCTGGACGAAATCTTTTTCTGCGTACTCTCTGAGGGAGTACAGCTGTACTGCCAACGGTTTCATAGTTTTTTACTCCTCATTTACAGGCTTTTGCCTGCTGTTTTGGTTTGATGTTTTGTAAAAGAAACGTAAGCTTCATCCATTATTATAGATGAAGTTTTGCCGTTTTCAATTGACAAAAACTATTATTTTTTGATTTTCTGTATTATTTTCCGTTAAAAGGTGCTTTCGTGAAGGCGTGCCGGACGGTATCCGCCACCAGTTTTTCCCGGCGGTATTCATCCAGTGAACCTTTGTTGTTGAAACCTCTTGCCCGGTTCAGAGCGCCTCCACCCACATAGGTGCGGGCATCGCAGAACTGCCAGAGGATCAAGCCCTGAATCCGGGGGCGTTCCGTCAGAACGTCGATGACTTCCTGAATGTAATCGTTCTGAAACTCCTCGGTCCACTGCTGTCTGCGGACTCTGTCGTGACATCCGGCAAGAGCGGCGGTACCGATCTCGCTGATCAGCAGGGGCTTGTTCACCAGTTCGGGGGTGCTTGTTTCCGCAATGACCTGATCCATGCGGGGTGCGATCTTCCTCTGCGGATCCGGTTCGTTGTTGTCAACGCCGTACCAGCCGGGATAGGTGTTGCAGGAGATGATATCCACCAGATCCAGACACTGTTCGCCGTATGCGATCATCATGGAGGCAAACGTGGTGGGGCGGGTGGTGTCGAGCGCCTTGATGTCTTTGACCAGCTGCCCGATGAGTTTGCGATACGGCTCGGTATGGGAGTGACATTCATTCAGGAAGCCCCACATGATCACGCAGGGGTGGTTGCGGCTGTTTCTGACCATGAGAACGGTCTGTTCCCGCTGAAGAGCGCAGAAGTCTTCCCGTTCGCCCTGTTCCGGCCGGTTGCCCCAGCCGAGAGATTCTTCCCAGACCATAAAGCCCAGTTCGTCGCAGAGATCCAGGAAATACTGGTCCTGCGGATAATGGCAGCCGCGCACAAAATTGCAGTTCATGGAGCGGAGGATCTGCAGGTCTTCCATCATGATCGCCGGAGGCAGGGTCACGCCGAATTCCGGATGCGCTTCGTGGCGGTTGTAACCGGCGGGATAGATCGGCTTTCCGTTGAGCAGGATCTTCTGATCTTTCGTCTCCACAGTGCGGATCCCGAAGCGTTCGGTAACGGCATCGGAGCCATCGGGCAGGGAGACCGTTACGATGTGGAGGTTGGGTTCTTCCGGACTCCAGAGTTTGAAGTCCGGCACGTTCAGTTCCAGCGTTGCCACGCCGTTGGCGAAGGAAAATTCGTACGGCTGGGCGGCGGCATCATCGAAGGCAACCGCGAGTGTCTGGATCATGGCTTCCGGTGCGTTGACCAGTTCTGAATCCAACCGGACTTTTCCAGTGGCGATGTCCAGTGTGGTGACAGCGCAGCGTCCGAGGCGGGTTCCTTCCGGCAGTTCATACAGGCAGATGGAGCGGAGGATACCGCCAGCGAAATGGAAGTCGTAATAGTTCCACGCCAGCGGGTTATAGTCCGTATCGATCCGGTTTTCCACCGCAACGACCAGTTCGTGCTTACCGGCGGTGGTATCGAACTCATATGCCACGCCGGAGTAGGCGAGCTTGTTTTCGGCGATCAGGGCGTTGTCCCAGAAAATCTTTGCGGAAACGGTGGTGGCACCGATCTCCAGACGGACTTTGCCGGACTTGCCGACTTTGACTGCGGTCCGGTAGATCCCGATCCCACGCTGTCCGGCGTACGTGCCGGTGGCATCGAAGCAGCCGGGAACGAGTTGTTTATCGTTGAAGACGATCCCTGCCGGCGATTCAAATTCGGGGAGGGCGGCTTCCTTTTCAGAGAGGAACGCAAAATCCCAGAGCCCGCCGAGATCCGTGCGGGTGCGGGTGGGATAAACGGGGTAACTGTGGACCATAAAACCCTCCTGCTGTTATTCGGCTTCCGCCAGCGCTTTTTTGAGGACGGGCAATACGGCTTTATACATCATAAAGAAGCCGTAATCGTTGGGGTGACAGCGGTCCACGGTGCAGGTGGTGCGTTCCGACTTGCCGAAGAGGACCTCACCATCAATGAAGTAAACATGTTTGTCACCGGCTTTGACCGCATTTTCGTATGTCTTGTAAATGACCGCTTTGCGCTTGCAGCTGTCGGCGTATGTTCCGTTTTTGAATTCGGGATAAATGTCGCACTTGCTCATAATGATGATGGGTACAAGCGGCTGTTTTTTCCGGATCGCCTTGAAGAACTTTTCGTGAGTCTTTTCCAGATGTTCAACATTGGGGGCGTTGTGGTCGTAGTCCATAACGAATGCCGCCAGCGGAACGGAAGCGATCGCCTTCGCCACCGCGATCTCGCCCCTGCCGGACCCGGAGAAGCCCAGATTGATCTGGGGGGCATCCACTGCACGGCACAGGTGAGAGGGGTACATATTGCCCGGACGGGAGGCGCATCCGCCCTGGGTGATGGAGGAGCCGTAGAAAAGGATCGGCAGTTTGACTTTATGTGCTTTCGGGGGAAGGAGTTTTGCTCCCGGAGCCAGCCCGATCTCAATATCCGCACAGCCGCCGTAAAGGGGCATATTCACGGTGAAATCGCCCATCTTTCCGGGCAGGGGATTCTGGCAGAGGATCTGTTCCATAGCCGCCTGATCCCGACTGGGCTGAGCAGTGCCCACATGGTGTCTGCCGCGGTAGATGTCGAACCCGGCACTGCCTGCGCGGGGCATATGGTTCATATCGGCGGAGTAGACCAGTTTCGCCCGGATGGCGATATACGGGGAATTTGTGCGGAAACGGATCACGCCGCCGGAGGTGTTGTTGGCGAGATAAAGAGCGCCTTCGTTCACATCGTCCTTCGTGAAATTGCGGGGCAGACGGTAGAACGTTGTCTCGCCGTCTTTGCGCCACGCAAAACCTTCGATCACAAAGGGGGCGGTACAGGCGTTATAAAAATTCACAGGGGTGCCGCCGAGGTCAGCGGTCTTGAAATTTTTGTCGATTTCTTCAATTTTCATGATGATCTCTCATGACTTTCTGTTGGTTTTGGTTGATAAATGGATACCGACAGAAGAAAGATACAGCTTCAGAGAGAAAAATCAAGGAAAAAAATGTTATTTATTCAACAATTTCAGTACATTTTCCGTGCCGGGGAAGTCGCGGAAAAAGAAACCGCATTTTTGAAAGAAGGGATCTGCTTCCAGTTTTGCTTTCAGAACGCCGTCTTTTTTCAACAGCGATCGGTCCACTCCGATGATGAGTCCCTCCGGAGGATTCGCCAGCCGTTCGTTCAAGGCGGTTGCGTGCCAGCGGTGGAACAGTTCCAGACAGACCGTTCTGCCGTCCTTCGTGAACTGAAAATCGGGGAAGATGATCCGCTGCGGATCGGGGGAGAGGTATCCGGGAGTGTCATCAATTTTCCAGCCTTCGCCGTGTTCACGGAAGTAGGCGAGGAACATCCGGTGTTCCTCCAGATTTCCGCTGAATTGGGCACGATGGCTTTGCAGACGGGAACTTTCATCCAGTACAAGCCGGTATATCTTTCCGTTTTTCATCACGGAACAAGCCAGTTTCCATTGTGGCAGACGGCAGACCGCCGGGAAGAAACAGGCGAGCTGCAACCCGTACTTGAGACTGTTTTCAAGGATGGAAGCGGGACCGTCGATGACCAGTTTCAGCATCTTTTTTTCGATGCAGCCGGAGAATAGAAGCCGGAAGAAACGCAAGCTCCGGAACAGGTTTCGCAAGTCCGCCGCCGGAGTTGCTGCCGGAATGGAAAGTTCCAGTGCCCCTGCTGTGAGCAATGCCCCTTGAACCAGTCCGGTGTTGTAGCGCTCCAATGCTTCCTGCGGGAAAGTCTTTTTGAACCGGATCAACGCCTCGTTTTCAGGCAGATCGCCGTAGAGAAGGCGGGTGTCCGGGTAGATGTGATCCCGGACAGAGCGGGGATCTTCCGGCAGGGCGCCGCTGCGGAGCAGTTCCATGGTGCGGGCAAAGACTTCCTGCCGTTTTTCCGTGTACGGAAAATCATCGTTTTCGCCGGAAAAAATTGCACGGCTGCGTACGACTTTGAGCAGTCCCCGCGCCAGTTTCAGATCTTTCTGACGCAGCACGAGCATCTCCGCCAGATTATCCAGCGTTTCCGCCTGTTCTCCGATCCCCTCTTCATAAATGGCGATCAGTTCCTTTGCAAATTGGAGCAGTTCGTGGTCATCCGTTTTGAGAAATTGTGGACGCAGGTACGATCCGGACGCCCGGAGCCGGAGCAGATCTTTTGTCAGCATGATGTCCTCCTGCGGTTGTATGCCCGGTTGGCGCGGCGTCGTTCGCTGACACTCATCTCGGAGGTTCCTTCGCTGACCAGTTCAAACAGTTGTGCCAGTTTGCCTTCTTTGCTCCGGCGCAGGATACGCCCCAGCCGCTGTACGTGTTCCCGTGTCCCTGCCGAGCCGGAAACCACGATCCCGATGGATGCTTCCGGTACGTCCACACCTTCGTTCAATACCCGGCTGGTCACAAGAACATTGTATTCACCGGACCGGAATTTTGCCAGAAATTCTTTCCGTTCCGCCGCCTTTGTCTTGTGGGTGAGAACGGGGAAACAGAGCGCCTCGCCGATCCGGTACGCAGTGTCGTTGTCCGCCGTGAAGATGATGCAACGCTCCGCGGGATGATTCCGGATGATCTGCCAGAGTACATTGAGTTTTGCCCTGCCGCAGCGGGCGATCTCCCGTTGCCGGAGCCACGCCTGAAGTACGGCACGGCCGCCGTTCATCCGTGCGCAGAGAAGCATAAAACGCTGCCAGCCATCCGGTGCCTGAAAATCAATGTTGTTTGCCCGGACAAAATCCACATATTTCTTTCGCGCCGCCTGATATTCCGCCAGTTCATCCGGCTCCAGCGGCACAAAGATCCGCTTTGTTACATAGGGGGAAAGCACGGTCCCTTCCAACTCGTCAATATGGATGCGGCAGACGATATTGCCTACGATCCGCTGCAGCACTTCCTCGCCGTCGTCGTTCCGTTCGGGGGTGGCGGTCAAGCCCAGCCGGTAAGGAGCGAGGCAGAGCGTGGCGGCACTGCGGTTGATTTCACCGGGCAGGTGATGACATTCGTCAAAGATGACCAGTCCGAAACGGTTGCCGATCTCATTCATACGCAGGACCGCAGAGTCGTAGGTGGATACCGTGACCGGCTGGATGTCGTGACTTCCGCCGCCCAGCATACCGACCGGGATCTGAAACGCCTCCTCCAGCTGCCGCGCCCATTGCTGAAGCAGATCGATCGTCGGAACAATGACAAGAGTGGGGCGCTGTACGCTCTGGATGGCAAGGAACGCAAGAAAAGTCTTACCCGATCCGGTAGGCATCACGACGACGCCGCGCCTTTTTGCCGTCAGCCATTGCTGCATAGCGTACTGCTGGTGCTTCAGAGGCTTGTGGGGGGAGTGGAGTGTCAGTGGCAGATCCGGATAATTCCGGGCGTTGTCCGTGACCGTTACGCCAGCGCCGTAAAGGGTGCGCATGATTGCTTCATAACGGTATGCCGGAGCGCGCCAGGAACGGATCCGATCATCATAAGTAAGTTCATCCCGGAGCAGAGTCAGCGCATCCGGATCGCCGGACAGGATCAGGGTACCTTCGTTGAACGTGAGGGTACAGCGGGGAGCCATCTCAACGCTCCGGCAGCTCCTGCCACCAGGGGCAGGTTTTTGTTATTCCGGGATAAGCGATCTCACCCATCATGGGGGTGAAAAGAGGGAGTCCGGCTTTTTTTGCCTCGTCCGTTACCAACGTGATGGATTCTTTCCACGGGTGCATAGCGAGGTCAAACACCGCCCAATGAATGGGCATGGCAAGTTTTGCGTTCAGCTCTTTTGCCGCTACCGGAAATTCGTGCGGGAACATATGATTGTTCTTCCAGTTTTCGTTCCACGCATCAATTTCAAGACAGACGAGATCAAAAGGACCGAATTTTTTTCCGATCTCTTTGAAATGTTTTCCATAGCCGCTGTCGCCGCCGAAAAAGATCTTTTTTCCGCCGTTTTCGATGATCCAGCTTGCCCAGAGCGTTTTGTAACGGTCTTTCAGTGTTCTGCCGGAAAAGTGTCGTCCGGGAGCGGCAGTGATCGTGGTATTGCCGATCTGCGTGCTTTCGTACCAGTAAAGTTCCCGGATGTTCTCCGGCTTGATCCCGAAGGAGCGGAGCCTTGCACCGACACCAACGGGCGTGACAAAGATAATTTCGGTATCTTTCAGCGCCCGGATCGTGGTATATTCCAGGTGATCGTAATGGTCGTGGGAAACAATGATGAAGTCCAGCTCCGGCAGTTCCTCCCGGCGGATAGGCGGTTCGCAGTAACGGGTGACGATCCCCGGAACCGGAGCCGCATTTCCGAAGACCGGATCCGTCATAAAACGGGCATCGCCCAACTCAAAGATCAGGCTGGAATGTCCCAGCCAGTAAACACTGAACGCATCCTTGAGCGGAGCATTGTTGTGCCGGTCCTGTTTTTGCGGGATCGAAAAGGATGGCGCATTTTTTGACTTGAAAAGAAACTTGAGGAAACCCGATTTCCGGACCGCTTTTTTTGCTGCAAAGTCGTTGGTTTCCAGATTGTGGAATCTGCCGTCCCGGTAGTTTTCAAGTTCTTGCCATTGTGCTGTTTCTGCGGCAGTGGGCAATGAACCGAATCTCGCCATAAGAAATGCACCTCCTATTCCCGTCAGTGTCAGCAGGGTGGAAATGACGGCATAAAAAAGGACGCCTTTGAAGCAGATTTTTTTCTGTTTCGCAGCTTCCTTTTTCATATTCACAGTCAGAAATTACTTTTTGATGTCCAGGATCGCAAAGACTTCTTCCGGCGTTTCGGCAGAAAGAATACTGTCAATGTTTTCCTGTTTTGCCAGCACGGAGCCGACCGTTGCCACAAATTCGATGTGGGGACCATCCGAGTTTTTCGGGCTGAGGCACATCACAAAGATCTTGGAGGGCTTGCCGTCAATGGCATCAAAATTGTAACCGTTCCGGTTGATACCGACAGCCGCGACCAGTTCCTTGACCCCGTCCGTTCTGCCGTGGGGCAGGGCGATCCCGTTCTGGAAGCAGGTGGAAACGATCGCTTCCCGTTCCAGAACATCTTTTTCGCAGAGATCTTTATCCAGAAGCAGACCATTGCCGGCGAGGCGGCAGATCATTTCTTTGATGACTGCTTCCTTGGTGTTTGCTTTCAGATCCATGATGATGCTGTTGAGGCAGAGTCCTTTTTCGATCATAGTGCGGATCTGCTTGCTGTTTTCCGGCGCAAAGACTTCAGCGGAAGCGTCAAAGTAATCCTTGCGGATCTCTTCCGGATTCGCCAGTTTCTTCAGACCTTCCAGATCCTGATGCAGTGCCACGATGGATTCAAACATGATGGCACGGATGAACGGGACTTCGTCCGGGTTGGATTCAAACACAAATTCCTTCGGACTCTTGGTCAGAGCAAAGGAGAGGTTGTCCTTGCGGATCTGAAGCACGCCGGAATCTTTGTCCAGATGGGAAAGCATGTACCCTTCCGATTCCAGATTTTCAATGAGGCGACGAAGTACAAAGTCCGTAACCATGACAGAGGGGAAGGGGAAGGAGGTGTGAACCACCGACATATCTTTTTCATCCTTGCGGGTGCCTTTGCCGCCGACACTGAGGGTGAAGGAGAGCAGGGGCGGCGCAAAGAGCGTGGTCGCCAGCGTCATGATGATCGCAATACCGAAGACATTGCTGTCCAGGATCCCCATTGTCATACCGATACCGGCAATGATGAGGGCAACTTCACCACGGGGGATCATACCGCACCCGATACGCAGGGAACCGATGGTGTTGAAGTTCATGAACAGAGCCGGCAGCGCACAGCCGAGAACTTTGGCAATGATCGCCAGCAGAGCATAGACCGCACCGATCTTGAGAACATCCATTTTTGCGAAAACGCTGATATCCACCAGCATACCCATGACCACGAAGAAGATGGGCACAAAGAATGCGGCGAGCGGTTCAAGTGCGGTCTGGATCGCAAAGGAAATATCCGTCTTGGAAAGACTCAAGCCCATAACGTATGCACCAATGATCATGGCAAGGTGGTTCATTTCAAAAATACCCGCCAGGATCAGTGCCAGACCGAAGGAGAGAGAGGCAAAGATGATGGGGCTTTTGAAAATCTTGAGGAATTTTGCAATGTGACGGGCGAGAAGCAGACCGATCGCAGTTGCAACCAGCCAGAAACCGACACATTTTGCCGCCGTGATGCCGATTTCACCCCAGGCCGGAGTGCCTCCGGAACTGCTGGCACCGACAATGCCGACAACAACAGCGAGGCAGATCACACCGAGAACGTCGTCGATCACCGCCGCGGCAAGGATCGTCACACCTTCCGGTGTATCCACTTTCTTCTTTTCAGAAAGAATACGCGCGGTAATACCCACGCTGGTCGCCGTACAGAGAATACCCAGGAACATTGAAACCGGATCCATCCAGGAAAGTCCCAGCATGTAAACGCCGATCCCCGCACCGAAGAAGTAGGAGAAGATCACCCCGCCGATCCCCACGATCGTACCGACCAGAGAGTAACGGAAGAACATCCGCAGGTCCGTTTCCAGACCGGACATAAACAGCAGAAGAATGGAGCCGATCGTGGCAAGCGCATAAAGGGAAGAATGATAGGTTTGGAACGTGATGTTTTTCAAAGTGACTGCCGCTTCTTTTCCAGCTTCATCAACCCCATGAGCAACAACATCCGGCGTAAAACCGAACAGACCGTTTTCCAGGTGGATCGCATCCAGCGGAATGCCCCACTGGATCAGTTTGCCCGCAAGAGCGGCACCGCCAAGCACGCAGGGACCGATGATGATACCGGCACACAGTTCCCCCAGCACGGAGGGCATTTTCAGTTTTTTTGCAAAGTCACCGCAAAACTTTGCGGCAAAAATGATGACACCCAGCTGAAGCGCGAGAATCGCGATCTGCTGCACAACGCTCAAATGAAAGTTCAGCATCTTTCCTTTGAATCCTTCACAGTTTTATGTTTTAGTTGATAGTTTATGAATCATAAAAACATAATATACACCTTGCGTATGAGAAAATCAACCGGCAGATTATGTAAAAAAAGATTTAAAAACGGTAATGAACAACAGATGAGATCGCCTCTTCCACCAACGGCGGAGCGGGCGGCACGGCAGGTTCTGCGCTCTGCGCAGAACCGCCGCCGTATGCGCGCAGGAAAACTGCGCATACGGCGGCAGCGCGGTTTAACCGCGCGCCGTGCCGCCCCGTCCGCCGTTGGTGGAAGAGGCATAAACAAAAAAACGGGGGCTTTTCAGTTCCCCCGTACCGGACACGATCAGCTACCGGATTGACCGGTGTTATTTCGAGTTACTTTTTTTCTTCGGTTTTCTTTGTGTCGTCTGCCGGAGCCGGGACCGGAACGATCACGGCATCGACTTCTTCCACCACGACCACATCATCGTCGTCATCTGCATTATCGGCTTTTTTCATTTTTTCCGCTTTTGCTTTTGCGGCGGCTTCGGTGGTTTTCTTACATTCTTTGCAGTTCATATTTGCCTTCATAGACTCGGCGCTCATCAGATCTTTGACCTTGCTGTTATGGAGTTTATCCGTACAGGCTGCACAGGGCTTTGCTTCTTTGCCGCACACAGCGCAGTCTTTCCGCTGGGGAGCGTTTGCCATAATGGCATCTTTGCATTTTGCGCACAGAGGTGCATCTTTCAAGGTATGCTTTGCGATGGCGGGGCAGGCGGCAGCTGCATTCATGCAGGGAGTGTATTCCTGACACCACACGGTGCATACGGTGCAGTCGCCGATCTGTTCTTCATCTTCTCCGATCACCAGCAGGACGGGGCAGTTGCAGGTGTTGCACTGCGCATCATCTTTGGGGTCGCACGCTTTTTTTTCATCGGCACAACATTTACAGCCGGTGAATCCGGCGCAGAACAGGATCGCGGCTGCAGTAAACAGGGTTTTTGACAGTACTTTCATCATAGTGAACCTCCTTTTTTCTTGTTTCCGGTACGGGCTTGCCTCCATGCCCCGGCAGAGGCAATAGACACCGCAGCATCCTGAAAGTTGGAGTTTTTCTTCAATTTTTTCCCGAACAAACTTGTTCTTTCTCCGGTCAACTCCCTTGTAAAATCGGCACGCGCGTGATATATTATCTATTGAACTTATTTTTAACACATACGCAAGGAAAGGAGATTTTTCCATGTGGAACTATACAGATAAAGTGATGGACCACTTCCTGAACCCCCGGAATGTGGGTACCATTGAAAATCCCGATGCAGAAGCAGAAGTCGGTAACATGACCTGCGGTGACGCACTCAAGATCACGATCCGTCTGGATGATGAAAAACGGATCAGTGACATCAAATTTCAGACATTCGGCTGCGCCAGCGCCATCGCTTCCAGTTCCGTTCTGACCGAACTGGTCAAAGGGCTGACACTGGATGAAGCTGCCAAAATCACCAACCGGAACATTGCCGATGCCCTCGGCGAACTGCCGGAAGAAAAAATGCACTGTTCTGTGATGGGAATGGAGGCTCTTCAGGCGGCGATCGTGGACTACAAGAAGAAACACGGCGAACCTTACGAAGAACTGGAAGTGGATGAAACCGACCACGAAGGCAGAATCATCTGCCACTGTTTCGGGATCACGGATGCCAAGATCCGCAAGGTTGCCAAGATCAATAATCTGCATACCGTGGAAGAAATCACGGAATATACCAAGGCGGGCGGTGCCTGCGGTATGTGTCTGGATTCCATTCAGGAGATCCTGGATGAAATGTGGGCAGAACCCGCTCCCGTGCAGGAAGATTCCTTCGATTCTCTTTCTCTTGTCAAAAAGATCCTCCGCGTTCAGGAAGTCATTGACAAAGAGATCAAGCCCGCATTGGAACGGGATGGCGGCAGCATTGAGCTGATTGATCTGGAAGGAAAAGTGGTCCATGTGCGCCTCAAAGGTATGTGCGCGGCCTGTCCCAATGCCTCCCTCACGCTGAAAAAACTGGTGGAAGGCAAACTTCAGGAATTGGTCTGTGCCGACCTGCAAGTAGAGGAAGTCAAGTAAGATGAGCAGCAATATTATCTACCTGGACAACAACGCGACCACCTGTGTGGCGCCGGAAGTTTTCGAGGCGATGACGCCGTATCTCACGGAGTTTTACGGCAACCCCTCCAGTATTCACCGTTTCGGCGGACAGCTTGCTGCGAAGGTGGAAGAAGCCCGTGCGCAACTGGGAGCTTTGATCGGTGCGCAGAACTCCGAGATCATCTTTACCTCCTGCGGTACGGAAAGCGATACCACGGCGATCCGTTCGGCGCTTTCCATCTGCCCCAAACGCAGAAAAGTTGTCATTTCCAAAGTCGAACATCCTGCTGTGCTGAATCTGGGCAAAGAACTGGAGCGGAACGGCTATAAAGTCTCCATCATTCCCGTGGATGCCAGAGGCAGACTGGATATGGACCGTGCGCGCGAGATGATCGACTCCGAAACAGCAGTTGTGTCTGTGATGTGGGCGAACAACGAGACCGGCAACATCCAGCCCGTGATCGAACTGGGCGAGCTTGCCCGGAAAAACGGCGCGCTCTTCCATACGGACGCGGTCCAGGCGGTTGGAAAAGTTCCGATGAATCTGGCAGAACTGCCCATCGATATGTTGAGCCTTTCCGGTCACAAGTTCCACGCTCCGAAAGGGATCGGTGCGCTGTATGTAAAACGCGGTGTCCGGTTCCATCCGTACATCATCGGAGGACATCAGGAGCATGGCCGCCGTGCGGGAACGGAGAACCTGGCGAGCATTGTTGGTCTCGGCAAGGCGGCGGAACTGGCGCTGGCGAACATCGGTCACGAAAACACAGCGGTCCGTGCGTTGCGGGATAAACTGGAGCAGGGCGTTCTTGCCTCCATTCCTTCGGTCCGGATCAATGGCGATGTGGAACACCGTTTGCCCAACACGGCAAACATTTCTTTTGAATACATCGAAGGCGAATCCATCCTGATGCTGCTGGATATGCACAACATCTGCGCCAGCAGCGGCAGTGCCTGCACAACCGGCAGCCTGGAACCGTCCCACGTACTGCGTGCCATGGGGGTTCCTTACACCGCCGCACACGGCTCCATCCGTTTCAGCTTCTCCCGTTACAACACGGAAGCGGAAGTAGACCGTGTTCTGGAAGTGCTGCCGCCGGTGATCGCACGTCTGCGTGAGATCTCGCCCTATTGGAAACAGCAGCAGAACTGAACGGAAATCGAACGGAAATGGCAAACGTAACGGTCAGCGAAGTCAGTAAAGTCTACGAGGGTGGCGTACTTGCCGTCAACCGGCTTTCTCTGACCGTGAATGACCGTGAATTTATGGTTTTGGTGGGACCCTCCGGCTGCGGAAAATCCACGATGCTGCGGATGATCGCCGGTCTGGAGGATGTCAGTGACGGCACGATCCGGATCGGGGACCGGGTGGTGAACAATGTTCCCCCGAAGGATCGGGATATTGCCATGGTGTTTCAGAATTATGCGCTGTACCCCCACATGACCGTGTATGAAAATCTGGCGTTCGGGCTGAAACTGCGGAAGATCCCCAAAGCCGATATAGAGAGACGGGTCCGTGAGACGGCGGAGATCCTCGGTTTGAACGGGTATCTTGACCGGAAACCGAAAGCACTTTCCGGCGGACAGCGTCAGCGGGTGGCTGTGGGTAGAGCCATTGTCCGGAAGCCGGCGGTCTTTCTGTTTGATGAACCGCTCTCCAATCTGGATGCAAAAATGCGCGTTCAGATGCGGGCGGAGATCAGCAAGCTGCATACCCGGCTGGAAGCAACGATGATCTATGTGACCCACGATCAGGCGGAAGCTATGACCATGGGGGACCGGATCTGCGTTATGAAGGACGGCGTGATCCAGCAGGTGGATACGCCAATGAATATTTATGACAATCCGGCGAATCTGTTTGTTGCCGGTTTTATCGGTACGCCGCCGATGAATTTGATCCGCGGAGAATTGCAGGAACACGATGGCGGATTCTCTTTCCGGGCAGGAAATATTTGTATTCCCCTGCCGCCGGATTGGACAGAGACGATAAAGGATTATGCCGGAAAAACGGTTGTTTATGGCATCCGTCCGGAAGACATCGGGTCGGACCAGGCGGAAAAATCCGGATCGGTCGCCCGGCTCCACGCAAAAGTGGAAGTGCGGGAGCCGATGGGCGCAGAGACCTATCTCTATCTGGATGCAGGCACCGGGGCGTCCTGTATCGCCCGGGTGGATGCCCACCGGCAGGTCGCCGTAGGGGATGAACTGGATCTGGCGCTGTACGGGAAACGGGCTCATCTCTTTGATGCGGAAACGGAAAAACGGATCATCTGAACAGAAAATATAACGATAACATACAATCAACAGGAGTCTCCACATGAGAACAGGCAGTGTAAAACGTACCACGAAAGAAACCGACATCCTCGTAACGATCGATCTTGACGGCGAAGGCAACAGCACGATCTCCACCGGGATCGGATTCATGGATCATATGCTGACCCTTTTTGCCAAGCACGGCAATTTTGACCTGACCGTGGAGGCAAAGGGCGATCTGGATGTGGACTGCCATCACACGATGGAAGACATGGGGCTTGCTCTCGGCGAAGCCATTATTCAGGCGCTCGGCGACAAGTGCGGGATCCGTCGCTACGGAAACTTCCTGCTGCCCATGGATGAGACCCTTTCCCTCGTGGCGCTGGACCTCTCCGGCAGACCGTACCTCGTTTACGATGTCCCCGTCCCCGCTCCCTTCATCAAGGATATGGATACGGCTCTCTTCAAGGAATTTTTCACCGCTCTCTCCGTGAAAGGCGGCATGAATCTGCACATCAAGATGCTGGCGGCGGGCGAAACGCACCACATCTTTGAATCCATCTTCAAGGGCTTTGCCCGGGCGCTTTCCGAGGCGGTCAGCATTGATCCCCGGGTCAAGGGCGTTCCTTCCACCAAAGGCGTGTTATGAGCTTTGAGGAAGAGACCGATTCCCTTTTTGCGAGCAATATCCAGCGTCCGCTGGCGGATCGTCTGCGCCCGAAAAGTCTGGATGACATCGTTGGGCAGGATCATCTGCTGGGACCGGACGGACCCTTGCGGCGGATGATCGAAAGCAACAAACTTTCCAGCTTCATCCTCTGGGGACCTCCCGGATGCGGCAAGACCACTTGCGCCCGGATCATGGCGCAGCATACCAATATGCACTTTGTTGCCATTTCCGCTGTTTTTTCCGGCATCGCTGAACTGCGGAAAGCCTTTGACGATGCCAAACGGCGCCGTCTTGCAGGGGAGGGAACGCTTCTCTTTGTGGATGAGATCCACCGTTTCAACCGGGCGCAGCAGGATGGTTTTCTGCCTTATGTAGAAAACGGGACCGTGGTGCTTGTCGGTGCGACTACAGAAAATCCCTCGTTTGAACTGAACAGCGCTCTGCTTTCCCGGTGTAAGGTCTTTGTGCTGAATCATCTGGATAAAACGGCGCTTGAAAAGATCGTTCTCCGTGCAGAGGCGGAAAGCGGTCGCAAGCTGTCACTGACCGATGAAGCACGCGCCACGCTCCTGCAGCTGGCGGACGGCGACGGCAGATATTTTATCAATCTTATTGAGACCGTTTTTGATCTGACCAAAGAAGATGAAATGCTGGATTCTGCCGGACTGATGAAGATCGTGCAGCAGCGGGCACCTCAATACGACAAGGATCGTGAAGGACATTACAACCTGATCAGTGCGCTGCATAAGTCCCTGCGCGGCTCCGACCCGGATGCGGCGCTTTACTGGGCGGCACGCATGATCGATGGCGGAGAGGATCCTCTCTACCTGCTGCGGCGTCTGACCCGGTTTGCGATGGAAGATGTAAGTCTGGCAGATCCGAATGCCCTCCAGTTTGCCATTTCGGCGTGGGATGCCTACGAACGGCTGGGATCGCCGGAAGGGGATCTTGCCATTGCGGAACTGGTGGTCTATCTGGGGACTGCACCTAAATCAACCAGTGTTTACAAGGCTTGGCCAAAGGCGCTTGCCGAAGCGAAGCAGACCGGCTCCCTGACGCCGCCGATGCACATTCTCAACGCTCCTACCAAGCTGATGAAGGAATTGGGATACAACAAGGGGTATCAGTACGATCCCGATACCGAAGACGGTTTCTCCGGACAGGATTATTTTCCGGAGGGAATGGGGCGCAAAACGTTCTATCAGCCGGTGGAACGGGGCTTTGAACGGGAGATCCAGCGGCGTCTGGACTATTGGAACAAATTGCGCCGGGAGAAACAGCGCAAGATGAAAGACGGACAGTGATTTTTTACTGCAGCGGCGCCATTCCGAGAGATGCGCGCCGGTCATTTTCCCGCTTCATCATATCTTTGTGACTCTGCTTCTTTGCCTCAGAGATCATTTTTTCCCATTCTTCCAGCGTCATATCGGGCTGGACATCCATGTAGTCCAGCGTGCGTTTTGCGATCCGTGCGAATGCAGGACCGGATGTGGAACCGCCGTAAAGGTTTTTGCCTGTGGGTTCATCGCAGGTGATCACGATCACAAACTTCGGATTATCGGCGGGAATGAAGCCGCAGAACGAGGAGAAATATTTTCCTTTGACATATCTGCCGTTTTCGATCTTGTTTGCCGTTCCGGTCTTTCCGGCAACTTCAAAGCCGGGGACCGCAGACTGTGAAGAGGTGCCACCCGGTTTTGTGACCGTTTTCAGCATACGGACCACTTCCCGGTGGGTGCCGGGATTTTTGAAAACAGATTCCGTACTGATGAGATAAGGCTGTTTCACTTTGCCGTTCTTTTCATCTTCAATCGCATCAATCATACGCAGCTGGACCGGATAACCGCCGTTTGCCAGCATACAATATGCCCGGAGCAGCTGCAGCGGCGTGACCATGATGGCGTGTCCGATGCAGATTCGGGTGACGGTCAGAGAGTCCCATTTTTTGACCGGATTCAATCTGCCGGAACTTTCCGGCGTGATGGGCAGCCCGGTCTTTCTGCCGAATCCGAAAGAGGAAAGGATCTCATACACCCGTTTTTCGCCGAGCATAACTGCGATCATGGCAGTGCCGATGTTGCTGGAGTGCTGAATGACCTGCAGGGGAGTGGCATTGCCGACAATATGGGTGTCCCGTAAAGGACGCCCCGCATAGAACCATGTTTTATCGAACCCGGTCCGGATGATGGTATCCCGTTTGATCACGCCGTCATCCAGCGCCATGGAAACAACAAAAGGTTTCATAACAGACCCCGGCTCGTAGGGATTGGCGGAGATCAGATTGGTACTGGCAAGTTTGTCTTTCATTGTACGGCGGTCATTCGGATCGAATGTCGGACGCTGAGCTATGGCAAGGATGTCACCGGTATAAGGATCTGCAATGGCTGCATAGACTGCTTTGGAGCCGGTATCTGCATAAAGCTGGTCGATTTCCTCTTCCAAAATTGCCTGGATCGGTTCATTGATCGTCAGGTAGACATTTTTTCCGCTTTGACCGCTGATGTGTTTGTTCACCGTTCCACGGATGATCGAGCCATCCCCGCCCTGATAATAGGAGATTTTTCCGTCTTCCCCCTTGAGTTCCTTCTTGAATGTACCTTCCAATCCGGAAACACCGGTGGTTTCTTCGTTGCTGATGTAACTGATCCCCAGCACATTGGCAAGCATCCTTCCTTTGGGATAGAAACGGCGGTTCACGCGTTTGAACGTAAGCCCCCGCATATGCATACCGATGATGTTTTTTTCGATCTCCGTTGCTTTTTCAAAATCCACATCCCTGGCAAGGACAACGTACTGCACTTTTTTCCCGGACAAAACATCGCTGTTCATTTTCCGGAGCAGTTCTTTATAGTCCAGTTCCGGCATGAGATGGGAAAGAAGATGTGCGATCTTTTCCCGGTCATCCGCAGAAGGAACGATACTGGGGTCGAAAATAATGGTCTTGACAAATTTATTGCTGACCAGACGATTGCCGTTGCAGTCGTAGATCTCGCCCATGCTGGTCTGCTCTGTCATTGTGCTGCGATATTGAGCCTGTGCCGCCCGGAGCAGTTCATCGTGGCGCGTGATTTGGATCCGGTACATCTGCATACCGGCAAAAATAAAGCACGCAATGACCAGAAGAAAGAAAAACAGCAAACGGAAAAAAACTGTTTTTAATTCCTTATTGGGCATATCACTTTACCTGAGCAACCCGGTTTTCAGAAGAAAATGCAGAATTTGACTGATGATTGGAGGGGCTGTTTTCCGCCCGGAGATAGCTCAACTGGCTGGGCTGGCGCGGCACCAGAGGCAGATTGAATCTTGCGATCTGCTTCCGGATGTGCGGGAGGCTGCAGAGGGCGTCTTTCCGGTTCTGGATGTTCTGGATATTGTAACGCACCTGTTCGATCTCGTTATCCAGATACGCCGCCTTCTGATTCAGTTTTTCGACCTGAGTCGTATAATGGATCCGGAAACAGATCATAACGAACGCAAAAACGATTGCCGGCAGGATCACTGCCATAACTACCGCAGCACGGGATTTCTTCCTGGGCTGCCGTACTCTGTCCGCTGAAAGCGAGGGTTTCATTTTTCTTGTAAATTCGTTCATACTCTGTTCTCCTTGTCCGTTTTCCGTTATTTAATCTTCTTTTTTATACTGATTTATCCGTTGATCCGCTTTGCTGACCGCAATTTTGCACAGGCGGAACGGCTGTTTTTTGCCAACTCCCCGGCGGATGCAGTAAGGGGTTTTCTGGTCAGGATCTCCAGCTTCGGCTGCCAGTTGCAGATGCAGACCGGGCATCCCGGCGGACACTTGCAGGTGACTGCCATCTCCTGAAAGAAACGTTTGACGATCCTGTCTTCCAGCGAGTGAAAACTGATCACCGAAAGTCTGCCGCCCGGGTTCAGCAGATTTACTGCCGATTCCAGCGCCTGTTCCAGTTCATCCAGTTCTCCGTTGACTTCGATCCGGATCGCCTGAAAGGGCAGAGTCGGTGCCGGCGGTCCGGTGCGTCTGCCCGGTTTACCCAGTGCTTTCTCGCAGATCTCCGCCAGTTTTCCGCAGGTAGTGATCGCTTCCGTCTCCCGTTCCCGCAGGATCGCATTGGCAAGTTTTTTTGCCTCGCGGATCTCGCCGTATTCCCGGAAGATCCGGGTCAGTTCTTCGCCGGAATATGTGTTGACCACATCGGCTGCCGTCAGACGGCTGCTCCGGTCCATACGCATATCCAGCGGCGCCTCAAAGCGGAAGGAAAAACCCCGCTCCGGCGTATCAATCTGGGGGGAGGAAACACCGATATCCAACAGAATGGAATCGACCTTGTTCCAACCGATCTCTGCTGCCCGTTCTGCCAGCGTGGAAAAGTTCCCGTATGCCAGCTGAACACGGTTTCCGGCAAATGCCAGCCGTTCTTTTGAGAACGCCAGTGCGCCTTTGTCCCGATCGATCCCCAGAAGCAGTGCTTCCGGATTTTTTTTCAGTATCAATGAGCTGTGCCCGCCATACCCGACGGTGCCGTCGATGACCCGCACCGCACCGCTTGTCCACGGCATGACACATTCAATCGTCTCATCCGGTAAAACCGGTATATGACATTCCACACCATCCATTTGCATCACCCCAGAATATCCAGGAAGTCTTCGCTTGCGAAGTCGCTTTCACGCTGTTCGGCTTCCCACCGTTCTGCAGTCATGATCTGTGCAAAGTCACCGGATCCGATCAGAGCCGCCCGCTTTTCCAGATTTGCAAATTTCAACAGTTCCGGTGAGATCTGGATCCGCCCCTGCTTATCGCACACGCACGAACAGACCAGTTTACCCAGTTGCCGTCTCATCCGGAGCGCAACGGGATCTGTTGCAGAGATCTGCCGCAGTTTTGGCATGATCTGTTCGTTGAAAGTGGTTTCCGGATACAGTTGCAGAGTAGCTTCTTTTCCCGGAATGAGCATGAAAGTCGTGCTTGCAGAACGCCAGTCAGCTGGCACAGCCACGCGCCCCTGAGCGTCAATGCTGAACACATAATCTCTGAAAAGAGAGGGTGTTGCACTTGTTTCTGCCATATTGCACCTTTCGATTTGCGGAATTCACCTAATTTCACCTAACCTCCACTAATTTACCCTAAATATCGCGCGTTTCAAGCCTTTTTTGAAAAATTTTTCAATTTTTTTTGACTTTTTTTATGGATTTTCTTTGACGGAGCCGCAGACGGCTGAAAATGAAAGGAAAAAAGTGGAAAAAAAGGATTTTACTTTTGAAATACGCAAAAAAAGCGAAACTGCAGGAAGACAGATTTGCTTTGCAGTTTCGCTCGGAAATCAAAAAAAAGAAGGCGGTGCAAAACCGGGTCGGGAGGTTTTACACCGCAAAAAATGAAACGACCGGATCAGCCTTTTGCTTTTTCGATCAGCCTTGTCGTTGAGTGGTCGGGAACGAAGGGGATAAAGGAGATCTCCGTTCCGGCATTGAGGAGAGCTTCCCGTTCCTCCGGATCCAATGTTTCGATGGTGTAATCGCCGCCTTTTGCATACGCATCCGGTGCGAGGGCATCCAGTTCTTTGGTGCAGCGTTTTCCGTTGAAGACGACCACTGCATCGATGAAAGCAAAGCATCCGAGGAGGTACGCCCGGTCATATTCGCAGTTGACGGGGCGGGTGGGACCTTTCAGTTCCCGGACGGACTCATCGGAATTGATGAGGACCACCAGTGCATCCGCCAGTTCTGCGGCAGCTTTGAGATATTCGGCGTGTCCCCGGTGCAAAAGGTCAAAGCATCCGTTTGTGAGAGAGACTCTTTTTCCGGCGATGCGCATTTTTTCGCGCCACTCCACCGCATCTGCCAGCGTCATGATCTTGCTTGCGGGGTCTGTCAACCGATTCATATTTGTAATCCTTTCTTTCCTGTTCAAAATTCTGCTTACTTTCCGGTGGCTTCTTCCGGGAGGGGGACGGTTACCTTTTCCGGCATAAATACATAATCCGTCACTTCAAAATCTGCCCGGACGCCCAGGATATTTCTTGCTGCGTTTTTGAGTGATTCCAAGCCGCGCTTCCCGAGGGGATCCTTTTCGGTAGAGGATCCGACGGTCAGATTGGCGGCATCCAGCAGGATATCATCTTTCTGTAATTTTTTCAACGGGTTGTAGTATTCCGGCAGCCACGAATCGTTGCCGGCGGTCTTGAAGTCGAATTTTCCTCCATTGTCGGTCAGTTGTCCGAAAAAAACACTGCCGCTGTTGTTTGTTGCTTTTACGGGGGTATCGTCCCGGTTGAACGGCACGCCTCTCGGACCGTAGTCCCAGTGAGAAATATTTTCCAGTGTACTGCTGCTGCCGACGCTGCTCTGACCGTTCCGGGCGTTTTTATCGGCATCCTGTCTGGCGGCGATCACATTTGTGACACCTTCCTGCGAGAGCGTGGAGAGCAGGAGAAATCCGAGCAGCACCACCAGCAGACCGATGAGGCAGACCGCCAGTTCGGAGATCGCCTGTCCGCTCTGCCGATTGCGTTTTTGCAAAATTGTCCGGATACTGCACCGGGTCATATCGTGATTCCTTTACTTGAGGTTGAAAAGATCTTTCGGAGCGCCGTTTTCATCCACTTCTCCGATATCCAGATGGGAGAAGTCGATCCGGGTACGCCAGTCCGGACCATCGAGGCGCATTTTGGAAACCATGACATAGCCATTGATTTTTTTGATGGCGGTGATTTCAAAAGAGCGGTACGGTTCCGGATCTTTTCCGACAGGATCTTCCTTGAACCATTCGACCTTGAGAGGGACCAGGTATTCCGTACTGATGTAGACCCGTGCATACTGATCAAAGTCTTTTTCGCCATCCGTTCCCTTGGGCAGAAACATGACAAACACGCGGGTGTTGTAAATGGAAACATGAGTCTGCGCTTCCTCCCGGACCGGTTTCCGGTAGAGAAATCCCAGCATCAGATCGTTGGGGGAGAGTCCGAATACCGGCAGCTTTGCTTTTGCCGCATCCTGCCCGTTTCCTGCGGGGATACAGGTGGGGGGTGTGGGCGGCACGGTGAACTGCTGAGTCAGGCGGTAGCTTTCCGCGCCGTCATCCAGAGAAAGGACACCCATTGCCCGGGCAGGCATAAACAGAACACCCAACCGGATGGGCGAAGTCAGTGTGCTGAATCCCTTTCTGCGGTGCTGGATCTTGCCGTTCATCTTCATCCAGATTTCCTTTTGCGGATCCGGTTTCAAACGATGGATCGTATATTGCAGGAACTGCTCTGCGGGGATCCTGGAAAAATCCGGCATTTCCTGTGCAGGGAGAACAGGGACCAGAAATGCGGTCAGCAGAATGGCGATGAGCAATCGTTTCATTTTTCTTCCTCTGTTTTCTTTTTCTTGCGTGTTGCGGTGCGTTTTTTCTTTGCCGGGGCGGGCTTTGCGGGTGTTTCTGCATCGTCGTCCTGCGGCAGGTCAAAGGTGTAGATTTCATCTTTTACCGCCTTGGCCTTGTTTGCGGGACAGGCTTTGACATTTTTCGGCATAGCAAACGCAAGCACATCTTCGATCTTATCTGCAAAGTGGAACTTGACGGCTTTCTTGACTTCTTCCGGAACATCGTGCAGATCTTTTTCGTTGTCTGCGGGCATCATAATGTCCCGAACGCCAGCCCGGAGCGCAGCAATGACTTTTTCCTTGATGCCGCCGACCGCCGTGACTTTACCCCGGAGCGTGATCTCACCGGTCATGGAGAGATGGGGACGGACCGGGCGTTTCGTCAGCAGAGAGACCAGGGCAGTCGTGAGGGTGACCCCGGCACTGGGACCATCCTTCGGTGTGGCGCCATCCGGCACGTGGATATGGAAATCGTACTTGCCGAAGACATCGCAATCGATTCCCAGTTCGCTGCATCTGCTGCGGACAAGGCTGAAGGCGGTCATCGCGCTTTCCTTCATCACATCGCCCAGAGAGCCGGTCAGTTTGAGATCGCCTTTACCGGGCATCATCGTTGCTTCCACCGGCAGGGTGGAGCCGCCGACGCTGGTCCATGCCATACCGGTGGCGATACCGATCTGTGGCTGATCTTCCGATTTATCCATCTGGAACTTCCGGGGTCCGAGCAAGTCCTGCACCACGGCGGGCGTAACGACATAGCCGGATCCCGCTTCCACGGCACCTTCCACGATCTTTCTTGCCAGTTTCCGGCAAATTGTACCGAAGGTCCGTTCCAGATTGCGGACGCCAGCTTCCACGGTGTAGAAGGTGATGACTTCATCCAACGCACTGCGGGTGAACCGGATGTCTTCTGTTTTCAGTCCGTTTTCTTTCATCTGGCGGGGAATCAGATACCGGCGTGCGATCTCGTGTTTTTCCATGGCGGTATAACCGGGCAGACGGATCATTTCCATACGGTCCAGCAGGGGGCGTGGAATGGTATCTTCAATATTGGCGGTGGCAATGAACATCACCGAACTCAAGTCGTAGTCCACTTCCAGATAATGATCGTTGAAGGAGGAATTCTGCTGGGGGTCCAATACTTCCAGCAGGGCGGAAGCCGGATCGCCCCGGTAATCATTGCCTACTTTGTCCAGTTCGTCCAGCATAAACACCGGGTTGCTGGTGCCGGCTTTTTTCATCCCCTGAATGATTCTGCCGGGAAGTGCGCCGATATAGGTGCGGCGGTGTCCGCGGATCTCCGCTTCATCCTTGATCCCGCCCAGCGAGATACGCACAAATTTTCTGCCCATAGCGCTGGCGATGGATTTGCCGAGAGATGTTTTTCCCACGCCCGGAGGACCTGCAAAACAGATGATTGGAGCTTTACGGTTCTTTTTGAGCTGAAGAACGGAGAGATATTCCAGGATCCGTTCTTTCACATCCTGCAGCCCGTAGTGGTCTTCATCCAGGATCCGGGCAGCTTCGTTCACATCCAGCCGGTCTTCCGTGTATTCGTTCCACGGAACGGAAAGGAGCCAGTCGATATAGGTGTAAGCAATATTGTACTCGCCGGATGCTTGCGGGATGATATCCAGCCGTTCCACTTCCTTGTTGATCAGGTCGCGGATATTCGGAGGAAGATCCACTTTTTCCATACGTTCATTGATGGAGACAATATCGGGGTTCCGGTTGCCTTCGCCCAGTTCTTCCTTGATCTGTTTGAGCTGTTCCCGCAGGAAAAATTCCCGCTGCTGTTTGCTCATAACATCGTGGACCTGACTCTGGATCTCGGAACCGAGACGCAGTACTTCCACTTCCCGGTTCAGCAGGATCGCAAGGAGGTGCAGCCGTTCCTGCAGATCGTTGATCGTCAGCAGGGCGAGTTTTTCCCGGTAGGAGATATTGAGCGTATCGGCGATCAGGTCTGCGATCCGGGTATTATCGGTCAGATTGGAAACTGCGATCCGCAGTTCTTCCGGAAAATTGGGAGAGAAGGAGATGATCTCCTGAAATTGCTTGATGGCGTTCCGGACCATTGCCATGGTCTCAATGGAGTTGTCAACGCCCGGTTCCAGCCGTTCTGTCCGGACCGTTGTAAAGGGAACACGGGACTGAATGGAAAGGAACTGGACACGGGAGAGACCGCGCACGAGGACCCGCAGGGTGCCATCCGGGAACTTGAGCATTTTTACGATACGGACCAGCACGCCCACCGAGGAGACTTTTCTGCCGTTGAGTTCAATGGGTTTTACTTTCAAGTCGATGCCATCCGCCTGATCCGGTGCCGGTTCATCCGGCATTTCCGGAAAGAACGCCACGAACCGTTCGTTGGAAACGGCAGATTCGATGGTGCGGACCGATTTGTCATCGTTCAGCATCAGGGGGGAGAGGGCATACGGAAATACCACCACATCGCTCAGGGGCAGGGCGGGTACATCCATAATTCTTTCGTTGTCGCCGCCATCCACCGGTTTCAGCTGTTCGCCGCCGCTGATGGTGATCGTGTACGTATCTTTCGGGCGCTTGATCCCGAAGTCATCATTATTCATATTGTTCTGGTCACTCATAATCTTTCCTGTTCCCCTTCTTTTTTTGTTCCTGTTTCCAATAATGTAATCCCCCACACAGTAACCTACTCCATAATTTTAAATTAACAAGTGGGCGTGCAGACTTTTTTTGATTTATTTTTTATAAGAAGACATTGAAAAACGGAAAAAGTAGGTAATAGTATGCAAGGAAAGTGAACTTTTACGGAACAAATAACAGAAGGAAGCCGAACAATGAGCATTTTTATTTCCCACCGTGGAGAATCCCACGACGCCCCTGAAAACACACTCGCAGCCTACCGCCTTTCCAACGAAAGAGATACGGACGGCATGGAGTGCGATATTCATTTCACCGCGGAAAAACTGCTGGTCTGCGGTCATGATTTCAGCACAAAACGGATGTCCGGTGTAGATCGGGTGATCGAAGAGACGCCTTTTGTTGAACTGGAACTGCTGGATGTTTCCGGTCATCACGAAGCGTATAAGGGCGAAAAGATCCCCCTGTTTTCCGATTCTCTCAAGACCCTGAAGCCGGGTCGTAAATATTTTGTGGAAGTCAAGGCAAACGATCCGGAAGTGGTCGCCGCCATGCGCAAAGAGATCGAAAATTCCTCCATCCCCTTTGAACAGATCGTGATGATTTCCTTCCAGGCGGATATGGTGGCGGAATGTAAAAAAGTCATCCCCGAAGTGCCCGCTCTCTGGCTCGCTCATATGCGGAATAACGAAGACGGAACTCCCCGCTATACCTGGGATGACATTTTCTCCACGCTGGAACGGATCGGCGCTGACGGTCTGGATGTTGGCGGAAGCAACGATGTCCTTACGCCTGAATTCCTTGCCGAAGTGAAGAAGCGCGGTTACTATCTGGCGGTCTGGACCATCGACGATGAAGAACGCTGCCGTTACTTTGAAGCGAACGGCGTGGATGCCATCACCAGCAATGTTGCTGCAGCGATGAAAGCCGCTCTGCGCAAGTAAGATCTTCTACAGGTTGAACGAACGAAAAGAGGATATCTGCTCCGGGAACGTGAACAAGAAGGGCGCTGCCGGACCGTTCAGCGATGAATTCTGCGGGGTTACCCGCCAAGCCTGATTTATTTCAGACGCAGATACTCGCTGACCGCAAAGTTGTCCGTCATACCCGCAATGTGATCTGCCACCGCCCGTGTCAGACCATCGCTTTCGATCCGGTTCCGGGCGGAGGATCCCATTTCTTCCGGATGGGCGCAGAACGTATCGAAAAGGTAGGAAAGACGACTCATGGAAAGCTCGTTCAGTTTGCTCAGTTCCGGCCCGAAGTAGAGATTTTCGTACAGAAATTTTTTCAGATCATCGGTCAGCTTCTGGAACTCCGGACTGAAGGAGATCAGCATCTTCGGCAGCTGCATGACTTCTTCCGGCGAGGCGGGTGCCGCCGCTTCGATCTGTTTTGCAGAGTTACGGATGGCATCCCCCACCATCATGTCGATGAGCGACCGGACCGCAAAGGGGAGGAAACGGTCATCGCCGGGGAGATATTTGTGCTGTTTTGCCAATTCACAGGCACGCTGCCAGATTTCCAGAGAGGACAGCATCTCGTGAGTGAGAATACCCGAATCCAGACCGTCATCCACATCGTGCCCGTAGTAGGTCAGGTCGTCCGCCAGATCCGCCACCTGCGCCTCCAGACCGGGCTTGGGCGGGAGCAGAATGCCATCCAGCGCAGTCATACCGGGCGTCCGGTGCTTGATCAGCCCCTGCCGTGCCGCAATGGTCAGGTTGATCCCATCGTATTCAGGATACTTGATCTCCAGATGATCGATCACCCGCAGCGCTTGCAGATTGTGGTCAAAACCGCCGTTGTTCGCCATGATGACCGCCATCGCCCGCTCACCGGCGTGCCCGAACGGTGTATGCCCCAGATCGTGCGCCAGGGCGATCGCTTCCGTCAGGTCGATGTTCAGCGATAGTGCGTTGGAAATCGTCTTCGCAATGGCTGCCACCTCAATGGTATGGGTCAGACGGTTCCGCAGGTGGTCGCCTGAACCACTCAGAAAGACCTGCGTCTTGTACTCCAGACGCCGGAACGCACGGCTGTGCAGAACCCGGTCCCGGTCACGCTGAAAGTCCGTACGGAACGGGTGGATCGGCTCTGGATGGAGACGGGTCGAAGCTGCACCCTCCGAACGGATCGCATAGGGCGCAAGAGAATCATTTTCAAGCCGGATCAGGTCCTGACGGGAACGGGGAATCATAGGGAAAAGGTCTTTCTTGAATACAGTCTGGTTGGAGGAAAAAGTTTGACCGGACGGCAGCACGGACTCCGGCGCGGCAGCGGTCAGCGGGCGGGTCGCCACCCGCCCCGCTGACCGGTTCTGCCGGGCAGAACCCGTGAGTGCGGAAAAAATCGCAACCGATTTTTTCCGGCACTCACGGCTGCCGCGCCGGAGCCGGCTGCCGTCCAACCGGCATCCTTCTGTTTTACATATTGAAGAAGGAGCGGTCGTTCAGCTCGCCGGGCGTAACGGTACGGAAACGCAGGGCGAACTGGAAGGGTTCTGCGAAGATCTTGTACGGATCAGCGGTGGCGGGACCGCAGGAGCCGGTACCGATGCCGCAGTTTTTCCAGTCGAGGTGGAGGAACAGGGGATCGACTTCGCCGCATCCGCAATCATGGCCGTGGTCGTGATGGTGTGCAGCGTGGATCTTTTCCCGGTTCTGTTCCAGTTCGTAGAAGTGCTTGGCTGCTTCCAGTTCCAGTGCGCTGTAACGCTGCAGTTTGAAGTCGAACTGGGGCAGACCGCCCACGAACAGACCAGCCATATGCAGATCATGGAATGCGGCGCGGCGCACGTTCATGCGGTTGCCGTTTTCCTGCGGGAACACATAGTTGGTGAAGAGCTGGTCCACGTTGGCTTTATAGTGGCCCATACGCTGTGCTTTCATGGTATCGCTGTATGCTTCACCGGGACCGAGACCGAACCAGGAGGCGTTGACCATAGTACCGGGCAGCATAAGCTGGAGACCGACCCGGGGCAGGTGATCCATATCCTTGCTGTCCGGAGTACCTTTCAGTTCGAGGGTGAAGGAACCGTCCCGCAGGAACTTGTAGAGATAATTCAGCTTGAAGCCCAGTTTCTTTGCCACGCCGCAGCTGTGCGCCTGAACTTCCAGTTCCACGGTGCCGTCCTTCTTCACATCTGCGAGGATGTCGTCCGTTCTCTGCACCATGTTGTCGTACCCGAAGTTCTTCCACATTTCCCGGTGGCGTGCGCTCCAGCCGATGTCGTTATCCGTGGGTGCCCGGTAGATATCGAACACCGGACCCTGTTCGAGGATCTGGATCCCGTTCCGTTCCAGACTGACGATGGTACCGGTGGTCTTGTTCATTTCCATGAGCATACCGTTGCTGGCGGAGATGAAGAAGGACTCTGCATCTTCATCCACATCCAGTTCGTTTCTGCCGCTGATGATGGCGGGTGCGGCTTTCTTACCGGGCAGTTCAAACTGTCCCCATGCGATCTCATGTCCGCAGCGCGCCCAGATCGTATCGCAGCCGAGGATGAAGCTGATATTGACAAAATATTCAGCACCGGCGACGGGCTTGTAGTTCAGCGGGATCACCAGATCTTCCGTTTCGTGCGCTTTTGTCTTCATGGGGGCGATGCTGCCGGACCGGATGACTCTTCCGTTTTCGCTGATGCTCCAGACAATGTTCAGGTGTTCCAGCGTGGCGAAGTCGTAATAGTTCTTGACGCTGAACACGCCCTTCTTCAGATCCTTCACCGTGATACGTACCGGTTCGATGACCTTTTTGTACTCGATCAGACCGGGGGAGGGACTCTTATCCGGGAACACGAGACCGTCCGTGATGAAGTTGGCATCGTGAGGCTTTTCGCCGAAGTCGCCGCCGTAAGCGTAGAATTCGGTGCCGTCTTCCGTTTCGGACCGGATCCCGTGGTCGCACCATTCCCACACGAATGCGCCCTGAGTGTACTTATTGCTGTAGAAGAAATCCCAGTAATCCGCCAGTCCGCCGGGGCCGTTGCCCATGGCGTGAGCGTATTCGCACATGATGAAGGGTTTTTCCACACCGTTCTTGTTGATCTTTTCGATCATTTCGGCGCAGTCCTTCGGGCTGGGATACATGGGGCAGATGATATCCGTATGTTCAAAGTCGAACTCAATATCCCGTTCGTAGTGAATGGGACGGGAGGAATCGCGCTTTCTGGTCCATTCGATCATCTTGATCTGATTACAGCCGAACCCGGATTCATTGCCCAGGCTCCACACGATGATACAGGCGTGGTTCTTGAATGCTTCCACCATACGCTGCATCCGGTCCACGAACGCCTTTTCCCAATCTGCCCAGTGGCTGGGGTTCGTGCCCTGCTGGTAGCCGAAGCCGTGGGATTCAATGTCACATTCACAGAACACATACAGACCGTACTTGTCGCACAGTTCGTAGAAGACCGGGGTATCCGGATAGTGGCTGGTACGGATGGCGTTGATGTTGTGGCGCTTCATCTGCAGGATGTCGTCCCGGATGGCTTCCACGGTGACCGCTCTGCCCAGATCCGTGTTGAATTCGTGGCGGTTCACGCCCCGGATCATAATACGGGTGCCGTTGACCAGCAGCTGACCTTTCTTGATCTCAATGGTACGGAACCCGCAGGGCAGCGCTTTGTATTCGATGGTCTTGCCTTTGGCGGTGCTGAGTTTCACGCAGACCGTGTAAAGATAAGGCGATTCTGCGGTCCAGCAGTTGACTTTTTTCAGGTCTGCTTTCACGCTGACTTTGGCTTTCGTCTCGCCTGCTTTCGCTTTGACTGTGGCAGACATGGTCTTGACGGAAACGCCGTCCGCATCAAAGATCTCCACATCTGCCTTGATTCCGTTCAGGTTGCCGTTTTCAGCGCCGCTGATTTCCAGATCGGCGGAGAACTTGCCGTTGGCTTCGGCGTGAACAAAAATATCAGAGAGGTCTGCCGTGTCCGGAACCGCCATAATGGAGACATCCCGGAAGATACCGGAGAGCCACCACATATCCTGGTCTTCCAGATAGGTGCCGTCACTCCACTGCACGACCTGGACTGCGATCCGGTTGACACCGATATGGGCGATGTCTGTAATGTCAAATTCTGCGGGCAGGCGGCTGCCTTTGCTCATACCGGCAAGCTGACCGTTGACCCACACATAGAAGAAGGAATCCACGCCGTTGAACATGAGGAGGAGTTTTTTGCCGTCCCAGCTGTCATCGATCTCAAATTCCCGGATGTAGCAACCGGTGGGGTTGTCATTGGGAACGTAGGGGGGCGTGACGGGGATGGGGTAGAGGATATTGGTATAATGAGGTCTTCCGTAGCCCTTCATCTGCCAGTTGGAGGGAACGGTGATGGCATCCCATTCGCAGCAGTCAAAATCTTCTTCATGGAAGTCTTCAGGGACGGCTTCCGGGCGGGGGAAGTAAGCGAACATCCACGCACCGTTAAGCAGTTTGAAGTAGGGGGAGAGGGTACGGTCCAGACGCAGTGCATCGTCCTCGTTGTCAAAGGGAGCGTAGACTGCTCTGCCGTACATACGGTTGATCCCGGTGAGTGCCTGATTTTCCCAGTCGTTCTGTTCTCTCATGATCCTGATCTTTCTTGGTTGTTTTATGGTATATTATGTGTTGAATTTTCGATGTTGTGCGATTCAATCCAATGAAGTGCCGGTTTTAGGGTCGACCAACTTGAATTCTTCAATATGGATCGTGGGGTCTGCCCGGAACTGAAGGTCCTTGCCGTACTGATTTTCCAGATCGGTGAGCAGTTCGGCATCGTCGTTCTTCAGTCGTGCGAGGATCGTGGGGTTCATGATGACCCGGATCCCGTTCTTCTTTCCGCCCTTCTTCCGCAGGACTTCTTTCAGTCTGCGCTGGATCTCCACGCTCATGGTGATAGCGGATTTGACATGACCGGAACCGTTGCAGTACGGACACAGGTCGTACACCAGGTCCTTGACGCTTTCGTGTTCCCGCTGGCGGGTCATTTCCATCAGACCGAACTTGCTGATGGGCAGGACCTTTGTTTTTGCCCGGTCTTCCCTGAGAAATTTTTTCATGGCGGAATTGACTTTTTCCCGGTCCTGCGCATTCGCCATGTCGATGAAGTCGATCACCACCTGACCGCCGATGTTCCGGAGCCGCATCTGGCGGGCGATCTCTTCCGCCGCCTCCAGATTGGTCTTCAGCACCAGTTCGGGCTGGTCCTTGCCGTTCTTACTCTTGCCGGAGTTGATGTCAATGGCGATCAGCGCTTCGGTTTCATCAATGCAGAGATACCCGCCGCCGGGCAGGGGGACCACCCGGTTGAAGATGGCGGCGACCTGTTCGGAGACTTTATAGCGGCTGAAGACGGAGTCCGCCCGCTTGTGGAGGGTCAGTTTCGTCTGGAAGTCGTTGCCGACAAATTTTTTCAGAGCATCCTGCAGGAATTCGTATTTTTCCTTGCTGTCCACAATGATCTCATCGATTTCATCGGTCAGGGAGTCCCGCACGGTCCGTTCGAGGAGGGTGGGTTCGGGCAGGACGAGTTTTGGTGCGTGCGGCTGCTCAAGCGCCTGTTCCACCTTGAGCCAGAGATCCAGCAGCATATGCAGATCCCGTTCAAAGAAAACGGCTTTTCTGCCTTCGCCGACCGTCCGGCAAATCAGCCCCATAGCTTCCGGCAGTTCCAGAGAGCGGAGGATCTTCCGGAGGCGATCCCGCTCTTTTTTGTCATCGATCTTGCTGGAAAGTCCGATGTGCTTGGAGTAGGGCAGCAGCACCAGATAGCGTCCGGCAAGGGTGATATTCGTGGTTGCCCGCGCACCTTTTGTGCCGATGGGACCTTTTGTGACCTGCACCAGCACTTCCGAACCGCAGGGAAATACCTTGGGAATATCCTTGCTGGTGATCTTGCCGGAATGGATTTTTTCTTCCAGCTCTTTGAGACGCTGTGCTTTATTGGTGCGCCCCATAAATGTACGCAGTTTTTCAGTTACGATGCCCAACAGCTTTTTCGGTGCGCCTTTGGCAACTTTGCCCTTTTTGCCGGTCTGTTTGATGGCGTCTTCCTGCTCATCCAGCTGCCGGATGTTGTCCAGCATATCGTAAGACGCCGGGAGCATATCCCGGTAATGGATGAAAGCATTTTTTTCTGCGCCGATGTCGGCGAAAGCGGCTTCGAGACCGGGTTCGTGGCGCACGATTTTTGCCAGATAGATGGAGCCCGGCACGATCTCATCGCACGTGCGTTCCAGTTCATATTCTTCCAGCCTGCCGTTTTTCAGGTATGCGGCACGGGTTTCGAGTTCCTCACAGTTGAGGATGATCTGTTTTTTTTTAGCCATGATTGCAGTTTCTTCCTTTGCGTTGGCGTCCAAACGGTGCGTAAGCCAGGTTCACCGGATCACAGTTTTTTCATTCACTTGCGGCAGGGAGTTTATCCGGACCGTTCAGGAGCAAGTCGCCAACATTCAAGTGTGCTCCATTGATAAAGTCCGCCACTGCCATTTCCTTTTTTCCCTCGGGCAGCACGCGTTCGATCAGCAGTGCGCCGCTGCCGCATTTGACCATCAGCTGCCGTTTCCCGTTCGGCATGGAAAGGATTTTTCCCGGCTCACCTGCCGGAGACCACGCAGTTGCTGTTGCAGAGGTGATCCGCACCTGAACAGGACGGTCCTTTCCGGCAAAGCAGAAGCGGGTGTTGGGCCATTTTGCGTATGCCCGGATCCGCCGTTCGATGAGTGCGGCATCTTCGGTCCAGTCCACTGAACCATCTACTTTGCGGATTTTTGTGGCGATGGTCACGCCATTTTCCGGCTGGGGAACGGGTTTGCGGGAGCCATTGACGATTTCCCGGATCACTTCCGCAATGCGGTCGCCCGCCATTTCAGCCAGTTGCTTTTCCAATGCTTCCGTGGTGATCCCTGCCGGGATGGGCATCCGGTCGATGGTATACATGGGGCCGGAGTCCAGACCCCGCTCCATCTGCATAAAAGTGACACCGGTTTCTTCATCGCCGTTGAGAATGGCGGAAGCGATGGGAGAAGCCCCGCGATAGCGGGGAAGAATGGAGGCATGGACATTGAGACATCCGTAACGGGGAGCATCCAGGATTGGCTGTTTGAGGATCTGCCCGAAGGAGACTACGACTACCAGATCGGGAGCCAGTTTCTGCAGTTCCATCAGAAAGTCCTCTGTGTTGACCGAAACGACCCGATCACAGGGAACGCCGTTCGCATCAGCCCATTGTCCAAGCGGGGTGGAGGTCAGGATCCGTTTTCTGCCGGCGGCTTTATCCGGCTGAGTGGCGGTCCCGACAAGTTCGATATCGTTGCAGGCGCAAATGGCACGGAGTACCGGCGGAGCAAAAGCCCCGGCACCCATGAAGTACACTTTGATTTTGTTTCCGTTCGTATCCGTCTCGACACCCCGAAATTGGTTTCTATAATACACAAAACATACTTTAGCATGAGATTTTCTTTTCGCAAGGGGAAAATCAAAAATTTACGCAAGAATTTGAGGCTTTGGGAAAGAATCGCCTCCGGACCGTCATGGAAAAAGTAAAAAAATCTGTAAAAGTTTGAAAGCGGACTTGAAAAAAAGCGTAATGTGGTGTAGATTAAAAGAATTCGGATATAGACTGAAGGCCCCCGGTAACGGAGCTTGACGCCTTTGGTCTGTTACTTAAACTCTTTCAACGGAAAGGATTACGGGATGAAGAAAGCTCAAGCAAAACACAAGCTGTGCAGACGCCTCGGTTACTGCGTCTGGAACATGCCGAACTGCCCCACTGTCAAGGGCAAAGCCAGAACTTACGCTGCCGGTCTGCAGGGCAAAAACGCCAAGCGTAAAAAACTCTCCACCTTCGGGGAAATGATGCAGGAAAAGCAGAAGCTGAAAGCTCACTATGCGCTCACTGAAAATCAGCTCCGCAACGCTTTCCTCGCCGCCAAGCGCAAAGACGGCAAGACCAACGAAAGACTTATGCAGGAAATCGAAGCCCGTCTCGATGCCATCGTGTATCATGCCGGTTTCGCTCCCACTATTTTTGCTGCCAAGCAGTTTGTCAGCCACCGCCACATTCTCGTGGATGGCAAGATCGTTGACCGCGGCTCCTACAAGCTGAAACCCGGTCAGGTCGTTTCCATCAACGCAGAAAAGTCCCCGGCAGTTGCTGAAATCGCCAAGGGCATTTCCTCCACGGTTCCTCCCTATGTGGAAACCGACAAGGAAACGCTGAAGATCACGATCGTCCGCGAACCGATGATCGAAGAGATCCCGGTGAACGTGAAGGCTTTGAGCGTCGTCGAATACTACGCCCGCTAAGCCTGACGGCAATACCGCAACGGTATACCAAAAGACTCCGCTCCAAATGGAACGGAGTCTTTTTTTGTCTTGCGATGCTTTGTGTGCTATACGCAGTTGTGACCGGATAGCGGAGTATGGAAGTATGGATCGTCTCCTCAGTCCTTCGGGCGGATAATTTTCCGGCCGGGGATATGCCAGGAGCAAAGCGTTCTGTAAGAGATCGTCTGCGGTACAATGATTGTCTGCAGATTTTTACAGTTGTCAAATGCTTTCTTTTTCACTGTTTTGAGGGACTTTGAAAGCTTGAGCTTTGTCAGGTTGATACAACCCAAAAAGGCTTTGGAATGGATTTCTTCCACCGTATCGGGCAGGTCGACAGCCTGCAAATTCTGACAATAGGCGAATGCCTGATGTTCGATTATTTTCAAGCCTTCAGGTAATATGATTTCCCTTAAATTTCTGCACTTGTTGAACGCCTCTGCGCCAATCATTTCCACGCTATCCGGAATCACCACTTTTATCAGACGGCTGCAGCCGTAAAAAGCCCCGCCGCTGATCGTTTTGATACCATCCGGCACTTCATAAGTTCCGGAAAGATGTTGCGGTACACGCAGGAGGATCTTTTCTTTCTGGTCAATCAGTACCCCGTCATCATCAAAGATAAAAGTTTTCTGTTCAGGGTCAAGGATGATTTCATCAATGCCGAGCAAAGCTTTGCCGCCGATTTTTTTCACATTCCGGGGAATAGTGATCTGCTTCAGATTATTGCAGTGCCAGAATGCGCCTTCGCCGATCTCTTCCACGGAATCCGGGATCACGATTTCAGACAACGCCGGACAATTGTAAAACAGATAATCTTCGATCTTTTTCAGACCGTTCGGCAGCTTGACCATTTGCAGTTTTGAACAGTTCTGAAATGCTGCAATACCGATTTCCTCCACGGAATCCGGGATCTCAACACTTTGAAGCCGGACATGGTGCCGGAACGCACCGCCACGGATGATCCTTACCTGATCCGGGATCGTTGCCGTATTGAGCCAGAAATTTTTGGGTTTGATCAGGGTTTTGCCATCCTTTGTCAGAAGCATACCATCGACTTCGATCTGTTCCTCCTGCGGTGCTGCAGGCTGTGGAGGGACCATATTTTTCTTTTTTTCCTGAGCCTCGCATAAAAAAATAGAATGAGCAATGCAGAAAATGATGAAAAACAGTTTCAATTTTAGTGTCATGACCGGTTGTTCCTTATGAATAATTCCTGTTCTTTCTTCTGTAATATAAACTGCTTTTGCGTGATGTCAAATCATTTTTGTTTTTTGTTCACAGAACGACTTTTACTTCGCAGTCCGCAACCAGACTTTCCGGCGTAACAAGGCAATCCACCGCACGGATCATCACCCCGGCGGCGGCAGCTTCCCGCAATGCAGCACCGAAAGCGGGATCCATGGCATCGTTCGGGTGCAGTTCACGGATCGTTTTCATCTGGATCACAAATAGAACGCAGGCGGAGAATCCCTGTTCAACCAGTGATGTCAGTTCCCGGAGATGTTTTGCTCCCCGTTCGGTTGGTGCATCCGGAAAACGGGCAATGCCGTTGTCTTCCAGTGTGACGCCTTTGACTTCCAGATAGCAGGTCTTTTCGCCGTCACGGATCATAAAATCGAAACGGGATTTTCCACAGGTGACTTCCCGCCGGATGATGGCAGTCGGGGGAAAGAGACCGCTTCCCGGCAGCCATTCTGCGGCGACATCATTCGGGATCTGGGAGTCCATATTGATGAGCAGACCATTCTTGTCAACAGCGATCAGATCATACTTTGTCTTCCGTGCCGGATTATCAGAAACGGCGAGATAAACGGTTGCGCCCGGCACCAGCAGTTCCCGGCACCGTCCTGTGTTCTTGACATGGACCGTGGTTGGGATACCGTCAATTTCAACCGTGGCGATAAAGCGGTTCGCCCGGTTGATGAATCTGCCTGTTGTGATCTTGCTGTACTTCATAAAATCTCCTCTTTCATACTCTACTGCCGGAACCGAAAAAATCAAACCGCAAACGGAATTTTTGCTCCCGGATTTGACAAACTCAAAAATTGCGCTATATTGATTGTTAACAGATATTCGGAATCTTGGAGATTTTCACGGACTTATGAAAAAAATACTGCTGTTGTTGATCAGCCTCATCCTGTTCGGGGCAGTTTCCGGTTGTATGCCGCAGGTCCTGAAGAATTCCGATTGGTATCCGGAAACAGTGGAAATGGCAGAGGCGGCAAATATCCCCTTTATCCAGACTCATATTTATTTCGGCACGATCACAGAGATCGGCAGGGATTCTTTTACGATCGGGAAGGGCAAACTGCTTTATGCGCAACATTCCTGGAACCTTTTTCCGGCTGATATTGAAAATTGTACCATATATGGCGGACCGATCTATTGCCGCCAGTTCCGTCCCGGTGACAAAGTGGCGGTCCTGGTGACTGTGGACATCAAAATGCAGAAATATGCCATCCGGGCGACCAAAGTGGAGGAATCTTATTCCACCGGATTTGCCGGTGAGTTGTTCCAGCACAGCCGGGAGAGATTAACAAAGTATCCGGATGAGTTCTCCATTCAGGAAGTGGATCAGGTCTCTCTGAGCAATGGCAAGCGTTTTCACCATGTTTCCTATCGTTGCAACCGGTTCACCTACCGGACTGAAGATGCAGAGCAGGTCGGGTACGAAGAACTGCATCGGAAGTACAATTTTTCGACAGTACCGGTAAATGATGATAAGATCGTTGCCGCCCGGACGATCCGCAATCCTGCCGGGAAAGTGATTTACCGCTCCTCTGCTCCGGCTCCGGAATTTGAGTTTTACCGTCTGTTGAAAAAATATGATCTGACTGCCGAAGAAGCTCATAAGTTCCGTTCTCAAATGCTGCAGCTCCGTGACGATCCGGTAAAATTGAAGATCTGGTTCAAGGACCGGGAAAAGATCTTCCGTGAAAACAGCCTGAAAAAGGCGGAAGCCGAATAATGCTTCTTTTCTTTTCCCTGTTTTGGGCAGCGTTTCTGGCTGCGACTGTTTTGCCGTTCAGTTCCGAAGCTGCACTCAGTGCCGCGCTCGCAGCCGGTCTGCCGTGGGGACTCGCTCTTGCCGGTGCCACATTGGGCAATGCCGCCGGAAGCATGACCACCTGGTACCTCGGACGCCTCGGCAAGCTGGACTGGCTGAAAAAATATTGCCGCGTTACGGCATATCAGATCGAACGGGCGCAGAAACGGATCGGCAGATTCGGTGCCGCCGGTGCATTTCTTTGTTTTCTGCCGGTGGTGGGAGATGTCTTTGCCATTGCGCTCGGATTTATGCGTTATCCTGCAGGAAAATTTCTGCTCTTTATGACAGCCGGAAAAATCTGCCGTTATGCTCTCTGGATTTGGATTCATCTTGCGATAAAGGAAAATCTGTGATGAACGAAAAAACATATATGCTTACTTTTTCTTTCAATGGGACCCGTTACGCCGGTTGGCAGAATCAGCCGGATCAGACAACGGTGCAGAGCGTAATGGAGTTTGCGCTCCGGAATCTGCTGAAAGATCAGACTGTGTTCCTTTCCGGCTGCAGCCGCACCGATGCAGGTGTCCATGCGGTGGGTATGACGGCATCGTTTCGCACGGAACAAAAACTTTGCTGTGACACGATCCGGCAGGAGTTGAACAAGCGTCTGCCTCACGATATCCGGATCGATTCTGTTCAGGAAATGCCGCCCCGTTTTCTTGCTACAGAGACCTGCGGTAAGGCGTATGTGTATGTGATCAATACCGGTGCGGAAAATCTTTTTCTTTCCAAATGCTGCTGGAGCTGGACGGAAGAAAAGCTTGATCTGGATGCGGTACGGTGCGCCCTGAACACCCTTGAGGGTGAGCATATATTCCGCAGTTTTACAGGCAGAAAAGATGCCACCAGTTTGAAGCCCCGCACCGTCTGGAAGGCGGAGCTGCATTCCTTCGGACCGCTGCACTGCTTCTATTTTTCCGGCTCCGGATTCCTGCACAAAATGATCCGGCGGGTGGTAGGCTGCCTTCATGCCGTCGCAACGGGGGAAATGAGTGTGGAAACATTCCGCAATGCTGTGGCTGATCCGGAAACGATCCTGCCGGATTTTGTAGCGCCGCCCCGGGGGCTGTACCTGCAGAAAGTTTTTTACTCCGCAGAAGAGGCCATGGCGGACACACTGGACTGTCCGCCCTGTTTCAAGTGAGAACGGACCTCAATCCAGTTCCTGTTCTTCCACATTGACCCCGATACTCCGGAGCTTCGGGACCAGGTCTTCGTAGCCACGGTAGATCATATCCGCATTGTTGATCACGGATCTGCCTTTGGCGCAAGCCGCCGCCAGAACCAGTGCCATGCCCGCCCGGATGTCCGGACTGGACATCTGCAAACCCCGGAGTTTGGAGGGGCCGGTGATCACGGCGCGGTGCGGGTCGCAGATAATGGCATTGGCTCCCATGGCAATGAGGCGGTCCACAAAGTACATCCGGCTTTCAAACATTTTCTCGAAGAACATGGCAGTCCCCCGTGCCTGTGTGGCAGCCACGATCATACAGCTCATCATATCGCTGGGGAACTGGGGCCACGGACCGTCTGCGATCACGGGGATCGCATCGCCTGCATCCTTCCGCACGATGAGACGCTGACCTGCGGGCATATGAATGTGGTCCGGTTCCAGTTTGAAACGGATATTGAACCGCTCGAACATACGGCGCGTCATCCAGTAATGGTGCGGGCGGATCGGTCCCACAAAGTCAAGTCCGCCTTTGGTTGCGGCGGCAAGGGAAAGGAAGGACGCCACTTCCACGTGGTCGGAGTCAATGGTATATTCAGCGCCGTGCAGCATTTCAGCACCTTGAACTTTCAGTTCGTTTGTGCCGATGCCTTCGATTTTTGCGCCCATTTTGTTCAGCAGTTCCGCCAGCTGCTGGATATGCGGTTCGCTGGCTGCGTTCCGGATGATCGTCTTACCGGGTGCAACGCTGGCGGCAATGAGGATCTGTTCCGTAGCGGTGACACTGGCTTCGTCCAGAAACATATCGGCGCCGCGCAGCTTTTTGGCAATGGAGAAGTTCGCCATGCCTTCCCGGATGTCACAAGTGATCCCCAGTTTTCCGAGACCGTAGTAATGGGAATCCAGCCTGCGTCTGCCGATAAAGTCGCCGCCGGGCAGCCCGATATGTGCTTCTCCGCAACGGTAAGTTACCGCACCGGCAAACAGGATCGAGCCACGGACACGGGCGCACATTTTGGAGGGCAGGGTGGCGCTGGTGACCGTTTTTGCATGGATCTTCACGGTCTTGCCGTTCCGTTCCACTTTGACGCCGATACTTGCCGCCAGATCCAGCATTACCTGTACATCCACGATTTCCGGCATATTGTGGATCACCACTTCTTCTTCGGTCAGCAGGCACGCCGCCACAATGGGCAGAGCTGCGTTTTTGTTGCCGCCCGGTACGATCGTTCCGGAAATTTTGGAAGGTCCTTCGATGATCAGACTTTTCATTGGTCCGTTCTCTCCTGTTTTTGTGGCGAAAATAAGGTGCAGCCGGCAGCCCGGAAATGATCCGCCATAATGCCCAGTTCTTCTTCCGTGATCCGGAAATGTGCCGCGAGACACCGCAGACACAGGAATTTTTCCGTACCCCGGTTGACCAGTTTTTTATTCAGCCCGATCCCGTCGCCGACCACCGGGCTGTTGCATTGATAGCAGATCTCCGGCATAGATCAGGCGCGCTTTACCGGGGTGAGGATAAACATACGGCAGCCGTAGGGGGCAACATCTTCCAGCATCATTTCCCGGGTCAGGAGCTGTTCTTCGCCGGTGAAGATGTCCCGTGCCTTCAGATCGTAACCGGAAGCATAGGGATAGCCCAGAGATTCGCAGAGGATCTGCATCTTTCTGCCGTCTTCATTGAAGTTGAAAAGACCGAGTGCGATCGTGCCGTCGGAGAGCAGTTTTGCCAGACCGACGCTGGTCGCCGGATCCCAGTCCGTCACCTTGAATGCGGGACGGCATTCCGGGTCCTGATTGATCCGGATCAGATCTTTGTTCTTGACCAGATTGAGGATATCTTCATCCATGTTGCGGATATCTGCGCCCAGCATCAGCGGGGAGCCCATGATACACCAGAGGGAGAACTGGTTGCAGTAGCGGTCGAACCAGACTTTCTTTTCTTCGGCAGTCATTTCGTCTTTCTGGCAGCCCACATTACCTTTGCCGTACATCCCGACGGTCAGCATATCCATATCATTGAAACAGGTCGCGCCGGAGTAGCAGTATTTATCCAGCTGACTCTTGGCGATGTCCGAGAAGGAAACGGCGTTGTCAAAGATATCCCCGGTGGAGCGGTACATATTACCGCCCACAGCCTTTGCCCATGTCCAGACATCCTGTTGTCCCCAGTTGCACAGGGAGTAGAGGATCTCTCTGCCGCAGGCGCGGAGGGCGTTGCCCATAACGAGGTAGGTGTTGGGTGTTTTTGCGGAGTCGTGGGGGAAGTAGCAGTAGTCATACTTCAGGTAGTCGCAGCCGTATTCGGCGAAGGTTTGAGCATCCAGAAATTCATGTCCGAAGCTGCCGGGATAGTTGCCGCAGGTACGCAGACCGGCGCAGGAATACATCCCGAACTTCAGCCCTTTGGAGTGAACATAATCCGAAAGCGCCTTCATGCCGGCGGGGAATTTTTCCGGGTCGGCAACGATCTTTCCGGTTTCCGGATCCCGGTCACGCAGACTCCAGCAGTCATCGATCACCACATATTTGTAACCGGCTTCATCCAAGCCCAGTTCGATGAATTTATCTGCCACTTCCCGGATCAGCTGATCCGAAATATTTGTTCCAAAAGTGTTCCACGAGTTCCAGCCCATCGGGGGGGTATTGACAACCATGATCCGTTCTCCGTTTGATTTTGTTGTTTACAGTATATAAGGTCCACGCCTAATATATCCAACACCACCTCAAAATCAAGCGCAATTTTAAGAAAAAATGGAAAAATATATGTCTTAAATTGCCGGACGGAATGTTACTGTGCCGCGGACCGGATCAATGGCATCCAGTGTTACATAAATAAAGTCGCCGGTTTTATAAGAATTGTGACCTGTTCCGGAGACCATTTTCTGGCGCCGGACGCTGGATCTGCGGTAATCGCCGCCCCGCAGCCGTTCCCGGGGGATGAACCCGTAAAGCCCCAATTCGTCAATACTGCATACGATCCCTGCGGCAGTCACCCGGCTGATAACAGCTTCAAACAAAGTGCCGTTTTCCATAGCGCCGTTTTCCTGCAGAAAATGCAGTTTCAGCCGGTCATTGGCGGCAAAAAAAGCGTTATCCACATTTTCTTCTTTCAGGGAACAGGTCTCTGCCAGCTCTGCCAGTCTCTTTTTGGACTTCAAAGCCTTGTTACAGTCCAGATTCCACAGCTGCTGATGGATCAGCAAGTCCGGATAGCGCCGGATCGGACTGGTGAAATGAGCGTATTTTTCTTTGCCGAGTCCGTAGTGCAATCCCGGTTCCGCCTGATAAGATGCCCGGGGCAGGGAGCGCAGGAACAGGGAGAGGATCACCGGCTTTTTTGTGCCTTCCGGGATCGACGCCAGAAAATGCTGACACGCCGTCCGGGAGGAGAGAATATCGCCGGGGCTGAAGTGGAAGGAATCCATACAGATCATGGCAAACTGATCAATTTTCTCCGGATCCGGTTCAGGATGGATCCGGAACATACCCGGTGTTTGTTTGGCAATGAGTTCCTCTGCCACGGCGGTGTTGGCGGCAAGCATACATTCTTCCACAAGGGCATCCGCCTCGCACGGTTCTTTGCGCTGGATCCCGGTGATACGCTTCGTTTTTTCATCGCAGATGACCCGGATTTCCGGCAGGGGCATATCCAGAAACTGCTCCTGTTCCCGCCGGTTTTGCCGGATCGCCCGCACGGTTTCTGTCAGAAGTTTCAGATTCTTTTTGAATGTTGCCGTCCAATCAACGGGTGCGCTTTTCGGATCGTCCAGAAAGTTCTGCACGGTTCCGTAATCCAGCCTTTTTTTGATCCGGACAACGGAGTGGAAGCGTTCTGTTTTTCTGATCTTACCGGATTTTTTATCAACGGTGAAAAGGATGGTATGTGCAGGTGAATCCACGCCCTCCCGCAGACTCATCTTTTGCGTCAGGGCTTTGGGGAGCATCGGAAGAAACATACCGGGAATATAGGCTGAAAAACAGCGTTTTGCAGCCTCTTTGTCGAAGGTCGATCCGGGCTGGATATAGGCGGCGACATCGGCAATATGAACACCCAGCAGCACCTCTTCTTTCGTCTTGCCGGGTGCGAGGGAGATCGCATCGTCAAAATCGTGTGCATCTGCCGGGTCGATCGTGATGGTCCAGGGCTTGGTCATCCGGACCCGTTTGATTGCCAGCGGCTCCAGTTTCCCGGCGGCAGTATTCTGCTTTTCGGTGTATGCGTTATCCTGCAGATCAAATTCGGCAGCAATGGCTTTGAGGTCAGCCGCCACGGTGCCGGACCGCCCGATCCGTTCCGTGCCTTCCGCATACAGGTTTTTTGTCCGCTTCTTCCCCGTATTGAGCAGGGAGAGTTTGACCCAGTCGCCGGTCTTTGCCCCTTTGGGAAGGGTATTGACCGTGATTTCTTCCGGCAGATGTTTATCCATAGGGCAGGCGGAACGTTTCCCGGTCAGTTGAGCAACAATATTTTTTTTGCCGTGTTCGATCACTTCCGCAATTTCCCCCACCGGTCCCCGGTCTTCCTCCCGGAACCGCTTGCCGTTGCGTTCTTTCCGGATCCGGACAAGAACAATGTCCCCGTCGATCGCATTGCCGGTATAGGCGGGTGGAATAAAGATATCCTGTGTGATTTTTTTCTGATCCAGCGGGACGGCAAAGCCGAATCCGCCGTTGGCTGCAGCAAACTTTGCCCGGATCGTCTGTTCCGCTGCATTTCCCTGTTTTTTTGCTTTTTTCTTGCCCATAATCGTTTCTTTCCTTCAGGTTTTCGCTATAATTTTACATTCATACTGACAATTTTTCAAATGAAAATCTCTTCTTTTTTGTGAAAAACAGCCTGCTTTTTCCTTGCATTAGCGGCTTTTCTATGTATATTATGCCATAACCTTGTTCCATGTGAATCCGTTTTACTGAGGAGATACGATATGACAAGTGGAAAAAAACATACGGTCCGGACACTCCGGAAGATGAAGACCAATGGCGAAAAAATCGTGATGCTCACCGCATACGATGCCCCCACCGCAAAATTTGCGCAGGCGGGCGGCGTGGATATGATTCTCGTCGGCGATTCTCTCGGTATGGCGGCTCTCGGTTACTCGGATACTGTCCCGGTTACGATGGATGATATGGTCCACCACTGCAAAGCGGTCCGCCGCGGCGCTCCCGATACATTCATTGTGGGTGATATGCCCTTCCTTTCCTTCCATCTTTCCGAAGAACAGACCCTGCTCAATGCGGCGCGTCTGATCCAGGATGCAAATTGTGATGCGGTGAAACTGGAAACTGATCACTCCACCATTCCTGTGGTCAAACGCCTTGTGGAGGCGGGGATCCCTGTCTGCGCACACATCGGTCTGCTTCCTCAGTCTGTCAAGACTTCCGGCGGCTACCGGATTCACGGCAGAAAAGAGGAAGAGGCGGAAGCCCTGCTTGCGGATGCCATCGCACTTCAGGAAGCGGGCGCCTTTGCCATTGTCTTTGAATGTCTGCCCGCCTCTTTGGCGAAGAAGATCACAGAAAGTCTGGATATCCCTACCATCGGGATCGGAGCTGGACCGTATTGTGATGGTCAGGTGCAGGTCATTGCGGACCTTGTGGGATTTTTTACCGAATACCTGCCCAAGCACGCAAAGCGTTATGCCGATCTGGGCAACGAAATGAAAAATGCCGTCTCTTCCTATGTGGACGATGTCCGCAGCGGCACATTCCCCGGCGTGGAAAACGCCACCGAATAAGATTTTTGAACGGAATCCATAATACAAAACAAACGATCTCAAATCAAGGAGAAAAGAAATGAGAGCACTCAGCAAACTGGCACCGGCATGGTGGGACTACACCACACTCGACCGCAGCATCCTCGACGAAGCTGCAAAGATCACCATTGACACGCTCAAAGATTACGAGCGCCCCGGTTTCAAGATCAATATCTACGACACCATTCAGGAATTCTATGCTGCGGAAGCTCTGGAATACATTTCTGCCTGGATGCAGGCGACTCCCGAACGCCCCTGCGGCGTCTGCGGTCCCATCGGTCCCACCGAACAGCTCCCCATCGTTGCCCAGATGGTCAATGCTATGAATCTGGACCTCAAGAACTGCCACTTCTTCGGTATGGATGAATGGATTGTCGATGGCAAGGCTGCCGATATGAACTTCCCCATGGGCTTCGCAAAGTGTGATATGGATCTGTGCTTCAACCGCATCCGTGAAGACCTCCGTATGCCCATGGAAAACCTCCACTTCCCCACGGAAAATCCGGAAGAATACAACAAGGCGTGGGAAAATGTCCGCTGCGTCCTCATGCAGGGCGGTCAGGGCGAAACCAAGCACTGGGCGTTCAACGACCCTGTCAAGCGCGAAGGTGCTTATGTGGACAATCCGCCCAGCCCGGAAGAATACCGCAAACTTTCCACCCGTATCGTTGACCTGCACCCGATCACCCTGATCCAGAACGCCAGAACCTCCGGCGGCGGCACGGTCCAGAACGTTCCCACGGTGGCGGTCACCGTCGGTCCTGTCCAGACCTGGAAGGCGGAAAAAGTCTCCATCTGGCATCCCGGTCACCACGACAACCCCTTCGGTATGCGCCTGACCACCTATATGCTCTCCAAGAAGATCGCGGACAGCGCCGTGCCCATGAGTCTCCTCTCCGATCACCCGGATGTGACCTTCAGCTTCTTCCGCGGCGGATTCGGTGTCTGCGACGTGGAAATGCACTGATCTTTCAGAGGAGCGCAACACTATGTCCAACAAAGTCGCTATGGCGATCGCCTGCCATCCGGATGATATCGAATTCCAGATGGCGGGTACGCTCCTCCAGCTCCAGAAACTGGGCTGGGAGATCCACTACATGAATATCGCAAACGGCAGCCTCGGCACGGAAAAGTATGACTACGAAACTATCGTGCGGATGCGCCGTCAGGAAGCCATTGACGCCTGTGCGCTTGCCGGCTTCCACTACCACGAAAGCATCTGCAACGACCTGGAAGTCTTTTACAACTCCGAGCTGTTCGGCAAACTCCTGCCGGAAGTCCGGGATGTGAAGCCCAAAATCGTGCTGACGCATGGTCCTTACGACTATATGGAAGACCACGTCAACGCCGGACGCCTCGCCGTCTCCGCCGCCTTCTGCCGCGGTATGGGCAACGCAAAGACTGCCCGTCCCTCCCAGAAGTTTGATGACTTCCTGACCGTTTACCACGCTATGCCGCACTCGCTGGTGGATACCCTCCGCCGTCCCGTGATCCCCGGCATTTTCGTGAACGTGGAACCCGTGATCGAGATGAAGAAGCAGATGCTCTCCTGCCACAAGAGCCAGCAGTCCTGGCTGGATGTCAGTCAGGCGACCAACTCCTACATTCAGGGGTTGGTGGATGGCGGCAAGATGATCGGACGCCTCTCCAAGAAATACGGGATCGCCGAAGGCTGGATCCGCCACAACCCGGTTGGATTCTGCGAAAAAGATGACGATCCCCTGATGGAAGCGCTGGGCCCCGCCGGTGTCGCCTTCATCAACGAGGAATTTGAAAACGCCATCAAGGTCGATTTCTGATCGAACGGAACACGGAAGGTCCGGCAGATGAAGTTTACTGTTCTCGGCAGCGGCGGCTCGGAAGGAGTGCCCTCGCTTTTCTGCACCTGCGCCAGTTGCGAACACGCCCGGCGCAACCCGGAAAGCCCCGATTACAGAAGATGCACCAGCTATCTCATCGACGACGATACGCTGATCGACTTCGGTCCGGACCTGCGTGAACAGATGCGCCTGTTTTATGTGGACTACGCAAAGATCAGGCGCGTTCTGAATACTCATTGCCACGGCGACCACCTCAATCTGGAGCTGATCGGTCGCCGCGGTTCCCCCAAGTTCGCCCTCAATCCGCCTGTGCTGGATTTTTACGGCGATGATATGCCCCAGCGCTGTGTCGGCGGAGAAAAAGGCGGCGGTTTTGCCTACGCTTCCATGCGGTCCTGCCCCATTCACCCCGGCGAACGCCTGACCACCCCGGATGGCTCCATGGAGATCTTTGCGGTCCGTGCCGACCACGACCCCGGAACGACTCCCCTGAATTACATCCTCACCCGTGGCGGAAAATCCCTGCTGATTGCCAACGATACCGGCTGGTGGTCCGATGAAACGTGGGAGATGATCCGCCAGTGCGGATACAAACTGGATGCCGCTATCATCGATTGCTACGGCGCCGCACGCAATCCCGATCTGGCAAAATCACACATGGGCTTGAATGTTTACCTCAAGTTCCGCACCCGTCTGATCGAATACGGGCTGATGACGGAAGAGACGCCCAATTTCGCCACCCATTTTGAACATCACAGCGTCTGTCCCCACGAAGAACTGCTCAAGATCATGACGCCCCTCAACGTCACGCCCTGTTACGATGGCCTGACATTCGAGTTCTGAAAAAACAGAATTGCACCTCAATCTTCAAAGGCGCCGTAGCTGCCTTTTTTCTTCCGGGCGGCAGCCCGTTTTTCGTGCTTGGCAGCAATGCTTTTCTGCTTCTTTTCCTTGTACTGTTTGGCGTTGGCAACGTGTTTCTTGCCGGTACTGCCCTGATGGTTCACCACTTCGCTCAAATCGCGCCGTTCGCGTTCCTGCAGACGGATGAACACGGGGAAGCCCACAAAACCGAACGCCTTGCGGAAATAGTTGACCAGATAGGTCTTGTATGTGTCGGCACAATAGGAGACTTTGTTCACAAAAAGCACTGCCTTCGGAGGTGTGGAACTGGTCATAGTGCCGTAGTAGATCTTCAGAGGTTTTGTGCCGACCACCGGCGGCAGATTCCGCGTCACGGCGTCCTGGATCACCCGGTTCAGCATGGACGTGGAGATCTTGAGGGACATCTGCCCGCGGAGCTGGGCGATCGCTTCATAAAGGGCGTCAAAGTTGTACCCGGTCTTTGCCGAGGTGAAGACCACCGGGGCGTAGCGCATCTTGGGCAGGGAGGTGTGGATGTCCTCCAGCATTTCCTGCGCACGCTTGCCGTCCGCCCGGATGTCCCACTTGTTGGCGACGATGATACAGCCCTTGCCGGATTCCTCCACCATACGGGCAATGCTTTTATCCTGTGCCGTGGCAAAGCCTACGCTGGATTCGATCACAAAAAGGACGATATCGCACGTTTCCAATGCTTCGGCGGCACGCATATTACTGTACTGCTCCACGGCGTCATCCACCTTGGACCGTTTCCGCAACCCGGCGGTGTCCACGATCATGGCAGGCACGAGTTCATCCCGGCAGGGGAGCATAAATTCCACGTCGATGGTATCCCGTGTCGTGCCGGGAACATCGCTCACAATGACCCGCTGTTCGCCCAGCATCCGGTTGACCAGAGAGGACTTGCCCACGTTCGGTCTGCCGAAGACGGCGATCCGCAGAGGACGGGTCACTTTGCGGCCTTCCCGGATCCGGGGCAGACCCGCCACGGCTTCCGTCATCATGTCATCGATCCCTCTCCGGTGGAGACAGGAAACGGTATAGACTTTGTCAAAGCCCAGCTCGTAGAACTCATCCGCGTGCTTCTCGAACCCGGCGTTGTCTGCCTTGTTCGCTACGAGCAGGACTTTTTTTCCGCAGGTGCGGATCTTGGCGGCGATGTTCTTATCCAGCGGGCTGAGCCCCGCCTGTACATCCACCACAAAGAGAATGGTATCGGCGGAAGCGATAGCGGCGTCCACCTGTTCTTCGATCATCCGGTCCCAGAACCCGACGCCGCGTTTTTCGCCCTGATACATACCGAGCCCGCCGGTATCGAAGAGGGTGAAACGGCATTTATCAAAGACGCCGGAAGCGGAGACGCGGTCCCGTGTCACGCCGCTGTCAAAATGCACGATCGCCTGTCTGCGCTTGAGGATGGCATTGAACAGAGAAGATTTGCCCACATTGGGTCTGCCAACGATGGCAATGGAGGGAAGCGCACTGCGCACGTCTGTCAACGCATCATCGCCCGGATCCCGTTCTTCGTCCCGATCCTCCTGCTCCGCCGCCTGAAGTTCAGCGATCTCGGAGTTGATCTGCTCCATATCCGGTTCGTACGCTTCATCGTAGCGCTTCTGATAACGTTTTGTACTTACTTTGCGTTTGCCCTTCATTGCCTCATCCGCCTTTCTTTCCGTTCATTGCTATGGTCAAAAAGGGAGCGGTTTCCCGGAAAAAGAAACCGCTCCCTGAATTGCAGTAGTGCGACTTATTTCATCGCCTGAGCGACAGCCACAGCAACGTCAACGGATGCACCGACCATGGGGTTGTTGCCCATGCCGATGAGACCCATCATTTCGACGTGTGCCGGAACCGAGGAGGAACCGGCGAACTGTGCGTCGGAGTGCATTCTGCCCATGGTGTCCGTCATGCCGTAGGAAGCAGGACCGGCAGCCATGTTGTCCGGGTGCAGGGTTCTGCCCGTGCCGCCGCCGGAAGCCACAGAGAAGAACTTTCTGCCGTTGGCGATCCGTTCTTTCTTGTAGGTGCCCATAACCGGGTGCTGGAAGCGGGTCGGGTTCGTGGAGTTACCGGTGATGGCGATATCCACATCTTCGTTCCACATAATGGCGACGCCTTCACGGACGTCATCAGCGCCGTAGCAGCGGACCGCTGCGCGTTCGCCCTTGGAGTATGCCTTTTCAGCGACGACTTTGAGTTCGCCGGTGGCATAGTCGAATTCGGTTTCAACGAAGGTGAAGCCGTTGATACGGCTGATGATCATGGCAGCGTCTTTGCCGAGACCGTTCAGGATCACGCGGAGGGGTTCTTTACGGGCTTTGTTGGCGCTGCGGGCAAGACCGATCGCACCTTCAGCAGCAGCGAAGGATTCGTGACCTGCGCAGAACGCAAAGCACTTGGTCTGGTCTTCGAGGAGCATGGATGCCAGGTTGCCGTGGCCGATACCGACTTTACGGTCGTCCGCAACGGAACCGGGGATGCAGAAGCTCTGGAGGCCTTCGCCGAGGGTCTTGGCGATTTCGCTGGCAACGGTCTGACCGCGCTTGATGGCGACGGCAGCACCGACCAAGTATGCCCAGCAGGCGTTTTCAAAGCAGATCGGCTGGATGTCTTTCACACGCTGATAGATGTCCAGACCTTTGCCTTTGGTGATCTGTTCTGCTTCTTCGATGGAAGCGATCCCGTTATCGTTCAGAAATTTGTTGATCTGAGCAATACGGCGTTCGTAGCTTTCAAAAAGTGCCATAGTGACGAACTCCCTTCCTTATGCCTTGCGCGGGTTGATGACCTTGGCGGCATCGGCAAAGCGGCCGTAGGTCTTCTGGAATTTCTTGACGAGGTCTTTCGTCGGCATACTGAGGATCTCTTCCTTGCCGGAGTTGATCGCTTCCATCATCTTGCCGAGGTTGACGAACTCGTAACCGATGACCTGATCGTCTTCATCGAGAGCCAGACCGGTCACATAGCCTTCCGCCATTTCCAGATAACGGACGCCCTTTGCGGAGGTGCCGTACATGGTACCGGTGATGGAACGGAGCTGCTTGAGGTCTTCCAGACCGGCACCGATGGGGAGACCGCCTTCGGAGAACGCAGTCTGGGTGCGGCCGTAAACGATCTGGAGGAACAGTTCGCGCATGGCAGTGTTGATCGCGTCACAGACGAGGTCCGTGTTCAGGGCTTCGAGGATGGTTTTGCCGGGCAGGATTTCCGCAGCCATGGCAGCGGAGTGAGTCATGCCGGAGCAGCCGATCGTTTCAACGAGAGCTTCCTGGATGATACCATCTTTGACGTTGAGGGTGAGTTTGCAGGCACCCTGCTGCGGGGCACACCAGCCGACGCCGTGAGTGAGACCGGAAATTTCCGTGATCTCTTTCGCCTTCGTCCATTTCCCTTCCTGCGGGATCGGAGCGGGACCGTGTTTCGGGCCCTTGGCGACACAGCACATCTGTTCGACTTCATGAGTGAAGGTCATTTTGATTCTCCTGTATCGTTAGAAGTTTGGTTAGTAGTTTTTGCGATGATCAAAAATCCGTATAATATAACATACAAAGCGTACTTTTCAAGAGGGAATCTGTATTTTTCCCTCAATAATTGACAAAACCGCCGAGGCGCACGGATTGGATCTTCACATCTTCCATTTCCAGAATGTTCAGCACCTTCCGGGGCATGGCGATCCCTACACCGCGCAACTTGACCGGGAATGTCAGCTTCCGGTCGCTGCCTTTTCCGGACTGGATGTGGCGCCAGATGTAGCGATCCTCGTTGGGACAGGGGATTTTCACCGGAGAGGCATCGGTCAGCGGACAGCACACCAGATGCCAGCCGTCAAAGTTGATCCCCAGCTGATCGGGCCAGTCGTAGTAGGCGCTGAAAGTCATCCAGACATCGCCGTCGGCGTCCTCCAGTTCAAAGTACAGCTTTGCCCAGCTGGAGTTACCCTTGATCCACAGCCCTACCGTATCCGCCTTGCCGTTCAACACGACCGGTTCCTGCGGGCGGATGAACACATATTCCTGCAGCAGCGGGTTCTTCACTTCCGCCACTGGTGCGAGGCTGACTTCCAGACAATTACCGCGCTCTTTATCTGTAACCGTCTTCAGCGTGTAGCTGCCCGGTGCCAGTGTCGGCAGGCTCTTCGGGTTCTGTTTCAGACGGCTGTGTTCCTGCATGTCAGCGGTCCACTTTGCGGCGTCATCCATTTTCACGGAGAGGACTGCATTTTCGATCCCGGAGTACTGTTCCCACGGGAATGAGCGTTCCGATTCTGCGGTGAACGATTCGATCTTTGTCCTGCTCATCAGGTAAACCGCTTCTTCGGAAACGGAGAGTTTTTCGCCGCTCTTCCAGACAAGCGGGCGACCGTAGATATCCATGCCGTTCAGTTCTTTTTCGCGGGTATTGACGGCAGTCTTCACACAGCCGCGGGGCGTCCAGAGCGCGTAGATAAAGCCATCTCCCTTCCTGAATTCCAGCGCATAGACTGTCTGGGAGCCGGTGGGGATCATGCGGAGAAATTCCACCTGATCGAACACATGTGTAAAGATAGCCCCCACACTGATGACCGGGCGGGGCTGCGCCAGCGGATAACGGGTGAAACCGCCGCCGCCCCAGACCGTATTATAATAACTGTTCGCCTTTTCAAAGCCGCCGGGGACCGGAATGGTGGGCGACTTCCAAGCGTGGGCGATCAGCAGGTCCCGGGCGCAGAGCGACGCGTGTTTCCGGGGCGTAAAGCAGCGGGGCAGACGGGATTTCCATTCATAGCAGGCTTCCACACCAAGATCTTTGTAACCGTAGATCCTGCCCAGTTCGTAAAGTTTCCAGAAGGATCCGGCAGTAGAGCGTTCCGGCGGCATGGTCTGCCCCACCGATTCCTCCCCGATCCGGTCGATCAGATCCCGGGGATAGCCCGCCCGGAACAGACGGGCGATCAGCCCGATCGTACCGCCGCTGTTGCCGACGGTCAGGCGGATATGCGGAGCGTTTCTGCGCCATGCCTGCGCCAGTTCGATCGCCCGCTGACTTTTGCGTTCATCTTCCGCCTTCTGTTCCGGCGTGATCTCCGTGACGCCGCCGCAGAGTTCCAGCGGATCCGGTCCGCCGCCGCTTTCATGGAAGATCAGCGCGCTGTCCGTGTGGGGATAACGTTTGATCAGGCGCTGGATCTGGGCATCCAGATCTTTCGCCCGTTCTTCCGGAGTCGCCGCCTTGGAGCGCAGATAGGGGAACGGACCGTGCATCATCTTGTGGGATCGGACTTCCTCTTCGGAATATTTGTAATTCCAGAGCTGCGCCTTGCGGGCACCGATGCGGTTGTAAAGATAACTGACCGTTTCCAGATCGCCCGGAGTGCCGTGGGCGCCGCCGAAATTCCAGAGGAAGTACGGGGAATCATAGAACGCTTTACGGGTATCGGCAGGGATTCGCACGAAAGAGCCGGCATAGTTGACCAGCACCTTTCCGGCGGGGTCTTTCAGCTGAACATTCACCGTATAGTGTCCGATGGCTTTGACCGGAAATTCGGTGCGGAGCGCTGTCTTTTCCGCAGGTTTCACCGTCCAGACATCCTGTTTGGAAAAGACCGTCTTTCCATCCAGATCTTTCACGATCCAGTCGACCGTAACGTTCTGATCCGCCGCACCCGAAAGGTGAGCAGTCATGGCGGGCGTTTCGTTGGGATAATAGATATTTCCGATCTGCCCGGATTCCACCATCATACTGACCGGAGTCCGTTCCAGAACTGCCCCATAGACTTTGACCGCAGAAGGCGTTTTGGCTGGCTTGCCGCCGCAGTAGATATAGTAGTCATCCCCCTCGAACAGACCGCCCATCACTTCAAAGTCCAGGAAGGCGTTTTTCTTCATAAAGATCACGTCCTGGATCTTACCGACATCCAGATCAAAGGCGACAAGGAACATACCGTTACCCACGCGTTTTACATTCGGCGGCAGGGGAGCAGATTCACTCCGGGGCAGCGTGACGGTCTGATATGCGATCATCTCCGGCGAGCAGCCGGCGTTGTTGGGACTGTAAAAACTGGTCAGGCGTGCGGTGACATCGGTTGTCATCTTCTTTTCGGGATCGGGCGAAAGAGCGCAGAGGACATACGCCCGGTTGTACTGGGCGACGGGAACGCGGCGGATGAAACTGTCCGGCATGGCATCGAAGGCGGACCGGGAGAGATAGCCGTCGCACTCCAGCAGATAGGAGCCCCGGTTGACCTTGCAGAGTGCCGTTGCAAAAGCGTCTTCTTCCCCGCACCGGGGGATCATAAAATGCTTCATCCCGGGAATGGGGATCATGTCATCATCGGGCGTTACAGGGACCGGCTGATAACACGGGGCGACGACAGTCACGGGACCATTGCGTATTTCCGGTTCGGGGCAGACTGCGCCAGCTGGCAGGGAGACCTTGATCTGATCAAACGTGACTGACTCGGGGATCTTCTGGAAAAAACTGCCGTTGAGCCACAACTCGCGTCCGGCCGGTGTACTGCGGAACTCAAGGACAAACTCGCTCGCGGACGCAGTTTTGCCGTACTTCTCCGGATTTGCTGCGATCTCCGCCATCTGATTGTTATGATAGCGGCCGGCAACGCGGGCACGGGTGTAAACTGTGTAGAGGCGCCAGTTGTTCGCCAGTACATCGATCCCCGTATCCTCGAATGTATGACTTTTGGAGATCGTTTCCTTGACTTTTTTCTTTACGCCATCCACCTCTTTCTCAACGGTGAACTCTTCTTTCCAGGAAAAATTCTGGGCAACGGGATTGAGGCGGTAGGTATAGACCACCGGTTTTTCCTGCTTGCTGTTCAGCAGCTGGATCATGATCTGGACCGGATAGGATCCGGGCGTCAGACGCAGTTTTACGCCGGTTTTCTCACCGGCAAAGGGAACCGTTATGACTTTGCTTTTTGCCGAAGCGCCGGGCAGCAGTTTTTCCGGTGCGGGACCGACCGGATCAAGGGCGATATCCGCCAGTTCCAAACCGGAACCGGAAGCGAAACTCACCCCGGCGAGCTGACGGTTGGTCATCACATTGCCGGCGAGCAGTCGCCGCCATTGGTCGCCCTTCTTCACGAAGAGCGTCAGGGCGATGTATTCCTCCATATTCCGGGCGGTCAGTTTGAAGTCGTACCACTCACCGGTCTGAAACAACGGTTCCGCCAGATACCGCTGATGCACGGGGAGGATCCCGTTGTACGCGAGCCGGCAGATCCCCCTGCCATTGACCGTGGAGTGTCCGTTGGGATCAAAAACAACCCCCGTGACCGTGAGGGGAGACTTCAGTTTTGCGCCGTCTTTGTTCAGCTCCTGATAATGCAGCCGCAGGGTATGGTCCTGCTTCTTTCCGGTGAATTTTGCCCGATAGGTCAGCGTGTATTCTTTCGGCTGCTGATCCGCTTTCAAAAGAATCGGTTCAGCCGGGAAGACGGCGGGCTTTTTCGGGTCTTCCGCAGCAGGAAGCAAGCCGCCGGGAGAAAGGGAGACTGCCGCTTGGAGCGGGGCTGAAAGGAGGAGTAAAGCGGGGAGGAGGAACTTCATCTTCATTTGGCTGATTCCTTCTGGTTGTGGTGTGGGGACACATCTTCATTTCTTCTGCAAAATAGCACATCTCAACTGTTTTGTCAACCGTGTTGTTATGGAATATATTGTAAAAAAAACGGAATTTTCTGCGATGTATTTTTTTTGAAGAACGCTTGATTTTTATTGAAAAAGATGTTATATTCGCGACAGAATTACATCTCTATTACAAACTTACAAATCAACAAAAGGAAAAAGTATGTTGAAACACCTTTTCACTCTCGTGATGATCGGCGCTCTCTGCATCTCCACAGCCTGTTCTTCGGTCTGTGCCAAAGATGATGCCAAGAGCAAGGTCAAGTATGTATTCGTTCTTATTGGCGACGGTTTCGGTCCGAACCAGCGTGCTGTTGCAGAAGCGGCAGTGGGCAAACAGCTTGTGATGAATTCCGGCGATGTCTTCACGCCCACGGACACCAATGAAATCCACGGTTGGACCACGGACTCCGCTGCCAGCGGTACCGCTATTGCCTGCGGGATCAAGACCTACAACGGCGCGATTGGCGTGGACGAAAACAAAAAGCCGGTGGAAAGTCTCTCTGCCGCTCTGAAGCGGGAAAGAGGCTTCGCTGTCGGGATCATTTCCTCCTGCGGACTTTCTGACGCCACTCCGGCTGCCCAGTACGCTCATCAGGAAAAACGCTCCATGCGCAATCAGATCATTGCAGACCTGGCGAAGTCCAATGTGGATTTTGTCGGCGGCAGCCTCCTGCTCCATTGCAACACCAACTACATTCTCGATGATCCCGCTCTTCCGCCCCAGGAAAAGACTTACCGCAAAACGCTGGAAGCTGCCGGGTATACCATCTATTCCGGCAAGCCGGTCAAGGCGGCTCTGGATGCAGAATATGAGATCATCAAGAACAATCCCTCCGTTCCCATGAATAAGATCTATGCCGGCTGCCAGCCCTATGTGGCCTGGAACCAGAAGCCCGGCGCTGACAAGTGGATCTCCATTGGCGACTACCTGACCTTCGCTGCTGAAAGTTTCGCACTCACCAACAAGAACGGCTTTTTCATCATGCTGGAATGTGGTTGGATCGACCACTCCGGACACAACAACGACTCCGCATGGATGATCCGGGAAGTCCGTGCTTTTGACCGTGCGGTGGCAGCTGCTCTGGAATTTCAGGCGGCACATCCGGAAGAAACACTGGTCATTGTGACAGCCGACCACGAAACCGGCGGTCTGCAGATCGTGGATCCCGAAAAACTGAAAAAGAATGTCCAGCTGCTCTGGAAGCAGAAGATGCGCAAGGATAAGCTCGGTCAGGAACTGCACGCCATGATCAAAAAGCAGATGTCTGCGAATAAGATCATTGCAAAGCTCAAAGACCTGATGGGTTTTGACAAGTTCACGGCAGAACAGCTTGCCCAGATCAAGGGAATGATCGAAACAAACTATGCGCCGAAAAACGCGAAGATCCGCCGGATCGGCGGTGGCGAAATCGCAAACAAAGCCGCAGCATGGCGTGATGAATATGTGGGGATCAAGTACACCACCGGCGGTCACTCCAACGCCAAGGTCATTACCAATGCCTTCGGTCCCGGTGCGGAACTCTTCAAAGATCCGGAACTGAAGAATTCCACGCTCCGCAGCAAGATCGAACAGATCATCAAGTAATCGCTTTTTTCAGTCGATACGGAACGGGGTACGGCAGCACGCTGTACTCCGTTTTTTTGTGCTTTTGTTTGACGCTCAAAACCATTATGTCGCCGGGGAAACGTTCCCCGGTGATCCAAACGGGTCTGTTTTTGACGGACGACCGGACTTTGTGCGGGGGTAGGGGGGAGTCGTCAAAAACAGGGCGATTCGTTGCTGCAAAGTGCTTTCCGGATCTTCAAATGAATTTTTTTGCCGATTCTTTCCCGTCTTTATATAAAATATACTTGAAAATTCGTCATTTTCGATTATGTTATGAGGTTGAAATTTAACCGAAGGATTTTTGAACTATGATGACGATTGAAGAAGTTAGACAGAAAGGGCAGGCGGTGGTACAGCGTCTGGAGGAACTTTCCACCTTTCTGAAGATCGATGAAACGAAAGCCAGGATCAAAGAGATCGAAGGCATTATGGCGAAGCCGGATTTCTGGGATGATAAGGAATCGGCGCAGGCGACCGTGCAAAGCCTTTCCGCCTGCAAGAATGTGATCGAACCCTACGCCGCTGTCAAGCGGAAAGCGGATGACTTTCTGGCGATTGCGGAACTTGCCGCCGAAGATGAGATGTTTCTGGAAGAAGCAGACGGCGCCTGGGCAACTCTGGAAAAAGATCTGGACAAGATCGAACTGGTGAGCTTTCTCTCCGGTAAGTTTGACCGGAACAACTGTTATTTTTACATCCACTCCGGCGCAGGCGGCACAGAATCCTGCGACTGGGCGAGTATTCTGCTGCGTATGTACCGCCGTTGGTTCGAGCGTCGCGGCTGGAAGGATGAGATCATTGATATGCAGCCGGGCGATGAAGCGGGCATCAAGAGCGCCGTTCTTAAAGTCACCGGCGAATTTTCCTACGGTTACCTGAAAGCGGAACGGGGGATCCACCGCCTTGTCCGTATTTCCCCCTTCGACAGCAATGCACGGCGGCATACTTCCTTTGCCTCTGCCGATGCTTTCCCTGAACTGGAAGAAGATATTGACATCGCCGTGGAAGAAAAAGATCTGCGGATCGACACCTACCGGGCATCCGGTGCGGGCGGTCAGTACGTCAACCGTACGGACAGTGCAGTGCGTATCACTCACCTGCCGACGGGCGTGGTGGTAGCGTGTCAGGTGGAGCGTTCCCAGCACAAGAACCGGGAAATGGCAATGAAAATGTTGAAAGCCCGCTTGTACGAACTGGAGGAAGAAAAGCGGAAACGGGAAGCCGCCCAGATCTCCGGCGACAAAGCCGAGATCGGCTGGGGCAGCCAGATCCGTTCCTATGTGCTGCAGCCGTATCAGATGGTGAAGGACCTGCGTACCGATGTGGAAACGGGTAACACCGCTGCCGTTCTGGACGGGGATCTGGATATGTTTGTGGAAGCCTGGCTGAAGCAGTCCGGCGGCAGATGAAAAATTGAGACAGAAAAATAAATTTCCATACGAAAGGAATCGAATACAATGAGCAATGCAGTGAAAATCGGTATTATCGGGCTTGGCGCAAGAACAGAAACGCTCCTTGCCACTATGTTTGCACTCAAAGGCGAAGTGATCGTTACGGCGGTCTGTGACTTCAATCAGGCACGGATCGAAAAGATCCTGAACATCATTGCCGCCCACGACTGCCCCAAACCGGCTGCCTATACGGATTACCGTCAGCTGATCCAGGATCCCAATGTGGATGCGGTTCTCGTTCCCACCTCCTGGAACTCCCATCTCCAGATCGCCGAAGCCGCTATGAATGCCGGCAAGTACGCCGGGATCGAAGTGGGCGGTGCTTCCAGCATTGACGAACTCTGGCATCTGGTCCATGCCGCAGAATCCACCGGCGTTTCCTGTATGATGCTGGAAAACTGCTGCTACGGCCGTGAAGAACTTATGGTGCTGAACATGGTTCGCAAAGGTATGTTCGGCGAACTGATCTACTGCGAATGCGGTTACGAACACGATCTTTCCGAAATGGCGTGGAACGGTTCCCGCTCCGAACGGGCTCTGCACAATCAGTTCCGTAATGCGGACCTCTATCCGACCCACGGTCTGGGCCCCATCTCCAAGATCCTGCGCATCAACCGTGGCAACCGCTTCCTGAGTCTGACCTCCACCGCCACCAAGGGCAGAGGTTTTGATCTGGCGGCAGAAGCCAGCGGCGCGCCCCGCCACTTCAATATCGGGGATATTGTCACGACCGTAATCAAGTGTGCCAACGGCGAGTGCATCACGCTGACCCACGGCATTTCTCTGCCCCGTCCTTACTCCCGCGACTGTCGCGTGCAGGGGACCAAGGGGATCTGGCTGGAAAACGCCAAAGGCATCTATGTGGAAGGTATGAGCCCGAAATATGAAAAGCTGGACGTTGCCGGCAATCCCTACACCACTCACGAATGGGATCCCCAGGATAAGTATTACGAAGAATACGACCACCCGATCTGGAAAGAATTCCGCAACAATCAGGTGGGCGGACACGGCGGTATGGATGCACTCGCTCTCCGCGCCTTCTTCGATGCGGTCCGCAACCGCACTGTGACCCCGATCGACGTGTACGACTGCGCCGCATGGATGGCAGTCACCGCTCTTTCCGAGCAGTCCATTGCTCTCGGTTCCGCTCCGGTGGCGTTCCCCGACTTCACCAACGGCAAGTGGATCGACCGAGAACCGCTGTTCCGCAACAAGTGGTGTCTGGACGAAGTTTGCGAATAAGTCTTTTTGAATTCCGGAGATTGAATTATGGATAAGAATTGGAAGATCGAAACCCTTGCTGTTCAGGCGGGGTATGAACCTCAGAACGGCGAAGCACGTGTGGTGCCCATTGTTCAGAGTACTACTTACAAATACAATACCAGTCAGGAAGTGGCAGATCTGTTTGACCTGAAGGCGCCGGGATTTTTCTACACCCGCCTCGCCAACCCCACAGTCGACTGCTTTGAAAAGAAGATGGCTGCCCTCGAAGGCGGCGTGGCTGCGGTGGCGCTTTCCGCCGGACAGACCGCCAATACTATGGCGATCATGAACTGCTGTACCTGCGGTCAGCACGTGATTGCAAGTGCGGCACTTTACGGCGGGACCGTTTCCCTGTTCACCAACACCCTCAAGAAAATGGGCGTGGAAGTGACTCTTGTTTCCAGCGATGCCACGGCGGAAGAGATCATCGCTGCCGCCCGTCCGGAAACCCGTGCTGTCTTTGCCGAGACCATTGCCAATCCGGCGCTGACGGTTCTCAACTTTGAAGAATTCAGCAAGGCTGCCAAAGAACTGGGTGTGCCGTTCATCGTGGATAATACATTCCCGACTCCCTTCCTTTGCAAGCCCTTCGATTTCGGTGCAGATATTGTGACCCATTCCACCACGAAGTACACGGATGGTCACGCCCTTTCTGTTGGCGGGATCGTGATCGAAAAAGGTACGTTCAACTGGGCAAACGGCAAGTTCCCCGAATTCACGGAACCGGATAAGAGCTACCACGGTCTGATCTATACCCGCGACTTTGCGGCGTGTCCCTTCAGTGTCAAGCTGCGCGTCCAGTGGGTGCGTGACCTGGGCTTCCCCATGATGCCGTTCAATGCGTTCCTGAGCCATGTGGGGCTGGAAACGCTGCATCTGCGTATGGAACGCCACAGCGAAAATGCTCTGAAACTGGCAGAACACCTGCAGAATCATCCCAAGGTCGCCTGGGTGAAATATCCGTTCCTCAAGGGGGACGATCAGTACGAAATGGCGAAAAAATATCTCAAGGGCGGCAGCGGCGTGCTGTGCTTCGGCATGAAGGGTGGCAAGGCGGCAAGCGAAAAGGTGATGAACAGCCTGAAACTGGCGGCGATCGTTGTCCATGTGGCAGATGTCCGTACCGGCGTGTTGCATCCGGCAAGTATGACACACCGTCAGTTGACTGATGAAGAACTGGTTGCGGCGGGCGTGCTGCCGGAAATGGTCCGTGTGTCTGTCGGTATTGAAAATATTGATGACATTATTGCTGACTTTGATCAGGCAATGGAGCAGGTGTGATGGACGATATTCAGAACGAAGTCCGCTCGCTTCTGCAGAAGATCGGGGAAGACCCGGAGCGTGAAGGGCTGATCAAGACCCCGGAGCGGGTCCACCGGAGCTGGGATTTTCTGACCAGAGGCTATCGTCAGAACCTGGATGAAGTGGTCCACGGTGCGATCTTTGAAGAAGATGTGGACGATATGGTGATCGTGCGCGATATTGAATTTTACAGTATGTGTGAACATCATCTGCTGCCGTTCTTCGGCAAGTGTCATATCGGTTACATCCCCAACGGGAAGATCGTGGGCGTGAGTAAGCTGGCGCGGATCGTGGATATGTTTGCACGGCGTTTGCAGGTGCAGGAACGGCTCTGCCGCCAGATCGCCGATGCGATCCAGGAAGTTCTTGCTCCGCAGGGTGTAGGCGTGGTGATGGAGGCTCAACATCTCTGTATGTTGATGCGCGGCGTGCAGAAACAGAATTCCGTGATGGAAACCTCCTCCATGCTGGGCAGTTTCCGCCGTGAAGCGGAAACCCGTGCGGAATTTTTGAAACTGATCAAGGGATAAGATCATGCGTGCTTTGATCCAGCGGGTGAAACGGGCGTCCGTCTCTATCGATGGTAAGACGGTCGGTGCGATCGGACCGGGCTTGATGATCCTTTTCGGCGTAACGCACAGCGACACGGAAGCAGATGCTGTCTATCTGGCAGATAAGCTGGTAAATTTACGGATCTTCTGTGATGACGAAGGAAAGATGAACAAATCTTTGCTGGATTGCGGCGGAGAGGCGTTGGTCGTTTCCCAGTTTACCCTGTACGGCGATTGCCGGAAAGGGCGCCGTCCCGGATTCAGCGAAGCGGCATTGCCGGCTCAGGCGATCCCGCTGTATGAAAAATTTGTGGCACTGATGAAAGAAAAACTGGGGAAAGATGTCCCCACCGGTGAATTCGGTGCCGATATGCTGGTCTCCATCGAAAATGACGGACCGGTGACATTTATGGTCGAAAGCAAGGCAGATTGATGAACGGGAAGAAAAAACGGATCGCACTGCTGGGCGCAACAGGGTCCATCGGGACCAGTACGCTGCGTGTGCTGCGTGCCATGCCGGAGGCGTTTGAACTGGTGCTGATCTCTGCGGGTGGGGGGAACATCCCGAAACTGGCGGAAATTGCGGCGGAGTTCAAGGTGCCGCATACTGTCACTGCGGCAGAGACCTGTCTCCCGCAACTGCGTTCGCAGGTCCCCGCCGGAACGACAGCTTACGCCGGTGAAAAGGCGTTGTGCGATCTGCTTTCGACTCTGGAACTGGATCTGGTTGTATCGGCGATCGTTGGAAATGCAGCGATCCTGCCGGTGGTTGCTGCGATCGGAGCGGGGCGTGACATTGCGCTGGCGAGCAAGGAAGTGCTGGTCGCGGCAGGATACCCCGTGATGAAGCTGGCGGCAGAAAAAAAAGTGCGTATTCTTCCGGTTGACAGCGAACACAGTGCGTTGTTTCAGTGTCTTGAAGGACATTCCCCGGAGAATGTGGAAAAGCTGATCCTGACGGCAAGCGGTGGACCGTTCCGCGGTAAAAGTTTTGCAGATCTTGCCGGAGTGACCTGGGCGGACGCCATGAAGCATCCCACCTGGTCTATGGGTCCGAAAGTGACGTTGGACTCGGCGACGCTGATGAACAAGGCATTGGAGATGGTGGAAGCGCATCATCTTTTTCAGATGAGTGGAGACCGGATCGATGTGCTGGTGCATCCCCAATCGATCATTCATTCCATTGTGGAGTGGCGAGATGGAAACCAGACAGCGCTGTTGAGCGTGCCGGATATGTGTTTCCCGATCCAATATGCGCTGACTCTGCCGGACCGGATCAATACCGGATTGAAACGGCTGGATCTGGCGCAGACCGGAAGTTTGACATTTGAACGGGTGGATGAGCGTGTGTTCCCCTCGCTTTCCTTTGCCCGGACTGCAATGCGGGAACAGGGAACGCTGGCGGCAGTGATGAACGCTGCCAACGATGTGGCGGGCGTGCGTTTCCGGGACGGTGAAATCGCCCTGCCGGGGATCTGGACAGTTATCGAAAAAACGATGTCTGACCATCAGAACAAAAAAGACCCGACGCTGGAAGAAATTTTTGCGGCGGATGAATGGGCGCGCGCTTATGCTGCGTCCCTGCAAGTGAAATAAGGAGAATTGAAAAATGTTGGAAGTTGTCGGGCAGATTTTGACCGTGATCGGATCCGCGTTGTTTATGATCATCTTTTTCGGTCTTTGCGTTTTTGTGCATGAATTGGGGCATTTCCTTGCAGCGCGGATGTGCGGTTTGCACGTGATCGCATTCTCAATCGGATTCAAGAAGGTCTGGTCAAAGAAAATCAATGGCGTGGAATATCGGATCGGCTGTATTCCGGTGGGCGGTTATGTGGACCTGCCGCAGATCGATGCCACCGGCGAAGCGGAGGATGAAAACGGCAACAAACTGCCGAAAGCCGCTCCGTGGAAACGGATCGTGACCGCCTTTTCCGGACCGTTTTTCAATGTTCTTTTTGCACTTCTACTGGGGTGCGTGATCTGGATTTTCGGTCTGCCTCAAAGCACACCGAAGGTACAGGAATTCAAGGTGAAGACCGTGCAGGTGGATAAGCCGGAATACAATGCCGGACTCCGTCCCGGTGATGTGATCTATGAGCTGAACGGGAAAAAGATCAATGGCACCTGGAGTGATTTCGCCAAAGATATTATGCTGACAGTCGGCGATGTGGTGTTGACCGTTCGCAAGCCGGATGGATCGGTGAAGAAGATCTCTTATCAGCCGGAAGTGAACCGTCAGAAGGCGCCGAACGTCAATGCGCCGTATCCTTTCTTTGAAGTGGTGATCCCGGTCACGATCGTTCCGCAGGAAGGTTCAGCTGCTGAGAAAGCCGGGTTGAAAGCGGGCGACCGGATCTTGAAACTGAATGGTCAGGAAGTCGGGTTGGATGAGTTCGTTCTGCAGGTCATGGCAGCCAATGGTAGACCGCTTCTTATGGATTATCGACGGGAAGACGGGACCACCGGTCAGGTGACGGTCCATCCGGAAAAAGGAGAAGGTCATCTTTGCGGGATAACTTTTTCAGCGAACGGCGAACTGCTTGTATCGAAACTGATTCCCGGCCTTCCGGCGGAAAAAGTCGTGAAACCGGGCGACCGTATTCTTGCGCTGAATGGAGAAGAATTGACGACTACGGCTGCGTTTATCAATGGTGTTCAGGCGTTGGGTGAAAAGCCGTTTACGGTGACGCTGCAGCGCGGCGGAGAAACGCTGACTGTGCCGCTGGTATCTGTGCCGCGGAACCAGATCGGCGTTCAGTTCCGGTTCCTTTCCTATCCTACTCCTTTTGAACAGCTTGCAAATGTGCTGGACCTCACCTGGCGTTCCCTGCGGAGCGTCGGTGCCGGGATCGGCAGAAAACTCGGTCTTGACAGCGGCTACACCACCCTCGGACCCCAGCATTTCAGCGGACCGGTGGGGATCGGGCAGACCCTGTATCTTTCGGTTTATAAAGGATCTCTGATCGTGGGACTGAATCTGGTGGTTCTGATCTCCTTCAGTCTGGCGTTGTTCAACCTGCTGCCCCTGCCGGTACTGGATGGCGGTCACATTATGCTTGCCTGTCTGGAGATGATTTTCCGCAGACCGATCTCTGCCAAAGTGCTGCAGCCCTTGACGATCGTCTTTGTGGTGATCCTGATCGGATTTATGATCTTTGTAACGATTTTCGACATCAAACGGCTTCTTCCGGTTGAAGCGGAACAGCCGGGCAAGATCATTGATGAACAGAATATGGAGCAGGAAGAAAAAGCAAAACCTGTTGAAAAGAAAGAGATTCCGCAGATGCGTGCGATGCCGGATCCGGGGAAGGAAACAGTAAAATGAGTCGCCGGATCCAGGTAGGGCAGGTGGCGATCGGAGATGGTGCGCCCGTTTCCGTGCAGTCCATGACCAATACACCCACGAAAGATGCGGCGCAGACTTTGGCGCAGATCCGTGCCCTTGCCACCTGCGGTTGCGATATCGTACGCCTTGCCGTGCCGGATGTGGCTTCTGCCGAGGCGTTGAAAGAGATCGTTCCGGCGAGCCCGGTCCCGCTGGTTGCGGATATTCATTTCAACCACGATCTTGCGCTGCGTTCCATTGCGGCAGGGATCCATGCGGTGCGGATCAATCCCGGAAATATCGGCAGTGACCGGAAAGTGCAGGAGGTGGCGGAGGCGGCTGGCAATGCGGGGATCCCGATCCGTGTCGGAGTCAATGCGGGCAGTCTTCCTGCGGGGTTATACGAACGCTCTCTTGCAGAATTCGGCGATCCGGAACGGGCGCTGGCATTTTCCCTTTGCGAAGCGGCGAAGGGGGAAGTTGCCCGTCTGGAGGCGTGCGGATTTCATGATATAGCGGTCTCGCTGAAAGCCAGCAGTGTTCCCGTGACGGTGGCGGCGTATATGCTGTTCTCCGGTCAGAGTGATTATCCGCTGCACGTTGGTGTGACGGAGGCAGGGACGCCGTACCGCGGGATCATCAAGTCTGCTGCCGGGATTGGTACGCTGCTGCTGAGTGGAGTCGGCGATACGATCCGGGTCAGCCTGACAGCAGATCCCTGTGAAGAAGTCCGGGCGGGAATCGCCCTTCTGGAGGCGATCGGGCTGCGGGATGCCAAGCCGGAGATCGTGTCCTGTCCCACCTGCGCCCGAACGGCTTATGACCTTTTTGGCATGACAGAGAAAGTGGAGCGTCTGGTTGCGGAACTGAAAAGCAGCGGGAGCCTGCGTGAAGTCCGGAAAATCGCTGTGATGGGGTGCGTTGTAAACGGACCCGGCGAAGCGAAAGATGCGGATATCGGTCTTGCGGGAACCGGAGACGGCAGGGTTATGATTTTTGAACAGGGCAGGACAGTGGCGACGCTGTCAGAAGCGGATGCCCTGAATTATCTGCATCAATTTCTTGTTCTGAAATAAATCAGATTTTATTTCTTGCTTCCTGCAGTGCAAATTTCAGCTGATCCGCAGATTTGAAGCGGAACGTCTGCCGGTCATCCAGTGCGGCATCGATCACGCTTGCGATCACTTTCGGCACATAAGGATTGTAATCCCAAAGCGGAGAGGGTGGATTTTCAAAGATCCGGTTGATGTCGGTGGGGTTGGAAAAATTCCGTGGTGTTTTTCCGGTGAGCATATAGTAAAGGGTCGCCGCAGTAGCCCACACATCCACTTCCGGCTTGACATATTTATAATTGAGGTACTGCTGTTTTGGGATGAAACCGAGTGTCCCGGAGAAATCGCCGGTGCGGGTACAGCCGCTGATCCCCGCCATATCAAATGCCTTTGCCAAGCCGAAATCCGAGATTTTTGCGGCGAGGCTGCCGTCTGCCTGCCGGGTCAGGAAGATGTTGGCGGGCTTGATGTCCCGATGGACGAGACCGTTGACCATATACATCTGTGCATCCAGCAGGGACATCTGTTCCATCTGGACATTGTGCGCATATTCCAGCCCGTCCAGGATCTGACAGGTCAGGTCAAGTGCGGTGTTGAGTTTCAAGGTCATGCCGGTCCGGATCATATATTCGCGGAGGGAACCTTCGGGACAGTAATCCAGCGCCAGGAACAGGGCACCGCCGGTGTAATCGCAGTCCTTGAGTTCCACAATATTCGGGTGCTTGAGACCGCGGAGGTTTTCGGCTTCCCGCATAAAATCATCCCGGCATTGATCCTGCACGGCGATCTCCGGCAGCAGGATTTTGAGGGCGACCCGTTCCAGTGTATTGATGTTTTCGGCGAGGTAGACTGCGCCGAGTCCGCCGCGTCCGATCAGTTTGATCACCCGGTAATTCTTGATCTGCAAAACGTTCTGCCCCCGGCGGATTTCCATTTCCGGCATACGGAAGGTTTTGTTCATATCATCATGATTGTTGAGACAGTCTGCACAGATGAAAGAATTGCAGTCTTCATGCCAGACTTGACCGCTTTCCTTACTGCTGGCAATTCTCTGCCCGCAAACAGAGCAGGTTTGAAAGAGGACTGTTTTTGCAGCGGGCGCCGCATAGTTTTCTTTTCCGCCCCGGATACAGTTGTCACAGACCAGTCTGCTGGTGCGGGATCCGGATCCGGGCGGCAAATCCGGCATTTCCCCGCCGCAGATCCGGCATTTCCGTGCGGGAATCAACGTGATTTCAAATGCATTGTATCCGATGCGGATAATGTTGCCTGTAGCCAGTTCCCTTGTCTGGGACTGGGGGAGTTTTTCCCGATTGAGAAACGTACCGTTCCGGCTGCCCAGATCACAGATCGACGCCTTTGGCGGCTTGATGTCCAGCAGACAATGGTGGCGCGAAACGCCGTCACCTGCTTCGTCAATGAGGCGCAGCATACAGCTTTCGGATCTTCCGACCATACAGAGCATCGGTTCGTCGAACCGGTATTTTGTTCCTTCGAGAGGACCTTTCAATGCAGTTAGAAGAACTTTGGCGGGCATGGGAATTCCCTTTTGTTTCTGCGCAGATCCCTTGAGGGGATAAATGCTTTGCGGTGGTTCAGAGAGTGAATGAAAAATCTGCCCGCCAGGACTTCGATCAGATCGAAACGGATCTGGAACGGAGGATCTTCCAGGGCACGCATATACGCTGTTGCTCCTCTGCGGATACGTTTGATCTGATGCAGCTTCAGGTTATCGACCGGCGCCGGGGTGTAATCCGGATTTTTCTGATAGCGTGTTTTGACTTCCACAAAAACGATGGTCGTTCCATCCCTGGCAACGATGTCCAGTTCTCCTGCATTCCCGATCCGGCAGTTTCTTGAGAGGATGGAAAAACCTTCTGTCTTCAGAAGGGCGACAGCGGCATTTTCTCCGCGTCTTCCCAGTTTTTTAGTCCAGCTTCTGAGACGGCGGAAATCCATATTCACCCGCATTTTCTTGCGAAAAGTCCCCAGGTCGAATCCTCGATCCGGAATGTAGCGAGCGTGCAATATCCAGCCTGATGCCGGTGTGTCGCCGCCGCAATGATCTCCTCTCCGGAGTCTGCCTCAAGGGGAGAGAAAACGAATTCGCAGGGGGAACTCTCTTCACATTTTTCCAGCAGGATCAGCAGCGCCGGCGCTTCAGCGGGAGCGTGGATCCCCATAAAACGCATGGGGATCTTCCGCTTTAATGCACGGGAAAGGATCTTTGCTGCATCTTCCGGATCGTTCAGGATGTCATCCTTTTCAATGGAGATGGCGCGTATCATTTTCCAAACGCTTTCACTTCGCCGGGAGCGATGGTCACGGAGTTGTTCTTGAAGAATTCGATGGCATCGGCATCGTCAAAAACGGACCGGGGAGAAAGCTCCACAATGCAGTCCGGGGAGCCGTCTGCTTTGCGGGGGATCTTGATTCCGGCGAGTTCCATTCTTCTTGCATCCCGTGCCACGAGCATTGCCCGGCAGGATTCAGCAGAGTCCACGCCGGTAGCATTTTTTGTGGGAGCGAAAAGTTCTTCGCGGCAGCCTTCCAGAACCATTGTTTTTTCCGCCAGGGGAAGGGCGTCAAAGATGAAGGATTCCAGCTTGACGGCATTGGTTTCATCCGGCTTGACAAGATCGCCGTTTTCATTGATGTATGCGACTTTTTTGTCGGCGCGGTGCCAGGGCATATGCAGCTGACCGTCGCAGGTCAGGCGTTCGATGAATTCGCGGCTGATGACGTGGATCGCCGGGCTGCCTGCGAGGAAGTCCAGCGTGCCGTCGGCTTTTCTGCGTTCCGCCAGTTCCGCAGGCATATCGCTGTATTCGATGATCTGAAGTCTGCCGCCGGTGATGCAGAAGTTGCCGAGTTTTTCGTAGGGATTGGTCTTGGGCAGCATACGCGCGCTGATTTCCGATCCTTCCAGATGATGAAGCCCGATGAAAAGCGGATCGACCACCGGAACGAGGGGGTTATCCACCTGGAAGTAGGAGATGTATTCCACACCGTTCGCTTTCATCTGATCAAGAGCGCCGGACTTGCGGAGTGCCAGCAGGGTGCCGCCGTGTCCGTTGGGGGCGAGTGCAAGGGTGTCCTTACCGCCGAGAAGGAGCTGTCCGTTATATGCGATTGCCGGCATCATACCCTGCGTGAAGAACATAATATTTTCGGGATTCAGACCGAAGTAGTTGTTAGCGGCGAAAAAGTCGCGGGTGGGCTTGTCATTGAGTTCGCTGGTCATGATGTACCAGTTGATGGGCTTTCCGGCTTTTTCTCCGGCACGGGCAAGACTTTCCGCAAAATACTGGAAAAGAGTCTTTTTGAGGACCGGAGTGATGGGATAGGTTCCTTTCGGACCGTCAAAACCGAGACGGGTACCCTGTCCGCCGGCAACGATGAGTGCGGCGACTTTTCCCTGTGCCAGCAGTTCGTTCCCGACTTTTTCCGCTTCCGCATAGCGGGCTTTCAATTCGTCCGTGTTTGCGGGGAAGGGGAAGAAGGGAGCCGGAGTAAGATCATCGGGGATCGCCGTTTCGGGCTTCTGGAAAACATATTCTTTGATGAGGCGGTCAAGTTCCGCCCAGTTGATCGCATCCAACTGTTTTTCGATTGCAGCTTTATCGGCAGGAGCCGCTTTTTCAAGGGCGGCGATGAGAGAGAGCTGACCATACTGTTTCAGGGTGTCAGAGATTGCCATATAAAAAATCCTTTCTGTTTATTATTGACTTTATATACTATAAATATAATACCGGATCTGAGATTTGGCAAATGAAAAAATCGAATTCAGAGAAAAAAAACAACACCGGGACACGCTTGATGTACCGGTGTTGCGTAAAGACGGATGAGAAACAGTTTTATTTGACCATATCCGGCTCAAATTCCAGATCGGAGATGCTCTTGTTCACGGCATACTGCTTGAGCGTCATCTGGGGGGCATCCTTGCTGTCCGTAGTGATGAAACCGGGGAAAACGAAATCGCCTTCCACAAAGCGGGAGCATTTGACCGTGATCGGATTTTTTGCGAGACCGGAAATGGGCGTGACCTTGTTGGAAATCTGATGTTTTTTCGCATCAGCGGAGATGAAAACCGTTACCAGGGCGCTGTAATCCTTGTCGCCGAGTTCCACATCGAACTTCCAGCAGCGCTGATCGTCCACATTGAATTCGACAGGTTCGCGGAAGCTGTTTGCACCGGCTTTGATTTCATAGTCGGCGAGGGTGACTTTACCGGCTTTCCGTGCAAATTCCATCGTCATATCATAGTTCAGACGCAGTTCGTTGATGTGTTCCGCAAGCGTGATGGGAGCGTATTCGATCCCGTCGGTGGAGGAATAGGCTTTGTCCCCATTGAGGATCTGGGCATAGCGGACCGCACCGGAGTTGTCACGCACCACAAACTTCATGCGTCTGCCCGGAGCGAAGAGATAGCTGACTTTCATTTTGCCGTCGAGGGATTCCATATCGTAAGCCAGAGTCATAAATTTTTTCTGCTGGGCAACGGCGGGAATGTTGGTGAAAAGGCTCTTTGCCAGCGGGGAACTGTAGACACATTCCTTGTTGGCAGAGGCGGTCGTGCTGTAAAGTTCGATACGGGAGGCAATATCCTCCCGGATTGCATCGCGCACAGGATCGTCGATGGCGAAGAGAGTTTCTTCCTGATTTGAGGCGCATCCGGCGAGGGTTGCCAGTGCCGCTGCGGAAAGAATTGCGTGAACAAACTGTTTCATGTGTTGCTCCGTTCTTTTACGGGTTTGTTATTTAATTGTTTTTGCTTATCTTCAATGAGTTTTTGAACTTTATCTGCGGGGAGATTAAACTGCCAACCGATGTACTTGAACCTGACTTTGCGCCAGTCGTAAGAATTCTCGGACGCTGCCGGAAATTCTTTGCCGTTGATTTTTATCCACTCCGTGACCTTGAGGGTCACAAGCGGACCAGATGAGCCCTGTTCGGAAATCTGACAGGAGAGCAATCTGCCGGCGGGATCGAACGCAATTTCAACGATCGTATCAAGGCGCTCATTTTCTTTCCGGCGGGTCAGGCGGAAGGTATTTTCTTTTTCGCTGACCTTCTCAAAATTCCATCCTTCCAGACCGGGCAGGTAGATGAGCGGAGACAGAATGTTGAACAGGGGGTAATCCATGAAATCCAGAGCGTAAAAACCGCACTTCGGGGTTTTTCCGTCGGTCACATAGAAAAATGCAGTCGGTTTCGGTTTCCCGCTGAAAGTAACGAAATCATCCCACTGTTCTTTTTTTGCTTCTGCGACCTCTGTCACAAAGAGAATATTTTTCACATCTTCCATCTGGCTGACCGCACTCATGGAGCGGAATTTCCTTTCCGCCTGCGACATACAGGCGGAGAGAAGTGCCGCAAGAGCGATCGTCAGCAAACTGTAAAGGACAGTTTTTTTCATAGAAGATGTGCTGCCTTTCCCGATGGCTTACCAGCCGTAGATCTTGTTGTCCAGATACTGCTTGAGCTGATCAATGGCAACCCGTTCCTGCGCCATGGTATCGCGGTCGCGGATCGTGACAGCACCATCGTTTTCCGTATCGAAGTCCACCGTAACGCAGAAGGGCGTTCCGATTTCGTCCTGACGGCGGTAGCGCTTGCCGATGTTGCCGGTGACGTCCAGTTCCGTGCGGTAGAACTGCTGGATCTTCTTCTGGACTTCCGCCGCTTTGTCGTTCAGTTTCTTGGAGAGGGGCAGCACGCCGACCTGGATCGGAGCGATGCGCGGCGGGAAACGGAGGACGATACGGATGTCATCTTCCATGCCTTCCTTCTGAGTGGGCGCCTTGTCTTCTGCGTAAGCGTGGCAGAGGATGGCGAGGATGGTACGGTCGCAGCCCACGCTGGTTTCGACCACGGTGGGGAGGAAGCGTTTGCCGGTGACCGGATCCAGATATTCCATATTCTGACCGGAGAATTCCTGATGCTGCTGCAGGTCCCAGGTTCCGCGGTGGTGGATGCCTTCCAGTTCGCCCCAGCCGAAGGGAAACTTGAATTCGATATCGACCGCAGCTTTGGCGTAATGCGCCAGTTTGTCGTGGGGAGCCCACTGGATCTCATCTTCAGTGAAGCCCAGTTTTTCGGTGTAATATTTCCAGCGCTGTTCCTTCCAGTATTCAAACCAGTCGAGGGAGCCTTCATCTTCGCAGAAGAATTCCATTTCCATCTGGGTGAATTCGCGGGAGCGGAAAGTGAACATTCTGGGCGTGATTTCATTACGGAACGCCTTGCCGACCTGAGCAATACCGAAGGGCAGCTGCTGACGGGTCGCAATGCGGATCAGGTTGAAGTCCAAAAAGATGGGCTGGCAGCTTTCCGCACGGAGGTATGCAATGTGTTCTTCATCGAAGACAGGTCCGACGTAGGTTTTCATCATCAGGTTGAATTCCCGGGGGGGAGTCAGATCTTTGGAACCGCAGTTGCTGCAGGTGGTGGGGTCTTCCATCTGGTCGACACGGAAACGGGTCTTGCACTTTTTGCAGTCGCACATAATATCGCCGAAACGGTCCACGTGACCGGATGCTTTCCAGGTACGGGGATGGCAGATGATGGTGGAATCCAGACCGACGACGTTGTTTCTGGTTTCGACCATTTCGTTCCACCAGAGCTGTTCCACTGCTTTTTTGAGCATGGAGCCGTAGGGACCGTAATCCCAGAATCCGTTGAATCCGCCGTAAATTTCAGAGCTCTGAAAAACGAAGCCGCGGCGTTTGCAAAGGCTGACCACCTTTTCCATCAGGTTCATATCGGAAGTTTCCTGAACGTCCATTGTAAAAATCCTTTCTTGCAATTTTTGTGACTGTTATTTTATATTATAACAATATAGCCTCTTTCCCGTGAAATGCAATACCCAAGGCGAAGAAAAAATGACAAGTAATGCAAAAAAGTTGATATTTTTTTATAAAAAAACTGGAAAAGTGAAAAAAAAGCATTATAATGATACGAAACCGGTTCGTTGGACAGACCGGAGAAGGTGAAAGAAAGTTCATGAGTGAAGACAGTATGCTGACACGTGTAACGTTGATCGGCAAGGCAAAAGATCAGAATGATGACCGGGCGTGGGCGGAGTTTACTGCTTATTACCGGAAATATATCTACAATCTTGTACGGCGTATCGGACTGAATCACCATGATGCCGATGAAGTTGTACAGATCACGCTTGTGAAAATCTGGAATGCAATGCCGGAGTTTCAATACAAGCCGGAAAAAGGCCGCTTCCGTTCCTGGATCTGCTGTATCGCCGGAAATGCCGCGAAAAATTTTATCCGCGCCAACGGTCCTTCCCATATATCCCTTTCCACCCTCGACTGGGGCAATGATGATTCAGAAGAAATGACGATCCGTCCGGAAGTGGAGGCACTCGCCGAACAGGAATGGGAACGGTATCTGCCGGAACTGGCACTGAAGAATATCTCCGGTAATTTCGACCGGAAAACTCTGCAGGTGTTCGCTATGTGCCGACAGGGGATCCCCGTACCGGAGATCGCCGTAAAACTGGGACTGGCAGAAAGCAGTATTTATGTCTACAAACAACGCGTCAAACAGCGTTTGACCGAAGAAATCGAACGGTTGAAAGAAGAACTTTAAGCTGTCTTTGATCACCGTCTCCGCCCGCAATGAAAAAACACGCGGCACGGCAGCGCGCCCGGTCCCAACGGACCGGGCGCCGCTTTTTTCTGCGCACGCAAAAGCGTGGTGCGCAGAAAAAAAGCGAAGCGGCATGAGCATTTTTTTGCTCATGCCGCTGCTGCCGTGCCGCGTTGTTTTTTCAGCGGGCGTGTCTATCCAGCAGTTTGATCTCAGAGATTTTCTGCCACGAGATCGCCCACGCCGCTGGTGGAGTAACCCATTTTACCGGCGGAGAGGGATTTCAGTTTCTTTTCGGTGCAGAACGCCACGGAGTTTTCGATTGCCTTTGCAGCTTCGGTTTCGCCCAGATAGTCCAACATCATTGCGCCGGCGAGGATGGCGGCGCAGGGGTTGATGACGCCCAAGCCGGTATATTTCGGAGCGGAGCCGCCGATGGGTTCAAACATACTGACGCCTTCGGGGTTCAGGTTACCGCCGGCGGAGATGCCCATACCGCCGCTGGTCATCGCTGCGAGGTCGGTGATGATGTCGCCGAACATATTGGCGGTCACGATCACGTCGAACCATTCCGGGTTTTTGACCATCCACATACAGGTGGCATCGATATGGCAGTAGTTCAGTTTCACATCGGGGTACTGTTTGCCCATTTCATGGAATGCCCGTTCCCACATACCGAACACATAAGTCAGCACGTTGGTTTTGCCGCAGAGGGTGAGCTGTGCGGTGTATCCGGCAGCTTTATCTTCTGCGCTCAGACCTTTCCACGGATTTTCCTTGCTGTGGCGTTTGCGGGCAAGTTCAAAAGCGTACTTCAGGCAGCGGTCGACCTGTTTACGGGTGTAGACCATTTCCTGAACTGCGACTTCATCCGGGGTACCGACCTGAGAGGCTCCGCCCATACCGGTATAGACGTCGCCGGTATTTTCACGGACCACCACGTAGTCAATATCTTCCGGACCCTTGCCGACGAGAGGACATTCCACGCCGGGGAACAGTTTGACCGGACGCAGGTTGATGTACTGATCCAGTGCAAAACGGAGACGGAGCAGGATACCTTTTTCCAGAATACCGGGTTTGACTTTCGGGGAGCCGATTGCACCCAGGAAGACGGCATCATACTTTTTCAGCGTTTCTTCCGCATCATCGGGGAGAAGTTCGCCGGTCGCAAGATAATGATCGCCACCCCAGTTATAGGTGTCGAAGGAAATTTCAAAACCGAATTTCTTTGCGGCGGCGTTGATGACTTTGATGCCTTCCGCCACGACTTCCGGACCGGTGCCGTCGCCCGGCAGTGCTGCGATCCGATATGATCTCTGTGCCATATTTGTTCTCCTGTATAGTGATTTGTTGATGATTCTATAATATACAGCCCGGTCGGTTATTTTTCAACTGTCGGGACTTTGTTTTCCTGCAAATCGAGTTTTGCTTTAACGGTGGGAGAGAGATCCGGAAAACGTTTCAGGACCAGATCTGTCACATTCCGTTTGAATTCTTTGAAGGGCGGAAGGCGCAAACGCTCCCGTTCTTCATCGCTGTTGTGTGCTTTCCGGTATGTATTGTAAAGAACTTCCGCTCCCTGCAGCATTTCCTGCGCATCGTCATCGGCACCGTTTGCAAAGGCGAAGATACTCTGGAGGATGAAGCTGGAGACGGTTCCCTGCAACTGGTCATTCCGCATCGTCTTGATCTTATCGCGGACCCGCGCCATCACAAATTCCTGAACCGTTTTATCTTTTGTTTCCGTAGGAACTTCCTCCGTAAGGATCTTGTAATATTCCGCAGCTTTTTCTTTATAGCCGTAGAGGTAGAGCATCTCCACCACGTCCATCAGAAAATAATGATAGCCGCTGTATTCAAGTCCGCCCTGCATCAGGTCCGCCATCTTTTTGATTTCCCGGCACGCCACATCCACCAGATTGAAATCGGGCAGACGGATATAATTCTGACCGGGTTCGCCATCCGCATAAATGATCCTCCCGCTGAGCATCATCATTTTCAGACCTTGCGCTACGATCCGCTGACAGTGCAGGGTCCGTTCATCCGGGATTTTTTTCAGCCCCATACTTCCCCAGTAAATGGCGAACGCATCCGGCAGGAGCCAGTTCAGCTTTCCGTATTCCGCTTCGACCCACGCCGCGTGTGCAGGATCGATCATCAAATCGTTCCGGATCACCATATTCCGGAGGAACAGGGTCAGTTTCTCTTTTTCCGATTCGTTCAGAACGATTTTTTCGGGCGGGGCGCCGGTTGCAAGGAACATCTTTTCCAGTTCCTCCTCCCTTCCGGAGCAAAACCGTCTCAATGTAGGATTTTTTTCGTAAAAAGCCTCCCAGCTTTCCGGTTCCGCCGCCAGTTGTTTCCAGTCCGGACTGTGAGTTCCGCCGAAGATCCGCAGGTTTTCTTCTGCCATTTTTGCCCGGTAGTACGGTCCGGCATTATCCAGTTCATCACCCAGTTTGTGTTGATAGATCCAAGCCATTTCCCGGTAGAGAATGGGATCGTTCGGATTGTATTTCATTGCTGTCTGCAGCGTTTCCAGTGCTTTTTTGATCCAACGCCTGCGAACATCATAATTTTGCTGCGTGACGGTAATATTATACGCCATATTCCAGGCAAGATATTGGGCGGCAGTGGCGTTTTCCGGCTGCACCCGCAAAAGCCAGTCCGCCAGCTGGACCATTTCAAAGAATTTGCCCTGTTTCTGAAGACGGTCCATCCGGAGCCAGAGCGCGCTGACCATCAGATTCCGGAAGGGGCCAAGAAAGACATTGGAGAGGGCAACTCCGGGAGGTGCGCCATGCTGTTTTGCAAAATCTTCCGGGAGCAGTTTTTTTTCAATGATGACCTGATCCTGATAATCCTGGATCTTCCATACGATCCCCAGAGAAATACAGGTCATTACGACAGCCAGCAGAATCAGAATATATTTCGGCATATCGGCTCACCGGTCCTTTCCGGCGAGAGCAAGCTCCCGCTTTGAGTAGACCCAGAGTCCAACCAGAAAGACCGGCAGGATCTTGATCACGATCTGCAACACAAAAACGGCACTGATATAGGAAAATTCCACCAACTCACCGGAAGATAGTTTTTCCTGAGCCGCAAAACTGGACGGATCAAACAGAAGCATATCGATGTATTTTCCCGCATAGTAGTTGAATTTTTCCAGAATGTTATGGGGCGCAACGGCAGTGTTGGTAAAGAGATCCAGCACGAATCGGGTGCTGATCCCCCAGATCAGATATGCCAGCGTGAGAAAGATACCCGATGCCAGAGAGAAACAGGCGGAAAATGCCATTCCCATCGCAGCAAACGCCATGATCAGGAACAGAAGGACCAGAACTGTTCTGCAGTAATTATTGAAAAATCCGGTAACCGGGACCAGCAGTTCAGGTCCGTTCCCCGCAAAATAAAGAGTCTTTCCCTTTTTATCGAGAGAAAGAAAACGCAGCTGCCCTTTGCCGTCCTTGACCATCAGGGTGTCCTGTTGCGGATAAGGTGCCGCATAAGTGATCAGGTTCTGCCCCGCTTTTCCGAATCCCCGTGCGCAGGTATATTGTGCCCGTTCCGGAGTGCCTCTGGGGGCGATCTCAAACTCTGTTGTCTGCATGGTGAGCAGTTCCAATGCCATATTATCCGGCACAAAGTAAACCGGCAATTCCACCGTTTTTCCGCTGTCCGGAATGGCAAAATGGTATTTCCAGCCCCAGACCCCGTGTGTCTTATCCTGATTGTTTCCGGAGAGTTCAAAGAATGTTTTATAACGGATCCGGACCGGTCCATCCAGATTTTCCGGCAGGTTGGAGTAGGTCCAGTCCTTGTACGCTCCGGGAGCAATGGCAGATTCCGCCAGCCGCATACGGTCCCGCAGACGGCGCCGGATCTCCTGTTCGTCAAACTCGCCGGTTTTGGTCCGGACGGTTTTCCAGTCATCCGGCATATCTTTTCCCTGCATCCGGGCGACTTCCAGGTGTTTCCGGATCTCTTCCTCCACTGCCTGATCAATATTTTTTTGAGCAGGATCCGGTTGGTAGATCCGCCGGGCGGTAAGGATCTCCGCATAAAGCTGCTCTTTCTCGCCGGGAGCAAAATCCATGGAGGCGACCCGGTAGAAAGTCAGTGCATAAATAATGACCGCAGCGATCAACAGCAGTAAGGCATGGAGCGCCAGGATGCCGGTAAATTTCGCAAGATAGATGAGCGGACGGGCAACCGGTTTGACCGCAACCATTTGCAGCCGTTTATCTTCTACGTCAGCTGTGATTTCCGAAGCACCCAGCCAGACCGCAGAAATGGAAAGCAGGGCGGCAGCCAGCGTTAGACTGTACTCCAGCGTGATCTTGATCATACTGACTGCCGTGCCGTCGGACTTGACGATCAATGGCATAAGCAGCGTCACACCGATAAAAAAGAGGATCGTACCCCGGAAAAAGTTTGAACGGAACGCTGATCTGCAGGTTAGCCGGACGATTGCAAGAAAGGCGGTCATTTTTCAGATGTCCCGTTTGTCGTTCAGCAGTGCGCTGAGTTTGCTGTTGGCTTCGGAAAGATCTTCCTGCGGGGCGGGATCTGCCGCCGGGGTGACTGCCGCTTTTTCCTCTTTCAGCCGGTCCAGTATTGCCGTATCGGCAGATTCAGCAGGAACTTCCGGTTCCACCGGTTTGGCGGGGGGCGGTACTGCGGCAGAAAGCTGTTCCAGCAGACCGGATTTTTCCGGTTCGGCGGAGAGGTATGCTGCCACGCCGTTTCCGGATTGCGCTCCGGCAGTACCGGCAGCTTCCTGTTTGGCTTTTGCCACCACATCCAGGAAGAAATCTTCCAGCGTCATGCGGGGGTGTTCCAGATCGATCTGATCTGCGTCTGCAAACTTTCTGCAGGCTGCCATGACTTCATTCAGATCCTGTTCCTGCAGATGTGGGAGCGTGATCGTATCTTTTTCAGAGATTGCCAGCAGATCCGAGAGGGCGCCTTCCGCCCGGATCCTGCCGCCGTAGAGGATCACGACCCGGTCGCAGATGCTTTCCACATCACTGAGCAGATGACTGGTGATGACCACCGTTTTGCCACGGGCTTTCAAGGTCTTGATCAGATCTTTCACTTCCCGGCAGCCGATAGGGTCAAGACCGGATGTGGGTTCGTCCAGGATCAGCAGGTCCGGATCGTTGATCATTGCCTGTGCAAGCCCGATCCGGCGCGCCATCCCTTTGGAAAATTCGCCGACTTTCCGGTTGGCTGCGTGAGAAAGCCCTACCATATCCAGCAACTGCAGGGCGCGACTTTTGCGCTCGGCTGCGGAAAGTCCGAAAAGAGAGCCGAAGAAATCCAATGTTTCATAGGCGGTCAGATATTTGTAGAGATAGGTTTCTTCCGGCAGATACCCGATGGCACATTTTGCTTTGACAGATCGGGGTGACTGCCCCATCACACGCAAAATACCGGAAGTGGGATACAGCAGTCCCAGCAGCATCTTGACCGTAGTGGATTTGCCGGACCCGTTGGGACCGAGCAGCCCGAAAACTTCGCCGCGCCGGACTTCAAAGTCGATGTCATTGACCGCCGCCGCTTTGGAGCGGTTCCAGAAATCACGGAAGACCTTTGTCAATCCGGTGGCGCTGATCACAAGTTCCTGTTCCATTATGCTGCTCCCGATTCATTTTTTTTCTCATCCGGAGCCGGCAGCCCGGCAGGTGCCAGTTCCTCGCCGGTACGGACAAGCCGGGCGCTGTTGAAGATCACGATGAGCGTACTGACCGTGTGAAGGACAGCCGCCATGATCGGATCCATACCGCCGAAGACGGAAAGGATGATCCCGCAAAGGACAAAGAGCAAGCCGAATGCCAGGTTCTGATTCATAATGGAGTTGGTTTTTCTGGAAAGTCTCACCAGCATGGGGATCCGGCGCAGGTCGTTGGTCATCAGAGCGACCGACGCAGAGTTGATGGCGATGTCGCTGCCGATGGCACCCATAGCGATCCCGAGATCACCGGCGGCAAGGGCAGGGGCGTCATTCACACCATCGCCCACCACGGCAACCACGCTGTTTTCTTTGACTTTTTCCACATATTCCACTTTCGTCTGGGGCAGGCAGTCGCTGCGGACATCATCAATATCCAGTTGAGAGGCGATCACGGTCGCCACGGCGGCACGGTCACCGGTGACCATTGCGCAATGGGTGATCCCCAGCGATTTCAAGTCGCGGATCGCTTCGGCTGCTTCCGGGCGGATCTTATCCTTGAATCCGATCCAGCCGAGAAACTCCGTTTCGGAGGAAACATAAACAACGCTCATGCCTTCCGATTCGTCAATGGATTCCGGCACGGTCACACCAAAGGATTTCAGCCATGCCGCTCTGCCTACGTAAATCCGTTTGCCGTTGACAAGAGCGCTGACCCCTTTCCCGTGTTCTTCCGCCAGGTCATCGGCAGGCAGGGGCTTGATCCCGGCATCGGCCGCCAGACGCTGGATCGCCAATGCCGTGGGGTGGTTGCTTTGTGCTTCCAGTGAGACCGCAGTCTGGACCAGTACGGCAGGCTGGATCTGATCCGCCGGAGAAAGACGCGCCACGGAAAGTTCCCCTTCCGTCAGAGTGCCGGTTTTATCGAAAACAACCGCCCGGATCTTTGCTGTGAGTTCCAGATGGGAAATATTTTTGATCAGGACACCGAGGCGTGCCGCAGCTGCCACTGCCGCAACGATCGTGGTGGGGGTTGCCAGAACCACAGCGCAGGGACAGGCAATGACCAGCAGAGCAATGACCCGGTTCAGATTGCCGTCTGTCAGCCACCAGGTAATGGTGGCGAGCATCACGATCGTGGGGGTATAGTAACCGGCATAGCGGTCGATGATCCGGACGATCGGTGTTTTATTGCGTTCCGCAGAAAGGATCATATCCTTTACTTTTCCGAGTGTGGTATCGGAGCCGAGCTTTGTCACCCGGACCGTCAGGGCGCCGGAAATATTCATCGTACCGGCATAGATCTCATCGCCTGCAGCCTTATCCACCGGCAGGGATTCCCCGGTAATGGATGCCTGATTGACCGCACTTTTACCGCTGACGATCACGCCGTCAACGGGGAAGTTTTCGCCGGGTCGCACCATAATGAGGTCATCGAGAGCCAGATCCAGCACATCCACTTCTTTTTCCGTATCGCCATCCAGTTTGCGGGCGGTATGGGGAGTGAGGCGGATCAACGCTTCAATGGATCGCTGAGCGCCGCTGGCGGTATGCGTTTCAATAATGATCGTGACCAGCAGGAAGAATGCGATCAATCCGGCAGCGCGGAAGTCACCTCCGGCAAATGCCGCCAGGATCGCCAAAGCCACCAGTTCGTTCATATAAACCCTGCCTTCCAGCAGGTCTTTGATCGCAGTTGCCACAATGGGAAGAGCCAGACAGAGTGCGCCGAGGAATGCGGAAAGATTTGCCGCAAACTCTGCATTTTCAAAGAGGAGCGGGAGCAGATAGCTGTTGAGGATCAGCAAACCGCCGAAAAATGCAAAGAGGGGTCTGCCCATAGAGCGGGAGTGTCCGGCACCGCCGATGGGTGCGCCGCAGGAAATGCAGCGTGTCGGTTCGTCCGGGTCCGCTTCGTGATGATCGTGATGATGATCGTGTCCGCAGCCGCAGGCATGATCGTGGTGATGATCATGATGGTGATCGTGTCCGCAGCAGCAGTTATGTTCCTGTTCTTGATTGATCTTCATTTCGCAGCCTCCTTACCGTCATCGGGTGTTGCTTTCTTTTTTGCCGGCTCGCGGTTGATCTTGAGGCGGACTTCCGATCCGGAAGCATTATCGGTGCTGATCACATATTTTTCCCGGACCTGTTCCAGAGATTCAGCCAGCTGTTTTGTAAAGGAGATGATCGTTGCATCGGGTGCATCTTTGTATTTTTCCAAAATCTCTTTGAAAGACTTTGCATCCGCTTCCGTTTCTTCAATGATCTGCTGTTTTTTCAATCTGCCGTCAGCAACGATCTTTTCTGTTTCTGCGGAAGTCTTCTGTTCCAGTTCAGCCTTGAAGGTTTTTGCTTCTTCCACTTCCCGCTGGGCAGTGGTTTTTGCCAGCAGAAATTCCTGAAAAGCGTCACGGGTTTTCAACGGGGGCGAGATCAGAGTCATCGTCAGGTTATCCATCTCGATCCCGATCCCCAGCGCAGCGATTTTCCGGTTGAGGATGTTCCGGACCGTCTGCAGATAGTTGTTGGGATCGTAGTAGGTCTGTTCAATATCCAGTGTTCTTCCGGCTTCGATCACGGCAGCGTCCAACAGAGCGCGGAGCATAGCAGAAACGGCATCCAGTTTCACCATTTTCAGTTCGCCATCGGAAACGAAATCTTCGCTTGCGGCATCGCTGAAGGCGTTGGCTTCACGGCTGATGCAGTTTTGGTAGAAATCTTCGGGGGAGGCGATCCGGTAAGTGAGGGACCATTCGCTGTGAATGATCGTATTATCCTTCAGCAGGGCGTATCCATCGACACCGGGAGTGAGAGTGGAACCGGCATCGTTCCCCATCAGGGTCTTTGCCTTTGAATCCCGGATTTTTGCTGCGTTGGAGGGCAGGAATGCGGTGCTGACCACCGTTTCTTTCCGGGTGGGGATCCGGATGATCTTTGTGATGGGATAGGGCGGGAACCAGTGCCAGCCTTCTTTATATTCGCCGTGGAATTTACCGAATTTCAGTACGATCACCGATTCGGTTGTGGAATCGACAATAAATGATCCGCCGCAGGTCAGGAACCAGATCAGCAGCGCAATGATCACAACGGCAAGGATCACGAACACGGACTTCAGCACTTTTGTCAGCAGTTCGATCCCTCCGGAGAGGGGATTCTGCTGCTCAGGCGGCAGTACCGGGTTATCTGTTTTTTTCTCATCAATACTCATAGCCAAACACACAGCTCCTTATTTTCCGGCGGCAGATTTTTTTTCTGCTTTGGTGTCCGGCGTGATCATCTGGGATTCAAAAATGTCAAAAGGCGCATTTCCGGTATTCAGGATCAGGGTCGTCTGGCTGCCGAGTGTCTTTTTCAGGGCATCCAGTTTCTGCAGGAAAGCAGCCAGAGCAGGATCTGCGGTAAAGATCTTGTACGATTCGGCAGCGATGGCATCGCCTTCTGCCCGGAGCTGTTTTGCTTTTGCTTCTGCCTGAGTCAGGGCGATCTCTTTCTTCTGTTCGGCATCGATCCGGATCTTTTCGGCTTCTGCGAATCCTTTTGCCCGGGCATCTTTTGCCATGGTTTCACGCTGCTGGCGCATGGTTGCGGCGATGGCTTCAGCGGTCTTTTCCGGGACGCCGAGCGAAACGAGATCCACCTGGAACACATCTACACCGTACATTTCCATCATTTTGGGTTTCAGGATGTTCAGGATCTCCTGCTGTACGTTCTGCAGGTGCATTTTTCCGGAGTCGGCATTGATCAGCTGATCGTAATCATATCTTCCAACCACGCTTTTCTTGGCGTTGCTCATTTCTGCAGAGAGGAAGTCTTCCATATCCTCAATGCTCTTTGCCGCCTGACGGAAGATCATAACATCCTTGATCTGATAGAAAACACCGATCCCCACGACCACCTGCTGTTTGTCTTTTGTGGTGGTTTCCTCCAGCTTTCCGGTCTTTCCGGGGAAATAGCGTTTGCGGATGTCATATTTTACAATATCCTGCACCGGCAGAGGCCAGCGGAAATGGAGTCCGGGACCGGAAACGGCGGTCGGTTTACCGAACGTGAGGACCAGAGCCTGTTCGGATTCCTCCACCTGATAAGAAAAGATAGCCAGGAGGAAGATCGCCCCCACGATCACACCCAGCAGGATAGTCGGCAGATAATATTTTGTTTTTTTGTGTTCGCTCATGTTGAATACTCCGTATCTGTAAATATTTTTTTCTTACTTTTCCGTTGCGGTTCCGTCCTCTTCTTCCAGCAGGTTCAGCTTTGCTTTTTCTTCAAAGTTCAGCTCGTAAATGCGGGAAGTAAGGGATTTTGAAAGGATGAATTTCCGTTTGTCTTTGCAATCGTTCACAATGAAGTCCAGGTAGAGGCGGAGCTTGAACATTTCCGGAGCCGCCCGGAACGCTTTGAGCTGTTCGGCAAAGAGGTCCTTTTCCGCATTTGCCAGATGGATGACCCGGTCTTTGTAGATTTGAGCGCTGGAATCGATCTTCAGAGCGGCAGTCCAGCCTTCCGCAGCGATTTTTGTGGCATCACTGGAAGCGGCGCTCTTCATCGCTTTGACTTCTTCCTTGGCGATAACATAGTCCTGATACGCTTCCGCCACATTGGTGGCGGGGATGTCTTTCTTTGGATCGCCTTCTTTTCCGATGGGCGGGTGTGCATCCATCATATTCACGCTGATGATCTCGATTCCCATATTCATAGCATCGCATTGGCTCTGGATCCTTGCTTTGAGGTCATTGCAGGCATTTTCGCGTCCGTCCGAGATGGCGGAATCGAAGTCGGCACTGGCAAAATATGCTGTAGCTTCCGCTTTACCGATCGCCAGCAGGGTATCGGGAATGTTGTTGAAATTATACGCATAATCCCGGATCCGGTTGCGATCCGCCCGGTAATAAATGGGCAGAGTCGTCTCCAGGATCGCCACGGAATGGCTGATCGCTTCATCGCCGGCAGCTTTTTTCTGCGGGATCACATTCCGTTTTGTTGCCACCAGGAACGGATCTTCCGTGATGTAATGATCCTTGTTCCAGAGAATGACCAGCGCTTCCTTGCGGTTTTTCTCTTTTTCTTTTGTGATCCCGACCGTTACGGTCTGCGGCTGATCCACCGGAACCCGGATGATCCGTTCAAAGGGCCACGGCAGTTTGAAGTGAACTCCGGGCTGCAGGTCATTGCCGATCGCTTTCCCGAACCGTTCGCGGATCCCCAGTTCTCCCGGACCCACTTCACTGACGGCAGAGAAGGCCCAGAGCAGGAACGCCCAAACCAACAGCGCAGGAATGAAAACTCTGCCGATAAACTTGTAGACCGATGTTTTGGAGACCTTGAAGCCGAACTGGTAGTCCAGCGATGCCGCCAGATTGCGTACAACGCCACCCGGTTCGGTAAAGAGAGCCAGGATCCGGCTTTCATAAACGGGACGCAGTTCTTCCTGATTCCGGGGACGGTAAAAATCCATGATAAAGTTTGCCAGCAGTTCGATCGTCAGTACACATTCGATCAGGAAAACCGCCCTGGTCAGCCCGTTTTCCCATGCTGTTTTTCCGTAGATGTAGAGCAGCGCACTCAATGCCGCCAGAAACAGCACCAGCCCCGCAAAGACAAGCATATTGCCAACCGGCTTGAGCCAGCGGAACTCACGGATACCGGATTGTCCGGAAAGAAAAATCCCGCTGAAGAAAGCAAAGGCTCCGCACACAATACTCAAAAACGCCAGATTTACCGGGTTCGCCGGAACATTGATCTGCAACAACTCCGCCGTCGCTTCCCCTTCCAGAGAATCCGGTGTCCGGTTCAGCAGATAGAGGATCAGCGCCCCCAGCACAAAAGAAAGAACCGCAAGAACGGACGGCAGATATTTTTCAAAATTTTTCAGCGTTCTCGCCGCAGCAAAACGGACATCTTCGGAAACATCCAGAATGTTTCCGACGGATTCTTTCCTGCGTTCCAGCAGGCGTTTTTCCTCTTCCTCCTGAAGCATCCGGGCGAAAAATGTGGTCCGCAGGATCGCTGCAAAGGAAAAAATCACCGCAAAAACCAGCGGGAACAGGGCAAGGGAAAAGATTTGCAGACCGCTCCACTGGAAGACAACATCCGCCAGAAATACGATCAGGCACAGCAGGACAGCCGTGATGAAGGCAGTATAACACAGCTTTTTGCAGAGACGGCTGCGTTCTATTGTACCGGAAAGCCCGGAAAATTCATTTGACATGATCACCTCACTATATATTTAAAATGAAACCTCTAAAACATAGCGCAAAATCCGGAAAACGCAAGTACAGACAAGAAAAAAAATGACAAAATCTCAAGAAGATGATTGGAAACCGCGGAAAAATGCAGTTATATTAACAACAAGAACAGAAATTAAACTGCAGGAGAACATTTTATGGGACAGAAAGTTCCTTCCATCGTGACCGATCTTTACGGGATACGGAGTAAGTTGAACCAGCAGGTTCCGGTTGAACTGGAACAGAGGCAGGAGCCGCCGAAAGCCGCAGATGTTCCGGAAAAGGAACCCGGCAGACTGGACGATGCGGTCAGCGCTCATCTGAAACGGCGTTACGGTGATTTTCAACGCTCCCGCAGCGATCTCCTGGACCGTCTCCATTCCATGGAAAGCCGTCTCGCTGCAGAAGAAAAAGATCTGGACAGCAGACTGAAAACGGTTCAGACGACCATCCGGGAGATCCGGCAGCTTCTGGATGCCGTCCCCGCAGATGATCCCGGCAGAGATGCGTTCGCCGACCGGGGAGAATTGACCGATGTGACCTTGAAAATCGAAAAACAGCGGATCGAAATGATGCGGATGCTGCCGATCGTGGACGGCGCCACAGAGAAACTGCGCAGCCTTGACAGCAGTCCGGCAGGAAAAAGCAAAGCGGAAACCGGGATCATTCTGGATTCTCTCGGTTTCCGTCAGGTGTTGCGTCTGGCGTGGGCAATGAATCTGCCGGTACTGATCGCGATCCTGATCTCCTCGGTCATTGTGGCTTTTGCTGTAATCGGATCCTTCAAGGGAATCTTCTGATCCGGGAGCGCTGCAGATGACGTATCAATCATTCCGGGAGCGAAAAAATCCGGAGAACCAGATCCCCGAACCGGACGATAAGTCCTATTTGCGTTCCCGTCTCATTTTTCAGGTGCTTTTCTGGACTTTGACGGCGATCGGGCTTTTCTTTGCGTTTTTCTGAACGATCATTCCGGATCCGGCTGACTCATTGCCCGCTGATACATCACAGACATAAATTCCTGTTCCGTGAAGGGCAACCCCTGCTTTTCCGCCATTTCCAGAAAGGCATCCAGCACATCTTCCTGTTCCTCGTAGATCGTCTGCAGTTTCAATGCCTCCGCACGAAGCTCCTGATCCACTTCCAGCAGTTCATAAAACCGTTCTACATTTGCAATACTCATTGCTCACCCGATCCTGACCATACCGATTTTGTGCAGCAGTCTTCCACCGGTTTCGGCAGTTTCCATGTTTGAAGCAAGACGGATCGCATAGTCCGGTTTGTAACGGAGGCTTTCTGCTTCATCCGGCAGACAGAGGCAGAGCGTGTATTCCCCGGCAGCGATCCCGTTTGCACTGCAGGAAAGGGAGACCGTTTTACAACCTTCATCCGGCTGGAGCTGACGGCAGTCAAAGTCCGTCGGCAGTTCGATCACACTGCTGTCTGCGGCAAGCAGGGCGAACTCTGCTTTTCTGCGGTTGACCGGCGTGGAGAAACCATAATTCTGCAGGGAGATATTTGCTTTCAGTTCGCCGTCTGCAGGGACCGTTTCCGTATATTCTGCTGCGGGCATGGCGATCCGGTAACCCAGATGATCCCGGATAAATTCAAAGCCGGTCCGTTCGCCATCAGCAAAATAATCCGGATCGAAGCGGACGCCGTTAAGCTCCAGCGCGGCAGGCGTGATGATCTGTTCCATCCAGGAATCAATGGTCCACGGCTGCGGATTACAATCCAACCCGGAGAACCCGTGAACATGGCTGAAGGTGCTGTAATGGTGATACGTGAACCGTTCCGCCGCCTTGATCGCGGGTGCGTCCTTCGGATCATTGAACTGACCGGTCCAGAAAAGTTCCCCGTCCACCGGCATATATTTACCCTCCCGGTTGATGCGGTCGTACTCATAATTTCCCCGCCAGGCGTAGGGGACTTCCGTGAAGGTCCCGCCATCCCAATAGTTTGCCAGTGTGCCGTCGTTGAAGAACCCGATCCGGGCGTGCGGAGCTTGCGAAAAGGCTGTTTCCGCCGTGATTTCCCGGTTGTCACCAAGCGTATCCAGCAGGTCCATTTTGTACTGCATCCGCCGCATCATGGTGAAACGGTTTTCCGGCAGCATCTCCAGCGTGGCGGAGATGATTTTTGCAACAGCGTCCGGATTTTTTTCGTGTCCGTGGATGGAGGTATGAAATTCTCCCCAGAGCCCGACCCAGCCGCACTGGAGAACATAGATCACATCCGCATTTTTCCGGACGATGGGGGTGAGCTGCTTGATATGAGCAAGAATCCGGTCCAGATCCGGTCCGTTTTGGATACCATCTGATTCATAAGCGAACCGGAGCAGGAACTTTGCACCGCAAGCCCGTGCGCGATCAAAATCCGCCTGCAGCGCATCCAGTTTTTCCTGTGCGATCTCACTGTTCCAATACTGGGTGAGATAGCAGTATGCCTGGGCGATCGTCACATAGGGGAACCGTTCAAAAGGCCAGTGATCGGTAACGTGTCCGAATTTGATCAGATCCGATTCGATCTTGCCGACACCGATTTCAAAACGGAAACCGCGTTCAGGGTTGCGCAGCGCTCCGGTGGAACCGGAAAAAGTCATTTTTTTCATATTGCTTGATCCTTATTTTCGTTTGATTTTATAGGTCATTGCCTGATCAACATCGTTTCCTTCCAACTTTGCATCCTGCGGGGCAGGGAATGGATCACGGATCGCTGCATCCAATCCCCGCAGTTTCAGACGGCGGTTGATCTCTCCTGCAAGCGAGTGTGCCGCCACGGGATTGCGCGTGAACAGCGCATACATCCAGAGATTATAAAGCGCCTCAATGTGCAGCGGGTAAAGTCCCGCGTCCCGGAATAAAGCCTCCTGTGCCTCCTGCTGCCGTCCGGCAAAGAGCATCAGAAGACGCCCCCGGTGCAGGTTGATGTGGGCAAAATCCGGTGTTGCAGTCTCTGTGAGCTGATCCAGCATCGCCAACGCCTCCTGCGGCGGGAGCCGGAGCGCAGACTGGTAAAGATAGTAATGCGTGTTGTCCCATTGTGCCGTCAACTGAAGCAGACGGATATGCCGTTGCGAGTCTGTTTGCCTGCCGCTCAACCAGAGCCGGTGTGACATCCGGAAATGGATCGATGAGAACAGATTGCACGCCGCCATGAATAACGCAAGACCAGTCAGGATATATCCGGTCAGCCGGAGAGCTGTACCGTATTTTACCGCAGCAGCTTCATTTTCATCCTGCACCGTCGTTTTGAAAACGCCTGCCCAGATCCAGCCGGTAAACACCAGTCCCAGCAGATTGGTCGGTTCCTGAAACAAAACCAGATCGAACATCCCGTGAATGGTCAGGACCAGCCAGGCAAAGAGGATCCATAGGTCCAACATCTTTTCTCCGGGATCCGGTTCTTTCCGGAACATCCGGAGCAGTACCGGGATCAACCAGAGCGTCAGCCAGACAGCCAGACCGGTCAGCCCCATCCCTGCCGCCATGAACAGCAGATGATTGTGCGGATGATTTGCCCGGTCGGTGGCGTGTTCCCGTAAAAAGAATTCCGGCGTCCGGATGTACGGGAGAAATTCCTGTTCAAAGGAGGGGATCCCATAACCGGTGACCGGCGCATCTGCGATCATGTTGACCGTTGCCGCATAAATGGCGATCCGGTCATCCTGTTCCAGATAATCCCGGAAGGCGGGAACGTATGATTTACACAGGAAAAACGCCGCAGTTGCCAGAATCAGAAATCCGCCGCAGACCGCAGGAATGATCTTCCGGAATCTGCCGTTCATCAGGAAAAGGAGCAGAAGCGCCAGAGGAAATGCCAGATATACCGCCAGCGAATTGCAGACCAGAATCACATAAAGAGAGGGCAGCACGATCACCAGCAGGGCGAGAAAACGCTTGAGAATGGAGTCTGCACGACGGAATACCAGTAACCCTGCAAAGGGAGCGGAGATCAGGATCAGTGCCGCATTCCAGTTCCGGTTCAGCGGTATGCCGCCAAGTATATCCGTTTGAAGCATAATATGTTCCACAAACGACTGCGCCAGCGTTACGAGCCACAGCAATGTCATTGCACCCGGCAGCAGTTTTTTCAGTTCATCCCGGTAAAGACAGGCGAAGGTCGGGATTGTCAGATATGCAAACGAGCGTGCAATATCAGCCAGCGAATATGCGGCAAAATTTTTTGCTGTATGAAGTGCCGCGATCAACGCAAAAAAAAGAAACGCATACTTGAACCAGCGGGGCAGGGCGCGGAACATTGTCCGCAACCGGTCCGGGACAAAGAGGCAAGCCCCCGCACAGAACAGGGAGAGACTTGCTGTGGAGAACGCAAAAATGATCCAGTCCGGCGCAAAAAGGAGTGTCCTGTTCGGATAGATCAGGAATAATGCTCCGAGAAAGATCAGTGGCGGGACAAAATGGAGCTTATCCCGCCTGTCTTCCGGTTGTGCCGCGATCATTCGTCCCCGTCATCGCCGGATTCTTCTTCTGCAGCGATCCCGGCGATATTTTTCAGTTCAGTGATCTTGGAAGTATCCAGATCTTTCGGCATCCGTTTTTCGTTCGAGAGCATTTTGTATGCCCAGAGATCTCCGGTCGCCTCAATCTTTTCTGCAACTGCCGTAATGACAAAAGGAATATAGACCCGGTTGTTTTTGATTTTCAGGAATTTATCCAACGGAATCCCGCCGACCGTGATCCCGACTTTGGCATTCTGATAGTTCATCTTGATCTTCTGTTTCTTTTTACTGGGAGCCGGAACCACCAGGTCATCCAGTTCTTTATCCTTGCCCCGCATCAGATCCGCAATTTTTGCCCCGTTCCGGAAACTCTGCTGCAATCCTTCCGCCCAGGTTTTCAGTTCTTCCACCTGAGGCTGGATCGTTTCGTCTATTTCCTCTTTGTATTTATTTTCAATGGCTGCAGTCAGGATTTTTTCCACGGCGGCGGCATTCGCTGCCGGGTCATCACCGCTGCAGGCCTCAACGATCGCCGCTGCAGATGTCTTCTTCAGTTCTGCCAGATCTTTTGTTGCCTGATCCCGTTTTGCTTTCAATGCCGCAGCTGCCGCTTTGCGTTCCTGTTCTTTCCGGGCTTCCGCCGCTTTGCGTTCCCGTTCCTCTTTTTCCTTGCGCATTTTTGCTGCGATTTCATCCGCAATGCGTTTGGCTTCCGCCTGCAGTTTCCCCTTGTGTGCAGCCGCCGCATTTTCACGGGCAGCCTTCAAAAGGACTTCTTCCGCATCATGATAGAACGCCAGCATTTTTTCGTATGCCTGAAGTTCGGCTTCATTCATGTTGTCCGTTTTTTGCAGAATGAGATTTTCACATTCGCCGAGCAACTCGGTTTTATTCGTTGCGGTCAGGGCTTTTGCATTAAATTCTTTCAGCGCTTTTTCCAGTTCGGAGGGTTCCGGCGGCGGAGGCGGAATGTTTGCGGTTTCCTGCACCACTTCTTCTGCCTGATCTCCCGGCATCAACAGGATCGCTGCAGCAGCCGCACCGGCAAGGAGCAGCACCCCGCCGATCCCTGCGCAGAGACCGATCACGAGTTTTTTGTTGGATTTTCCTTTTTTGCCGGCTTTTTTTCCGGGAGCGACACCGGTCAATTTCATATTGGTGGCGGTTGCCGTGCCGCTTTTCTTCAAGGTCAACTGCTTGCCGGAGGTGTGATTGGTCGCAAGTCGCAGACCGCCGGTCTTTTTTGCCGGCTTCGGTGCCGTTCCGGGTGCGGGAAGCTGGATCGTTGCCGTAACGCCGTCAACGGCGTGACGGGCTGTCCGGATATCATCGATCAGCTGTTCTGTACTCTGATAACGTTCCGAGGGAGTCCGTGCCATCATCTTCATAATAATCGCAGAAACATCTTCCGGGATGTCCGGATTGACGGCATCGGGTGGGATCAGCGTACCGGTAAGATGCTGCTGAGCGATCTCCATCGCAGTAGATCCCTGGTAGGGGAAGGTGCCTGTAACAAAATGGTAGAAGGTTGCGCCGAGACTGTAAATATCGCTCCGGACATCCATCGGGGAGCCGGTCAGGTGTTCAGGGCTGATGTACTGGGGGGTTCCCATAACTTCATCTGCATTGCTTTCATCGACTTCACCGGCGACACTTGCCAACCCCAGGTCGGAAAGTTTTGCTCTGCCGCTGTTGGTGAGCATGATGTTGTCCGGTTTGATGTCCCGGTGGATCAGTTTCTGTTCCCGCCACGCATAATCCAGCGCTTCGGCGATCTGCTGCACGATCAGCAATGCCTGATCGGAGGGGATCAACTGCTGCTCCTTGAGAACCTCTTTCATCGTCTTGCCGTCGATATCTTCCATTGCAAAATAGAAGATCCCTTCATCTTCGCCGACGGCGTATGCCTGTACGATATGGGGGTGATTCAATTTTGCAGCCGCGCGCGCTTCTTTGATGAAGTTACCGACAAATTGTGCGTCGTTTGCATAATTTTCAGAAAGGACTTTCAGCGCAGCCGGTCTATCCAGGGAAATCTGATGTGCAAGATAAACGATACCCATACCGCCTCTGCCCAGTTCTTTCTGGACAATAAAGTCAGCAACGATCGCACCGGGAGCGACCCTTGACTGGGGAACATCAATCACGCCGGAACAGTGACCGCACTGCACTTTAATTCCGAGTGCGGAGTTGTCAACTGCAACGATTCCGGAGCAGAGAGGACATTGAAAACGCATAATCTCACAACCTTTATTATTTCACATGATTCATATTATTCATTGATATATTCCCGGTAGTTTGCGCGTGCGGTCAGCGGGTCAAATTCCACATACTGGAACACCTGCTGTCCTTTGGTACGTTCAAAATACAGGATATCTCCCTTGCTTCTGTTATAAGCGCCTTCCGTCATGCGGATCCGGATGACCTTATTGGTATCTGCCGCAACATCGTCACTGTCCGAGATCTTCGGGGACGTGGTGTTGCCATCCATGGCGAGCTGTCCATCCGGAGTAACGACGATGTAGCGCTCAATATCGAGGACCTGCTGGATTTCCGAATCAGAGGGGGATGCTTTGTAAAGTTTGATCAAATCGCCGAGCCGGACATTTTTCAGTTTTTTGTTCATCGTTCCGAAGTCGCCGCTGTCGACTCCGATGATCGTATTTTCCGGCAGGATGACCCAGTTGCTGTCCGGTTTCCACATCACAAATTCGTATTCCCCGCTGCTGCGTTTTGTCACGAGAGCAATGCGGCAGGAAGCATTATAAAATCCGGTGAGCGGGGAATCTTTTTTTGCTGTCTCCGATCCGGCAAGGCTGTCCAGTTCACTTTTCTGGGGGAAGACCACTGCCATATAACAATGATTTGCAATGGCGTATGATTTTGCGATGGAAATCTGTCCGTTGACTTCCTGTGCGGCTTCTGTGAGTTTATATCCTTTTCCCAAATGGGTGAAAGCGGGCAGTGCCACAACGAGCATCATGGTCATAATGATCATAACCACGATCAGTTCCACGAGCGTAAAATTCCGTTTACGCAAAAAACAGTATGTTCTCTTACTTGCCATATATCACTGCTCCTGTTTTGATTGATCTTTTTTCTGCTCCGATTCGCGTTTTGCTTTTGCAATAAAAGCCTTTCTTCTGCGCTCTCTGTTCTTTTCTTCGAGCGCAATGCGTTTTTCTGATGTCATCCGCTTTGTCTGCTGCAGCAGCTCATACGCACGGACGGCGGCTCTCAGAGCCGGTTTAAATTCCGTTTCAAAGACCTTTTTGAAATCTGCCATACTGGCATTCCGCTGCCGGAGGTCATCCATTTTTTCCAAAACCTTTTTCAGGTTCCGGATCACGCTGTCGTAACGCAGAAAAGCCTCTTTATCGAATCGCGTTGCTTCCTGAAGATCGTCCGTCAGTGCAGGGAACTTCAGAAAGATTCCGAAGGGACCGTAATAGGATTGAAAATCGTGTACTGTCAGATAGTAGAAGGTTCCTTCCGCCTTCAGCTGTTCCACGGAGGAGTCTGCCGGGGCTTCCACTTCTTCCTGCTTCTTCCGTTTTCTTTCCTGCTTCTTTTTCTTTTCATCCGGCTGCTCCCGTTTGACAAAAACCGCAGGTTTCATATCGCTGAGCATATACTTTTGGGGATTTTTCAGTAATTTCTCCCAGGAACTGCGCAGCTGGTTGAAATCTTTTTTCTCGCACGCTTCCGCCCAGGCATTGATCCAGGTGTTGAAGTGGTTGAGCTTCTTTTCAATCGCTTCCTTCGTGTAAGGACATTCCAAAGCCGTTTCCGGAACTTTGATTTCTTTCTTCCGTGTTCTCCGGTTGCGCTGTTGGGCATCCAGCGGAAGAACGATGGCAAACAAAGTCACGGCAGCCAACAGGATGATCCCGGAACGCCGGAGTGAAAATTTCTTATTCCGCATATTCATACTTGACCATTTTCCATTTTTGAGTTGCTGTGTCGAAGTCGAGGGTAACAATCACCTTTGTTTCGCCGGTGATGGTATCCGCGCCGTTCTGATAAGTACCCTTACCGCGGGGACCTGTCATCACTCTTTCGGTGTTATGATCCGGTGGCTGATAGAAAGGCTTATCATCATCGTCCAGATCAGTGAACCGGCGATACCCGGATTGAAGCTGTCCGATCATACTTTCTTTTTCGGCATCGCTCGCCTTGTTGGCAGCAGAGATTTTGCCGTCGCTGTTCCAGTCGCGGAAGACCGTGACATTGTTTCCGGAGTCTTTCAGAGTCTGGACGACCAGGATCGCAGTTGCGCCTTTGACAGCGGAGTCGATCTTCATCAGGTTGACCGTTCTGCCGATGATCTGTTCTTCCATGGCGTCCGTGATATATCCATCTGCCTGCTGACGGATGGGATAGAGGATGTCGGAAGTCACCTCATCGTCCTGTGCGCCGCCCTTCGATTTCGGAGCTGCCAGGAAGTCGGTTCTGCGCCAGAGTTTTTTCTCCTTGCTCAAGTAGTTTTCATTGCCGGCATCGCCGTAGAGAACGTCGTAAAGCGCGGCAACATAAGACAAATGCCGCCACTTGCCGATGGTATCTGCATCAACGCTGGTTTCACTCTTGCCGGATGCCGGGTCGTTTTTATCGTGAATACGGACCTGGGCATCACGGTAGGATTTATTGGGGAAGAGGGTGTTATCTTCGATCCCGGAATTGTTCAAGCCCTGGCTGGTGTAGAAGCCGTAGCGATGAACCGGCATATCCCGGAAAAGAGCACCGATCACCGTATTACGGATTTCGGAGTCAACATGACGGAGCAGGTTGACTTTGCCGAAGGTGAGGCAGTCATTCGTCATTTTGACCTGATCAAGGATCGGACCATCGCCGTCTTCATAATCGCCTGCACCTTTCTTGATGAAGTCTTTGGCGGAAGTGTATTCCGGAGACTTACTGAGGTTCAGAGTCTGCCATTTTGAGCCGCGGTGAATGGCTCCCAGTTCCCAGAGAGATTCCATGGGGTGTTCCACGAGGGGATACTGTGAGTCGCTATCCTTCTTGTTATCGACTCTTCTCAGGACCGCATGACGGATGAAGGCGGTGGAGATGTGGGAGTCGAAGGAGGTCGGTTCGACCTTGACCCCACTGGAAAGTTTCCAGCTGGGATCATCCGTGGCTTCGCAGTCATGGGTGTTGTTATTGCTTTTCTTGACTCTGGGATTTGATTTTGAAAGGGAGTCATTTTTTCCGTGCGTATAAATCGGTATCCCGCCGGCGGAATAGTCTACGACCGGCATTGTGGAAAGCGTATTTTTTGTCTGAGTGTGTTCTGTTACCGTTTTTGCGGTTTTGACCGTCAGGTTTCCTTCCCAGTCTTTCTTGCGCAGATTCTGACGGGGGTCGGTCGCTTCACCATTCCCCAGGACTGCGAACATCGTCGTACCATCGGACGAGCCGACCTTGAATGTGGCGATCATGGAGTTGTATGTGTGAGCAGGATAAGAGCAGTCCACATATTCCTTGTTTCCGGTCAGACCTTTGGGGAATGTTTTGTATTTCGGATCATCGCTGGAGCCGTTGATGTAGTTCATTTCATCATCCGTGGGTGTCCGGTAAAGGATGATCTTGTCAACGTTCATCTTGACTTTCCGAACCTTCATGTTGTTGAAAACATCATCTTTAGAAACATTGCCCGGTTTCTCGTAACCGAAATTGAATTCTTCGGATTTATCGGTAAAATAACCGTAATAGCCGTATTTTTTATCCCGTTCGGCGATCGTCTCGATTTTCGTTTTTTCGGTATCCTCGAAGCGTTTGAAGTCAAGGCCGCCGAGATCGCCGTCAATGGTGTAGGACTTCGATTCCCATGCGCCGGAATCCGGATTCATATACTCGAAGGAGAGCGTACCGTAGACTTCGGGTTTATACTTGGAGAAATCCGAAGCTTTCATCGTAGATTTGAATTCGACCGGGTTGTTTTTGTTATCTCCGAGGGTGTTGAGATACATATCCACCAGTTCGACCATGAATTCGCTGTTGAAATTGTAGGTGGCATCCACGTAGGTCTTGTCTTCGTTGGAATCGTAGTTGACTTCAGCGGTTGCGGTGAAATTGATATCATAGAAATATTCGTTGATGTAGAGGGTCCGCTTGAGACCGGTGTATTTGGGTTCGTTGGACTTCCAGTTTTCGGGATCCACATCGGAGACGACTTTTCTGGTAGGCGGCGAGCAGAAGTTGAGCAGGTTTGCAATGACCTGATCTCTGGTATCGTCCGCATTCCCCCAATCGCCTTTATCTTTCCAGTTTGCAAGCCAGGGGATCCCGCCGGTGTTGTGGTTGTTCCGGTCGCCGCTGCCGGTGATGGAGGGTTCTTTCTGACCGAGATCGCTCCATTCAACAGGATCCTTTTTGATGTCGGAAACGGTCAGGTTTTCCCAGTCTGTTCTTCTCATATTGAAGCGGTGATAGAATTCTCTGGGATCCCGGACACCGTCATTTTCGCCGAGCTGCTTACTGGAATCATCCGGATCTTCTTCATCGGGGTCGCCGTCATCGCTCCAGTACGCTTCACGGTCACCGGCGTTATCGATTTCCATAAAGCGTGTGACGGTATTTTTGTCGTTGATATACTGATCGACTTCCTGATCGCCTGCATCCAGACCGGGCGGAGTGATACCGAAGTCAACGCAGAATTCCTGAATGGTCGCCCATTTGATTTTCTGATTTTCGACGAACGCATTAGCGAGCGGGCTTTCGATAAAGTATCCTTCCCCGTAATTTTTCAGTTCTGCAGGGGCGTCGGGCGGCGGGCCGAACATCAGTTCAGCGGGGGAGTTACCCAGTTTTCTTGCGCACTTTCTGCAAGTATCGTGCGAGATCCCAGCCACATTTGCAGAGCCGAGGGAAAGTTTCTGGCAGAGGGTATGGTTTGCGATCGCATTGGGATCAAGGTGTGCGATCCGGGGGATGATAATGAATGCAAAGCGTGCGATCGCGTTCCGCTCTCCCTGCAGGGTGCTATCCACTTTTTCTTCGTCATCGGGGTGCGGGGCATCCAGAATGTACTGCCAGGTGGGGACATAGGGTTTTGTTTCATCAAATTTCGGACCGTGTGTTTTGTCTTCGTTGCTGTAAAACACAAACGTCCCCATCTCCTTGACAGTACCATCGCTTTCCCGTTCGGTGGGGGTGAACTTGATATGAGCAGGGTGTTCCAGTTTCCAGAGCCAGTCATAGGAATAGAGATTATCGCTGCTGTAATTCTTGTTCAGTTCTGTATTCCCGTGGTCGTAGATGGAGGAGTACAGGATCTGGTCCTGCACTTCCGGTGATTTGTTGATCGTGAGCATGATCCGCGGGACGAGAGACTTTGCCAGTGTGCGTGCCGCCTGATTCTCCAGGTGGATGGCAGAAATATTGGAAGCGACTTTTGCACGGGATGCAAAGAGCATAACAACGATCAGAACCACCGAGAGGACGCCGAGTGCGCAGAGAATCGCAAAGCCCCGGTTTCTGCGGAGGATATTGAACTTGGATTTTTGTTTTCTATTCATCATAGGAGTACCTCAGTCTTTCGTGGTATCGGAGTCAGAAATGGATTCGGGCGGCTCAAGAGAAACGACGCGGGAGAAACGGGCGGCGCGGGCTTTGTAGGCGTCGGTACCGATCTTGCGCTTGATCTCTTCCTCGTTGATCTTTTTCTTTTCTGCATCCTGAATGTTTTTATAGCCGAGTTTACGGGTTTCGTCATCCAGCAACTGCAGCTCAATGGTGACCTTTTTGGGGTATTTGTACTCGCCGAGATTGGAATAACGTTCCACATCCACATTGAACGCAAGCACATTGGTCAGAAGGGTGCGGTCCGTTTCCTCAACCCAGGAGTGATATTTTTCATCATAGGTTTTTGTTTCCATAATCAGGTTATGGCCGGACTTCCGGTAGAGGACTTTGCAGAACCGGGGGAGACGGCCCGCCCGTGTGGTGTAAAGTTCCAGAGAGCCATCTTTTGTGACCAGAACGTTGTTCAGGGCAAACTGCAGCGGATCGTTGCTGCGTCTGTCTTTTTCAACGGCATTTTTATAGTCGACGCAAGTGACATCATTTTCGATCTGGTCCAGCACTGCTCTTGCTTCTTCCACCACGTCCATCTGGCTGACACCTTTGGTCATAGCTTTCTGGGACTGGTCCAGCATGGAGAGCAGGGCGAACATAATCACGGAAAGCAGCCCCATTGCGACCAGCATTTCCAGAATGGTAAAACGGCATATTTTCATTTTTTTCATCGTCATTTGTACCGCCTTTCCTCAGTCCACCATATAATATTCTTTGATGAATGTCTTTTTGTTTCTGGACTTGTACGCAGCGTTGTACGGCCAGGAGAATTCAACATAAATACGTTTCATCAATTTCTTTTCTGTATTGGTCGGTTCATAGCGTTTCGTGCCGGCAACGCGGGCGCCGGGGATGGTTATGGTATCTTTCACAGCACCGTTCCGGTCAAGAAGATCGATCGTTGTCTGTTCCGTCTGTGCTTCTACCAGCTGGCGGAGACCATCCATCTTGAATTCGCTGTCATTTTCCAGTTCTGTCACCACGATCCGGTATCTTGCGGCAAAGAGGGGACGCCCGATGTCAGCGGGCAGTGCATCGGTGTATTTGTCCGGCAGATTAACCGATTTTGTCGGGGACTCGGGATAAAATGCGATCAGTCCGTGGTTGTCCTTTTTTGTGTGTCCGATAAAGACCCCGGAACTGGTAGCAGCGGAAATCTCAAGTCCTTCATTCAGGTTGAGGGCGCCATCCTTATTCGTCTTGAAAATATCGGAAAAGGCTTCCCGGCGGTCTTTGTAGATGTCCTGCAATCTTTCTGCCGAGACACCGTTTTCGTGTTCCGTGGCATAACCGATTGCATAACATTCTTCGTTCAGAAAGTCGTCAAGACCCATAAAGACCATATTGGCAGCGTCCGAGAGATAAGCGCCGTATGTGGTGGAGTTTGTTGTTTTCAGTGCGATCGGCAGGATCGTAACTGCCCCGAGTACGCCAACCGCTGTGACGCCCAGAGCAAGAGAGACTTCGATCATATTGAAAAATCGTCTCAATTTACATTTCATTTTCATCATTCCATCTCCCCGTTGGGTTGTATGGTTCTGTTTAAAATAATATTCTCTCTATATATAACACAAAATCTTTATAACGCAAATTTAAAAGCAGATTTTTTTTAAGATTTTTTTGATTTTTTTGTCTGATTGGTGTAAGATTTGCAGAAATATGCAGAAAAGATACAAAAAAAGACCGCAGAAACCATTTTGGTCCTGCGGTCTCCGGTTTGTCTCAAAACAGAATCTTATGCCTTCCGGTTGTGATATTCCTGCAGGGATTCCGGCTGCTGTTCCGGATGGTTCAGGATTGCTTCGATCCCGATTGCAGAAGCGTTTGCACCGGCGATGGTGGTCATGTACGGAATGTGGTACTGGATCGCCATCATACGGATGAAACTGTCATCTTCCATGCTGAGTCTGCCGATCGGCGTGTTGAAAATCATCTGGATTTCATGGTTCTTGATCATATCGCTGATGTTCGGGCGACCTTCCTTGATCTTGAGGACCTTGGTGTTTTCAATGCCGTTTTCCGTGAGGAAGCGGCTGGTGCCGTCGGTTGCCATGATCTTGAAGCCGATCTTCTTCATCCGTTCCGCAATGGGCAGCAGATATTTCCGGTTCGGTTCGCTGATCGTCATAAGGACCGTGCCGGAGGTGGGCAGTTTGCAGCCGGCAGCTTCTTCTGCTTTGTAGAAGGCTGTGCCGAAGTTGTCCGCCACACCCATCACTTCGCCGGTTGCGCGCATTTCCGGACCGAGGATCGGGTCCACTTCCGGGAACATATTGAAGGGCAGGACCGCTTCCTTGACACCGACGAACTGGGGCTTCTTATTGATCTTGTCGACCAGATCTTTCAGCTTTTTGCCCAGCATAAGTTCTGTGGCGATCCGTGCCAGCGGGATACCGGCAACTTTGGAGACCACGGGGACCGTACGGGAGGCGCGGGGATTGGCTTCGATGATGTAAACTTCATCGTTGCAGATCGCATACTGAACGTTCATGATGCCGTCCACCTGGAAGTCCTTGGCGATGGCTTCAGTGTAACGCTGAATGGTCTGTTTGTGCTTTTCGGGAATGGTGACCGGCGGAATGGAGCAGGCGGAGTCACCGGAATGGATACCCGCCAGTTCGATGTGTTCCATAATGGAGGCAACGAACGTTTCTTCACCGTCGGATACAGCGTCCACTTCGCACTCGGTGGCGTTGTCCAGGAAGCGGTCGATCAGCATGGGATATTCCGGGCTGACCTGGAGAGATTCCACCGCGTAACGCTTGAGAGTTGCTTCATCGTAAATCACTTCCATACCGCGTCCGCCCAGCACGAAGGAGGGGCGTACCATGACCGGATAACCGATCCGGGCTGCGATGGCGACTGCTTCTTCCAGCGAACGGCTGGTTGCACTTTCAGGCTGGGGAATGTTCAGCGCCAGCATCCGGCGGCGGAAATATTCCCGGTCTTCGGCGAGACGGATCCCTTCCGGCTGGGTGCCGAGGATGGTGACGCCGTTGTCCTTCAGTTCCTGAGCGATATTCAGCGGAGTCTGACCGCCGAACTGAACGATCACGCCTTCGGGTTTTTCCTTGGCGTAAATCGTGAGGACATCTTCCAGTGTCAGCGGTTCAAAGTAGAGCTTGTCGCTGGTATCGTAGTCCGTGGAAACGGTTTCCGGGTTGCAGTTGATCATAATGGACTTGTAACCCTGTTCCCGCAGTGCGAACGCCGCATGGACGCAGGTATAGTCGAATTCGATCCCCTGACCGATACGGTTGGGACCACCGCCGAGGATCATGATCTTTTTGTCGGTGGGGGCATCTGCGGGCATTTCGTCCGGAGAGCCGTCGTAAGTGGAGAAGTAGTAGCACGCGCCGTTATCCACGCCGCTGACAGGCACTTTCCGGTAGGTTGCGATCATACCCAGCTGAACGCGGCGTTCCCGGACCATGCGTTCCGGCACATTGAAGATCTTTGCAAGATATTTATCAGAGAAGCCCATGCGTTTGGCTTCTTTGAGGGTTTCATCAGAGATGGAGATGAAGTTTTTGCCGAGCAGTTCTTTTTCAAAGTCGGCAATTTCCTTCATTTCCTGAATGAAGTAGCGGGTGATCTTGGTCATTTCGCAGATCTGGTCCACGGAGTAACCGCGCATCAGTGCTTCATAGATCATAAAGAAACGCTGGCTGTTGGGATTGAGGATCTTTTCCCGCAGGACATCATCGCTGACTGCACTGGTTTTCTTGTCCTGACCCGGACCGGATCTGCCGATTTCCAGAGAGCGGATCGCTTTCTGATAGGCTTCCTTGAAGTTTTTGCCGATGGACATCACTTCGCCCACCGCGCGCATCTGGGTGCCCAGTTTATCTTTGGATTTCGGGAACTTTTCAAATGCCCAACGGGCGAACTTGACCACCACATAATCTCCGGAGGGTGTATATTTTTCCAGAGAACCATCGCGCCAGTAGGGGATCTCATCCAGTGTAATGCCGGTGGCGAGCTGGGTGGAAACGTGAGCGATGGGGAAACCGGTCGCCTTGGAAGCGAGAGCGGAGGAACGGCTGGTACGGGGGTTGATCTCAATCACCACGATCTCATCCGTCTTGCGGTTGAAAGCGAACTGACAGTTACAGCCGCCGGTAACGCCGGTTGCATCCAGGATGCGGTAGGAATATTCCTGCAGGCGTTTCTGTGTGGCTTCCGGAACAGTGAGCATCGGGGCAACGCAGAAGCTGTCGCCGGTATGCACGCCCACGGGGTCCACGTTTTCGATATAACAGACGGTGATTTTCTGGCTTTTCTGATCGCGCACAACTTCCAGTTCCAGTTCTTCCCAGCCGAGGATGCACTGTTCCACCAGCACCTGACCGATGAGAGAAGCGGAGAGTCCGCGCGCCATCACTTCCCGCAGTTCTTCCACATTATAGACGATCCCGGAGCCGGTACCGCCCATGGTGTATGCGGGGCGGAGAACCACCGGGTAACCCAGCTGGGCTGCGATCTTTTCGCCTTCTTCCACGGATTCCGCCGGTTCAGAAGCGGGAACGGGAACGCCGATGGATGCCATAGTCTTCTTGAATTCAATACGGTCTTCGCCGCGTTTGATCGCTTCCAGATCGACCCCGATCACCTGTATATTGTACTTCTTGAGGATGCCGGCTTCGTCCAGGCTGGATGCCATGTTCAGAGCCGTCTGCCCGCCCAGGTTGGGGAGCAGGGCATCCGGGCGTTCCCGGGCGATGACTTTTTCGATACATTCCGGGGTCAGCGGTTCGATATAGGTATGATCCGCCGTGCCGGGGTCTGTCATGATCGTTGCGGGGTTGGAGTTCACGAGGACCACTTCGTAACCCGCCTGACGCAGCGCTTTGCAAGCCTGTGTGCCGGAATAGTCAAACTCACATGCCTGTCCAATGATGATCGGTCCGGAGCCGATGATCAGGATTTTTTTGATGTCGGTGCGCTTCGCCATAAAATGTCTCCTGTAATAAAAAGTTGTTTGAGCTTTTGTTATCACCGGAGCAGTAATATGCCACAGATTCTGAAATTTTCAAGTGCCGAGTTTAAAATACCCGCATGAAAAATACACTTTTCTTCTTACTTATACTTTTTTTCTCTTTTTTGTGATAATTTACTGGAAAAAGTGCGGGAGAGGTGTTATACTATGGAGTATCTATTTTTTCTAAATTTCAAGGAAGTAAAATATGCAGACAATTTTTTGTGATGACCCGCAGCGCGCAGAACTGCTGTCCGGACTTTACCGGCGTCCTGCAGCTCCTGCCACTGTGGAAAAAGCCGTTGCGGAGATCATGGATGACGTTCAGAAGAACGGAGATGAAGCGATCTGCCGCTATCTGGAAAAATTTGACGGCGTGATACTGACTCCGCCGGAATTTCTTGTTTCTGAAGCCGAGATCGCCGAAGCCGAGCAATCAGTCGATCCTGCGATGAAGCGGGCGATCAGCAATGCACTGGAACATATCCGGGCGTTCACCTTGAAGACGCTGCCTTCCGACTGGAGTTTCTCGCCCCGTGCCGGTGTGGTGCAGGGAGAACGGTTCCTGCCTATGGATCGGGTGGGATGCTATGTTCCCGGCGGTACGGCTCCGCTGGTCTCCACGTCGATCCATACGGTCGGTATTGCGGCGGCGGCAGGCGTGAAAGAGATCGTGGCGGCGACACCCCCCATGAAGAATGGAAAAGTCAATCCGGCGACGCTTTACGCTTTGAAAGCGGCAGGAGCCACGGAGATCTATAAGCTGGGTGGTGCTTATGCGGTTGCCGCACTTGGATACGGAACGGCAACGATCCGGAAAGTTGAAAAACTGGTCGGTCCCGGCAATGCCTATGTTGCGGCAGCGAAGAAGAAAGCCTATGGCTCCGTGGCGATCGATATGGTTGCCGGTCCTTCCGAAATCATGGTCATTGCGGATAAAGATGCCAATCCGGTTTTTGTGGCGGCAGATATGCTTTCTCAAGCGGAACACGGCTCCGGTCTGGAGCAGGCGGTCTGCGTTTCGGACAGCCGGGAAATGCTTGCTGCAGTTGAGGCGGAATATCTGCGCCAGAAAGAATCGCTGACCCGTCAGGGACCGATTGATAAAGTGACCGAGAAGGGGATCTTCCTGATCGAAGCGGCAGATATGGCGGAAGCAGCGGAGATCGCCGGTGAATATGCTCCGGAACATCTTGAGATCCAGACTGCCGATCCGGAAAAAGTCGCAGCTGACGTGAAAGCAGCGGGAGCCATCTTCCTGGGTGCCTGGACGCCGGAACCGGCGGGCGACTTCACTGCAGGGCCCAGCCACGTGCTGCCGACTGCGGGGACTGCTAAATTTTTCCATGGGATTTCCGGTGCAGACTTTATGCGCCGCAGCAGTATCATCAAATATACAGAAGAAGCACTTTTGGCGGAAGTGGATGATATTTTACGCTTTGCCGAGATGGAAGGTCTGGATGCCCACGGACGCAGTGCTTCTGTGAGAAGGGACCGTGTGATCAAATGAGCAACGAAAAACCGTATGTCTCCTATTTCCGCCCTGCAATCGATGCTATGCTGGGATATACGCCCGGTGAGCAGCCGAAGGGAACCGATGTTCTGAAGCTGAATACCAATGAAAGCCCTTATCCGCCCGCTCCCGGTGTCCGGAAGATGCTGGCAGACTTTGATTACGAACGGCTGCGGCTTTATCCGGATCCTATGGCAACGGAAGTGCGGTCCGAGATCGCAGCGCTGTTCGGCTTGACGTATGAAAATGTGATTGCCGGAAACGGGTCGGATGACATTCTCAATATTGCGATCCGCTGCTTCTGCGATGCGGAACGGCCGGTGGCATTTCTGGATCCCAGTTACTCCCTCTATCCCACACTGGCGGGGCTGCAGGGGGCGAAGTGCATCCGGATCCCGCTTGACAGCACCGATTTTACGATGCCGGAAAATCTGTTGGAACTGGCGGAACCGGCAAACCTGCTGATCATTACACGGCCCAACGCCCCCACGGGCAATTCCTTCCCCAAGTCCACCATGGCGAAGATCTGCGAAAACTTCAACGGCGTGGTGCTGATTGATGAGGCGTATGCTGATTTTGCCTCGGACAACTGTGCGGATTTTGTGAAGAAGTACCCGAATGTGATCGTGGCGCGTACGTTCTCCAAGAGCCGCAGCCTTGCCGGGCTGCGTTTCGGGTATGCCATTGCGCACAAGACGATGATCGACGGTCTGATGAAGATGAAAGATTCCTACAATGTATCCATGTTGACGCAGCGTCTTGCTCTGGCATCCCTGTGGGATCGTGCGTACTTTACGGATTGCGTTGCCAAGATCAAAGTTGCCCGGGAAATGCTTTTGCTCGGTCTGCTGGATATCGGGTTCAAGGTGGTGGAATCGGAAACCAACTTCCTTTTTGCATCGCCGCCGGATGGAGATGCAGCCACCTACTTCAAAAAGTTGCGTGAGAAAAATGTGATCGTGCGTTACTTCCCCGGTCCGGTCACCGGCAAGTATGTGCGGATCTCCATCGGTACGGAACAGCAGGTTTCCCGCCTGTTCCTGCTGACGCGCCAGATCTACAGCTGACCCGGAGATGCCGATGTCTGCCCTGAAATACAAAATATGGAAGCTCGTGCCGGTTCTGGTATTTCTGTTCAGTATCGTTTCCCTTTCTGCGCAGGATGCGGATATTTACTCCCTGTGGCCCTTTTCGGGAACGGACAATATTTCGTTGAGTGCCGCCCGTTCCACGCAGAAAACATCCCGGTTCTGGCAGGAGAAGATTTTTGCCAACGGCAAGGAACTGCAGCTGGAGATCTCTCTTGTGGAAGAACCGCTGGCAGAGATCCGGAAGAAATATGCCAGGCTGTTTCAGGGCAGAAAAGATGTTTTTATGGGAGGCAATTCCAATTCGATCCTGCTGCAGGAGGTACAGAAAGACGGCTCCCTGAAACGCCAGTATTTTCTGGAACTTTCCGGCATCCATCCTGTTCTTCTTTTTGAGATGGTTCTGCCGCCGGGGAAGGGGCATTTTACAGCGGAAGATTGGCCTTCTGAACTGCCTCTTCTTCACGGCGCGGACGATTTGACCTGTATGAAATTTCCTGCCCGGGAAGCCGTTTACGGTGCATATAATATGAAAGGAAAAATGATGCCGCAGGTCCTGGGGGAAGTGACGGATCAGCTGGTCTCCATGGGGTGGGAAAAAGTTTCCCGGGAGGCGGATCATGTTTTTGAAGGGACAGGCGAAGTGTTTTTGAAAGACAACGGAACACAACTGATGATCCTGGGACTTGTTTCGCATAACGGCGGAGAGGATGTCCGTGTTTCCATGTATACGCGCCCGATCCGCAAGGGAGAGCAGAAATGAAGGGAAGAAATGCGATACGGTATTTTTCCGGCGTCATTTCGCTTTGTGTTCTGTTTTTTTGCGGCTGCAGTCTGATTTCGCCGCCGAATCCTTCGGTTCGTTTTGCCATGAAGTACGAACGGGAGTCTTATTATCGGGAAGCGATGCTGCAAAGCGGCGGATTTTCTTTCCGGACCCAGAATTTTCTGCGGTCGAATCTGTTTCATAAATTACTGAACGAGGATCCGGCGAAACTGGTTGCGATGCTGGAGGGGATGTACCGTACAGAGCAATCTCCGGTGATGCTTGAGATTCTTGCGGACATCTGTTTTAACGAAGGGAACCGAACATCCGACGAAGATGAAGCTGTTGCATACTATCTTTCTGCGGCGATCTATTCGTATCAGCGCCTGTTTTCTCCGGAATTTTCATACGAAGACCGGCTGGGGTGTTTTGATCCGTCCAGCTGTCAGCAGCTGGTCTGTTACAATGCAGCCGTCGCCCGGATTTTTGAATACATCCGCAACCGGAAACTGCTCCTGAACGATTCCTATGAATTGAAGGATGTTTCCGGCAGACGGATCCGCTTTGGTAAAATGAAATCCCATCTTCCGTTTCCGGTCGGATCTTATGACAACTTCATAGCGTGTTCTGCATTCAAGATCCAGAATATGACACTGATCAACCGCCGGTTCGGGATCGGAGTTCCGCTGGTTGCGGTGGCGAAGCCGGATGAACAGTATCGCTCGCTGCGTATGCCGGGGCGTCTGCCGATGCCGGCGACGGTTGTGCTGAATCTTGATCTTGCAGCGAAACAGGAATGTCGCGCCTCTTTTGAGATTTACGATACATTTGTGGAAGAAACCATGAAAATCGGCAAATCAGAGATTCCGCTGGCATTGGATTATTCCACGCCGATTGCGGCATTTTCGGAATTTCTGCCGGAAGATCTGGCGGAAGATAACCTGATTATGGCGATGCTCCGCCCGGAGAATATGGAACAGAAAACCGGGCTTTATCTGCTGGAACCGTATGATCCGGGCAAGATCCCGGTTGTTTTTGTGCATGGGCTGATGTCTTCGCCGGATACCTGGAATCTGATGATGAATGCGTTACGGAATTATCCGGCGATCCGTCGGAATTATCAGTTCTGGTTTTACCGTTATTCCAGCGGGAATCCGGTAATTATATCTGCTGCCGTTCTGCGGGATCAGCTTTATGCGGCAGAAAAGGAATTTGCGGTAACGCCGGAGGCGAAAAAGACGTTTTCCCAGATGGTCATTGTGGGACACAGTATGGGCGGCTTGATCACACGGACTTTGATGCAGGACAATCCGAATTATCTGCTGGAACAGTTCAGTGGAGAAAGCTGGAAGGAGCTGTCTGCAAAACTGACAGCAGACGAACGCCGGGAGCTGCAGACTGTCCAGTTTCATAAACCGGGCTTTGTCCGCAGGGTTGTTCTGATGGCAGTTCCGCACCGGGGATCCGCCATGGCAAAATGGTCGATCGCCCGTTTCGGCAGTAATCTGATCCGGATCCCTTCCAAAGTCGTGAGCCGGTCTCTCAAGTTTCTCGGAACGATCATCCGGGTGACGAACAAAGAAAATGAAGTTGTGAAAGAGATGGTTTACACGGGAATCGATAATCTGGATCCGGATAACCGTTTTATCAGGGTACTTTCCGGTTCCCCGTTTGCTGCCGGTGTTCCGGTCCATTCGGTGATCGGAGATATAGATGGATGCGGAGCCCCCGGCGGAACAGATGGGATCGTGCCGTATTCCAGTTCTCACATTGATGGTGTTGCAAGTGAACTGATCGTGGATTCCGGGCACAGCGTGCAGAAATCGCCGGAAGCGATCCGGGAATTGGCACGGATCCTGCGTCAGCATCTGATTACCGCCCGGAAGGAAGGCGCACCTCTGCGTTTCACGCCCTTTATAACGCAACCGGAGAAAAAAACAGAAAAGGTTGAAGAAAAATGAGTCAGACCGGAACAAAAATCATTCAAATTCTCGGAATCGTGGCATTTCTCATTCTGGCACTTTCCATGCTGATAAACTGGAAGACCCATCGGGAGATCCGGAATTTTCACGAAGAACGCTTTGCAATCCTGCAAAATGAACTGAAGACCGGAATGACAAAGGACGAAGTCCGTGCGCAACTGAAAAAACATCCGTTTCAGATTACGGAAAGCACGGAGACCCGCTGGCAGGTCCTCTGGTTCAACGAAGACAGCAAAGAAGCAAAGCATCTGCAGACGGAACGGCTTGGAGTTCCGACTTCTGCCGAACTGCAATTCAGCGATGCGGGCAGTCTGATAAAAATCAACGGTCTGGAATAACGGAAATGTTTGTAACACTGGATCAGATCACCCTTTCTGCCGCACGGGTCCCTGCAACTGTTGATACGGAACTTGAAACATATATCGCCGCTGCCTGTGGAGTCCGGGAGAGTGATGTCCTTTCCTACCGGATCCTGAAACGCAGCCTCGATGCCCGGAAAAAACCGGATGTGAAGATCCTTTACCGGGTGGAAGCGGAACTGAAAGAAACTGCCTGTCCGAAGAACGGGGAATGTCATCCGGAATCCCGGACCCGTTGGGTGCCGCCGGAGTTTCGCAATCCGCATAAACTGGAAAATCCTCTTGTGATTGGAGCCGGACCGGCTGGATTGTTTGCGGCATATGTTCTGGCGCTTGCCGGAGCGAAACCGGTTGTGCTTGAGCGGGGCTTTGATGTGGTGCAGCGCAAAGCGGATCTTGAGTCTTTTTTTGCCACACGCACGCTGAACGGGGAGAGTAATTTTCTCTACGGTGAAGGTGGAGCCGGAACGTGGTCCGACGGTAAACTTTTCACCCGGATCAAGGATGAACGGATGGCGTTTGTTCTGCATACATTTGTGGAATGTTCCGCGCCGGAAAACATTTTGTATTTCAGCCATCCGCATCTGGGGAGTGACCGTCTGCCGGGGATTGTTTCTGCATTGCGGGAGAAGATCATTGCTCTGGGCGGTGTGTTCCGCTGGGGAACAAATGTGAAGGAAATCGTGGTGAAAAACGGTGTTTGCAAGGGCGTACTGCTTGCGGATGGCGAATTTCTTTCCGCTCCGGCAGTTCTCGGCGCTTGCGGGCACAGTGCAAGAGACCTGATCCGGCAGATGACAGCCGCCGGGCTGCCTCATAAACTGAAAGGATTTCAGATCGGGATGCGGATCGAACACCGGCAGCGCTTCATCAACCGGATGCAGTACGGCGTGGAAAAATCTTATCCTGCTCTCGGAGCGGCGGAATACAGCCTGTCGCTTTCGCCGCAAAACGGCGATTCCTCCACCGGCTGTGCAACGTTCTGTATGTGTCCCGGCGGCGAGATCATTCCCTGTACCAGCACAAAAGGTTTGCTCTGTACAAATGGAATGAGCCTTTATGCCCGATCCGGCGACTTCGCAAACTCTGCGGTCATCACGACGGTAAACGGGCGGGATTTCAAGTCGGCGGCAGATGCCTTTGGAATGATCGAACGGATCGAACGGGCAGCTTTTGAGGCGGGCGGTCTGGACTATACCGCTCCGGCGCAGTCGGCGGCATGTTTTATGGATGGCGAACAGGGGCACCTGCCGGGCGGGACATCCTATCGTCTGGGACGCATACCCGCAAGATTGGACCTGATCCTGCCCCGTCCCGTGACCGCAACATTGCGCAAGGCGCTTGGGCGTTTTGACCGGTTGATGCCCGGATTCGTGCGGGAAGGGGTTTTTACCGGCGTTGAAACCCGTGTCTCCAGCCCGGTCCGTTTTGAACGGGATCCGGAACGGCTTTCTGTGCCGGGGGTGCCGAATCTTTATCTGGCGGGCGAGGGCGCCGGAATGGCTGGCGGGATCACTTCTGCCGCAGTTGACGGGATCAAACTGGCAGAAAAAATGTTGGAATATGGAAGCTGAAAATTTTTTTTGAAACGGATTTGAAAAAACAGTTTCCTGTTGTATTTTATGGTGAAAGAAAGAATAACAGATATTGGAGAAAAGAACCGTGGAATTGTATTTTGAAATACTCCTGGACAATGGCTCGAAATATGTTGCCGCCGCCGAAGACAGCCTGAATTTGAATCCGGGCGATTACTGTGTGATCAAAAAAGATTTTTATACCGACTACGGACAAGTGGTCAAGCAGGTGGAAAAACCGGATCCCCAGAACCAGCAGAACAGCGAAAGCAGTATGGGCGAAACATACGTTTCCAAAAGTCAGGAAACACCCCATGTTCAGCGTAAAGCCACCGTGGTGGATCAGGGAAAAACCAACGAAAACAGTATGCGGGCAAAATCCGCTCTGCGGACGACCCAGCAGTTTGTGGAACGGCTGAACCTGCCGATGAAACTGATCAACTGTCATTATGCTTTTGACGGGAAATTGATCACCATTCAGTTCAGCGCAGAAGGGCGTGTGGATTTCCGGGAACTGGTGAAGCAGCTTTCGCAGGAATTCAATACCCGGATCGAGTTGCGGCAGATCGGCGTGCGGGATGAAACTGCCATCATCGGCGGGATCGCTATGTGTGGAAGACCTCTCTGCTGTGCAGCGTTCCTCAAGGATTTTGCTTCGATCAATGTAAAAATGGCGAAAGAACAGGACCTCTCCCTGACACCCAGTACCATCTCCGGGATCTGCGGACGGCTGAAATGCTGTCTCAAGTATGAACACGAGGGTTATCTGGAATTGGAAGCCGGTATGCCCCGGCGCGGCGATTGCTGCGAGTGCAAAGAAGGACGCGGCAGAATCATTGACCGTAACCTGCTTACCCAGAAAGTCGTGGTTCAGCTGGACGATACCAACCGTACGGTGACTTGCCCCAAGGAGGAAGTCACTGTGATCTATCCGGAAAAGTACAAGATCCAGAAAAAGGACAAAAATGAAGGCGGCAATGGCAACAATAATAACCGTGACCGCAACAATCATAATAATCACGGCGGGAACGGCAAACATCCGCCGAAAAACAACCAGAACGGCGGCAGTAACGGGAATCATTGATTCTGCGCCGGACTACCGTCAACCGATTGTATTCCGGGAAATAAATCGGGGCTGTTTGATTGCTTTGGCGTCCTTGCCACCCGCAGTCATCTGTTTTGCTGTGGAAAGATTCTCCAGCAGCTGAACGGCATTCTCCATCCGCCGGATACCTCCTGCTCCGAAGATAGAATTTCTGGAAGGATTTTTCAAATTCCCCACTTGCATTTTCTGAAGATGATGGTAGATTGTCACCGGTTGACGGTAAGTAGCCTGCCTCTTGGTGACGATTAGCTGCCGCTTCAACTACCTCCGTGAGAGGCTTCGGCGGGGAATTTGCCATTTTTCCGGAAAATGGAAAATCTTAAAGATTTTTTCATTTTCGCTTGCATTTCCGAGAGGTGATGGTAGATTGCTTTCCTGATCGGTGATACCTCCCGATGAGGCTTGACCCCGGGGGTCTGGTTTTCAATCAGAGTAAAAGTTATCACCGATCTTATTTTATCTTTTTTCCTGTTGCAGGCAATGATGACTTTTTAATGAAAACGAATCATCCGGTTTCATCAAACAAATTGAGTTCAAAAAGGAAAAAGAAGTGGTGCCGGAGGTGGGAGTCGAACCCACACGCTGTTACCAGCGCCAGATTTTGAGTCTAGTGCGTCTGCCATTTCGCCACTCCGGCATGGAGTGTCATATTGCCTATACAATAACCTGATTTTTAAAAAAATCAAGTGTGATCTGAAAAAAGTCTTATTTTTCTGCCAAATTTTCCGGCAGGAAGATGGCGATCGATGTGCCGCGTCCGACTTCGCTGATCACCGAGATTGTGCCGTTATGATATTCCGTAATTGCTTTGACCAGACACAGTCCCAGTCCGTTTCCGGGTTTTGTCCGGCTGGCGTCTGCCCGGTAAAAGCGGTCGAAAATATGTTTCTGGTCTTCGTGGCTGATGCCGCATCCGGTATCTTTGACCTGCAAGCGGATGGAGTCATCTGTCCTTGAGACGGCGAGAGTTACTTTGCCGCCGTTTCCGGTGTATTTGATCGCATTATCGAGCAGATTTGCCACGAGGCGCTGAAGGCGGGTTTTATCTCCCGGCACGATCAGCGGCTGATCCGGTCTGTCGATTTCAACAGAGATTTCCGCATCTTCTGCAGCCACGGAATAAAGATCTGCAATATTTTCCACGATGGAGCAGAGATCGACCTGTTCCATCATTTTTGCAGATGCACCGGACTCCGCCTGTGAAATTTCCAGCGTGGTATTGATGATATCCAGCATATTGGAACATTCCTCCGCAATATCGGAGGCGAGTTCCCTGCAATGAGGATCCTCCTGTATTGCAAGTTCCGCCCGGGTACGCAGCCGTGTGATGGGGGTACGCAGGTCGTGGATCACATTTTCGGACATCGTCTTGAGCTCAGCCAGGATCGTTTCCGTCCGTTCCACCATTGCATTGAATGCATCGATCAGTTCATTGATTTCCAAGCCTTCCGAACCGTGCTGGAGACGGCTGGTATAGTTGCCGCTGTTCCGGATCTTTCTTGCTGATTTTGTGATGCGGCGGATCCCGCGGGAAATCTTGTTACCCACATACCAGCCGACACTTCCGCCGATGAACGGAACCACAACAATGGTGATGGAAAACAGGACCAGCAGGTGCCGCAGGGACCGTTCGGCATCGGTGGTGTCATGTCCGGCGATCAGGAGGGTCCCGTCGTGCAGTCTGCGTTTGTGCAGGAGGACCTCATATTTTTTCCGTTCGATACTGGCATAAACGTGTTTTCTGTTTCCGGTGGGATTTTCTTCTTCCTCCTTCAGCAGGCGGCGGATCCACTTCGGCGGCAGCGGGGTACTGGAAAGAAGCGTGTTATCTGCGGAGATATGCAGAAAGATAAAAGGGTACGAACGTTCTTCCGAGATCTCTTCCTCAAATTCTGTCCGGAGCAGTTGCTTGTTTCCGGTATCCGGAAGAACAATCGCTTTTCCGGGTTTCTTGCTTTTTTTCAATATGGGGATCATTGCCGGTTTTCCGTTGAGGGTGCCGAGGATCTGCGTGCCGGCATTTTTTCTTTCGATCACCAGCCGTGGCGTGAAGTCCGGATATCGTTCGGAAAGTTTTTGCTGAAAAGCATCAGCGACATTGTGCCACGGTTCGCATTTTTCATCGCTTGTCAGCAGAGACCCGCGCATATACTCCACTTCCAGCACATCGGCGGAGTCTGCGAGCCGTTTTTCCATAGTCCGGTAATGAACATGATGCTGGGTAATATAGATCAGAACAAAGCAGATCAGGGTTGTCAGAAAGAACGCTATTGCATAAGTCAGAGCCACTTTCCAGCGGAGAGCATCGGGGCTTTGCCGGTCCCGGAAAAAAGCGCTGTAACGGGTATTCTGGAAGATGGATTTTTTATTCCAGGACATAGCCGAAACCCCGGACAGTATGGATCAGTTTCCGTTCGTAAGGTTTATCGATCTTGTCCCGCAGTCTGCTCATACGGGATTCCACGATATTGGTCTGGGGATCGAAGTGATATTCCCAGACGTGTTCCATGATCGTGTGTTTGGAAACGACTTGCCCTTTGTTCCGGATGAGGTATTCCAGCAGTTGATATTCCAGCGGCTGCAGGAAGATCCGTTCGTTGTTGCGGTAGACTTTCCGGCTGATCACATTCACACGCAGGTCTTCATATACCAGTTCGGTCGGTTCTGCGGCATTGCCGGCGCGCCGGAGTTGAGCATTGATCCGTGCGATGAGTTCCGCCAGAGAGAAGGGTTTTGCAAGGTAATCGTCCGCACCTGCTTCCAGACCGCGGATCTTGCTTTCCTCTTCTGATTTTGCGGAAAGAACGATCACGGGGAACATGATCTTCTGTTCGCGCAGACGGCGGATCACTTCAAAACCATCCAGTTTCGGCAGCATAATGTCGATCACCGCCAGATCTACTGGGCTGTTTTCCGCTTCCGCCAAACCGGCTTCGCCATCGTGCGCACACACTGTTTCAAACCCTGCGGCTGCCACTCCTTTGCAGATGGCGTCCGCTGTTTTTTTGTCGTCTTCAATAATCAGGATTCGCATATTCTCAACCTCCATTCTTGTTTAGGAAAGTCCACATTCAAAATTGAAAAGTCCCGGATCTTTTCCGGATCTTTCTGCAAAACGGTAATCATAAAATGTCGCAGCCATATTTTTGACAGCAGGAACACTCATCGTTTTCTCCGCTGTCAACAGGGTCAGATCGTTTTCCTGATGCAGCCGGAAAGCGTTGCCCCTGGCATCGGTGAGCAGCCCTTTTGCCGGGATCGTGGCGTGGGTCGCAAGCAGGACCGGACGCCCGAAACGGTATTGTTCCAGGGGGACCGGGGATTTTGCCGCCAGTTCCTGTAATTCTGTTCTGCCCAGTTCCAGCCATGCCTGAAGCAGTTGTGCGCCGTGTGCTGCCACCTCTGCTGCTGCGAAGGAGTTGCAGACCGGCAGCGGCATACAGGTTTTGATCTTCAGTTCCGGATAAGGTTTCAACAGTTCAAAATGGTGCAGCGAAGTGATCCGGACACATTTTCCGCCGTGTTTGACAAAATCCACCAGAGATTTTTTGACATCTGCCAGATCTTTTTCCCGGATGAAGAACGGCAGGATCAGTTCCTCGTGGGGGGAGGGGGTGTCCTTGATCTCCCGGGCGATCACTGCGCCGTTGGGCAGATCAAGGCGTTTCCCGCGCGGAACGGCAGCCGTGATTGCGGCAGGGGCTTTTGCCGGCTGCATTGCGTGGTAGTCGGCATAAAACCGTTCCAAACGAGCGGCGTTATCGGTGCGGATCATTTCTTCTGTCAGATTTCCGGACAGAAAGGAATTGAATTCTTTGCGCAGGGACTTCAACACGCTGGCGGGCAGAAACGGGTTGTCCGAAACGGCGGCATTGACCGTGCCGTTGCCGATCGTTTCTGTTCCGGCGGAGGCAAATTCCCGGGCGAGGGTCTCCGGAGTCAGCGGGTGTGTACCGGCTTCTGCCAGATCGAGAGATTTCTGCCAGTTGATCCCGTTGGGCAGCCGGATGTTCAATTCCTTCCGGTTCAATGTGATTTGCAGATCCAGCGGCAGTTTCCGCGGGGCAAGTGCTGCGATCCGCTTTGTGTAATCGCTTACGGATTCCCCGGTTTTGTAGACCAATGAATCCTTTGTGACAACTTTATCGGAATGGATGAAGACCGCCTCATCTTTCAGCGCGCGGTTCACCGGTTTTCCGTGGATACTCATTTTGGTGATCGTTACCGCCGGACCTTCATCGCCGGACCGGGGCTGAACACGGATTACATCGCCCACATGGAGACGGCGGGACGGCAGGACGGTGAAACCTCCGTTCCCTGCGCTGATGACTTTTCCGCAGAGCTGACCGGAGGCACCCAGTGCATCGAATTTGATCAGATCCTTCCGGGATTGTTCCGTGTAGAATCCGAGAGACCACTTTCTGCCGCAGGTTTTTGCAAGCAGTTCCTTTGCTTTCGGAAGTGCGTCTTTGAACTGTGCCGGATCCTGTGCGGAATCCATGGCAAGCCGGTAGGCGGAGACAACATTTTCCACGTAATCCGCCCGGCGCAAACGCCCTTCGATCTTCAGGGAGCGCACGCCGCTCGTCATAATTTGCGGGATCAGTTCCAGGGTGCAGAGGTCTTGAGAAGAAAGGAAAAAGCCGTTCCCCTCATCCGAGTGATAACGTCTCCGGCAGGGCTGCTTGCACTTTCCCCGGTTTCCGCTCCAACCGCCCAGCCAACTGGAGAGCAGGCAGGAGCCGGAGATACAACAGCACAGCGCCCCGTGGATAAACATTTCCAGTTCCATTCCGGGTGCGGCGGCGAGCATCTGCTGGATTTCTTTCAGGGTCGTCTGGCGTTCCAGAATCACCCGTTTGACACCCAGATCCCGTGCGAAAGCGATCCCGGCAGAGTTATGCAGTCCCATCTGGGTGGAGGCATGGATGGTCAATCCGGGAAAGTAGTCCCGGATCAGTCGCAAAGCACCGGTATCCTGTACGATCACGGCATCGGGCCGCAGCAATTCCAGTGCTGCCAGTTCTTCAGCGGCATCGCAAAGTTCGTTTTCCTTGATGAGCGTATTGAAGGTGATATAGACCTTCTTCCCGTTTCTGCCGGCGTAGCCCAGCAGTTTGCTCATATCTTCGCGGGAAAAGTTTTCAGTCCGTTCCCGGGCATTAAATCGTTTCAAGCCCGCATAGACAGCGTCGGCACCGGCATCAAATGCAGCCAGCGCACACGCAAGATTGCCGGCGGGAGCCAGCAGTTCCACATTCTGTTTCATCATTTTCATTCCATCATTTTTCATAGTGGGGAAACATAGCGCAAAATAGCCGTTCTTTCAAGTAAAATTACCGGAAAATCATCAAATTTCCTTTGGAAATCGCCTGTATGTGGTGTATATTACCCTGAGCCAATTTCAAAACGTTTTGGCTCATCTTGTTAAAAAGTTGATTTTTTCAGCGTCAAACCAATTTTGACGCATCGGCTGTGATTTTTTCTTGAAAAAGTCACGAAAAATCATGTTTCAGGGCG
>SUVR01000003.1 GCA_015061915.1 Lentisphaerota bacterium | reverse complement strand
CGCCCTGAAACATGATTTTTCGTGACTTTTTCAAGAAAAAATCACAGCCGATGCGTCAAAATTGGTTTGACGCTGAAAAAATCAACTTTTTAACAAGATGAGCCAAAACGTTTTGAAATTGGCTCCGCATATTCAAAAATACAAGAGCCTATACATTAAAAAACGCAATTTTTGTTACTTTTTCGCCATAAAGACAAATCGCCCTTACCTTGCAATATACACGAAAAATTGTATGTTTCTTACATCCGGTCTCAAAAAAAGTCAAAAAAAAGATTTCCGGACAAACCGGACAAAAAATGCGAAATTGCAAAGCGCAAACTTGCCATTTCGCAACAAAAAATCTTTGCGAGTCCAAAGGCTGGTTTTGCGGCTTAGCTTCACAAGCTCACTTGCCGCATCCCTTTCCTGAAAGTTTCCCCGTTCGCAGCCTCAAATTTCTTTCACACGGGGATCATCAAAATAAGCGTCTGCGTACCGCTTCAGGATGGCTGCCTTTTCGCCTTTTTTCTGCTCAAAAAAGGTACCGCCTTTGCAGAAACAGGCTGCCCCGCCGCTGGCGGCAGCCCAGGCTGCGGCATCGATCACAGAAAGTTTACCGTTTTCGCCGCCATCCAGTTTCTGCCGTACGAAAGAAGAAACCACGCCGCCGGCAAAGTTGTCGCCACAGCCGGTGGTATCGCCACGGCGTTCCGGATGAGCAGCAAGATCTTCGTCTGCCAAAGCGGAAACGGGCAGACGCAGCACCTTTCCGGTGGGTTCAAAGATGCGTCCATCAGACCACGCAAAGAAATCCTTTGCACCGAATGTCACAAAGAAGGCGGAAACACCGGACGCCTGAAAGAACCGGAATGCATCTTCCAGATCTTTTTTCCCGCTGAGCCGCAATGCTTCTTCGCAATCAACGATCAGTAAATCGATGTACTTGTAGGAATCCGCCGATTCGCCCAGAGGCCAGGGACCGACCGGATCTTTCTTTTCGTTCCGGAAATCGAAAACCGTGCTGACGATATTGAACTTTCCGGCATCTTTCCCCCGCTTCAGCAGCGTGGTCAATTTATCATGCAGACCGGGCGTAAGAGCAGTCGCGGCAAACCAGAGAATATCACCGTCAAAAAAGGAATCGCCCAACAATTCGGGAGTCAGTTCCTGCGCTGCACCGATCCGGTTGATAAAAGAGCGTTCCCCTTTTCCGTTGTTTGCCTCAGGATCGGAGAGCACATCGGTCACCGGGGTGGCGGTCCCCGGAATGACCTGATAATGGGTCATATCCAACGGCGTTTTTGCGGCAAAAGACCGGAGCGTCTCACCGGCGGCGTCATTTCCGCCTGCGCCGTAATAGCTGAATACGGCATCCCGGTCATACAGAATCTGGGCGGCGTTGATGGCACCGACAATGGCAGGTCCCCCCAGATTGACTGCATCCGGCAGCTTTCCGCCGGTCACAGCAGCGATGAGAAAATTATACTTTATCCCGGCAAATTTTTCCAGATCCTCAGCAAAGACCAGTTTTCCCGGTGCGATCCCGCAATCGCCATCCTGCACGGAAAGAAAAGGCTCCATTTCTTCGGAACAGAAACTGATATTCGTAAAAAGATTATCCACCAACGCACAACCGCAAACATTGATCTTGAGCATAATTTTCTCCTGTCTGTTTTGAGAGTTCTGCTGTAAATAGATACCGCTTTCCCGTTTTTTCAAACGGAAACTGTAAAAAAAACTGAACTTTCCGGAAAATGACCGTTTGCCATTTGATTTTTTTATGCTATGTTACAGAAAACAGAGTATCAATCATCTTGAAAAACAGCCGAAAGGAACAATATTATGTTGATGAAATGCAGCAAGTGCGGATATGAAAACCAGTTGAACGCTATTTTCTGCCGGGGATGCGGCGAAAAACTGAATCCGGCAGAAGTTTCACCCGAAGCACTGGCGGAGGAAGCCAAAAAACGCAAAAAAGCAAAACGGAAAATCAACTGGAGTCCGATCGTCGGGCTGATCCTGCTGGCTGGTGTTGTAACCTTCGGGATCCTGCTTTTCACCACTCCTTCCGATGCACCGGTCTACGACAGCACTGCAGCTGTCCCTTACAAGGATACACTCAAACTGGTGGAACGCGGCTTCACTGCAACAGTCACGCCCGAACAGCTTACCGCCTTTTTCAATGAGGATCTGATCAATAAAGACGCCGCAAAAAAAGGTGCGGATTATGCGATCAGAGATGTGATCTTCACCGGAAACGGAAATGAACTTACGGTCACGATCCATACGGCAGTTCTCTCCTGCGCCACAACGATCTCTGCGACCGGTACTCTGAAAAAAGGTACGGAAGAAGACCCGATCCAGTTCAATATCTCAAAATTCCGCTTCGGCAATGTCGCCCTGCCCTTCGGACAGGAGTTCATCCTGAAAAAATTTGAAAATGTCTTCTATGACGAATCGCTGAAAGAGATCTTCCGCAAAGCCGAAGATGTGGTGTTCACCAACGGCAATCTGGAGATCACGCAGAAAAGAATCCTGAAAAAAACAACAAAAAAGAACAGTAAAAAAAGCAGCAAGAAGTAAGTTATGAGTCCGGCTCCGGAAATACGGTCAGAGAAACTTCCATCACGGGAAATGTTCCCGTTCCAAAGTCATTTTTTCTCCGTCGGACCTCATAAACTTCACTACGTGGATGAAGGAAGCGGACCGGTGGTGCTGCTGCTCCATTCCTGCCCGTTCTGGATCTATGAATTCCGGGAATTGATCAAAGATCTGCGGAAAGATCACCGGGTTATCGCTATTGACCAGATCGGGTTCGGACTCTCGGATAAACCGCGGATCTTTGACTACCGGATCGAAACCCATGCGGACCATCTGGACCGGTTCACACGGGAACTGGGGCTGAAAGACATCACGCTGGTCATGCACGGGCGCGGTGCGGCGATCGGTATGGCAGTGGCGATCCGCAGACCGGAAGATTTCAAGGGTATTGTTATGCTCAATGCCATGTCCTTTTCCGAGTATAAACTGCCCTGGCGTCTGCAGGCGTGCAGACTGAAATGGATCGGTCCAAAAATCGTAATGAATTTGCGGATCTTTCAGCGGGATTTTGACAAACTGCCGGAACAGATCCGTGCCGGATACTATTTCCCCTTCAAGACACCGCGGGATCAGGAACCGGTACTGCATTTTATCGAAGATCTGCCGTCCGCTCCGGAAGACAGCTCCGCACAAACCATGTTCGAGATCGAATCTTCTCTCTGGCTGCTCCGGGATAAACCGTGTTGCATCATCTGGGCAAAACACGACTGGCTGTATACTATGGAAAACTTCAAACGCTGGGAACAATATTTCCCGCGGGCAGATAAACACGTGATCAACAAGGCGGGACGAACCCTGATGGAAGATGCTCCGGAGGAGATTTGCCGCCACATCCGCAACTTTCTGGAAGCGAACGCACTGTAATCATCTTTCCTGCCGCCTTGAATGAGAAAAACGGAAAAGGATAGATAAAAAAAGAAAAAACGATTTGTTTTTCTGCGGAACGGTTGTATATTATACAAAAGTCGAAAATTTTTCGTTACAACACGCAACAACATAACAGGAAAGGTCGAATTATGGCAGTGAGCTATAAAGATCTCGGTCTGGTCAACACCAGAGAAATGTTCAAGAAAGCCATGGCTGGCGGTTACGCGATCCCGGCTTTCAACTTCAACAACATGGAACAGCTTCAGGCGATCATCCAGGCTTGCACGGAAAAGCAGAGCCCGGTCATCCTGCAGGTCAGCAAAGGCGCCCGCAGCTACGCCAATGAAACCCTCCTGCGCTACATGGCTCAGGGTGCTGTTGAATACTCCCGCGAAATCAGCGGCGGCAAAGGCCCCGTGCCCATCTGCCTGCACCTGGACCACGGCGACAGCTTTGAACTCTGCAAGAGCTGCATCGAATTCGGCTTCTCCTCCGTCATGATCGACGGCTCCCACCTGCCCTACGAAGAAAACGTTGCCCTGACCAAGAAAGTCTGCGACTATGCTCATCAGTTCGATGTGACCGTCGAAGGCGAACTGGGCGTCCTCGCCGGCGTGGAAGATGAAGTCTCCGCTGAAGAATCCCACTACACCAAGCCGGAAGAAGTCGTTGACTTCGTCACCAAGACCGGTTGCGACTCTCTCGCCATCTCCATCGGCACCAGCCACGGCGCCTACAAATTCACGCCGGAACAGTGCACGGTCGATCCGGAAACGGGTCTTCTCGTTCCGCCCCCGCTGGCATTCGACGTTCTGAAGGCGATCGAAGAACAGCTCCCCGGCTTCCCCATCGTTCTCCACGGCTCCTCCAGCGTTCCGCAGGACGAAGTCAAGATCATCAACTCCAACGGCGGTGCCCTGAAGGCTGCTGTCGGTATTCCGGAAGAACAGCTCCGCGAAGCCGCCAAGTCCGCTGTCTGCAAGATCAACATCGACTCCGACTCCCGTCTGGCAATGACCGCCGGTATCCGTAAAGTCTTCGTCGAAAAGCCCGCAGAATTCGACCCGCGCAAATACCTGGGTCCTGCCCGTGACAGAATGAAAGCCATGTACGAACACAAGATCGTCAACGTTCTCGGTTCCGCCGGTCACGCTTACGATGCATAATCTGTTCGCCTGAACAGATCTTTCGCTGAAAAGCACAACGCTCCGTTTCTGAAAAGATACGGAGCGTTTTTTGTGCCGTGCCCAAAGGGCACTTTTACTTGTGCGGCTCAGCTTCGTGTGCCCAAAGGGCACTTTTACCTGTTCGCCTCAACTTCGCGTGCCCAAAGGGCACTTTTACCTGTTCGCCTCAGCTTCGCGTGCCCAAAGGGCACTTTTACTTGTGCGGCTCAGCTTCGTAAACTCGCTTGCCGCACGCTCCCGACATAAAAAAATGCGAAGTGCAGCCTGCAAAGGCTGTGCTTCGCTCCAAAAATCTTTGGAAAGGGGTGCGGGGAAGAACCTTTCCTGAAAGGTTTTCCCCGCCTCTCTCAACCAACCCTCCCCAAACTCTCCGGTTCACCCCATTTCGGCGGCGAAGCGGAGATAGGACCGTGCGAGGGCTCTGCCCAGTTCCCGGACGCCATCGGGGGTGAGCGTGATTTCTCTGGCGTTGGCGTATGCGATCTCAAGGGTACCGGCGAACCGGGCGAAGCCCTGCCGGTTTACCCAGGCGCCCATTGGTGCGCCTTTGGTGTAATTGGCGCCGGTATTCCAGCCTACGCCGTAGAGAATATTATCTGCGGGGAAATGGGGTGCGCAGGCGGGTGCTTCTTCGGCGAGAATGGCAGACATCCGCAGCATCCGTGCTTCGGCGTCTTTCGCTGACGGTCCGGGGAAATAGATAGTCTCATTGATGTCGAGGCAGATCCACGGACAGTGCAGATCGTTCACGATATACGGCTTTGTTTCCAGCAGAAACTTCTGGATTGCAGCAACTTCCGGGTAGAGGTTATGTTCTGCACCGTAGTCACGGGCGTGGTCGTGGGGCAGACGGTTCTTGCCCTGATCGCCGTCCACAACGCCATCCTTATCCACGAACGGAACGGCATCGATGATAAATTTTTCCCGCAGTTCCCGTCCCAGATCATCGTCTCTCAAAGCGGCATCCAGGATCCCTTCCATAGCATAGGTCGCCATCATTTCGCAGCAGTGGTGACGGGATGTGAGGAAGATCCGTTTCTTTTCGCCGCCGATGGTTTTATCTTCGATGTGCAGGATCTCCACTGCCCGGTTCTTCCGGGTGTATGCAAGCGTGGATACACTCAAGCGGTCATCGCCCTGATGCTTGGCAAGGAACGCATCCAGATGTGCCTGCTGATACTGCATCCCCATACAGAAGATCACCCGGTTGCCTCGGCTGCCGTCATAGTTGTAGAAGAACCGGCTGCGTTTTTCGCCGGAGACGCAATCGGCACCCAGCCATTCCCACGTCATACCGTCATCATAGCTGACCGCCGGACCGCGTGCGCCGCAAGCCCAGCCGTTGGTAAAGGTGAAATGATAGGTTCCGACTTCATCGAATGTGCCGCGGAACGCCCAGTAAAACCAGTCGCCTTCGGTATTGCGCATATCCTTGGTCAGGGTCACATCAAAACCGTTGATGTCTTCAATAAAAATGTTACCGCCGGGAAAAGAAATATCGATCTTCAAACTCATTCTGCACACTCCGTTTCCGTTTTTGTTTTATCGGATTTCATAATCAACTTTGTAATCGCCATATGAACGCCCACAATGACCACGATCCCAAGAATGACCCAGATAAAATGATCGTGGAGCATCTGCTTGCCGCGCTGGACCATTTCCAGATAAGTCATCTCCCCCACGCTGTAGCCGAGAAAATATCCGATCGCCACCAGGATCGCACTCCAGATCCCCGCACCGAGACCGGTAAAGAAAGAGAAGCGCTTGAGATCCATCCCCGCAAGCCCTGCCGGAATGGAAATGATCTGCCGGATCGCAGGAAGAAGACGACACGCAAATGTGACCATATCGCCGTACTTGAGGAAGATCTCATCCGCCCGGTCGAGGGCTTTTTCCGAAAGCAGCACATATTTTCCGTACTTGCGCAGAAAGGGCTTGCCCAGCCACGCGGCAAGATAATAGTTCACATACGCCCCCAGAAGTGAACCGGCAAGACCGGCGACCACCACGATCAGAAAGTCCAGCCAATGGATCCCGGTGGGCAGCGGATAGCGGAACAGCAGGAACCCGGCTGGGATCATGACCACTTCGCTGGGGAACGGGATAAATGAACTTTCCACCGCCATAAACAGAAAGATGAAAAGCAGGATCAACAGCGGGGCAGATTCCGCATACTGCGCAAAAGATTCAATGTGGGAGGCGATCGCTTCAACAGACATAGTACGGTTACCTTCAGTTATTTTTTGATGATTTTTTGCTTTTACATTTGATAATTTAACACTCTTGTGCTAAATTTCCATATTGTTTTGGAATGTTTACTGAAAAATAATGGAGTTTCTGCCGGATGTACCCCGTCGCTTTCAATCTCTTCGGAAAAGATATTCATTTTTACGGCGTCTGTATCGCACTCGGTTTCATTTGTGCGACGTCCACTATGTTGTATAAACGCAATCGCGCCGGCATGACAAAGGATCAGATCTTCGATCTCGCTATGCTGGCACTCTTTACCGGTATCATCGGTGCGCGTCTTCTCCACGTGATCCAGAATTGGGACAGCAATTCCGGGCTGCTCTGGATCATCCGGATCGATCAGGGGGGACTGGTCTTTTACGGTGGATTCATCCTTGCCATCACCTGCGTCTGCATTTACGCACGCAGAAAAAAAATCTCCATGCCTGCTTTACTGGATGTGACTTCTCCTGCCATCGCCATCGGGCACGCCTTCGGACGCCTCGGCTGTTTCCTGCAGGGATGCTGCTTCGGGAAAGTCGCTCCCGAAGGAACCTGGGGCGCTGTCCGCTTCCCGTATCATCCCGCTTCCAGTATTGAACACAAAATGTACCTGTCGGACGGTATGACTCGGGCGCTTTATCCCACACAGCTTTGGGAAAGTATTGCCAACCTGATCCTCTGCGCCGTGCTGCTGATCCTCTGCAAAAAATTCAGACGACCCGGTCAGATCGCCGGGATATACCTTATCACATACGCCGTGATCCGTTTCACACTGGAATTTTTCCGGGGCGATAACCCGGAACTTATGCTGGGGCTGACCACTTCACAGAATATTGCCCTCTTCCTGATGATCCCCATCGGATCCATCCTGCTGGTTATGGCGAAAGAAAAGAAAGAACTGGAGCTGAAAGATGCCTGAAAAACGCGAAATATATCATCTGACCGTACCGGAAGAAATGGCGGGCGAACGCCTGGACTCCGCCGTAGTCAAACTGGTACAGATGCAGACGGAAAACGGCGAGATCTCCCGCACCCGTGTGCAGAATATCATCAAAGAGGGATTCCTGCTGCTGGATGGGAAAGCAGGTCTTCCGCCGCGTACAAGACTCACAGCAGGTCAGACCATTGATATTGACGCACCCGCACCGGAGATCACGGTCAAAGCAGAACCGGAAGCCATCCCGCTGGATGTGCTGTTTGAAGACGAATCCATCCTCGTTGTGAACAAGCCCGCCGGTATGGTGGTACACCCCGGCGCCGGAAACTGGTCCGGCACACTGGTCAACGCCGTCCTCGGACGGGAACCGGATATGAATCTGATGCTGGAGGATGATTCCGAAATCGACCCGCTCCGCCCCGGGATCGTACACCGGCTGGACAAAGATACCTCCGGCGCCCTGATCATTGCCAAAACACCCCGGGCACTGCGCAGACTTTCCAAAGCTTTCGCCGAACGGGAAGTGGAAAAAACCTATCTGGCAATCGTCCACGGCACACCGGTCCCGACAAGCTCCGTGATCAAAACTGCCTTCGGACGCCATCCCGTCGACCGGAAGAAAATGGCGGTTCTGCGTCAGGGCGAGGGGAAAGAGGCGGTCACAGCGTACCGGGTGCTGAAAACCGGATGGCGGAACGGCAGAAAAGTCTCTCTGATCCAGGTGCGCCTCCACACCGGACGCACCCACCAGATCCGCGTCCACATGGCACACATGGGGTTCCCGCTGCTGGGAGAAAAATTGTATAACCGGGGTCATGCACCCGATGCAGACCGGCAAATGCTGCACGCCTGGAAACTGGAGATCTATCACCCGGAAACGGATGAAGTCATGGCGTTTGAAGCAAAACCGCCGGCAGACTTTATTGAGGCTGTTGACAGCATTCAGGACGAGAAAAACTGAAAAAAATCAAAAAAAATGCCATATAAAGTGATGGAAAGACTTGAAAAATCAAAAATATGTGGCATATTAACTGTCCGCTGTAACCAGCTTTGAAATTGAAAAATAACAACAACTAACATAATTGGAGAAGGAAAATGGCACATAAGAAAGGTCAGTCCAGCAGCCGTAACGGTCGTGACAGTAAGCCGAAAATGCTCGGCGTCAAAGCCTATGCAGGCGAATTCGTCACCGCCGGCAGCATCATCGTCCGCCAGCGCGGCACTCAGTTCCACCCCGGTAAAAACGTCGGCTGCGGCCGCGATTTCACGCTCTTTGCTCTGTGCGATGGCACGGTCAAGTTCAAAAAGGCCGTGAAGAAATCCGTGGAGGTCATCCCGCTGGAGATCCCGGCTGAAGCGTAATTGCGCTTCGCTGCGAAAAAATCGTTCCGGGCGACCGGAAGCGTACGAAACAAGCCCGGTTGGTAGTTTATACACCTGCCGGGCTTTTTCAATTTTGACACCATGAAAAAGAAAGTGTGAGATCATGTTTGTAGACCAGGCGGAAATCACGATCAAAGCCGGTGACGGCGGCAATGGCTGCTGCAGCTTCCGGCGGGAAGCATTCGTGCCGAAAGGCGGTCCGAACGGGGGCGACGGCGCACCCGGTGGAAACATCATCTTTGTGGCTGAACCCGGTGAACAGAGCCTCGCAAGTTTTATTTTCAACCGCAGATTCGTGGCTGAAAACGGCGGCGACGGCAGAGGAAAAGACTGCCACGGAAGACGGGGAAGAGATCTCTATATCAAAGTCCCGCCCGGAACGCTGATCTATAACACCGAAACCGGCGACCTGCTGGCAGATATCAATGAACCCGGTCAGGAAGTCGTGATCGCTGTCGGCGGACGCGGCGGGCGCGGTAATGCCCGTTTTGCCACCAGCACCAACCGGGCGCCCCGGGAACATGAACCCGGCGAAAAAGTGGAACCGATCGATCTGAAACTGGAGCTGAAACTGGTTGCAGATGTGGGCTTTGTCGGCTATCCGAACGCCGGAAAATCCACCTTGCTCGGGGCAATTTCCAACGCCAAGCCCAAAGTCGCTCCCTATCCTTTCACCACGCTCCACCCTGTCATCGGTGTCTGCGAATATCCGGACTTCAAAAAAATTCTTGTTGCCGATGTTCCGGGGCTGATTGACGGCGCCCATCTGAATGTGGGGCTGGGACACTATTTTCTCCGTCATATCGAGCGCACCAAGCTCCTGCTGTATGTCATTGATATGGCAGGTGTGGACGGCAGAAAGCCCATTGAAGACTACCGGATCCTGAAAAATGAACTGGAAGAATATATGGAAGGTCTTTCCGACCGGGCTATGATGATCGTCGCCAACAAGATGGACCTGGAGGAAAGTCAGGCGAACTACGAAGAATTCATCCTGGAACTGGATGATGATATTGAAGTCTTCCCAATGAGTGCCGGAACCGGCGACGGTGTGGAAGCAATCAAGGAAAAGATCCGGGAATTGGCTGCTGCCGCCGATCAGCGTGATACGGAAGCAGCATGGAGGCGTAACTTCTGATGAAGCAAGGTGTTCTGCAAGGGAAACGGGTACTTGTCACCGGCGGAGCGATCCGCGTGGGGGCTGTTCTGGTCCGTACCTTTGCAGATGCCGGCGCAGAAGTGATCGTTCACTGCCGGACTCATACAGATGCGGCGGCGGAACTGCCCGCAAGCCGGATCCTGACTTGTGATCTGACAGCGCCCGGCGCACCGGAAAAACTGATTGCGGACACCGGAAATCTGGACATCCTCATCAACAATGCGTCCGCCTACATCCGCAAGCCTTTTGAGACCGAAACGCAGGCGGATGTTCAGGCGATGCTGGACATCAATTTTTTTGCGCCGCTCGCCCTGATGAAAGCCTTTGCCGCGACCTGTAATCCAGAGGCGTGCATCATCAACCTGCTGGATCAAGCCATATCGGGGCATACGAAGCCGGATTCGTTCGGCTATCTCATTTCAAAGAAAGCACTTGCAGATGCAACAGAGTGTGCTGCGCTTGCTTATGCGCCCCGTATCCGTGTCAACGGGATCGCTCCGGGACCGGTGATCGCCCCGCCGGGTCTGGAACATCTGAATATGGAAAAAACATTAAAAACCGTTCCGCTCAACCGGAGGGTTGAAGCGGATGACATTGCACAAACTGCCCTTTATCTCGCAACCAATCGCTCCATCACCGGCACGATTGTGAACGTGGATGGCGGTCAGCACCTGTACAACGGCGGAAGGAATGGATAAAATGAGTAAGATCTTCTACATAATCAGCGGTGTGATGCTGGTTCTTTTCTGCGGGATCCTGCTGATCGACCGGCAGAGTCTGAATCACGCATACAGCAAAATCGGGGCGGTTATCGAAGAAAAAGATCAACATCTGCAGAAAATGGAAATGCAGCACAAGATCGAACAGGAAAAACTGCGTGAAAAACTCCAGCAGCAGCAGCGGATCTTTCACATTGTAACAGCGCACCGCTCCCTGCAGCAATCCAATCATCCGGAAGACGGAAAAAATGCGTTGTATCCGGAACTGGAAAATCTCGGTCCGCAAAAATTCACCCAGTTCAACGGGGAAAAAGAACTGCAGGAAATGGCACAAAAACTGGCGGAACTGGTGGAAAAACCGGTTCATGCGGGCAATGTGATCAAAGCCTTCAACACACACGCAAAATCGCTTCTTCCCCGGCAGAAATTTCTGACAGATCCGCAAGACCCGCAGCGCATGATCAATCTGGAAGCTGCTCTCTTTGAAGCTCTTTGCGATGTATTGGGCTATCAGTATGAAACGGTCCTGTGCTGGAATATGGCAACGATGAAGCATTTTTTCCGGACCGGATTCACCTCCCCGAAAAACAAAACGGATCACGGCATTTTCCACTCCGGTGACCAACCGGAAGGGCAGAGTTCCGCCAATACGATCATCCGTCAGGACGAAGCAATTTCTGTACTGTTGCCGTTCCAACCTTTCAAACTGGATAAGAACGATCATTATGAAATTATGACGGATTTTCACAAAATCCCGGTCGGCGGACTTTATCTGCACCGGATCGACGTTCTGCAGAATCCGGAAAGCACAGCAACAGAATGGTGTCTGGAATACAGTTTTGAGCCGGCAGCCGAACCTGCGCAGCCCGGCATCGGAAAGGATGAATTTCCGTCCTCCCGGAAACCTGCGATTCAGACCACTCTGCGGGCTCTTTCCCTGATTCCCGGAGCAAAGATCATTTCAAGCAGTTCCAAAGGCTTGCAGACCTTCCGTATCCCCTTTATCAACGGCAGATCCAGCCTCCTGATCCTGGGAGATACGCCAGTCCTTCCCCGGCGGATCACTGCCCGGTCTGTCACAGCTGACTGAGCAGTTCAGGGGCGATTTCCGCAAGGGGAATACAGACAAAATCCCGTTCCTTCGCCCGGGGGTGTGGCAGAATCAGCGTTTCCGTCTCCCATTTTTCGTCCCCAAAAAGAATCAGATCCAGATCCAGCGTCCGGCTGACGCTCTTTGCATGATCGTTGGGTCTGCCGTATTTTTCCTCCAACGCCTGACAGACCGCCAGCAGTTCCGGAGCAGAACCGCCCCAGAATCCGGTCAGGACCCCATTGCGGAAATCCGGTGCGTCCGCCTCACACCCCACCGGGGCTGTAGTGATGACGGTGGAGACTTTTTCGATCTCCAGCCCTGCTTTTTCCAGATCGGCAATGGCAGCACGGAATGTTTCATCCGCATTGCCCAGGTTTCCGCCGAATGCGACCACACAGCGTGTACTTTTCTCTTTTTTCATATCGGTCTCCGGATCTGATAAAAAAACGCCTCCGGCGCATATCCGGAGGCGTTTTCGTCGATTCACGTGATCGGCAAACGATCAGTCCTCAAACGCAAAAGCGTTCTTGGCATTGACTTCTGCAGCGATCTTTGCCACGAGATCCGCAGACACCGGGACGTTGGTCTTCACAACAGCCAGAGAGCGGTTGTTCTTGAGGTCCTGGGGCGCACGGATGTCGTTGATATTGATCCCCGCGTTGCCGAGGATGCCGGTGATCTTACCGAGGATGCCGGGAGCATCTTCGTATTCCACAAAGAGGTTGTTGCCTTCCGGATTCAGATAGACGTCCTCAAAGGTGTTGATACGGGAGACCATGAGCTTGGATTCGGTGATGGTACCGCGCAGGGAGATCCGGTCCGCACCGGCGATGAAGTCCAGCGTAATGGATTCGCCGTAGTGCTTGTTTTCATCCACTTCACGGTTTTCCGTCACGATACCGCGTTCGGCAATGACTTTTGCCGCTTCATCCGCACCGCGGAACGCATCGAAGTCCGGGCAGAGGCCGGCGACCACAGGAGCCAGCATCCACTTGGCAAATGGATTCAGCTTGCCGTAGAAGCTCATTTCGATCTTGGAGACTGCACGGCCGTTCAGATAGGCTCTGCCGAGGCTGGCGAGGAGACCGGCGAGTTTCTGATAGCTGGCATCCAGACCATCGGGCACGCCCTTGTTGACCACGCAGGAGGTGATGCCTTCTTCAAAGTAGGCGACCATCTGTTCAGCAGCGCGTTTTGCCGCGTTGAAGTTGGCTTCCTTGGTGTTGGCGCCCAGGTGGGGGAGCATGACATCTGCAATGTCCGCAACGGACTTTTCGCCGGCGGCATCTTTGGGATACACGTCATTGCAGAAGAGCAGTTCCTTTTCCGCTTTGATGCGGCGGACAGCGTCTTCATCAATGATCCCAGCGCGGGCGCAGTTGATGAGCATAGCACCCTTCTTCATGAGGGAGAGGAGCTTGTCATTGACCATGCCGCGGGTCTTGTCGTTTTCCGGGATGTGGAGGGAGATGATGTCCGCCTGAGCGAAAATCTCTTCCACGGAGCAGAGGGTGATGCCCAGCTTATCGGCGAGATCCTGGGAGACCATGGGGTCGAACGCGAGGATCTTACATTCAAAGCCGCTGAGACGCTTTGCCAGCAGTTTACCGATGTTGCCGAGACCGAGAATACCGACAGTCTTGCCGGTGAGTTCTCTGCCCATGCAGCTCTTCTTTTCCCACTGACCGGCGCGGGTGGTATTATCCGCAAAGACCAGTTTCCGGTAGGCGGCGAGTGCCATGGCGACCACTTCTTCCGCCACGGAGTTGGAGTTGGCACCGGGGGTGTTCATCACGTCGATATTTTTGCGGCGGGCATACTTGGTGTCGATATTATCGAAACCGGCACCGGCGCGGACGACCAGTTTCAGATCCGGGAGCATATCCATGACTTCCGGCAGGACTTTTTCGCTGCGGACGATGATCGCCTGAGCGTCAGCGTTGGCGGCAGCCAGTTCAGTCAGGGGGGCATCCGGGTTCTGGATGACTTCAAAGCCGTGTTCGCCGAGGATCTGGGCAACGACTTTATCCAGTTTCGTCGGGATCAGTACTTTTCTCATTTTCACAAATTCCTTATCTTGAATTTTCCGGTAACAGGGGGATCAATATCTGTGCTGCGCGCTCTTTGCCAGCGTGCGGAGACGCAGGGAATTCAGCTTGATGAACCCGCCGGCATCCTTCTGGTCGTAAACATCGTCTTCTTCAAAGGTGGAGAGGTTCACATCGTAGAGGCTGTACGGAGAGCGGCGGCCGGTCACGTGGCAGGCACCCTTGAACAGTTTGACGCGAACTTCGCCGGTGACGAACTTCTGGCTGTCTGTGATAGCAGCCTGGAGCATTTCCCGTTCCGGAGCGTACCAGAAACCGTTGTAGATCAGTTTCGCATAGGTGGGGATGAAGGAGTCACGCAGGAACATGACTTCGCGGTCCATGGTGATCTGTTCCAGAGCGCGGTGTGCGTAGTAGAGAATGGTGCCGGCAGGTGTTTCGTACACGCCGCGGCTCTTCATACCGACAAAACGGTTTTCCACGATGTCGACTCTGCCGACTGCGTGCTTGGAGCCAAGTTCGTTCAGCTTGCGCATGATGTTCGCCGGGGAGAGTTCTTCGCCGTTGACCTTGACGGGGATACCCTTGACGAATTCGATGATCACATCTTCTGCTTCGTCAGCAGCCTGGGAAAGGGGCTTGGTCATGACATTGATTTCTTCCGGACATTCGGTCCAGGGATCTTCCAGAATACCGCCTTCAAAGGAGATGTGCAGCAGGTTGCGGTCCATGGAGTAGGGCTTCTTGAGGGTGCTGCTGACCGGGATGTCGTTCTGACGGGCATACTCGATCATTTCGGAGCGGGAGTGGAAGTTCCAGTTGGGATCGCGCCACGCGGCGATGATCTTGGTGGCGGGGTCCAGCGCATAAGCGTTCAGCTCGAAACGGACCTGGTCGTTACCCTTGCCGGTGGCACCGTGGCAGATGGCATCAGCGCCTTCCTGCTTGCAGATGTCGACCAGACGCTTGGCGATGAGGGGGCGGGCAATGGAGGTACCCAGCAGGTAGTTGCCTTCATAGATGGCATTTGCCTGCATCATGGGGAAGATGAAATCGCGGGCAAATTCTTCGGTCAGGTCTTCCACATAGCACTTGGAGGCACCGGTACGGATCGCCTTTTCTTCCAGACCGGCAGTTTCTTCCGCCTGACCGACGTCTGCACAGTAGCAGATGACTTCTGCATTGTAAGTGTTCTTGACCCATTTGACGATGACGGATGTATCAAGTCCGCCCGAATAAGCAACGATGACCTTCATTGAGAGTCGCTCCTTATATTAAAGTTATTGGTTTGGTACTTCGTTATTTTTTTATCTTTCAGAAAATTTCTCCTTTTAAAATACATTTAACATATGGATTTTTCAAGATGAAGTATTATATTACTTGCAAATTTTTTTGAAAGGATGCAAAAATTATGGATAAAAACGAAGAAAAAGCGCTCTACGGGATCGTGTCCCGTGATCCGAAGTACCCTGTGGCGGCGTATAAATTCGTCTCCGCAGGAGTCCAATACACGGTTCACTCCCACCAGCGGACAGATAAACAGGGAGTGGAACGGCACGTAACCGGTCAGGAACTGTTGCGTGGGATCCTGGAATTTGCTGCACTGCAATACGGTTTTCTCGCTCCGGATGTGCTGGAATACTGGAATTTCCGCTCCGGACGCGACATTGGCAATACGGTTTATGCTATGATCGGTGCCGGTCTTCTTTCTGCCGGTCCCAATGACCGGCTGGAGGATTTTGACGGGATCGATGATCTGGTGGGCGCAATGAGCCGGATCCTCATGCGAAAAAAAATGAACGCGGAAAAAGGTTTGGATGAACACGAGTCAGGAGGTGAACAATGACACGGAATACGACCCCATCCATTGCAGAGAAAACCGTCTGTTCTGAACTGCCGAACGGGCTGAAAATATATGTGTATCCCCGCCCCGGCAGCGGCACTATTTTCACGCAGGCGGTCGTCCGGACCGGAAGTATTCACGAAGGAGAATTTCTCGGCTGCGGACTTTCCCATTTTCTGGAACACATGGTCTTTTCCGGCACGGAAACCCATCCGGGTCATACGGATATTGCAGACCGTGTCAATGCACTGGGCGGCAATCTCAATGCCAGCACCGGATACAATTCCACACAGTACTACATGGAAGTACCGCCCTTCGCGGTCAATGAAGCGCTGGATATGCTTTACGGCATGATCGCCCGTCCGCTTTTTCCCGAAGAACGGTTCCAACACGAAAAAAATGTGATCCTGCGGGAAAGCGCAATGCGCATTGACAACCCGTACACACTTCTCTATGAGACTATGCTCAAAACGGCATTCACCCGTTATCCGGCACGGATCCCCATTATCGGATACGATGAAAAGATCCGGGAAGTTGACCGCGCACGGATGAAAGCCTATTATGACCTGCGCTATTCCCCCTCACGCACCGCTTTTGTGGTCGCCGGGGATGTGGAACCGGAAGCCGTCATCGCACACCTGACCGATCTCGCCTCCTCCTGGCGGCTGGGCAGACTGGATGAACCGGTGCTGCCGGCAGAACCCGTCCAGACTGCCGCCCGTTTTGAACAGACTTATTACAACAATCCCCTCGGCTGGATCGCTTTCGCATACAAAGAACCGAACCGGACCCAGAAAGACAAGATCGCACAGGAGGTCTTTTCCAAGATCCTTGCCGGCACGGAAAGCGCCCGTCTTGTACGGGAACTGGTCACAAAACAGCAGATCGCAGATGAAGTGGTCGCCAGCCGGTTTGATGCACAGGAAAGCGCTCTTTCCACCATTCTTGCCGTCGCTGCTCCGGAAAATGCGGAAAAGACGGTCGAAGGCATCCGGACTGTTCTGGATACGCTGAAACGGGAGCCGGTGGCACAGAACGAGCTGGACCGGATCGCAACCGGGATCGAACGCGGATTCTGGGATATTCTCCGCAGCAACCGGGGGCTGGGCAGACTCATCTCCAGCCGTTTCGTTGAAAACAAGCCTCTGGAAGAACTGGAACATTATCCGGAACTGGTCCGCTCCATCACCCGCGAGGAAATGATGGAGATTGCGGAGAAATATCACGGCACATCCGGCGAAACCCTGGTCCTTCAGATGCCGGAAACCGACCGCAAAACGAAATCCTGCTCCACCGGGAACGCCAGAACCTTCACCTGCCCGGAAGTCAAAAATCTTCCTGCCGGACAACGCCTCATCACGCTGGAAGATCATACACTGCCGCTGGTACATTTCACATTCTGTTTCCCCGGCGGAAATGTTTATGAGACAAAGGATAACGCAGGCGTTACCGAACTGATGACCTCCATGCTCACCTGCGGTACGGCGAAATACAACGAAGAAATGTTCGATTCGCTGCTGGATGACAATGCACTGGAACTTTCCGTGGAAAACAGAACCTATCACATCAAAGTTTCCGCCAGCTGTATGAAGGATCAGCTCCCTCTTATGACCGATCTCCTCAAAAGTATGTTCAGCGAACCGCTGCTGGCGCAGGATGTATTTGAACGGGAAAACGCCATGCTTCAGCGGGATCTGGAAAGCGATCTCGCCGAACCGCGGACCGTGGCAAAAATGCTGACCCGCGCCGCCATTCTTGAAAATCACCCGCTGGGCATGACGGAGGAAGATGATTTGGCGTCGCTGAAAGTGATGGAGCGCTCCGCTGTGGAAGATTTCTATCACCGGATCCTCTCCCCCACTCAGACCGTGGCTGCAATCTCCGGAGATATTACAGAAAACGAAGCGGAAAACACCATCCGGGAAATTTTCAGCACGATGCCGTGGAGCAAAGAAAAAATGCTGGCTCCGGTGGCGGATCATTCCGGAAAATCCGGCGTAAAAACGATCGCAAAGACGATGGAAAAAGCGCAATCCGTCGTTATGTATGGCTTCCCAATGGTAACTTGCAGCGAATATCAGCTGACAGATTCCCTGGTCCTGATCGCATCAAACGGAATGGCATCCCGCCTGTTCAAAACGGTCCGGGAGGAACGGGGGTTGGCATACTACACGGCTCTGTCTCCTGTCATCACGGATCACGCCTCTTATATGACCTATCTGGCTGGAACAAAACCCGGCGCTGAAAAAGAAGTCCTCTCCCTCTTTGAGGAAGAACGGAAGATCCGGGTGGAACAGGGCTTCGATCCGGAGGAATTTGATGCCGCCGTCGCAAAGATCCGTTTCGAGATCGCAGACAAAATGCAGGATGCCGGAAAACTGGCGGAAAACTGTGCCGTTGATGAATACCGCGGCAAAGGCGCCGCAAGGATCTGGCAGCAGCTGGAAGAAGTGAAAACGCTGACCCGCGAGGGAATGAACCGCGCCGCAAAAAACCTTCTCGGACAGCCTTTCCGGGTCATGACTGCCGTTTCTCCTGAAAATTTTTGCGATTTTCCTCAATTTCAACATTGAAAAATCGCAGATTTGCTTTACTATATAGGGATGACATGACGAATAACAAAAAACTATTTCACATAACGGAGGTTACCGTGAACAAAAAAAGCAATCTTTTCCTTACTGCCGCTATCTGCGGCTTGACCGCATTGACCGCCGGCTGTTCCCCGAACTGGGTTGCAGGAGATCCCCCGGAAGACTTCTACCTGGAAAAACCCGTCCCCGTTCCCGAAGTCAAGCCGGAAGTTAAGCCTGTGGTTGAACCGGCGGCAAAGCCCGAAGTCAAACCCGAAGTCAAACCCGAAGTCAAACCTGTTCTCAAGCCGGATGAAAACATCCCCACAACGCCCGATATCGTTTACACGGTACAGAAAGGTGAAACCCTCGCCGATCTCACCCGCATCTTCGGCGTCGCAGAAAAGGACATCGCATTCCGCAACGGTCTCGCCGTCACTGCAAAGCTGACTGCCGGGCAGACGATCTTCATCCCGGCAGACAAAGTCGCCCTCAAGGACGCGAAAAAAGTGGATGATGTGAAAAAAGTTCCCGTTCCCAAGAAGGAAGAACCGGTGAAAGAACCGGTGAAAGAGCCGGTAAAAGAACCTGCAAAGGAAACGGCAAAGGAAACGGATGCAAAAACCGTGATCCACGTGGTCAAAAAAGGTGATATGCTCAGCAAACTGGCAGTCCAGTATAAGGTTCCCTATATCGAAATTGCCAAAGCCAATAATATCAAAGTCGATTCCATTCTGAAGATCGGGCAGAAACTGGTGATCCCGATGGATAAGGTCAGGAAGCCCGGTGCAAAAACCGAGCCTGTCAAAAAAGCAGCAGCAAAAACCCCGGAAAAAACGGCAGCAAAAACGGTGAAACAGCCGGAAGCCGCCCCCAAAAAGGCGGAAACCAAAGCGCAGCCCTCTGCTTCTCTCCCGGAAAAACCGGTAGATGCCGACGACATCTTCGGAACGGATTTTGACAATCCTGCCGCAGAAGCAGCTCCCGCCGCCAAACCGGCTGCAAAGCTTGCTGCAAAACCGGTTGCGAAGTCCGCTCCCGTTGTGGAAAGCTGGGATATCATGGTGCTGAAAGCGGATAAGAAGGTCACCGTGGAAGAATTCGCCCGGATCAATGGCCGCTCAGTCGCCAGCATCCTCGCTCTGAACCCGGAAATCACCGCAGGCGCAGAACTGGCGGAAGGCACGAAAGTCAAGATTTTCATCGATCCTGAACGCCAGCAGTGATCACTTTGAACTGTAAACCGGAAAATGCCGTTTGTCTGCTTGACAAGACGGCGTTTTTCGTCTCTTGAATCCGGCTCCGGTGACTTATGTTCCGTTTCAGCATATCCGAAAAATACCTCTGCTTTATTCCTGCTCTGCTTCTGACAAGCCAGATCTTCTACCGGATCTTTTTCCTGCAGACTTCCGGTGCTTCTGAAGTCTCCGCTTTCGCGGTGATCCCTGCTGTGTTTGCCGCATTGGCACTCGGCATCTTTCTGTGCAGAAAAAAATGGAATACTCTGAACCGGTTTCTGCTGCATACCGGATTTTTTGCGATCCTGGTCTGCAGTACGCTGATCCCGCCCACACTGCTGAACGGCGCAGAACTGATCCTGCTCGGAATCCTGGCGGGGATGGTCTTCGCAGGTGTCCCGGACAACAGGGGGATCATCACTCCGGTCCTTCTCGGAGTGATCGCAGCCGGATTGCTTTTTTCCCCATCCAGACCGGTGATCCGCTACCTGAATTTCATTCTGCTTCCCCTCGCACAATTCTGCCTGTTATGCGCTTATTTTGCCGCAGGAACCAGAGGCAGACAAAGAATCATTACAGGGATTCCGCTGTTCCTTTCTCTGGTGGTCCTGATCACCGTCTCCGGTCTGCTCCTGAAAAACAGAGAACAGAACAGCCGGATCAGCTTCCAACAACAACACCGCCTCCAGCCCATTCAGCAGGAACAGTATTTCATCTCCCTGCTGGCTGCGCTCTGTCAGGAAAAACGCACGGATGATACCCCCGTCCGGATCACGGTCATTGAGCATGAACCGCTGCCGGTTTCCCGTCTCCTCTCCCCCCTGAAAAAATATGGCTTTTCGGCAGAGATCCGGAACATCTTTCCGGACCTTTCCCAAAACTCTCAACGGCTTCTGCCGTTTTTGAAACCGGATTTCTTCGCACCGGCAGAGATCCATGAATTTATCGGGGAAACGGATCTGATCTTTGTATCGCCGCCGGTTCCCACCGAGCGGTCGGCAGCTTTCCTTTCCACTGCAACATTTTTCCGGCAAATCTTTGACCGACTGCCGGAAAACGGCGTTCTTGCCGTCTATGCCGGAGGTACCGAAGAACAGAACAGGACCATTTACAACTCCATGCCCGCACCCGTCAAAGACAAAGAGGGTAAACTGACCGGACGCACCGCATGGCTCCCGATGGGGTCCGGCGCCCTTTTTCTCTGCCGGAAAGACCGGAAAGATCCCCTGCTGGACAGCGCACAACTGGCAGAAAATCTCCCGCCTGCCCTTGCCGGATACAAGGATGTGATGCAGCTCGTTTTTCCCGCTCTTGTCTCTAATGAATTTCCGATCCAAGATACCACGCTGGCAAACAGACCCTTCCACCCGATACTGCTTCAACAGAAAAATCCGCCTTCCCGGACGGCATTTCTCCATTTTCTGGTCCGGTGGCACGGAATCGTGCTGGCGGCTCTGATCGGGATCTATCTGCTGCTCCGTTACTTCATTTCGTGGAAACCGGTACAAAAACCCTGCTTCAAAGCCTTTGAAACAGGTCTGCTGGTTATGCTCCTCCTTGCCGGTTCCGTTCTCATGGGAACTGCAATGGGATGCGGACCGTTCTTTTCTCTGCTGCCGGCTCTTGCCACTGTTTTCTGTGCGACCTGTCTGTTTCTCTCCGCTGCAGCGGCAAAAGAAAAGTGGAATAAATACCAATGTCTGCCGCTGCTGGTGGTTATTGCCCTGATCCTGCTCGGCTGGAATCTTCCGGCTGCCGCTGCCATGATCGCAGCAATGACACTGAAAGCATTTCTGAACCGGGAAACACCTGAACTGGCTCCCGAACTGCAGGTCTACCCGAAAGTATGGCTGTTTGTCGGTATGGCAGTTGCTCTCATTGCTGCCGGATTATTCCCCGTTTTGCCCATTTGAAAAGAACAGATACGGTGCTATATTACGCTGATAACTCACTCCTGAAAGGATGAAAATGACTGTCAAAAATTCTTTGTTGATCCTGCTGATCATCTTCAGTTGTGCAATGGCAGATCTCTCTGCAGCGGATGCTGTTTCCGTGCCGGGCGGTGCAAGTATCAATTCCGTTCTGGCATCGGTCAATGGAGAGCCGGTCACTTTGTTGGATGTTGTTCTGGAAACTGCCGCGTTTGAGCGGGAACTTGCGGTAATGTATACCGGGGAACGGCTCAACCGGGAGATCGAAAAACTCCGCAGAACTGCCCTGGAGGACATCATTACACGCCGTCTCATTTGCAAGGAATATGAAGAAGATCCTTTTCAGGTGCCGGATCAGATGATTGAAAATATGATCGACGAACACGCAAAAATGTTCGGTGGACTTACCCGGAAGGAACTGGAACTCCAACTGAAACAAAGAAATATGTCCCTTGCTGATCTGCGGAAAAAAATGCGGGAGCGGATCATCGTCAACGTGATCCTCATCCGCAACTGCGATAAGCAGGTCGTTGTTACTCCAAAGGATGTTTACAACGAATATCAGAAAAACATTGAGCGCTGGACTCATCCCGCAAAGGTCGAATTTCAGATGATCCAGCTGAACAAAGAAAATCCCAGATCCGGAATCGCTGCGACAGCAACGGCTGAAAAACTCAGCTCGGTCCTTTCCTCCGGCGCCGGTGAAGAACTTTTTTCCAAGTTGATGGATGAGTATTCTGACGGTCCCCGGAACGGCTTTATCACATCCATTGAGGTACCGAAGCTGCGTCCCGAATTTCAGGTCGCACTCAAAGACAAAAAATCCGGTGATGTCATCGGACCGGTCGATACAGCTGAAGCGATCTTTTTCATACGGATCTTCCGTCTGCAGCTGTCCACGCCCATTCCTTTTGAAAAAATCGCTCCGGAACTGGAAGAACAACTCCGCCGGGATGCCATCCGGAAGAAACGCGAAGAGTACGGCAAACGCCTCCGGGCAAAAGCTCTGATCCAGTATTATATCTGATGGAAAACCTCTACATCCACGTCCCTTTCTGCGCAAAAAAGTGCGATTACTGTGCTTTTTATTCGGTAGAAAACAGTTCCCGCACCATGCACGAACGCTGGCTGGAAAAAATCCGGCGTGATCTGCAGAAAAATGCACATCGCCTCCAACAGGTGAAGACCCTTTACTTCGGCGGCGGAACTCCAACTCTGCCGGATCACGATCTGCTGGAAAAGATCTTTCAAACCGTTCTTTCGGAGATCCGCCTTGTACCTGGTGCAGAGATCACCAGCGAAGCAAACCCGGAAACCATCACTGCTGAACGGGCTGCCGTGCTGGGTAAATATGTCAACCGCATCAGTATGGGTGTTCAAAGTTTCCGGGAGGAAAAAAGAAAAGTCCTCGGACGATACCCCATTCATACGGAAAAGATTGTCCCGGCGCTGTCACTGCTGCGGGATGCGGGGCTGAACAATATCGGGGTCGACCTTATGTATGCGGTCCCGGGGGAAACACTGGCACAATGGAAAGAAGATTTGAAGCGTGCTATGGACCTGGGCGTGGAACATCTCTCGGCATACGCCCTGACTCCGGAAGAAAATACGCCTTATGCCATTACGCATGGGCTGAAAGCCGCTGATGATGATCTGGCATCCGATATGTGGCACACCGTTGACGAAGTTTCAGCTGCGTACGGAATGGAACGGTATGAGATATCCAATTACGCCAAAAGGGGATTTGAGGCAAAACATAATTGTAATGTCTGGTTCGGAGAAACATATCTGGGGCTGGGTCCATCCGCCACTTCTTTCGATGGCACTGACCGATGGACCGAACAGGCCGATCTGACAGCCTGGTTGGCTGGCGCGGAGGCGGATTGGGACCGGATCAGTCGCCCCGCACGCATCCGGGAAGTTCTCATTATGGGGCTGCGCACTGTCAAGGGCTGGAATAAAGAAAAGTTCAGCGCCGCTACCGGGTGCAGGACCTGGTGCGACGCTGAAACAAAAAATATATTAAATGCTTTACAGGATCAGGGGCTGATCAGCTTCAATTCCGAGTCATGCCGCGCGACAAAGACCGGTCTCGAATTCTGGAATTCCATCGCAGAACAACTGATCCTGTAAAAACATAGTGTCACTCTCCGTCAGTCATCCGGTCGATCCGGTTGTTCTGAACAGAAAACGGGCTCATCACTGCCGGCTTCTGACGGAAAGTCAGCAAACCGCCGGTTCCCATCTTATTTGAGGCAAGATCGGAAAGCTGTCCGATCGTCCGGGTATAGGCTTCACGGATCTTTTCCGGAATCTGTGAACCGGGCAGACGCTTGTAAAGACTGTGTTCAGCAAGAGCAAGCGCCCATTCCTCCAACAAGGGAGTCGGTGTCAGCGGAACCTCATAGCGGACAGATGCGAATCCCTCAATGATCGCCGCCGCACGGGCAAGGATTTCTGCGATCAAGGCATCATCATTCCCGGTCAGAGCATCATAACGGCTGCCGAGATGTCGGGCGAGTTTTTCGGCGGTAAGGTAGTTTCCCATATTACTCTCCGGTGCCGCCCTTGTAGATCAGGTGGGGGAAGGCAAGGAATGCTTCGCCGCGGGCATCGGTACCATAAATATATTCCTTGCGGCTGAACACATTTTCATCAGATTCACGGTCAAGACAGGTCAGTACGGGTGTCTTGCGCTGCTGCACAAACACCGGCTTGATCACACCGCCGGTACTCGCCAGAAACCAGAGATCTTCGCAATCGCTCCCGCTGAGTTCGGGAAGGACAAGCAATTCGGCACTGCCGTTCCACGGGTTATCCGTCGCACCAATGCCGCTGACACCATCCTTATTGCAGCTGCGCAGCATCATGCGGTCTTTAAGAATGCTGAATGCGGCAGCTTCATTTTTGGGACCGACGATCAACAGATCCGGCACAACGCCGAGAGACTTTCCGGAATGACCGCGATATTCCATCATCGTCTTCCGGGCCGCAGCATAATTTTCTGCGGTCAGTTCGCCGGATGTCGTATTGCAGACAGCAGATTCACCATAAACATGGTCGGCGCTGAAAAACGGCTTTTCATCGATCCAGTTGCCATTGCCCAGCAGCGCTTCCACCGCAAGATCCTGCCACAATTTCGCCGCATGACGACCCATTTCAGCAATCAGCGTGCCATAGATCCCGTACTGATCATCTTCAATGTCATTCCGGCAGATGGAAACCGTTTCCTCAAAATCGCGGTTCACAACTTCGATCCGGTGGGACGCCACGTTTTTCACATTCCGTTCGCTCTGCCATTCGCTCATGCCGCCAAACTGTTCCAGAAACGGATAGATGTTGGAAGCAGTACCGGACTGCACCACGGCGGAAAACTTTTTCCACGTTTCAGGGGCAAGCTGAAAACCATTCGTAAAATTGCTCTTGAACCCTGCAAACAGGGCATCCATATTTTTTCTGTTGATATCCATTCTTTTCTCCTTTGGTTAAGGGTTCGTTATACCTGTTCTTCCAGTTTCGTTTTTTCGTTCAGTCCCAGCAGACGCAAGATCTTCGATTCTGTCGCACTGACGGACTGTTTATCCGGTCTGGCACACTGCCGTTCCGTCACATCCTGATTATCCGGAATACGACGCGGCGCACCGATACACCAGGTGCGGAATGCCTCCGGATCGGACGCCGCAAACGCCTCCGCCCAGGGCTTTTCGGCTTCCGTCACTTTTCCGTCATTATACGCTTTTTCAACAATACACGCACATTTAAAATGACGGATCGCCTGTTCTGCTCCGTCAAGATCAGCAAAACCGCACCGGGTCAGCCACCCTGCCAGCTCTTTCTCTTTCCGGACAAGATCTGCCACTTTCTGACAGATTGCCAACGGACGGTCTTCCGCATCATTCAGATCCAGAAGACGGCAAAGATCGGTCAGATCATCAGCTGCGAGGGCGGGTACTCCGTGGAGCGCAGGGTGATTCGTCAATGCCACGGAATGAAGCGATACCACGTGTTTACCATCTTTGGAAAAATAAAGTGTCGGAGAAAAATACCGATATTCCAACGCAGTCAGGGCACGGGCGGCTTCTGCCGTCCAGCACTTCACGTGAGCGGTCAATCCCTGTGCCGTCTTTTTCAGTTGATCGATCCACCCGGCAGCGGGCGCCTTCCCGCTGCCGAGACTTTGATGTTCATAATCGATCACAAGATCTCTGGCGTGAGCGGTAAATTCAGTGATCACCTGATCCGCATCTTCCTCGCTGAACGAAAATTCTCCTTCTTCACCGGATTTGGTAAATACATTTTTCCCGTAACGGAGAAGCAGAAATTCCTCCGGCGGCGTGTTGTCTGCAAACGGAATACTGCCGCTGCAGACGATGGAATCTTTTTCCATGTTAACCTCTCTTTTCCTGATTGATTGTTTTGTCCAGACGGACATTGAATGTTTTTTCGATCCAGTCCGGTGCGATTTTCACTCCCGCATTGCTGAGTTGCTCCACCATCCGGGCTTTGCTGACAAGGTCATCGCTTCCGGCATAATCCAATTTGAATTGAAGTGTCCCTTCGGTGCCCCACTTGTACCGTTCAAGAGGGTCAAGCACTGCACGCTGGACCGACTCCATCAACAAACGGCAGTCCGCCTCGATCAAATCCCGGCGCACATTCTCCTGCACGGAACCATTACTGAACCCGGTCCCGCCGGAACTGGTCGCTGTCTGACCGAGGATCAGCCGGGTGGAAAGGGTATCCAGATAATCCAGCCAGCTCTGATAATCAGCAGACGCACTGCCGCCGGAATTCATGATCTGTATTTCGGCACCCTCATTGAGAAGTCCAACGCCATCCGATCCCAGTTTGGCAAGGGACCGCATCAATTCCGCCCGGATCTCGCCAGATTCAAAGTCTTCATTGCGTATCTTCGCCGCAATAAACGGAATACCGAACCGCTCCAGATAACGGGCACGATCACGCATGGCATAATATTTGAAGAAAAAAAGCCATACCAACGGACGCAGCAGCGGTGATTCGTGCCGGATAAAAACAAACTGATTTTCATGGTATGACGCCAACGCTTTTTCTCTGCCGTCATAAGTCAGCAGCGCAGGGTTGCCCAGTTTGTCGAACACAAAATTGACAGGGCTGATGAGCCGGAAAGAACGGATCGAACCGCCTCCATCACCCCAGATTATCGCTGCCCCGGCATAGCCGTGAACAAGGGCGCCAAGCAAATGGGTAAGAAGCCTCCTGATCCCGGCACGACTTAAAATTTTTTCCGCTTCTGCCGCACGCTCCGGATCTGCTCCCTCTACACGCCAGTCGCAGGCAAGAACGGAAAGAAAACGGGTCTGAAGATGAGCCCCCATATTGGGATCATACTCCTGCAGACGGGCAAAAAGTCCTGCAAGTTCCCCGGGTGCGCCATCATCCGCATCACGGAAAACACGGCGGATGGATCGGAGATTGAGGGGGACTTCCGTCTGACGGGACCACGGCGATGTGAATTCATCAAATTCACTTTCTGCTGCTGTGCGGCGCAGGGACGCCGGTCGGTCCGGCTCCGGCTTTTTCCGGGAAAATTTCCCCAGCATCCGCAGAAAGGCATTTTTGTTTGACATATTTTTCTCCTTTGCATTGATGCGTTGTTATCAATGCACAGAGCGTCAAACAAAAAGAATCAGGAATCGAGTGGATAAGACACTTCTGCCAGCGAGTCCGCCCCGGCAAGGAGCATAACAAGGCGGTCAAAACCCAATGCTCCGCCGGCGGCATCCGGCATTCCGGAATCGATGGCATCCAGAAATTCCACCGGCTCAGGGTACTCCGCCAAACCATTGCGGCGGCGGGTTTCAGCAAACTGCCGGAACCGTTCCCGCTGGATCACAGGATCGGTCAGCTCTCCATAGGTATTGGCAAGCTCCACGCCCCCGATATACGCTTCCCAACGCTCCACCACCGTGGAATCGGAAGGCTTGGGACGGGCAAAGGCACCGAAACGGACCGGATAATCAATCAGGACGCAGGGACGGTCCTTCGGCAGATTCGGTTCAACGGATTCAGTCAGGACAAGTTCAAAAAGCCCTTCCTCCTCCGCCAGTTCGTCAGCAGAACGGCCGGCAAAACGTTGAAACGCATCCCGTACGGAGATGATCTCCCAGGGCGCATCAAGGTCGATCGTCTGTCCCCGGAATGTGATCGTGCCGCTGCTATTGACGGCGTGAGCGGCAGACCGGACCAATTCCGTGGTAAATTCAAGCGCATCCAGATAAGTGGCGTGAGCCTCGTACCATTCCAGCATAGTGAACTCACTGCGGTGGAGCCTGCCGTTTTCGCCGGCACGGAAACAGGGTCCCAGCTGATACATCTTTTCCAGACCGCAGCAAAGAAGCCGCTTCATCTGGAGTTCAGGGGAGCTGCGCAAGAAAAAATCGCCTGCTTGAGGCGATTCAATATATTCTTCTGCTGCGGGAGCGATCACGCCGACCGGTGTTTCCACCTCGCAATAACCTCTCCCGTTGCAAAAATCTCTGACTGCCGCAAGAACTCCGGCTCTGTATTTCAGCGCCGGGATCCTGCGTTTCAGATCAAGGTTGCCCGGAGTCACGGGAACGATCAGCCTTTGCTGACGCGTTCGGAGTAGTCACCGGTACGGGTATCGATCTTAATGGTGTCGCCTTCGTTGATGAATAGCGGGACCATCAGTTCGTAGCCGTTATCGATCTTGGCGGGCTTCATCACGTTAGTGGAAGCGGTATCGCCGCGGGCGCCGGGTTCGGTTTCGGTGATGACCTTTTCAATGAAGGTGGGCAGGGTGATATCGATCAGCTTGCCATTGAAGAACAGACCGTTGCAGAGGGATTCTTCGATCAGGAAGTAGATGCTCTTGCCGAGGAGATCGGCGTTGGCTGTGACTTCTTCATAGGTTTCGGCATCGCTGAACACATAGCTGTCGCCATCCTGATAGGAATAGTAGAGTTCCCGTTCTTCCAGGTCCGGCTTGCCGACTTTATCCACCGGGCGGAAAGTGCGGTCCATGGTGCTGCCGGTGATCATGCTTTTCAGTTTGCAACGGTAAAGAGCGGTACCTTTGCCGGGTTTGCAGAATTCAAATTCAGTAATGGCATAGGGTTCGCCATCAATTTCGATCTTCAGGCCTTTCTTCAAGTCTGCTGCACTGTACATAAAATACTCCTGTTAAATTGGTTGATAATTTGAGTTTCGCTAAAATATAGCACACTTTTTAAAAATTACAAGCAGAGAACATCAACTGCGAAAAAAAACTTTAACAGGGACATATTCTCCTGATTTTATCCCGGATCACACAAAGTATGCCGCAACAGCCCTCTTATGAGAAGACTGGGATGACTGGGATGAGCCTTTTCGTCCGAAGGGTCCGAACCATGAGTAAAATAAACTCCTATGTGTCGCAAGCGAGCGCTGCATTGTTTCATATATGGCAAACAAAATCCCTCCGTACGGCAAGCGAGCTTGCGAAGCTGCTTGTCCCGCCATAGCTTCAGCGACCGCGGTAGCCGTACAATGAAAAGGGTGCTTTGCACCCCGAACCTTTTGGCGTGGCAAATGGATCTTCCCGTGCCGCGACGAAACGCAGTTGAGTTGGGCGGCACAAGTAAGAGGGTGCTTTGCGCCCCGAACCTTTTGGCGTGGCAAATAGATCTTCCCGTGCCGCGACGAAACGCAGTTGAGTTGGGCGGCACAAGTAAGAGGGTGCTTTGCATCCCCGAACCTTTTGGCGTGGCAAATAGATCTTCCCGTGCCGCGACGAAACGCAGTTGAGTTGGGCGGCACAAGTAAGAGGGTGCTCTGCACCCCCTGTTTTTGACGGCTCCCCCTTACCCCCATACTGCGATCAGTCGCCCGTCAAAAACAGACCCGTTCGGATCACCGGGGAACGTTTCCCCGGCGACATTAAGGTACGGAGCGTCAAAAAAAGTATAAAAAAACGGTTCCGACCTGATGATCGGAACCGTTCGGGGAACAATGAATCGGGAAAGAAATTACTTCTTCACCGGTGCCTTTGCCGGAGCAGCCACTGCGGGTTTCACTGCCGGTTTGGCAACAGCTTTAGCTGCGGGCTTTGCTGCCGGTTTGGCAACAGCTTTAGCTGCGGGTTTCGCTGCCGGTTTGGCAACAGCTTTGGCTGCGGGCTTTGCTGCCGGAGCTGCCTTCTTGGCAACGCTGGGGGGAGCAACCGGGATATCGACCCACTTTTCCTGACGGGCAACTTCCCAAGCTTCACGGATACCTTCTTCGGCTTCCGCACGGGCGGCTTCCAGCTTCTGCTGGCAGGCCTTCACAAAGCTGTCGTTTGCACCGATCTTGGTACCATCGATACCCATCGTGTTGAGGACGCGGTAGTATGCCACATAGTAGTTGCCGAGGGACATCAGGCGTTCGATCTGGGTTTCAGCAGTGGCAAGGCGGATGTGGTCAAGTTCCAGCTGGGTCAGACCGGTACCGGACTTGATGCCTTTTTCCGCATTCTTCAGGTTTTCGCTGTATGCTTTGTAGATGTTGTTATCCAGCACAAAACGGTCTCTCATGCTCTTGAGGTTCGCATTGGCAATGCGGACCTGAGCGATGATACCGATCGCCTGGGCATAGTTGCGGGCATCTTCCGCTTCGATCTGCTTGTAGTAGCTGCGGGCACGCATGATCTGCTGCGGGAGCTTGAGCAGGTTGTAAGCTGCGCGGATACCGATTTCCATCCAGCTGGAGTGGTAGAGGAAGCTGTTGGTGCTGTTGGTGAAATCGAGGTACATACGGACGTTCGGGAACATCATAATGATGGTCTTGTAGAGTTCCACCACGTTGATGTGACGGGTCATATCGATTTCATAGAGTTCCGGTCTGTTGAGAAGAGCGATCTGTTCCTGAACTTCGATGGAGGGCAGATCGAACACCGGGGGCATATCCACATTGAGCATGGAGGAATCCACAATGATGTCATTGCTGCCGGCGAGGCCGAGGAGAGCGCGGAGTTCAGCGCGGCTGTTGTCATAGCTGCGGGTGTAGTTGGTCAGGCGCTTTTCCATATCAACGAAACGACGGGTTTCATCGAATGCCCGGAAGGGGTCGATGTATTTCTTCTGAGCCATTTCGCGGATCAGTTCATAGCGGGTTTTGCACTTATTGAGCAGATCATTGGTGATGGTGATGGCTTTCTGAGCGGCAGCGACCTGGAAGTAAACGCGGACCACATCCAGCTGCAGGTTCTGAGCAGCTCTGCGGGTACGCTGTTCGCGGATCAGAGTGCGGTCATTTGCCTGAACCGTGTTCGCAGCAGCCAGACCGAAGTCCATAAGGCTGAGTGCCAGGTCAATATTCAAATAGTTAATATCGCGTTCGGTGGAAGTGGAGTAGTTGTAAGTGGCACCACCTTCGGACACAGACTTGCTGCTGGAAGCAGCCGTGTTGTCACGATGACTGTAGTTATTGGAGACAGTAAGCTCGGGCAGCATACCCATAGCTTCGGCAATCATCTGATTGCGGGTGACTTCTTCTTCGAGTTTGGCAACCTTGATGTCCAGGTTGTGTTCCATGGCGAGGCTGATGCACTCTTCCAGTTTGAACTCGTGCTTTTCATCAAACTTGTTCCAGCGGGACTGTTCCCAGTGCTGGACTGCATTGACCGCGCGATCATTTGCGTAGTCTTCCTGGGTCTTACAGCCAGTCAGAGCAGCAAGACCGGCGAGCATAATGCCTGCCATAGTTAAGATTTTTTTCATTGTTTCTTCCCCCACTTCTATCGGGTTTTTAGTTTATTTTTTTGTTATTTGTTATCAAAAAAAATACGCACAACGTTGGACATTCTTTTTTCAAAAAACATCCAGCGCCTATTATATATTATACCTGCAATGTCCAAAAAATCAATAGTATTTTGTCCGCAAAGCATAATTTTTTTTAATTTTTTTCATAATCCGACTGTTTTTTTGCGTCATACTATACATATTTCAACAAAAAAACGGAAGGCAGCCGGAGTTTGACCAGCTACCTTTTGCCGGAAGATAAACGCTCTGCTTTATTCAGTCACTTCCTGAAAATCATCCGTTTCCTGAAAATCATCCGTATTGAGGAGATCGGGATAACAACCGAGCAAAGCCATTATCTGGTAAGAAGCAGCCATTCCCATAGAAGAATCGCTGCAAAAGATGGCAAGCCCTTTACTGCCGGTATTGGTTATCGTTCCACACCCATCCTGATTCATATAATATACGCTGTAAACGGCAGGACCGATCCCGATCACTTTGCACAGAGCATTCACATCCACCTTTTGAGTAACTTCAGCCGGGATCAAAGGCAGATAAGCCGGCAGGACAGTTTTTCCAAGTTCAGAAGAAATGAACATAAAACCAATTCCTGCTGAAGGCGTCCCGGCAGAATATCTGATATAATCGGGATTCTGTTTCAGGGAGGGAGCTTTTCCGGCGATCACATTTTTCACGCCAGCGGGGTCAGTTGTTGCAACAAAGTACTTTCCAACCTGGAAGATTGCGACAGCGCCGTACTCCGTGGGAATCAGGATTTCGCCGGCTGCAGTCACCAGACCGGGATTCTCTGTTTTTGCGATCTGCAAAACAGCATCCATAAGGGAGCGATCCTTCACCGCCAGGATCAAAGCCGCAGAAGAAAAACCGGGCATAACCAGTCGCGCGGGGTCGGCTTCGACAGCAAAAGAAAGACCTTCGATGGACGCAAGGATCTTTTTCACATCTACGCCCTGTTCCTGCCCTTGTGCGAGGAATCCGGCATAACCGTCTTTGATTTGCTGATCTCCGAATTTTGCGACATAATGATCCACCATTGCAACCAGAGCTGCGCCGTTAAAATTGCAACCGAAACCGACCAGCGTATGTTTCGGCATAACATCGACAAATGGAACTGTCCGGGAGTTGGGGGAAAGTTTCCAAAGCCAGCCGGTCCGTTTGGCTGCCGGAAGTTCTCCGAACTGCTTGATGGAATAAAAATCGGGACTGACTTCCTTTCCGCTGATTGCGGCGTACCCCCACTGGGAAGCATTACATTCTTTCCAAAACTCACGAATCACCTTATCAAAAATGACGAACTTGGGATCAGAAGCCAACTTTGCTGTCCCCACCTTGTAAACTTCTTCGATCCAGGAGAGCATATAGCCGCAATCACGAATTGCATAAGTGAAACCATCCTGATCCACATATTTTGCGGCGACCGACTGTTGTGCGGAAAGCTGCGGCACAGCAAAACCAACAGCGACAAGCACTGCAAGAAAGATTTTTTTCATTTTTGACATCATTTCGACTCATCCTTTCGCTTTTACAGAAACTATAGATAAAAACAGTAATTTTTCATAAGTTAGCATAGAAAAATCGAGATACAAGAAAAAAAAGTCAAAAAAAATATCTTTTTTCTTGCGTCTGCTATTTAAAAAAGGAAAAAGTCTTGTATATTACACAGTGAACCCTAAACCACAGGAAGGAGAGAATGGAAGAAAAATCCATTCTAAGGAACGAATGATGAATACAACTTTTCCGAAGTATGTGAGACCGGAACGGATCCCGTTGGACAAGCGGGACTGGATCGACCGTGAACTCACACAAGCGCCCACCTGGTGTTCCGTAGATTTGCGGGATGGCAACCAGGCTCTTCCGCTGCCTATGAATCCGGAAAAAAAGTTGGAATATTTCAAGCTTCTTTGCGACGTGGGGTTTAAAGAAATCGAAGTCTCTTTTCCATCTGCGTCGCAGGATGATTTCAACTTTGTACGCCGGCTGATCGAAGGGAAACTGATCCCGGAAGGCGTCCGCATTTCCGTGCTGACCCAGGCACGGGAAAACCTCATCAAGCGCACTGTTGAAGCGCTGAAGGGGCAGGATAACACGATCCTGCACATGTATGTGGCGACCAGCGACCTGCACAGCAAGATCGTTTTCGGCAAGACGCATGATGAAGTGATCAAAATGGCTGTCGACGGCACAAAACTTGTGATCAAGTATCTGAAAGAAGCCGGTCTCTGGGGCAAAGTTGCCTATGAGTTCTCTCCGGAAGAGTTCACAGATACCGATCTGGATTTCTGCGTCGAACTGTGTAAGGCAGTCAAGGAAACATGGGGTCCCTCCAAGAAACGGGACTTCATTTTGAACCTGCCCCAAACCGTGGAACGCCGTGCGCCGTTCCATTACGCCGATATGATCGAATATTTTGTGAAACATTATCCTTATATGGATGAAACAACGATCAGCGTTCATTCTCACAACGACCAGGGTTGCGCCGTGGCATCCACGGAAATGACTCTGATGGCAGGTGCGGAACGGGTGGAAGGCTGTTTGCTCGGTCACGGGGAACGGACGGGGAACCTGGATATTCTGATTCTGGGGTTGAACCTGTTTTCCAGAGGGATCGATCCCAAGCTGGATTTCAGCGATGTGCCGCATATTGTGCGTGTGATCGAAAAGGCTACCGGTATTGAAGTGCATGAACGGCATCCGTACGCCGGTCAGCTTGCATTCACAGCATTCTCCGGTTCTCATCAGGATGCGATCCGCAAAGGTTTGGACAATCAGGACAAAGCTTGTGAAATGTTCAAACTGGGTTGGAAGGTTCCTTATCTGCACGTTGATCCGGCAGATCTGGGCAGAAAGTATGAGCGTCTGATCCGTATTAACAGCCAGTCCGGTAAAGGCGGTGTAGCATATATTCTGGAACATGAATTCGGCATTTTCCCGCCGAAGAGTATGCACCCGTTTATCGGAGCTGCAGTTCAGCGCTATGCAGATGAACACGAATGTGAGCTGGATGGCGATATGCTGATCCAGATCTTCAATGACGAATTTGTGAATTGCTCCGGCCCCTTCGAGTTGCGCAAGTTCTCCCGTGTGAATCAGGACGAAACGCATAATGAAAATGAACAGAGCAGCAAGATCGATGTAAAACTTTCCATTGAATTCGATGGGAAGCCGATGGAAGTGCGCGGCCGCGGTAATGGTCCGCTCTCCGCTACGGTCCATGCGATCCGTGAAAGTGAACACCTCTTTGACTTCATTCTGGAAGACTTTTCTGAAAGGACATTGGGTACGAATGCTGACGCCGAGGCGCTGGCATTCGTTGGGGTCAGACGGAAAACGGATAATGCTCTTTTCTACGGTGCAGGACGCCATGAAAACATTGACCAGGCAGCGATCCTGGCACTGTTTACAGCACTGAACAAAGCAATCCTTGATGAACGCCAGCAGGATGCGTGATCAGGACTTCCGGGATTATGGATAAACGCGGTATCATTATCACAGTCCTGGCAGTAGTTTTTGTTCATATCTTTGTGTTGCTGCTTGTATTACTGCCCGGTTGCAGTAATACGAGCACAACCAATGAGTCGGTTGCGCCACTTTTCCCGCCACTTCAGCAGCCGCCTGTTGAAGCAGATTCACCGGTCACAGCAAACACTCCATCTCCGGCAGAACCGAAGCAGGAAACAACTGTTGCAGCCCGTCGGTTTCTGGAAAAAGCAAAACGCCCGGGTTCGCTTACATCAACAGGTGCTGTCAGTGGCAGAATTCTTGATCTGAAAAACTGGAACAAAAAATCGCCAAAGAATTACAGCCGGGTCTGCGGGATTTTGGTTGATCTCAACAGCCGCAGGATCCTTTGGCAGTTGAATCCGGATAAGCAGGTCCCGATCGCTTCTCTGACCAAGATCATGACCTTGCTTCTCTCCTACGAAATGCTGCATCAACCTCAATGTAACATAACGCTGGATTCAGAAATTGAGATCACACCGCAAGCCAGAAAGATTCCACCGAGCGGAGTTGCTTTCCGTCCGGCTGAAAAATCATTTCCTCTCCGGAAACTGATGGCTGCAGCTGCCGTAAAAAGCGCTAATGATGCGACCTACCTGATTGCACAGACATTCGGTAACGGTTCAGCGGATCAATTTGTGGAATTGATGAATAAACGCGCCCGTGAACTGGGGATGTATCAGACAAAATTCTACAATCCGCATGGACTCCCCGGCAAAAATGAAGGGAAGCCGGATAATGTCAGTTCTGTGCGGGATCTGGTTATCCTCAGTGAGGCATATCTCACCTTCCCGGAGCTGCATCAATGGTCTTCTTCCACAACCGCAACATTTCGCACAAAAAATGACCTGATCTCCCACAATAATCTGCTGAAAAAAGGAAGATTCCATACTCCCGGCGTCAGCGGGATCAAGACAGGCTATACCAATAATGCCGGACTTTGTCTTGCTGCGGTATGCGACCGGAATGGCAGGCGTTTGCTTGCGGTCGTAACCGGCTTCAACAGCGCAGCTGACCGGGACCGTTTTACAAAAAATCTGTTGGACTGGGGCTTCCGGCAGAAATAAAAACTGCTTTTACTCGCGGGTCTTGCCCGAATTACTCATTTCAAGCGTACGAAGATCCAGAATACGTACCGGAGTCAGATTTTCCAATTTTCTCTGATCAAAATTCACCGGAGCTGCAGAAGGTTGTACTGCCGGTGTATTTACGGTCTGCTGCTGATATGCTTCCTTCTCTCCATTGTGCTTGACAAGCGCAATGATCACAGCCCAGATCGCCAGAATGATCACCAATCCGATCGTTGCGATCACGCCGGTAAAGATCCAGTTGGCGCGCCGCTCCTCGGCAGAAACATTTTTCATATCTGTGGAGAGTTCCCGCTGACGGGCTGCATCATTCTTATCGTGGAACTGATCATGAAGCTTGTAAATAAAATCCGCTGTCTCCTGAGGCAGTTTATAAAGTTTACACAACTCACGCAGATATGCAACCCGGTAAATATAGGAGGGCAGCCGTTTGAAATTTCCCGTCTCAAGAGAAATGATATTGTTATTGGAGATGCGCGTAATATCAGTGACGTTTTCGATAGTATATGCAGCATTTTCCCGTGCCATAATCAAAACTTTCCCTAAAGAGGCATCAGGCGGGATCTGATCCAGCATCAATGGTGGAATTTCCCTGGCTGTTTGTTCAATAATACGTTTCCGCCGTTCATTTTCCTCCTCCGGCGCAATTCCGCCACGGGTCGGGATCGGAGCCCGGGCAGAGAAGATCAATGGAGCTTTTTTCGGCGCCTCCGACTTTGCGGGCGATGGCGAAACAAGTGATTCCTGAATCAGAGGAAGCGTCTCCGGCGTTACTCCGGCTGCATCCGGTGCCTGCTCCGAAATAATGTCAAAATCCTCTGCGGGACATTCATCTTCATGGGGAGGCGTTAAATCGCGGTAGCCAAACAGATCCCCCTGTACTCCGGGATCCTCTGTCTTCGGTTTTTCATTATTTGTATATAACATTACTCTCTCCGTGTTCTCACTCTGCCACTTCCAAGCCATCCAGGATCAGGATATCCCGCTTCTGACCGCCACCCAGAGGCTTACTGATAATATTACGTTGCTCCAACTGATCTACCAGTTCGGCAGATTTATTGTAACCGATTCCAAGTCGTCTCTGGAAGAACGAAATACTCGCCTGCCGTTCATTGATCACCAATTCCAGTGCCTGCTTCAGCAACGGTGAATCTCCGGGCTTCAAATACTTTGCAACAGCCGAATCAATGACTTCCGGCGAGCATTGCGGATCTTCTTCCCATTCATCATCAGCGGCGGTAGCAGCTGTCGGTTCTGCGACGGTTCCGGAACCGTCTTTGATTTCCACATCTTCTGCCAATACACCGGAATCGAATTTCTGTTCCACCTGACTGGAGCAGAAATCGACGATCCGCTGGATCTCGGAATCCGTCACCAGGGTCATCTGGATTCGTTCCAGATTGGAGGCTCCCGGCGGACAGAACAGCAAGTCTCCCATCCCCAGCAGTTTTTCGGCACCACCGGTATCCAGGATCACGCGGCTGTCCATATTGGAACCGACCTTGAACGCGATCTTCACCGGCAGGTTTGCCTTGATCATACCGGTAATGACATCTTTTCGCGGGGTCTGAGTTGCGATCACAAGGTGAATTCCGGAAGCACGCCCCTTCTGAGCGATACGGCAGATACTGTTTTCCACATCCTTCTTGGCTTCCGTCATCATGATGTCCGCCAACTCGTCAATGATAATCACAAGGAACGGCAACTTTGCAGGGATCGGTTCGCCTTCATCATCCAAAACAGGCGGATTTTCAGGCGGGCGGCTGTTAAAGGTCTTCATATCTTTTGCCAGGACTTTTGCCATAAGGCGATACCGGCGCTCCATTTCATTTACGCCCCAACGCAAAGCAAGCGGGACTTTCTTCGGGTCATTGACCACCGGGGTGATCAAGTGTGGAATCGAAGCGTAGGCAGCCATTTCCACAACTTTCGGGTCAACCAGAATCAGGCGCAACTGTTCCGGACTGAACTTGAAAAGCAGACTCATAATCAATGTGTTCATACAAACCGATTTGCCGGACCCGGTGGAACCGGCGATCAACATATGGGGAGCCCGCGAAAGGTCCGTAACAACAGCTTTGCCTTCCACATCGCGTCCCAATACAATGGGAATGGGTTTGGTATTCTGCACCCATGCTTCGCTTTCCATAACAGACCGGATATACACTGTGCTGGATACCTTGTTCGGCACTTCGATTCCGACTGCATCCCGACCGGGGATCGGCGCAAGAATTCGCACAGATGACGCTTCCATCTTCATTGCAATATTGCTGGAGATACGGGTGATCTTACTGACTTCCACTCCTTCATCCAACTGTACTTCAAAACGGGTCACACGGGGACCAACCACAATATTTTCCACATGACCTGCCACCGAGAAGCTGTCCAGAACCTGTTGAAGGCGCTCACGGCCCTTCTCCAAATATTCCATATCCTCGATCCGGGCATCATTATGCTGATCCAGCATTTTGACAGACGGCAGTTCATAATCCGGACAATTCGTTTGCGTGGCTGCCGAAGTCTTTGTCCGGTCATCCCCACTGGTATCCCCGAACTGCTTGATTGCCGGCTGCACGCCAACCGGCGTCCGGACAGATTCCGGTCTGGAAACGATTTCCGGCGGGGGCTGCGGAACAGGCTGCGGTTGTGTGCGGGGGGCCGGAGGTTCCGGCGTATAAACAGGTTGCCGGACACCTCCTCCGGAGGGTGGCAACGTATTACTGCGCGGAGGAACGATTACATACTCACCATCATCGTCGTCATCGGCGGGATGCCCTTCCGACACCGGGTAAGCGGCTTCTCTGTTGCTATTATTACGATCCTGCGGTTTACGGGAGAGTTCTCCGAACAAGCTGCCCATCCGCTCCATAAATGTGGGTTTCTCCGCCTCCATATCAACCGGCGTTACACCATTACCATGGTCAGCATCTTCTCCGGGATCAAAAGGAGGTGTCTCCTGAACCGGCATCTCTTTCGCTGCGGAAAAAAGCGGTTGAACCGGCTCCTTTGGCATATTCTTTTTTTCGCTCCGGATCACAGCAATGATCCCCCTGAGATCCACCCATGCAATCAGTACCAAAGCAAAAATGATCATCGCAAGAGAAACAACCAGTGTTCCGATCTCGCTGATCAATCTGCGCAAAAGACCGGCTGCGATCTCGCCGGGAACTTCCGGGGAGCTGAAAAGTTGTCCAAGCAGACCTCCGCTGAGGGCGGAATTTTTTACAAGTTCGGAGTTTCTCCCGATCCCAAGGCTGTCTGTCCACTGCAAAAATGTCTCATTGCCGGGATACAAACCATAGAGCAAAGCCAACCCGAAAGCGAGCATCAGAAAGGACCAGAAATATCCGCTGTTCCGTTTTAAGGGATAGGGCAGAAAACTGCGGACAACGGAGAGTCCGAAAAGAATCAATAACGGATAAACAGCGAGTCCGAACGTAAAGAAAAGGGCACGTGCCGTGTAAGCTCCGCACAATCCGATCCAGTTTTGCAGCGGTGCGATCGATCCACCCGACAAAACTGCAATATCCTCAGCTGAATGGGAAACTACTGCAAGAATGAGCAAAACAAAAAGAACCAGGTAAAAAACATCTCGTTTACGGAATCTCCAGCTCTGCGCCCCCATATCCGACTCCATGATCCGTATCCTTTCTTCAAAAATTATATGTATCCATCACTCGGAAACATAGCACACTTTAAGATTTATACAAGATAAATTTTAAAGAAAAAGATATTTTTTATGACCTTTGGGTCTTTCTGCCGTAGGTACGATCAACGATCCTGCCGACAAGCCAGGTAACCCAGAAACCGGGCAGGGTACAGACGATAACCCAGAGGAAAAAGAGCTGATATTTTGACCATCCGCAAGGGACCCACTGCGTAATATGTTCTGCGATCCAGCCGGAGGGCATACCCGGCAGACGCAGCCCGGCGATCATAAATACAGTCATGAGAGCAAAGTGACTGGTCTTATGTTCATCTTTACTGGTGGAAGCAAACCAGACCATAAATAACATATAACCGGCAAACCCGAATCCATACCCGAACTGTTCCACCGCAACACAGACACCGGTCAAAGCGGTTGGTACTGCTCCCTGCCAGAATGCGAGCAGCACATAAAGCAAATCCGGCACATTGATCGCCAGCACCATCGGTAAAAGCATTTTACCAAGTCCGAACTTGCCGCAGAGGAAACCGGCAATCACACCGCCTGCGAGCATCATTGCCACGCCGTATACGCCCACCATACTGCCATATTGGACCTTACTCAAAGCCAAACCATCCCCGCTCAGAAGAAAAAGGCGTGACATCACACTGAGCTGCGCTTCGCCGAGCCGGTACAGCAGCAAAAACAGCAATGCAGTCCAAACATATTTTTTCTGAAAAAATGAGACAAAAACCGTAGAAAAATCTTTTCCGAAACCGGAAAAGGAAAATTGCTTCGGTAAATCGGATGCAGGGTGCGGCATGAAGATCCCACTCCAGAGCGCCAGAAGAAAAAGAGAGACTGCCGCACCGGCAAGAGTCACCCCCCACGCCGTACTGATCTGGCAACCTCCTGATTCTGCCAACCATCCGGCAAAGATAATAAACCCACCGCTGCCCACAACCGCCGCAACCCGGTTGAATACACTGCGCAAACCGGAGTAGACAGCCTGTCGATGGTCATCCAGAGCCAGAATGTAAAATCCGTCAGCGGCAATATCATGCACACCGGAAACCAGAGATGCCAGAAAGAAAAATAAAATCAGCCACGGGAGCGGTTCCGTAAATTTGCAGGCAAAACCGGAAAGCAGAAACAAACAGGCAAGTGCAAGCTGTCCGACAAAAATCCAATTTCTTCGCCGGGAAAAAGAATCCACAATGGGAGCGCAGAAAATTTTAATCAGAAGCAGGGGGATCAACCCCAGGAAATTCGACCAGAAAGCAACGGCAGAATCAATCATACCGAATTCCTTGAAAAGGATGATGGATACTTCCGCAATAAGTACCGCAGGTAATCCCTGGGCGAAATACAGAGGCGGCAGCCAGCAGAGGACCGGTTTTTCCTGATTCTTCTGCATATCAGCATACCTCCAAAGCTGTTTCAAGCGCTTCTTTCAAACGGGCAGCAGGCAGCCCGACAATATTGTCATAATCGCCTGTGATTTTTTTAATGATCATTTCTCCGTGATCCTGAATGGCATAGGAACCGGCTTTATCCAGAACCGGAACAAGTTCTGCATATCTTTCTGCAGTGGCTCTGTCAAAAGGGAGAAATTCCACCGTGCTGATCCCGGCAAAACGGGTCAGCAGGTTTACAGCACGGCAGCAGAGACACACTCCGGTGGTAACGCAATGTGTTTTTCCGGCAAGTCGGCAAAGAGTATCTATGGCGTCCTGCCGATCCCGGGGCTTGCCAATAGCCTCATTTTCAAATTCGATCAATGTATCCGCACCGATTACCAGGGCGTCCGGATGAAGGTCTGCCACGGCAATCGCCTTCCGGACTGCATTTTCGAGAGCAAGACGGTAAACATTCACACCATCCGGCATCAATTCATCGGCGGGGGAAGGTACGATCTCAAAAACCGGAAACCCGGCCTTCGTCAGCAATTCTCTTCTTCTTGGAGAAGCGGAGGCGAGAATGATCTTCCGTGCCGTCATTTTGCGATTACCAGTGAAAACTTGCCATCAATTCGGGAATATCCGTAACAGCAGTGCCCGCCTTCCCAACGACGATCCCGGCAGCATGATTGGCAATTTCTGCGGCCTCTTCACCGGTCGAGCCTGCAGCCATACAAAGGGTGTAAGTCGCGATCACGGTATCACCGGCACCACAAACATCGAAAACTTCCTTGGCAAGAGTCGGGATCACGAAAATCGATTCCGGCTGCTCCCGTTTGAAGAGTGCCATACCCTGATGACTCAATGTAACCAACAGAGAATCCGGTATCCAGTTTTCCATAACTTTTGCTGCGACTTTTCGCAAGACACAGTCCTCTTCCACCACATCTTCCGGTTCTGTCCAGTAATGCTCTGCAAGATCAAATGCTTCTGCCCGGTTCGGAGTCATCAGGGAAAGACCGCGCACCTTCATATCGTGACCGGGATGCGGATCAAGTGATGTATAAACGCCATACTCACGGGCAGTATCTGCGATCACCTGAAGCATTTCCCGTTCCAGCAGACCTTTGGCGTAATCCTCCAGGATCAGTGCATCGATCTCATGGGTCCTGATCCGGGCGCAGATCATATCAACCAGTGCATTGCGCACTTCTTCCGCAACAGGCTCCGTATCTTCAAAATCCATACGGACCACCTGCTGACTGCTGGCGATCACGCGCTGTTTTACAGTAGTCCGGCGATCCGGAACAGCAAGGACACCTTCTGTATCAACCCCGCCACGGTTCAACAAGGTACAAAGTTCTTCGCCATCCCGATCCTGCCCGACGATCCCGAATGCAAGAACTTTTTGAACACCAAGACTGGTCAGGTTACGCATCACATTCGCTGCACCGCCAAGCCGGACTTCCGATTTGCGGACATGAAGCACAGGAACCGGAGCTTCCTGAGAAAGACGGGATGCCGTACCGGAAACATAGCGATCCAGCATCAGGTCGCCAAGAACTGCGATCCGGACATTTTTTGTTTTTTCGATAATCGCATTCAAGCGGTCTGCGGAAATACTCATTTTGAAATTGTCTCCTGTTCCTGAATGCGCTTTTCGAGCATTCGTACATATTTTTTCTGATCGATCGTTTCCCGGTGGAGATAATACTGCGGCTGTTTTGCCGTCCAGCGCCGCAGCATGAAATCAAACATCTGGAAACGTTGCGAAAGCTCTGTGACCTGAGCCAGATCCAATCCGTCCCGGTGTTCACGGGTATAAAGCATCAAACGCTCAAAAGCGCTTCTTGTCATCTGCAGCTCGCCTTCGGCAAGCTCATCGGTCATTTTCACTTTCGGCAGTCTTGAACGCAACACATCAATATTCTGCAGCATCTTATCCCGTGCCACATTATACGCCAGTGTTTCACCTTCCCGGAGCTGCATTGGCAGGAACACGATCAGGTACACCTGAAGCAGAATCACAATCAGAAACAACCCGATCGCAGTCCAGGTCACAAAGTCCGGCTTGCGTTTGCAGGAATAGTATTGTTTCAGATCTTTTTTTCCGTTTGCCATATTCTGTTCCTCTCCGCCCGGGATACGCTTATTTCTGTTCCCAGGGCAACTGCCAATCGCCACGTTCATACAGGGAGTAGAGAGCGACAGCCACGCCGGAGTATTCGCCGATTTTCGTATCAAGCTTACTGGTCACGATGGAACAGACGCTGTTCATCTGCTTCCAGGAATATTTACCGACCCGTTCCAGCAGCGGCTTCATAAAGAGATCGCCGGTCCGCAGAGCGATGGTTCCGAGAGCAATGATCTCGGGATTAAAAATATTCATAAGCATACCCATTGCCTGGGCATTGCGTTCAATCATATCATCCCACACTTTGCAGGCGTATTCATCACCTTCACGCACGGCGATCTCCAGCGCGCGCATATCGATCTTTTCCACATCGCCGCCGGCTGCTCTCATAATGGCGGATTCCGGTTTGTCTTTCAGTTCTTCCTGCAGTCTCTGAGCAATCGCCTTCCCGCCGCAGAATGCTTCATAGTCACCGCGCAAACCGCAGTTGCACACAGGGCCATTCACATCCAGGACCATGTGTCCGACTTCACCGCCGTAGTTCTCTTTGCCGCGGAGGAGTCTGCCATTGGCAATGATCCCGGCACCGATTCCCGTACTCATCGTGAGATACAACATATTCTGGGTATTCTGACCTGCGCCGAAGATCCATTCTGCCAAACCGGCAGCATTGGCATCGTTATCAAAGAACGCTTCCACGCCAAAAGCTTCTGCAAGGTAATCCCGGATCGCCACGTGTTTCCAAAGCTTCATGTTGAAGGGACCGAGGATGATCCCCTTTTCAAAATCCATAGGGGAGGGGGAACCGATCCCGATTGCACGCAGATCGCTTTCAGCAATACCGGTATCTGCGAGCAGCTTTTTTCCGGCAGCAACAAGTTCAGGAAGCACTTCGGCAGGATCACGGTCCTGATTTCCCACACGAGTGGAACCGATCAGTTTCCCATCACTGGTACCAAGACAGATTGCAATCTTGGTCCCGCCGATATCAAAGCCCAACACATAAAACGGTTTTTCCATAATTTTTTTGCTCCTTAACCTGATTTTAATGTTTTTTTATCAAATATTTTTACAATATACATTGATTTTTAGCAAAGGGCAAAGTATTTTTAGAAAAAAGAAGCTCTTTTTTTGAAAAAATTAAACTTTGAAGGGTAAAAATCAATTATGTACACTATTTTTTCGCCAATTCTCGCCTCTGACAGCGGTCTGCTTTACGCTTTTTCACACAGCGACCTGCTGGGACAGCTTATTTGTATTGTCCTCTTCATCTTTTCCATCTTCACCTGGATCGTGATGGTCAACAAATACTGCGGTATGCGTAAACTGGAAGAAGCAAACAACCGTTTCCTCAAGGTTTTCCGGGAAAAACGTTCGCCGCTTTCCTTGAATGAGTCTTCCAATTTGGCGTATTGCCCCCTCGCTGCAGTCTACCTCGCCGCAAAAAACAGGATTGAGGCTTTTCATCTGGTCGACCGGGCAACAGGAACACGCCGCGCACTCAGCGATGCTGAACTGGAAATCGTTAAGTCCAATGTGGAACAAACGATCGAAGACCAGTTGGTAAAACTGGATAAAAGCATGATCTTCCTGCAGACTGCCGTCAGCGCCAGCCCCTTCCTCGGACTTTTCGGTACGGTTTGGGGTATTACAATCGCATTTACCAACCTTGCAAGCCAGGGAAAAGCAGATATCAGTACGCTCGCACCCGGCGTTTCCGGCGCTCTTCTTACCACGGTCATCGCACTTATCGTTGCCATCCCGTCGCTGGTGGGATACAATATCATTACTGCCGCCATCCGCAAGATGACGGTTCAGTTGGATAACTTCGCGGAGGAATTTCATTCCAGACTCAAGATCGAACAGCTCGACAGCATCGCCGCTGCATCTGACGGACAGCAATATTGAGGTGATACTATGGCAAGACGCCGTTTCAACTCATCTCCTTATGATACGATCAACTTGACCCCATTGATCGACACGCTCTTTTTTCTGCTGATCATCTTTATGATTACGGCCCCTTTGCTGGAGTACACCATTGAAGTCGATCCCCCGCAAATGAATGCAGACCCTCTTCCGAAGGACGCAGCAGATGAACAGAACCTCAAAACAATCAACCTGACCAAAGATGGCAATGTGATCTATGAAGGCAACACGATCTCTCAGGATGAATGTATTATGAAACTGATGTCTTTCCGGGGAAATCCTGACTTCAAAATATTCCTGCGGGCAGACAAAGAATTGTCCTATGGAAAAGTGATTGCTTTCCTGGCAAAGATCCACGGAAACGGCTTCAAAAATGTCTCCCTCGTCACCACGGAGGAGGCGGAACAGTGAGACTTTCCGATGCGGCACAGTTGATCCGTCACGGTATGGATCCTTACAACGGGGCAATCAACAGAAAACTGACCCTCACCGTTGTGATCGTTCATGCACTGCTGGTTCCTTTTCTGTGCCTGCTGACATGGTTTGATAACGAAAGATTGAAACGGGAGGAAGTACCCGTTTTTCCGAAAGAAGTCATTATTCCGGTGGTTATGAATCTGCCCGGTTCCAGCGCACCGCTGCCGGCTCCGGAAACACCGGTCCCGACACGGGAGCCGGAAGCATATCAGCCGCTTCCCCCGCTGCCGGAGATCGAACCTCTGCCGGAATTGCCCCCGCCCCCTCCGCGGCCCGAAATAAAACCACCGGAGCCGAAACAGCCGGAAGTAAAACCGAAACCCAAACCCAAACCGAAACCCAAACCGCAGCCGCAGGTCAAGCCGAAGCCCAAGCCGAGACACCCCTCCATTGAGGAACGGATCCGGGCGCAACGGGAAAAGAATAAGAATAAAACGGTCACCCGGGAACGGGAATCCGATGTTACCCGGAAGATACGGGAACAGGCGGAAAGACAGAGAGTTGCCCGGGAACGGGCTGCCCGAGAGGCGGCGGAAAAGGCTGCGCGCAACCGGGCACAGGCACTTGCCGATTTCCGGAAAGGAACGGCTGGACTGGGATCCGGCGTGGAAGGTATTTTGGCAGACTCAAAAGACCGGGAATATCTTGGAAAACTCAAAGCATTCGTGGAACCCCGGTTCCGTCAGCCATCCGATGCTCAACTGGGAAATCGCAAACCGGAAACGCTGGTCATGGTTTCGATCGCATCGAACGGGCAGGTCGTGGATTGGAAGATCACCCGGTCTTCCGGCATTGCCGCAATGGATGACGCCGTCCGCAACACGATGCGCAATCTGAAAGTCGTGCCCGCCCCGCCCCGCGCAATGGCGATCCCCCTCACTTTCCGCGCGAAATAATCTCTTTTCTGCAGCGCCACGGCACATTTATATATAAAAAAGTTGCTTTTTTCATATTTTTTTGTTGACTTTCATTTGTTTTGAGTGTAGATTAAGGGTAATCCTGCGATTTTTTCAGGAGAAACGTTCAAAATTCAACCAAAATCAACATAAAACAACCGTCATAAGGAGAAACAAACCATGATGGCAGAAATCGCAAAAAATGCAAAACCGGGCATTGTGCCGTGTCTTGACACCGACTTTGTGCCGGCAGTACTCTGGGACCGCGCTTTTCAGGCAGCCGTGAAGGCTTCCGGCAAAGCCGTGAACGTGAAGATCGTGATGGAACGGAACGATCAGAGCGCAAGCGTCTATGAAACGATCCTTTTCGGCGACGCAAACGAAGGTGAATTCCAGGCGAACCTGCGCCACGTGGAACGTCTCGTCAAGTCCATGTTCTGGATCTATGGCGGCTACAAAGTGACCATCGCCGGCGATCAGCGCGTTGCCGATGCCATGAAGGCGATCTACGACCTGCAGAACGGCGAACGCAAGTTCGACTCCGAAGTCATGGGCAACATTTACAGCAACCCCGTGGAAATCTGCTACACCCCGTACGAAAACGCTCCCGCCGCAAAAACCACCGCTCAGCCCCTCGGCAGACACCTGAACGGCTGCCGGATCGGGTTCGACCTGGGCGGTTCCGACCGCAAAGCCGCTGCCATGATCGACGGCGAAGTGGTCTTCTCTGAAGAAATCGCATGGGACCCCTACTTCCAGCAGGATCCCTCCTACCACAAAGAAGGTATCCTGGACTCCCTCAAGCGTGCTGCAGCTCACCTGCCCCGCGTGGATGCCATCGGCGGCTCCACTGCCGGTGTGATCGTCCAGAACCGCGTCCGTATCTCCTCTCTCTTCCGCGGCGTGCCCAAGCAGGACTTTGAAAGCAAAGTCGCCAACATCTTCCTGGATGTCGCCAAGGAAATGGGCGTTCCCTTTGAAATCGTCAACGACGGCGAAGTGACCGCACTTGCCGGTTCCATGCAGCTGAACAGCAACAGCATCCTGGGCGTCTCCCTCGGAACCAGTATGGCTGGCGGCTACGTGAACCCGGACGGTAATATCACCGACTGGCTGAACGAACTGGCTTTCGTGCCCATCGACTACCGCGACGGTGCTCCCGCTGACGAATGGAGCGGCGACCTGGGCTGTGGCGTGCAGTTCTTCTCCCAGCAGGGTGTTGCCCGTCTGGCTCCCCTCGCCGGTATTGAATTCCCCGCTGAAATGAAGTTCCCGGAACGCCTCATCGGCGTCCAGAAGCTCATGGAAGAAGGCGATCCCAGAGCAGAAAAGATCTATCGCAGCATCGGTGTTGCCTTCGGTTACACCATTGCCCGTTTCTGCGACTTCTATCCCGAAATCAAGAGCGTTCTCTTCCTGGGCCGTGTCACCTCCGGCAAGGGCGGCGACATCATCCAGGCGGAAGCCGAAAATGTCATCAAGACCCAGTTCCCCGAATACACGGTTGTCTTCGAGGTTCCGGACGAAAAGACGAAACGTCACGGTCAGGCGATCGCAGCTGCGTCCCTCCCCATGGCATAATCGGAAAGCGAGGGAAAACTGACTATGAAACCGACACTTGTGGTTCTTGCAGCCGGTATGGGCTCCCGTTACGGCGGGCTGAAACAGATCGACCCCGTGGGTCCCAACGGCGAGATCATTCTGGACTATTCCATTTACGACGCCATCCGCGGCGGCTTCGGCAAAGTGGTCTTCATCATCCGTAAGGATATTGAAGCGGACTTCAAGGAAGTCGTTTCCAAGCGCTGGGAAGGCAAGATCGAGCTGGATTATGTTTATCAGCAACTGGATGCGATCCCGGCTCCCTTCACGGTTCCCGAAGGCAGAACGAAACCCTGGGGCACCGGTCACGCCGTTATGTGCGCAGCGGGCAAAGTCAACGAACCCTTCGCCGTGATCAATGCGGACGACTTCTACGGCAAGAGCGGCTTTGAACAGCTGGGCAAGGCTTTGAGCGAAAACACCGATCCTTCCCAGTTCTACATGGTGGGCTTCCCCATCAAGAACACGCTTTCCGAGTTCGGCTCCGTCTCCCGCGGCATCTGCGAACTGGACGAAAACAACAACCTCAAAGAAGTCATTGAACGCACCAAGATCGAAGCCCTCGGCGGCGGCAGAGCGGTGTTCACCGATGACAACGGCGAAAAGGTTGAACTCTGCGGCGAAGAGATCTCCAGCATGAACTTCTGGGGCTTTATGCCCTCCCTGTTCGACGGCATGGGTGCTATGTTTGAAGAGTTCCTGAAGGAACGCGGCACGGAACTCAAGAGCGAGTTCTACATTCCCTTCGTTGTGGCGGAAATGATCCACAACGGCAAGGCGAATGTGAAAGTCCTCCGCAGTGCGGACTCCTGGTTCGGCGTCACCTACCGGGAAGACAAACCCAGAGTTCAGGCGGACATCAAGGCGCTCATTGCCAAGGGTGTCTATCCGGAAAACCTTTTTGCATAAGGAAAAGTTATGAACGCAACGATCAAAGAAGTTTCTTCCCATTTTGACATCTGGGGCGATTTCCTGTGGTGCGAACGTTATGGCTCCGGTCATATCAACGATACGTATCTGGCTGTCTTCAATCAGGCAGGTCATCAGATCAAGTACATCGTTCAGCGCATCAACACCAATATCTTCAAACAGCCGGAACAGCTCATGGAGAACATCTCCCGTGTGCTGAACCACAGCAAGCTGAAACTCAAAGGCAGAAAAGATGCCACCCGCCGCGCCCTGACGATCGTCAATGCCAACGACGGCAAACCGTTCTTTGTGGACGGCGAAGGCAAGTACTGGCGCGCCTACCTCTTTGTGGATCGCGCACGCACCTACGACGTGCTGGAATCTCCGGAATTCGCTTATCAGGCTGCCAAGGCGTTCGGCTCCTTCCAGAAGCTCCTCGCCGACATCCCCGGCGACCGGCTCCATGAAACGATCCCCAACTTCCACAACACCCCCTCCCGTCTGGCTGACTTCGACAAGGCGCTGGCGGCAGACGTGTGCGGCAGAGCGGAATCCGCCAAGGCGGAAATCGAGTTTCTCCAGAAGAACCGCGCCATGGCGAGCAAGCTGCTGGACCTTATGGCGGAAGGCAAGATCCCGGAACGGATCACTCACAACGATACCAAGATCAACAACGTGATGCTGGATGATGAAACCGGGGAAGGGATCTGCGTGATCGACCTGGATACCATCATGCCGGGGATCTCTCTCTACGACTTCGGCGACCTGGTCCGTACCAGCACCAGCCCCGCCGCAGAAGACGAAAAGGATCTCTCCAAAGTCTATGCCCGGATGGAAATGTTTGAAGCGCTCGCACGCGGCTTCCTGGAAGGCGCCGGCGGATGCCTCACGCCCGCTGAAATCGAAAATATGCCCTTCTCCGGTATGCTCATCACCTTTGAAATCGGCGTCCGCTTCCTGACGGATTATCTGGATGGAGACAAGTACTTCAAGACGAAACGGGAAGGTCACAATCTGGACCGTTGCCGTACCCAGTTCAAGCTGGTCCAGAGCCTGCAGGAACAGGAAGACAAGATGAACGAAATTATGAAAGGTCTGGTTAAGTAATTATGACAAAGATCCTCGTTACCGGCGGTGCCGGCTTTATCGGCAGCCATATCGTTGAACGTTATCAGGGCAAGGCAGAGATCCGCGTGCTGGACAACCTGCGCTCCGGTTTCGTTGACAACATCAAGAACTTCGACTGCGAATTCATCCAGGGCGACATCACCAACCGGGATGACGTTGCCCGCGCCGTGGAAGGTGTGGACTATATCTTCCACCTTGCCGCCATGATCTCCGTGCCGGAATCCATGACCGAGATCCTGGAATGCAACCGCCTCAACAGCGTCGGTATGATCACCGTGCTGGAAGAAGCCGCCAAAGCCGGCTGCAAAAAACTGGTTCTCAGCACCAGCGCCGCCATCTACGGCGACAATCCGGTTTGCCCCAAGGTCGAAACCATGTATCCGGAACCGAAGAGCCCCTACGCAATCACGAAACTGGATGACGAATACTATTGCAATATGTTCGCCAAAGAAGGCAAGCTCCAGACTGCGTGCCTGCGCTACTTCAATGTGTTCGGTCCCCGCCAGAACCCGAAGAGCGCATACGCTGCTGCTGTGCCCATCTTCATCACCAAGGCGCTGAACAATGAAGATATCACCATCTTCGGCGACGGCGAACAGACCCGCGACTTCATCTTCGTGAAGGACATCGCCGCAGCCAATGCCTTTATGGCGGAAAGCGACTTCACCGGCGTGTACAACGTGGCATACGGCGGACGCCTCACCATCAACGATCTGGCAGAAAAGATCGTGAAGATCCTGGGCAGCAAGTCGAAGATCGTCCACCTGCCGGAACGGGCTGGCGACGTGAAGCACTCCAGCGCTTGCGTGGATAAATTGATGTCCACCGGCTTCAAGCCCTCCTACACCTTCGATGAAGGTCTGGAAATCGCTGTGAAGGCTTACAAGGAAGCCCTCGGCAAGTAAGCCGTCAACAGCATAAAAGCTGGCTTGCAACACCCCGCAACAAACCGTCTGCGGGGTGTTTTTTTGTACTTTTTTTTGACGCTCCGTACCTTAATGTCGCCGGGGAAACGTTCCCCGGTGATCCGAACGGGTCTGTTTTTGACGGGCGACCAATCGCATGATGGGGGTAAGGGGGGGAGCCGTCAAAAACAGGGGCGCAAAGCGCCCTCTTATTTGTGCCGCTCTACTCAACTTCGTTTCGTTGCGGCACGAAGGGATTTGTTTGCCACGCCAAAAGGTATGGGGTGCTGTTGCAAAACTGTCAAAGAGAGTATGCGCAGCTCCGTTTCTTATTTTTTTGAGTGTAAAATAAGACATGGCAGAAAAGAATAACAACTTCTTTCGCTGTTTTTTTTACATTGTTTTTATTGCTCCTCAAACCAACTGTTTGAGGAAAATAAATGATGGTGCGAAAAGCACGCTGAAGGCGTGCCAGATGATAGCCTATGGGCTTGCCCATAGGTCAAAGTGATATACTATACCATTTGCACGCTGAAGGCGTGCCGGAGACGGTGGAATTGTCTGACGGCTCCCGCGCTCCTGCAGAGCGCAAAATCGTGGGTGAATCCATAACCTATGGGCAAGCCCATAGGCTGTGATCCCGCGCTCCTCCGGAGCGCATCTGAATCCGCCTGCATGGATTGTTTTCAAAGAAATATTTATCAGGACAATTGCAACAGGTACAGGAAAACAGTTTTGCAACAGCCCTTGTGGCTGTTCACAGAACGGGGGATTTTATTTACCGGAATCGTGCGCCAAACCTTATTTCAGCATTGAATGGAGGCGCAGAATATGGTTGATCATTTCCAAACGGACTGTATTCAGATCAGCTTTTTTGCCGTCGATGAGTGCCAGATACTGGAGTGCGATCCTGCCGGCATAAACATATTCCGTCTTTCCGGTTGCGATGGCTTTCCGGGCGAGCTGTTGGAGCAGTGTGGCGTACTTCACATCGTCGATCGCCTCCCGGTACCCGACAAACTGGATCGTATTGATCGGTTCGAGGGAGCCGTCGTAGACCCAGCTGAAGCTCCGGAAGTTGTATGCAGCACCGGTAAAATCGTTCCAGCGGCTGTTCAGCATGTAGTTATATGTGCCATCGTAATCGTTGAGATAGAGATCCAGACCGTGATTCCGGCGGACCACATCCGGGTTTTCCGGTCCGGTGTGGGGGGCGGCATAGGTGGTGACCCGTGTACCGATGGCGTGCCACTTGGCTGCTTCGGCTTTTTCGTACGTGCCGCCCAGATCCACAAAGTCCTCGTTGAAACCGCCGTGGAGCAGATGTCCGGAGTGGGCGGAGCTGATGACTTTCAACCCGTTGTCATGCAGGAACTTCCACGGCAGACGCTGCGCGCGCAGCGTGCGCATACCCGGTTCATCCCAGCCGAAACAGTACACGGTGACGTCCCTGCCCAACACTTCCTCCACCATCTTTTTCCCGGCGAGGATATCCCGTTCCCAGTAGTCCGGCAGTTTCTGTTCTGCCAGAGGGAGATCCCGGTCTTTGTGCTTGAGATAGGCATAATCGGGAATCCCGCGGACTGCATCAAAGATCGTTTTGGTATCCATACCGCACTCTTTGTAGATCTCCAGATTCCGCCGGAAAACACGGTCTGCCAGTTCGGTGCTGTGACGGAACCCCAGATTCCGGGCGGTGGGCAGATTGGGATGCACCAGATTGTGCCGTTTCATATTCCGGTAGCTCGCCCGCAGACGCGCCTCGGACCGCGCCCAGTCCATCTTGCTTTGCTGAAGATAACGGTTCAACTGGTCGCTGGTAAGGATCCCGCAATAGAATTCCTTTGTCAGATCGTAATTGGTCATGGGGGTGGGCAGCTCAAAGGGCAGTACCCGGACGGCAACGGGAATCTTCTGAACCGTTTTGCCGTCGATGGCAACATCGATCGTGCCCTTGTAGAGACCTTCCGCCGCTTTCGGAGCCTCCAGTGTCACCCAGATCTGCTTCCACATTCCGGCGTCCAGCGAGATGGGCTGGAAAGTGGCTGCATCGGCAACGGTATCTTTCCAGAGATCAAGGGGGACATCGATTTCGGCGTAATTGCTGATCCAGACATATTCCGCCCTTCCCTGAGCATTGATCACACGCAGATAGTTGTCTTTCGTTGCGTGATCGACTTTGATCAGAGTTTCATCGTTGAGCAGCAGCTCCGGGACCTGCGTTCTGCCGGTGACATCAGCGAAGTAACTGTGCCATCCGGTGCCTGCCTGATACCAGACCTTCAGCACTTTCAGATCCAGAGCGGAGGCGGGGATCGTATCGCCTTCAGTATTTTTCAGATCGGTGGGCGTCAGGATCACCTGCTTTACCGCGCGATCCGATTTGAGCAGGAAGGAGGCAGACTCAAATTCGCCTTTTGCCGCAATGATACCGACCGTGCCGGACTTGACCCCGTCCGACGGCTCCTCATCCGGCAGATGCTTGACACTGCTCATGGCAGGGACAACCGAATATTCCATATTCTGTGCGACTGCCGGAGCCGTCAGCAGAGCGGCAAACGCTGCGATACCCAATAATTTCCGTTTCATGAGATGCACCCCCCGAAGGCTTTCTTGTTTTGCAGGGCAGCCCAAGGGAAAGGTTCTGCCCCGCAACTTGTTCCATTTTTACTCGCTGAGCAACTGTTTCTGCAGATACTGCGTGCGGAGATCATCCACCACGAACTGGAATTCGTTCCAGACGGGCACTGCTTCCTTGAAGAGCATTTCCACGGTGGCGGCATCCATATCCGCTTTGACGAGTTTGCCCCATTCAGCACATTTGTTCTTCAGGGGGATCAACACTTCCGCTTCAAACTTGCGGTCGCCGCGCTGTTCATCGTTCCAGAAGGTGAGGACTGCACCGCTTTCCTTCTTGTACTTGCCCCAGGCAGCCATAACCAGTTGACGCTTGATTTCCGGCATGATCTTTTCCAGACCGGCAAATTTCAGCGTACCAAACTTGTTCAGTTCGTGGACCTGACCGCTGCCCCAGGTGAAGCCGCCTTCAGCAACCCACGGCACAACGCCCAGTTTCCATTCGGTTTTGGCATCCGGAAGACGGTCATAGAGCATAGTCCAGGGAATGAAGAAGACCGTACCGATGCCGCCTTCGACTGCCTTTGAATCGTATTCTATGTATTCTTTCAGGAAACGATAGTGCTTGCCGGGGGTCATCCATTCGGCTTCGTTGCATTTTTCCGGGTTCACATAGTAAAGCCACTGGTAGTAGAACTCGCCCTGACCCGGCTGCAGGTACATTTCGTACATACCGCCATACGCCAGACCGGCGAAGATCTCGTCAGCCTTCGCTGTGACTGCTTTGATGTAAATACTGATCCCGTATTTATCCGCTGCAACGCGGAAGGAGACGGGGCAGTTTTTGTCGCTCTTGAGCGTGGCAGAGTCACGGACACTGTTCACGTCGTTGATGAGCAGCGCAGCGGCTTTTTCGTTATATTTTTCAAAACCGGTCGCCACGGGGGCGTTGATCTTTGTCGTTTCCCAGCCGGTCACATCCTTCGGAGCGAGGGCGACTGCGTTACAGACATAGACCGGAACTTCTTTCTGCCGGACCGTTCCGAAGAACTGGGCAATGGGATAATCCCGGAGGTGCATAAAGACTTTTGCCGTGCTGAAAAATGCACTTTCCACAGCAGAAGCGTTCATGCCTTCCGGCGTTTTGGGCATTTTCACTGCTTTGGGATTGCCCTTGGCATTCAGACCGGCTTCGATCAGGTCGAAAGTGTAGAGCGCATCGGCGCCGAACTTCGCATCTTTCCGGTAATCGGCGATCATGGCGCGGATCTTCTGGATATCCCGTTCTGCGCTGATATTGATCAGGGCATTGATCTTATTTTTTGTGTTGCGTGCATCATATTTCTGCGGTTTTGCAGGAGCTTTTGCCGCAGATTTTGCAGGCGCTTTTTTCTGTGCCTGCAGCGCAGGAGTGAAGCCGGAGAGCATCACTGCGCCGGCGAGAGCAAAAAGGAGAGCTTTGAATTTCATGGTTCAGTCCTTTCCTTATTTCACCATGGTGCGGAGACGCATGATGTGGTTGATCATTTCGAGTCTGACCGTATTCAGATCGGCTTTCTTGCCGTCGATCAGAGCCAGATACTGGAGCGCGATTCTGCCGGCGTAGACTTTGTCCGTCTTACCGGTGGCGATGGCTTTGCGGGCGAGCTGCTGGAGAAGGGTGGCGTACTTCACGTCGTCGATCGCTTCCCGGAACCCTTCAAACTGGATGGTGTTGATGGGTTCGATGGTACCCGGGTAGATCCAGTTGAAACCGCGGAAGTTGTAGGTGGCGCCGCGGAAGTCATTCCAGCCGCCGTCCAATCCATAGTTGTTGGTGCCGTCAAAGTCGCACAGATAGAGGTCCATGCCGTGATTGCGGCGGACCACATCCGGGTTTTCGGGACCGGTGTGAGGTGCGGCGTAGGTGGTGATCCGGGCGCCGATCGCGTGCCATTTTGCGGCGGAGGCTTTGTCATAACTGCCGCCGTAGTTCACAAAGTCTTCGTTGTAACCGCCATGGAGCAGGTGGGCGGAGTGAGCGGTGCTGTATGTCTTTAAGCCGTTGTCGTGCAGGAACTTCCACGGAAGTCTCTGACCGCGGAGACGCGCCATAGAGGGTTCGTCCCAGCCGAAACAGTACACGTCAACGCCCTTGCCCAGTATTTCCTCCACCATCTTTTTCCCGGCGAGGATGTCTTTTTCCCAGTAGGGGGGCAGCTTCTGTTCTGCCAGCGGCAGTTTGCGATCCTTGTGCATCAGGTAACCGTTGTCGGGGATGCCGCGGACGGCATCGAAAAGCGCAGAAGTATCCAGACCACATTCCTTGTAGATCGTGATCTGGCGGCGGAAGATTTCATCCTGTTCCTCCGGGTTCCAGCGGTAGCCCATGGCACGGGCGGTGCGGACCATGGGGTTCAGCATATTGTGGCGCTTCAGGTTCTTGTAGTTCGCACGCAGACGGGCTTCGGCTGTCTTCCAGTCTTTCCCGTTGCTCAGCAGATAGCCAGCCAAGTTTAATCCATTGTAAGTGCTTGTATAATAAACCCTTGAAAGATCGTAATTCGTCATGGGAGTGGGCAATTCAAAGGGCAGCACACGGACGGCGACCGGGATGCTCTGCATCTTTTTGCCGTCGATGGTGACTTTGATTTCGCCCTTGTAGAGACCTTCCGCCTTCTTCGGAGCTTCCAGGGTCACCCAGATCTGTTTCCAGGCGTTGGCATCCAGCGTGAACGGCTGGAACGTGGGGGCGTCGGCAATGGTGTTTTTCCAGGTGTCGAAGGGGATTTCCAGTTCCACATAGTTGCTGATCCAGACGTGTTCCACTTTGCCCTGAGCGTTGGTCACGCGCAGGTAGTTGTCTTTTTTCACGGGATCGACTTTGACCAGTGTTTCATCGTTGAGCAGCAGTTCCGGAACCAGGGTTCTGCCGGTGGTATCGGCAAAATAGCTGTGCCAGCCGGTGCCTGCCTGATACCAGATCTTGATGACCTTCAGATCCAGCGCAGAGGCGGGAATCTTGTCGCCCTTGGCATTTTTGAGATCGGTAGGCGTCAGCACCACTTTCTTCGCGGCTTTATCCGACTTGATCACGAAGGATGCCGGTTCAAATTCCCCCTTCGCCGCCACAAAGCCGAGAACGCCGGATTTGACGCCGTCGGTCGGTTCCGTTGTGGGAAGACGCTTCACGCTGCTCATAGCAGGGACCACGGAATATTCCATGTTCTGCGCTGCAGCCGGACCTGCCAGCAGAGCGGTAAGAGCCGCCATGCACAACAATTTCCGTTTCATGTGATTGTGTTCCTTTCGGTTGTTTGATTTACAAATATGAAAACTTAATCATTAACTATTACACCCGCACGGGGGCATATCTTACAGTAATATAGCAAGTCAACCGGAAAAATAAAGTAAATTTTTCAAGAAAATTCAGTTGCTTTTTAAAAACAATCATACTATTATATGCAAGCACCTCATTTCTGGCAATAAAACAGGAATATTATTCAATGATTTTTTCTTGATTTTGTCATTTCCGGTGTTAGTGTAGCAATAGATTGAGTCCCCATCATCATACAACAGGAAAGGTCCTGAATGAAAGCAAAATCGTTTCTGACCGCACTCCTTGCCGGTGCCGCGCTGTTCCCCCTGACGGCACAGGTGGAAGTGGCACCTCCCGAACAGCGGGCTGAATGGCTGAAAGCGTATCAGCTTCTGACCCGCGAGAACAGTATCTGGTCCAATCACGCCAACCGGATGGAAAACGGCACGGAAAAACAGAAGACCAATGTCACCCGTGTGGTCGCCGATGCCAAAGCGGGAAAGATCACCGGCAGTTACATCCACTATTCGGTACCCGCTATGAGCGAAGTACAGTATCTGCCGGACGCCTATCCCACGGATGGCACGGCGGGCGCACCTCTGCGGATCTATTCCGCGCTCAATGAGTATGAACCCGCATCCTTTGTGATCTATGCGTTCAAACAGCACGGGAAAGTGGCGTTTGAAGTAAGCGACCTCAAGAGCAAAGAAGGCAATGTGTTCCCGAAAAGCAGACTGGATCTGAAGACAGTCAAGGTGTGGTATCAGGCGGGCAACGCGTGGTACAGCTATTTCCAAGATAATGAATACAAACTCTGCCCGGAACTGCTTCTCCACGATGAAGATCTGATCAAGGTCGATACGAAAAAAGTTTCCAACTATGCCCGGCTGACCGAAAAGGACGGCACGGTCCATTATCACTGGCTCACCCCGCCGCCGGTGATCGATACGCTTCTGGAACATATGGGACAGACTTCTTATCGTCTGGACGGCTCGTTCCGCAGCATGAAACCCAATTTCTGCGACAGCAAGACTTTCGCCGGTGCCACCCTGAACGAAGGCGAATTCAAACAGTTCTTCCTGACCGCTCACGTGACGGAAGATTGCAAGCCGGGTGTCTATTCCGGCGCCATCACCCTGAAGGACGGCGGCAAAGTCATCGGAAAGATCCCCGTTCAGCTCCGGATCCTGCCTTTCAAACTGCCGGAACCCATGCAGTATAAAAATATGGATAAACCCTTCCGCACGGAAATGGCGGAATACAACGGCATCGAATTCATCCGTCAGCTGAACGGCAATGACTACGATCTGACGGAAGCCCAGCTGGTTTCCATGCTTAAAAACTTTGCCGCTCACAACTATGTGATCCCCGGTTTCCGCAATGCATATTACCGTTTCGACCTGATCGACAAAGGCGGCCTCAAGCGCGACTTTATCGTTACGACCAGTATGAAACTGACCAACCTTGCAGAAATGCGTTTTGATGCCAAGCGTCAGAAAGAGGAGCACATCCGCAAATTCGGCAGAAACAACTTCAAGCTGGCGTGGGGGGATGAATACGGCGGAGCAACCCTGCGCGGCATCCTGCCCATGATCCAGATTTATCGCGAAGAAGGTTTCGGATTCTGGAGCAACAGTCGCCACACCTACGCCCTTGCCGGTTGGCTGGCAGATTGCTTCACGCCTCCGACCTGGCCCGATTTCAGATCTCACAACCTCGCCGACAAGTTCTCCTTCATCTCTCCGGACAACGATTTCGGCTGGTACGCCTGTCAGCACGTCGGGGTGGAAAATCCTGCCTTCAACCGCCGCCAGAACGGTCTTGCTCCGTGGCGCGCGGGTATGACCTGCAACAGTAACTATGCATTCCATAACGCCGGTTTCAATGATACCCGCGGCGGAACGTTCCGCAGCATGAACTTCTATTACACGCACTTTGACGGCGTGTTGGACACCCTCCAGTGGGAAGGTCACCGCGAAGGGATCGACGATGTCCGCTATGCCACGCTCGTTCAGCAGCTGGCGCGTCCCCTCCTGGGCAACGCCGCCAATGTCCCCGGCGATTTCGCCGCACGCCAGGCACTCAAATTCCTCGCCGATATGGATACCGATGCGTTCGATCTCTCCATGGCGCGTCTGGAAATGATCCGCCACATCCTCAACCTCTTGAAACACAGCAAATAAGGAGATGCGAACCATGAAATATTCCATCTTTGCATATCCCGTTCTTGCCGGGCTGTTCTGTCTGACTGCCTGTACGACGGAACCCGAAGCCGCTGCTCCGGAAGCACCGGAAAAGGTCGCCGTCAAGGCACCGGAAAAACCCCTGACTCCTGCCCAGAAGGCGGTTCTGGAACGCAAAAAGGCCGCCGCGGAAGCTGCAAAACGCGTTGCGGAAACCAAAGAACGTATTGCAGCAATCGACAAAAAGTTTAAGTCTTTCAGTAAAAAGGTTTCCTATCCGCAGCGCATTGAAATGGCAAAAGAGTTCCTGAAGGATCCCGAATTTGCCGCAGATCCCGCTGTGCGGTACAAAATCTACGATTACATCATCTCCTGCTGCCGTATGCCCGGCTGGACGACGATCCAGTGCTACGATGCCAAAGCCGCAGATGTGGAACTGGTCCCCGCCGCTATGGCGATCATCAATGACAAGGCGGTCAAAGACGTTCAGAAAGTTGATACCTACAGTAAACTGGCAGAATACTATGCCGGGATCAAGGACTTCAAGAAAGCCGAAGCCGTTGCCCGCGAAGCCATGACGCTGAAGCAGCTGGATAAAATGTATCAGGCGAAGACCTATCTCATCCTCGCCAACGTTTACCGCTGGAATGAAGATTACGAAAACTACAAAAAGACCATCTGGGAAGCGATGAAGATCCATCCCACGACCGCCGCCTCTCACGGTGCCGCGATCGCATTCCGTTACGGAAAACTGGATGATGCCGCCGCTTTCTGGAAAGCAGCCAACAATCTTTATGCAGAACTGCTTTTCTATGCGCCTGCCAATCCCCGCAGGAGCAATACTCATCACGGGTCTATGTCCATGTCTCCCTGCGATCGCACTGCAGATGCCCGCAAGTTTGTGATGGATACAAAGAACCCGGCAAAACAGCGGTTTGATATTGCGGCGCACTACTGTATGGATACCATGGAGCCGGAAGATGTTGCTGCCCGCGCAACGCTGAAAGGGATCCCGGCAAAGGACAAGTTCTCCTGGGCATTCACCCGGAATGGCGGTTTCCTCATGGCGTATGGCAGAGGTGACTACGCTCTCGCCGCAGAGCTTTGCGAACTGATCATGGATACCAGATATATGGAGCCGGTCCACGCTAAAATGCTGTATGTGTCCTCCCTCGGTGCCTGCGGCAGAACTGCGGATGCCATCAAGGTTGCCAACGAATATATCGCTACGCTGAAACTGACGGATATGGAAAAACTCAAATTCCAGTGCTTCGTGGCGCTGCTGGAAGGCAAAGATGTTATGCCCGTCATCAAAGCGGCAAAACGGTCCAATAAAGAAGAATACGGCATTATCCGCAGCGTGGCGCGTCAGTGTCTGGTCTGGGGAAAAACGGCTGAGGCGGAAAAGTATGCCGCCGCTTATCAGAAATATTTTGCCATGCCGGAAAAACGCGTCCTGACGGTCAAATATTTCGATACGCCCATTTACAGTGTTGCCGACTGGCGCAAAATCTACAGCAAACTGGAAAAACAGTATTGCAATATCCCCTATCGCGGCGCACTGGACTTCTTTGAAACCGACGTAGCGACCGGTGCCAGAAACGTGACCTTCGACCCCACCGAAAAACCGCTGGGAACCACCGAGATCACCGCCGCTGCCGACCGTTACGGTCTGCATGTGTTCCTGCGGATCGAGGCGGAAAATGCACGGGAAGTGGAACAGGGCTTCGCAAAGGCAGTCAGCCCGGAATGTTACTTCGCACCCGGTCACAATCAGCCCTATATCTGCTTCGGTCCCGATCCGGTTGGCAAGTCTACATGGTCATTCTATACCACGTATAACAACAAAGGCGCGATCCGTCTGGACGATAAAAGCCCCGCACGGTCTTATCGCACCGAATTTGCTTTCTCCGATACCGATTATGTGATCCACATCTTCTTCGGCTGGGAAACGCATTACAATAAACTGCCCGAAAATGGTTCCGATTATCTCTTTGATGCCATCGTGTGGACTCCCGCCGGTGGTATGACCTGGGGCGGTACCCAGGGCCCGCACGGCGTGTCCGAATGGGGAAGACTCCGTTTCGATTTGAACAGAAAACAGCTCAATGAGATCCGGAAAGAAATCATCTTCAAGACCTATCGCAACTATAAGCTGATCCCCTACGGCGGCGCAACCGGTATGGGAGAAGATGCTTTCGCCACCTGGGGTGCAGAACTCATCGGCGATCCGGAATTCTATCAGCAGTACCTCAAACCGTTGCAGGAAAAACTGGCAGAATATGCAGCCAAAGTCAAAAAAGATATGACGGACGAAGAAATCGAAGATGTCTATGTCAATGCTCTGCCCCTGATGAAAGGGTTGAGATATGAAGTCGAAGATCTTCGCAGAAAATATCTGGAAGAAGCCCTCATGAAGTGAGCATACGCGCGCCGGGGCACGGCACGGCGGACCGCAAATGCGGTCCACCGGGTGCACTTGAAAAAGCGCACCGTCCGCCCGGTAAAAAAAACAGAGCGGGTTGCAGCGAAAGCTGCAGCCCGCTTTTTTTCACCGGCGGACAGCCGTGCCCCGCCGTCGGAATGGGATATTGCTGTTACCGTGTAAAACGGCAGATCGTAATATCCTGCAGAGTTTCAGTGCCGTAGGGTTTACCGCCGGAGCAGTATGCGGTGAGGAGATTCCCGTTGCTGCAGAACAGGATCGCGCAGTAACAGAACCCACATCCTTCCTCGGTATCGAACGCGTTATGTCCGGTCCAGGTATTGCCGTTATCGCTGCTGAAAGCCATAGCATAGGGCGCCCGGTCCCAGCTCCAGGGACACCTGCCGGCATGATCCAGCGCCATGCCGTACCGGGGTTTCTGGTCGTTCCAGATGGCAACCAGATCGCCGGTTACGGGATCCCGTTTCATACTCAAGGGAGCGGCAGGGCTGAGAAATTCGGGGGCGGGAATGGCATCGGTCCAGTTCAGACCGCCATCGTAGGAGAAGGCTTTGTACTGACATCCCTGATCGGTCCGTGCCCAGAGCATGACTCTGCCGTCTTCCAGCTCCACCACGCCCGGCTCCTGAAGTCCGGTACGGCTTTCACTGACGGAAGGCAGGATCCAGTCCGGCGCTTCGTACCACGTGGCGCCCTCATCGTCGGAATAATAGACATAATCCACAGCTCTGCCGTCCAATCCGAAACTGGTGGCAGAAACCTGCCCTTTCCAGCGGTGACAGGCGGCAGGCAGCAGCAGACGGCCGGACTTGAGCTGGATCAGGCGGTCGTTATTGACCACGTAGTATCCGGGGGCACCGATGACATACTGCGGTTCGCTCCAGGTTGCGCCGTCGTCATCCGAAAATTTCAGCATGGGGCGGCAGTCCGTACAACCTTCAAAGAGGCGTTTTTTCAGGTAGATGAAACAGATCCTTCCGCTCTGCAGACGGAGGAGGGAAACACTCATCACGTTGCCGTAACCGGGGTCATGCTCCACCACAACTTCCGGCTCGCTCCAGGTGGTGCCGCCATCTTTGGACTTGATCACAACGATGTCCGCAGAGGCATCATCCCGCCAGTCTTCGCCGTTGTAACGGGTGTATGCGAAAAGAATGGTTCCGTCTTTCAGCTCCACAAAGGCACCTTCCGAGTTGCGGTTATGCTCCTTTGTTGCGTTCACTCTCAAAACTTTTTCAGCTTTCATACTTGCTCCTTCCGGTTAATTGTCCTACAATATACCATCACAAAAAAAATGCAAGCACATTTTCAAAAATTTTCACAAAAAAAACCGGCACGGAGCGAACTCCGGACCGGTCTGCCGTAGAGGAAAAGTTAAAAACTTATTCCTGGACGATGGCTTCTGCGGGGCAACCGCCGACGCAAGCACCGCAATCGATGCATTCATCAGCGTTGACTTCTGCGACACCATCTTTCATAGCGATTGCGCTGACGGGGCAAGTCCCGACGCAAGCTTCGCAACCGACGCACTTTTCAGTTTCGACTTTAGCTGCCATTTTCGTTTCCTCCAATAAGGGTTGAGTTACTTAGGGTATATCTTTAAGATAACATAATTTTTGAAAAGTTCAAGTCCGGATCGGAAAAAAGTGCTTTTTCCTTATTACCAGACCTGCCCTTTGCTTTCATAGTATGCCGCCACATGGGGGATCACCGGCTTGATAAGCTTCTTGATCGCCTTGGCATACTCGCGGATTTCCCACTGGGCGTGTTCGCTGTCCCGCAGTTCCAGGAAGTGCAGGAGGTTGTTCAGGTCCACGGTACCCCAGAAGGTGACCATCATGTTCTGGGGCAGAACGCCGCGTGCCTGTTCGCGGCAGACACCGGCTTCCAGCAGATCGTTGTAGAGCTTGAGGGAATCCGTATTCTGTTTGCGGATCATTTCCCGGAGTGCGGCATCGTCAAAGTTCGCATCTTCCACACTTGCCTGACGGTTGGTTTCCGCCTGACGGCGCAGGTGTTCCGGGGTGTAGAATTCCATATCGATCTCGGTATAGCGGCGGCTGATCTCGTTGTAGGACCAGGTGCGGTGGCGGTGCCACTGACCGCGGATGAAGAGGGGGCAATGGATGCTGAAGGTGAACACGATGTGTTCCAGCGGGGAGGTATGGCGGTTTTCGATGAGGTAATTCAGCAGACCCACATCCCGGTCATCCATTTCCTGTTTGATCTTGCCGAACGAAACGCGGGCGGCGTTAACGATTGTCGATTCGGTTCCGAGGGTGTCGATCAGTCCCACCCAGCCCTGACCGCCGAGAACGCTCACATGGTTTTCGGGCGGAATGTTGATGTGCTGCTGTGCCATTTTTCCACTGTCCTTTGTCTTTAACAACAATTTATAACTAAACACTTACTCCGGTAAAATAAACCGCCAAAAGAAAAATGCAAGCGTTTTTTGAAAATTTTTTCCAAGAGTTATGCGGTTTTCTTTTCCGTCTTGATCCGCACCGGGATCCCGGTCTTTTTCAGTTTATGGATCGTGAAGACATAATCGCCGAAGACAACCACCGTTGCACCGATCCATGCCAGCGGATGGGAGAGGGCAGCGCCGGTAAAGCCGAAGAGCTGTGCGAGGACAAAAGCCCCCACCACACGGGCGACCAGTTCCGCCACGCCCGCCCAGAAGGGAGCGGAAGCGTAACCCATGCCCTGCTGAACGTTCCGGAAGATCAGAAGCTGACCGAGGATCACGTAGAACATAGCCTGCAGGCGCAAATATTGGGTACCGTATGCCAGTACCGTTGCCGCATTGGGATCATCGTCCTTCACAAAGATGTCGACCAGCGGTTCTGCAAAGATGTACATCAGAATACTGGTTGCGAGGGTGAAGCAGAACACCACAAAGGCAGTCTTCCGGACCCCTTCCCGGATCCGGGCAAGATTCCGTGCGCCGTAGTTCTGTGCGGCGTACGTTGCGATCCCGACCCCGATGGAAAAGAGCGGGGCGATCGTCAGTGTTCCCAGCGGACCGGTGGCGGAGATCCCGCCCAGTGCTTCCGGTCCGAAGTCGTTGACTGCCCATTGCAGGACAACCATCCCGACCGATGTGACAGAGAACTGCAATGCCATCGGCAAAGCGATCCGCAAGTGTTCCCAGGAGAAGCGCCAGTCCATCCGCAAATCTTCTTTTTTCAGGCGCAGGATGGGCATTTTCCACAGGGCGTATGTCGCGCAGAAGATGGCAGCGGTACTCTGGGAAAAGATCGTTGCCCACGCCACGCCGGCGACACCGAGCCGGAAGTAAAGTACCAGCAATAGATTCATCCCGATGTTGGCAAGGGTGCCGTAGATGGAAAAGTAAAGGGGCGTTTTGCTGTCGCCCAGCGCCCGCAGGATCGAGTTCAGCAACAGGTGCATAATGTTCAAAAAGCTGAAAAAGAACAGGATCCGCAGGTACATGGTGGCGTTTCCAATGACTTTCGCAGGAGTCCGGAGCAGCTGGAGTGCGGCTTCAGCGCTGCATCCCGCCAGGATGAGCAGGGGCAGGGAGATACAGGCACAAAGGATGAAAGAAGTACCAATGGAACGGCGGACATTTGCCATATCTTTCGCCCCGAAGCGCTGACCGGTCACAACGGTAAAACCACTTGTCATGCCGTTGAAGAACCCGAACACGCAGTAATGCAGTCCGCCCATAGCGCTGCCGATCGCCGCCAGAGCCGCTGGACCGAGGGTGTTACCGGCAACATACGTATTGACGACCGCATAGCTCAGGTACAACAGGTTCATCGCAAAAAGCGGTGCGGAAAAAGTCAGGATCTGCCACAAGGGGTCACCAACAGTCATATCTTTCATTCTGCTCATAAGAAAAATTCCTTCTTTTATAATTCGGTCGCCCGTTCGATGCGGACCGGAATGCCGTCCCGTTTGAGTTTCCGGATCTTCCGGAGATAATCCGGGACCACAATAACAGCAGCTCCGAACCATGCCACCGGATGTGCCAGACAAGCGCCATCGAACCCGATGAATTTAGTCAATACCAAAGCACATGCACAACGCATGATCATTTCCATAATTCCGGACCAGAACGGGGCTTTTGGATACCCCATTCCGGTAAGAGGCGGGGAACAGATGAAGAGGAATCCCAGTACCACATAGAACGGTGAAAGCAAACGTAAAAACCGTATTCCATACCGGATCGTTTCGGCATTTTCAGCCGTTTCCGGCAGAAAGATCGTGGCAAGGAACGGTGCAAATATCCATACCAGAATCGTGGATACTGCAACATAGACCATAATGATCACAGCGGTTCTCCGCACCCCGACAATGATCCGGCGCAGATTCTGCGCTCCGAAATTCTGTGCACAGAAGGTGGAAAGCGCGGCAGCAATGGCAAACAACGGCATATAGACCAGTCCCCCCAATGCGGCTGTAGCAGAAATTCCACCTACGGCATCCTCACCAAGACTATTGACCGCATACTGGACGATCACCGTCCCAAATGCCACCACCACATTCTGGAAACCGGCAGGTATCGCCACACGCAAGTGCTGCCAGATAAAATTCCAGCCCCATTTCAGGTCAGCAAAATGCGGTACAAATTGAGGCATCTTCCAACAGAAGTAAATCACACCCAAAACCAACGGGATAAACTGCGCAGTCACCGTTGCCCAGGCAACACCGGGGATCCCCCAGCCGAATACCGCAACGAACAGCACATTCAGACCGATATTCAAAACACAGGAACAAACCATGATAAACAACGCCGCCATACTGTCGCCCAGTACCCGGATCACCGAGATCAACAGAAGAAGAAGCACGTTGATCACCCCGGTAAAGAACAGGACCTTCATATAACTGGCAGCCCCACTGACCAGATTTTCCGGCGTATTCATCAGGTGGAGCATCCATTCCGTGGAAAAACCGGCAGTCAGCATCAACGGGAGCGCAAGACCGCTGATCACCAGTACGGAAAGCCCGATCGAACGACGGACATTGATGTAATCCTTTGCGCCGAAACATTGTCCGGTGATAATCGGCATCCCGTAGGACAACCCCAGAAAGAAACTGATCGAGATAAAAAGAAGCGTTTCCGAAGCCCCCACCACTGAAGAAAGTGCCTCTTTCCCGAGATAACGCCCCACGACTGCCGCATCTGCGATCCGGTAAGCTTGTTGGCAGAGATTGGCGAGCAATACCGGAAATGCAAAACGAAGGATTTGCCGCAGCGGACTCCCTTTGGTCATATCTTCCATAGATAAAATTCCTGATTTATTTCTGATTTTTTGAGCATATAATATACACCGTACTTTGAAAAGTACAATGCTTTTTTCCGGAGTCCGATCCGCTTACGCTCAAAAAAACGGAATTTTATTCCACGGTGATCAGGGTGTAACCGGTTTCCTTCAGTATGTTATCCAGAAAATTTTCCGCTCCGGACAACGGAATTTCGTTATCCTTCCCCCACAGCGCAAATTTTCCGCCCGCGTGCTGAATATAGGTATTCCCGCGGAACGACAGGGCACCTTCCGGCTCCACAAAAGCTCCGTGCAGATAAATATAGCCGCTGCTCAACTCAAAAATATTGTTTTCCGTGCGGTAATTTTCCGTTTCATCGGCAGGATAACCGAAACTGTACATAGGGATCCGTTCCTTCCGGAGACGGCACCCCCAGCCATCGCCGCCGAACCGGCAGAAATTACCATGCACAAAAATATTCCGGGTGATGCCGTACCGGTTCCGGCTGTTGTAATATTCAATACTCCAGAAACAGTATTCGATCAGGTTGTCGTGATACTCCACATTTTCCTGAGTCGCATCCAGATCCTTGCAGTCGTTGCACTGATGAGTGATCCCGGTATCGTAGATCTGGTAGATCCAGTTGTTGAACACATGGTAATTGTGACATCCCCCGAAGATCTCCACCGCATTCCCGTAACGGATCAGACGCGCCACACTCCACACAGAGCCGCCGATGTAGTCAAAAATACAGTTCCGCACTTCCAAATCGTACACGTCCCACATTGCACTGACGCCGTGTCCGCCGCAAAGGGTGATGTGGAGATTGTCGATCGTCACCTGTCCCACGCCATTCCACAACTTGAAGGCATGCACGTTTTCTGCGATCTCCATTCTGCCAAACCGTTCACCCGGATTTGCACCAACACTTTTGAGATAAAGCGTTTGCGTTTCAAGATTGCACCAGAATTCCAGATCCGCCGCCTGTTCCAGATGACGGTATCCATCGGCATCATGTCCGGGCAGCAGCCAACCAAGCTGCGCATCATATTTTCCGATCGTCCGGGGATCGTGATCAAAAGTGATCAGCCCCGCATTGTTCATCGGCAGCGTGCAGCGCCAGACATCCGGAATACAGGTTTCCACCCAGAGCGCGGGATCCGCATAGTTCTGACGGGACGCGCAGATCACCGGTTTCGCACCCTCCCCGTACGCAGAATAAAGGACGCCGCTGCAAGCGACAACCGTCCCGCGGAACATATCGCCGCGCCGGAAAAGGACCGCATCACCCGACTGAAGGGACAGGGCATTGACTTGTTCCAGCGTCCGGATCGGTGTCGCCGGTGTCAAGCCGTCGTTGGCATCGTCTCCGTTTTCGCTGACGTAATAACAGGTGCCGGTGATGGCGGAAAAATCGATATTTTCCGAATTCAGACACGCCTCTTTCATGGCATCGGCTTTCGCCTGAAACGATGCAAGAAGGGCAGGATTCGCAACAAGACTCCGGTTCATAAAACACTCCGAAATTAAGTTGTTCTATATTATTGTGGATATATCCTTACAAATATTTGCGGATCATGGCAATGACTTTTGCAGCGGCATCCGGCATGGCAAGCGCTCTGCTCCGTTCCCCGGCGGCAAGAATGGCGTCCCGGTTTGCGACCCAACGGTCGATCATAGACCGGAACAGCGTTGCCGTGCAATCGGCATCTGCCACCACTTCTGCGCCGCCCGCCGAGGCGAGCCACGCAGCGTTGTCATCCTGATGTTGTTGAGCTGCAAACGGATACGGGATCAGAAGAGCATATTTTCCGAAGTATGCCAGTTCGGAAACGGTACTTCCTCCGGCACGTGAGATCACGAAATCTGCTGCGGTATAGAGCAGCCCCATATCTTCAAAAGATTCCAGCACCAGCACTTTGTTCGGCTTTCCGGCGTAACAGGTCTCCGCCTGCTCCTTCTTGCCCGGTCCGGTAAGATGGATCACCTGCAAATCGGGGCTGGTAAAGTCGATATTCCGGTTGATCCGCTCTGCGCCGAGACTTCCGCCGAAGACCAGAAGCGTGGGCTGTTCCGGATCGAATGTGGCACCGAAAGTTTCATTGATCTTTGCAAATGCCTCCTCTCTGGAAAGATGGGAGTGCAGGAGCTGGGCACGCAGGGGGAATCCGGTCAGCTCCGCCGGACATTTCACACCGGAAGCGTTGACCGAGGGAAAAGAAAAGGCAAAGGCTTTCGCCCGTTTGCTCATGGCAAGATTTGCTTTTCCCAGCCGGGCATTGCCATCGTGCAGGAAAAAAGGAATTTTCCGGCTGTACGCCGCCAGATAGGGGGGAATGGAAGTATAGCTGCCCATCGAGAGGAGCGCCTGTACCTTATGTTCCTGCATGATCTTCCGGCAGAGGTTGCGTCCTTTGAGGGCATCCAGAGCGAACCGGATCAGGCGGAACAGATTTTTACTCAACGGCGATGCGGGGATCTTGTATGCTTTCACGCCGCATTCAGCAGCGATCTTCAACTGTTTCTCCGCGTGTTTTCCGCCCAACAGCAGGATCGCCTCCCCGCCGGCGGCATTGAACTCCTGGGCAATACTCAAGCCGGGGTTGAAATGTCCACCGGTTCCGCCGCAGGTAATGGCAATCCGTTTCAAGTCTTTCATATTCAGCAAATTGCTCCTGATTATTTTTTATTTTTTCCGGAAGAACGCAAAGAGCCGTTCATGGATCCGGTCAGCATAATCCGGCTTCACGGTATCCAGCGCCACGCTGAAGATCAACCCGATCGCTGCCAGACAGGTCATAAGATTACTGCCGCCGTAACTGATCAGCGGAGCGGGCATTCCCTTTGTGGGCAGCGCGCCGCAAATCACACCGATATTGATAAACGCCTGCAACCCGATAAATGCCGACATACCGAAAGCAATGATCCTTCCCTGGCGAGTCCGGGCTTTGTATGCGATAATAAAACCGAGCAGGGTCAACAGCAAATAGAAGAACATGACCACGATCATCGCCACGAACCCCAGTTCCTCACCGGCAATGGAAAGGATGAAGTCCGTATGCGCTTCGGGCAGATAATTCCGTTTGAACCGGCTGTCCGTCAGCCCCAATCCGAACCAGTGCCCGGATCCCAGAGCTTTCTGAGACTGCCAAAGCTGAAAACCGTCGTCATTGGCATAATACTGCGGGTTGGTGTAGGAAGTCAGACGCTTCAACCGGTAATCGTTGAGGATCCCGATGGAAAAGAGGATCTTCTGGATCCAGGGCACGTGAATGAACAGGAAACCGGCGATCCCCAGCAGAGGCAGAGGCAGTACATACCAGGCAGGCAAACCGCCGATCCAGAGCAGAGCGAAGAACAGAGCGGCAAGCAGGGCAGTTGTTCCCAGGTCCCGCCCCAGCATCACCAGCAGGGCGATCACTGCGAGGACACCGGTCAGAGGCAGAATGATTTTTTTGAAGGGAGCCGTTTCCAAAGCCCGTGACCGCCGTGCGATAAAGTTTGCACAAAACAGCACCAGTACGACTTTTGCGAATTCCGAAGGCTGGATCCGGACAGGACCGAGCGCGATCCAGCGGTATGCCCCGTTCACTGCCCGCCGCATCACCGTAACCGGCAGCAGCAGGAGGATCAGGAGCAGGATCAGAAAAATCATGCTGTGATTGGAAAAAGTCCGGTATCCCACCAGGACACAAATCCCACCGGCAAAAAGACCGGCGATCGCCCAGATCGTCTGTTTGAAGAACAGCGTCACGCCTGCAGTACTGGCAGAGGTGGAAAAGAGGATCGCCAGCCCAAACAGCAGCAGCACCAGCGCCACACTGATGAGCAGAACGCCCTCCAGCATGGCAGATGTGGGTTCCGGGTTCTCTCCGCTTTCGGCAAGCTGATTTTCCCGGATCATATTTGTACGGCTGCGCATTTTTTCACTCCTGTTCCATTTTTTTGAAAAACGCTTTACAGTAGCATATTTCTTTCCCTTTTCAACCCCTCTGATCCATGCTTTTCGATCTTTTTTGCAAAAAGATTTTTCCTCCGGCGGCGGCATGGATTTTTTTCATTCCGGCTCCTTGCAAAATCCGGATCCGGTGTTACATTACAACAAAATTCTTTTGATGCAATCCATATTACCGGGAGATGAACCATGACACAGGAAGAAATCAAACAGTTTATCGCAGATAAAACCGCTGCAGGAATGAGCCTGACGGCGATTCAGGATGCCTTGTCCGCACAGGGTGTGAAGATCCGTTTTATGGAGCTGAGACTCCTTGCCGCTGAAATCGAATCCGTACTGGAAAAGAAGGAAGCGGAAAAGGCGGCTGCCGCAGCACCCGCCCCGGAAGAAAAGAAGGCAGAGGAAGCTCCGGCATCCGCCCCGGCTGAACCGGCGTCACCTGCTCCGGATGGTGCAGCAAAAGTCCGCGGTGCGACAACGGTCTCGGTCAGCCCCATCCAGAGACCCGGTTTTGCTATGTCCGGCTCCGTCTCATTCGGGTCCGGTGTCACGGCGGACTGGTATGTGGATCAAACCGGCAGACTTGGTCTGGACAATGCCAGCGGTCAGCCGGATGAACAGGATATTCAGGAGTTCCAGATCGAACTCCGTAAAGCGCTTGGAATGTAATTGTTACAACAAAAAAACAAGGAGAATTTATTATGTCTTTTGAAACCGGTTCCACCGCCCTTATGATCTGTCCCCTCAACGGCGAACTGCCGGAGGATTTTCTCGCCTGCTTTTCAAAATACAAAGGCGGGATGTTGGACGAAGTGAAGCAGGAAGCCGTCCTGGGTTGGGTCAGCGGCAGACACCTTCTGGAAACCAAAATCGATGACTCCACCTGTATTTGCGGCGGACATCTCTATATCAATCTGCGGAAAGCGGAACGGAAGATCCCTGCGCAGCTGCTGAATGCCATCTGCCGCCGGGAGGAACTGGCACTGATGCAGGCCTCGGATAAGATCGTACTGACCAAGAAGGAACGGGCGCAGATCAAAGAAGAAGCCATCGAAAAAAATCTGATGAAAATGCCGCCCAGTATCTCTGCCACGCCCTGCATTGTGGACCGGGTGAGCAATGTTCTTTACTTCGGCGGCAGTTCTGCGGCGGCGTTTGATGTTTTTGTGGCGGAATTTCTCCGTGCGGTCAGCGTGGAGCCGGTGCCGATCACGCCCAACGAATTGATGATCAAGCTGTTCCAGGGAACGGAAGCCGATATTCCCTCTCTGAAGTTCACCTCGGAAAAAGGTACGGAAGATGAACCGATGCCGGGGCGCGATTTCCTCACCTGGCTCTGGTACTGCTCTGAAAAAGATCCGTTTGTCTGCCGTACAGAAAAACTCGGCAATGTGGCGATCTCCGTTATGGGACCGCTGAATTTTGCTTTCTCTCCCGCCAAGGCGAAAGATCCGGAACTCTGCGGTGCGGGCGAAAGCGTGGTCAAAAAAGGCAATCCGCTCTCCTCTGCGGAAGCAAAAGCCGCTCTGCAGGTGGGTAAAAAGCTGAAAAAAGCCAAGATCATCCTTGCCCGTAACGATGCGGAAAAATGGACCTTCACCTTTGATGCAGATACTTTTGCGTTCACCGGACTTTCCCTGCCGGAAGGGGAGGAGATGGAAGTGAATGCCCGTCTGGAAGAACGGGTCGGGTTCATCCGGATGCTGCATGAGATCTGGGAGGAATATTTCCGTCTGTTCGTCACTTCGCTGCAGGGCGATCAGCTGGCGGTCACGGAAAAACGGATCCGTCAGTGGGCTGAAGAGCGGGATTCTCTCTGAACAACACGGGGAATGGGCTGTCTAACCTCACAAAAGGAGGAGGCAGCCTATGAAAAAATATTTTGTTCTCTGTGCGGTGCTTTTCTGTGCCGCCATACCGTGCCGTGCGCTGGATCTGATCCTGAAGAACGGCGAAACACTATACAACATCACGAATGTCACGCCCCTGTTCACCCGGGTACATCTGGTCACACATCCACCGGATGGAACGGATGGCGATTGGGGGATCATGGTCCGTACTGTCCGGTACAGTGATCTGATGGAACAGTCTCTTGCCGACCTGCAAAACTATCTGGTCATGCGGGGGCGTTCCCTGCCGGCGAATGTATGGAACCCATTGAAAAAGAATGGGGAACCGGTTACGATCAATGCAATTCTGCCTCTGCGCGGCGGGACAGTGGGCTATCTGAACGGGACAACGCAGCAGGTTTTCATCCGGGGACTTCTCATCCCTCCGGGCAGTATCTGGCACGGTTTTATTGAACCGGAAAGAGGATTCTTTTTCAACCGCGGGATCGCTCTGCCGGTCTATCAGCTCCGTCAGAACCGGTAAAGCCGTGGATTTTTTACAACTTTTTCTTTTTTCCCCTTGACGATTACAGGATGACATTTTATATTAAAAAAGAGTCCCCAATCGTACTAACCGGAGAGAAAAAATATGTTGAAAAAATCCATCCGCTGCACGCTGTTGCTTTGCGCATTGGCCTGCGGAGCAACGCTGACAGCACAGCAAAATATGATCCTGCTCAAAAAAGGGGATCCCGTCCCCCTTGAGAAAGTTATTTCCAAAGACCAGTTCGGTGTTATGGTTCCTGCGGGGACCAATCCGGAAAACGGGGATGTACTGCGCAAATTCATCCCCTTTGTGGATATGAACCCTGCCTCGCTGTCATACTTCCCGTTCTGTGACCCGAAAGTAGTGGAACGGATCTACAACGCAGTTCAGGACCGGGAAAAAATCATCCGGAAAAAATTTCAGGACCGGTACGGGGAATATGAAGGAGTGCAGGACTACACAAAAAACCTGACCATCCACTCCGGCGTCCATGAATACAGTGTTCTCTTTTCCGCTCTGGAAACAGCGCCGACCGGTATGGCGGGCTATCTTTACTCCGATGCCCCGGATTCGCTCTTTTATGGAAAAATTTTCCTTTACGGATTGATCGGGGAAAAGGGCGATGTCTGGATCGGAAATATCTATCCTACCGATAAGACGATCCAACTCAACGGCAGCACCTATGCCGTCTTCACCGTGATCCCGCCGGAGAAAAAAGCGTTCGGCAGCGATGACGCAGATGAAGAAAAGAAGAAAAAAGAAGGCAGACGCCGTCCCCGCGGCGGTAGACCGGGCGGACAACGCAATGGACCTCCTCCGGGACGCTGATCTGGAAGAAGTCTTTATCCGCCCCGCCTCCGGACCGGGCGGACAGCACGTCAACAAGACCAGTTGCGGCGTAAGACTCTCTTTTGACATCATAAATTCAACTGCGATTTCCGATGATGTACGGGAACGGCTGCTTGCACAATTCCCCGCCGGAAAGATCGTGGTCCTCGCCAAAGAAACCCGCAGCCTGACCCGGAACCGGGAATTGGCACGGATCCGTCTGGAAAATCTCCTTGCATCTGCGCTCGTCGTACCCGCAAAACGGAAGAAAACCAAAGTCTCCCGCGCTCAAAAAGCACAACGGCGCAACGACAAGGCAAAACGCGCCGCTGTCAAAAACAACCGGAAACGCCCCGGCGAAAACGATTGAATCGCTCACACGCTGCCCCGGTCCGGCGGCGGTCCACGCCCGAAAAGGGCGGCTTTCCGGGGCGGCAGTGAGGCATAGCTTCTGTTTTTTTGTATTTCCCCGTTTTCTGCCGCCGGAAAGTGCCGGAGCAAGCTCCGGCGGACCGCCGCCGGACCGGGGCAGCGTTTTCGGCGTATCTTTTCTCATTTTTTTACAATCCAGCTTGATTTTTTACAATCCGGCTGTATGTTTATTATCAAGTAAATTTATCTGTCAACCGTATTATCTGAAAGGGAAAAAACCTTATGCTGAAAACATTTTTCCGTTATTCACTGGCTGCCGTTTTCTGCGGTGTCTGTGCCATTGCCACCTTGTCTGCCCAGGATGGGGCAGGGGTTGTTATTATGGGGGAGAAGCACACGGATCCCAAATTGCTGTTTATCCCGGATCAATCGCCCAATGCCCAGCACGTCGCCCGCAATCTGAACAACTGCGGCTGGTTTGAAATGGTCCGCTCCGGCGGAAGAAGCGACTACATCATCTCTATGGCATCGTCCGGAAACACAGTCACTCTGACGCTGAAAAACGGTGCCGGTGTCAAGATCGCAGACTTCTACGGCAGAAGTTCTGATCCCGAACGCCGTGCTGCGGAAGCAGTGGATGCAGTCCTGAAAAATCTGTTCAACATTCCTGGTATCTGCCGTTCTGCGATCGTATTTTCTGTCGAAACCGGACGGAATTGCCGGGAAATCTATATGTGCGACTTCAACGGACGCAACATCAAACCGGTCACGAACAACCGTACTCTTTCCATTGAGCCGGCGTGGGCACCGGACGGCAAAAGCATCATCTACTGTTTTTACGGTAACTCCTACACCACACTGGTCCAGTATCGTTTTGACATCGGGAAAAGCAGACGCCTCACGTCCTATCGCGGGATGAATGCAGGCGGTGCCCTGTCTCCGGACGGCAGATACCTTGCGCTTGTTTTGAGCCGTGACGGGCAGGTGGATCTTTATGTGCGCCCCACCGATGGCGGCAATCTCAAGCGGCTCACCCGCAACAAATCCGTAGAAGCCAGCCCTGCCTGGACGCCGGACGGAAGATACATCTGCTTCGTTTCGGACGAAACGGGGCGTCCTCAACTCTATGTGATCGCTCCGGATGGGTCAGGCAAAGTAAGACTCGCCGGTCTCCGGGGCAGCGAACGGGTCACCCCCGATTTTGCGGCAAACGGTCTTCTGGCATACACGGCAAAGATCGGTGGTACCTACTCGCTGGCGGTGGCAGAAGGTTCCGGCAGATCCTGGCAGGATTCCGACAATGTGACCATCGGTGGAAAAACCATTTCCTGCGAAGGTCCCTCCTGGGCGCCGGACAACCGCCATGTTGTCATTGCCGACCGGGGCAGGTTGTATATCGTTGACACCTGGCACGGGAAAAGACGCCAACTTCTCAGCGGTTCCAGCCGGACGTTCCAGCCGGACTGGTCCCCAATTCTTCATTGATCGGAGCGGATTATGCTGCAGGAACTTGATTTTCTTGCCTCATTGGAATTTTTCGGGATCAAACTGGGATTGAATCAGACCAGGGAACTGTTCCGGCGTCTCGGCGATCCCCAGGAAAAATTGAAATTCATCCACGTTGCCGGAAGCAACGGCAAAGGTTCGGTCTGCGCTCTGTTGGAACAGGGCTTCCGCAGTGCAGGTCTGAAAACCGGTTTTTATTCCTCGCCTCATCTGGTCAATGTGGGGGAAAGGTTCCGGATCAATGGCGTGGAAACCGCTCCGGTGACCGTGGCACAATATGTGCGCCGCCTCCTCCCTGCGATCCAAAGTATGGCAAACGGGGGAATGAAAGTAACTTATTTTGAGGCGACTACCGCACTCGCCGCCTGTATTTTTGCAGATGCCAATGTGGATATTGTTCTGTGGGAAACCGGTATGGGCGGCAGGCTGGACTCCACCAACATCATCACACCGCTGGCATCCGTCATTACGGGAATCTCCATGGAACACGCAGAGCGTCTGGGCGATACGTTGGGAAAGATCGCATACGAAAAGGCGGGGATCATCAAAGAAAACACGCCCGTTTTCTGCGCATCCGCCACGCCGGACGAGGCAAAAGATGTCATTCGCACCCGGGCAGGGGAACTTCATGCGCCTCTGACATTCTCACCGGCAGTCCGGTCTGTGGAACAGAACGCCATCCCGCAACATTTTACGCTGGAAGACGGAACACAGCTTGTGACTCCTCTCGCCGGACCGCATCAGCGGGAAAATGCGGCGCTGGCATACGCCGTGCTGCAATACGCCGCCCCCTTACTGGGAATCGATCCTGTCATCGCTGCCGACGGTATGAAAAATACCCGTTGGGATGCCCGTTTTCAGTGTTTCCCGGAACAGCAGATGATCATGGATGCGGCGCACAATCCGGAGGGCGCACAAGTGTTGGCTGCCACGCTCCGGGAAGTTATGCCGGGGAAAAAATTTCACTTCCTTTTCGGCGCGTTTGCCGATAAAGATACCGCAGCCGGACTTGCCGCACTGGCAGATCTCGCCCTTTCCTTCCGGTTCATCCATATGGAAACCAGCCGGGAAAGCAAAACCGGTGTTGAACTTGCCGCCGAACTTGCTGCCATCGCTCCCGGCGTACCCTGCGACTCCATGCCGCTGGAACAGGCTCTCTCCAACGGTTATCCGGACGGGGAATGGCGCGTTTTGTGCGGTTCCATTCACCTCTGCGGCGACGCAGTTCCGATCCTGACAAAACAAAATTGAGGTAACGACCATGAGAAAAGCCGACCTTTTTGATGAGATCATTTTCCGCTTGAGAGAATCTGCCGCACACGAACCGACGGCACAGATCGACCCGGACCTTCTGCAGGCGCTGATGTCCGCCGCTCCGCCACGGGAAGAGAAAAAGATCATCACTCCCGCCCCTGCTCCTGTTGCTCCGGCACCGGAAACGATCCCGCTTTATGCACCGGAACCGCCGGTCCGCAAGCCCCTCGCCGGTTCTCTTCAGGCATTGGCGCAGACAGTACAGAATTGTCAGAACTGTCCTCTCTGCTCCACCCGGAAAAATGTGGTTTTCGGCGATGGCAACCCCAATGCGGAACTGATGTTCATCGGGGAAGGTCCCGGCGAAAGCGAAGACGAACAGGGACTTCCCTTCGTGGGGCGTGCAGGCGAACTGCTCACCCGTATGATCGGCGCAATGGGCTTTGACCGCTGGAATGATGTCTACATCGCCAACATTGTCAAGTGCCGTCCGCCGGGGAACCGGAATCCGGAAGAAGGGGAAGCCCGCGCCTGCCTTTCCTATCTGGACCAACAGATCGAACTGGTCAAGCCAAAAGTGCTGGTGCTTCTCGGTGCCGTTCCGCTGCTCTATCTTCTCAATATGCGGGGGATCATGCGTCTCCACGGTAACTGGTTTGAATACAAGGGGATCAAAACGCTTCCCACATTCCACCCGGCATATCTGCTGCGGAATCCGCCAATGAAAGCGGAAGCGTGGAAGGATTTGCAAATCGTTATGCGTGAATTCGGAAAAACGCCGCAGAAACGGAACGGATAAGCGATTATGCCGGCACAGAAGGGCAACATTTGGCAGAAGATCTCGAAGATCGGCATTATGCTGATCTTTGCCGCTGCTTTTGTGCTGTTCTTCCTTTACGGCAAGATCATTCCGGAAAATCTGGCAAATGCACCGCTCACGCTGTTCATTTTTGTTTTCCTCAGTCTGGTTATGCTGGTGGCAAATATGGCTTACTTTGCATGGCAGATCCTGCTGGTGCATCAGTACCGGGGCTATCCCGATCCCGGCGACGAAAAACTGCCTACGATCGGGGTGATCGTTCCCGCCTTCAATGAAGGAAAACAGGTGGAAAAGACTCTGATCCATCTGCTGAAAAGCGATTACCCGGCGAACAAGCTGGAGATCATTACAGTCAACGACGGCAGCGGGGACGATACTTGGAACTGGATTTACGCTGCCGTGGAACAGGCAGGACAGCGGATCATTGCCATCGACCTGCCGAAAAATGCAGGAAAACGGAACGCCATCTGCAAGGGATTGCTGGTTTCCGGCGCAGAGATCATCGTAACTCTGGACAGCGATACACTGGTGGAACCCCGTTCCCTGCGGGAGATCGCTGCCCCCTTCGTCGCAGATAAAAAGATCGGCGGCGTTGCGGGCAGCGTCCGGGTTTCCAATACGAAAGACGGCATCATCCCCCGAATGCTGGATGTAAGCTTTGTCTTCGGCTTTGAGTTCCTCAAATCCGCCCAGAGTATGCTCCACACGGTTCTCTGTCAGCCGGGTGCATTCAGCGCTTTCCGCCGGTCCGCCCTGCTGCCGTACATCAATGAATGGGTCAATGAATCCTTTTTCGGCAAACCTGCAGTGATCGCCGAAGACCGGGCGCTGACCAATATTCTGCTCCGGGAAGGGTGGCGGGTGGTCTTCCAGAAAGATGCTGTGGGATATTCTGAAATGCCGACCAGTTATCTCGCCCTCAGCAAGATGATGATCCGCTGGACCAGAGGGAATTTCCGGGAGAATTTCATGCTGTTCAAGTACGCCTTCCGCCGTCTGGACATCAATGATCCGGACCTGACCGGGATGCAGATCAATCTGGTGGTCCAGACCTTCTGGCAGATCAGCCCCATTATTATGGCACTCTTTGTGGTATGGAGTATTTTCAACGGCTCCTTTGCCTTCATCACCGGCATCATCATTTCCATTATCTTCTGGTCCACCCTGCCCGCTTTTATCTACGCCAAACGGTACAGCCACACGGAATCCCTGTGGTCCTACGTTTACGGCGCATTCAGTTTTATTACCATGTTCTGGGTCGCCCCGTACAGCGTCCTGACGGTCCACAAGTCCGGCTGGATGACCCGGCAGATCGCAACAAAGAAAGAAGCAAGATAAAAATGGATCTCTTTGATACCCATGCACATCTGACTGAGAATGACATTGATCCGGCTGCCTACAACCGACTGGCGGCAGATGCCGGTGTCACCCGGGTGCTTTTCTGTTCCTCCGGTTTGGAAAACAGCCGTAAAAGTGCGGATTTTGCCGCCGCCTGCCCTGACTTTTTCTTCGCCGCCGGGGTCCATCCCCACGAAGCGCAGGAGATGCAGGAAGGAGCCGGAGCATACAAAATCTTTGCGGAATGTCCCCGTCTCATCGCCATCGGGGAATTGGGGCTGGACTACTATTATGACATTTCCCCGCGGGACCGGCAGATCGCTGTCTTCCGGGATTTTCTCAAGCTGGCGCTGGAAATGGATCTGCCTGCAGTGGTCCATTGCCGGGATAAGGATCCTGTTGACAATGCCTATGCAGACTGCTATGACATTCTGAAAGATTACAGCGCCGCCGGAGGAAAATTTGTTCTTCATTCCTATGCCGGAACAGTGGAATGGATGAAACGGTTTGCCGATCTGGGCGCCTGGTTCGGTGTGGGCGGGATGCTGACTTTCAAACGGGCTGATAATATCCGGCAGGTGGTGGCGGAAATGCCCCGTGAAAAGATCATTCTGGAGACAGATTCTCCCTATCTTGCACCGGTTCCGCACCGGGGAAAGACGAATCATCCGTCATTTTTACCATTTACGGCACAGGCACTTGCAAATCTGACGGAACAAACGACGGATGCGGTATCCGCTATGACGACCGCCAACGCCCTGGCTCTTTTCCGGAGGATCTCCCCATGCTGAAAAGCTGGCTGACATTCCTCCGGGTCCCGGAGCTTTTCACCCTGCCCGGTGATGTGTTTGCCGGCTTTCTTCTGACCGCCGCAGAACTGCCCCAACTTGCTGTCCTCCCCCTGATCGCACTGTCTCTCTCGGCTGTTCTGGCATCGGTCTGCGGTTCGGTTTTCCGGTCGATCCTGAATATCAGGGATGACATTCTGCGCCATCCGGAACGCCCCCTGCCCTCGGGCGCCGTGTCTCCCAGGGCTGCCATGGTCGCCATGGTCGCTTCAGGGCTTCTTTCCCTCGCCTTTGCCATCATAGCCGGACCTCCTGGATTTCTGGCAGTTCTTCTGCTTCTCTGCGCTTCTTTTTCGTTGAAAAGTCTTCCTGTTGCTCACGGTCTGCGGGTGGCACTGGGCGTGATCGCTGCCATAGATCTCACCGCCCCCGAAATCAACCGTACAGTCATAGCCGGGATCTTCGCACTGGGACTGATACTCTATTCTTTCGGCAGATGGAAGGTCCTTTCCTGCAAGCCGGAATTGACAATGAAACCGGGACGCCGCTTTTTCTTTGCCGGAGCAGTGATTGCTTACGGGACACTTTTCGGGATTGCTGTCAATATGCCGACAGATCATTGGTACACAATTACTTGCGGGATCGTTTCTGCGCTTTCCTCCGGACTTTTCATCGTGCTGATGTACTGGTCATTCCGGCTGCTGCAGTACCCGAACACGCCGGATGAGGTGCGCAGAAACGGCGGGCTGCTCCTCTTTTCCCTGATCTTTCTCCACGCAGCGGCGGCAGCTCTGTTCGGCTCTCTGATCCTGACCGGGATCTTTATTGCCGGAGCAATTCTTTCCCGCCTGATCGCAATTTATCTCTCGAAACCGACACAAGGAGTTTAAGTATGGAAGACTGGATCGACATCCCCAAGCGCTCCGAAGCGGAGGTCGCACGGGAACGGAAAAAAGCCCGGGAACTGCGCAACTCCGCCTGGTGGAAAAATGAACTCGCCAAAGGGATCTGCCATTATTGCGGAAAAAAATTCAAGCCCTCCGAGCTGACCATGGATCACATCCTTCCGGTCGCACGGGGCGGAAAAAGCACCCGCGGCAATGTGGTTCCCTGCTGTAAAGAATGTAATAACAACAAGAAATATCTCACGCCCGCCGAGATGATCTTGAAGGAATTGGAAGAACAGGAGAAATCATGCAGAGACACGGAAACGGACTGCTGACCGGAATCGGTATTCTGCTGCTGGTTGCCGTCATTTTTTTCGGGATCGCCCTGATCAATGCCATCGACAACCGGCGTTTTGCCGTGGAGAAACAGCTGGCAGCCATTCAGGAGGCACAGGATCAGAGTATGTTTTCCCCTGCTCCTTTTATGACAAATTCCCCGGATACAGAAGCCCTGAAAAAGTTACAGAAAGACTTGAAAAATGTGACGGAAGAGCTGCAAAAAATGACGGATCAAGCCCGCCGTCAGAATTCCGTCAATCCGGATTTTACGCAGAAATTTATTCCGTCACTTTCAGATTCCGTCAAAAGATTGGAAGTTCTCACGCAGGATTTTCAAAAACAACTGGAACAAAAAACCATTCCGGCAGCCAATGTAAAATATTATGACAGAAAAGCACAATCCGGCGGCAGAATGATCAAAGCCATCGCCACGGATCTGGGCAATCTGAACCCCATTACCGTGAACGAAGCAACGGTATCCACTTTCTGGGGACTTGCCAACAGTTCCCTTGCAGAATACGATCTTGAAAAGCCGGGCGTTTACGAACCGCTGCTGGCAGAAACCTGGGAGGAATCGACGGACCACTGCACCTTCCGGATCAAGCTGCGTCCGGGGATCCTGTGGCACGATTTCACGGATCCGGTCACCGGCAAAGAATGGAAAAATGTGCCGGTCACCGCTCACGATTTCAAGTTTTACATTGATACAGTGAAGAACCCGGATGTGGATGCGGCACCGCTGCGGGGCTATCTCAGCGGGATCAAAGAAGTGCGGATCATCAATGATCTGGAATTTGAAGTGGTCTGGTCTGAACCGTACTTTCTCGCCAAGGGTGTGACGCTCTCCCTTTCGCCGCTGCCGCGTCATCTTTACCACGCATACGAAGGACCTTTTGACGGCAAAAAGTTCAATGATGATAACGTGCGCAACCGTATGATCATCGGCTGCGGACCTTACCGGATGGTCAGCTGGGAGCGGGGCAAACAGATCGTGTTCCGGCGTTTTGAAAAATATTTCGGCAGAAGCCTCGGGATCATGCCGCCGATCCGGACTCATGTGTTCCGGGTGATCCAACACCCCAGTACCCGGCTGCAGGCGCTTGTCTCCGGCGATATTGACTGCAACAGTCTGACGCCGGAACAATGGCTGAACAATACCGGTACCAAGCCCTTTACAGACGGCACGATCAAAAAATTCCGCTATCCGTCTATGTCATTCAGTTACATTGGGTTGAACCAGAAGAACCCACTCTTTGCGGATCGTCGTGTCCGGGTGGCGCTTTCCCATCTGATCAATCGGGAACGGCTGCTGAAAGACATCTATCACGGTCTTGCAACGCCGGTTTCCGGTACGTTTTTCAGCGGATCGGTTGCGTATGACAAGGACATCAAGCCCTATCCGTTCGATCCGGTGAAAGCGAAAGCCCTGCTCAAGGAAGCAGGCTGGACCGATACGGACGGAGACGGGATTCTGGACAAGGGCGGCAAGCCCTTCAAGTTCACCCTGATCTTCCCCGGTGTGAATAGCTCCTACACCCGTATGACACCGATCCTGAAAGAGGATTTTGCCGCAGCCGGCGTTCAGTTGGAAGTCCTTGCACTGGAATGGAGTGTGGTGATCCAGCGGATGGAAGGGCGGAACTTTGACGCCGTTATGGCAGGCTGGAGTACGCCGCTGAACAGCGATCCCTACCAGCTCTGGCACTCAAAGAACGCGTCCACCGCCGGTTCCAGCAATTTCATCTCCTTTTCCAATCCGGAGGCGGATAAACTGATCGAAGAACTGCACAAAACCTTTGATGATGACGCCCGGACAGCGATTTATCACAAATTCCATAAGCTGCTTCACGAGGAACAGCCGTATCTCTTCCTGTTCTCGCAGGATAATCTGGTCGCCATCAACGGACGGTATCAGAACTTGCGGATCTTCCCCCTCGGTCTGGAGGAACGGATCCTGTGGGTCCCGCGTGACCGGCAGAAACCCGTTCCGGGGATGTGATCAAGCCCTCCATCAGCCGGCATCCGGCAGTGTATTTTCATTCCATCACGGCACAAAAAATCCCGATACGCGCACGGAACGTGTACCGGGATCTTTCTTTGCGGATCAAAGGGATCAGACCGTCATCAGATCCTTTTCTTTGTCGGCTGCAACGGCATCCAGCTGCTTGATGTAATCATCGGTCAGCTTCTGGATGTCTTCCAGCATGGACTTGCGATCGTCTTCGGTGATTTCGGAATCTTTTTCCGCTTTCTTGACTGCTTCGTTGCCATCGCGGCGGATGTTGCGGATGGAAACCTTCGCTTCTTCGCAGCGTGCTTTCACCTGCTTGGCGAGCTGCATACGGCGTTCTTCCGTCAGGGGCGGGACCGGGAGACGGATGATCTTGCCGTCGTTGACCGGGGAGATGCCGATAGAGGAGTTGATGATTGCCTTTTCGATGGCGGAAAGGGCGGATTTGTCCCACGGCTGAATGGCGATCGTGCGGGGATCGGGCGTGGAAAGACCGGCGATGTCTTTGAGTCTGGACATAGTGCCGTAATATTCCACCTGCAGGTTTTCCACCAGAGCAGTGGATGCCTTGCCGGTACGGATCGCCATAAAGTCATGCTTCATGGCTTCTTCCGCATTCATCATCTTTTCTTCGAGTTCGTCCATCAGATCGCTGATGCTCATGTTTACCTCCGTAAAATTAGATCATAAAATTTGATTTTTTGTCAGCATAGAACTATAACCGCATTTTTCACTTTATCAAAAGAAAAATGAAAAAAAGTGCAAAATTTTTCTGAAAACGACCTTATTTCAGTTCCATTTCAACCATAACCGGATAATGGTCGGAGGGGAATTGCCCTTCCACAAGCGTATCGATCACCCGGTAGGAGAGGACACGGGTACCGGGAGAAACGAAAATGTAGTCCAGATGAGCGCCTGCGCCGGGCTTCCGGTTGTATCCGGAGCAGGTATTGTACGGACCCGCTGCGGGTGTTTCGGTGATTTTCCGGGAGTCGTTCAGTCGGGCTGCGATCTTCTTGTAAACATCGGTAAATTCCGGTGCATTGAAATCCCCCAGCAGGATCACAGGCAAATCACCCGCATTGGCTTTGATGTGCGCCAGATTGACATCTGTGCCTTTCCTGCGTGCGGCAACGCTCCGGTGGTCAAGATGGGTGTTATACAGGAAAAAGACCTTGCCGTTGGATTTATCCCGGAACTTTGCCCAGGTGGTCTCCCGGGGCAGATTGGTGTTCCAGCTTTTGGACTTCGGCACGTCCGGCGTTTCGGAAAGGGCAAAAACGCCCTGATCCAGCAGTTCCAGCCGTTCCGGACGGTAAAAGATCACATCATAGACCGCCAGATTCTGATACGCCGGATTGTTCCCGTCCACCCGCTTGAATCCGGGAAAGCTGTTCAGCGTTGCGTGCTGACTTTTCCGGAACATCTCCTGGATCCCGAATACATGAAAATTGTTGTCCGCCACGATTTTATGGATGCGCGGAAGACGCTTTTCCCAGGCATTGACTCCTTTATCGACCGGCACCCGGATATTGAAAGTGGCGACCCGGAGCGGGCCGGGTTCCACCGTGGTACAGGCGGTAAAGAGCAGTGCAGCAAACATTGTTGCGGTAAGGGAAAGGAGTTTTTTCATTGCTGTCACTCCAAAATCAATTCAGCCATAACGGGGAAGTGGTCGGAGGGATATTGACCATCCACCAGTGTATCAATGATCCGGTGGGAAAGAACATTGATCCCGGACGAGACAAAGATATAGTCCACATACCAGGGCCGGCTTTTTCCGAACGCCTGAAACGTGATGTCGGGTCCAGCGGCGGGTGTTTCCGAGATCTTTGCGGCATCCTTCAACCTGCTGCTCACATGGGCATACACCTTGCTTCTGGGGGTGGAGTTGAAGTCGCCGGTCAGGATTACGGGACAGCCGGCGGCATTCTTTTCCGCATGGGAAACGATCAGCGCCGCGCCATTGAGTTTTGCCAGTTTGCCCGCATGGTCCAGATGGGTGTTATACAGGTAGAAGATCTTTCCGGTGACTTTATCTTCGAATTTTGCCCAGACCGCCAGACGCGCTTCCGCGCAGTCCCAGCCCTTGGAGCCGGGGGAATCGGGTTTTTCCGACAGCATGAAGATGCCCTGATCCAATACTTCGAGGCGGTCCGTCCGGTAGAAGATGGAATCTCTTCTGCTCCAGCCTTTAAACGCTTTGTTTCCGCCATCGATCCGGGCATAACCGGGCATGGCTTCGATGTGAGCAGTTTGCTCCTCACGGAACGCCTCCTGAACGCCGAACAGATCGAACCGGTTGTCTTCGATGATCTTACGGATCCGCGGCTCACGGCTTTTCTGGTCGTTCGGCGGCGGATTGGCAGGTCCCCGGACGTTGAACGTGGCGACGCGCAAGGACGTAAATAAGGCGAGATCCACCTCTGGATCACCATACCCTATGGAGAGGCACCCGCCAAGCAGGAGCGCCGTCATGATTACAAGACAGCAGAAAGAAATCGCACGCATATCTTCTTACTCCCAAACAAGTTCCGTAATGACCGGGTAGTGGTCGGAGGGAAAGTCCCCATCTACAAGGGAATCATCGATCCGGTGGGAGAGAACACGGGTTCCTTCGCTGACGAAAATGAAGTCGATATAGGCGTCATCCCGCGTGCCCCAGCCGTGGAAGGTGGTGGCAGGTCCGGTGGCAGGCGTTTCAGAGATCTTTGCGGAATCCTTCAGCAGGGACGCGGCGCAAAGATACGTTTCCGTACCGGGACGCACATTGAAGTCACCACCCAACACCATGGGAACTCCGCCGCCGTTATTCTTTGCGTGTTCCACAACCTGTTCGATCCCCTTGATTTGCGCAACTTTACCACGGTGGTCCAAGTGGGTGTTGTAGTAGCAGAACGCATTGCCGGTGACTTTATCCCGGAACATACCCCAGGTGGTGATGCGGGGGCAGCAGGCGTCCCAGGCAGGCACGCCCGGCACATCCGGATTTTCCGAAAGGCTGAAAGTGCCGCTGTTGAGCAGTTCGAGGCGCGCCGGATCGTAGAAAATACAGCAGTGTTCGCCTTCTTTCTTGAAGGTGTCCCGACCGAGACCGATGTACGCAAAGCCGGTATCCGCCACGATGTCATCGATCTGAACCGGCACTGCCTCCTGGGTTCCGAAAATGTGGAACTTGTTGTCCTTGATGATTTTGCAGACGCGAACGCGACGGCTTGCCCAGTCGTAAGGGGCTTTGTCACAGGGAACACGGACATTGTAGGTGGCGAGGATCAGCGGGTCCATCAGACTTTCTCCTTCTGTTGTTGAATCGTTGTTTGAGCATACTTTACAATACTCTTAGTAAGGGGGAATTGCAAGAAAAAAAGCGGAAAACATGGCATTTTTCTGCTTGCATTTTGGCGTTGGGCTGTTATTTTGTATGGAACAGGCAAAAATTGATATTCAACGAATGGAGATAAGAAAGATGAGCAGAACACCAAATCTGAAAGTCGGGATCCTCAGCGATGTGCAGGGCTATGCTTACAAGGGCAACTGGGGTATGCACAACTGCGAAAATGTGTTGAAATTCCTCGCAGAAAAACAGGTGGATGTGATCCTGATGGCGGGAGACCTGGCGGATGGCGGCGATGATCCCGCACCGATTGCGTACTATTACGATCTGGTGAAAAAATATTTCGGCGACAAGATGCCGCAGCTGGTCAACTGTGCCGGGAACCACGATTTCTGGACTCATGCCAATGTCAGCGGCAAAACGCAGGATCAGGCGTTCAAGGATTTCTGTGAAGCGATCCACGATCCCGTGGAAGATCCCTGCCGCAAGACCATCGGCGGATACGATTTCATCGGGTTCAGCTCCAACAACGAAAAAAATTATTCGGAAGAGGATTGTCAGAAACTGATCCCCATTCTGGAAGATTGCGTCAAGCGCGATCCGGTGAAACCCATCTTTATCGTGACCCATTTCCACCCGAAAAACACAGTCGTCAGCAGCCACGGCGGCAGCGGACGAACCGGTCTCCGGGCGGTCATGGACCGTTTCCCGCAGGTGGTTTCCTTCTCCGGTCATACCCATTGCCCGCTGGAGGATGAACGCTGCATCTGGCAGGGTGAATTCACCGCCATCAACACCGGCGCTTTGAGCTATGCCTGTGTGCCGGAACGGTTTGTGAATAACTGCGGTCCCATCATTCCCTTTGCGCGGGAAGGGATCGGGTTCATGACCATGGATCTTTACGATGATCATCTGGAGATCCGCCGTTTCAATGCGGAAGACCTGCACGAGATCAAGGCGGATAAACCGTGGACCGTGGCGATCCCCCACAAGCCGGAAAACGCCATCTATACCGACGCCCGGAAATCGCAGCGAACCGCCCCCCGGTTCAGGGACGACGCCCAGATGCTCATGCGGCTGGACTACGGGTTCGTCTATCTCATCTTCGATGAAGCGGAACACGACGATTTCACCCATTCCTACCGTCTGACCATGACCGATCTGGAGTCCGGCAAGGTCATGGAAACGAAGTACATCAGCAATTTCTACCGTCTGGAACGGAACCGGGATCCCCGTCAGGTTTTCCGGATCCCGCCCAACACGCTGGAAAAAGGGAAACGCTACCGGTTCGACGTCTATCCGGTGGAGACCTTCGGCAACGAAGGCGCCCCCCTCACGCTGGAAGCCGATATCCCCGTGACTTATCCCTTCGCCAACCGGGAAGAGATCGGTCCGCAGGAATAATGCGGAAAAAAACGGGCAGGCATCGTTGAGCGTACTCAAAAAAACAGCCCGCGGTCTGTGAAAAAAATTGAAAAATTTTTTCTCCGGCACTTGTTTATTTAAAAAAAGGGTATATGTTTACTCAACGGCTTGCCCATGGTGGGCAGGCATTCACATATACCTATTGTTTGTTGCTGTTACAGGACTTCCCGGTTTTACGGAGAATTATGGTTTATCAACGGATTGCAGAATTGGAGATCGAAAGCAGACAAACGGCGGAGATACGCCGAATGTCCTTTTCCTGTTGTACTCTGAAAAGCAAACAGTTACATAAACTTTTATGATCGTTCTGTACGGCTCGGCACTGCGGAGAAAACACCAAATGACGAAGCCGGATGATCTTTCATCCACGAAGAATGTGGAAGGGACTGCGGAGCAGCGGAATGCGCTCCGGAGGTCCATGCTTGCCGCCAGAAAGGCGATCCCCCCGGAAATCCGGGCGCAAGCGGATGCTGCGATCAATGCGCAGATCCGGAATATCCTCTCCGGCATCAAGGGCAGTTACACGATTGCAGGATATGTTACAGACGGCACGGAACCTGATCTGGCACCTGTTCTGAAAGAAGCCCTTGCACAAGGCAACACCCTTTGTCTTCCGCGTTATATCAGCGCGGAGAAATACGACTTTGCTTTTGCAGATTCCCTCGAATTCTGCAACGCAAAATTCGGCATCCCCGAACCCGGTCCGGACGCATCTGCGGCGGATCTCAAGGTCCTCAACGATGCCATCTGGCTCATCCCCGGTGTTGTTTTTGACCCTTCCTGCGCACGAATGGGAAGGGGAAAAGGTGTTTACGACCGTATGCTTGAAGCTGCGCAGCCCAAACTGGCAATCGGTATCTTTTACGAATGTCAGAACGGAATCAAAATCCCTGCTCAACCCCATGACAGACCCATGGATATTATTGTCACGGAAAGCAGAATCATCACCCGTTCCGGCTTCATCAATCCCCTACTGCAAGGAGAATAAAACCAATGGACACAACCTCCATCCTCGTATCAGCTGCTGCCGGTATCGGCGGGCTGATCGTCGGCGCCATCGTATGCGCCATCATCAACAAGGCACAGGGCAAATCTGCCTCTGTTGCCGCTGCAAAGATCCGGAAAGAAGCTGAGCTCGCCGCTGAAACACTCAAACGGGAAGCAAACATCACTGCCCGGGAAGATGCCAGACGCATCAAAGATGAGATCGAAAGCGAACTCAAGGAACGCCGGAAAGAAGTCTCTCAGGCGGAAAAACGCATCCAGCAGAAAGAAGACAATCTGGACCGCAAGAGCAACTCACTGGATTCCAAGCTGAAAAACCTGGAACGCAAGGAAGGCGAACTGGAAGAGCACCGTCAGCGTCTGATCAAGAAGGAAGATGAGCTGAAAGCTACCATCGCCCAGCAGATCGATGAACTGCAGCGGATCGCAGAACTGGACCGGGAAACCGCCAAGAACATGATCCTGGAAAAACTCAAAGGCGAAGTGGAAAATGAATGTGGTCTTATGGTCCGCGATGCGCTGGATGATGCCAAACGCCGGATCGAACGGGAATCCCAGGAACTGATGGTCAACGCCATCCAGCGTTACTCCGGGGACTGCACCTACGAACGCACCACCGCCACGATCCCCCTGCCCAACGATGAAATGAAAGGTCGTATCATCGGGCGTGAAGGCCGCAACATCCGGGCGCTGGAAGCCGCCACCGGTGTCAATATTCTGATCGATGATACCCCGGAAGCGGTGGTCATTTCCTGCTTTGATCCCATCCGAAAGGAAATCGCACGCCGTCTTATGGAAAAACTGATCTCCGACGGGCGGATCCACCCCACCCGCATTGAAGAACTCATCAAGAAGATCTCCCGCGAAATCGATGAAGAAGTCTTCTCCGTTGGCGAACGCGCCGTGCTGGATTGCGGTCTCCACGGCGTTCCCAAGGCGCTGATCAATCTGCTGGGCAGACTGCAGTTCCGCTTCAGCTTCTCCCAGAACGTTCTGAAACACTCCATCGAAACCGCTGCGTTTATGGGTGCCATGGCTGCGGAACTCAAACTGGATGAACAGAAAGCACGCCGGATCGGGCTGTTCCACGATATCGGGAAAGCAGTCGACCACGAAGTGGAAGGCACTCACGCCGCCATCGGTGCGGATCTGCTCCGGAAGTACAACGAAAACAAGGATGTCATCAACGCCGTTGCCGCTCACCACTGCGAAGTGGAAGCCACTTCCATCTACGGCATTCTGGTCAATGCCTGCGACGCCCTGAGCGCCTCCCGTCCCGGCGCCCGCAGTGAGACCACGGAACTTTATCTCAAGCGTCTGGAACAGCTGGAAACGATCGCCAAGGAATTTCCGGGCGTGGATTCCTGCTTTGCGCTCCAGGCGGGCAGAGAAGTCCGTGTGGTTGTCCAGCCCGAAAAAGTTTCCGAAGCTCAGGCGAATCTGATGGCGCGGGACATCTGCCTGCGCATCGAAAAAGAAATGAACTACCCCGGTCAGATCAAGGTTTCCATCATCCGCGAAACACGGGCTGTAGAATACGCAAAATAATTCAGGTGAAGGAGATACGGAATTATGGATTCAGCTTGCAAGTACGATTTTGTGACGGAATATGACGTTGTGGTCGCCGGCGCCGGTATGGCTGGTGTCGCCGCCGCTCTGGCTTCCGCAAGACGGGGCTTGAAGACCGCACTCGTGGAAAAAACGATCCTCAACGGCGGGCTTGCCACCATCGGTTCCGTTCTCTACTATCTGCCCCTCAGTGACAGCCGCCACAATCAGGTCACTTTCGGCATCTCCGAGGAACTGCTCCTCACCAGTATCAAGTACGGTCCCGGCGATGTGCCGGACTGGAAGAATCCGGAAGGCAGCGCCCGTTACGGCTGCGCCTTCAACCCCATGTCTTTTGTGCTGGGTATGGATGAACTGCTGGATCAGGCGGGCGTGGTCCTCTGGTACGATACGCTCCTGTGCGGGACCGTGCGGGACGAATCCGGCAGAGCCACGGCGATCGTGGTGGAAAACAAGTCCGGACGCGGTATGATCAAGGCAAAAGCATTTGTGGACGCCACCGGGGACGCCGATATTGCGTGGCGTGCCGGAACTCCCACTGTGGACGGCACCAATTACATCTCCATCTGGGGCATGGGCTACTCTATGGAAGCGGCGAAGAAAGCCGCAGAAACCAACGACGGCACCCCGCTGGCACAGCTCATCGGCTGGGGCTGCAGCGATACCGGAGCAGGGCAGATCCCAGGGATCGAACCCTTCCACGGGATCGACGGCAAGGAAGTCTCCCGCTTTGTGACCCAGAGCCGCAAACTGGCGCTGGATGCCTACAAGGATATCCAGAAGGAACACGGCAGAAAGCACGCCTTCCCCGCCATGCTGCCCGCTATGGTCAATCACCGGATGTCCCGCCGTATTGAGGGCGTTTATACCGTGAAAACGGACGAAAAATTCACCCACTTTGAAGACAGCGTGGGCGTTGTGGCGGACTGGCGCGGCGGACACGATCTGTGGTGTCTGCCCTATCGCGCGCTGCTGGCGAAAGATCTCCCCGGCGTACTGGCGGCGGGCCGTTGCCTTGCCTCCGACGGCGAAGCGTGGCAGGTCTTCCGTGTGATCCAGGCAGCCGCCATGAGCGGTGAATCTGCCGGTATGGCAGCTGCTATGGCTGCGGAACGGAACATCACGCCCGATCAGCTGAATGTTGCCGACCTTCAGGCGGAACTGAAAAAACAGAACTTCCTGCTGGATATGCGGGAAGTTGGCGAACTTCCCCAGGAAGTCAAGGTCAAGGCATAAGAGCGATGTCCCTGCTGGAAGTCCGCGATCTCAAAAAATATTACCCTGCCGGGGGCGGATTCTTTGCGCCCAAACGGTTTGTCAAGGCGCTGGACGGCGTCTCGTTCACGCTGGAGAAGGGGGAGACTCTCGGACTTGTGGGTGAAAGCGGCTGCGGCAAAAGCACCCTCGCCCGTGCACTGATGCGTCTGGAGGAGCCCACTTCCGGCTCCATTACGCTGAACGGCACCGATCTGCTCGCATTGAAGGGAGAAAAACTGCGGAAAAGCCGCGGTGATTACCAGATGATCTTTCAGGATCCCTACGCCTCGCTGAATCCCCGTATGAGCATCTATGCCGTGCTGGAGGAGGCGCTGAAACTGCACAGCGATCTGGACAAAGCCGGCAGGGAGGCGCGGATCACGGAACTGATGAAAATGGTGGGGTTGAACCCGGCACACGCACGGCGTCACCCGCACCAGTTCAGCGGCGGACAGCGTCAGCGGATCGGAATCGCCCGTGCGCTGGCGGTGAATCCCCGTTTTATCGTGGCGGACGAGCCGGTCTCCGCACTGGACGTGAGTGTGCAGGCGCAGATCGTGAACCTGCTTCAGGAGATCCAGCAGAAAACCGGCGTGGCGTTTCTTTTCATTGCCCACGATCTGGCGGTGGTGGAACACATTTCCAGCCGGATCATGGTCATGTATCTGGGAAAGATCGTGGAGAGCGGTCCGGCGGCGGATCTGTGTGCTGATCCGAAACACCCGTACACGAAAGCCCTGCTCTCCGCCGTGCCCAGCATCAACCCGGGGAAACGGAGCGAACGGATCGTGCTGACCGGCGATGTGCCCTCACCTCTTGATCCGCCGTCCGGATGCCGTTTCCACACCCGGTGCCCCTTTGCCACGGACCGCTGCAAGACGGAAGAACCCGCCATGCGTGAGATCGGTCCCGGTAGAACCTGCGCCTGCCACCTGGCAGAGTGACCTCCTGCACGCCTTCAGCGTGCATACTTTTGACAATGCCGGAGACCTATGGGCAAGCCCATAGTCTGTGATCCCGCACGCCTTCAGCGTGCGTGGGTGCGTCCCCATCAGGAATTTGTCCGAAATGTCCGAATTGCCGTTGGGACGGCAGAAATCGGGGAGAGTTGCGAGCCATCCGGCGGGGAAACCTTCTCCAGCGCGGCGTCAGCATACGTGAGATGTCCCGGATGCAGGGCAGTTGCAGCGCCGGGAAACTTCCTGCGCCGGATCAATCGGGAATCGCGTTCAAACTTTTGATGGAGTCGCCTTTGGGAGGAGCGGGCAGGCTGGCAGCGCCATTGGCTTTGAGACCGAGGAATGGCAGATCGCGGATCTCTTCATAGTCCTGATCGGGTCTGGCTTCCCGTCCGCCGACGGCAGTCACGAAACCGGATTTGGGATCGATACTGAGGCGCGGGATGGCATCGATCCGGACCAGGATCTTTCGTTCGTCCAATCTTCCATCCGGTGTAAAGACATAATATGCAAAGACTTTACTGCTTGCCGCCAGGATCACGTGCAGTCTGCTGAGGAAGTCGATCTGACATTGAGGAGCCAGTTCGGGTCCGAGATTGAAAGCCACCCGGCGGTTTGCATAGACCATTTTATCATCATCGACGAGCAGGTTATAAACCAGAGAGGATCCGGTATTATAGGTCAGGATGGAGTAGCGTCTCAATTTGATCTTGTTTTTTTCGTCCACATTATTTCCGGTGATGGATGGCAGCCCCACTTCTGTTTTCCATACGGTCTGTCCCTTTACAATAGAGATATATGCGGGCTGAGAAAGGTATTCGTGCTGAAGGAGGCTGTGTTTCAAGACCGCTTTGATCACATATCTTCCGGGCAGCTGCAGGTCATAGTAGTCGCACAAGTTGAACGTATACTCCTTTGTGGCGCCGGGGGGGATGATGCTTCCGGTCAGCGGGGGATAAACAGAGGCATCTTTCAGGGGCAGCGACCGTTTAACGGGTCCGTCCAGCGGATCGATCTCGAACCGCAATGTTCCTTTCAGGCGTTCATTGCTTCCGAAAGCCAGCGGATGTGCAGCCCGGTTTGTGATGGAAACGCGGACAAAAACGGGTTCAAAGGGCAGATAACTTGTCTGTGAGATTTTGATCTGGATACCGATCTGCGCGTGAAGTTCCGTTATGATGCAGAAAAAGGAAGCTGCAATCAGCAGGAAGAGCATTGTTTTTTTCAAATTCATCATATTTCACCTTTCTTTTCTTTCAATTTTGATTCAAAACGAGCATCGCAGCAGCGGTTTCTGCAGCACATTCCACAGAAATTCCGTAATGGCAGCGGGGATTTGCACATTTTTTCTGAAAACAGCGGATGCAATCCAAGTCGGGCTGCAGGACTTTTGCCTTTTCGCTGTAAGGTCCGGTCAGTTCGGGGGATGTGGGACCGAAAAAGGAGAGGACCGGCACATCCAGAGCCGCTCCGATGTGCATTGGACCGCTGTCATTGCAAAGGAGCAGGGAACATTTGCGGATCAGTTCCACCAGATCGCCGGTACCGGATTTTCCGCAGAGATCAAAGGCATTTTCCGGTTTTTTGAGCAGACTTTTCACTTTCTGCGCCTCTGCGGAGTCGGCTTTTGTCCCCAGCAGCATAATCGTATGATCGCCACCCAAACGGTTGACGATCTCCGCAAAAAATTCGGGTTCCCACTGCTTTGTGACCCAACGGGTGCCAGTGGCGATCCCGATGATCTTTTTTCCGGCAGGGATCCCCGCTTCCGCCATGATCAGTTCCGCTTTCTTCAGATATTCCGGCACGGGGGGCAGCGGACAGGAGAAATCCATCGTGTTGGGATCCTTTTTCAGGAAACCGGCGATTGCCCGGTTGTTCCGCACCACGGCATGGATCCGGAGGTCCATTTCCAACTTTGTATTGTAAAACAGTTTTGCCATACCTTCTCTGGGGTTGGCGGGTCCGGCATGGACCTTGGAGGGAGCCATACCGGCGAACCAGGCACTGCGGAAAAGTCCCTGCAAGTCGATCACGGCATCGTACGTTTCCTTTTTGAGTTCCTTCCGGAGTTTTGTGAGGGTGGGGAGGAAGGTTTTAAAGGAACCGAGCCCCTTCCGGTCAAACAGAATGGTCCTCCGTACTTCCGGCAAATATTTCAAAACAGGCTCAAACGCCGGATGAATCAGCCAGTCAGCCGTTCCGCCGGTCTCCCGGCAAAGGGTATGTACCGCAGGGAACGCGTGCAAGACATCGCCGAGGCTGCTTGGTTTGACGATCAGGAAGCGCATACGGAGATCTGCTTTCCGCTCAACCGCCGACTTCCAGGCGCGTGGCAAGGCGTTCCGGCAATCCGGCGGCACGGATCTTGGCTTGTGCCGTGGCGATATCGTATGGGATCGTATAGCGTGTGATCACCATTTTTTCATCATCATACACAGCAAAAGAAGCACGGGGATCCCGGTTGCGGGGTTGTCCAACGCTGCCGACATTGACCAGATATTTAAAACCGTTCTGGATGAAGATTTCAGCATAGGTTTCACGGGTGAAATCGGTTTCGCCGTGCATTGCCCAGTCTGTGATTTCTTCAATGGGTTTTCCGGAGTGCATCAGCACGGGCTTTTTGCAGAACGCCAGAGGCACATGGGAATGTCCGCAGAAGCAGAGCAGCGTGTACTGATAGGCGAAATTATCTGCTGCGTGGTGAGAATCGAAGATATATCCCCAGGAATCGGGGCTGTCCAGAGTTGCGTGAACGACAGTCAGTTTTGTGCCGCGGGGAGACATACGCAAAGGAAGGCGCGCCAGATATTCCCGTTCATCGGCACTGAGCTGGGATTTTGTCCAGAGGACCGCTGCCCGTGCGTGAGGATTGAATCCTTCCATGACTTCGTCATCGTTGGATGCGAATTCATCATGATTTCCTTTGACCACAGCCAGTGGATTAAGGGACCGAAGCAACTGCAGACAAGCGGACGGATCTGCGCCATATCCCACGGTATCGCCGAGGCAGATATACTGGTTGACGCCCAGCTGCCCGCATTTTTCCAAAACAGCCCGGAACGCTTCCAGGTTGCCGTGAATGTCACTGACGATTGCGTATTTCATAGTTTTACCTGTTCTGTTATCTTTTCCGATTTTAAAACTTTCTTTTGGAATATAACCCCTGAAACGCATTTATCAAAGTTTAAAATTGAAAAAAATCTAATTTTTCTTGAATTTCTCTTTCTTTCTTAGATTTTTTTTGCAAAAGGTGCTTGAAAAATGTAAGATTGCGATTTATGTTTCACAATGTGGAATAATTTTTTAAAAAACTATGACAGAAAGGTGCAAAGATTGTGGTGGAGAACAGCGATTATATTTTGGAGCTGTTGACCGAATACGGTATGGTGACACCGGAACAGGTCGATGAAGGCTGGCAGAAAGTAGCAGATTCCGATGGCAGATTCGATATTATCGAAGCGCTGCAGGAGCTGAAATATGTGGAACGGGATGAACTTATGGCGATGCTTGCCCAGCAGTACGGGCTGGAAACGCTGGATCTGACCGGCTACGAGATCCCGGATGAGATCATTCAGACGATGACTCCGGAAATCGTGCGTCAGTACAATGCCATTCCCGTGATGCTTCATGACGATATTCTGACGGTTGCCATGAGCGATCCCACCGCAATGGATGCGCTGGACGGTCTGCGCTATGTACTGAACCGGGATGTGGAGGCGGTCATCTCTCCGCAGGACCAGATCCAGAAAGTCATAGACCGCTTCTACGGCACCCTTACCGACTCCGTGAACACGCTGCTGAACGGTATGGAAACCGGCAGTCTGGAACAGGTGGAAGATGCAGATTCCGGCAATGAAGCCAGCGGCGATGACGCCCCGATCATCCGCCTTGTGTACCTGCTTATTACGGAAGCATATAAGATGAAGGCTTCCGACATTCATCTGGAACCGCTGGAACGCCGGTTCCGTGTCCGTTACCGTATCGACGGTGTTCTCCGGGAAATGGAAAGTCCCCCGAAGTACCTGCAGAGCAACATCATCTCCCGTATCAAGATCATGTCCCGTATGGACCTTTCGGAAAAACGTATTCCGCAGGACGGTCGTATTCAGGTCATGGTGCAGGGGGTCAGTATCGACCTTCGTGTGTCTGATATTCCCACGACTCACGGCGAAAGTATCGTTATGCGTATTCTGGATAAGTCCAGTATCCAGTTGGATATTCCCCAGCTCGGATTCTATACGGACGACCAGGAAAAGATCGATAAGATCATCGGGCTGCCGGACGGTATCTTCCTTGTGACGGGACCGACCGGTTCCGGTAAGACTACCAGTCTTTACGCATTCCTGAACACGATCAACACACCGAACCGGAAGATCATTACGGTGGAAGACCCGGTGGAATATCAGCTTGCCGGTATCAATCAGGTTCAGGTGAACCCTGCGGTCCAGATGACGTTTGCCAACGCTCTGCGTGCTATGTTGCGTCAGGCGCCGAACATCATCATGGTTGGTGAAATCCGAGACCTGGAAACGGCAGAAATCGCCATCAACGCCTCTCTTACCGGTCACCTGGTGTTCAGTACGCTTCACACGAACGACGCCCCCAGCGCCGTGACCCGACTGATCGATATGGGCGTCAAGCCCTTCCTTGTGGCATCCTCTGTCCGGGCGATTATGGCACAGCGTCTGGTCCGCCGCGTCTGCAAAAAATGTGCCCAGCCTTACACACCGACTGCGGATGAGATCCGCCTCCTCGGACTGGATGAGGACTTCATCAAGAACTCCACATTTATGAAGGGACGCGGCTGCTCCGCTTGCGGTCATACCGGTTACAAAGGCCGTATGGGTATCTATGAGATCTTCATTCTTCAGGAAGAGATCCAGAATCTGATCTACGGCAAAGCCGCATCCAATGTTATCCGCGACGCCGCCAGAAAGAGCGGCATGAGAACCCTGCGTGAAGATGGTCTCCGCAAAGCCGCCGCAGGCACAACCACCCTTGCCGAAGTCCTTGCGACTACCATCGGCGATGCCAACTAAGGAGAAATGAATTATGCTGGATCCTGAAAGTCAGTCCTTGAAAGATATGCTCCTCGCAAGCGGGATTATCCCTGCGGATCAGCTTGCCGAGGTGGAAGAAGAATACGAACGCTCTGCGAAACCGCTGAAGGAGCTGCTGATCAACTATGATATGATCATGGAAGATCAGCTTCTGGAAATGATCGCAACGAACCTGGGTACCGAAGTGGTGGACCTCACCCATGTGGAAATCGAAAAAAGCGTGATCGATATGGTCCCCGGTGACACCGCCCGTATGCTGGGCGTGGTCCCCCTGAGCTATGACGGTACTTCCCTTACGGTCACGGTGCGCAATCCGCTGAACTATCAGATCGGTGATGAACTGCGCTTTATGCTCAACAAGGACATCATCACGGTCGTTTCTCCCGAAGCACAGATCGACCGGTTCCTGGAAAAATATTATCCGATGGATATGGGTTCCATGCAGGATATGCTCGCCGAAATGGAACTGCAGGACGGTTTGGCGAATCTGAACGAAAACGATCTGGAAAATGCCGCCAGCGAAGCGCCGATCATCAAATTTGTGGACGCCGTTCTTTATCAGGCTGTGAAAGACAAAGCGTCTGACATCCACTTTGAGCCGTTTGAAAAAGAATTCAAGATCCGTTACCGTATCGACGGTGCGCTTTATGAAATGGCGCCCGCCACCAAAAATCTGGCGATCCCGGTCATCTCCCGTGTGAAGATCATGTCCAGCCTGAACATTTCCGAACGCAGAAAGCCGCAGGACGGTCGTATTCAGCTTCGTGTTGCCGGAAACCCCATTGACCTCCGTGTATCCACATTGCCGACCCAGTTCGGCGAATCCGTGGTGCTTCGTGTTCTTGACCGCTCTGTGGTGAACCTGGACCTGGATATGCTGGGGATCAATGAAAATGTCCTTCACAAGATCCGTGACATTATCTCCATGCCGAACGGGATCTTCATCATCACCGGTCCTACCGGTTCCGGTAAAACCACCACGCTGTACTCCGCACTCAAGGAGATCAATAAGGTGGAAGATAAGATCCTCACCGCTGAAGACCCGGTGGAATACGACTTGGAAGGTATTGTGCAGGTGCCGATCAACGATGCTGTCGGCATGACCTTCGCCGCCGCACTCCGCGCCTTCCTGCGTCAGGACCCGGACATCATCATGCTTGGGGAAACCCGAGACCTGGAATCCGCTGAAATGGCTGTGCAGGCGTCCCTCACCGGGCACCTTGTGTTCACCACACTCCACACCAACGACGCCGCCGGTGCCATTACCCGACTGGTCGATATGGGGGTGGAACCCTTCCTGATCACATCCTCCCTGATCGGCGTTCTCGGTCAGCGACTGATCCGTAAGGTCTGCAACGGCTGTAAAACCGCCTTCACGCCCACCGACGAAGACCTGGCGGCGCTGGGTCTCAAGCGTTCGGATATCGGCGATAACAAGTTCTATTACGGCAAGGGCTGCAACCTCTGTCAGAATACCGGTTACAAAGGCCGGAAAGCCATCACGGAACTGCTGGTTATGGATTCCCGTATCAACGATCTGGTTCTCCAGAATGCGCCGACCATCGTGATCCGCGATAAAGCCAGGGAACTGGGCATGGAAACCATGCGTGAAGACGGTATCCGCGCCATTCTCAACGGCGATACCACGATGGAAGAAGTCCTCAAGTATACATAATAATCAGTTTTATATACAGCGAAAGAAGGTGCAATTATGGTCGAAATGAATGAACTGCTCCAGCTCGTGGTCGATGAAGGAGCAAGTGACTTGCATATCGAAGTCGGCGCAGCGCCGGTCGTCCGACTCCACGGCTCGATGACGCAGCTCGAACTGCCTCCACTGCTGCCGGAAGATACCGAACGGCTTATCCGCAGCATTGCCAACGAACGGCAGATCGAACAGATGGAAACCAACGGAGGGGCAGACTTTGGTATCGCATTTGGTGATCAGGCCCGTTTCCGTGTAAGTATTTTCCATCAGAAGGGTCACTGGGGTGCTGTTCTGCGTCAGATCCCCAACACGCTGCTCCCGTTGGAAAAACTGGGACTTCCCCCCAGCATCAAGGACCTGCTCTATACACCCCGCGGTCTGATTCTTGTCACCGGTCCTACCGGGTCCGGTAAATCCACCACTCTTGCCTCCCTGCTGGATGTGATCAATACCGAACGCGCCTGCCACATCATCACGGTGGAGGACCCGATCGAATTTTACCACCAGCACAAACAGAGCGTTGTGATCCAGCGTGAGATCGGAGCGGACGTTCCCTCCTTCGCAGAAGCACTCCGCCGCGCGCTCCGTCAGGACCCGGATATCATTCTGGTGGGGGAAATGCGCGACCTGGAAACCATCGAAGCCGCCATTACCGCTGCCGAAACCGGGCACCTGGTCTTCGGTACCCTGCATACCACCGGCGCTGCAAGAACGGTCGACCGTATTGTGGACGCCTTCCCCACCAATCAGCAGGCACAGATCCGTACCCAGCTGGCATCCTCTCTCGTGGCTGTTATCTCGCAGGTCCTGCTGCCCCGGGCAGACAAACCGGGTCGTGTTGCGGCATTTGAAATCATGATTTCCACGCCTTCCATTCAGGCGTTGATCCGTGACAACAAGACCTACCGGATCACATCCGATATTCAGACCGGCTCCAAGTTCGGTATGAATACCCTGGATTCCCATCTGGCGGACCTTTACCGCGAAGGCAAGATCTCGTATGGCGATATGATCACCATGGCGCAGGACAAGGAAGGAATCCTCGGCCTGCTCGGTATGGAATAAATAACTCATTACAGATATGGAGTAACCCAATATGCCACTTTTTCAGTACACTGCAATGGATGCGGCCGGCAAGGAGACCAAGGGCTTCAAGGATGCCCCCAATGAAATGGCTGTTTCCAAATACCTCAAAGAACAGGGGATGCACCCCACCAGCATCAAACCCGCCACCGGTACTGCCGCCAAGAAGGCTGCCGGCGGAGAGAAAAAGAAAACCTCCATGTTCTCCATGGAGATCAATATCGGTCCGACGAAAATCGCAGGTAAGGATCTGACGATCCTCTCCCGTCAGCTGGCGATCCTGCTGGAAGCCGGTCTGCCGCTGGTGCGTTCTCTCCGCACGTTGGAAAGACAGGCAAAAAATCCGGCTGTCCGCAAGATCCTCGGCAAAGTTGCATCTTCCGTGGAAGGCGGTTCCGGCTTCTCCGAAGCGCTGGCTCAGTTCCCCACATCCTTCGACAACCTGTATGTGAATATGATCCGCGCCGGTGAAGCATCCGGTAAGCTGGACCTGATCCTTTCCCGTCTGGCGGCATTCCGTGAAAAAGCGGAAAAGATCGCCGGTAAAGTCAAGTCTGCCATGACATACCCGATCATCGTTTTGACGATCGCTATTATCATGACTGCCGGGTTGATGGTCGGGGTCGTGCCGAAATTCAAGACCATGTTTGAAGGGATGCTCGGTAAAGATGCCCAGCTCCCCGCTCTGACACAGCTTGTTATGGACATCAGTAATGCCCTGCAGGAGCATATTCTGCTCGTTGTTATCGGGGTGGTTATCCTCATTGTGGGGATCAACCTCATCAACCGGACTGCCGGCGGCAAACTGTTCTTTGACACAATCAAGTTCCGGATGCCGATGTTCGGTCCTCTGATCTCCAAAAATGCCATTTCCAAGTTTGCCCGTACGCTCGGTACTCTTACCGGGTCCGCCGTGCCCGCTCTGGACGCCCTCAAGATCGTGCGCGATACTGCAGATAACGCCTTGATCGCCAAGGCAGTGCAGCAGATCCACGATGCGGTGAAAGAAGGGGAAACCATGTCTTCCGTTCTTTCCAGCACCAATGTCTTCCCCGTTATGGTCGTCAGTATGATCGAAGTCGGTGAAGAAACCGCAAAAACGCCGGAAATGCTGGAAAAAATCGCCGATACTTACGATGAAGAAGTGGACAACGCCGTTGCCGCTCTGACCTCCATGATCGAACCGATGCTGATGGTGTTCCTGGCAGTGGTGGTCGGCGGTATTGTTATCGCTATGTTCCTCCCCCTCATCAAGATCATCGAAACCCTTTCTGCGGCATAAGCAACGGGGAAAATCCCAATGGGAACCGATCGGACAGACTTTCAACGGTCTGTCCGGTCTTTTTTCCGGCAGATTGTGACGGAACGCTGTGACGGAAATGTGACGGACCGTTATGACGGCAGTCAGAAATTAAATAATATGTTACTATTCAGCAGGTTAGAGAAAGTGACAAACGTATGACGCTTTGTATTCTGAACATCGGTAACACTCATGTCCGTATGGATTATGACGGAAAAGAAAGCCGGATCCCAACGATGGAATTCACGCCGGAGATGATTCCAGCCGGTGTTCCCTGTGCCGCATCAAGCGTCGTACCCGCCCTGACGGAAAAACTCCGGAAGGCACGCCCCGACATCTTCTGGATCACCAAAGATACTCCCGGAATTCCGGATCTTTCTCTGGTGGAAGCCGGGAAACTGGGAGCGGACCGGATCGCCAATGCGTCAAAACTGCTTCTGGATGGCATTCTGCCCGCTATGACCATTGACTGCGGCACAGCAGTCAACTGCGAAATCGTGGATGAAAACGGGGTCTACAGGGGAGGTGCCATCTTTCCCGGAAGACTGTTGCTGCGCAAATCTCTGAACCTGTTTACCGCACAACTGCCCGTCTTCCCCCTTTACGATGACCTGCCGGAATTCCCGGGAAAATCATCCATTTCCGACCTCCGCTGGGGTACAGATGCCATGCTGATCGCCGGGATCAATCATATCATTGAAAAAACAAAAGCTCTTTTTCCCGGGAAATCGCTCCGCATTGTAGCGTGCGGCGGTGATGCAGATTTCCTGATGCGCCATATCCCCGGTCTGGAATATGGCGGCGCAGACTTCACCAAAGAGGGGATCAGAGCGCTTTATAAGAAAGTGATGGAATAATTATGGTACGTGTAAAAATTTGCGGCATCCGCAACGAAGAAGACCTTAATACCGCTGTTGCTGCCGGCGCTGATGCAGTCGGTTTTCTCGTGGGGCAGGTCCATGCCTCCCCTTCATTCATCCTTCCGGGAACAGCGGCTCGGCTGGCAACCGCCCTGCCCCCGTATGTGCAGCCGGTACTGGTCACTCACCTGACGGAACCCGCTGAAATCCTTGATCTTGTCAGCAGGACCGGGATCTATACGATCCAGCTCCACGGCGGCAGTACGCCGGAGCAGGTGGCGACCCTCCGGGATAAACTGATCGCACAGGCAAAACTGATCGTGGCGACCCATTTGCAGGAAGAACGGCAGATCCTGGACCTGATGGATTACTATGCTGTGGCAGATACCATTCTTCTGGACAGCTGTCTTCCGGAACAGCGCAAAGTCGGTGGAACCGGCGTGATCTGCGATTGGGATCTGGCGGCAAAATTCACCTCCTCCGCACTTCTCCCCGTCACTCTTGCCGGTGGACTCGCCGCCGACAATGTCGCCGACGCCATTCGCAAGGTCAAGCCTTATGCCGTCGATGCCAATTCACGCCTCCGCGATGCAGAGGGAAAACTGGACTACGAAAAAGCCCTTGCCTTCTGTCAGAACGCCCGGATGATGTAAATTTTGCAGGATAAGTTTCCCTGTATTCCCCTCTCAAAAACGTTTCATGCGAAGCACAGCTCACAAGCCGGCTTCGCATTTTTTTACCTGCAATGTTAATGCCGGCAACCAATGGATAAACCACCGGCTGTCCGGCTGCGTTCGTTGTAAATCCCGAATTTTCAAGACATAAAAAAAGCGGATACATTGCTGTATCCGCTTTCGATCTTTTCAGATGTACCGCTGTTTATCAGAGCTTGAATGCAGCCCAGTCTTCAGCAGGAGTACCTTTGACCTGATCCGGCCAGTTTTCGTCTTCCTTCTGAACCCCGGAGGAGTCGACACGGACGAAGTTACCAGCGCCCTTGTGGTTCCAGCCTTCTTCGGAGGAGCCGTTTGCCTTCTGGGGAGCAGCGCCGCGGAAACCGTCAGCGAGGATACCGCTGGTGGTTCTCATAGTCGTACCGGATTCGAGCTTGGTGGAGTCGCCCATGAAGTATGCGTAGGAGTTGTTGTTGGACTTGAAGAAGCTTGCAACGTTACCGGGAGCTTCCGTTCTTGCGGTCTTCAGATCGTCATCGGAAGCATCTTCACCGGCGACCACGTTGGAAGCGGAGGGGCAGATGTAGAGGTTCGGGTTGTTACCGGCTTCGGTCACGCGGATCTTCTTCAGCAGTTTCACGTGAGCTTCACCACCGGATGCAGTGTGGGTGCTGGCATCGATGAACGGGAAACCGCCCTGAGCGTCTCTGTAGGTGTTCAGAGCCGTGTAGAGCTGTTTCAGGTTGTTCAAGCAGGCAGTTCTGTTACCTTTTTCCTTCACGCCGAACACGGCAGAACCGATCATGGTAGCCAGAACAGCGATGATCGCGATAACAACGAGCATTTCGATCAGGGTGAATTGTTTTCTTTTCATGAGTGATTTTCTCCTCATTGGTTAGATATTTTGTTGTTGTTTGAGTCTCTACCTATAATTATATCCCACTTGCACCAGAAAAACAAGTCCCTTTTCTCAAAAAACACAAAAAAATCTTACTTTTTTTCTGCTTTTTTCAAATTTTCACCTGAAATAACCGCTTTTTCTGATTTTCAAGGTGAATTGCGGAAAGATTTTTCAGGCTGTCCGCCTTGACTTTACGCCCGTGCGGGTGTATTATATAATTGGATCAGAAAATCAGATCCCATGTGGTTTTTATGACAAAGGAGTCCGAGCGATGAACAACGCCAGCGAAAATCTGCCCGGTGCGACCGTGGAAATGGCAGCAGTGGAATTTGAACTGCCGACCGATGGTAATAACAACCCGGAAAAACAGCTTGACCGGGAAAATCTGGAGCTGGATACCGGCTCCATCGACCGTCTGTCTGTCAAACCGGTCCAGAAATACCGTTTTGTCCGCAGTATCGGTCGTGGCGGGATGAAAATGGTTCTGCAGATGAAGGACCTGGATGCGACCCGCGATGTGGCGATGGCAGTCCTTCCGGAAGCACCGACCCGTCCCCGGGAAGATCTGGTGCGCTTCATCGAGGAAGCACGGATCACCGCCAGTCTGGAACATCCCAACATCGTTCCTGTCCATGAGATCGGTATCGACTCCACAGGGGCTCCCTATTATACAATGAAGCTGCTCCGGGGCGGCACGCTTGCCGCTTTGATCGCAAAACTGGCGGAAGGCAATGAACAATTCAATGCGGAATACAACACGATCCGGCTTTTGCGGATCTTTCTCAAGATCTGCAGCGGTGTGGCATTTGCCCATTCCAAAGGCGTCATCCATCTTGACCTGAAGCCGGAAAATATCCAGGTCGGTGATTTCGGTGAAGTGCTGATCATGGACTGGGGACTGGCAAAGGTACGGGATCACCTGAATGCCCCTGAAACGCCGGATTTCAACACAGAAACAAAGATTTCCGGGTTCGGAAGCGGTACGCTTGACGGCATTATGAAGGGAACGCCGGGCTATATGGCGCCGGAGCAGGCGGCTGGAAAAAACAGCGCACGGGATGAACGGACCGATATTTATTCTCTGGGGGCGATCCTCTACTCTCTAATGACCTGGAAAGATCCGCTGGAAGAAAAAGATGTCAGAGACCGGATCGAAGCCACCCTTACCGGCAAGATCACGCCCCCTTCCCTGCGTGCGCCGGAACGGGAAATCCCCGCAGGCGTGGAAGCAGTCATCCGGAAAGCCATGAGTCTGAATCCGGCAGATCGCTATCAGTCGGTGAAAGAATTGCGGAACGAGGTCAACGCCTTTATCGGCGGCTATGCCACGCTGGCAGAAAAGGCATCCATCGCCAAAAAAACGGTCCTGTTCTTTCGCCGGCACCTGCTCCTGACGGTTCTTCTGGCGATCGCCATGTTCTTCGGGGCTGTCGGGTCCGTCTATGTATTTCTGCAGTACAACCGGGATATGACCGAGTGGCGGGATGTCTTTACCGCCGATTTTCAGGAAGAAACGGATTTTCTGCTGCAGGCACCCGGTAACCGGGCAAAACGCCCGCTCCGCCGCAACAGTTCCGGCAATATTTTATTGAATACCGGGGAATGGCTGTGGCTGAATCGTGCCGTCAGCGGCAGTATGAAGCTGCAGATCTCCTGTTCCGCACCGGTCGAAACCGGAATTGATGTGGTATTCGCCGCAGAAAATACCCCGCTCAATGACGAAAACAGCTGCCCTCCGGGGTATGCCCTCCGTCTGAACAGAAAAGGTGGTTGGGCAATGATCACCACCGGAGCAGGGCAGATCCCGCTGGCTGTTGCAAAAAAAGAATGTCTGACCGGAAAATTCTCCCTGATACTGGTCAAAGAGGGAAACCGGATCCGGATTTATGAAGGGCAGAACGAAACGGGAACACCCCTGCTGGAAACGACCGATCTGCTGCTCTCCGGCGGACCGGACCGGTACAGTATCGGGATCCGTTCTCTTCAGGCACCGGTCACAGTGCAGGAGATCAAGCTGCTCCGTCAGACCGTGCCGAACTCCCCTCCCCCGCTGATCCGCCCGTCACTTCTGGAAGAAGAAGGGCTTTACCGGCAGGCATTGGAAGAATATCTTTCCATTGCCCGACTTTATCCGAACGAGGGCTTTGCAGATCAGGCACTTACAAATGCAAGCCGTCTCTCTGCCATCCAGTTGGCGAACACTCCGTTGCTCCGGCAGCGTGTCACTGCCATCATTGAAAAAGCGCCCGCGTTCACCCGGAAAGCCGAAATCGCCACCCATGAAACATTGTTCCAATGGAACCGGAAAAATTACCGGCAGGCGCTGGATTCCGCCGAAAAAATCATGGAAGAACAGCCGGAAAATCCGGTGCTGATCCAGCTTCTTGCCATGCCGCGACAGGATCTGCCGCCGGAAGATGCGCTCCGTTTTCTCAATCTGCTGGCAAACTCCTCTGCCGGAAAGAAAATGACCTGGCTCGACCTGTCCGGTCTCAATCTGGAAAAACTCGGCGACATCCGGAAAATGAAGTCGCTCCGGTGGCTGGACTGCTCCGGCAACAAACTCCGGGATCTTTCCGTACTGAACGGTATGGCTCTGGATTTTCTGGATTGTTCCCGGAACCCTGCTCTCGCCCCGGAAAGCATCCCCGGCTCCGTCAAAACGATCATCCGGTGATCCCGTCCACTTCCGTCTTTTGACGGAAAAGTTTTACAATGACGGCAAAATGACGGTTGACATTTCAGCAGAACCATATATATTATATATGGAGTATAGAATCAGCTGGAAGTGAAAAATGACGGATCAAAAAATCATCTGCGTTGATAAAATTGACGCCTTGAAAGCCTGCGGGATCAGAAGGATCGCCGTGGCGATCGGGGTCTTTGACGGTGTCCATGCCGGACATCGGCGGCTTCTTGCTGAACTGCAGAAAATCGCTGCCGATACCGGATCCACACCGGTCGCCGTCACTTTTTCGCCACATCCCCGTCAGATCATCCAGCCGGATACCGCCCCTGCCCTGCTCCTTCCGAATGACGAAAAGATCCGTCGTTTGGCAGAAAACGGTGCGCAAGCAGTTGTCACCATTCCATTTACAGCAGAATTTGCCGCCAAAACACCGGAGGAATTCATCTCCGATACATTGAAAAGTGACGGCATCACTCTCTGCGGCGTCTGTGTCGGAAAAAAATGGCGGTTCGGTGCCGGCGGAAAAGGAAATGCCGGACTTCTGACAGAACTTGCAACCCGTCACGGGTTCATGTTCTCCCCGGTGGATGAAGTGGAGATCAACGGGGAAACTGTCTCCAGCAGTGCCATCCGTGCTGCGGCGGCAGCCGGTGATCTGGAGAAAGCATCCCGTTTTCTCTGCGCCCCTTACGCCATTTACGGATCCGTCATTCACGGGGAGCAGGTCGCTTCCACAAAATTGAATGCTCCCACCGCCAATCTGGATGTAAAAGCAGGCGTGCTGCCTCCTGCCGGGGTCTACGCCGCGCTGGTGCGTCTGGAAGGAACGCCATACAAAGCGGTGGTCAATATCGGGTCTTCGCCGACCTTTGATTCCTATGGAAAAAAAGATCTGCTGCGTGTGGAAGCGCATCTGCTGAACACTGCTGTGGACCTTTATGGAAAAGAAATCACCTTGGAACCGGTCCGGTTTCTGCGGGCGGAATGTCGGTTCCCCACGCCGGACGCACTGAAAGAACAAATCAAAAAAGACATTGAACATACGGCAGCCGCACTGGCTGGAAAGGAGTGAAATATGGCAACTGAAAATGGGAAGTACACCGTTATTGAACTTTCGGAACTGCTGGGGGTGAAACGGACCACGGTCAATGACTGGCTTGCAAAATATGCGGTCTATATGGATTATTCTGTTCAGGGAAAACGACGGATCTACTCGGACAGCACCCTGACGGTCCTGAAAAAAATCGCTGAACTGCGGGGGCAGGGCAAGTCTTCTTTTGATATTGACTCCACCCTTGCGAAACTTTATGCCGTCCATCCCCAGCCGGAGCCGGAAAATGTGACGGAAACTGCCGTCAATGACGGTGCAGGGCAGGGGGCGTCTGACGGAGAAGTGACGGAGACGCTTCCGCAACGTGTTGATTATCAGGCGGAACAGGCAGAGGAACTGCTCCGTCAATTTCGGGCAATGATGGAAAAGATCGATCGTCTTGAAGCAGCAGCCGCAGCCCTTCCGCCACCGCCGGAACCCGTCAAAAAGAGATCGGAAGCCTGGATCTGGGCACCGGTAATCCTGCTCCTGATCGCCGGGATCGCCGTCATTTCCTGGTTCGGATACCGGGAATTGACGAATCTCCGGAGCGAAAACGCCATGCGGGAAAAAGCACTGCAGGAACAACAGGAAGCACTCCGTCAGCAGATGGCAGAAAATGAAAAACAGGCAGCCGCACGGGAACAGTTGTTGAAGGATCAGGCGGCGCAGGAAAAAACGGTCCGTCTTGCCACGGAAAAACAGTTGGCGGCGGAAAAACAGCTCTATGCCGAGAAAGCCGCCAAGGCTCAGGCGGAATTCCAGAAGCAGCTGGCGGAACAGCGTCTGAACGCAGAAAAAGCGGCGGAAAAATATGCCGCATTGCAAATCGCCCTCAAAGCCCGCGAAGAACAGATCAAGACGGAAAAACAGCTTGCGGAAAAGCAGGTGGCTGCCGTTCAGAAAGATCTTCAACAGGCGATCCGGGATCTGGCGATCGCAAAAAATTCCGGCGCCACACGGAAAACCAACAGCGCCGCAGAGGTGAAGAAACTGCAGGAACAGATCAAAAAACTGGAGGCGGATGCCGTCAAATCGAAAAAAGATCTGGAACAGATCCGGAAAGAAGCGGATGCTGCCATCACCGCACGGAAAAAAGCCGAAGCGGATGCCGTCAAAGCACGGACCGAACTGAAAAAGCTCAAGGTTCCGGCAGCCCCAGCGGCGAAATAATATTCCCTCATTTTTGAAGTGTTTGCGATTACGCCCCTTGACATTGCAAAAAAATGGATATATAGTAAGCGCATTATGAATACTTTGATTATGACAAATATGTTCAAACAGGCATTCTCCTTCGCTCAGACTGCGGAGGGCAAGAGCATCCGGCTTCGGGTTGCTCCGCAACTCTACGCCGTGACAAGAGCATCCTCCTTCGCCAAGGCTGCGGAGGACAAGAGCAAGCAAGCAAGCAAGCAAGCAAGCAAGCAAGCAAGCAAGCAAGCAAGCAAGCAAGCAAGCAAGCAAGCAAGCAAGCAAGCAAGGCTTTATTTATAATAAAGCCTTGCTTCAATCCGGCGTAATTTCTGCCCGTTTTTCCTCTATCTGCAATCAAAAAAGTCTCAGCTGTGATCCCGTCACCGGGACCACGGCTTTTTTGTTGTCTGAATCATACAAAAATCAAGGAGAAAAATAATGTCCGAAGAACAAAAAGAGAACAAATGTGAAGAATTTGGTGAAAACACCAGTTGCGAACCGACGGTAAAACCCGCTGCGAAACCAGTTGTAAAACCGGGTATGAAACGAGTTGCGAAACCTGCGGTCAAGCTTGCAGTCCCCTCCAGAAATGCTCAGACAGCAAAAGCGGTGGAACGATTCCAATCTCATACGCGCAACCAAAACAAAGCCGGATGTCTGAGAATCATCGTTATTATGCTGGCTGCACTGGTGGCTATGTATCTTCTTCCACCCATCTTAACAGGCGTAGTATGGATCATTTTGATCATTGTTTTGATAAAAACAAACTCATCTGCCAACCGGATTTTGAAACGTGATTATCGTGAGACAGCAGAGGACGCAAAAAAAGAAAATGAACAAAGTTGACGATTTGAAGACTACGAAAGAAAAACAAACTATGGAAAATCAAAACAAAGAAGCAGGTGCACCGCAGGCAACACCGAAAAAGATAACTCTTATAACATTTTCGGATAACGCATACAGCGTTGAAGGAAGAGCCAGCCGGAAAGAATTCTGGTTTGCGATCCTGTTCGGTATCATTCAAAATGTCATTCTGAATGCCATTGTTTTCCTGTTGCTTATACTGACAGAAGATATAAGGTCTGCTATGATCATTGCGATTCCGGCGGGTGTTATTTACCTTGTGAGGTGGATTCCGGCAACTGTTTGCCTGTGCGTACGCCGTTTGCATGACATTGGCATAGGGGGATCCCGGGCGTTTCTGCTGTTCCTTCTTGCACCGTTTGTATTTATTGCGTCTGTATGTAAAGGACTGATGTTCTTTCTTGTTCTTGCTATTTCTCTTTTAACATTAGGAAAAATGGGGATAGGGGTAGGACTCTGGGGTATTCTTCATCTTGCCGTTTTCCTCTTTTTGGGACTTTACCCGTCGCAAAAAGGCGCGAACAAGTATGATCTGGTTTCCGCGGAAGAAGAATAACTGCCGGAAATCAACAACAAGAAATGCTCCGCTATTTTTGTGATCTGACTCCGGCGTGCAGCTGAAAACGGGGGAGGGGATCAGGGACGGGGAATGTTCAGGTCGATGGTGCCGTCGGAAAGGATCGCCCGGACTTTTTCCTGCTTTTTGACGGAAGAAACCGTAGTCAGCGGCTCACCCGTCACAGGATCCGTCAGAATGGCAAATCCCCGTCTGACGGTTGCCATCGGCGAACATAACTCAATGGTATTGTTTGCTTTATCAAGACGACGGCGGGCGTCGTCAAATCCGTCATTTACTCCGTCAAAAATATTTTGGAGCGTCATATCGACTTTTTGACGGCGATCGGCGATAAAGCGTTCGATCCGCTGAAAAAGGGTCTGTTTCTCCACCCGTTCCAACCGTCTGCCTGCCCGTTCGACGGCGATCTGCATGGCATTGCGGATCCGGTTCTGAAACTGAAGGATGTCTTTGGAGACGGTGGAAAGCTCCGGCACGATCATCTCGGCAGCGGCGGAAGGAGTGGGCGCCCGCAGGTCCGCAGCAAAATCGGCGATGGTGAAATCGATCTCGTGTCCCACGGCACTGACCACGGGGATGCGGCTGGCGGCAATCGCCCGTGCCAGCACTTCTTCATTGAAAGGCCAGAGGTCTTCCAGGGAACCGCCGCCACGGGTCAGCACGATCACATCCACCTCATTTATCCGGTTGAAAAACCGGATGGCAGCAGCGAGTTTGTTCTCTGCGCCTTTTCCCTGTACCGGGGCAGGGCAGATCCGGATATCCAGACCGGGAAAACGGCGTGTCGCAACTTTGATAAAGTCTTTCACAGCCGCCCCGGAGGGAGAAGTCACCAGTCCGATCCGGCGGCAAAGAAAGGGAATCTCTTTTTTCCGTGCGGCATCGAAAAGACCTTCCTCCGCCAGACGCTTCTTCATGGCTTCAAACTGTTCCTGCAGGGTCCCGACACCGCAGAGGCGTACCGCCCGTACATTCAACTGGAACTCGCCGCCTGCCTGATAGAGCGAAAGTTTGCCCAGGACCTCCACCTTGGAGCCCTGTCGCAGATCCAGCGCCCGGCATTGGGCAACCCCGCCGAAAAAGACGGCTTTCATCTGAGACTGGGCGTCTTTGATCGTCATATAAACGTGTCCTGACCGGTGCAGTGTCAGGTTTCCGATCTCGCCACTGATCCAGAGGGGGAGCAGGCTCTGCTCCAGCATATCCCGGACCATCGCCGTGACTTCCGAGACCTGCCAAACCTTTTCCGTGGTCATTTTTCCACGCTTTCCGTGTTCTTTTCCGTTGTTTTTTCCGCCAGTTCCCCGGCTTTTTCCGGAGGGATCACGGCGCCGCAGCTGACAATATATTTCATCGCCTCCGCTACGGTCATATTCAGGATAATACAATCTTCCCTCGGAATCAGGAAGAGGAATCCGCTGGTCGGATTGGGCGTGGTGGGTATGAAAACACTGACCAGTTCCCGGTTCAAAGCCCGTGTGATCTCAAACTGCTGTTTGTTTTCGTTGGTCAGAAAACCGACTGCCCAGGAACCGCGCCGGGGATACTCAAAAAGGACAGCCTTGCTGAACATATCGCCGCCATTGGCATTCCAGAGAGCGTCTCCGACCTGCTGGGAAGTGGAGTAGATGGTTTTGATGATCGGCACCTTCAGTAACAGTTTCTGAAAGCCCTGTACCAATTTTTTTCCCAAAGTATTGCGTGCGATCACCCCGATCAGGACCAACAGCAACGCCATGACCAGCAAACTTGCGATCCGGACGATCTGCACCTTCCAGAATGTGGAAACATCCCAGCCGAAATTCAGTTTTCCCGCCAGCTCCACGCCCCAGGAAGTCAGGGCGTCATAAATCACCCATGCGATCCACAGAGAAACGAAGATCGGTACAACGACAAAGATCCCTGTCAGGATCGAATTTTTCAAAAATCTGCTCATTTACGCCTCTTTTTCTGCAGGATCCAACAGTTCCAGCCGGATCGTTTTGATCTTTCGGGTATCCGCTTCCAACACCACCGCCCGGAACTGTTCGGGAACGGTGAATTCGGTTCCCGGCTCCGGGATCCTGCCGAGAGCGGCACAGATGTAACCGCCGATGGTTTCAGCACCTTCGATATCCGGGATCTCCACATCTGCGATGTCATTCACATCGGAAACAGGGGTTCTGGCTTCGAGGACGATGGTGCCATCGGGCAGGAGCTGGGGCTTCTTTTCGATATCGGATTCCGTATCGTATTCATCGTGGACCTCTCCCACGATCTCCTCAATGATGTCCTCAAACGTGGCAACGCCGGAGGTTCCGCCGAATTCATCAATAATCACCGCGAAGTGGTTGCGTGACCGCTTGATCTCCTCTAACAGCTCCGCCACTTCTTTTGTCTCCGGAATAAAGATCGGCGCGTGCGCCAGCTGAAACAGATTTTTTCCGTTCGTCTGCTCGTCAGAAAGAAAATCTTTTGCATAGATAACACCGCGGATCTCATCAATACTCCTGCCATAAACGGGGATCCGGCTGTGACCGGACTCAATAAAGAGCTTTTTTGCATCTTCGATGCTGGCAGTACCGGGCAGGGCGACCAGATCCACCCGGGGCGTCATAATTGCCCGGACCGACATATCACCGATTTCCAGAATACCCCGGATCATCTCCTTTTCGCCTTCCTGCAGGTCGCTTTCCGTGTCATCGTTGTAACTGTCTACATAAGAAAGGATTTCATCTTCCACGCTGACCTTTTCATCGGGATCTTCCGATTTCTGCCAGTCATCGGTGGTGCTGTCCGCCTTTTCCAACAGCCAGGCGAAAGGCAGCAGGAAAGTTCTTGCAATGAAATAGACGGGAGGGACCGCAACCCGGATCATAAAAAGATAAAGCCGGAACAGGATAAAGCGCGCAATGATCTCCGAGATCATAGTGGCAACTGCGATCGCCGCAATGATGACCGCCCACCACCACTGGCGTGCGAACTCCGGATACGCCCCGGAAAGGACCGCGTATCCCAATCCGCCCACCAGAGAGGCAGTAATGAACATGAGGATCTTCAGGATCGCCCGGAGGACATTATCATGCGCCATCCATTCTTCCAACTTGGCGGCGAAGGCTTTATCTTTCGTCTCGACCTTCCGGATCCTGCCGCCGGAAAGGCTGTCAAACGCCTCGAAAACACAGGTCAGGAACAGGAGGCACAAGACGGCAAAAATCAACAGGGAAAGCAACCAGATGTTCATGACATTTCCTCCGTCATTTGCCCGTCATATTGGAAAATTGAGCACAAATCGAACTCTTTTTCCAGAACCGTCATAACTCTTTTTTCGGCACGGCGCATTTTCCGTTTCAGCTCCGGTTTCAGATCATCGTAACCGGCAGCATGGAGCAGACCATGCACCAGATAAAGAGCAACTTCCCGTCCGTAGGGCAGGGCGCGTTTGGCAGCCTCCCGGAGCGCAAAAGCAGGACAGATCAGGATGTCGACACCGGCGCCGAAATCATCTTCCGCCTCCCGGTAGTTGAAGCAGATCACATCCGTATCGCCGGAATGGGTCAGGAAATCCCAGTTGACTTCCGCCATTTTTTTAGACGAAAGGAAGCTGACGCCCAGAGGATTTTCGCTGTCAAGACCGGTTCCAGCCAGTTCAGCCGCCCGCAAAGCCAGCTTCCGGACAGCAGCCACCCGCGGTCGCCGGAAGCAGCGTTCGGTCCGCCAGGAAAAAGAAACGGTTATTTCGGATGAAAGACTCATGTATTCTTTCCGCCTTTCTGTTTTTTTGTATTATGGTCCCCCTGATCGGGATATGCGATCCGTTTGTTGTGCATAGAGAGGAGGGAATCCACAAAAACTTTCTGTACTGTATGCAACTCTTTCAGAGTGAAGGCAGTAGCTTCCAGCTGTCCGCCTTTCTGTTTTTTCTCGAAAAGCATATTGACCATGTCATACACCTTTTCTTTGGTCAATTCCGGAATGCTCTGCACCGCAGCTTCACAGCAATCCGCCAGCATGATCAAAACGACTTCCTTATCCACCGCCAGGGGTCCGTCATAATGGAAATCCTTTTCATCCGGTTCCGGCAACCCGGCAGAGACCGCTTCCCGCTGTGCGTTGGCATAGAAGAAAGAGATGAAATCCGTACCGTGGTGCGATTGAATGGCACGCAGCAACAGGGGAGGCAGCTTGTATTTTTTGCCCAATTCCATACCGTATGCGACGTGTTCTTTAATGATATTCACGCTCTGGAGGGGAGCGAAATTCCGGTGCATATTTTCCTCACCCGGCGCATTGTTTTCCGTAAACATATTGGGATACTTGAGCTTTCCAACGTCATGGAAAAGGGCACACGCCTGCACCCGTACCCGATCCAGCCCGATGGCATCGGCGGCATTTTCCGCCAGCAACGCCACCCGCTCGCAGTGATGATAGGTTCCCGGCGCACTGATCTGCAGCTCTTTCAACAACTTATGGTTCCGGTCCGTATAAGAGAGATAGGTCATACTGGATGTAACGCGGAAACAGGATTCCAGCATAAAGAGCAGGAGCTGGGCGAGGGAAACCGTCACCAGTCCGGAAATCGCAGGGATCAGCAGCAAACCGAAGAAAATCGTAAAGATCCGGAACTTGAAGAGCGGAGCGACTTCCCCCGTTGCCGGGATTATGACCTGAACCCCGAATATTTTTCCGGCACCCTCATCGGCCTTTTTACCATCCTCATCCACCTGTTCCATCAGCTGCTGCTGTTTGGAAGCGAGAGCCTCCGGCGGCGCACTGGAAAAAGCATAATTTCCGGCAAAGATCACCGAACAGAGAGCAGTTGCCGCAGTACAAACAAGAATTGCCCGGACAAAGAACTGTTTGTAATGGATCACAGACCGGACCATAAATGCTGCGATCGCAGACACCAGCACACCGGTCATCAGGACGGCAAAAGGATTATTCAGGGTACACGCAGCGATCCCGCTGACAAAAATCCCGATATAGATTGCCGGGCGGTACCCGTAAATCACTGAAATCAGGAGAGATGGCACAGCAAGCGGCAACACCAGGAATACGGTCCAGTGCGGTATGCCGCCGAAGTCCGCAAGCAGGAAAAAGCCGGCAGCGATCACCCGGAACATCAGCAGACAAAGAAGGATCACGCCGCACCAGAGCCAAACCGCTCTTGCATTGGTGGCGATCTCCGGATACTGATGGTACATATAAAGTCCCATAAAAAACAGCAGAGCCAGGGCAACACACAGGCGATACAACACAACCGCACCGCTGCTGCCGCGCTGCAGGTCGGCACTCAGCTTCTCGCGGTAGGATTGATAAAGCTGTACTTCCTCCTTTGTCAGAGCGTTGGTTCTGGCAAGCAGGAGCTGTCCGGTCAGGATCTTGCGGTACACTTTTGCTTTTTCCACAGCGGCATCCCGGTGGATCATCGTCAACACATTATCGGGGAAGAGGTTTTCCGTAATGATGTCGTTAAAATATGCAGGCAGCTTGGAATTCTTCATTTCCGAATCGGAAATACGATCCTCATAAATATCGCAGAGCATTTTCTTCGCCAACGCCTCTTTGCGGTAATATTGGGTATGCTCCACGGGAGTATCCCGCACAGTGCCATCGCTGTGCGTTACAAAAAGTTTTTCATTTGCTCCCAGCGGCTCCTGCTGTTTCTGCCCCAGGATACCGAACCGGACCGATCCCTTCCAGGATTCCCCCAGTACGTCCAGATGTTCCGTCTTGACCAGAAGGCGGATCGCTTTTTCTTCGCTCTCCGTCAGTTCAATGGCGGGTTCCGCACTTTCGATCGTCACGCCTGCATCTGCCTGTTGTGCAGCACGTTTCAACTTTACAAGCAGTTCATCGATCTTCCGGATCGTCTGGGTCATTTTCTGCAGATCCAGCCGGAAACAGCGCGGAGTTTTTTCTTCGGCGAGCTTTCCGGCAGCCTCAGATTTCTCATAATCCAGCGTTTCAAAATCGATTTCAGAGTAAATGTTACGGGGCAGCGGATAGCCTTCCACGACCTCGAAGGCATCGGGAGTCACGGGGCTTGCCAGCAGAAGTGCCGTTCCGATGATCAACACGAGCAGAGCGAGCAGCGCCAGCCAATGCATTTTGATTTTTTCCCAGATCGGTCTCATTGTTCCACCTCCCCGTTTTCTGTTTCATCCGGCTTTTCGGCGTAGGCAAGCACAATTTTTTCCACCAGCCGATGCCGTACCACATCACCGGCATTGAAACGGCAGACAGCGATTTCGTGGATCGGTTCCAACCGCCGTACGGCATCTGCCAATCCGGATGCTTTCCTGTGGGGCAGGTCCGTCTGAGAGGGGTCGCCGCAAATCACACACTGGGACTTGAAGCCGAGTCTCGTCAGAAACATAAGCATTTGTTCCGGCGTGGCGTTCTGGGCTTCGTCCAGAATAATGAAAGCATTGTTGAGCGTGCGACCGCGCATAAACGCCAGAGGTGCAACTTCAATGATATTACGGGAGATCAACTGTTCCGCTTCTGCAAAATCCATCATATCATACAGCGCATCATAGAGGGGACGCAGATACGGGTTGATCTTTTCTTCCAGTTTTCCGGGCAGGAATCCGAGATTTTCTCCGGCTTCGACCGCAGGACGGGTCAGAATGATCCGGTCACATTCGCCGGCAAGCAGTTTGGAAACCGCCATTGCCATAGCAAGATATGTCTTTCCGGTACCGGCAGGACCGACACCGAAGACGACCGACTTTTTCCGGAGCGCCCGCACATAATCCAGTTGTGTGGGCGTCCGGGGCATGATCTCCCGTTTCCTGGGACTGACTTTGATCCGCTCGGCAAAACATTCTTTCAGGTCGCCGGACCGGTTTTCGGCGCAGGCATTGAGAATCTGGTCGAAATCGTGCTGCATCAGGGGAGCGCCGGTCAAACGGTAAAGTTCCTGCAGGGTTTGGAGGAACCGTTCACATTTTTCGACGATTTCCTGATCCGGCGCATTGATCTGGACCCAGTTATCACGGGAAACGAAAGCGGCTTCCAGTTTTCCGGCAGCCCGTTTCAAATTGGAAACCGGGTCCGCCGCAAAAATTGCCGTCAGCGTACCCGGTGTATCAAAATAACAACGTTGCTCCACGACCCCGTCAGGTCGCGGAACACCGTCGTCTTCAGCATTTCCTTCGGAAATTGCCATGCTTATTCAGCCTCTTTCAGGGCAGGGATCATGATCTTCATGCCCGGCACGATCTTGTGAATATCTTTGACCGTTTTCTTGTTGTGCTCAAAGATCAGACCTGCGAGGGAAGCTCTGCCGTAGAATTTTCGGGCGATACCACCGAGTGTATCATCTTTCTTCACCACATAAGCCGTACCCGGCTTGGCAGTATCAATGACCATCTTCACTGCTTTTTTCTTTGCCGGCTTCTTTGCAACCGGCTTCTTTGCAACTGCTTTTTCCTGAGGAGCGACAAAAGTCACATTGGCGACTTTTGCCTTGCGACAGATCTCCAGCAGATCATTTGCTTTATCCATGGGGGCTTTGCTGCTCTGGATGTAAATGATCGCCGCAGATTTTTCCTTATGAGCAGCAACGATCTTGTTCAGATATTTTTCCACGATCTCTGCGGGAAGCACAGAACCATTCACCAGGAAATCGCCATTTTCCGCCACATCCAGCCGGACTTTATCGGGGCAGGGAGCGTAGAGGATGGGATACTGGGCTTTTTCCGTGTTTTCTTCCTGAGCGGCGGCAAGGTCTACAGCTTCCACGGGTTCAGGAGCAGCCGTTTTGGGAGCGGCGGCAAATACGGCATCGTATTCTGCATTGCCCTTGGGCATCTCCTGTGTGGGCTGCCATTCGGGATAAGCAGTCTTGATAGGACCGGTCCATTCTTTTGCCAGTTCATCTTCGGGAACGGGCACATCCTGCGCAGTCTGACACGCCGCAAGCAGCAACACACTTCCGGCAGCGGAGAGAAGCAGCATTTTTTTCGCAATCATCTTGTGGATCCTCCAGTTTTGTATTCAGCAGTTATCAGTTAAAGTGTTCAGTCACAGCGTTTCAGGATCACCACGCCATTGTGTCCACCGAAACCGAGGTTGGTGTTAATGGCAATATCGATCTTCCGTTCGCGGGCAGTGTTCGGGGTGACATCCAGATCGCAGTCCGGGTCCGGCGTTGTGTAGTTGATGGTGGGCGGGATGATTCCGCTCTGAATTGCTTTTGCACAAACGATCGTTTCAAAACCGCCGGCAGCACCGAGACCGTGTCCCATAGTCCCCTTGGTACTGCTGATCCCGACTTTGTAAGCGTAATCGCCGAAGACCGACTTGATCGCCTGTGTTTCGTACCAGTCGTTCAGGTGGGTGGAAGTACCGTGGGCATTGATGTAGTCCACATCTTCAGGATTGATCTGTGCATTTTTCAGCGCCATCTTGAACGCCTTTGCCGCACCTTCGCCACCGGGAGCGGGGCTGGTGATGTGGTAGGCATCGCCGGTGGCACCGCAACCAGCGATCTCGGCGTAAATCTTTGCGCCGCGTGCTTTTGCGTGTTCGTATTCTTCCAGCACCAGCACACCGGCACCTTCGCTCATCACGAAGCCGTCACGATCTTTGTCGAAGGGACGGGAAGCGTGGAGCGGGTCATCGTTGCGGGTACTCATCGCCTTCATAGAGCAGAACCCGGCAAAACCGAGTTCGCAAATTGCGGCTTCCGCACCGCCGGTGATCATCATATCTGCATCGCCGAGCTGGATGGTACGGACGGCATCAATGATTCCGTGTGTACCGCTTGCGCAAGCAGACACGGCGGCGTAGTTGGGTCCCTGAGCGCCATACATGATAGCGATCTGACCGCTTGCCATATTGGAGATCAGCATGGGGATGAAGAAGGGGCTCACGCGGCTGGGACCGCGGTTAAACAGAACGGCACATTCCCGTTCAAAGGTGTGGATTCCGCCGATCCCGCTGCTGACCAGCACACCGATCCGGTCAGGATCGACGGGGCAGCCTTCATTGCGGAAATCCCGGGGAAGTCCTGCATCCTCAATGGCTTCAGCGGCGGCGGCGATAGCATATAAACAATAATCGTCAAAACGACGAGCTTCTTTCGGGTCCAGATATTTCTGCGGATCGAAACCTTTGATTTCGCCCGCGACCTGCGTCTTGTAATTGGTGGCGTCAAAGCGGGTCACGGTACCGATCCCGCAGCGCCCGTTCACCAGCGAATCCCACATGGCAGCAACATCATTTCCAACGCAACTGATGGCGCCCATTCCGGTAATCACAACACGTTTCTTTTCCATGGGGAATATTCTCCGTCATTTAATTCAAAAATTTCAGTTAAAAAAAAGGGTCATTCTTTTGCGAATGACCCTCTTTTCGGGAGCGGTTGGGGTTATTCGCCCTGCTTGCCCTCAATGTACTTGATCGCATCGCCGACCGTTTTCAGCTTTTCAGCTTCTTCGTCGGGGATTTCAGCGCTGAATTCTTCTTCGAGAGCCATGATCAGCTCGACGATGTCGAGGGAGTCAGCGTTCAGGTCTTCGATGAAGCGGGCATCTTCGGTGACCTGGTCTTCGGAAACTGCGAGCTGGTCGACGACGATCTTTTTGACTTTTTCTGCAACAGTAGACATTGCAAATCCTTTCCGTTTAGTTTAAGGCTTTATTTTCGGTTATCGTTCGTTTTTGGTCTTCTAAAAAACGGCATCCTTATTATAATATGCCATTTTTTTTCAATTTTTCAAGTTTTTTTCAGGAAAACCTGTAAATTTTTCTGCAAACGACCTGAAAAAAGATTAAATTTTGGTCATTTTTCTCACATCAGTGCGCCGCCGCAGACGTTCAGGACCTGACCGGAAACGTAATCGGAATCCGGAGAACACAGGAAGTAAACGGCGTTGGCGATGTCTTCGGGCTGACCGAGGCGCTTGAGAGAGATCATGTTCATGAAGGCATCCCGTGCTTCCTGGGGCAGCTTGTCCGTCATGGGCGTCTGGATGAAGCCGGGAGCGATGGCATTTGCCATAATGTTGCGACTGCCCAGTTCCTTGGCGACAGACTTGGTGATGCCGATGACGCCTGCCTTGGAAGCGGCATAGTTCACCTGACCGGCATTGCCGGAAACGCCGACGATGCTGGAGATATTCACGATCTTGCCGTAACGATTCTTCATCAGGGGGCGGATGGCAGCCTTGATAAAGTTGAAGGTCCCCTTCAGGTTCACAGCGATCACGGCATCGAAATCCTGTTCGCTCATACGCATAAGGAGGTTGTCCTTGGTGATGCCGGCGCAGTTCACGAGGATATCCAGCTTGCCGTACTTGTCCAGAGTCGCTTTCACAGCGGCTTCGGCATCTTCCATTTTGGCAACATTTGCCGCAAGCGCCATTGCATCGTAACCGTTTGCCTGGAATTCTGCCGCGGTAGCTTCTGCGACTTCCTGCATGATGTCAACCATCACGACCGCCGCACCTTCTTTTGCAAGGCGTTCACAGATTGCCTTGCCGATTCCGCGAGCTCCGCCGGTCACCAGCGCAACTCTGCCTTCGAGTGTCTTTGTCATTCTTCTTGCCTTTCTGTTTTTAACAGGGGTTCGGTAATTCCGTTTCAATTCGTTGTCTTATTCCGCCGAAAACTTGTCCAGTTCATCCATACAGGAGACATTGAACAGCTTTACATCAGCGACCGTTCTGCGGACCAGCCCCGTCAGCACGTTGCCGGGTCCGAACTCAATAAACGCATCTGCGCCCGTTTTTGCGATGATGTCCCGCACGCAGCCTTCCCAACGGACACTGCCGGCGACCTGTGTGATCAGGTTCGGCTTGATCGCACTTTCATCTTCCACAATGGCACCGGTCACATTCTGGGCGACCGGGAACCGGAGGGGAGAGACGGGGACTTCATCCAGCACCGGCTTGAGCGCTTCGCCCGCAGACGCCATAAGACGGCTGTGGAAACCGCCCGCCACGTTCAGCACCAGCGCCCGTTTTGCGCCGGCGGCTTTAATGTCGGCAGCCGCTTTTTCCACCAGATCCTTCGGACCGCTGATGACAGTCTGACCGGGGCAGTTGTAGTTTGCCACATCAATATCGTACTGCTTGCAGACAGAATCGATCACATCGTCTTTGCCGCCGATGATGCTTGCCATGGCGCCATCCGTCAGTTTGCAGGCTTCATCCATGAAACCGCCGCGCTTTGTGACCAGTTTGAGACCATCTGCGAAAGTGAAGTATCCGGCGGAGGCGAGGGCGGCGTATTCCCCCAGACTCAGACCGGCAGCCGCCACAGGTGCGGGCGCTTCGGGATAACGTTCTTTGAATGCGGCGAGACACGCCATAGACATAGTGTAGATCGCACTCTGGCAATAGATACTGCTGGTGAGCTTTTCGCCCGGACCGTTAAAGCAGATATCGCTGATGGAGTAGCCCAGGACTGCATCGGCTTCGTCAAAGACAGCCTTGGCGGCAGCACTGTTTTCATAAAGATCCCGGCCCATGCCGACGCTCTGTGCGCCCTGACCGGAAAAGATCCATGCGAGTTTCATCGTTTGTTTCTCCATTGGTTTGGATTCAGATTTTTCGCTCGATTCCTTAATATAGCACTATTTTGCGATTTTTCAAGACTGCCGTAAAAGTGCGATTTCCCGGGCGTATCCCTCCAAAGTATCGTGCGGTGTTTCCAGAATAAAGGGCAGATCTTTCAACTTGGGATGAGTCACGATCCTCCGGATCGCTTCCACCCCCAATGTTCCGGCGCCGATCTTTTCGTGACGGTCCTTGTGACTGGCGAAAGGCTGCATACTGTCGTTCAGATGGATGGCCTTCAGCCGGTCCAGCCCCACGATCCGGTCGAACTCCGCCACGACGGAATCCAGATCGTTCACCACGTCGTACCCGGCGCAGTAAATATGGCAGGTATCAATGCAGACACCCAGCTCGTCGCCCCGTTCGGCACGGTCTATGATCTCCCTGAGTTCCTCGAATTTTGATCCGACTTCGCTGCCTTTTCCCGCCATTGCCTCCAACAGGATGGTCGTCTTCAAGCCGGGCTTCATCACCCGGTCCAGCAGTTTCACGATCAGATCGATCCCCGCCTCGACACCCTGTCCCACGTGGCTTCCTGGGTGGAAATTGTAGTAGTTTCCGGGGAGATTTTCCAGAATTTCCAAATCATCTTTGAACACCATTTCCGCAAAGTCCCGGACCCGTGCTTCGGAGCCGCAGGGATTCAGGGTATAGGGGGAATGGGCGACCAGCGGGACGAACTGGTGTTCTTTACAAATCGCCGCACACGCCGCCATATCTGCGGGATCCAGTGCTTTTGCCGAGCCGCCCCGTGGATTGCGGGTGAAAAACTGAAAGGTATCCGCTCCGATGCTCAAAGCATCCTGCGCCATTTTCCGGTATCCGCCGGCTGCAGAAAGATGACAACCGATGTGCAGCATTTTCATTTCTCCTATTCTGAATTTTTGTATGATCAATGGAACATACACCGGAATGCTGGAAAAATCAAGGGCAATTTTTCTTCTTTCCTCTTGAAAAAGAGCGTCAGATACGGTATTTTAAATGCAGAATTTTTTACACACCATACAATCTGTGAGGAAAAATATGTATCCCGTTCCTGTTACCTATCTCTATGACTTTGAAGAAGTCAGCGAAAAAATGCGTCCCCGGATCATGCACGAATTTGCAGCAAACGGCGCAAAACACCTGGTCTATACCGCCGGTCTGATCCGCCAGTGTCTTCACAATATGACCAATCTGGAACGGATGCAGAAAGAAATGGCTGCCGAGGGGCTGACATTTGTGGACGCTCATGTGCCGTACGAAAACGAACTCAACCTGAATGCACCCGTCTCCCCCGCCCGGCGCCGGATCATGGCAAAATATCAGAAACTGGTCATGGAAATGACGGCATATATGGGCGTGAAAACGCTTACGGTCCACAGTGGCAACAACAGCTGGTTCACGCCGGAACAATGCAGCCTGCAGCAGAATATGGACAATGTCTGCGCCATGCTGGATCTGGTGCTGCCCACCGCCGAAGAACTGGGGATCACGTACTGTATGGAAAATATCTGGTTCCAAACCAATACGCCCGATTTCCTCAATGCGATCAAGGAAAAATTCCCCACAGATGCGCTGGGATTCTGTTACGATGCCGGTCACGCCAACGAAATGGATAAAGGCAGACTTTACGAAGACAGCAATGCCGGCAGAGCGTTTGAAAAAGTCGGCATCCCCGTTCCGTGGGATGATCACATTCTGGAAAAACTCCTGCCCAACGTGGTGAATTGCCACCTGCACGACAATATGGGGCAGTGGGACGACCACAAGATCCCCGGTAAGGGCAATGTGAACTGGGATCATATCATTTCCCTGCTCAAACAGGCGCCGCGTCTGCAGTGTATCCAGAGTGAAGTGCATCCGTACCACGCCAACGAGTCCATCCGGGAGATCTGCGAAACATTCCGGAAACTTCTGCCCGAAACCGATGCGTAAGCACCATTTATCATATTCATAAGGATAAAATGTTATGGCAAAAATGAAAGTCGTTCAGTGCTGGGATGACGGTGTGATCACGGATATCCGCCTCATCGAGATTCTCAAGAAGTACAACGCCAAAGCCACTTTCAACCTGAATATCGGGTTGATGCAGCCGGAACGGGGTGTTTCCACGTGGAATCACGATCCCTTCCCGAACAGTTGGAACCATATGGGGTTCCGTTGCGGAAAAGTCGGTCTGAACGAATTGAAAGCGGTGTACGGCGGGTTTGAAGTTGCCTCCCACTGTATGCACCACGAAAACGCCGGAACCATTCCGGATGAAGACTTTATCAAGGCCGCCGTGGGTGCGAAAAAATATCTGGAAGATCTCTTTGAAAAGGAATGTCCCGGTTTTGCGTGGCCCTGTGGCAGATATACGGAATCCACCTGCAAACTCATGCACGAAGCCGGCTTCACCTACGGCAGAACGACAGAATATACGGACGACGTCACCAAGTGCAAGGATACCATGGCAATGGCAACGAACTGCCACTTTATGAACGGTGCATTCTATCAGAAATATGAAGCCGCCAAAGCCACCGGCGTGTTCTATTTCTGGGGTCACAGCTACGAAACGCTGGATTATGACCGCCTCTGGGAACAGTTTGAAGATAAGATCCGCTACATCACCAACGACCCGGATTCCGAGTGGGCGGATGTGAAGGACATCGTTTCGCTGGTAAAACCGTAAAAAATGCAACGTGCGGAATGCGGTGTCCTGCATTTATTTCAGCAGGAATTCAAAGTCTTCCAGCGTCATGCCGCCGAGGGCTGCTGCGGAATCTTCCACCAGCGCACCGAAAAGGTCCTGTTTCTTCTTCTGAAGGGACAGGACTTTTTCTTCCACGGAGCCGCGGACAAAGAGTTTGAAACAGGTCACATTCCGGGTCTGCCCGATCCGGTGTGAACGGTCCATAGCCTGCGCTTCGGCAGCGGGGTTCCACCAGGGGTCGTACAGGATCACGGTATCAGCGGTGGTCAGGTTCAGCCCCAAACCGCCCGCTTTCAGGCTGAGCAGAAATACGGGGATATCCGGGGAACTGTTGAAGGCGTCCACCCGCTCCATACGGTCCTTCGTGGAGCCGTCCAGATATTCATAGGGGATCCCGGCAGATTCCAGCCAGGAGCGTATGATCTTGAGCATACTCGTAAACTGACTGAACACCAGCACCTTGCGTCCGCTGTCAAGACTTTCCAGCAGGAGTTCCTGCAACAGTTCAAACTTGGCAGACCGGTGATCTTCGCCCAGTAATGCCGGATCGCAGCAGATCTGCCGCAAACGCAGGAGGGCGGTCAGCATTTCCATACGGCTGCCGCCGTTCTTCAGATCGGAACAGCGTTGACGCGCCTCCGCCTCGTACTTCCGGTAGAGTTCCAGCTGCCCGTTATCCATATCGCAGTACAGCGCCTGTTCCAGTTTTCCGGGCAGTTCGGCACAGACATCGCTCTTTTTCCGGCGCAGGATGAAGGGGGCAATAATACGGGAAAGTTCTTTGCCCAGCTCGTGATTTTTGGCAATATCCGCATACCGGGCACGGAATGCGCGGAGCGAACCGAGCAGACCGGGGTGAAGGAAATCGAAGATACTCCACAAGTCTTCCGCACTGTTCTCCAGCGGGGTACCGGTCAGCACAACTTTGTGATCCGCTGCGATCTCTTTACAGGTCTGGGCATTGATACTGCTGGGGTTCTTGATGTGCTGGGCTTCATCCAGGATCAGATAACGGAAGTGGAACGTGCGCAGCGTTTCCGCGTCCCGTTTTGCCAGTGCATAGGAACAGAGACAGATGTCCGCCGTCATGGCATTTTTCCACAATTCTTTCCGGTCCGGTCCGGCAATGGTCACGACCCGCAGGGACGGTGCAAATTTCCGGATCTCCCGCTCCCAGTTATCCACCAGACTGGTGGGCGCCACGATGAGAGCAGGCAGGTTTTTATCCGCAGCACCCGCAAGAAGAGCAATACTCTGGATCGTCTTACCGAGCCCCATTTCGTCCGCCAGGATCACATTGCAGCCCCGTTCGCCCATGGCTTTGAGCCAACAGACACCGGCAAGCTGATACTGGCGTAAGGTTCCGGTGAAAAGACTGTTCTCCAGGAATGCGGCATCCGGTTCTTCCAGCGTCTTTGCCAGCGTATCCAGATCCACTTTGATCTTGAGAAATTCCAACGGCACCGCACCGGGGATGTCCGCACCCGTATTCGCCCAGTAAACAGCAGCAGGCCGGGGGATCCGCAGCATATCGCAGCCCGGATAACCGAAGTCATCCGCCAGCGGCGTAGTGACCGTCTGAAGAGATGCCGCCAGCAGCCGCAGCTGAGCAGGGATTTTGATCAGAACACCGGGAGCAGCAGGGGATGTCATAAAGAATTCGTTTTTGAGCGCAGCATCGGTCAGATCCCGCCAACGGACCGGCACACCGGCGGCAGTCAGCGTGATCGCCAGATCAAAGTGATCCGGCGTGGAAGCCGCCACTTTGGTATTGATCTTCAAATTTCCGGAATCGCCGCAAAGACTTGCAAGAGAAGAAGAAAGCAGGCATGATCTCTGTTCCCGGAGCCAGCGGGGAACGACCTCATCCACAAACATACCGATGGCTTCTTTTTCTTTCAATGTAAAGATCCGGGTGTTTTTCTTTTCGTGCATCTCGAAGCCGAAATTGACCAGTTCCCGCATCGCCTCGAACTCCGCTTTGCTGTTGCGGCGGATAAAGTTGCCGTTCAATGCCGCCAGACGCGCCTGATCCGCTTTGTAAAGCTGATGATCATAATCGAACAACAGTTCCAGCGCAAGAGAACCATCTTCCTGCAAAGCGCCATCGTACAACGTCTTGAAGGAACGCTGCCGGACTTTCACATTGTTGGAGGCAACGATACGGATCGGCAGTTTGTCCCGCATGGCATACAAGGTCTGCGCCGCTTTCTGATCACAGGGTTGGACGGTTGTACGCAGGAAACTGCGGAGCCATGTCACATCTGTCTGTGCCGGGATCCACCAGTATTCACCAAGCATCCCCACCCAGCAGCCGTTTCTGCCGGTAATGACTTTCACATCGGAAAGAGGCAGGGGCGCACCATTCGTGGCGATGGCGGACTTGAGAACAAATCCGTCTTTCAACCGTTCCAACAGCAGCAGCGGCGTGGCTGGTGTGCGGTGGACAACCACTTTTTCCCCCATACATTTGAAGTTCTGGAACCCGGCAAGACAATGGAAAAATTCCGCACACTGCTCCGCATCCAGCTGCAGTTTTGTGCCGTCCTGCTGTGCGTTGATCGCCAGATAACGGATGATCTGCCGGTCCTGCAGGGAGAAAGAGGAAAGCTGAAGCGCCGCTGCCAGATTTTTGTTAAAATACAGCTGACGCATATTGTTGAGATTGCCATAGTAAGAACGCTTCCCGAGGTGCAGAGACGCCGAAAGCGGGACCCGTTCCCACTTGCTGGGAACATGGGGAAATTCCGATTCCGCATTGATCTCGATCCACGCCTCCGCCGGAACCAGCATTTCGTTCAACAGTTGGGGCAGACCCGCAAATTTCAAGCCGGCATACTGGGCAGGGGTGTCGTGGACTCCTTCCTCCTCACGGTACTTGATGGTGTATTTTGCGTGGTACAGCGCCGCCGCCATCGCGTGCGGGCAAATCCCGCTCCGGAACGTGGCATTGCAGTTGCAGCTGCCGGAAAACGGTCCGTCCGGAAAACCCCGCAACTCCGCACGGGACAAAAATCCATGGGCGTCACGGCAGATTACCCGCAGCGTTCCGGGCGTGCTTTCGTGACAGCACAACACCTCATCGCCGCGAATAATCTGTTTCGCTTTCTTGAACACCTCTTTCGATGCCGCTGCAATCAGCTTCGCTTCAAAACTTTCACCCATATTACCGATCCTGTTTCCATTGCAAAATAAACTGCATAGTTTAAAGGATCAGAATATAGCACTGCTTTTGGAAAAAGGCAAGCGGGAAAATAACTTTTGGATGAAAAAATCCCCCCCGGAGACAGGGCGCACGGCTGCGCTGCGGTGCAGCGCGCTTCTTTCCGGCGGGCGCAGCGGTTTCACCGCCCGCCGGAAAGAAGCAGAATCTTCCGCCGCCTGCTCCGGCGGCGGAAGATTCAAGCCGTGCGCCCTGTCTCCGGGGGGGGATGCGTGCGATGTTATTCCCGGTCAAGATTACATTCCTATCATAAACACAAAATTCCTGTATTCCCGCCTTGCTTTTCCGGCATTTCCGGGATATATTACACGGAATGGTCAACAAGGGCTTTATTGATGAACGATAATATAATGTATCTTGATGTGGTCGATTCCACAAACTCTTATGCAAAACGGCATTTCCCGATCCTTCCGGACGGTCTCCTTGTCGCCGCCCATTCCCAGACCGCCGGACGGGGCAGGTTGGGCAGAAAATGGCTGACCACACCCGGTTCCTGTATTACGGCATCCTTTGTGATGAAAAATATCAATGATGTCTTTATTGCAACCTGTGTGGGATCGCTGGCGGTGCTGGATCTGCTCCGGTCTGTCGTGCCGCAAGTCGCCGACCGTTTTTACATCAAGTGGCCCAATGATATTTATTTTGATGATGCCAAAGTTGCGGGCATTCTTTGTGAAGGTGTTGTGGGTTCCGGGCAGATGATCGGAATCATTGCCGGAATGGGGATCAATGTCAACCTTTCGCCGGAGGATCTGGCAACGGTGGATCAGCGTGCCCTTTCCCTCGGAATCATTACAAAAGAGAAATATGATGTAAAAAATTTGACAGCATTACTGGCAAAAACGCTGAATGAGTGCTATATTATGTATTCAAAGTTTCCGGAGCGCATTTTTGAGCTTTGGTGCGATGCAAACAAACTGGTCGGAAAGACGATTCTGTTTGATGCACCGGACGGCAAACGCTTCAAGGGAACTTTCAAAACGATCCGGCGGGATGGATCCATCGAAGTCGAATCGGATGGTGATCTTCTGACCTTCAGCGCGGGTGACGTGCGGGTGGTCAAAGGATCCTGGCTGTAACAGAACAATTCTTTAACAATAGAAACGCGGCTCTGCCGCAAACAAACAGAAGGAACTCTACTTATGGGTCAGATGCTGTTGGATGGTCTCAAGGCCATGGTGCTCGGCATGGGGATGGTTTATGTCTTCCTCATTCTCATGATTTTCTGCATGAAACTCATGTCCAAAATCCTGGAACCGTACAAAAACGCACTCGTCAAAGCAGCTCCCGCTGCAAAGAAACCGGCTGCAGCCAAGAAATCCGGCGGTCTTTCCGAACAGGATAAGCTCCTGGCAAAGGCAGCGATCGAAGCGGTCAAGATGCACCGCGGCGGTAAATAAGAGATTTTTTTACAGAACAATAACATACAACACAAAGGCAAACCAGAATGAAAAAAATCAAATTTATGGATTGCTCGTTCCGTGACGGATTCCAGTCCTGCATCGGTGCCCGCGCAAAAACAGAAGACTTCGCTCCCGCTCTCGAAGCTGCAGCAAAAGCCGGTATCAACCACATCGAAATCGGTGGTGGTGCCCGTTTCCAGAGCCTCTTCTTCTACACCCAGGAAAACGCGTTTGAAGAAATGGATAAATGGCGCAGTATCGTCGGTCCGGACGTGAACCTGCAGACTCTCTCCCGCGGCGTCAACGTGGTGGGTCTCTCCTCCCAGTCCTCCGACATCATCGACCTCCATGCAAAACTGTTCAAGAAGCACGGGATCACTCAGATCCGTAACTTCGACGCCCTGAACGACGTCCGCAACCTGGATGTCTCCGGTAAAGCCATCGCAGCTCACGGCCTCAAGCACCAGGTCACCGTCACCATGATGGGCCTCGCTCCCGGGCTGAACGAATCCTACGCACACACCCCGAAGTTCTACATGGACAGACTTCAGGAAATCATCGACAGCGGCATCCCCTTCGACTCCCTCGCATTCAAGGATGCTTCCGGCACCTCCAAGCCCCAGACAGTTTATGAAACGGTCAAGATGGCACGCGAACTGCTGGACAACACCTACGGCGCAGGCGCGAAAGAAATCCAGTTCCACACCCATGACACTGCCGGCGGCGCAATCGCCTGCAACCTGGCTGCCATCCGCGGCGGCGCTGACATCATCGACCTCGCCATGGCTCCCCTCTCCGGCGGTACCTGCGAAGCCGACATTCTCGCCATGTATCACGTTCTGGACGGCGATCCGGACTACACGCTGGACATCGATCCGGAAAAGATCCTCGCGGTGGAAAATCTCTTCAAGAAGTGCATGAGCAAGTACTTCATGCCGCCGGAATCCATGCAGGTCTCCCCGGAAATCATCTTCAGCCCCATGCCCGGCGGTGCCCTCACGGCAAACACCCAGATGATGCGCGACAACAACTGCCTGGACAAGTACGATGCCTGTATCGCTGAAATGCGTGAAGTCGTTGCACGCGGCGGTTTCGGTACTTCCGTCACCCCGGTCTCCCAGTTCTACTTCCAGCAGGCGTTCCGTAACGCAGTCCAGGGCAAGAACAAAGACGGTTCCTGGAAGATGGATCCCAAGGGCTACGGCAAGATGGTCCTCGGCTACTTCGGCAAAACGCCGGTCGCTCCGGATCCGATCCTGGTCCAGTGGGCTTCCGAACAGCTGGGTCTCGAACCCACCACCAAGTCCGTTGTGGAACTGAACGATGCCAACCCGGAACTGGGTATTGCATACAACACCGAGATCCTCAAGAAGAACGGCCTGGAAGTCACCGAAGAAAACATCTTCATCTCCGCAGCCTGCGGCGACAAGGGTATCGCGTTCCTCAAGGGCGATAAGCCCATGGGTATCCGTTATGCTGCCGATGCTGCTGCTGCCAAAGCGGATGCTTCCGTTCCCGCAGCTTACACCGTCACGGTGGAAGGCAAGACCTTCAACGTGCAGGTCAAAGAAGGCGGCGTGATCACTGCCGACCTGAGCGGTCAGGTTGTGGAAGGCGGCGCCAAGAAGGCTGCTGCTGCCGGTGGCGCTGCTGCCGACATCAAGGCTCCCATGCCGGGCACCATCGTCCGCGTTGAAGTTGCTGCCGGTGATGCCGTTGAAGCCGGTCAGGTCGTTGCCGTGATCGAAGCCATGAAGATGGAAACCGAGATCAAGGCGGAAAAAGCCGGTACGGTCAAGGAAGTTCTCGTCGGTGCCAAGGAAGTTGTCACTGCCGGTCAGGCGATCATCAGCATTGTGGAAGAAGGCGCTGCTGCCGCTGCTCCCGCAGGCGGTACGGAAGTTGCCGCTCCCATGCCGGGCACCATTGTCCGCGTGGAAGTTGCGGAAGGCGATGCCGTTGAAGCCGAACAGGTTGTCGCGGTCATTGAAGCCATGAAGATGGAAACGGAGATCAAGGCTCCTGCCGCCGGTACGGTCAAATCCATCCTCGTCGGTGCAAAAGAAGTCGTTACCGCCGGTCAGGCGATCATGACCATTGAATAAGCTGCAGGAGTGAAACGAATCATGAAACTGATGAAATCCCTCATGGCTCTGGCTGCTCTCTTCTGCGCGGTGACCTTCGTCTCCGCCGCAGATGAATGTGCGGACAAAGTCAAATGCGCTGTGAAAGACGCAAAATGTGCGGTTGAAAAAGCTGCAGAAGCCAAAATGCCGCAGACTCTCTGTGAGCTGAAGAAACAGGTTCCCGGTCTTCTCAGAAATGAAGAACAGTCCAACAAGGACGCAGTGTTCGATTACTATGTGAATCCGGTGAACGGTCACTACTATCTGGTTTACATCTGGAATGAAACTGCCACCGTTTACAGCAACTCCCTGAAGAAGGGCGACAAGCACTACGACGGTGCCGAAATCATGACGATCAAGCCGATCGAACGCACCAAAGGCAAAGTGAAAATGGCACAGGCGGGCAAGGTTGTTGCGATCCGCGACGGTCTGGAAAGCTCCGCCACACTGAACCCCGGCGACATCATTGCGGAATTCCAGCCTGCTCTGGTGAACCACGACTCTCTGCCCAACGGCTCCAAGCCGGAACCGCTGCCCAGCTGGGGTGAAGCCCTCTACGGTCTCTGGACCAGCACGGGTATCTACGACATCATTCACCAGACCGGCGCCAACTTCAGCGAAACCTGGCTGCTGGGTCTGGGCAAAGTCCTGATGATGATGGTGGCTTTGCTGCTGATCTATCTGGCGATCGTGAAAGAATTTGAACCCCTGCTGCTCCTCCCGATCGGCTTCGGTGCTCTGCTGGCAAACATTCCGCTGGCGGGTATCGGCGCTCCCGGCGGTCTCCAGTGGCTCATCTACAACGTTGGTATTGAATCCGGCGTGTTCCCGCTGCTCATCTTCATGGGCGTCGGTGCCATGACCGACTTCGGCCCCATGATCGCCAACCCGAAGATGGCTCTGCTCGGCGGTGCCGCCCAGTTCGGTATCTTTACCGCTCTGCTCGGCGCTCTGCTGCTGAACTTCGTGCCGGGTATTGAATTCAATATCAAGGACGCCGCCTCCATCGGTATCATCGGTGGTGCGGACGGCCCGACCTCCATCTTCCTGACGAGCCGTCTTTCTCCGGCTCTGCTGGGTGCGATTGCCGTTGCTGCGTATTCCTACATGGCTCTGGTGCCGATCATCCAGCCGCCCATCATGAAACTGCTCACCACCGATGCTGAAAAGAAGATCCGCATGGGCCAGCTCCGTCAGGTCAGCAAGATCGAAAAGGTCTGCTTCCCCCTGCTCATCACGCTGCTCTGCGCCTTCCTGCTGCCGGATGCCGCTCCCCTCATGGGTATGCTCATGTTCGGTAACCTGATGAAGGAATGCGGTGTTGTGGACCGCCTGAGCGATACCGCCCAGAACGCTCTCATCAACATCGTGACCATCTTCCTGGGTATCGCGGTCGGCTCCAAGCTTTCTGCGGAACAGTTCCTGAGCGCTCAGACGCTGGGTATTCTGGTCCTCGGCTGCGTGGCGTTCTGTATCGGTACTGCCACCGGCGTGCTGATGGCGAAACTGATGAACGTCTTCAGCAAGGAAAAGATCAACCCCCTCGTCGGTGCCGCCGGTGTCTCCGCCGTCCCGATGGCTGCCCGCGTGGTCAACAAGGTGGGTCTGGAATACGACAGCCAGAACTTCCTGCTCATGCAGGCAATGGGTCCCAACGTTTCCGGTGTGATCGGCTCTGCCGTTGCCGCCGGTGTCCTCCTCAAACTCTGCGGAGGTCTCTGATCCTGAGCTGTCAGCCTTTCTGACACCCTGAAAATTTTGAGCGCGAACGTGGCGTTTTCCCGTTCGCGCTCTTCGTACTTTATAAAAAATCAACATTTAACCGGTAAACCGACGATGAAAACACTGACATTTATTCTCATGTCCGCCGCCATGATCCTTCTTGGCACAGCCTGCTCCACTCCCCACACCACCAACACCGGCAGATCCGCCGTGGAAGAAGGTCTCACCTGCGCCGTGGTGGAACGGGCACTGGACAAAGCGGACATTACCAAGTACAAAGGAAAAACCGTGTTCATGGATTATTCCTATCTCTCCCCGCAGACCCAGAAGGATCTGTGCATGGCTTACATGGAAAAACGCTGCGCAGAAAACGAAATGATCGTCAGCAAGGATGCAGCAAAGGCGGATGTGATCTTCCAGCTCTACTGCGGCGTTCTGGCAACGGATATTGACAAGTTTCTGCTCGGTACTCCTCCGCTGCCGATTCCGGTTCCGGATACCGACCTGAGCATTGTGATCCCGGAAATCGCTTTTTTCAGTAAGTACACCCGCAGCGCATACGGCAGATTTTACATCACGGTCAAGGATGCCAAGACCAACAAGCCTCTGGAAACGATCACGGAACTCAATGCGCAGACGCAGTACATCAACTGGGTCATCTGTTTGATCCCCTTCAAGACCCACTCCACAGATCTGGAACACACGCCCTGCGATTCCGAAATGATCGCAGTCTGGGAAGAATAAGCGGGTATAGTAAGATCTGCTGAAAATGGAGCTGTTGCAAGTTGGCAGCAGTTCCATTTTTTTGCGCAAAAAAATAGATCACTGCGGAAAAACACAAACTGTCCTTAACTGTCCGTATCAATATGCCTGAATAAAAAATGCTGCCCTTCGGGCTGTTGCTTTTTTATTCTTCTGTGCTATATTATTTTGAAACACAGAAGGAACGATCATGACAGATATTATCATACGCGGCGCTTCAGAACACAATCTGAAGCATATCGACACAACGATCCCACGGGATTCGCTTACGGTCATCACCGGGCTTTCCGGCTCCGGCAAATCGTCTCTTGCCTTTGACACACTCTATGCGGAGGGTCAGCGACGGTATGTGGAAAGTCTCTCTGCCTACGCACGACAGTTTCTGGACCGTATGAGCAAGCCGAAAGTCGATCACATTGAAGGACTTTCCCCCGCCATTGCCATTGAACAGCGCACTGCCGGCTCCAATCCCCGGTCCACGGTTGCCACGGTAACGGAGATCTACGACTACCTGCGTCTGCTCTACGCCCACACCGGCACGCCCCACTGTCCCAAATGCGGCAAGATCCTTCAGGCGCAGAGTCCTCAAGCGATCTGCGAAAAGCTGATGAAGCTGCCGGACGGGGCGGCAATGATGATCCTTGCTCCGTATATCGACGGCAAAAAGGGGGAACACCGGGATGTGATCGAGCAGATCAAACGGGATGGCTTCGTCCGTGCCCGGATCGACGGTGAGATCCTTTCTCTGGAAGACGATCTCAAGCCCCTTGCCAAAACCAAACGCCACTCCATCGAAGCGGTGGTGGACCGGCTCATCTGCGGCAGACTTGATCCCTCCCGCCTCAACGATTCTGTGGAAACCGCCCTCAAATGCGGCAAGGGAACACTCATCGTCCTGACGGAAGATATAGCCAATCCGGACAACAATTCCCGGAACCGCATCTGGCTGGAGGAGGTCATCAGCGAACATTTGGGCTGCGAAAAATGCGGCATTTCCTTCTCCAAACTGGAGCCGCGCAACTTCTCGTTCAACAGTCCGTACGGAGCGTGTCCGGTATGCAACGGCATCGGCTCGGAATTGGTAATGGATCCGGCGAAAGTCATTCCGGACGAAAACCTTTCCATCAGCAAAGGTGCCATCCCCGCATGGCGGCGCGGTCCCCGGCGGCTGATCATCTATTACAACCACCTGCTGAAAAGTCTGGCGACCCATTTTGACGAACCGGATATGCTGGATATGCCCTGGAAAAAACTGCCCCAGAAGATCAAAGACGCCCTCCTTTACGGCACCGGAGATGAACCGGTGGACTTCAGTTTCTGGATGCGCGGACGCCGTTTCAATATGACAAAACCCTTTGAGGGCATCCTTGCCAACCTACACCACCGTCAGAAGGATTCCGAGTCCGATGCGGTGCGGGACCGTCTGGCGGAACTGACCGTCCGGCAGGTCTGCCCGGTCTGCCACGGCAAACGGCTGAAACCGGAAAGTCTGGCAGTGGAGATTGCCGGTGTCAGCATTGATGCGTTCAATGCCATGTCCGTGGAAAAAGCGCTGGATTTTGTGTCCAATCTGAAGCTGGATGAAGAAAAAACCGCCATCGCGGGCGAGATCCTCAAAGAGATCCGCAACCGTCTCCGGTTCCTGCTGGATGTGGGGCTGGGCTACCTGACGCTGAACCGGGAATCCGGCACGCTTTCCGGCGGGGAGGCACAGCGGATCCGCCTTGCCACCCAGCTGGGCTGCGGGCTGGTGGGCGTCCTCTACATCCTGGACGAACCCAGTATCGGACTGCATCAGCGGGACAACGATAAACTCCTTGCCACTCTCAAACGGCTGCGGGACATCGGCAACACCGTGGTGGTGGTGGAACATGACATTGATACGATCCTGGCGGCGGACCATGTGATCGACCTGGGTCCGGCAGCAGGCGTTCACGGCGGAGAGATCGTGGCAGAAGGAAAACCTGCGGATCTGGTCCGGTTCCCCCGGTCCATGACGGCAAAATATCTTTCCGGCGAAGAGGAGATCCCGATCCCCGCAAAACGCAAAGGCGGCAGCGGCAAATATTTAGAGATCATCGGAGCAGAACATAATAACCTGAAAAACATTGATGTCTCCATCCCGCTCAGCACATTTACCTGTGTCACCGGGGTTTCAGGCAGTGGGAAGTCTTCGCTGGTCAACGGAATCCTGAAACGGGTCCTTCAGCAGCAGTTCAAAATGGCGGATGCGGAGGAACCGGGCAAGCACAAAGCGGTTCTTGGTTTGAAACATATTGATAAAGCCATTGTGATCGACCAGAGTCCGATCGGGCGTACACCCCGTTCCAATGCAGCGACTTACACCGAAATGTTCGGAGCGATCCGCAATCTTTTCGCCTCGCTGCCGGAAGCAAAACTCCGGGGCTTCGGTCCCGGCAGATTCAGCTTCAATGTCAAGGGCGGAAGATGCGAAGAATGTCAGGGGGACGGCATCAAAAAGATCGAAATGCAGTTCCTGCCGGATGTGTATGTGGAATGTTCGTGCTGTCATGGAAGGCGTTTCAACGCAGAAACTTTGAGCGTTTACTACAAGAAGAAAAATATAGCGGATGTGCTGGAAATGACCGTTTCCGAAGCCTGCGAGTTTTTCGATGCCATCCCCACAATCAAACGCAAACTCCAGACCCTGAAGGAAGTGGGGCTTGGCTATATCCAGCTGGGACAGCCTGCCACCACTCTCTCCGGCGGCGAAGCGCAGCGGGTGAAACTGGCGGCAGAACTGGCACGCGTTCCCCGGGGTCATACCATTTACATTCTGGACGAACCCACCACCGGGCTGCATATTGCGGACATCAAGCAGTTGCTGGAAGTACTGGTGAAACTGCGGGACAAAGGCAACACGGTGCTGGTCATTGAACATAATCTGGATGTGACAAAAGTGGCAGATTATGTGATCGATCTCGGTCCGGAAGGGGGCGATAACGGGGGTACGCTGGTGGCTGCCGGGACGCCGGAACAGGTGGCGGAAGTACCGGGATCCCATACCGGAAAATACCTGAAACGGATCCTTGAAAAAGGCTGATTCCGTCAAAATTTGAATACAAACAAAAGGAGTGACGAAGAAATGACGGAGAAAAGACGGATTGTAAAAGCAAGCAGTCTGCCGGTCCTTTCCGTCCTGTTTCTGCTGCTTGCCGGATGCACCGGGCTGCAGATGCCATCGGCTCTTCCCAACCTCTCCGGCATATCAACAACTCCGACGGTTCTTTACATACCCGGCTGGCAAAGTCAGCAGGGACCGGAGTATGAAGAAATGGTACAGGAGCGTCAGGCGGAGGAGATCCGTTTGCTGAACGAGGCATACCCGGGCGCCAATATCGTCTACACCTTCTGGGATAATGCCGTCAGCTGGCCGAAGTGCGTCAAAAATGCGGACAAGCTGATTCGTGATCTTGGGAAAACGATTCGCAATCTGAAGCCGGAGCAGCGCGCCAATCTGATCCTGGTTGGTCACTCCCTCGGAGGAAAGGTGGTGATCCACATTCTCTCGGATCTGGATAAAAAGGGCTTGAAGGTAAAACAGGGGGTGTTCCTTGCGGCTGCGCTTCCGGATGATGCGCCGGAAATCGGCAGAGCGATCAATGCTTCGCTGGACCCGGTCATCAATATTTATTGTCCCACAGACGGCACCCTGCGGATCATTCTCGGTCTGATCGGCAATGCGCCGCCGCTGGGAGCATACGGCAATGCGATCGCCTATCCGCCGGAACGGTTTTATCAGTATCACGTGGCACCCCATTTTACGGGAAACTGGGACTGGATCCACAATCATTGGAGCGTGCATTATCTGGAGATCCTGGACCGGATCCTTTCCGCCAAAGTCATGCCGCCCAATGAGATCCATCCTCCGGAGAAGAAGATCGTTCTGCCCCATGCCACCACTCCGGTCTATCAAACAGATGCCAATCTTTCCACCTGGAAGACCTTACGGACATACAAGGGGTGGCGCTTGCAGAACAGCCGTGTCATCCGGTTTCATTACCGGATCCTTGACCGGCGTGACCGGGTCCGTGCGGAAGCGTGGAAATGGACTTCCATCAAAGAATCTATGGACAGCCTTGAAGCGCAGTTGGGGCAGGGGGAATAAATCAATATCCCCGCAGAGAATAGTGCATCAATTCGGCACGTATTGCGAGGTCAAAAGAGATTGTCTGCGCAGATTCCAGCTGCAGAGTGGGGTTCATAACAGCCTGTGCCAAAAGAAATTCCCCGATCTTTTTCCGGTACATACAGAGTTTTTCCTCTGCATCTTCTGCGGTAGCATCCACGCAAATCATCACGCTGAAGCCGAACTCAATCGGCGGGTTGTTTCCGAAAGTCATTTTTTCTGTACAGAAGACCACTGCAGGCAGTCGCAGTTCCGGAAAATATTGCAGGACCTGCTGCGGCGTTCCCTCGGTCATGGAATAGATGTGCCAGCCGGGATTTTCCTCACCGGTGGCGGTCTGGGCGTGATCGTAAAATGTTGCGACCCGGTCAAGATACGGTAATTTTTCGGACATTGCGTCTCCTTTCGTTTTGAAAAGGTGCGCAGCGTCAAAGAGATTTTCCTCAATATGTCATAAAACCATCCTTGCGGATCGTGACGGATTTTCCAACGGCAAAGGACAGGGACGGGAGAGCGTGACCAAAGGTCAGCCCCTCAAAAAATGGAATTTGCGGGTGCCGTTCTGCAAAGCGCCGGAAGATTCGTTTCTGTTCTTCAGGCGAGCCGCATTCACCGGAAAAACCGGCAAAGACCACGGCGGCGACGGCGTCAAAAATTCCGGCAAGATCCAGCTGCAGGAGCATACGGTCGATCTTGCGTGGTTCCTCGTCGATATCCTCCAGTGCGAGGATCATTCCGGACCAGTCCGGAAGCCATTGAGAACCGCACAAACTGGCAAGAACCGTCAAATTTACAGGCACAAAACCGCCTGTGACGGATGAAATGACGGATGGAATGACGGGAGAGAGCTGCACCGTTTTTTCCGGTGTTCCGGCAAGCGCATGGCGCATGGAATCGCAGGAAAAAGGATCTGCGGCGATGTCCGGCAGATGAGCCGCCATCCGTGCGGCAACGGGGCGTCCGGCAGAGCGGGCAAGCATGGCAAGATGAAGGGCAGTCACATCGCTGTATCCGATGACGGGGAGGTTGCGTTTTTTCAGCAGATCCCAATCGATCAGGGGCAGCAGGTACGCAGCGCCGTACCCGCCGCGGCTGCACAGGATCAGATCAATGGATTCATCCCGGAGCAGAGCATTGAAAGCGGCGGCGCGTTTTTCTGCATTGGCGGCAAAGTAATCCTCCTCTCCGGCGGTCATAACATCCGGAGCAAGGGTATAAGCGATCCCCCACTTCTCCAGCAGAGCGACAGCAGCGGTGATCTGTTCCGGCTCCACCCGTTTGGATGGGGTACAGATCCCGATCTTCCGGATGTTATCCGGGAATGGGCAATCGTTTTTCATCCTGTAAAAAATCCTTCTGTTTTTGTTCTGCCGGAAGATATTTTACACCATTCCACTAAAAAATCAAGCAAAAAGTCCGAAACAACTTTCATTTTGTGTGATTTGATGTTATATTATATATAAACGAGTTGAAAAACAATCAAATCTTTGAGGAGAATTAAAAATGGCAAGTAACAAAATCGTGAAAGTGGCGGTTCTGGGCTGCGGCGGCAGAGGTTGCGGCGTGGTCGGCAGACTGCTGCGTGACTCCGGCAGAAACGTTCAGGTCGTGGCAGCATATGACCCGGACAAGGCTCAGTGTGAACGTGCAAAGAGCAAAGAAGTCTGGGATCAGCCGGATATGAAGATCTGCGACAGCTATCAGGAAGCCATCGCCACCGAGGGCGTGGAATGGGTCATGGTCTTCTCCCCCAACGCTTACCACAAGGAAGGGATCCTGGAAGGGTTCCGCCAGGGCAAGAACGTGTTTACTGAAAAACCGCTGGCGACCTCCATCGAAGACTGCCAGGAAATCTTTGACGCCCACCAGAAGAGCGGTGTGAAGTTTGCCACGGGTTTTGTGCTGCGTTTCGCTCCCATCTACCGGAAAGTCAAGGAAATGCTGGAAAGCGGCGAGTTCGGCGATCTGATCACCATTGACGCCTGCGAAAATATCGAACCCTATCACGGCTCCTACATTATGAAGAACTGGCGCCGGAAGACCAGCGAAGCCGGTCCCCACATTCTGGAAAAATGCTGCCACGACATCGACCTGCTGAACTGGTTTGTGGGCAGTCTTGCCAGTAAGGTGGCGGCGTTCGGCGGCAGAGACTTCTTCCTGCCCAAGAATGCGGATCTGAATGAAAAATATCCCAACCACTTCAAAGAAACGTGGCGGGACCCCCACGCAATCGATACCCCCTTCACCGAAGATACGGACCTGATGGATAACACGGTTGCGATTTTTGAATACCGCAACGGCGTGCGCGTCCAGTTCCAGGCAACGATGGCAAACGCCATTGCGGAACGGCGTATGGTTTTCCGCTGCTCCCTCGGCACCATTATGATCGAACTTTACAGCAGCACGCTCACCTGGCAGACGCTGGGCAGCCACAAGCAGAGCATCATCTTCGGCGGCGACAACCACGGCGGCGGCGATGCGTACATCATGAAAGAACTGTACGAAGGTCCCATGTGTCAGGAAGATGTCCTGCCGAAATGCAGCGGCAACGAAGGTCTGGAATCCGCCGTTCTGGCGCTGGCAATCGATAAAGCTGCGCAGACCCGGCAGATCATCGATCTGGAACCTGTCTGGCAGAAGCTGAACCGCTGACGCGGCTGATCTCAAAAATCAGAAACGGAGTATGGCGTCAAAACCATACTCCGTTTTTTTGTGTCCGGCGTTTGAATGAAAACCGGCAGAAGAGTTAACCGTACTTTTGTTCCGTCTCAATTCCCGTTGAGCCAGATGGGGTTGGACCAGGCGGCTTTTCCGTTGCGGTCCGTGATCTGGAGCCGGATATAACTGGATTTGTTGCCGGTGAAATCGTGTTCCAGCGTAGTAAACTCCTGCAGTTCCACGCCGTGGTAATAGTTCCGGCGGTCGCTGTGGCCGTGGTAGAATTCGGCATAAACAACCGCCCGGACGCAGGGAGAGAATTCCGCTTTCAACACATTGTTTTCAAAGGAGATAGACTTGATCTCCGGTCCGGTGCTGGAATAGAAATCGCCTTTTTTCAGAGCGGCGAGGATGGTGGCGGGTTCTTTGTTTTCCGCAAGGACATTGACCCAACCGCCGGAAAAATGTTCGGTGGTATGGATGTCATCCACGGCGAGAGCGGGATAGCGGAAACCGGCATTCAACAATTCATCCCAGTGGATGGTATCGAATTCCCGCCCCACATAGCGGCAGGAATTATTGTAAACTTCCACACCAGCCAGCCCTTTCAGCGGCATGATCTCATCGGTCCGGAAACCGCTCCAGTAGGGATGGGCACAGAAAACGAGCGCCCCCACGGCATTGGCGGCATCGATCGCTTCCTGACCGTAGGTGAATGTCATTTCAAAGTTCTCCGGCAAGCCGAGCGTCAGGAAGTGCCACGGAATATGGCGGGGACCGATGGGGTGCATTTCCATACCGGAGATGAGGGTCATGCCCTTGCCATCGAAGGTGGAAACGGGATTGGTTCTGGAATGGTCGGTAAATGCAAGGACATCATAGCCTTCCGACTTGTAAAGGTCGATCAGTTCAGCGGGGGTCAGTTTGCCGTCGGAAGTGGTGCTGTGGGTGTGCAGAGCGGACCGGTAAACATTCAGTTCCCGTCCAAAAAAATTCATCGTTTTCATATTTTTCTCCTGTGTTGAAACAGGGAAATATACCATTTCCTGCGCCGGATTGCAAGGCGTAAAGTACATTTTTTTGAAAATGCAGAATGACGCAGGGGGGGTGGAAGGAGAATTGCAGGAATAATGGTCCTTTGCAGATCGAACCGTGACTTGTAAAAACGGAAAGCGGGTGTATATTTTCCCTCAAGCAAAAACGAAAAGGATTCCGGTATGAGCTTCTGGGATGAAATGAAATCGAAAAAACGGATCTGGCTGGTCTTTCTTCCGCTGATGCTGTTTTATGCATCCAGCTACTTCCAGCGGACTGCGATCCCCGGCACGACTTTTGATCTGTTCCGGGATGATTACGGCTTCTCCGCTGTCCAGATCGCAAATCTTACTGCTTCATTTGTTTATATTTACGCATTCTGCCAGTTGATTGTCGGTATGTTGGCGGACAAATACAGCGGGATCCGGATCGTAACCGTGGCGGGGGCGATTTTCTGTACCGGCGTGGTGGCATTTCCCTTCTGCGGCGATAACGCACCGCTCCTTTACTGCTGCCGTTTCCTGATGGGGCTTGGCGCAAGTTCCCTTTACCTGAGTCTGGTGAAAGAAGCGGACCGTCTGTTCGGGCGCAAAAATTATTCCGTTATGATCGGGATCATCTATTTTGTAGGATACAGCGGCGGACTTTTCGGGACGCTTCCCTTCGGAGCGCTGTGCCGTCAGTTCAACTGGATCACGCTGCTGTACTGGGTGGGCGGGATCACGCTGGGGTTGTATCTGCTGTTCCTTGCTATGCGCAAGAACGCCCCGGCTGCGCCCATTTCTCCGGCGAAACTTTCCCTGAAACCTCTGTGGAAAATCATGAAAGTACCGTACACGTGGATGCTGATCTTTTCCTCGACGGTGGTGTTTTCCTTCCATTCCATCGGTCAGATGGTATTCGGCAAGAAATTTCTGCAGGATTCTGCCGGTTTGAGCGCAGGTGCCGCAGAGGCAACGATCTTTTTCCAGACGCTGGTATGTATGTTTGCATTGTTGAGCGGCGGGATCCTGACCCGTCTCACGAAGAACAAACGGAAACCGCTGATCATTTTTGCGCCGTCGCTGACCCTTGCCACCACGGTGATGCTGTTGTGTGCGATCCGGTTCCATCTGCATCCGCTTTTTTATGTGGCGGGCATGATCCTTTTTGCGGCGGCATCCGGCTTTGCCGTGGTCTATCCCATGGCGGTACAGGAGTTCAACTCCCGTGATTCCATCACTCTTGCCGCCGGGTTCAACAACAACTGCAACTATCTTGGGATCGCCATTTTCTCTCCGCTGGCAGGAATGCTGCTGGATCATTTCAAGGTGGCGGGCAGCAGTATCTATCCGCAGGAGGCGTATCTGTGGCTGTACGGTTTTGCTCTGATCCCGGCGACAGCGGCAGTGATCGTGGCCTGTTTCATCCCGGAAACGGGTGGGCATTTTGTGCATAAAAACTATCAGAAGCAGTCCGCCCGCAACTGATCTCAGGGAAGGATGATCTGCTCCCCGGCAACAGGTGTGAAGATGACACAATCGGGCAGGGCAGCCCGCAGGTAAGCGATGGCATTTTCCCCGGTACAATGAAGCAGATACAGTCTTTTTACGGCACTGTTCCGCAAATAATCCGCAGTCCGCTTCAACCGTTTTTCATCCGCCGACAGCAGATGCAGCCCACCGATGATCGTGTGTATCTTTATCTCCGGCATTGACTTGCGGCAATATTCCAGCGTATTGATGATCCCCGCATGGCAGCACCCCTGAATGAGAACGCCCTCTTTCAGCAGGAGCGCCTGCTCGTCTGCAATGGTATCCGGCATCTTTTTTTCGGGGTCCAGAAAGAAGGGACCGCCGCAATCCTCACCGGAGAGACGGGGAATGGGACCGGTGGCAAACATACCCGGCAGGATCTCTGCGGGCGAAGAGATACGAACAAATGTCAGCCTGTTTTCCGGCATGGAAAGATCCCGTACCGGCTTGCCCGGATGACAACTGAAGCGTTTTTTACCGATGCCGTCCGCGGCGAAGACCGTTTTTCCGTCATCTAAAATCCCGATCCCGCCGGTGTGGTCATTATGCCCGTGTGAGAGGAACACATATTCCGGCATGATGTTGATGTTCAATCTCTTACAATTTTCAGCAAGCGCCTTTCCCGCCCCGGTATCGAACAGGAGTTTTTCCCCGTTCTGCTCCACGAGGAGGGAGAGTCCATGCTCCGCCGTCAGACCGGGCAGAGCATGGTTTTCAACGAGGATGGTACAGCGCATCATATCAAAGGTACTCGGCGGCTGCGGCGGCCAGCGGGCTGCGCTCACTCTTCATAAGGGTGATGTGTCCGCTGAGGGGCAGGTGCTTCATGTGTTCAATGATATTGGTGAGCCCGTTGCTGGAGGCGTCCAGATAGGGGTTGTCGATCTGGTCCGGGTCTCCGGTCAGGACGATTTTGGTCCCCTGACCGCAGCGGCTGACGATGGTCTTGACCTCGTGCGGCGTCAGGTTCTGCGCTTCGTCCACGATCACGAACTGGTTGGGGATGGTCCTTCCGCGGATGTAGGTCAGAGCTTCCAGTTCCAGTTTCTTATTGCGTTTCATCTCTTCGATCTGACGCCGTGCGGAAGATTCCCGTTTGTCCGAACGCAGGAGAAATTCCAGATTGTCATAGATCGGCTGCATCCAGGCATCCAGCTTTTCATCCTTGTCCCCGGGCAGATAACCGATGTCGTTGCCGAGGGGGATAATGGGGCGGGAAACGAGGATCCGGGAATAGACATTCTGTTTTTCCGTAAGTTCCAGTGCGGCGGCGAGGGCGAGGAGGGTCTTGCCGCTGCCGGCTTTGCCTACGAGGGTGACCAGCGGGATCTCCGGATCCATAAGCAGATGGAGCGCCATACGCTGTTCCCGGCTGCGGGGCGTAATATTCCAGACGTGTTCCGCAATGCCGTCGTGCAATTTTTCCAGACGGTCGAACCGGCGCCATCCGAAAGCGGCGTGCTTGCTGTTTGCGGCATCCTGAAGCAGCACGAACTCATTGGGCTGGATGTTCATGCCCTCCGGCACGGGAATGGATTTTTCCTGATGGAACTGGTCGATCAGTTCACCGGAGACTTCTTCCGTCCGGCTGCCGGTGAAAAGTTCATTATAGTCGACCCGTTCTTTTTCAAAATCCTGCACTTTGATCCCGAAGGCGTCCGCTTTCAGGCGCAGATTGATGTCTTTCGTGATGAAGATGACCTGCCTTTCCGGGAACTGCTTTTTGAGCATGGACGCCACATTGAGGATCCGGTTGTCCGGCACGTTCATATCGGCATTTTCAAAGAGGGCGCCATCGCTGATAACGACCCGGAGCGATCCGCAGAGACCGGGTTCGGCGGCATTATCCAGGCTGACCCCGGTAAAGAGGCTGCCTTTTTCCCGGAGCTGGTCCAGTTTCCGGATCACATGGCGGGAGTTTCTGCCCAGTTCATCCTGATTCCGCTTGAACTTATCCAGTTCTTCCAGAACGGTCATCGGGATGATGATCTCGTTATCGGCGAAGGATTCGAGGGCGGCGGCACTGTGGAGAAGCACATTGGTGTCGAGGACAAAGATCTTTTTGTTGTTCATACATGACCTCCTTCCATGTTGGTTTCCGTATATTATGGATGTTTTTTTGCGGAATTTCAAGCGAAAAAGTGGAAAAAACGCAAAAAAGACATTATATTTTGACACGAAAGAAAGGAATTTTCGATGAAAAAGATACTGATCCTGTTGCAAATTCTGTTTTATTTGACACTTTCCGGCGCAGAAAAAGTTTCCGATCCCCTGCGCGATGCGGCAGAAAAGGGCGATACAGCCGCCCAATATAAACTGGGCAACGAATATTTTTACGGCACGGAAAACCGGAAAGTCAATTACGAATTGGCGGCATACTGGTACCGGAAAGCCGCAGTAGGCGGAAACAGCGCCGCCCAGCTGAATTACGGGATCTGTCTGGAACACGGGCTCGGCGTGGACCGGGATCCGAAAAATGCCAGTCTGTTCTACTTGTTTGCGGCAAACAAAGGGATCCGGGAGGCGGAATATAATCTTGCACTGCTGTATCTGCACGGCAGTCAGAACGATTCCAAACTGCCCGGGGAAAAGGCAGTTGCTCCGGATGTCGCCAAAGCGGAACAGCATTTAAAAAATCTTGTAAACAAAGATTTTGCGCCCGCTATGGTGGAACTTTCCGCCGTTATGCTCAATAAAAAAGATGTAACGGAACAGGATCGGAAAGATGCCGTGGCTCTGCTGATCCGGGCGGAAAAACTGCCGGATATGACCGGAAAGGGGCTGCGTTTTCTGGCGGATTGCTATTACGGCGGGATCGGCGGGCTGGAAAAGGATCCGGCGATGACCGTTTCCCTGCTGAAGCGGGCGATCGAAAAGAAGGATCTGGATTCCGTCACCAAGCTGGCTTTCTTTTACGAACACGGTGAGGGAGTTGAAAAACAGGATAAACAAAAGGCATTTGAACTGTATAAAGAAGCGGCGCTGAAGGGGCAGGCATACGCTCAATACAAGTACGCAGAATTTATTTGCGAAAATTACGAAAAGGACAAAGGTTTTGAATACGCCATGGAATTTTATGAGCGATCCATGGCACAGGAATGTCCGCAGGCTCTGCACCGGGTTGCACTTTTTGCCCTCAAGGGCATCGGGTTGGACAAACCGGATCCGATCCGGGCGGTCATGCTGCTGGAACGGGCTGCGCTGGTGGGGTATCCGGCATCACAATACTCGCTGGGATGTATGTATGCTGAAGGCGACGGCATCCCGCAGGATGACCTGCGCTCCTTCCTCTGGTTTGCCGAAGCCGCCAAACGGGGACACGCCGCCGCAATGCGGAAACTGGCGATCTGTTATGCCAAAGGGCAGGGCTGCACCAAGGATGATAAAAAGGCTGTTCTGTGGCTGAATTACGCTGCACAGGCAGGAGATTATCTGGCGATCCAGATGCTGGAAAAGAACCGCAGCAACCCGGTACTTTCCTTGTAATTTCAAAATCCGGAGATATATTATCCCGTTTTGTAAGTATAAATCCTTTGCAGCACTTACGCATTTTTTCACAGGAGAGCGATGAAGACAGATATTGTAACAATGCGGGATGGCACGCAACTGATCCTGCCGGAAGTCGAAAATTACGGGGATTGCATGACCCTGATCCAGAGTGATCTTTTCCGGAGAAAAGGAAAAACCGTCTCAAAAGCCCGGATCATTCTCAAGGCTCTCTTTCACCCGTTTGAAAATTTTATGATCTGGTTCCGCCTCTCCCAGCACAAAGGATTTCTGTTCTGGTGGACGGTCACGATGTACCGGCTCTGCCAGACGATCCACAAGATCAAGATCCCCCTCAAGACCCGGATCGGTTACGGTTGCTATCTGGGACACAGTATGTGCATTGTGATCCACGGCAACACGGTCATTGGCAACAATGTCAATCTTTCCCAGTTTTTGAATATCGGTTCCAATCACAATACGCCGGCAGTGATCGGAGATCAGGCATATATCGGCCCTATGACCTGTCTGGTGGAAGATGTGCAGATCGGCAGAAATGCCACCATCGGTGCCGGTGCCGTTGTTACGAAGGATGTTGAAAAAGAGACGATCGTTGCCGGAGTACCGGCAAAGGTCATCCGGCAGGAATACCGGGCGCCCCAGCACTGCTGGACGGTCCCGGAAGCGTAAGATCCGGTATTCTACAAAAAATATTCAGGCGATGCGCTCAAGAAATCGTCCCGAAAAAACACTCTTGAGGACCGCAGAAGTTGTGTATTCAGAACAAAATTCCGCAGCAATTTTTTATTTTGCGAAACACGGGTATTTCCTTGCATTTTTCAGATTTGGCTATATATTACCGGATATAGCTTTTCTTGGAAATCATTGCAAAACAACTATATTTTGAAGCGGAAAATGTCTTTTACAAAATACATTAAAAAATATGCGCTGAACAAATTTTTCCAGTCAGAAGATCAGGAAAATTTTGTTGTGCATCTGTGCCCCGCAGTAACTTCAGACAATGTGGGAGATTTTATTATCGCCGATGCTGTTTCCAAAGAACTTGCGAAACTTTTTCCGCAGGCATATATCGGAACTTATCCGTGTAAAACGCCACTCCACTCTCCAGCAGTTTACCGTTGTAATCAGGCGTGTTTCCGGTTTGTTGGCGGTACCAATATTCTTCAGGGCAAAAAGCCGCAGCGGACCTGGGCAGTTCCCTTCAGCGATCTGTGGAAGTACCGGAAAGCCATCCTTATGGGTGCTGGCTGGGGGAAATATCAGAAAATGATCAGCCTCAGTTCCCGGTTGTTCTACCGTTCCCTGCTGGACAGCAGTTTTCTCCATTCTGTAAGAGATTCTTATACCTGCGATCAACTGAAAAAATGCGGTATTGAAAATGTGATCTGCACAGGCTGCCCCACCACCTGGAACCTGACAGAATCTTTTTGCAGCTCAATCCCCACCGGAAAAAAGTCTTCTGCTGTTGTAACTCTGACCGATTATGCTAAAAATCCGGAACGGGATCAGGCTCTGCTGAATGCGTGCGCTGCCCACTATGAAAATTTGTTTTTCTTCCCGCAATCCTCGGCAGATATTCCTTATTTTCACGCCGTCTTACCGGCAGAACTTGCCGGAAAATTCAATATCATTGCACCAAATCTTACAGAATATGACCGTTTTCTGACAGAAATCCAACCGGATTTTATCGGAACCCGGCTGCATGGCGGAATTCGGGCGCTGCAGCATCGCTGCCGGGTTCTGATCATTGGGATCGACAACCGGGCAAAGGAAATGGGAAAGGATATTTCCCTTCCGTTCCTTCCGCAGGAAAATATGAAAGAACTGCCCGGACTTCTGCAGAACGGCTGGGATATTGCACTCAAGATCCCGCAGAAAAATATTGATATCTGGAAAGACCAGTTCCGGAAGAACCCTGCTCCGGAATCAATTTAACTCATTCTGACGGATCAATTTTTCAAACAGGGCGATATACTGTTCTGCGATGCGTGTCCAGGAATGAGTATTCAGGATACCGGCGGCGTTCCGGCGGAGCATCTGTTCCTCCTCCGTGGTCATTTTTTCCAGCACCTCAGCCAGTGCTTCGTGGTCACCCGGCGGTACAGTCCTTCCGTTGAAGCCATCCTGCAGGATCTCCCGGATTCCGGGGATGTCCGAACCGATGACGGGGGCACCTGCGGCAAGGCTTTCCAGCACGGTCAGGGGCATACCTTCCCGCAGAGACGGCTGGAAGAAAAACCGGCATCTGCGCAGGAGCCAGTCCCGTTCTTCCGGCGTCACTGTGCCGAGCATAAAGATCCGGTCTTCCATGTTCAGCTCTGCGATCAGGGCTTTCAGTTCGCCTTCGCTCTGTCCGCTGCCTGCCATCAGATAAGGCAGGGTCGGGATCTGCCGTTCCTTCAACAGGGCAAAGGCCCTGACCAGATGGTCCAATCCCTTGGCGGGGTGAAGCCTGCCCACGCTCAGATCGAATCCTTTTGAAAGATCCGGTATTTCCAGTTTCTGCTTCAGATTGGCAGAGATCTCCGGGTCTGCCGGCGGACAGCATCCATTGGGCAGGAAGATCGCTTTTTTCATACCGGTCAGCTCGTCGATCTCGTTGCAGGTCTTTATCCCGACTGCAGTTACGCAAGGCGCCTGCTGCATTGTCCGGACCATCCGTCTGCACTTGATCCAGCTTTTCCGGTACTTGGATTGATCCTGCACATCGCCGGCATGAGAAGTGAGGAGTACCGGCACGTTCTGTTTCTTCCGGAATTCCACCGCCAAATACCCGGTGGGATACATCTGATGAGCGTGGATCACGTCAAAATGATATTGTTCATGCAGTTTCTGCAGCATTTTCCGCGGCGCCCCCAGAAAGAAGATCTCGGACCGGCTCCGCTTGTAGTAGTACACCGGATAATCAAATTCAGGCGCTTTTTTCATTTTTTTCGGTGTTTTCGCCAGCACAACGACATTGTGACCGAGCGCCCGGTATTCCCTTGCCAGCGTATCGACCACATTTTCCATACCACCCACATTGGGTAGAAACGAGGATGTAAACAAACAGATATTCATATTCCGGTTCCTGATATTCCTCTAAATATAACACCCATTCCAGCTGTTTTCAAATTGCTCCTGTATTTTCAGGAACGGTCCAGCGACCGGAAGCCGATCGCCTCAAAAAGATGTTCCTGCCGGATCTCCTCCGAGCCTGCCAGGTCTGCAATCGTACGGGCGACCCGCAGGATCCGGTCATACGCTCTTGCACTCAAGCCGAACTGCTGGATCGCGTGCCGGAGCATCGTCTGCATGGAAGTGGTGAGCTGACAGAACCGCTGGAAATGTCCACTCTGCATCTGGGCGTTGCAGCGGACCGGGTTCCTGTCTGCCCGGAACCGGTATTCCTGGATCTCACGGGCGGAAAGCACCCGCTGCCGGATCTGTTCGCTGGTCTCGCCCGCAGGCACAGAAACAAGCTCATCTTCCGTCAGGGCAGAAACTTCCACATGGAGGTCGATCCGGTCCAGCAGCGGTCCGGAGATTTTGGAACGGTACTGCTGGATCTGGAGAGAACGGCAACGGCAGCGGTGGCGTGTATCCCCCAGATGTCCGCAGGGACACGGGTTCATAGCGGCGATCAGGATGAAATCCGAGGGAAAGACAAAACTTCCGGAGGCTCTGCACACGGAAACTTCTCCGTTTTCCAGCGGCAGCCGCAGCACTTCCAGCACATTGCGTTTGAATTCCGGCAGTTCGTCCAGAAACAGCACGCCATTGTGAGCGAGGCTGATCTCGCCCGGCTGGGGATTGGTTCCGCCACCAAGCAAACCGGCATCACTCACCGTGTGGTGGGGCGACCGGAACGGACGCGCCTTCAGCAGCGGTTCGCCGGGTGGGAGAAGTCCTAAAATCGAATGGATCTTGCTGGTCTCCAGCGTTTCTTCAATGGTCATCGGAGGAAGGATTCCCGGCAGGCGTTTCGCCAGCATGGATTTCCCCGATCCGGGAGGTCCGATAAACAGCACATTGTGACCGCCCGCCGCTGCGATCTCCAGCGCCCGTTTCGCAGCCGCCTGACCTTTCACATCGGCAAAATCCGGACAGCCGGACCAATCCGGTTCCCGGAAGGCAGCTCCGGCTTCCGGCGGCATAGGAGCAACGGTCCCCTGCAGGACAGAAATCGCATCCGTAAGGGATTCAACCGGATAAACATTCAGGTCCCCAGCAACGATGGCAGCTTCCTGTGCATTGCCCGCAGGGACGATCAGATTGCGGATCTGGCTTTCCTTCCGTGCCGTCAAAGCAGCAGGCAGAACCCCGCGGACAGAGCGGACAGCACCGTTCAGGGCAAGCTCCCCAAGGATCATCGTCTCTGTCAGTTGAGAAGACTCCACGCCATCGGCGGCGGCGATCATGGCAAGAGCGATCGGCAGGTCAAAAGCGGCACCCTCCTTCTTCAGATCAGCAGGGGCAAGGTTAATGATGGTGGATCCCCGGGGCGCCTTGTATCCGCAGGAAAAAATGGCGCTTTTCACCCGTTCCCGGCTTTCCCGCACAGCGGCATCCGGCAGACCCACGATCGTAACCAGACCATCCATTTCCCCGGCACCGCCCAGCGCATTGACTTCGATCTCCACGTGGACCGCTTCAATGCCGTGGAGTGCGGCAGAGTGTGTACGCACAAGTTTCGCCATATCGATAAACCTTTCTCAATCCGTAAGTTTCAGGCTGTTGACAAGTTTCAGCGTTTTACCGTCCGGCTGGATCTCCAATACATGAAGACCGTATGCTTCATCCGCCGCATACACCAGATTCTCTTTTCCCCGGAGGAGCCCGTTGATATTTTTCCATTTCAAAGCATCACAGGCAGTTACGAGATTGATCCCATTGCTGATATCCGCTGTAACGACTCCGATCTCACCCGCCGCCAGAAACACAAATTGCGTTCTGCCGTTGGCATCTGTTCTGCCGGGAACAATGTCAAAAACATGAGCGCCGTAACAGGAAAAGCGGTTGAGATTTTCCGTAAGATCCGGTTTGCCATCTGTTCCGATCACGGCGATCCCGGCAAAACCGTTGGCAAGGCAGAGCCTGCCGTCCGGCAGTCTCCGTACCTTCCGGGGCGTGCCGTGAGGGATCATGATCCGTTTCCCGTCCGGCAGCAGCAGGGAATCGTGAAAAACAGCGATAAAACCATTTTTTTCCGCTGTCAGAGAGCGTGCCCATCCGGACTGCACCTGAACTCCCTTATCCGCATAAAAGCGGCTGACTCCGCCGTTCCGGGCGGCAAGGAACAGCTTCCCGTTGGAAAAAATCACATCCACCGGGCCTTTTGCAGGATCGTTTCCGATCAGAAAGCGCATCAGCAGGGAAAGGGTACTCCCTTCCGTATGGAGGATGCTGAGGAATCTGCCATCGGTCACATAAAGTTTCTTCTGATGCAGAGCCAGGCCCTGAGGGAAAAATCCGGTCTGGTATGCCGACAGCAAAGTCGGGCTGTGCGGATCGGCAAGGCTGATCTTCGCCACCATCTTCTTTTTGCCGCAGAAAGTCATATAAAGTATATCCCCGTCCGACACCATCGCAGAGGCAGGCGGTTCGATGTCCGCCCCCTCTCCGTACTGGACAGCGGAAAGCGGAAGCGCAATGCAGAAGAACAGGAGCAAAAGGAGCAGGTGTTTCATTCGTCAACCCTCCAGACATCAAAACGGGGATACTTCTTTCCGGCGAGGATGCCATCCCGGATGTCAATAAAATTGTACCCCTGCATGGCTTTATCCGGTCCGGACCGGATGATAAGGGGCTTCGGCGCGAGGGGATCTTCCAGACTGTATGCCGTGATCGTTCTGCCGTCGGCGATGTAGAGTTTGTCATTTTCGTACTTGATCCCCAACACACTTGCGCCCCTGTGCATTGCCGGTTCCGCCGCAATGAACGGTTTGGCAGGATCTTTCACATCCACAATACGGAACGGGGTATTTCTGCCGTAGGGTGCGAAGTAAAGCAAGTTGTTGATCCGTATCATCTTGTATGAATTTCCATTCAGCGGGATTGTGGAAAGTTCTTTCAGTTCGCTGCCTTCGATCCGGAAGATGGTCAGCTTGTTTCTGCCGTTGACATAAAGCAGATCGCCCTGCACGGCGATATCCGACCAGAGGGGAACAGCTTTGCTTTTGCTGAACGTCTGAACAGGTGTCACATCCGGCAGTTTTGCGGCATCCAGAACGGAAAGAAAATTGCCCTGCGCCAGATAGATTTTTCCGGAATCTTCCACAATACAGGCGGCAGGTCCTTTGATGGGGGAAACGACCTCCGGTTTGGCAGGATCGGAAATATCCAGCAGCGCTTCCGGTGCAAAAAGATATTTATCTTTCCAATTATAAAAGGCGAAAGGCGGAATTACAATATCGTAACGGAAAGCAGGACCGGGAAGTACATTCCAACGCAGCGTCAGATCCGGCAGCATATCCGGGTTCTGGCTCTTTTCCGTGTTGAAGCCATAAAGCACATAAGTTTTTCCCTGCCGGTCGATACTGTAAACATACGGCGCACAGATGACCACCGGCGCCTCGCCATGGACCATGGGGATCTGAAGGTCTTTTCCCGTCCGGTCCAGAATCCGGATCCACTGGGCAGACCGGGCAAGATATGTTTCACCGGATGCCAGATGACCGCTCCAATCTGCGGTTGTAAGTTTCTGAAGCAGAGTAAGTTCCCCTTTGGAAAGAGATTTACTGAAAATCTTTCCTGCATTTTCTGTGATCAGTTCCAGCGAGTTCCGGTCGCCCCGGGGGATCACACGGACGATCTTTTCTTCTTCCGTCAGCAGGTCCTTTTTTGTTTCTGCGCAGATAAGGCGGTTTTTATTGAGGAGGAAAGCATTTTTGCCGTCGGAGAAGATCCCGCCGATCCGGAACGGGAGCAGTTCCCGCCGGGGTTCCGTTTCTCCCTTCCTGAACTTCAAAAGCGTGTTCGGCGCTTCTCTGGTCACACAGTAAAGCGTACCGTCCGGCGTTGCCGCCATTGCAGTGACAGTTCTCTTTTCCTCCAACATCTTTTCAAAAATCAGCCGTCCATCCGGCATCATGCGATAGGTACGGATGCCATCGCGGGTATTGGCGTAGAGAAAGGTTCCGTCCGTTGCCAGTTTCCGGACACCGCCCGCAGGGAAGGAAATCAGGTGATTTTCCAGCACGACCGGTCTTCCCTGCTGCCATCCGGTGGCGGAAAGAATGGAATAATCTGTTGCAAGATAGAGGAATTTCTCTCTGACACAGAGCATATCCATCACATATCCTGCAGAGATGAGCCCGCCGGTGTATGCAGGAGCGCCGTTCTTCAGGGAGAAGAACTCGATCCCGTCGCCCCGTGTCCAGCTTGCCGCCCGGATCAGGGTATCGCCCGCAAAAACCATCGGTCCGTTCTGCCCGTGGGGGAAGAAGAACTGTGCCGGAGCGTCCGCCGGAGTTTCCGGCAGAAAGGTACAGGCAGGCAACAGCACAGTCAGGAGCAGGACTGCACAAAAACGCCGGATCATCGGCATCATCCCTTGACCGGACGCAGGATCACGCCGGCTTCCGCCAGAATGCGGCGGGAAGTGCCGTCAATGGAATAACTTTCGTTATAGACCACTTCCCGGATCCCGGCGTTGATGATCATTTTTGCACAAAGCAGACAGGGGCTGAAGGTGGTGTAAAGGGTGGCATCTTTCACGCAGATCCCGTGGTACGCCGCCTGAACAATGGCGTTTTCCTCGCCGTGGGAGCAGATACATTCTTCCAGACCGGTGCCGGAGGGAGCGTGTCCGCTGCAGCGGGGACAGCCGCCTTCGTTGCAGTTTTTGATCCCGCGGGGAGTTCCGTTGTAACCGGTGGAGATGATCCGTTTATCCTTCACGATCACTGCCGCCACGTGACGGCGGCTGCAGTTGCTCCGCAGAGCAACGACTTTGGCGATCTCCATAAAATATTCGTCCCAGTCCGGTCTCTCCGGCACAACAGCATTTTCCGACATGATCGTGCAACTCCTTTCAGCTCTTCCTGTTCTGTTTTTTATTTGACGTATTTTTTTTCCACAAATTCGTGATGCAGCGCCTTCAGTGCCTTTTCAAAGCATTCGCTGGCGACCATGAACTGAATATTGACCTGACGCAGGGTCTGGTCCAGCCCCAGCACGTTGATCTCCGCTTCGTAAAGCGCCTTTGCCGCCCGTGCCAGGAAGCCCGGGATCCGCATATTGGTACCGATCACAGAAACGATCCCCAGTTCCACGGTCTTGATCTCCGCCGTGGCAAAGTCCTTCTTCATGGCTTCGATACACTGTGCCAGTTTTTTGGACTTTTTCGGCACAAAGTGGGTGATCGTGTTGGCGTTGGTGGTCTTGGCAATGTAGTTGATCCCGAAGTCGGAAAGATGACGGGTCAGGCGGTAGTCGTAACCGGCTTCGCCCACCATTTCCGCATCGTACACTTCGATCCCGATCATATCGTTTCTGCCGCAGATCATTTCCACGCGGGGCGTGGGGGAAACATAGTCCCGGCTGATCAGGGTACCCGGGTTCATGGGATCGAAGGCGTTTTTGACACGGATCGGAATATTTTTGTGTTCCATTTCCTTTGCGGCTTTGGAATGGATCGCTTCCATGCCCATATCCGAAAGCTGGTCCGCAATGTCAAAGTTCGTATTGCCGATGATCTCCACATTATCCACACCCATCAGCTTCGGGTCGCCCGTGGAAAGGTGGAATTCCTTGTGAATGATCCCTTCCGAAGCGCCGGTGAGGACGGCGATCTTGGCGAAGGTGATCTCGCTGTAGCCGCGGTCAAACCGTTTCATAATGCCGGAATCAAATTTCACATAACCGGTCACGATGGGCAGTTCACGGGTCACATCCACGCCGTTGAAGCCATCCAGGATCGCTTCATCCAGCGTGACGCTCTTGGTGGATTCCCAACCGGAAAGATCCACCAGACGGGCGTTGACGCCGTTGGCTTTCAGGATCTGCACGGAGTTGTAGGCGCTGTGGACTTCGCCCACCGCCGCCAGAAATTCGCGGGTCGCCGGCAGGTAATCGCCGGGATGGAAATGCCCGAATTTCCGCAGGTTCATCAGGTTTTCCAGGGAAGCTTCAATGCCGTCCAGACGCTTCGTGATGAACTCATCCGCTTCCGCCACGTTCAGCCCGATGGACTCGAAAGAGCGGTTGTAATCTTTCATCATTACACGGGTCTTTGCCAGCGCAGCACGCCAGCCCGCTTCGTTATCGGCGGCAAAATGACCGTAAATACCGGGTTCGCCCGTCTTTTTATCTTCCAGCAGGATGTTGGTGATGCCGGAGTAGGCGGAAACAACAAAAATGCGGTTGTAAAGCGCAGAACCGCTTCTGCCGGCGACAATGACATTGTCCATCACTTCGCCGAAGCGGCTCATAGAAGTGCCGCCGATTTTTTCTACCGTATGTGCCATGGATCAGATATCCTCAATTCTCAAAAGGGTGACATTTCCGGAAACTTCCGCCAGCGATTCAATTTCCTGCACGGCAGTGCGGGTGTTCTTTTCAATGGCTTTGTGGGTGAGGATGATGATATTGACATTTTCCGCACCTTCCGTAAGGGGACGCTGCAGCAGGGAATCCACACTGATCCCGTGTGCGCTGAGGAGCGTGGCGATTCTGCCGAGGACACCCGGTTTATCTTCCACCTGGATCCGCAGATAGTAGCGGGATTCGATCTCATCCATCGACACCGTGCCGGTGCTGAGATCCGCCTGACGGAAGGAGGAAACTCTGCGGGGAACGCCGTTCGCCAGATTGACTGCCACATCCACAATGTCCGCCACCACCGCACTGGCAGTGGCTTCTCTGCCGGCACCTCTGCCGTAGAACAGAGTCTTGCCAACGTAGTCGCCATTAACCATAACGCCGTTGAAGACTTCGGAAATACCGCCGATGGGGGAGTTTTTGGGAACGAGAGCAGGCTGAACACGGATCTCCACCTTTCCGGCGGCATTCTGCTTGATGACCGCCAGCAGCTTGATCCGGTAACCCAGTTCGTCCGCATATTCGATTTCCGTGAGGGAAACATTGCGGATCCCTTCCACGTAGACCGGATCCATACCGAACCACTTGCCGTATGCGAGAGAGGCAAGGATCGCCGCCTTGTGCGCCGTGTCAAAGCCGTCAATATCCAGCGAGGGGTTGGCTTCTGCATAACCGAGACGCTGCGCATCTGCCAGCACATCGGCAAAGCCGAGTTTTTCCCGTTCCATACGGGTGAAGATATAGTTGCAGGTACCGTTCAGGATCCCGTACATACTTTCGATCCGGTTGCCAACGAAGGATTCCCGCAGGCTCTTGATGATGGGAATACCGCCGGCGACGCTGGCTTCGTACCAGAGGTCCGCGCCGTTCTTTTCCGCAGCTTCAAAAAGTTCCGGACCGAACTGAGCGAGCAGTGCCTTGTTGGCAGTCACAACGCTCTTACCCATATTCAGGGCTTCCAGAATGAACTTTTTGGCGATCGTAGTACCGCCGATCAGTTCCACCACAATATCGCAGCTTTCCATCAATTCGGGAACGCTGGTAGTGAGGATCCCTTCCGGGACGGCAACACCACGGTCTGTTGTAATATCCAGGTCCGCAATCTTGTGCAGTTTCACTTTCACGCCCGTACGACCGGCGATGACTTCTTCATTCTTGAGCAGGCAGGACGCCACACCGGCGCCGACCGTACCGAATCCAATGATACCGACTTTTAATTCTTTCACAGTCTGTTCTCCTTAAAATTCAAAAAAATTTGCGTTATTCGCATATAATATAATACAGAAAATGCGTTTTGACAAATGAAATCCGGGAAAATCACAGATTTTTGCGCAAAAGGACTGGAAAAGTCAACCGGAATGGGGCATATTAGAGAAAACGAACCTGAAAGACATAAGGAAAATAACATGATGAAAACCATTACCGCCATGCTCTCCGTTCTGACACTCTCCTGCACTGTAACCGCCGCCGATCTGCCCTTCAAGACCGGCGACAGGATCGCCTTCCTCGGTGACTCCATCACGCAGAACGGCGTCAAAAACAAACTGGGCTATGTGAATCTGGTCATGGAAGGAATCAAAGCCTCCGGAATCAATGCCGATATGATTCCCGCAGGCGTCTCCGGAAATACCTGTGTTCATATGATCAAACGCCTGGACCGGGATGTACTCAAAAAGAAACCGGACTGGATGTTCCTTTCCTGCGGGGTCAATGACGCCCCCAACGGCATCGACAACCCCGGCGTGCCGCTGGATCAGTACAAGAAAAACATCACCACCATCATTGAGAAGTGTCAGAAAGCGGGTATCAAGGTCATTGTGCTGACCGCCACACCTGTTCTGGAAGATCCCAGCCATATTTCAAACACAAATCTGATCCCGTACAATGAATTCCTCCGCACCATTGCTGCAGAAAAAAATCTGCCCCTGATCGACCTCAACAAGCGGGTCAATGCCGTCATCGAAACCAAAGCGGATAAAAAATCCCTCTGGCTGACCATTGACGGCACTCACATGAGTCCGTACGGCGATATTCTGCTGGCATATACCATCCTTCAGCAGTTGGGTATGGATAAAACTCTCCTCCACAACTGCATCGGAAAGTGGATGGCTGTTCCCGACGGCTGGACTGTCAAGGCAAATCTGGGGCTCAGCGTCAATGAAATGGAATTGCTCCGCAAAAATCTGCCCGCCGGAAAGACGGTCAATGAATGGATCAATGAGCAGATCCGCAAAGGAATCAGCGAACTGGAAAAGAAAGATTAAAATCTATGGATAAAGACGACTTTCATCTTTTTCTCCTTGCCGGTCAATCCAATATGGCAGGGCGCGGCATCATGGAACCGGGCGATGAAGTGCCCGTTGATCACATTTTGATGCTGACAAAAGATCTGCAATGGGTCCCCGCCGCTCATCCGGTCCATTACGATAAACCGGGAATCGCCGCTTTCGGACTGGGGCTGGAATTCGCCAGACATTATCTCGCCGATCACCCCGGCGTGACTGTGGGGCTGATCCCCGCTGCGTGCGGCGGCTCTTCCATTCTCCACTGGCAGGAAGGAACCTATTTCCCCGATACAGACAGCCATCCCTACGATGATGCCCTGATCCGGACCAACAAGGCACTGGAAACCGGCACGCTGAAAGGGGTCCTCTGGCATCAGGGCGAAGCCGATGTGTTTGAACGGGCAGAACAGTATGAAGATCTTGTGACAGAACTCTTTGCACGATTCCGGAAACATTACGGAAGCGATCTGCCGATCATCACCGGTCAACTTGCTTTCGCACCTTCCTGCTGCCGTGTTGCCGGAACTGCACTGGTGGATGCCGCTCTCGAAAAGGCAGGCTCCGCATTCGCTCCCGCCGACGGCTTGACGCTGAACGATGATATTACGCACTTCGACCGGGCAAGCCTGGTCGAATTTGCAAAACGTTACTACAAGGCGTGGAAGCAGATCGAAAATTAACGGAGCTGCATAAAAACCGTTTTACCGGGATCGCTCCCTTGTCTGCGGGCGCGATCCCGATTTTTTTCAGCCCTTGAAGACTTCTTTCACCGCATCCAGGAAGCCGGTCCCGTTCACATTGTCCGGTTCCAGATAGCTGCCTTCGGTCCACTCGTTCCAGCTGTTGATGGTCATGAACTTCGTTTTCTGACTGCTTTCTTCCAGCTGCGTTTTGATCTCTTTCAACGCCTGCTTGAACCGTTCCGGCGTGTTGTTGATCATACAGCAGCCGAAGGGATAGCCGTCGCATCCGGTCCAGGGCTGATCCGCACGGGTGCGGGGCGTGCTGTCCCAGCCTACGGTCGCATTCGGATAATATTCCAGACCGGGATGGTTGGCAGTAAACTCGTTCCAGAACTGGAAATAGCCGTCCCGGAAGGGCAGGTAATCCGCAGTGGGACCGGGCTGCCAGGAATGGTGCGCCCAGACATAACTGGCGGTGCTGTCGAAACCCAGTTCCCGTGCCAGATCGCCGGGATCGCTGGGCGTCTCTTCGCCGGGAACAATGGGTTTTCCCCACACAATGGCATTCAGATGAACACCGGGCAGCCCGGCGGCAACGCAGTCCTGACGGAACTGTTCCAGCGCCTGTTTTGCACCTTCCACGCTGCCGAAGATCGCCACAAATTTTGACAGTTCATAGATAGAGAAATAGGGTTTGCCGTCAAGGCAGAAATATTCCGGACGGCGGAAGTAATCTTCAATATGCAGTTTGCAGATCTTGCGGAAGGTTTCGGGCGTGACCAGCCCGCCGTAGAGAAGCGGATAATTCTTCAGCACGGCAGGATGGATGTCCACCCAGTCGTGATTCGCCCACATGGTGCAGAACTTCATCCGGGACCGGTTGGGGGCGTTGAAAAAGCCTTCTTCCAGACCCCGGTTGAGGAAGGGGCCGTCGTCGTAGTAATACCAGTCAAAGATAAAGACATCGATCCCGGCATCGGCGGCGGCATCGATCTTCTGCGCCATGGCGGCAGGGTCTTTTTCGTCTGTGTATCCCCAGGCAGGGATCCGGGGCTGATCGTGACCTTCAAAGCGGGGGACCGCCTGTTTCACCACTTCCCATTCGCTCCAGCCGGCACCGTGGAATTCCGTGTTCCGGGCGTCGTCTGTGTGATAGTTGGGGAAATAATAGCAACCGAGCATTGTTTTCATATTGTCTTCTCCTGTTCAGATTTTTTCGTTCCTGAGCCCCGGATCAATCCTCCAGGACTTCCCGGGTGCGGTCTTCATGGTAAGGCGACCGCAGGATCCCGAAGTCTACCGGACGGAACCGGGGACACTGGCTTTCTGCCGTGAACCGGATCGTTTCCGGCGTTTCATTTGTTTTTTTCAGATAGACGGTAAAACTGTCCTCCTGTTCGTTCGGACGGATCACAAAGGGAACCGAAGTTGCCAGCGGATTGGCAGGCAGGATCTCCGCCACGCCCTTTCCACCGTTTTTCTTCACAACCTGTAAACGATATTTTGCACCGTTTTCCAACAGGATCACGCCTTCCGTATATCCCTGATCCGCACCCATCAGCACTTGTGCGACACGGCACAGACCTTTCTCCCGGTATTCCACGGTGTAGTCCGGCAGGGCATCGCAGAAGAAAAGCTGTTCCATATATGCGGTTTCCAGGGGGAGATCTGTTCGCAGCTGAACATCCCGGATACCGGTGCCGGGCGTATAGACAGATGCATTGCGCCCGTTCTTCTCGCTCTTTTGAAAGACTGCAATATCGCCGCCGCATACCTGAAAGATCGCCCGTTCACCGTCGGGACAATGGAAAAATTTACCATCAAAATCCGGTGACCCGCCGGTGGAGCCGTCTTCCCAATAAAAGATATTGTTGATGTGGAACGCACAGGTATCGGTTTTCGCCTCCAGCGAATAAAAACAGGTGTCCGGATAGATCTGCGACCCGCTGAATGTACTGTTTTCCAATACGATCCCCCGGGTTCCACGCCACCAGGTGCCATTATCTTTCCCCGACATGGGACCGGTCCACAGGTGCAGATTATTACCATAGGTATAACTGTTGCAACCGCAAAGGTCAATACAGACCCGGCATCCCATGATCTCCACATTGCTGATCCGGTTGTCGTAATTATTAAGGTGGATCCCCACTCCGGGAATGGGATAATCTCTGCTGCCGAAAATCGTGATGTTCTCAAAGAAGATCGGGCGCGATCCGCTGCCTTCGATCCAGAAACCGAAGCTCCTGACATTGTAAATGCCGAGTTTTTCAAAAAAGGTCATACTGGACTGACTGCAGGCTCCCATCCGGATCCCGCACTCCTGACTGTGGCAGATGATGTTCAGATTTTCCACATTGAATGCAGCTGCCTCCGCATAATTGATCACTCCCACATCCGCCTCTGTACTTTCGATCTCTGAAACAAGCCAGGTATGACCGGGATCGATTTTGGTGTTCCGGGAATAACCGGCACCATACACCGGATTTTTCAGGTGCAGAGGCTTTGCCACCTTGTAGATACCGACAGGGAAATAAAGTGCCCCCTGTGCCGTTGCTTCGTTAACGATGGTGCTGATGTCTTCGGAACCATCGTTCTTCACACCAAGATCAATTACATTCAGCATATCTCTTCTCCTGTTCAGATTTTTTTTCGTTCCGAAGCGTTTCAAAAGCTTCTGTGATCCCGGCGGCGTAATCCTGTTTTCCGATGGCACCGCCGTGGATTGATACATAATCCTTGAGCATTTGGTCGCCGTTGGCGGGCGTAACCGCATATTTCGCATAAGGACTGCTCACCAAATGAATATCCGGCGTTCCATCTCCGGCGGTCACCACGTGTTCCGGCTTGTAACCGAAAACCGGTTCCAGCAGATGCATCGGTGCGGCTTTGGTGCAGAAGGTGGAACGGACCCGGACTGCACCGGGCAGGGGCATAACCTCAAAATTGCCGGATTTGATCATACTCTGCCATGCGGGTGATTCGTGAATATATGTGGCGGTGTCGATTTCTTCCGGATCATATTCTACACTGTAATTGTGGCGTCTCCGGATCACATCACGGTGTTTGCCCTCATCCAGAACCGGCTGGAGTGCGGGGATCAGGATCTCCTGTTCATAGATTTCCAGACGTTTCTCCATTTCCCGGCAGTACGGCTCCACCGCCACCGGTTCCCCGCTACGGCAATCATAGATGCCTCTGCCGAAAGAAACGATCAGGACAGACGGGCGGGATTTGACCGGACTTTTTCCGGCGAGATCCCACTGTCCGGGCATATCCCAGGCGGAATTGATCCCCCAGTCCCAGCCTTCGTTGTGGATCCGGTCCAGAAATTCGCAGAAATGCTGCGGGAACAGGGCATACGGTTCATATCCCCCCAGAGCCGTGCCGTCCAAATCAAAAAGAAACAGTTTTTCCGCCATGGATCATGCCTTGAAATTTGCTTCGATCCAGTCGGCGACAGGCTTGGGATCATCCAGACCGTGGGGATGATGTCCGCCCGGATGCCGGAACACTTTTATGACGCCGCCCAGTTCCTTTACGCGGGCTTCCATCACATCCGTATTGTCTTCAATGGCAACACTCATATCCTCCGTGGCGGCAACATGGATAATGGGTACTCCCGCCTCCACCAGCGCGCCGACTTTTTCAATGGGGGTGGGCAGGGCGAGGGCTTCCTCTTCCGTTGTAAAGTGATAATCCCGCAGCAGTTTCGCCATATTTTCCGGATTTCCGGGACCTTTCCCCTTTCCGGCGGGCCAGTTTTTGATGGCACAAACCGGGTTGTCCCCGTACACGCAGCCGACCTTGTCCGGATTGGCGCAGGACCAGTTGTAAATGTAGAGTCCGCCCCGGCTCAGTCCGAGAAGGATGGGATGGCGGTCAAAGCCGTATTCACCGGTGAGCAGTTCATAAAAATGATCAAAATTTTTCATGGCATCGGGACAGCCGAAAGAGTTGTCCACGTTCATGAAGCAGATATAGTATCCCCGGTGGAGCATTTCCAGTTCAAATTTGGGGAATGCGGCGAAAAATTCCGCTTTCCAGACCCAGCGTTTTTCCGGCAGGGGGATCGCGGGTTCCACCACGATACATTCTCTGCCGTCGTACTGAAAATGATGAGCCTGAAAACCGTAAGAAGCGATCGTTTCATCCGGAAACTGCATAAAACTTTCTCCTTGTATTTGCATGGATCGAAAAGATAAAGCGGGATCAAGTATAAAAAAGATAATCCCGGAATGGCTTTTTTCAAGCAGAAAAGGGGATTTATCCGCCATAATCGCTGAAAAATCTCTTGCATTGTCACTGAACCGTGGTAAAGTAATGAAAAATCAGGACAAAGATCATGAAACTGCTTTTTTCATTTTTCTGCTTTCTCCTTCCTTTTCTGCTGACTGCACAGTCGCTGGAATGGAAATATGCACAGCGGGGTCCGTTCGGTACCGGCTGTTTTGAACACGCCTCCAAAGACCGGGCACTGAAAAAATATGTGGTGTATTATCCGCTGGATCTGTTGGAAACGGAGGGAAAAAAGTATCCGGCACTCGTACTGTGTAACGGGACCGGGTTTCCCGCCTCAAAATATCCGGCAGTCTTCCGGCATCTTGCCTCGTGGGGATTCATTGTGATCGGTACAGAAGAAGGCTGGTCCGGTAAGGGAAAGGGTGCCGAAAAGTGCATGATCGCTCTCATTGCCTTCAACCGGATGAAAGATTCTCTGCTGTATAACCGGGTGGATCTGGATCACGTGGGGATCGCCGGTCATTCCCAGGGCGGGGCAGGTGCGTTCAACGGGGCGACCAGACACAAGCACAGCGCATACTTCAAAACGGTCGTTTCTCTCAGCGGGACTCATCAGGACCTTGCCGATTCCTGGCTGCTGCGGTGCCCGTACGATCCCGCACTCGTTTCCGTGCCGGTCTTTATGACATCCACTTCCAACCCGTACGGCTGGGATGAAGATCGTCCCGGCAGCAAAGATCCCGGCATCTGCAATCTGGCATCTATGCGCCGGAACCGGGAAATGATCCGGAGCAAACATAAAGTTCCCGTCGTCATTGCCCGGATCGCCAATAAAAAACGGCATCACGGTCACTCGCTGGTGGATAGTCTCCCCTACACGGTGGCGTGGTTCCGGTACTGGCTGATGAACGATTCCGAAGCGGGCAGGGCATTTTTCGGCTCTGATCCGGAACTGAAACGAAATCCCCACTGGCAGGATGTGGAGATCGTAGAATAAAATCGGACTTAACCCCGTAAGTAAAAGGTTTTTATATGAAAAATACTCCCGAATTCAAACCCTGTTCCGGCAGAAAATGGACCCTGGCGATCCGTACCGGAGATCAATGCGAAACAATCCGCCTGACCACGCCGAATGTGCAGACCGTTACCGATGAAGTCTATGAAGGCATAGAACCCTTCAACGAAAAAACTGCACCGTGGCGCTGGACACGCCTGAAAAAAATGATCGCTCAGGAATGTGCAAGCGCCGGTCTTCTGGTCCCCGGATCCGCCGTGGTCCGGAATGAAAAGGGCAAGATCTTCCGGGAGGGGGAAGATTATCTGATCCAGGAAAATTTCAATACCTTCATGAAGACGGAAAAAAGTTCGATCAAAGAGGGGGAAACGCTGCTGATCTCCTATCAGTTCGTGCCGCTGCGGCTGGATTCCATTGTGAGAAAGGCAGACGGCTCGTTGGAACAGCGCTGCGGAATACCCCATGTGACAACTCCGGCACAACCGGCGCTCAAACGGGGCGAAAAACGGCTGGCAAACATCTTTTTCAGCGGCGCAGCCTGTCAGAAACTGACGGAGGAGATGATCTTCCCGGTCGTCAGGCGGTCTCTCCCCAAGACCAAACCGCAGGCGGATCTGCTGCCCGAAACGGTAAAAAAGTTGAAGTCCGGAAAAAAATTACGGATCCTGGTGTGGGGAGACAGCGTCACGGAATGTGCCTATCTTCCGGAAAAAGACAAGTATCAGCTGCAGTTTCTGAAAATGCTGAAAAAGAAATATCCCGGCAGCAACATCGAAATGCGCACTTTCGGCTGGGGCGGAAGAGATACCGCCTGCTTTTTCGCCGAACCGCCCGGATCGCCGTACAATTACGCCGAACAGCTCCTCGCATGGAAACCGGATCTGGTCATCAGCGAATTTGTCAACGATGGCGGAATGGATGAAGCCGCAGTTTATGAACGCTACGGAAAAGTGCGGGACGATCTGAAAAAGATCGGCGCCGAATGGATCATCCTCAGCCCCCACTACATCAAGCCGGATTGGATGGGGATCACATCCTGTAAAAATTGTACGGAAGATCCGCGCAAGTATGTGCAGGCGATCCGGAAATTCTGTAAAGAATCCGGGATCGCTCTGGCGGAAGGCTCGGAAAAATACAGCCACCTCTGGCTGACCGGGATCCCGCACATGACATTCATGGTCAATGCGATCAATCACCCCAACCGGAGGGGGCTGAAATTCTTTGCCGATGCTCTGATGGAAACACTGCGGGAAAAATAATCAGGCAAATTGCGCCCGAATCCGTTTGAACTGCGCCAGCGCTTCCGGATTGATGGTGCCCGACTGATCAATCAGAACATTCAGCGTGATCATACGGTCCGCCTCCAGATTGACCCGGAACGCATTTGCCAGCTGTTCATCGCTGAACTGCGGGGGAGCGAATGTGCCGTTGTGGGCGTCCCGCGTCCCTTTGTTGAACACCCAGCGGGGGGAATCGGCGCAGCACCAGCGGGTCTCCTGAATCCCGGGTACGGCATCCGGTGTGCCTTTGTAGAGCAGGTCCAGACACTCGCCGGGGTAGTAATCCACATGATCCGTGTAAAGGAACTGGCTGGTATAAGGTTCACCCCAGATGAAACCGCTGTTGATCGCCACGGCGGCATCCGGATTCGCTGATTTCGCACATGCCACCAGCTTTTCCCACGGGAACTGCCAGCCGTTCAAATCGCAGCTGACAGTATTGGCGGGACCGGCTGGGTCCACAGAATACGGGCTGTCGAACCACCAGGCATCAATAAGATCACCGTACCGTTCTGCCATATACTGCACGATCCCGCAGATGATTCCGGCAAAACGGTCCAGATCGTGACCCGGACCATCCGCGTAGCCGTTGGCGGTCTTCCACGCCACGTCATCGTTATTGTTGCAGCTGTGATTATAGTAGGCAATGAACCGGATCCCACGCTTCTTCAGCGCCCGCATCAGTTCGCCCGCCAGATCCCGCTTGCTCGTTCTGCCGGGCAGGACTTCATCCACCAGTGGAATGGGGAAAGGAAAAAAATTCTTGCCGTGAGTGAGCGTGAAGATACAATGCTGCGCACCGGCATCCGCAACGGCATCTGCAAACGCTTCCACCGGAAAGGCTTCCACTGCTTCCTGATAAGTTTTTTGTGTGCCGTCCAAATTTACAGACATATCTGTCCAGTGAAAACTCAACCCCATGGAGCGTTTCATCCACGCCGTATCCGCCCGCTGATATTCCATAAAAAATCCTTTCATTTTTGCAGTTGATGATCGCTGAAATATAGCTGTCTCTCCGGAATTTTTCAAGTAGAAAAACGGATTTCAACAGCGTAGAAAAGCTCAAAGAAAAATGCTGAAATTCTGCCGTTTTCATTCAGAAAACCAACAAACAAATATTTGTATAGTTGGAAAGACAGATACTGTTATTTATTAGATTGTCTTTATGTTTTTTTGATTATTTCCTGTTTTTTTACTTGTATTGTTGTTTTTATGAAATATATTATTGATACTTTGCATAAAGTTTTTATTTCTGAATGATCAGGATGTCAGGAGGGGGAAATTCGCAGATTTTTCTGCGTGTATTCACAAAATTGAGATGTCCGCTGATAAAATCAAAATACGATTTTGTGCAAAGTATCATACCGGCACCGGATATAAACAAATATAAACAATAATAAACACAGTCAGGAGATAAAGAAGATGAAGGGGCTGACAGCCAGGCAGCAGGATCTGCTTGATTTTATTGAAGAATTCACAGAAACAATGCACATGGCCCCTACGATCTATGAAATTGCTGCTTATTTTGCGATCAAACCTTCCACTGTCTTTGCGCACCTGAATGCGCTCCACAAGAAAAAAGTACTGACCCGCAGTGGAAAGGCACGCAGTATTATGATCGCCGATACCCACCGGAGACGAATCCGGCAGGTCGATATTTTGAGCCGCTCCATTGCTGTCAGGGGCAGCAACCGGTACAAAAATCTGCGCTTTGACTTGCGGTTCTTTTCCCACGCACAGGACAGCAGTGATGTCTTTGCTTTGAACTTGCAGGACAGCGCGTTGCCGGATTCCGGGATCCTTCAGGGCGATCTGCTGCTGCTCCAGAAAGTACCTGTTTCCGCAATCCATCCCGGCGCTTTGCTGATGGTGGAAGATAACGGAAATCCGGTCCTGTGCCGCTGTCTCACCTGCAGCAATGAAAAAGTGGAAATGCTTGCTCAGGGCGGACGCCGGATCTGTGCCACTCCTGAAGGACTTTCGCTGATGGGATCGGTTATCGGTCTCCAGAGAAGTTATTGAAAAAACTTTCTGCCCTCCTTATTTTTCAGATCTATCAACGGTTTATGCCGGAAGTACACACTTCCTGAAGATAAACCGTAAAGACATTTCATCACTGTCAAGTGATTCACCGGACAAAGGGGATACCAATCCGTTAATGTCCGTTGAACTCCATTGTACGGCGCAGGGGAGATCTTATCACAAATTGTTGCCGGTTTCAAAAATGATTTTTTTAGGGGGGATTCCGGAATCAGGGCAAAAAAAATGGTGCTCGAGGGGAGACTCGAACTCCCATGGGTCGCCCCACTAGCACCTCAAGCTAGCGCGTCTGCCATTTCGCCACCCGAGCACAATTTGGTGTACGTGCCGTTAATTTACACGCTTTTCGGAGAAAGTCAAGCAGTCTTGCGGAAAAAAACAGAAAAAAGTTCTGTGAAAAAATATAAAAAAAGAGAAATTGAACTGGAAAAGGTAAAAATCCGGGATAAAGTAAAGGTAATTCTGAAAGACAGCAGACAAACAACCAAACAAAGAGGTAACGATATGCTGGATCCGATTTTGAAAGATATTGCGGCACCGGGCATTGAAATGCACGGCGCGCCCTTTTTCGCTCTGAACGCCAAACTGGACCCGGAAGAAATGCGCCGGGAAATGAATGTGTTTCACACAATGGGTATGGGCGGGTGTTTCCTGCATACCCGCGTGGGGCTTGCCACACCGTATCTGGGAAAAGATTATATGGATTCCCTCCGGGCGGCAGTGGAAGAATGTGAAAAACTGGGGCTGAAACCCTGGCTCTATGACGAAGACCGCTGGCCCTCCGGTGCCGCAGGCGGACTGGTCACCAAGGATCCCCGTTTCCGGATGCGGAAACTGGTCTTCCTCGAAGCCGGCGAAGAAATGGATACAACTGTCCGGGATGGCGGCGATGCAGTCTATCAGGCAGAAGCCAATGAGGGCGGCGAACAGACCCTTGCGTGGTTTGCACTCAAATTCGACGGCGAGATTATGACATCCTACCGCCGGATCAATGAGGCGGATGCACTTGAAGCCGGAGAAAAGAAGTTCCGGGCATTCCGTCAGACCACGCCTGTCGGCAATCCCTGGTTCAACGGTCAGACCTATCTGGACACCATGAACCCGGATGCCGTGGCAGAATTCATCCGCGTGACCCACGAAGCATACAAAAAAGAATTCGGAAACTACTTCGGCAACGTGATCCCCGGCATCTTCACGGACGAACCCACTTACTCCCGCTCCAACTTCCGGGCGGAATCCAGTCTTCCCTGGACGGACCGTCTGCCGGAAGCGTACGAAGCCAAGACCGGTAAGTCCATCATCGATGAGATCCCGCTGCTGTTCTACCGTCTCAACGGCGAACCTTTTGCTAAAGTCCGTATGGACTTCTTTGACACGGCGGCAGATCTGTTCCATCACTCCTTTATGAAGCAGATCGGGGACTGGTGCGAAGCGAACAATCTCGCCTTCACCGGACATCTGCTTTCCGAAGATACAGTCATCAGCCAGATCGGTACCTGCGGCTCCGCTATGCGCGGCTATGAATACGAAACCGCCCCCGGGATCGACCTGCTGACCGAACATTGGAACATCTTTGATACGGCAAAACAGTGTACCAGTGTGGCGCATCAGTTCATGAAGCCATACCGTCTTTCCGAAACCTACGGCTGCACCGGCTGGGACTTCCCCTTCTTCGGACATAAGGCACTGGGCGACTGGCAGTACGCTGTGGGGATCAACTTCCGTTGTCAGCATCTTTCCTGGTACTCCATGAAAGGTCAGGCAAAGCGGGACTATCCGGCGTGTATCTTTGACCAGTCTCCGTGGTATAAGAGCCATCACTATCTGGAAGACTATTTCGGGCGTATCGGCGCCGCGCTCCAGCACGGCGAAGAACAGCGCTCCATTCTCGTGATCCATCCCATTGAATCCGCCTGGGGCGTGTTCTCCTGCTTCAACCGGACCGGCGAGGATGACGCAGTGGAAATCAACCGTCTCTGCGATGTGCGTATGCGCCTGATGAAAGCAAACCTGGACTTCGACTACGGCGAAGAAGAAATGATGTCGCGCCACGCCCGTATGGACGGGGATCTGCTCCGTATGGCAAAGGCGGCATACAAGACCGTTGTGGTGCCGCAGCTGCGCACGATCCGCAAGACAACGCTGGACCTGCTGCAGGACCTGCACAACCACGGCGGAAATGTGATCTATATCGGTACGCCGCCGGAATATCTGAATGGGGAAAAGAGCAGTCTCCCCGCTGAAGTCTTTGCCTCGTTCACACAGACAGAACTGGATGATTTGGCTGCCAACGTGGAAGCAGTGGACCGCATCATCTCCATTGCAGACCGGGACGGCAATGAGATCGAACCGGTGATCTCCATGCTGAAGCGGGAAGGGGACAGCATGGTCCTCTTCATCTGTAACACCGGCTGCGAGTTCACCACCGGCTTCCACGCGGATTTTGTCCGCAACCGGAAACTGGTCTTCCCGGAAGCCGTAATCAGCATTGCGAATGTGCCGGAAAATGCAGAAGTGCTGGAAGTGGATCCGCTGACCGGAAAGATCACCCGCGTGGGCTTCTCTCTGGAAGAAGGGATGCTGTTCTTCAATACGTCCTTCGATGAACTGCAGTCCCGCCTGTTCCTGATCGGTCAGACCTCTGTTGAAGCGGAAGATCCCTGCATGGAACAGGAGATCAGCGGCACAGTCGCCCTTCCGGAAAACTGGAAACTGGTTCCGGATGAAATGAACGTGCTGCCGCTGGATATGGCAAAATATTCTCTCGACGGCAGCGATTTCACCGGACCGGAATATATCCTTTCTCTGGATGGTGCTGTGCGTCAGGCACTGGGCGAAAATCCCCGGGGCGGCCATATGGTCCAGCCGTGGCTGATGGAACAGATGGATCAGGCGGAAAGAAAGTCTGCGGATCTTGTTCTGGAATATGAATTTATCTGCGATGCCATTCCGGAAAGCGATTGCTTCCTGGGCGTGGAAGATGCAGATCTCTTCACGATCAAGCTGAACGGTACTGAACTGCCCGCACAGGATGAAGGGTTCTGGTGTGACCGCTCCCTGCGTCTGCGGAAAGTGGCGAAATCCCTCTTCCGTACCGGCAGCAACGTGCTGACTCTCCAGATCCGTTATCATGCCAAACTGGCAGGGTTGGAAACGATCTACCTGCTGGGCAATTTCAGCACGGCGGACGGAAAAATCACCGGCTCTGCCATGCCGGAAAGCGCTGTTACCGGCAATCTGGGTGAAAAAGGTCTGACCTATTACTCCGGCAATATGGGCTACGAAACGGAGATCGAACTGACACCGGAAGCCGGCAAGCGTTATCTGCTGGAAATCAAGGACTGGCAGGGTGTCGGTATGCTGATTACCTGCAACGGCGGGGAAGAGATCTTCCTCTCCTGGGCGCCGTACAAAGCCGATCTGACCCCGTACCTGAAAGACGGCAAAAATACCATCCGGATCACGCTGCTCGGCAGCCGCAGAAACTCCCACGGACCGTTCTATCATGCGGAAGTCACGCCGTACTGGTGCGGTCCCGGCGAGTTCGGTTACGCACATCCGGAACGGAATCTGGTCCCGTTCGGACTGCTCAGCCAGCCGCAGATCGTGGTGGAAGGCTGAAAGGGAAGCCGGAACCATAAAAAGAAAGAAGCCTGATGCCGGAAGGTATCAGGCTTTTTTCTCTATGCAGGGGGCCGGGCCGGATCAGCAGGGAACGATCTCGATTTTCTCAAAGGTCGCCTGCAGGGCGGCATCCAGATCGGGGATCCGGGATTCCTCCCACTCGGCGGTGTGAAGTTTGGCATGGAGGACGGGAGAATCCGGCGCGAAGACCGTACAGCTGTCCGCCATCGGCTCGATGGAGATATCGAAGGTACCGATTTCCACTGCACGCTGGATCGTTTCATTCTTATCCATACCGCAAAGGGGACGGAGGATGAGTTTTTCGGTGGAGCGGTCGATCACACTCATATTTTCGATGGTCTGGCTGGCGACCTGTCCGGCGGCTTCCCCGGTCACGAGGGCTGCCAGGTTGTACTTATCGCAAATCATTCCGGCAATGCGCATCATCATCCGCCGGTACAAAACGGTACGGAATTTGGGCGTGCAGTTATCCCGGATCAGCTTCTGGATCTCCGAAATATTACAGGAGAAAAGTCTGCCCGGTTTCTGCCATTGATTGATGACTTTTGCCAGACGCGCCACTTTTTCCACCGATTCCATTGGAGTGTACGGGAAGGAATGAAAGGTGAGAAAATCCACGTGGGAACCGCGTTTCATCATCATGTGACAGGCGACCGGTGAATCGATCCCGCCGCTCAGGAGCGCCAACAGGGGCGGATTGCTGCCGACGGGAAGTCCACCGGGACCCCGGATTGTTGCGTAGTACACAAGAGCGGTAGTTTCCCGGACTTCGATGCCGATGGAAATATCCGGCTCCGTCAGGTCAACGGCGATCTGTTCCTGTGTATAAAGCGTATCGATCAGGCTGGCGATCTCGATTTCGATCTCCTTGGACTGCAAGGGGAAAGATTTATCGCTGCGTCTTGCCCGGGACCGGAACCGGATCTTACCTTTTTCCCGGATCAGGGGATCAAAATAGTAGGGCGCACTGTTCCGCACCATCTCTTTGATCTTTTCCATGTTGGGTTCATCTTCCAGACAGAAAGAAAAGGAATCCAGCCCGAAACAGCGTTTCAGATTTTCCGTCAGACCTTCGGTTTCTGCATCGGAGAACACCGATTTATCATCTTTATAGAAGAAGATACGCCCGCGGATCCGGGAAATTTTGACGCTGCAGACGGAACTGCAGGCGATTTTGATATTTTCCACCAGCCTGTTTTCAAACATGGACCGGTTGTTTCCTTTGGTCGCAATTTCGTTGTAACGGCAGATCACCGTATTAAAAATGCCCATTTTCCATCTCCTGTTCAAGTGAAATGATTTGAGAACGGTTGAAGAACGGCGTGTTCTCAATATCCGTAAAAGCAAAAAAGAGCTGTCCGGCATTCTGGACCTTATCCAGAAATGCGTTTTTAGTCTTATAGTCCAGATCGCCGGTGGCATCGTCCACGATCACAATGGTATTTTTTCCGCCGACGATATCAAATTCTGCCATTTTGAGCGCAAAAGACGTAATCCTTTTCTGCCCGTTTGACCCGTAGATCCGCAGATTTTTTTCGTTTGCAATGAAGTCAAAATCGTCCAGATGCGGTCCCAGCGTAGTAAAACCGCGGAGTTTATCATATTCAAACTTTGTATTGAGTTTTTCCAGAAACTGGTCCGCACTTTCCGTATCTTTACTGCTTTTCATGCGGATCGTGAACGAACGGAACTCCGGCCGGATCCCGGAAAGGATCAGTTTCATAGAATCCTTTAATATATGAATATATTGATTTCTCTTCTGTACGATGGCAGCACCGTGTTCCGCCAGGATCGGGTGATAAGAGTTCAGCACATCCATATCGATTTTTTCCAATTTCAACAGATGATTCCGCACTTTGAGTGCAGCGGAATATTGCTGCAGATCCATGAAATAAGAGTTATCGACCATGGAGATGAACATATCCAGAAAACGGCGACGGAGCAGGGATGTGCCGCCGATAATGCTGCTGTCATCCGGCAGAAATGCAATGGTTTTGAACTTTCCGGCGAACTCACTGGACCGGGCGACCGGAACGCCATCCAACTTCATCTGCCTGACATTGGCGGCAGTGTACTGCACTTCCAGTCTGGTATCCCATTTTTCTCCGGAAAGTGTACAGGCGATCCGGAACGAGTCTGAACCGAGCTTTTTCATTTCCCCGATCTTTACCGTTCGGAAAGAACGCAGATTGGAAAGGAAAAACAGCGCCTCAAGGACCGAAGTTTTCCCTTTTCCATTCGCTCCGGCAATAATGACCGGTGAAGAATTGAAAGACAGATCAAGAGACCCGAAATTCCGGAAATTTTCGAGTGTAAGCCGTTGAATCATATTTCATTCCGGTCCCGTGTGGGACCGGTTCATTTTATCCGTTCAGGATCAGCCTTTGTTTCTCATGGGCATGATGACATACAGGAAGCCATCATTACTTTCGATCGTAATGGGGCTGACGACATCATTGATCTTGAGAAGGACCTTTTCAACGGGCAGGTGTTTGAAGGGATCCAGCAGGAAGTTGGGGTTGAAAGAGGCAGACATTTTATCGCCTTCGTATGCAACATCGATCGCTTCGCTGCCTTCCCCGATGGAGCTGTTTGCTTCAAAGAGAAGTTTATTGGAATCGAAAGTCAGCTTGATATTGGGGGAAGAAGCCTCAGAAAGGGTCACGCTGAGGATCTCGATTGCATAAATGAAGGGATCAGCCGGCAGTTCGATCGTCGTCTTGAAGGTGGTGGGGATGACCTGGCGGTAATTGGGATATGTACCTTCGATCAGTTTGGAAACGATCACGGTTTCATTGACGCGGAATATGATCTGTTTTTCGCCGATTTCCATCATCACATCGCCTTCGCTTCCGATCAGGCGCTTCAATTCGTTAGCGGCCTTCAAAGTAACGATAATATCGCCATCTTCTCCGGTGGGTGCTTCTTCCAGCGGGCGTTCGCAAAGAGCAAGGCGTTTGCCGTCGGTGGCAACTGCAGTGATCTTGCTGTCCCGGATGGAAAACAGGATACCGGTCAGAACCTTGCGGGAATCATCCAGGCTGGCAGCATAAGAGATCCGTTCCAGAATGGAAGCAAGTTCAGTCTGTTTGATCTTCACGTTACGGTTGATCTCGAATTCGGGAGCGACCGGGAAATCATCCGGTGTCAAACCGAGCAGAGTAATAGAGACCGTGCCGCATTTGATTTCAGAATGGAAATTTTCATTACTGGTAATGGAAACTTCACCCTGATGGAACTTGGAAACCAATCCCAGCAGTTTTTTAGCGGGGAGAGTTGTGATACCGGGTTCTTCCACCACAGCAGCCACGGTAGTGGTCAGACGCAGTTCCAGGTCTGTCGTCGTCAGCGTCAACTGATCGTCTTTTGCTTCGACAAGAATGTTTGCCAGAACGGGCAGAGTAGTTCTGCTTCCGATGATGTTACTTACTTTCTGAAGAGCTTTCAGAAGTGCCTCTTTTTGGACTTTGATCTTCATGTTTTCACCTGTTGTTTACAAAAGTTCCGTTGTATAATGTTTTATTTTTTTTCTGAACACCGGATTTATTCTTATGAATATACCCGTTCACAATGTTTATAACTTTCTGATTCAGCCTCAAAAACTTTTTTTCAATCTTGTTTATAAAATGTTTTGACTTTGTTAAAAAGTGGTGTACTGTTAACATAGGAAAAAACTATGAACACTTATCGACAAGGATGTGAACATGACAAAGACTGAAAATGTTAATAAGCACGCAGAGTTACTTTTTGACCGTTTCCCGGAACTCCGGGAGGAATCAGAAAATTTCCACTATATATATTCTATACTTAAAAATCTATTTGTCAAGCGAAAAACATTATTTATTTGCGGAAATGGTGGATCTGCCTCGGATGGAGAACACATAACCGGGGAACTTTTGAAGAGTTTTATTCTGAAACGGAAACCTTCTGAAGAAGTGAAAGCCGCTTTTGAAAAGGAACTGGGAGACGAGAATATTCTGGATAAATTGCAGCCTGGCCTCCGTGCGATCTCCCTGAATAACCACCAGTCATTGAGCAGTGCTTATATCAATGACGTGGATCCGTTGATGGTCTATGCCCAGCAGCTTTTTGTACTTGGGGAGAAAGGCGACGTCCTGTTGGGGATCAGTACTTCCGGAAATGCGAAAAATATTTACAATGCTTTCAAGGTTGCCCGTGCAAGCGGGATCACAACGATTCTGCTGACCGGTCAGAATCATGGTCTCTGTGAAAAATATGCAGATGCCATTCTGCGTGCGCCCTCCATGATCACGTACCGGATCCAGGAATATCATCTGCCGATGTACCATACGCTCTGTATGATGCTTGAGGAAGAATTTTATGGCGAAGAAAAATGAGCTGACTCACCTTGCCATTATTCTGGATGGAAATGGCAGATGGGCTGAAAAACACGGCGTTCCCCGGGTGGAAGGGCATAAAGCCGGAGCGGAAAGAGTATTGAAACTGGTGGAGGATCTGAACTGTTTTCCGACCATTAAGTACCTGACACTTTATGCGTTCAGTACAGAAAACTGGAACCGGTCCGAGGAGGAAGTTTCCGCTCTGATGGAACTTTTATGTACGTTTCTGGATCAACACTGCGAAACATTGATCCGGAACAAGATCCGGCTCCTTATTTCCGGAAAACGGGAAAAAATGCCGGAAAAATGTCTGAAACGAATGGATCAGGTAACCGCTCTCACTTCAGAAAATTATGAAAAAACCGTGATTTTTGCCATCAATTACGGCGGCAGACAGGAAATTACGGATGCAGTCCGGAAAATTGCAGAAAAGATCCAAACCGGATCTATGGGTATTGATGAGATCAATGAAAGCAAAATTGCGGAAAATCTGTATCATCCGGACGTTCCGGATCCGGATTTATTGGTGAGAACCAGCGGAGAATTGCGAATTAGTAACTTTTTGCTCTGGCAAATTTCATATTCGGAGTTATATTTTACTGATGTCCTTTGGCCGGACTTTGATAAAATGCAACTTGAGAAAGCAATATATTCATATAATAACAGAGATAGAAGATTCGGAGGAAGAAAGTGAAAGCCTTTTGGAGACGCCTTTTCAGTACAATCATCCTTTTAGCCCTGTTCGGTTTTATTTTGGCAGGTCCGCAAACATATGCAAATATTGTATTTAATATTGTAGTGATCCTGTTTTCCTATGCTGCAGTTTATGAATTCGGTAATATTCTGTTGAAGTCCGGACACTCTTTTTCCTTGCGCCGGACAGCAGTTTATGTGGCGCTCACTTCTGTGCTTGCTGCGTTCTTCCCGGCACAGATCGGAGTGCTTCTTCCTTTTGCCGCTGCTGCATATGTGATTCATTCCTGGTCCCGCTTCCTGACCGGAAAAAATCAGGAACACGCCATGCGGTCGATCTTTTCCTCTGCGTTTGCCTATTTTATGTTCAGTATCCCGTTTTGTGTTGTGATCCGGGTCTATCAGGCGGGATATGAAAATTATCATATTCTGTTCCTGTATCTGCTGCTGGTGACAAAGATTGGAGATATTGCTGCGTATGTGACCGGTTCTCTTTCCGGTTATGCACTCCGTAACCACGGCGGCAACCATAAAATGATCCCCTCTATCAGCCCCGGAAAATCCTATGAAGGTGCAGTCGGCGGATTCGTTTTTACCCTGCTGCTCAGCTATTTTCTCTGGCCGTTGTGCGGCGTTGAAACTATCTTCGGCGATTTCTGGACATCTATGATCCTGGGTGTACTGCTTTTCTTCGGTTGTATGGCGGGTGACCTTTCCGAATCTGCTTTCAAACGCACCTGTAAGATCAAAGATTCCGGTTCCATTCTGCCCGGGATCGGTGGCGTGCTGGACCTGGTGGACAGTCTGCTGGTTACCGCTCCGCTTTTCCTGCTTTATCTGCTGACCTGTACCAGTAAAATGCCCTTGTGAGAACATTCCTGAAAAAGATACTTTTTCTTCTGTTTTTTCTGATCAAACGGAAAAAGAGAAGACCTGTATCTGTCAACAGGATCGCTGTGATTTCAGCAGGTTATCTGGGCGATACTTTCTGGGCATTACAGTGTCTTCCGGTTCTGCGTAAATCTTTTCCACAGGCGGAGATCCATATAATCGGACGCGGCTTTTGCCATGCCCTTTGCAAAGATGAAAATGTAACAGTTGTCAACAACATTCCCAGTGACCGGCGCCGGGATCAATGGTCTTTCCGCGGTTTGTGGAATGATGCAGAAAAAATCCGGAAAAAGATTGCTCCGGACCTGATTTTCGACCTGACCTGTAATCGGTATTCCGCCCTTTTTGCATGGAAACTGAACGCCTTTACTGTAGGTGGGGATGCAGCCGGAGAAGCCGCCGCCCTCTACCATTTCTCCGCTCCGGTGAAAAACAGAAAATGGAAACATCTGGCATATCAACCGTTTTTGATCATCCATCATTTTCTGGGCTTGCCGGAACCGGAAAAAATGCCGCTTTTGGTTCCGCCTGTTCCTTCTTATTATAAGGAAGAAGTATTGGCAAAACTGGATTTGGCAGATACGGAAAAATTTATTCTGTTGGTTCCGGGCGCCGGCTGGAAAGCCAAAATGTGGCAGCCGGAAAAGTTTCATGCTGTTGCCGAAATTTGTATTGAACATGGAAAAACAGTTTTGATCTCCGGAAGCAAGGGGGAATTTGAGCTTTGTAAAGCGATCGCAAACGGTCTGGACCGGAAAAAAGTCCGGCTGCTGATTGATGATCTGGAACTTTTGATTTCTCTTTTTCCTTATCTCTCCTGTTGTATCGGAAGTGATTCCGGGATCGGTCATCTTTCAGCTGCTGCCGGGGTAAAAACGATCCAACTGTTCTGTCCGACAAATCCGGATTTTTCCGCAGAAAAGCGGGAAAATGTAACCGTTCTGCGTTCTTCCTGTCCATTGAAAAGCGATTTGTTTCAATACTGTACAACGATACCTCTGCTGACTTGTGACCGGAAAGAATGTATGGATATTTCCGTGGATCAGGTCGTTACCGAAATGGAAAGGATGGGTGTCCTGTGAAAATTGCCATTGAAGCCAGTTTTGCCAATGAAAAAAAGAAGACCGGACTTGGGGTCTATACGCACAAACTCCTTGCTGCTCTGGCGGCGCAGGCGGATCCCGGCGATACATTTTTCCTGCTTCATTCGCAGAAAGAATGGTCCGGTCCGGACTACGGAAAAAATTTTATTCCTGTTTCCTATGCCTGCACGGGATCCCAGTTTTTCTCCATTCTTTTCCGCCTGAATAAAACACTGAAGCAGTTGAATGTGGATCTCTTTCACATCTTCTGCAACGCCGGATCACCACGGCATTGCGCTGTTCCGACTGTCACAACAGTACACGATCTTTTCTTTCTGACTGCAAAAAATCTGCCGTTCAAGACAAAACTGATCCTGAAACTTCTGTTCCGCTGGACGGTTCGCAACAGCACGCATTTTATCAGTAATTCAGAAACGACAAAGCGCTCTATGGTTGATTTTGGTATTCCGGCTGAAAAGATGACAACGATTTACCCGGGTGCGGACAGTTTTAAATCTATTCCGTCTGAACCGGAAAAACAGACACCTTATTTTTTGTGTGTGGGAGCATTGGAACAACGGAAAGGACAGGTGATGCTGGTGGATGCTTATCTGCAGGCGATCCAGTTGAACCCGGATCTGCCGGATCTGGTTCTGATCGGACCGGATCGGGGCGATGGAAAAAAAATCCGGAAAATGATTGCAGAATGTCCGAAAGTCCGGTATATGGATTATGTTACGGATGAAGAACTTGTAAAATATTACAGCAGTGCATCTGCATTATTCTTTCCGTCCCATCAGGAAGGGTTCGGTCTGCCGTTGATCGAGGCAATGTCTGCCGGATTACCGGTTGTCTGTTCGGATATCCCGGTTTTCCGTGAGATCGCAGGACCTTTTGCAATTTTTGTACCGCCGGATCCCGATTCCTTCTGTACCGCTTTTCTGGATTTCAAAACATTTCACTTTCAAACGGCGGCGGCGCAGAAAAAAGCCCGTTCTTTCACATGGGAAAAAGCGGCGGCAGAACTTTTAGAATTCTACCGGAAAACAGTTTAAAATGACAAAATCTATATTTTTTTTGAAAAATGTAAGAAAATTTCTTTTTCCGGTGTATATTACCATAAACCGGATATGACTGTTTTACTGATAAAATAAAGGATAAAAATGAAAACGGGATTGAAATATACAATGCTTTTTCTTTCCATGTTGTGTATGATCACAGCTTGTGAAAAAAAACAGGAGCAGTCTGAAAAAGAATCGCAGAAAGAAGAACCGGTGGTAAAAACCGAACCTGCTCCTGTTCCGGAAAAGAAAACGGAAGTCATTGTAAAAGAAATCGTTATCGAAAAGCCGTATATTCCGCCTGCACCGGAACCGAAAACGGAAATCATCCGGGCGTATGGTTATGTACGCGGCAGCAGCGCCTGGACCATCAAGAACAAATATTCCGGCTATGTGACAAAGGTGAACTTCTATTCACAGCAGCCCATCAAAAAGGGCGATGTGATTCTGGAGTACGATAACAAAACCTGGCGTGACAGCATGGAAGCCAAGCAGAATGAGGTTAAGAATCTGGAACAGGAAATCGCCTTAAAACAACTCCAGCTGGAACTGAAAAAACTGGACCCAATCCCGTCTACTTACCGCAATATCCAATGGAAAATGGTGGCGGCAAAGGAAAAACTGGATAAGCTCCAGAACGAAATGGATGTTTATAACAGCCTGCACAGCGACAGTATCATCTCTCATTTGACTTACCGCGAAAAAGCGGAAGAATATATGAGCAGTAAAGCAGAACACGAAAGTGCGGTCAATGACTGGGAAGTGGTCAAGAATGGTCTTGGCAAACTTTACATTTCCATCAGTTCCCAGGAACTGGAATCTGCCAAAGTCAAACTGGAAGGGAAAAAGCGGGAACTTGCTCTGCTGGAAGAAGAAGGAAAGCACTATCAGGTAGTGGCATCCCATGATGGGATCTGCATCAATAATTACGACACCGTAGGCGGTTATATTCCGGCTCTGGCATCTGCGGCGGTCATCCACAAAACAGCCAAAAAGCTGATTTATTGCTATGTGCCGGAAAAATATCTGCATCACTTCCAGACAAAAAAGAACTACACCTTCCGCAGCGTGACCCAGCCCGGACAGAAATATGAAGCGTATGTTTATGACATTGACGGCAGAACCATTTACGGCAATACTTCCTATTTTCTGCTCAAGGGTGTGCTGCAGGGAGAAACGGAAAATCTGCGTGTGGATGACCAGGGCTGGATTGAACTGGAAGTCAAAGATCAGTGAAATCCAAGATTTTTTACGGAATTCCCTTGACAATCCGGTTTTAAGGTGTATATTATAGTCTCTTTATACGCAACAATGAAAAATTAAATAGCAACAGCGGAGTAATCTCCGGAGGTGAAAAATGAGTAATGTTTGTGAAATCTGTGGCAAGAAAAAAGCACAGGGTGCCCGCATTATCCGCAGAGGTCTTGCCAAGAAAAAAGGCGGTATCGGTATGCACGTTGTGAAAGTTTCCCCGCGTACCTTTGAACCCAACATCCAGAGCGTCCGCGTGGTGGAAAACGGTTCTGTTGTCCGCAAGAAAGTCTGCGTTGCCTGCATCCGTTCCGGCAAAGTCCAGAAGGCTGGCTGATCTGATTTCAATCGATCTTTTAAAACGCATTTGACCGGGGTCCTCCACACGGAGTGATCCCGGTTTTTCATTTTTGGAAAGTGAGGTTTGAATATGATGAAAAAAATGGTTAAATTTCTGTGGCGTCTCATCGCCTGGATCATTGCTCTGGTCCTGATCGCATTGGTTGCTCTGCTGATCTTTATTGATCCTATTATCAAAGGTGTTGTGGAAAACTTCGGACCGGAAATCGCAGGGGTACGTTTTGAACTGGAAAGTATTTCTGTCAGCCTTTTCCGCGGCAGAGTGGAGATCAAAAATCTTTATATGTACAATCCCGAAGGTTTCAACTCGGAATATGCGGTCAAGCTGGGGGATGTGGCAATGGAAACGGAAGTTATGTCCTGGATCGGAAAGAAAAAGGGAATTATCCGTGAAATCCGCCTGCGGGATGTGACAGTCAATTATGAAACGCCGTTCCCGAATGTGACGGATAGCAACATTCAGGCGATTCTGGATAACGTGAAATCCGCCGCCGGTCAGCCGGAACAGCAGCCGGAACCCGCCCCGCAGGAACAGCCTTCCAAGCCTGTTTCTCAGGAACCCGCCCCGCAGGAACAGCCGGAACAGCAGCCGGAACCCGCTCCGCAGGAACAGCCTGTTGAGTCGGCCGCTGAACCCGTACCGGCAGATGATGGACAGCGCCGGTTCCAGCTGGATAAACTGATCATCGAAAATGTGCAGCTTGCGGTTGTGATCAAAAATAAGCCGGAGATCCGTATCCCGATCACGGTTACGCTCCCGGATATGGGACCGGTCGGGACCGATGAAAAAGGCTTGACCGGTACAGAGATCGCTTTTGCTCTTTCCGCCGAGATCGTACGCGGTCTGACCGATAGTGTGGTCCGGTCCAGCGACCAGATCTATCGCGATGCCACCAAACAGGGTATGAAGATCGCAGACGAAGTGAAAACTCATGTAAAAAACTATGAGGAGAGCGTTAAAGATACAGTCAAAACCTGGAAAAGCGGGGATAAAGCCGAAGCGATCCGCAAGGGGCAGGAAGTTCTTGACAATGTTCTGAAAGACGAAAAGATCAAAGAAACCGGAAAAGATCTGAAAAACCTCTGGGACAATCTCCGGGGCAAATAAAGCAGTCTTTCAACCCGGTCAGTCTTTCGGATTCCGGAGATCCCGGATCTGGTCCCGGATCGTGGCTGCGCGTTCAAATTCAAGGGCTTCCGCAGCTTCGATCATCTGGCGTTCCAGCTCGGTAATGATGTCCTCAATATTATCCGAACCGATCTTCTTCAACAACGCTTCCGCATCTTCCCGTGTAACGGTGTTGGAGCGTTTCTTTTTCTGTTGTTTTCCGGTATATTTGCTGCCGTCTTTTGCCGTATAGGAACCGCCGGTTTCCCTGGCGGCGAGGGCTTCGGTGCGGATCTGTGCCAGCCGGTCCTGATCACCTGCCAGATATGCTCCTGTTTTTGAAGAAATACCCAGCACTTCGGTGATCGTTTCACGGTCCTGTTTTCCGGCGACGGAGCGGGGAATGACATGATGTTCCCGGTTATATGCTGCCTGCCGTTCCCGGCGTGCTTCGGTGATATCGATCAGAGCCTTCATGCTATCGGTAACGTGGTCGGCGTAGAGGATCACATATCCGTCCACATTTCTGGCGGCGCGTCCTGCCACCTGCACGAGGGAGCGTGTGGAGCGGAGGAACCCTTCTTTATCGGCATCCAGAATGGCGACGAGGCGCAGTTCCGGCATATCGATCCCCTCCCGGAGGAGGTTGATGCCGACAATACACTCAAAATCGCCGTTCCGCAATTCGTTCAGGATCCGGACCCGTTCAATGGCATCCAGTTCGCTGTGCAGATATTTGATCCGGATCCCAAGACTGCCCAGATAATCTGCCAGTCGTTCCGCACTCTTTTTGGTGAGCGTTGCCACCATGGACCGGGCGCCGAGTGCAGTGCATTTCCGGATTTCATCAATCACATCATCGATCTGATTTTCCAACGGTCTGACTTCCACCGGGGGATCCAGCAGACCGGTGGGGCGGACCACCTGTTCCACGATATGACCGGCAGACTGTTCCAGCTCGAATTCACCGGGTGTGGCGGAGACAAATACGGTCTTCCCCATCATAGCGAGGAATTCCTCATACTTGAGAGGGCGGTTATCCAGAGCCGAGGGAAGCCGGAAGCCGTAGTCCACCAGCATCTGTTTGCGGTTCCGGTCCGCTTTATACATCGCCTGAAGCTGGGGCAGGGTGACATGAGATTCATCAATGAACAGCAGATAATCCTTCGGGAAGAAGTCCAGCAGGCAGTACGGTCTTGATCCGGGTTCCCGGAACGCCAGATGCCGGGAATAGTTTTCGATCCCGGAACAATAGCCGATCTCACGCATCATCTCCACGTCGTATGTGACCCGCTGAAAGAGGCGCTGGGCTTCCACCAGTTTCCCCTGTTCCTCAAAATTTTTCACACATTCTTTCATTTCCGCCAGAATGTTATGAGTGGCAGCCTCCACCTGTTCGTGAGGCATCACAAAATGGCGGGCGGGAAAGATGAGGGAGCTTTCCACTTTTGCCCGTGTCTTGCGGGTGACAGGGTCCAGACGCTCAAGGGAGTCGATCTCATCCCCCCAGAAATCGATCCGGAGGATCTCGTCTTTCTGGGAGAGATAGATCTCCACGGAATCGCCGCGCGCACGGAATTGACCGCGTTCCGGGCTGGTATCGTTCCGATCATATTGAACTGCAAGAAGTTTCCGGAGCAGATCGTTGCGTTCCACCTGCTGACCGACCCGGACCCGGAGACTCATATTATCGTAGTCCACGGGCGAAGTCAAGCCGTAAATACAGGAGACACTGGCGACCACCAGGGCATCCTGCCGTTCCAACAGGGAAGCGGTACTGCTCATACGGAGACGCTCAATATTTTCGTTGATACTGGCATCCTTTGCGATATAGGTATCTGTTTGCGGGATATAAGATTCCGGCAGGTAATAATCGTAATAGCTGACAAAATATTCCACGGCGTTCTGCGGCAGAAATGCCTTGAATTCGCTGTAAAGCTGTGCTGCCAGCGTTTTGTTATGAGAGAGGACCAGCGTGGGTCTGCGCCCCATATTTTCCAGTACATTTGCCAGCGTGAATGTTTTACCGGATCCGGTAACGCCCAGCAGCGTCTGGAAGGGAACTCCCTTCTTGAGCCCTTCCGTCAGCTTGCGGATGGCTTCCGGCTGATCCCCGGCGGGCGAATATTGTGAAACGACTTTGAAATCCTGCATCTTGCTCCTCGGAAATTTTATTTCCCTATAATATGCCCCCGGAGTTGGGATCTGTCAAGAAAAAATGCAGGAATTTTCCCGATGGATTTGAAAAATAATATTTCTGTATTAAATTTTAAAGTTACAGGAGAATATATAAATGTGGATTACGGAAAAATTGAGATGTAAAACAGTACTGGCGGCTTTCGTGCTGACCGGTTTGTTCTGCACATCCGCATTGCTGAATGGTCAGGAGAAAAAAACAACGACAGTACAGTTTGTTCCACTTGCTTTTCAGAATGCGGAACACTCCGATCAATTCCGTTCCGGCAGACTTGCTGAACGGTTCCGTCAGATCGCAACAGGCGCAGTTCCACGCAGGAAAAACAGCTGGAGTGTCCGGGTGGACCTTTGCGGCATCAGAGAAGTGCAGCATTTTGAAGTGAAACCGGATCCTGCCGGGAAACGGGAACTTCTGGTGAAAGTTCCGCTTGCCTTTGAAAGCTGGCGGGAAGATGTGCTGGCTCATAACTGGCTGATGAGTGTCTTTCTCCTTGCCCAGCTGGGCGAAGAATTTGATAAAGAAGGCAGATGTAAATCCCATCTGATACAGGGTCACTGGCTGGTTCGCGGTCTTGCCCGGAAAGCAGCCGGCGATACCCTTTTTGCACTGCGTCCTTTTGCCCGGTCCAATGCCGGAGCCTATGTGTTCTGTGCAAATGGGATCACGATGCCCTTGAAGTCTGTGGTCACCGGTATGCGTGATTACGGGCGTGATCTGGCGGCGGTCGCAGAACTGGAATCCGGTTTCGCCGGATTGCTGGTGGAAGCGTGCGAGGATGCCGGCTATTTCCGCAATGGTCTTGCCGAACCTGCACTGCGTTCTGCATTGCGGTCTACGGATACAGACCTGTGGCAGGATTTTCTGAAGACCGGCACAACGGCAAATCTGTTTTCCGGCAGAGATCCGGAAGACTGGTTCCAACGGTATCTGGACCGGCGGATGATCTCTGTGCTTTCCCCTCTTTCTGTGGAATATTTTGAGACTTGTTACCGGGAACAGACAACACTCTTTTTCAAGGAAAGTGACGGAACAGAAGGCTCTTGCGGGCTTTCCGGTCTGGTGGAAAACTGGGCAAAATTTCCCGCCCAGAACAGTTTGATCGATGATCTTCAACTCCGGCTGAATGTGCTTTCCTATCGGGCTCCGGCAGGTTTTCAGCAACCATTATCGGATATCCGCCGGGAACTGACAGCACTCCGGATGGAACAAACAGAGGTCCAGGCGCGCCGTCTGCAGGCGGCAGAGGACCGGTTGTTTGAGGCGATCCGGAAGCGGATCGAGTTGGAATATGCGCTTGGTGAGATGGAAAAGAAACACATTGCTCCGGCAGATCGTTTTCAGCGGACCCTCCGCGCCGCCGGAACAGCGCAGCAGGAACGAAATCTGATCCTGCCTGCTGTACAGAAAAAACTTGATGAATGGGATGACTACCGATGAAAATGAAACAGGATCCGAAAATCTGGTTGATGACCACCATGTTGGCAATCCTTGGTATCCTTGTGCTGGTTATTGCTTTTTTTGTACTGAAACCGGTCTTCCGGCGGTTCAGCCTGGATTTTTATTATCCGGTGTTGAAACTGGTCCACAGTACGGAAAAAGTGATCGTGGAAAAAGCGCTGCTGGCAAAAGAAAAACAGACCCTTGCCGAGGCTGTGACGCTGTTGCAGGAACAAAATGACCGCCTTGCTGCTGAAAATGTTACGCTGCGTGCCGTACGGGAGGAAAACCGGCAATTGCGGGAAATGCAGCGCCTTCAGGCACCTGCCGGGTACGGACTGGTTTACTCGGAAATCCTGACCCGTGATCCCGCCACCTGGCAGGAATCCTTTGTGATCGACCACGGTGCTGACTCCGGAATCTGCGCGGGAGATCTGGTCATTTCCCAGAATTTTTCTGAAAATGAGGATGTCTGGGAGATGGTGGTCGTCGGCAGGATCGCAGAGACATCTTCTCATACTGCCACGGTGGAAACGCTGTACAGCGGCAAATGTTCGCTGGGAGGGTATCTGCAGGAAAATATGGTCTACGGGATGCTTTCCGGAATGACACGGCATGGGGTGAAGCAGCTGCTGATTACCCATCTTTCACCGGAAAAACGTTATAAAGCGGGCGAACCCGTCCTGACCAGCAGTCATTCCCGGAACTTCCCCGGCGGGATCCTGATCGGCAGAATTGCGGCAAATTCGGATGGCAGCCCTGCCGTTCGGCTGGATCATCACGGGTTGAGCGCAGAGGGTGTGGTCGAGCCGGCGATCAATATTTCCAGCTTGCGTTTTGTAACGGTCCTGACGGAGAAAAAATAAAGTATGCTGCAATATCTTTATCTGCTTTTTCTGCTTTCCTGCAGCCTTGTGCTGGAAGTTATGTTCCGGTCGGTCGGGCTTTATGTGCCGTTGACGGCGTTTGCTGTCTTCTATACTGCCTGTCTCGGCGGACTGGTACCGGGGATCCTGTTCGGATTCATTGCCGGTTTTCTGCAGGACAGCTTATTGGGCTGTACCGCTCCGGTCTCCATGCTGCTTTATCCTTTACTGCTGCCTATGGTCTGGTTCCTGAAAGAAGAACATCTGAACGCCAATTCCCTGCTGTTTCAGATGGGATTCGGATCTCTGACTGTAATCCTGGTACAGCTCCCTGCCGTACCCTTCCGCAGTGGCTGGCAGGTGACGCTGGAGTTGCTGCCATCGCTTTTTCTGGCATCCCTTTTCGCTGCGATTCTGCTGCCGGTTTTCATCCTGATTGCCGACCGGTTTTCCGGAGCTCTCCGCTTGCAGACTTACGAACGCTGCTTTTCCGTGGGAAAGGAGCGTGACTGATGGCTGAAGAAAAACAGGAACAGCGCGAACTGAATTTCAACTTGCGGGTCTGCGTGATGATGTTTGTGGTATTCATCATCTTTTCGATCCTCTGTCTGCAGCTCTGGAATACACAGGTATTGAACTGGCGCCGGTATGAGGATAAAGCACAGAAGCAGAGTGTCCGCCGGATCCGCATCCCGCCTGTCCGGGGGAATATTTACAGCGCCGACGGAAAAAAGCTGGCGGCAAACCGGTCATCCTGGGATGTACATCTGCATCTCTCAGAAATGCGGCAGAAAACCCGTCGTACCACCGTTGACCATATCCTTGCAGAAAGTGAACGGGTGGCGCAGAGCATTGGCAGGGAACACCGCCTTACTTCCGAACAGGTGGAACAGCATTTGAACAACTATCCGGCGATCTCCATGCCGCTTTTCCGGGATCTTTCCCCGGAAGAACTGCTGCAGCTTTGGGAGCTTTCACCGCATATTGACGGGCTGGAGATCGTGCAGACTCCGGTGCGTGTTTATCCATACGATTCTCTTGCGATCCATCTGATCGGCTACACGCGCCAACAGGATCCGAGAGCGGCAAAGGACCGGAGCGAGTTCAATTATTATCTGCCGGATATGGTGGGGATCGCCGGGCTGGAACGGATCTGCAATCCATTTCTTTTGGGACACGCCGGCAGTGAACTGGTCATGGTCAACAGTATGGGGTTTGTCAGCGATGTGCTGGAACGGAATGAGACTGCCGCCGCCGGAAAAGATGTATATCTGACTCTGGACCTTTCCGCTCAACAGATCGCAGAAGATCTCCTGAAGGATCAGATCGGCTCCATTGTGGTGATCGACTCTGCCAGCGGGGCAGTGGTCGCTATGGCATCCAGCCCTTCTTATTCGCTGGCTGACTTCGGATCGAAAGATCGTTATAAAATCCTGTTGGAGGATAAAAACAAGCCCTTTCTGAACCGGGCGACTATGGGAGCTTATATGCCCGGTTCCGTGATCAAACCCCTGACTGCCCTTGCTGCATTTTATAACGGGGCTTCTGCGGAGGACACGGTCAACTGCAATGGAAGCGCCCCCTACGGCTACCGGAAAAGGATCCACTGCAACAAACGAACCGGTCATGGTACAGTGGATCTGCCTCATGCCATCAAGCACTCCTGCAATGTTTATTTTATCGAACATGGTATGGCTGCCGGAATCGATATCCTTTCTTATGTCTATGCAACTGCCGGACTTGGAAGAAAAACCGGAATCGAGATCCCCGAAGTCACCGGCTATCTGCCAGTCAATGGTCCCCGCTGGAACAGAAACGAAACTGCGTATGTGGCGTTCGGACAGGGTAAAATCGAAGTGACGCCCCTTCAGGTGGCACTCTATTTTGCTGCTCTTGCCAATGGCGGGACTCTCTGGAAACCTTATCTTGTGGACCGGATCGTGGACCGGAATGGAACAGTGGAACGGGAAACAGCTCCCCGGCGTGTCGGAACTCTTTACGGAAGTCCGGAGAATTTTGCAGCCATCCGGCAGGGGATGTATATGGTGGTCAATGAAGAAGGCGGAAGCGGTGAACGGGGGAAAACGCAGAAAAGTGTACTCTACGGCAAGACCGGTACTGCAGATGTGGAACGCACACAAAAAGATACCAAGCACGTCTGGTTTGCCGGATTTTCAGAACATCCGGTCACAAAAAAGACTTACAGCATTGCAGTGGTGATTGAAAACGGTGAGTCCGGCGGAAAAACCTCCGCTCCCATTGCAGGCGCTTTCTTTGACCGCTGGTTCCCCGAAACAGCCCCTCAAGACTGATGCTTCCGGAGAAATTCCAGCGGCGTACAATGAAACACATTTTTGAATGCCCGGTAGAAATGACTGACATCGGAAAAACCGGATTCCTGCGCAATTTCTTTCATAGAGCATTCCGGCGATGAGATCAGAAGTCCCGCAGCGGCGTTGAGTCTCCGGCGCAGAGCAAACGCATTGAAACTGATCCCCATGTGTTCCCGGAAGACCGCAGAAAAACGGCTCCGGCTGAGATTGCAGGCGTTCGCCGCCTCGTCCAGCGGCAACAACCGGTCCTGACTGTTCTGTACCAGCAGCAGGGCAGGGTAGATTTGAAGAATGGAGCGGTACGGAAGATTACCCGGTTGACTGAACCGGGAATGGAGAAACCACAGAAGCCGATGGATCTCAAGGTATTGTCCTGTTTTGTATCCCGCCGGCTTCTTGCGTTCCAGCCAGTGCAGTTTTCTGCCGATCCGGAGAACAAATGCCCGGTCACGGCGGCTCTGGACCGGGCAGAAATCTGCCGGATCCTGCAGAAACAGCTGAAGATAATTCACATCCTGAAAAGGCGTAAAACTGTTCATCGAATAAAAATCCAGCGTGAAGCCGAGATAACGGGTCGTTCCCTCAAAAAAACGGGCACTGTGCGGCTGATACGGCCCGCTCAGGCACAACTGACCGCTCCGGCACAGAATGCGCTTCCCGCCCTGTTCAAACTCCATACTCCCCTGCAGCACGATCACCAGCTGAGGATCAAGGTGCATATCGCCCGGCGGTTCCTCTGGCGCAGCGGAAACATCTTCGTACAGTGCAAAACTGTTTGCCCGGGAAAGGTGATGATCCACTTTTTTATAAACAGTTCTTTTTTTCTTTTCCATAAATCCTCGCAAGTTGTTCTTCTCCGGTAATATAAACCGTATTCTATGATTTGTCAATGGCAATAAAACAGGAATATTATTCAATAAATCTTTCTTGAAATCTGTTTGATCCGGTTTTATAGTAGGGCAGAATAAAGAAACTTTTTAACATGAAGGAGAAGAATCATGACAAAAAAATTCAAAGTTGCAGTTCTCGGTCTCGGTATGGGAGAAGCCTGGGCAAAAGCGGCATACGATCTGCCGAATACGGAATTGGCGTTGGTCTATGATCCGGCATTTGGTGTTTACGATCGCGTGCAGACTCAATATTATCTGGAACGCAATATCCCGTTGGCAAAAAGCGAGGAGGAAGTGTATGCGTCCGATGTGGACATCATCATTGTGGCGACGCCGGATCATCTCCATGCGGAACAGTCGGTCCGGGCTTTGAAGGCGGGGAAGCACGTGGCCTGCGAAAAGCCTCTTGCCCCCACGGTGGAGGAATGTAAGAAGATCGCCCGCGCTGTCAAAGAAAGCGGAAAATACTTTATGACGGGTCAGGTCTGCCGTTATGCTCCCGGTTTCCAGACGGCAAAAATGCTGCTGGATGCCGGAAGAATCGGGGAACTGGTTACCGTGGAAAGCGAATATGCCCACGACTATTCCGTCTGCCCCGGCTGGGAAAACTGGCGCTGCAGCAAAGAGATCGGGCGTCAGGGATTCCTCGGCGGCGGCTGCCATGCGCTGGACCTGCTCCGCTGGCTGGCGGGCGATCCGGAAGAAGTCTTTGCCTATATGAACCACAAGTTTCTGCCGGATTGGCCCAACAACGACAGCGGTTTCGCCGTGGCAAAGTTCCCCAACAACGTGATCGGTAAGATCTTTGTTTCCATCGGTGTCAAACGCCCCTACACCATGCGCACCGTCCTCCACGGCACCAAAGGGACCATTGTCTGTGATAACGGCAGAGGTTTCATCGAACTCTGCGAAGCGGATGTGGTCGCTGTGACCGATAACATGAAATTCAGCCAGATCCCCGTGGCGGTCCGCTCCCATAACGTACAGGATGAACTGCGGGATTTTGTTGCGCACATCGCTGAAAACAAAAAGTTTGTGACGGATGAATTTCAGGGGATGTACACCGTGGCATTTGCCGAAGCTGCCATCAAATCGGCGGAAACCGGCAAGCCGGAAAAAGTACAGTATCCCACCATTGCCGGTATCTGATCACACTCTGATTCAACGGGCAGGATCCCCCGGAGGAACCTGCCCGTTTTTTCGTTTTAAAAAAAATGAAACACAGCCCGGAGACTGTGTTTCACATAGAAAACATTGACGCAAAGGATCAGGCGTTTGCCGGAGTTGCCTCTTCGGGCAGCACACCGCCGCCGATCATCAGCAGTTCAAACACCCAGAACAGCACGGCAGCCAGCCCGATCCAGGAAAAGACCAGACAGCAAACGCCGAGTGCGATCACTGCAACGGCAGCCGTAATGTAATAAACACGGAACTTTTTTTCCGTAGCATTGATCCGGCGGACCAGCGCAGAGAAAAGCGGGATCAGAACGATCAAGCCCCAGATGATCATCGGAAGAGCCAGGGCAAGCGGTGCGTGCCAGTTGGTTGCAGCGACGGTATCGTTGCCGGAATCCTGGAAGAAGACCGGGATTGCCGGGATCATCAGAAGAAGGATCACCACGTGTACCAAAAGGTAGAACGACCAGAATTCACCACGGGTCGCTTTCCCCTTGAAATCGTCATAATGTTCAAAAGCTGTAAAGGCATTCACGCTTTTTTCCGGTGTTTCAGTAATGTTTTCAGACATCTTGCTGTTTCCTTCTCTAACAGGTTCTTTCAATTTATTTCACAGGAATAATTTAGCAGTTCAAGGGAGAAAATCAAGCCCATGCTGCAAAAAATCCAGATGTTTCCATACAGGACTTATTCTTCTTCCGGTTCTTCTTCGCTTTCCTCAACCTCTTCCCCGTCGTCATCGCCGGGCAGATCATACTGGTTTTCCCCTGTCCGGGATTTCTGACAGGCAAAGAAAATGAATACCGCCCCCCCCAGAAGAGCGATCACAGAGAAAACAATGTTGACCACGGGCGGGAACAGAGAATGAGGCAGCCAGTCGCCGATGGTGGAAAGGAAAAGATAGGGTGCCAGCAGCAGAACAAACTTGCCGCTTCTGCCGGTATCGTGCATACGACGGATCGCCACTGCCACTGCGGGGCAGAGGATCCCGAAACGCCAGATGCAACTGATTAGAATAAAGGGCAGGAGCACCGGCAGATAGATGATATTGGCAGGATAATTTTCAAAACTGAAGTAATCTCCCAGTGCCGGATCAAACCAGAAAAGTACCAGAATGATCAGAAAGTTGAGGAGAGTCAGCCCCACCGAAACGATTGCTGTAAACAGAACAAACTGCCAGAATTCCCGTCTGGATGCTCTGCCGTCAAACTGGCGGTATTTTTCCAGAATCCCGGAAACATAACCGGAAAGGCTGAATGGTTCCACTTCCTCCTCTTCCGCCATATCTTCCGCATCTTCTTTTTCCGGTAACCACCGGATCTGCATCGGTTTGGGGCAGGAACCGAAGGCATTTTCCTCTTTCTGCGACCCCTTGAAAAACAGCACGATCCACAGGACTGCGCTGTAACAGAACAGCAATGCTTCCAACAGGGCAAGCGGCAGAATGACCCAGTCTGTACCGATCGGCAGAACAGGTAAAAGCATATTCAGCATGACCCAGACAGGGAAGGGGGCATAGAATTTTCCACCTTTTCCCAGATCATGCAGACGCTGCACGGCAACGGGGATCGTGGCAAGTACCAGCACCGCAAACAGAATCGTCTGGAAAGAGCAGATCCAGCTGAGATCCATATCGCACAGACTGCGATTGGGATAGATCTTCAGGGAAAGGACACACGCCGTCAGAAATGTCAACAGCAGGACAATGGCATTGACGGCAACAGTCCCGATCAGGAAAATCAAAAGTTCCTTCCGGGATGCTCTGCCGGAGAGGGAGGTATATTTTTTCAAAATGGCGGGAAAAGAAAGCTTTTCCATCTGTGATGCTGCGGTTTCGTCTGTCATAACCGTTTTTCCTTCTTTCTCTGCTGAACAGTTCAATTTTCATATTGAAAATTAACGATTTAAAATAGATTCAAAAGCGTAATGTAGCAGTTTTAAACGGAAAATCAAGCCCTTTCCGGAAAAAAATCTTATGTTTCACCGGAATGTTATCTTTCCTGAAATCGATACTTGAAATCTTACAGTGAAAAGCAAAAAATTACGAAAAAAAATACGAAAAAATTTTTGTTATTCCATTTGATTTTTGTGGAGGTATGGTATATAATACGCCCTTCGGTCACCATATAAAAAAGGTTGTGCAAAGGGAAATATCATGGGGAAGATTCTGCTTCTGTTGTTGTTGCTTCTGTTGCCGCTGTTCCTGACGGCGGCTGACCCCGGTATGTATGTCTGGAACCGGCAGCATAACGATGGATTGAAAAAAGCTGTAACCGATTATTACAGATTAAGTTCCGGAAAAATCTATTATCTTGCCGGAGAGTTGGAGAATACCGGAAAAACGGTCCGGATCCCGCTGTCGGCGTTTGCCGGTCCGCTCCGTTCTGTACCGGTGATTCGCATCCATATTACCCATATGAAAAAATCTGTTCCGGCTCTTACAGACGAGATTGCAGCGTTGTATAAATCGTGGAGCGCCTGCGGGGAATTGCAGATCGATCTGGATGCACCGGAATCAAAGATCTCTTATTACAAAGAACTTATGCTTGAATTGCGGAAGTGTTTGCCCGGCGTGAAACTTTCCGCAACGGTATTGCCGTGTCATCTCCGCCATACCACCGCCTTCCGGGAACTGGCAAAGGCGTGTGATTATTATGTCCTTCAAGTACATGGACTTACAAAAAATAAAGACGGCTCCTGGTTCATTCTGGATGAAGCCATCGCCCGGACAGCTCTCGACCGTGCCGACGCCCTGCAGCTGCCGTACAAAGTGGCACTTCCCCTCTATTCCAACACGGTGGAACGGGGAAAAGTGATCAAGCCGGACTTGGCTCTGGTTGCAGATCTTGCCCGCGGAAGAGAGGTGATTGGATTCCGGCTCGGTGTGATGGGCGATCCGGACGCGTTGGATCTTGAAAATGCGCTTACTCTCTGCCGTGGAAAAAGTTATACTCCATCTCTTCCGCTCCGTTGGGAGGAACAGGAAGGGGGCGCGTGGCATCTTTTCATCGGGAACATCGGTTTTTTCCCGGAAAATGTCACGCTGGAATTAACTTGGAATAAAGATCTTGTTCTTATGGATCAGGATACTTTCAACGGCGCCGAACTGAGTTATGACCGGAAGACCCTGCGCCTTATGCTGCCGCCTGCCGGAACCGAAAAACCGTACCTCTGGATTCGCTGTAAAGGGATCGACCCCGCAAAGACAACCCCGTTAACCGTTCAAATAAAGGAATAAAAAGATGAGAACCGTGAAAAAACTGCTTCTGCCCGCCCTGCTGTTCACCACTGCGACCGCTGCCCTGATTACTCCCGCCCCTGCCGAGGCGTGCGGACCGTATTATCTGCCGCAGTATAACGATAATGATGTCAATCCCTATGAGATCCTGCTGGAAAAGCGGAAGGCGATCTGCCGTTTTGTGGAACTTTATCCGGAAATGCTGCCGCCTGCCGGAAAGTTTGAAAAAGGTCTGCCCACAAAGGAAGCGGCTGTTCAGGACTTCCGGGACGCAGTAAAGCGTTATCTGCCAAAGACTCCGGAGGCGGAACAGAAGAAAATGATCACGGCGTTTACCAATTTTATGGGTACCTGGAGCCTTACGACCGGTCTGAAAGATTATCCGGAACTGCCTCCCGAACTGGATGAGTTCCGCCTGTACCTTGCCGGTTGTACGGAAATGACGCCGGATGGCGGTTCAACGCCTCCGCCCTCTTGGATGAAACTGCTGCAGCTGCCGCCGGAAAAACGCCATTACCGGACAGTCTGGGTCCATTATATGCTGGGAAATTATTGTAAGCTGGACCTGCATACCCATTACACGAACTGCCGGAATGCTGTCCGGGCAGGTTTTGCGGATACCGCCGGTCTGGCGCGGGCATCCTATTACACGGAAGTCAAGTTCGGTAGAGATCCGGTGAAAGTGGTCCGTACCGCCATCGAAGCGTTGCAGAATGATCCGGATTATCAGCAGACGGGCGGAGATTTTCTGCCGTGGCGTTACATCAGCAATCTGCCTCCTGCTCAGTACAAGGATCTGGTGGCGGATCCGGTCTGCCGCGAAGTGCTGGCGATCCTGGAGGGCAATACGGAACGGTTCCGCTACCTTGCCGCCGGATACAAAATGAAAAATGCCGACATTTGTGCGTATCATGCCTACGTTTCCGGCAATCTGAAAGAAGCGGAGAAATTCCTTGCCCAGATCGAAAAACCTTCTCTGATCTCGGTGTTCCTGGAAGCAAAGATCGCACGGCACAAAGGAAATAACCCCCGCGTGATCAAGAAGCTGCAGCAGTGGCTGGAAATGGCAAAAAACGCTAAACTCGCTGACGGCGCAGGCGTTCTGATGCGGGAGGATTACGGTATGGATTATGAGCAGATCAGGATTCCCCTCCAGTCAGACGTGTATGGACACCTGGGCAATGCCCTTCTCCGACGCAGAGACTTTGTGGAAGCGGCAGAGTGTTTTTTCAAGGGCGATCCCTCTCTGATGAGTCAGGACCTCGCTGAAATTCTGGAGATCTTCCTCTCCCTTGATGAAGCAGTGGCTTTCGCTGAACGGATCGCCGTGCCGCATTTGAAAGAGAAGGAAGGCTATAGCGCTGCCTGGGGGATCATTGATCTCGTTGCGCGCCGTGCCCTCCGGGAAGGCAGAGAGGATATCGCACGCAAGTATATGAATATGTTTCACAATAAAACAGATCTGCAGTATCTGGATCAGATGAACGCGTATCTGGCAAAGTCCAAAGATGAAAAACTCAGCCGGGATGACCGGGCGATCGCTCTCCTGAACGCAGCAAAGATCATGCGTTTCAGGGGCATGGAACTTTATGGAACCAAAACTGCGCCGGACTGGTATCCCGGAACCTTCTGCGCGTACAGAAGAATCAGCTCCACCACTGAAGATCTGCTGGACATCATCAATGCTCCGAAGGATTACCGTACTGTTCCGACAGACCGTAAATACCGTTTCCACTACCGCCGGAAAGCTGCCCTCATGGCGCTGGAAGCCGGGGAACTGGCGGAAGATAAGGACCTCAAGGCGTTTATCCACTGTTTCGGCGGCGAAATATTGCGTCACAGTCTGCCGTTGAGTGCAGATATCTTCTACAAACGGATGGTCCTTCAGTCACGGGGCAATATCCTCAGCGAAAGCGGTGATCGCCTGCGCTGGTTCCCCCAGACTATGAACTCCATGCTTATGAAAGAGCTCAAAAGCATCAAGCCGATTTACAGTCTGGATGAAGTGAAAGACCTGATGAAACGCCTTGCCGGATCCAATCTGGGAGCATTGGTTGCCCCGAAGACAGAACCGGCGAAGGAGAAGAAATAATTTTCTGCAACGGAGAAAACGGGTGAAACGATCTCAAAACATTTCACCCGTAAAACACCATCAATGGCTGCACTTGCCGCCGCAGCTGTGGCCGTGGCAGGTATGACCTTCGCCGTGGTGATGGTTGCAATGGAAATCCTCACGGACTTTCAATGTTCCGTTCAGCAACGCTTCCACCACTTCCCGCACGTTCCCTTCCGCACCGCCGACCACATGGATCCCGAAGCTGGTCAGGGCGTTGACCGCACCGCCGCCGATTCCGCCGCAGATCAGAAGATCGATCTTTTCTTCTGCCAGCAGACCCGCCAGAGCGCCGTGTCCGGAGTCGCCGGAAGAGACCCGTTTTTCGTTGATGATCTGTCCGGCTTCCGTTTCAAACACGGCAAAACCGGGGGTGTGGCCGAAGTGCTGAAAGACTTGTTCATTTTCACAGGTAACTGCAATTTTCATTTTTGTAACTCCTTGATGTTGATATGTTAAGATTTTATTTCTGTTGAATGGAGCAGCGTGCAGGTCTGCCGGAAGGGGCAGACCGGACATTTCTCCGGGTCGGATGCCGCAGCAAAATCCTGCATACAGACTTCGCCGTTGTCCCGTACCATCCGCAGCATACCGGTACTGCTGACTTCCACCCGGTCAGCGGCAACAGGACCCGGTTCCACAGTATTGTATGCCGTCTTTCCCGCCCCGTCAAAGGAAAAAACATTGAAAAGCGTCTGCTCCCGGTGCATTTTCTGCCGGACGTATTCCCGGAACAGAGCAGATTCCAGCCCGTGGTCCGGCAATATCGATCCCGGCTGTTCCCGGAAGGCGTGAAAACGGAGACTGGTGACGGCTTCGCCCTCGGTCCAGATGATCCCCGCATGGAGCCAGACTGTGAAACTGCGCCAGTTCAGAGCCAGAAAGTCCTCACTGCGCCGGAGAGAGAGTGGTTCCAGATTTTCAATCTTTTCCCGGATACTTTTTTCTTCCAACAGGGCAGGAAGAATTTTACTGAACGCTGCAGCACAACGTGTTCCGACCTTTTCCGGATGGAGGAATCCCTCTTCTTCATGGAAGGATTCCAGCAGTCCGGGCAGTTTCGGATCGGTGAGATAATCCTGTTTTTCAAGACTGATGATCAGGGCAGTGATACGCCGTTCCAGCCCCTGCACCAACGCGCGGCGGAAGATGTCGAACCGTTCTTTCTTTTCCCGCCGGACCGCATAAAACAGGGCATCGCTTACCGATTGTTCCAGAGTGTGGCTCAGGAATTGTTCAAATGCGGGCAGATGTTTTTCCAGATAGGCGGAGCGTGCCGCCGGGTGTGCATGGATATTCCATCCGCCCTGCGCCAGATAATACCGGATAAAGTATGCACGCTGGCAAAACCGGAACAACTGCATTCTTGCGGGTGACCAGGAGAAACCTCCTTCAGGCAGGGGCTTTCCGCTGATGGCGGCACGGATTACATCGGCTTGAAAATCACGCATACGAGAGAGTGATCTTTCCGTAAAGTTCTTTTGCCTGATCCGGATCGAACTGTGCCGGCATGGGGGTGAGACAGTTGGCAGAGGCGGCGGCAAGTCCAAAGCGGAACGCTTCTGCCGGGTCAGTTCCCGTCAGGATTTCCGAGAGCATCACACCGGAGCAGGTATCGCCGCATCCGATGGGGCTTACCACTTTTTCCAGCGATGGGATCGAATATCGGATCAGATCCTTACCATTTGAAAACCAGGCACTTGCAGGACCATCTGTAATGGCGAGATAACGGATCTTGAATTGGATGAACGCCAGCTTCAACGCTTCTGCCAGATCATCAGTCCCGGTCAGTTTGCAGATCTCCTCCCGGTTGACCTTGAGCAGGTCTGCGCCTTCTTCCAGCAGCGTTTGGACATATTGGCAGGAATCCACCAGAATGAATTTCCCCAGTTCCCGTGCCTTGGCGGCAGCTTTTGTATAAAAATATTCGTTGATCCCGGGCGGACAGGTGCCGCAGATGGCAAGGGCATCTGCCTGTTCCAGACCGGTACAGAGCTGACGGAAAAGTTGCCCAGCCGCCATGGGACCGGCAAAGGGAGAGGGTTCGATCAGTTCGGTCACAATGCCGTCTCCGGCGGAGATCACAGTGGTGCAGGTGCGGGTTTCGCCGCTGGTCTCATTGCTGATATGGGAGAGATTTTCCTCCCACAGTCCCTGCCGGATCTTTTTTCCCGCATCACCCGCAAGGAACTGGTAAACAGTACCTTCTGTCTTATCCCAGGTATGGACAGCCCGGGCAAAATTGATCCCTTTTCCGGAAGGGATCGTTTCCAGATCGGCAGCACGGTTGACGGCACCATATGTCAGTTGTTCAAATGTGAGAGTTTTTTGCCATGCAGGGTTCAAGCCCAGAATACAGATTTTTTTCATTGCTGAATATCTCGGATGTTATAGTGTTGCCGTTTTCACAATCCACACCAGCAGACCGCAGAGTACGACCAGCAGGAACAGGATCAGAAGGAAGGTTGGAGTGAACAGATTTTTCCCTTTTTCACTTTCCGGCTGATCCCGCAAAGTGATCTTTTCGTTCCGGATTTGTTTTTTATGCTGCCGGACAGCATCCCTGCACGCTTCCAGATCTTCCCGCAGTTCCTGTGGCGTCTGATAACGGTTTTCCGGCTCTACTTCAATGCAGTGCAGAATGACCTGTTCCAGTTCGGGCGGGATCTCCGGACGGAGAGCATGAGGAGAGCGTGGCGGCACATTAAACCAGAGGGAATAGAGTTTATCCGGATCGTAGGTCTCGTAGGGAAGTTTATCCGTAAGTAGTTGAAAAAGAGAGACTCCAAGTGAATAAATATCTGCCCGGATATCGCAGTCCTTGGCGCTCAAGGCCTGTTCGGGAGCCATATACTGCAGTGTGCCGAGTCCGCCGGTTTTGGTCTCTCTGGAGTAGTTCTGCTGTTCCCGGATGCTGTATTCCAGCAGATCGATCTTTGCCAGCCCCAGGTCAGAAAGTTTACAAACTCCATCGCTTGCCATCATAATATTGTCCGGCTTCACATCCCGGTGAACGATTCCGCATTTATTTGCTTCTGCCAGTGCGCAGGCAACGGAAATTCCCACTTCCACAGCCCGTCGGGGGGAAATGGTTCCGGATTTATTCAGATGTTCCTGCAAAGTACCTCCGGCAATGTACTCCAGAACCAGATAGGGAGATCCATCTGTTTCAAAACCAAAGTCATAGACGCGAACGATATTCGGGTGGTCCAGCTTTGCACAGATCTTTGCCGTCTGCATAAAACGGTCCCGCAGTTCCGGCTTTGCGGCATATTCGGGAAAGAGCGTTTTGATGGCGACGGGAATGTTCAGTTGGGGATGTATTCCGAGATAGACACGCCCCATACCGCCGCGTCCGATAAAACGTTCAATGGGGTAAGGTCCGATTTGTTTCGGCGGAGGAGCATCAATGGCGGAATAGTCTGCCAGAACCGTAGAATCATCAAGATCGAACACAGCACCGCAGGTACATTCCACATTGTTCCCGCGTTCCACGTGTTCGATTTCGTTCTGTTTTCTACAGTACGGACAAAGGATCAGCACTTCAATTCAATTCCAAGTTTGCGCAGGTCGTCCGCAAACTTGACCTCATTGAAGATCTCCCCGGGACGCCATTTACCATTGTATTCGAGGGTAGGGACAACCCAGTCGTCCCCGCCATTGACCTTGACGACACATTCAATGGTCTCCGGATCAGCCGAATCCATATCAATGACTTGAAAAGGAATTTCATGCTTTTTGAGAAATGCGATCGCTGCCTTGCAGTGAGGACACCAATCCGTGGCATATACGTTCAGCATATTTCTGTTCTCCTTACGACTTTGTATGCGCGTGGGTAAATATAATGCGCAAGGGTGAAAATGTCAAATGTTTTTTGAGAGAATTTCAGGGAGGACAGTCCGTTCTCATGCCGGGCGCGGCTCTTCCCTCTCCCCGGCGGGAGAGGGAAGAGCCCTCCGGTACGCACGTCCCCTGCGTGCGTACCGTGGGCTGCAGCCGCAGAAAATCTGCGGCAGAGCCGCGCCCGGCGACAACTGTTGTTCCCTTCTTTGTATCAGAGGCTGCGCTGGAGACCGATTACGATCCCTTTCAGCGGCAAATCTCTCTGATCCATAAAGATATGCTTTCCGTGTCCCTTCAGTTCACAAGTGCCGTTTTCATTCCGGACGCAGCTGCAGAGCGCTGTTTTTCCGTTTTGTTCTGTGATCAACAGATCACCGGCGGTAACCGTTCCTGCGGGACTTTTCAGCAGGAGCATATCCCCTTCCATAATGCCCATTCCAGTCATATCGGAGCCTTTGACGCGCATGGCAAAGATGTCTTTTTCTCCGATAGAGCGATTAAAAAGTTTTGTATCGCAAATCACATTTGCCCCCTCCGTTCCGCAGACGGGAACCGACTGCGCTCCGGCGGGCATAGTAGTACGGCGGTGGTGTTTCGGATGTGCAAGGCTGATGCTTCTTGCCTTGCTGCTGCGATGAAGAATGTTTTTCTTCTGCAAGGCGCGGATGTGGGCGAAGACGGTGGATGTCTTGATCCCGAAATGTTCGGCGATCTCATAAATCGTGGGTGCCATACCCATAGTACGGTTGAAGTCTTCGATAAATTCCACAATTTTCTTCTGCTTTCCGGTCAATCCTTTCATAAGTCTGCCCTCCTGTTTTTTGTTTGCGGTTTTTCGGGTTGCGCACATAGACATCGCAAGTTTTAAAAAAAATTTGAAAAAAATGAGATGTTTTGGATTTTTTTGCTGACTTTTTGGTAATGTTACGACACAATACACTCCGCAAAAACACGCAGGAAAGGTGCTGAAAGATGTCTGATACTCCCATTTTCTATCCCGGCGCCCCTGCCGCTTGTCTTCCGGTAAAAAAATTGCGAAAGAGCAAAACTTGTTTGCTCTTTCGCTGCAAAAATCTTTGGAAAAGGGGATATGTGAAAAACCTTTCCTGAAAGTTTTTTCCCCGTTCTCACACTTTTACTTTTTGAATGTCACATAGAATGCGGCAGAGCCGGGGCAGGGCTTTGTCAGGATCAGGTGTGAGCCATCCCAGATAACGGGAACCGGCACGATGTCATTGCCGTCATCCAGCACGGTTGCGGATGCGGTTGCGCCTTCCATACCGGCAACATCCACTTCCAATGTCGGCATTTCGCCCCGGTAATCCACCACGATCATCTTGCCGTCGGTACCGTTTTTAGCGAGTGCGGCAAGAGCGTGGACGGAGCCGTCCGGATTGAACAGAGTTTCCACCTTTTCGCCGGCTTCTGCCAGGAATCTGCCGAACATACGCATGGAGAAATTGTTTTTGTTGGGGTGCGCATATTCATCATAATAACTCCACATACCGGCGTTGCTGTGGCCGTAGTAGAATGCGCTGTCCAGCGGCGTGTTCTGCATTTCGCAAAGGACGGAAAGGTTGAATGCGCCGGAGTCGATCCCGAACATACTGCAGGGGCCCGTGATTGCCCGTTTCCGCTGCTGACTGGATGCGGTGGACTGGACGCCTTCCCAGCCGCCGAGGATGAAGTGCCATTCGTTCAGGCTGGTTTCGGTCTTGGTGAGACCGCGTTCATCCAGCAGATCCCGGACGACTTGAGCCTGGTCTACCAGTTGCCGCACATTGTTGCTGTAGCAATGCCAGGAGAGAAAGTCCGGAGCAACACCGGCTTCTTTACAGGCGTCCAGCAGGGCATTGAAGTAATCCAGATTGAGACTGGAGAGAGCCGGACCGCCGATCTTGAGTTCGGGGAACTCGGATTTCAGGCGTTTGAGAACGGTTACGAAGAACTTGATGAACAGTTCCCGGTCGCCGCACCAGCACTGTCCGCCCAGATTCGGTTCGTTCCAGATTTCCCAGTATTCCATATCTTTATACTCATAACCGTTTGCCCATCCGCGGGTGTAGTGGCGGATGATCCCGGCAAGGACTTCGGCGTACTTTTCAAAGTCTGCGGGCGGATGGGTGTTGAAATGACTTTCATAATGACCCCAGTCGGCAGAATGTTCAATACTGGTGCCGAGACGGTAAAAGACTTTCATACCGACGCTGCGGCAGAGGTTGATAATGGCGTCGGATGAGGTGAAATAGTAGTTCTGCGGATCGGCGGGATCCAGGTGCATCAGCGGGAAGATGAAATGGGTGTCGATCATACGCTGACCGGGATTGGAAAGCGCCCAGTCGTGGGTGCGGGCGGCGTAAAAGTTCATTGCCCGGAATTCATCATCCTTCTTGATCAGATTACGGTAGGCGAGGGTGGGCGTGTGACCATCGCAATGGAGAGCATGACGGAGAGGACCGGTCGTTTTGTTGAAGTCGACCGTTACGGAAGTGTACGCATCAGCCATGGTGAGTGTTCCTTTCAGGTTGTTTTTTGTGGGATTTTACGGATTCTTTCCTATATTACAGCATTTGTGCGGAAAAGTCAAGCCGTTTTGCGATATTATTTTGCACAGGGATGGACGGCAGGACAGGCGGCAGGGGCGGTTCCATGCCCGCACGCGGGCATACTTTTCCGGCACGGAAAAGCGCCGGATCGACCGGGGCGCCCAAGGGCGTGCGCCCCGGTGCATCCGGCGGAACCGCCCCTGCCGCCTGTCCTGCCTATCGCTTATTTTTCTTCGTTTTCTTTTGCCTGCTGCCAGAGTTTTTCCATCTCATCGATGGTGGCGTTGGGCGACATATTGGCTTCCACGAAACGGAACCGGCGGTTGAATTTTGCATTGGTATCTGCCAGCACATCTTCTGCGTGGCGTTTCCGGAACCGGATGAAATTGATGACGGCGAAGAGCAGGTCGCCGGACTCGCTGTCGATCTGTTTTTCGTTACCGTTTTTCAGTTCGGCTTTGAGTTCGTCCAGTTCTTCCTGGATCTTTTCGATGATATCTTCCTGTTTTGACCAGTCGAAGCCGAGTTTAGCGGCTTTTTTCTGCATTTTTTCCGCCTGAGAGAGTGCCACATGGCGGGGGATGCCGTCCAACACGGACTTCCGTTCTTTCTTTTCCTCCTTTTTGACTTTTTCCCAAAGTTTGATTACATCCTGCGAGTTCTGTACGGCTTCATCTCCGAAAACGTGGGGGTGACGGCGTATCATCTTTTCGGTCACATCTGCCGCCACATCTTTGAGGGTGAAAGCGCCCCGTTCTTCGGCGATGGCGGCGTTGAGAACGATCTGCATGAGCAGGTCGCCCAACTCTTCGCGCATGGCGTGATCGTCGCCATCTTCGGCGGCATCCATATATTCAGCGACTTCGCCGAGGAGACATTCATTGAGGCTTTTATGAGTTTGTTCCCGATCCCAGGGGCAGCCATCGGGGCTGCGCAGTTTTTTCATGACCTGATCCAGCTGTTCGATCTCTTTCATCTTTCATTTTCCTTTCGGTTTTCCCTATACGATACCACAAAAAAGGCGATTCTGCGAACAAAAATCAAAAAAAACTGAATTTTTTTCAATTCCGGACTTGCAAAATGAAAATAGAGGTCTATATTAAAGGCATACGAGATGCGGGGGCGTAGCTCAACTGGTTAGAGTGCCACCCTGTCACGGTGGATGTTGCGGGTTCGAGTCCCGTCGCTCCCGCCATTTTCTTTCAAAATGGCGCACCGCATCGCAGAGGGTCATCACATTGGAACGCACACTTACCCATTTTTCCGGTTATCTTTCCATTGAACGCGGTTGTGGTAAAAATACTGTTGATTCCTATCACTTTGATTTGCAAGATTTTATCGAGTTTTTGCGCACACGCGGAGTTTCTGCATACCCTCAAGTCACCCGTGATCAGATCCTGGATTATCTGACGGATTGCAAGGATCGGGGGCTGGAAAGCAGCAGTATTGCCCGGCGTCTGGTGGCGATCAAATCCTTTTTCCGCTATCTTTATCAGGAGCGGATCGTGCCTTCCGACATCACGGATGTGATGACTTCCCCGAAACTGTGGCGTCTTCTGCCGGATTTTCTCACAGTTGCCGAGGTGGATGCCCTGCTGAATGTTTACCCGAAAAGCGGAAAAGATCCCCTTGCGATCCGGAACCGTTGTATCCTTGAACTGTTGTATTCCAGCGGATTGCGTGTTTCCGAATGTGCTTCCCTGCGTAATGGAGCGATCCGTTTTGAGGAAGGATTGGTGCGGGTATTCGGGAAGGGCTCCAAGGAACGGCTGGTCCCGGTGGGCAGAAAAGCCCTTTCCGCACTGAAAAGTTATCTGGAAAAATCCCGTCCGCTTCTGCTGAAGACAAAGGATTCGCCGTACCTGTTTCTTACCTACCGCGGCGGAAAGCTGGATCGTGAACGGATCTGGCAGGTGGTGAAAGAGGCGGCACTTCAGGCAGGGATCCGGAAAAATATTCACCCGCACACGCTGCGTCATTCCTTTGCGAGTCATCTGCTTGCAAACGGAGCGGACCTGCGTGTGATCCAGGAGATGCTGGGGCACGCAGATATCAGTACGACCCAGATCTACACCCATATCGACCAGCGGAAACTGCTGAAAGTCCACAAGCAGTTCCATCCCCGGTCAAAGTAAGGATATATTATGACTGCAAAAGAATTTTTACAAAAAACGATCATCAAGCGGATCATCCGTATCTGCTGTCTGATGTTTGCCGGGCTGATCATTGCCCATCTGATCCTGAAAGAAAACAGCGTTTACTGGCAGGATATGACCTTCCATTCCATGTCCACTTATGTGACTTACCGGTTGTATCTGCGGGATAAGGATTGTGCGGCACCGGTCTTCAAGATCGTGAACGGTTCGTTCCGGGATGTGAGCGCCATGTGCAACCGGTTTGATCCTCAGAGTGAGCTGGCACGGCTGAATGCCAATGCGTACAACAATAAGTTTAAATGTTCTCCCGAACTTTGGGCGCTGTTGCTGAAAGCCAGGGAGATGTATGACTTGAGCGGTGGGGCGTTTGATATTTCCGTAGGTCCCCTGACTGCGCTCTGGAAAGACAAGTTCCGCAAGACGCTGCCCACGGATGAGGAAATCGCCGCCGCCAGGGAAAAAGTCGGGCTCAATAAAGTGATCTTTTACAAAGATGAGATGAGCGTGCGGTTTACGGTGGAAGGGATGAGTCTGGATCTGGGCGGGATCGCCAAAGGGGCGGCGCTGGATCTGGCGAAGGAACGGCTGGAAGGAAAGACGGCGATCGGTACGAAACTCCGTGAAGATGCAAGTTTTATGGCGTGGCTGGAAGCCCATTTCCGGGGAAAAGCAACAGATCTGGATTGCGGTTTCATCAATGCCGGCGGAAATGTGATCACATTATCCGAACCGCCGCCGAAAGAGGAACAGTATACGGTCAAGATCCAGAATCCGGTCGATCCGAAAGGGGCGCCCTGCGCCAGTGCCGGTATGCTGGATGAAAGTGTTTCCACCAGCGGAAATTATGAGCGGTATGTGGTGATCGGCGGCAAACATTACACCCACATTGTGGACCCCGTTTCCGGCAGACCGGTGGAGAATATGCTTTCTGTGACCGTGATCACAAAACACGCTGTGGATGCCGATGCCCTGTCAACTGCCATCTTCATCAAAGGCAAAGACTTCGCCGTGGAGATGCAGAAAAAATATCCGGATCTGCGAGTGCTGATGTTCTATATCGATCCTGCTCAACCGGATCAGATCCGGACCTTCTCCATCGGTGAGTGGAACGACCTCAAAACTCCGGTCCTCCCGTCTGCAAAATAAATCCTGAATTTTCCGTTCTGATCCGTTCTGTTTGCCGGACAGGCATATTTTGTATATTTCCGGAAAAAAGTGGCGTGCGGGCTTGATTTTTCCGGTGCAGGGGGCTACTTTAGGAGACAACACAAATGTCTTTTCAGAAATACAGAAAGGAAATGACTTATGTTGACCTCTGAACTGTTTCAAGATCCGCCGCGAAAATATGCCGTCCGTTCGATCAATCACGGCTTGCATAACAATACCGATCTCCTGCTGGAAGCGTACCGTGACTTCGGGTATGGCGGCATTGTGACCAATGTGCCCTACGGGGTCAGCTGCTGCGGGAGGTCCCGCCGTGACATCAAAGGTTTTACGGAAAATCCCGAAAATCTGGAAAAGTTTCAGGTTATTCTGGACAAGTTGAAAGAGAATGACTTATCCTACTGGATCTATGACGAAGCCGGCTATCCCAGCGGTCAGGGCGGCGGTCTGGTGCTGGAAGGGCATCCCGAACTTTCGGCAAAAGGGCTTTACATGGAGCGGCGCATCACCTACGACGAACCCCGCACCGTCAAGTTCCGGATCGATGACGAGACCAACCGGATCGTCTGGGCGGCGAAATGTCCGCTGGATGTGGACCGCCAGCTGCACGAAACCCCGGCGATCTACGAAAAGATGAGCCCCATCCCCTTTCAGAAAGATTCCCTGACCTGCGAACTGGATCCCTTTGAAGTGCTGTTCATCTTCTGCGAAAAAGACGCTCACTACGGATCACAGGGAACTCACAACACCTGCTCCTTCCGGAAAAATATCAATATTATGGATAAGCGTGCCGTGCGCCGTTTCATCGACTGCTGTTTCGAGCCGATCGCGGCGGCGTGTCCGGAAGCCTATCCCAATGCGGATAATGTCTTTACCGATGAACCCGGTCTGTTCCACCGTTATGTGCGCAGTTACGAGACCTGGTCCCGGGCGCTGATCCCGTGGGTGGAGAACTTCTTTGAGGAATATGAGGCAAAATACGGGGAGGACCTGCGGATCTTTCTGCCCCTGATGTTTGAAAATGACTGCGCCCGCGCTTATGCCACACGGATCAAGTTTTATGCGCTGGTGGGGGATCTGATCGCAGAGGCGTACTCCGGGCAGCTCGCCGCATGGTGCGAAGCACACGGAACCGGTTTTTCCGGGCATTATATGGCGGAAGAAGGGCTGTACGGACAGGTCTGCAACTATGGCGACTATGTGAAAGTGCTTTCCAAAGCCACTTATCCGGGACTGGATGTGCTGTCTTGTATTCCGGATCAGTTCAGCTCCCTGACGGTCAAGACGCCCCAGATCGCGGCACGGAAAAAGCAGTCCGGCATGATGGTGGAGATCTGCCCCTTTTACAACGTGGAGGAGTTCCGGAAAAATCCGGTGAACTACATGACTGCGGTCATGGGGCTGCTGTATCTGGGCGGCGTCCGGGTGACCCATTCCTACTTTGCGCCCGCACTCTCCACCTGGCGGAACAATGTCCTCCGCAGACCGGAAAATGACGGCTATGCCAACGCAGAGGAAATGACCGCCTTCAACCGTTATGTGGCGCGGCTTGGCATCATGCTGGAAGGCTTGCAGAACGAAAGCAATGTGTTTGTCTATTACCCCGTGGAAAATGAGCAGGCGGTGATCTACCCTGCCACGGCGGCACAGTTCATCCCCTACGATAAACTGGCGGAAACCTCCATCTGGGAGCTGGTGAACCATATTTATGAGAACGGTTACGACTTCTTTCTGGTGGATTGCGATGACCTGACCGATGCCGTCCGGACGCTGGAAACGGATGGTGAGGCAAAGATCTCCGGCAATCGTGTGGATCTGGTGTATGTTCCCCGCTGTCTCGTGATGCGGAAAGCCGCTGTTGACGCGCTGAAAAAACTGGCTGACGCGGGCGTGAAAGTCCATTATCTCGACAAGGCTCCCGCGTTTTACGATACCGCTGAAAGTGTATCCGACGGCGCTGACTTCCCCGTCTGCTCCATCAATGATGTCCTGCCTGAACTCAAGGCGACGGTGAAGGGGATCTTCCAGCTGGATTTTGAACAGAAAACCGTCCAGCAGGGAACCTTCCACCGGGACGGCAAAGAGATCCACATGCTGTGCAACCGCAGCGGAAAGGATCTTACGATCCCGTACAACGGCACGGTCGCCGCCGAAGTCTGGAGCCCGGAAGACGGCAGCATTACGGCATTGCCGTCCAACAGCACCTTTGTTCTGCCCGCTTACCGTGCGCTTTTTATATTGATCCCGGAATGAAAGTGAAAGGAAAATCATGTTCGCAAGCCTGAAAAAAACCGTTCTTCTCTCCGCAACCGCAGCCTTGTTTCTTGCCGGAACCGGATTGGATGCCGCCCCGAAACCGAAGAAAGGACCCGCCAAAATGCAGAAAGTCGATGTCTCCAAGATCGGCAACACCCATCCGCGTCTGTTCATCACGCCCAAAACTTCCGGCGTGATCCGGAAAAATGCAAAGACATTTTACGGTAAGCCTTTGTCGGAACGGATCATTCACGATGCGGACCTGCTTCTGACCATGCCCCTGATCGAACGGGTGATCAGTTACAAACAGATGCTTTTCACCAGCCGGAAAGTCGCCGGAACGGTTCAGCATCTGGCGGTGGCGTATATGCTTACCGGCAAAAAAGAGTATGCCGAACGGGCAATCAGAGAACTGGAACACGCCGCCGACTTTCCGGACTGGAATCCGTACCATTTTCTGGATACGGCGGAAATGACTTTTGCTCTGGCGATCGGGTACGACTGGTTTTATCATCTTCTCACCCCCGAACAGCGGCAGAAATTCACCACAGCGATCATCGAAAAGGGGCTGAAACCCTCTTTCACCGGCAACCGCTGGTGGATGAAGATGGCATCCAACTGGAACCCCGTCTGCCACAGTGGACTGGTCGCAGGTGCCATTGCCGTGGCGGATATTGACCCCGAACTTTCGCAGAAAGTCATTGCCCGGGCGGTGGAATGTGTGCCCTATTATATCCGCAAAGGCTATCACCCCAACGGTGCTTATGCAGAGGGACCCGGCTACTGGAGCTACGGCACGCTGTACCTCTGCTATCTGATCGGTATGCTGGATAACTCGTTCGGGACCGACTTCGGTCTTTCCGCTGATCCCGGCTTCTCCCATACGGGTGAGTACGCACAGGCAATGACCTCTCCGGCTGGATACTGGTTCAATCATGCGGATGGCGGTATGTACCGGGGTGTTTCTTTCGAGATAACCTTCCTTGCCCACCACTTCAAACGGCCGGAGTTCTTCGACCGGACCGAACGGAAACTGGTTCTTACATATGCAAAAAGGCGTCCGGACAAACCCTTGAGCGGCATGAGTCAGCACGTTCCGCTGCTGATGGTCTACATGAACCTGCCGGAGGAAAAGGACCTCAAGGGCGCTCTTTCCTATTTCAGCGGAAACGAGGCGGAAAATCCCGTGGCAGTTATGCGGTCCGGTCACAAAGTAAATTCCTCCTGGCTGGCAGTGAAAGGCGGCACCGGCAACACCCTCCACGGTCACATGGATGCCGGAACATTCTGCTTTGAGACCAATGGCGTCCGCTGGGCAAATGATCTGGGCGGCGACCTGTACGGCGTGCTGGAGGAAAAGGGCATTTCCCTCTGGTATTACGGACAGAACTCCACCCGCTGGAATGTGTTCCGCTACGGTGTCCAGAGCCATAACACTTTGCAGATCAACGGACACCGCCAGAATGTCAATGCCAAGGCGACCTTCCGGAAAGTTACCGATACCGAAGCGGTCATTGATATGAGCGGGACGTACAAATTCGATGCCAAAAAAGCGATCCGCACCTTCAATCTGCTGCCGGAGGGCGGGATGAAAGTCACCGATTCTCTTGCCGGTCTGAAGCCCGGTTCCAAGGTCAAATGGCAGCTCTGTACCTTTGCAAAATGCGAAGAACGGGAGGATGGCACTATGCTCCTGCGGCGGAACGGCAGAAGATTGGTTCTGCGCAAAACGTCTGATGCTCCGTGGCTGATCCAGACCGATGACGAACTGCGGAACAAGGATCTGGACTCCCCGAACCGTGGTATGGTCCTGATCTCCTTCACCGCCATCGCTCCCGCCGACGGCAATCTGGATTTCTCTGTGACCATGACTACGGAATCACCCGCCGTTACCCGGACCACACCCGCTCCGAAGATAAAGCCTCATTCAAAAATGCCTGTGGAGTGAGGCTGCGACGGTTTCTTTTATCCTAAAAATCATTTCTTTTCTGCTTTGCAAATCGGTTGTTTGGCGGTATAGTAGCACAGAAGAAAGTTTGAAAAGTACAAAATTTGCAACAGAAAAAACAGAATGAGGAGACGGCACAATGACCCGGATCAAGACCCTTGTCACCGACAGCACCGGCATCACTTATGAAAGTGAAAATCAGCCCTTTACAAAAGATTACTACTTCGGCTGGGATTGCCTTGATCTGGATCAGGCGGTGGAATCCCATAAGATCCTCGGCTTCGGCGTTTCCCTCACCGATGCCGCCTGCTATATGCTCAACACCCTGCCGCCGGAACAGCGCAAGGCGGTGCTGAAAGATCTTTTCACGCCGGAAGGTCTGGACCTCTCCATCGCCCGGTTGAACGTGGGTTCCAGCGACTACTCCACAGAAGTCTATTGCTACAACGACACGGTGGATGACATTGAGATGAAAAATTTTTCCATCGACCGTGACCGGGAATATCTGATCCCCATTGTCAAGGAAGTGCTTGATCTTCAAAAGGATCTGTATGTCTTTTCCTCTCCGTGGAGTCCCCCGGGCTGGATGAAGACCGGCGGTGAGATCTGCGGCGGCGAAATGCGTGCGGATTATCTGGAAGCCTTCGCCAATTACTATGTGGAATATCTGAAAGCGTATCAGGCAGCGGGCGTACCCATTCATGCGCTGACCATTCAGAACGAGCCGGAGACCGAACAGGGCGGCAGAATGCCCCAGAGCCGACTGCACCCCGACTTTGAACGGATCCTTGCCGGGGCCCTCCTGCCGGAAAAACTCCGTGCCGCCGGACTCGATACCAAGATCTGGATCCACGACCACAATTACAGCGGCTGGAAGCGGGTGAAATATATCCTGTCCGATCCGGAAGTCCGGAAGAACATCGATGCAGTGGCATGGCATCCCTATGCCGGCAAACCGGAGATGATTCAGGAGATCCGTGCGGCGTATCCGGAACTCAAAGCCGATTTCCAGTTGACGGAGAAAGGTCCGAACCTGCGTACGGATTCCGCGGAAAGCCATATCCTCTGGTGGTCCCGGACCATCAGCGGCGCCCTGAATAACGGCTGCTCCTCGTTCGTGGGCTGGAACTGTGCGCTGGATGAAAACGGCAACCCGAACCTCGGTCCCTTCGATTGCGCCGGTCTGGTGGAGATCCATTCCCGGACAAAGCAGGTCACGCCCAGCGTCCAGTATCACGCGTTCAAACATTTTTCCGGCATCAAGCGGGGCGCCGTCCTGCTGAAAGGTGTCCGTACCCCCTGCGTTCTGAACGACATTGATTGTGTAGTCTGCCGGAATCCGGATGGCACTCATTGTGCGGTTCTGGGGAACCATGCAAAGTCGCCGCAGGCATTCCAGCTGAAGTATCAGAACCAGTACCTGCGGATCATGCTGCGCCCGGAAGCTATGGTCACAGTGACATTCTGATCGCAGAAGTTACTGAAACAGAGACTCTTCCAGATAGTCCTTCCGGAGGTCGGAGACCTTGAAACGAATCTCGAACCAGCCGGGGACTGCCTCGTGGAAGAGTTTGTCCACGGTGGCGTCGTCCATCTCCACGGTCACGAGTGGCAGGTAGGAATCCAGCTGCCGGATCAGGGGTGCGACCTTTGCCTTGTAAAAGTCCGGATCACCCGCATAAAGATCCTTTGCCCAGCGGTCCACTTCACCGTGATAGGTGTGGGTGGTCCGTTTTTCCTGCAGGTACGCTTTGCGGGCTTTGGCGATCAGGCTGCGCTTGATCCGGCGCATCTGGTCGTCGGAGATCTCGAATGCCAGTTTGCCCCAGCTGGATCTGCCGTGGATGGTCTTGATCCCGTTCCACGAATGACCGCCGAACCGGGACCAGTGGATGTTCTCAAAATCCCAGAGATCGCCCTTTTCCGGCAGTTTATCGTAGAACTTGTCCCACGCCAGAAACAGGTAGACATAGTAACCGTCATCCGTGAAAACTGTTTCCGTTCTTACGTCGAAATTCGTCTTGCCGTGAACGTCCAGCCGCCGCCATTGGGGGGTGTTGTAGGTGGTGTTCCAGATCTGGACCGCTCTGTTGCCCGTGTCGGGCAGGGGACAATAGTAGGGCTGGTCCTCTCCGGGTGCAAGATACATCTCAAAGCTGCCCGCCCCGGCAAGCCCGGCTTCGATGGCTTTCGCCTTGCTGTCGTACGCCCGGAACAGAATATGGATTCCGTACTGATCGCATATCATCCGCAGTTCAGAGGGGCGGTAAGGCTCGCCGTCCTTCGCTTTGCTCCGGACTGCGCCGCTGCGTTCCCCGGTGGAGACGTCCGTTGAGAGGAAGTCCATACTGCCGCCGAACTTACGATCCATAAAGTGGGGGTCCGGCATTTTTTTGAGGGAAAGGAAGCCGTGAAGCCCGATAACCGGTTCATCGCTGAACGGGATCGTATAAGTCTTGCAGGGCAAGTGTTTATAAAGATCCAGATACGCCTTATGGATCTCGGCAGACACCGTGTTCATGCCGCCGTTGAGGGCAAAAGAGGCAAGAGCGAGGTACAGGTCGGCGCGTTCCTGCTGCGTCATCTCCGGAAATTTGTAATTCTTGCAGAACTCCTTGAACGCTCCGGACTTATCTTCTTTTATGGAGAGAAAATAATCTGCCGCGATCAGCAGAGTGGTCTTTTTATTGAGCCGACTGGCGGCGATTTCTGCTTTCAGGGCGGTCAGGGTATCGAACCGGCGGGTTTCGAGAGCATAGATGAGCAGGACTTTGGCGATGTCTTCGCTGAAGGCATAGTTTTTGTGGGCTTTCAGGGCGTTGAGGATCTCAAACATCCGGTCGTAATCCCGGGCGATCGCAGCACCTTGCAGAGAGAACATGACCCGCCAGTGCTGTGCAGAGGCGGCATACTTCATCAGGTGGGCATACTTTTTCCGGATGGCTGTATCTTCCTGATCCGGACCGAGGAACAGATATAGCAGAGAGCCCCGGAACGGTTCGTCGTAATTCTGTTCATCCGCAAGGACTTTCAGGGCAAAGGCGCGGGCTTTTACGTGGTCGGCGGACTCATAAACGGCAAGTGCTTTCCGGGGCAATCCCGCTTCCAGATATACGGTATGAGCTTTGTCCCAATCCCGGAAATAGGAGTGGAGTTCCGCCAGGGCGATCAGCATTTCTTTTTTGTTCTGCTCATTGATCCGGCTCCGGAGGAAAGTTTCGGCTTCTCCGTGTTTCCCCTGCCATTTCAATAGATTGACGTGGACTTTGTAAAGTTGCACAACCTGTCCCGGATCAGTATCTTCAATGGAAAGTGCATCTTTCGCAAGCTGAAATGCGGCATCATAGTCGTTCCGTTGCGCCAGATACGAACACAGATTTTTGACTGCTTCGATCTTATACTGCACATCCGCCTGCGGGTGGGCAAGAACGGCACGGTGATATTTTTCCGCCAGATCCTGCCGTTTTACGGTGCGGGTCACATGGGGCAGCAGCAGACGGCACACCAGCGCTTCAAATTCATCGGGGGTGAGCTGTCCGGTGAGTAGTTGTTCGCCGATCGCCACGATTGCCATGGGATCTTTTTTCCCTTCCGGCGAACGGGTGTATTTCTCCAGTGCCCGGATCCGGTCTGCGACAGGGAGTGCGGGATTTTTGACCCGGTCCGTCAGACTTTCAGTTTCGGCGTAACTCATTGCTCCGGCGAACAGGCACAGGAGCATTGCAGTAAACAGAACATATTTTTTCATCATCATTTTCGCTTTCCTTTACTTGTTCAGAAGTTTTTTGAGTTTGAGGATCCGTGTGATCATTTCCAGCCGGACCGTATTCATATCGGCGGAAGCGGAATCGATCTCCGCAAAGAACTGCAGTGCGGTGCGTCCCTGATATTCGATCGCAAGATCTTTGGAATCAGCAGCTTCCAATGCGAGTCGTTTCAGCAGTGTGGCGTAACGGATGTCGTCCACCCCCTCCCGGAATCCCTCCCATTGCAGGGTATCGATCACGCCGTCGCCGCAGCCGTAAGCGTAGATCATTGGTTTATAGGTATCCGAGCGGTCGTTGTAAGGACCAAGATAATGAGCGTAGTTGCACAGTGCGCTGTAATCCGCCAGATAGGGCGCCATCCCGTTCTGACGGCGGTTGAAGGCGGGATTTTCCGCCCCTACGTGCTGCATGGCGTACCAGCCGACCCACGTTTTGCCGACCTCGTTCCACAGCCGGGTGGAGGTGGGGTCCTCCGGCTCCCGGGAGGTATTGAAGAACCGGTAGGAATGACCGGCGGCAAAGAAAACCTGATCCTTGCCGGCGATAGCGAAGTCCAGCCCCTCTTTCTGATAGATCTCAAAAAATTTCAGGTTCCGGCGCACCCAGCCCACACCGGGTTCGTCGCCATACTCCAGAAAGATCATGGCATCGGGACCGAGTTTTTCCCGGTAGAGACGGCTCTGGATCTTTGCATCCTGCACGGTATCCATGGGGGTGTTCCCGATCCGGATCGGGCGCCCGCACATGACATAATCCATCCGCATCCCGCAGCGGCGCATCACATCCAGCGTGAACCAGTGTTCATACAGGCTGGAACTGCCGGGGATCCAGTGCATGGTCTGGTTGTGTTTCACCTGATTTTCCAGTACATTGTAAAGCTGCTGTTTCGCCAGTTCCATATCGTTGCCGTTCTGGGCGGTGAACATCTTGAGATTCACGCAGTTATAGGAGGAGACGAGGAAGGGTTTGTTCACATTGCTGTATGCTGCGGGCTGGGGCAGAACAAAGGGAAGCACCCGGATCTGAACCGGGATCGTGCCAAGCTCGACCCCGTCTTTGACCATGGAAACAGACCCCTTGTAAAGACCGGGCGCCTGATCTTTCCGGGTATGAACGGTCAGGAAGAACTGCTTGAACTTTCCCTGTTCCAGCGTCACGGGCTGTAGGGTTTTTGCGTCCCGGAAATTGGGCGTCATACAGTGAAAAGCGGACTCACGATACCACGCCTGGATCCCGAAACGCTTGTCGATTTCCGGCGGTGCGGTCATCCAGAAATAAGAGATTTTTCCGTCCTTTTCGGTCAGACGGGCATAGTTCTGCACGGTTTCGATATCGACTTTGATCAGGTCCTCATCGTTCAGCAACAGTTCCGGGACCAGTTTCAGCTCTGTATCGGCGAAGTAGCTCCACCACGCATTTTTGTTCTGGTACCACACCTTGATGACTTTCAGATCCAACTGATCCGCAGGGAACGCCACGCCGTTTTCGTTCCTGAACACAGAAAGTTTGAATTCCACCTTGCCAAGACCTGTCATAACAATAAAGCAACTGTTCTTGGGTTGCCCATGGATTTATTTTCCCAACAAACTCAATAAACTCTCCTTTGAGTGCGACTTCATTAAAGCTGCTTCTTAACGAGGCAACCGGATCCTGCG
>SUVR01000028.1 GCA_015061915.1 Lentisphaerota bacterium | reverse complement strand
TCCGGTTCGATGCTAATGTAATGATTCAGTTGATTGTTCATGTTACTCCTTTCGTCTGGCGTAAAATGAACTTTCAGCTGACTTTTTTCAAGTAATTTTAATTTTTTATTTTGAAATTACCTCAAATTCTTAAAAGTACAGCTTACAATACACGCGCCTGTATGAAAATCAAGTAAATTCTGTAAAAAAACATACAAAAAACCCGCTCTCCACGAAGGGGAGCGGGTTCCGGAAAAATCAGTTTGTATCGATCCGATTATTTCCATTCATCGGTGTCGATGAGGAGCTGCTGGAAGCCCAGGTTGTTGATCGGGCTCTTCCAGCCCTTTTCAACGCCATCAACGATCTTGTTGATGTTCTGCTGAACTTCTGCCGGGATCGCATCCTTCGGATTGGAGTATTCCGCACGGAGGACCACGATCAGGCGGCTCTTCTTGGTGGATTCGTTTTCATCGCCGAAGATCCAGCCGAGGACCGGGAGATCTTTGAGGATGGGCAGACCGGCAACACCGCGGACAACTTCCACCTTCTGGATGTCGCTGACAACCATTTCTTTGTAGTTGTTGGTCAGCTGGACTCTGGTGGTTGTTTCGGAGTTGCTCAGACGCGGCGTGCCGTCACCGTTCCAACCGATGAGAGAAACACCGGAGAAGGAGAAGTCGAGCTGCGTTGCCTTGCCGGTAACGACCGGGAGGACCTGCATTTCAAACTTGAAGCCGGATGCCGGAGCGGGGATCTGCAGTTTGCCGTGAATGATACCAGCCATAGCGTTGCTGGTGTCGATGGAGGTGGTACCCTTCACGCCGGTGAGCGGGTTCTTGTTCCAGTAAACCTGGTTCAGGACCTGAGCAGCGGCAAGACCGTTCTGGTAGTATTCACCCATTGCAGCACCTTCTGCCTGAAGAGCAGTAGCCTGCTGCTGGATCTGCTGGAGCTGACCGACGATCGCCATGAATTCCGGAGAACCGTAGGTGACCGTTGCGAGCTGCCCCTGGAGCGCAGCAGCCTGTTTGGCAAGTTCAGCGCCCTTGGCTTCCAGTTCCGCTTTCTTCTGCATGGCAACAGCGGCACCGGCAAGCTGCTTCTGGATCACAGCGGGATTCTGGGAGTAGGCGGTGGTGTCAGAAGCGAGCTGACCGATCACGCGCCAGGTGGTATCAACCTGGTACAGGTACGGGGAGAGTTCCGCAAGTTTCGTTTCCGGCATGATGTCGGAGACAGCCTGACGCTGGATGATGTCCACGTTCGGCTTCATGTAGTTGCTTTCAACGCCGACAGCATTGCCGTTTTCGTCCACAACGTAGGCAGCATCCGTCTGATCATAGAAGTAGCCGTAGTTCAGAGCGAAACGGGTGACTTCCCGGTTCTTGGCAACGAGCATACCGCGATTCAGCAGTTTTGCATGACCGCGGGCGGTCATCAGGTCAACATAACGGGTGTTCCACTTGGGCTGGAAGCTCCAGTAGTGGGTGTTGTTCCACTTGGTGCCCTGGGGGCTGCCGGTGAAGAGAGTGGACCAGTTACGGCGCATACGGGCACCGGTGGCGAACAGGTCAATACCGTCGTTGTTCTTCCAGGACTGGAAGTCGAGACCGATCTTATCATCGTTTTCCGTGTAGACTTCGTACACTTCATAGCTGATCTTGACTTCGGGAGCCGGATTGTCATAAGCCTTGAGCATCTTCAGGATGTGCTTCCAGGACCACATGGGGGCGCTGACGATCAGGGCGTTCAGTTCGGAGTCGACGCGGAGCGTATCGATCCCGGCGCTGAATTCGTTGTCAGAAATGCTGGCACCGACGTTGGCAACCATTTCCAGCAGACCGGCAGCCGTGTTGGCTTTCGGGAAGTACAGGAAAGAATTGGTGTTGCCGCCGAAGGAGAGGTCCTTGCGGTCCAGTTTCTTGATGATCGTGTCGATGCCTTCGCCGGTGGCGCTGTCCGTGAAGCGGTATTCTTCAGCAGAAACGATCACCAGACCGGTGCCATCGTTGAACTTGAGGGCGTCAACGGAGACCGGGCTCGTACGGAGGGATTTTGCCTTGACCACGTTCAGGAGGTAGCCGCGAACCGCAAAGGGGTTGGCGTTCTTGACTTCGTACGCCTTCGTGATGGTGTACGGGTCCTGATTGTCACGGACCATACGGACCGTGTGCGTGTCTTTATCGACTTCGATGTTGAATTTTGCATCAATGCCGACCGGAGCATAACCACCGGTGGGGCTGCCGCCGAAACCGGGCTGACCGCCGGGAACTTCCGGGATCACCGTCATGGTGCTGTCTGCGGCGAGGAATGCCGGAAGCATAAGGAGAGAACCGGCAACGAGAGAAGAAATATAATTAAACTTTTTCATTTTATCTGTCGCCTTTCACTTAAAAGATGCTGCCTTTGACTTCATCGGAGACATCCAGTTCATGCGTATCGCGCTTGATCTTGATGGCATCTTTGGAGTCAATGTCGATCAGGTTTGCTTCAGCAGTCACAACCACGTAGGTGCGTTCCTTGATGGTGGTTTCGGTGCTGAAGAGGTACTTCAGGATGGGAATACGGCTGAAGAAGGGCAGACCGAGCGTCTGTTCCACATCCGTTTCCTTTTCATACACTGCCAGAACTTTTTCCTGGTTGAAGCCCAGCGTGGTGCTGCCCTGGATCGTCACAGAGTGACCCAGTTCGTTACCGGTATCGCCGCGTTCCACAACATTGCTGAACATGGCATCATAAGTGAAGATCACATTACCGTCTTTACCGGCGTAGAGGGTCTTGCCCTTGTTGGCAGGAGTCAGGTGTTCACCGGTCGCAGAGGAGAAGCAGATCACCGGAGCGTAAACCGCAAATTTTGCCATGGGTTTTGCATTGGGATCCAGCGGGAACGGGCTGGTGCTGTCTGCAAACATTTCTTCATTGTTCGGATAACCGATCCAGGTACGGCCTTCGCCGGACTTCTGGATGTTCTGGTACTGCGGATAGATGTCCGTCTTGTACGTGTAGTTGCCGGATGCCTTCAGGGCTGCCATGGATGCACCTGCCTGAACCGGAGTACCGGTGACAACCAGGGAAGCGTGACCCGCAACCGTGGCATTGCCGGACTGCTGGAGCAGACGGATGAAACTCAGGTCAAACTGGGGAGCAGTAAAGAATCCGCCGTAGCCCCAGGAGGAAGCAAAGTTGGAGAGAATTTCCGTTGCAGAACCGGCGGCATTGCTCAGCAGCGTGGAGATAAACTGTTCATCCAGAGACACGCGACCGGCACTGTAACCCACATTAAACAGGTTCACGCCCGGACCGTTCTTCCATGCAAGATAGTCAAAACCGATATCCCGCAGGTTGCTTTCACGGAATTCATAATAGGTCAGACGGATTTCAGCCTGCGGCAGAGGACGGTCCAGGAACTCGATCCAGGCAAGTGTCGCCACTGCACTGTGGTGTTCATCTTTCCAGTAGATCGTGTTGGAACCTTTGTCCAGATAAGCATTGCATTCGGGAGAACCGAACACATCGCGCACCAGCATGACCATATCTTCCGCAGCACGATACTTCGGAGAGTAGGAAATACGGGTGATACCGGTCCCGTCGATCAGAGAACCGAATTCATTGAGCTTGCCCGGCTTGTCGATCTTGGCGATGAGATCAGCAACCAGCGGAATGCACTTGGGACCGGAGGAAACCAGGATCGCACCTTTCGCTTTCGGATCTGTGCTGGTGATGCGCTTCACAGAACCACGGGCGCTGAACCGGCTCACGGCGGCATTGATGTAGGGGATGATATCGTCCGGAGCCACGTGCTTCAGGTCAAAAACCTTGCTCGTGTACCGGGACTGGGCATCGTCCACCAGGAACGTAATACTGCGCGTTCCGGCGTCCGCCTGCTGAGCTTCTGCAAAAGGCTGAAGCAGGAGAATCCCTGCAGCCATCGGCAGAATCGCTTTCAAGAGTCGTTTCATACTTTTGTCCTTTCTTGACGTTTTGTTTTTACTTGACTCTGTCGGTTGATATTTGTATTACTTGCTTCGTTGACAATCTGAAAAAATCAAAGAAAACCGAAAGTCATCAGGAAGGGCTTGGCGCCTTCTTTCGGTGTGGTCATCACCAGACGGAACAGTGTCTCCTGACGCAGTTCCACATTCTTATCCATTACTTTCGTACGCTTGAACGTAACCTTCCACACATACGTACGGAAACCGGGTGCATCCAGCGTCGTCAGAAATTTGAACTCTTCCACTTCACCCATTGCATCCTGAATATCTTTACGGGTCTTTTCAAACTCCTTCTTACCGAAACGCTCTCTGGCTTCCTGAGGCAGAACCGCCACAAAGCTGTCCGCATCATTTTCCTGATAAGCCTTGATCAGCTCATCGCCAAGCTTTCTTTCTGCCGGGATCGGATCAAACACCGCATCCGCCGAAACATCTGTTTTCATAAAAGACTGACATCCGCAAAGGAACAGAACTGCGGAACTCATTGCAAGAAACGCCTTTTTCATACTCAATTTTCCTCTGTTATGATTTTTTACAATTTCTGTTTTGTCTGCCTCTACCTGTAATATACCACATCTTTTTACTTCTGTCAACCAATTTTTCGCTCTTTTTTGCTTTTTTACACCTTATTTTTCATCAATTTATGCAAATCACGCAACTGTCATAAAAATTTATAACATTGTCATAACAGATAAGGCTGTTTTTATGACTGTTTTTCCTGTATTTTTATTACAGATATTTTTTATTCCACGCGACTTGACAAAACGGATTTCATCATATATAGTATAGGTATGAACGGGGTGCTGCTTCGGCGGCTGAGATCATACCCATTGAACCTGAACCGGGTAATGCCGGCGTAGGAAATTACACTTCTGAACACGCTTTCCGCGTTGTCCGGCGCGCAATTTCCAGAACAAGAAAATGGTCCGGACAGCAAAGTTTCGCTGCCGTCCGGACGACAAAGGAGCAAAGCTCCGGAAAGGAAAGCGAATTATGTCGATCGAAAACACCATCTCCACCGCAATCGTGCGTAAATTCAGCGAAAAGCTGCTGGATCACCTGAATCTGGATGTCGCAATCGTTGGCGGCGGTCCCAGCGCTCTCGTTGCTGCACGGGACCTTGCAAAAGCCGGACTCAAAGTCGGGATCTTTGAACGCAAACTTGCTCCCGGCGGCGGAACCTGGGGCGGCGGTATGCTCTTCAATGAAGTGGTGGTACAGGATGACGCATTGAACATTCTGGACGATTTCGGGATTACACACAAAGCACTGGAAGATGCACCCGGTTACCACACGCTCGATTCCGTGGAAATGGCAAGCGGACTCATTTTCGGCGCAATGCGGGCGGGCGCAAAGATTTTCAACTCGGTCAGCGTGGAAGATTTGGTTTTCAAGGATGGAAAAGTCAACGGTCTGGTGATTAACTGGACACCGGTCGAACGCCTCGGAATGCACGTGGACCCGCTGACCGTGATCGCAGAATGTGTGCTTGACGGCACCGGACATCCCAGCGAGATCCTGCATCTTGCCACTGAAAAAGCCAAGATCAAACTGGATACCCCCACCGGCGGGATCATCGGGGAAAAACCCATGTGGGTGGAAAGTGGAGAAGCCTCCACCGTGGAAAACACCCGGGAATATTACCCCGGACTTTTCGCCTGCGGTATGAGCGCCAACAATGTCATGGGCGGTTATCGCATGGGTCCCATTTTCGGCGGGATGCTGATGTCCGGCAGAAAAGCTGCCCGTCTCATCGCGGAGAAATTCGGCAAATGAACAGCGCATTGCGGGATGAAAGGATCGCCCGTTTTGCAGCATCGGACATCTATCCCGTTATCAGCCCGGAATTCTGTTCCGGCAGAAGCGTGACAGATGTCCTTGCGGGAATTGCTGCCGGCGGAGCTAAAGTCGTTCAGATCCGGGCAAAAAACGCCTCCACGCTTGATCTGCTGACATTGGTGAAACAGTGCAGAACGATCACTGACCAGCACAAAATGCTGCTGATCGTGGATGACAGGCTGGATGTGGCATTGGCGGCTGGAGCGGACGGCGTCCACCTGGGACAGGATGATCTGCCCGTTGCAGATGCTGTCCGGCTCGCTCCGGACCTGTTGATCGGATGCTCCACGCACAATCCGGAGGAGATCGCAAAGGCCCAGGCTGACGGATGCGGATACCTGAATATCGGTCCGGTCTATCCGACACAGACAAAATCCGTCGCTTGCGGAGCTGTCGGACTGGATCATATGCTGGACTGGCGCAAAGCGGTACACTGTCCTCACTCAGTTATGGGCGGAATCAAAGAACATCATTTGCCGGAGTTGATCCGGAACGGTGTCCGGCACATTGCTATGGTCACTGAGATCACTCAAGCGCCCGATGTTGCAGAAAAAGTCCGTCAACTCCGGAAATATTTTGAAAAATAAGGAAAAAATCTGATTTTTTTCTGATTCGGACTTGCAAAAAAAGGGTTGTATTGTATATTATATGAATTTCACGCACACGGGCGATCAAAAATGATCTCCTCCCTGCATCAACCAACCGGCAGGCGTGGGCGTAACAACAAACAATGAAGGTGGCTTGGCGGCAAAAAGAGAACAGCCGTTGCAAAGCACCGCAAAGAGAAAGGCGGATCGTATGGCGATCACAGTTCAGGACCTCCTGGAAGCCGGGTGTCATTTTGGACACCAGACAAAACGTTGGAACCCCAAAATGAAGGAATACGTCTTCGGCGCGAAGAACGGCATTTCCATCATTGACCTCACCAAGACGATCCGTCAGGTGGGCGAAGCTTGCAACTTCCTGCAGCGCAAAGTGATGAACGGATCCAAGATCCTGTTCGTCGGCACCAAGCGTCAGGCTCAGCAGATCGTCAAGGAATCTGCCGAAGCTACCGGTATGTACTACATGGCGGAACGCTGGATGGGCGGTACCCTCACCAACATCGAAACCATTAAGAAATCCATCCGCAAGATGCGCGAAATCGACGGCATCGTCAACGGCGAAAACAACAGCGGTCTGAAGAAGAAAGAAATCGCGATCATGCAGCGCAACGGTGCAAAACTGCACAAGGACCTGGACGGTATCGCTGATATGAAGAACCTGCCGGATGTGGTCATCGTCATCGACGTCTGCCACGACGAAAATGCAGTCAAAGAAGCCAACAAGCTCCACATCCCTGTGGTTGCCATCGTTGACACCAACAGTGACCCGGAACCGATCGACTACCCCGTCGCCGCCAACGACGACGCTGTGAAGTCCATCAAGGTCATCATGGATACCTTCGTGGAAGCCATCAAGGACGCTTCCGAACTCTACGGTGCCAAGGTTGCCGAACAGCGTGCAAAAGAAGAAGCCGCCAAGGCGGAACGCGCTGAAAAGGCAAAAGCCGCCGGCGAAGACAAGAAGGCTGCCAAAGCCGACCGCCCCTTCACCAAGCGCGCTCCCCGCAAAGACGGCGAAAAGAAACCCGCCGCCAAGAAAACTGTCGTGAAGAAAGATCTCGCTGATCTGAAGAAGTCCGACGTTGCTGAAGCTAAAGCTGAATAATCTAAATTTGGAGAATCGAACAATGGCAGCAATTACTGCACAGATGGTCAAGGAACTGCGCGATAAGACCGACGCAGGCATGGGCGAATGCAAGAAGGCCCTCGTTGAAACCGATGGCAACATGGAAGCCGCAATCGATTACCTGCGCAAAGCCGGTATCGCCAAGGCGGAAAACCGCGCTGAAAAAGCCACCAAAGAAGGCAAGGTCTTCGTGGCTGTCGATGGCGGCAACGCTGTGATGCTGGAAATCCTCTGCGAAACCGACTTCGTTGCAAACAACGAAAAGTTCATCGAATACCTGGAAAAAGCCGGCAAGAACATTCTCGCAAACACCACCGGCAACGGCGATGTGACCGAAAAGGCTCTGGAACTGGAATCCGAAGAACTGGCTGCTCTCTTCACCAAGTTCGGTGAAAAGATGATCCTCCGTCGCGCTCTGCGCTACGAAACAGCCGGCGGCATTGCTTACTACCTGCACGGCGGCGGCAAAGTCGGCGTCATGGTCGAAGCAGAAGGCGAATACGATGCAGAACTTCTGAAGAACGTCTGCCTCCACATCGCCGCTTTCAGCCCCCGCTTCATCTGCTCCTGCGAAGTTCCCGCTGAAATGATCGAACACGAAAAGGAAATCGGTCGCGCTCAGCTGCTCGAACAGGGCAAGCCCGAAGCAATGATCGACAAGATCCTCCCCGGCAAGATCAACAAGTGGTACACCGAAATCTGCCTGAACGATCAGCCCTGGATCCACGACGACAAGTCCAGCCTGAAAAAGCTGTTCCCGAAGCTGCAGATCAAGCGCTTCGCCCGTTGGGCAGTCGGTCAGGAAATCTGAGTTCTTTCAGAGATCTGATAAGACATCAAAGGCGGTTCCGTTTGGGACCGCCTTTTTTTGTCGTGACAGGTGGGTACCAGCGCTCCGGCGCACGGCTGCCGCCCCCCTGCTCTCTCCAGAGAGAGCACAGGGCGGCTTTGCCTTTTTTCTGAACGCACAGTTTGCGTGCAGAAAAAAGGCGCACAGCGGAGCTGTGCCGCCGTGCGCCGGAGCGCGAATGGTTCTGCAAAGTGTTTTACGCTTCTTTTTCGATGGCGCCAAATTTGCAAGAGCTTTCGCAGAGCTCGCAACCGGTTCAGCCGGTGGTCCTGATTACCGGAATCAGGGGAGTTCCACCGATTTGGATGTGTAAGAAGTGATCGTTTTCAGATAATTTCTAATCGTTTCATCTGCCGGAAAATCTTCCGGGATTCCACCATCTGCCCGGTTGAGCTGCCGGTATTTGCTTTTAGCCAGCGGATTATAAGGTTCAACATGAATCGCCTGGACATTGCTCAATCTTTCTGCAATCTTTGCAATTTCCTGCAGGTGTTTTTCATCATCATTGATTCGGGGTATCAGAGGACAACGCAAAATAATTTTGGCTCCGGAATCGTTAAGTTTTTGCAGATTCTCCAAAATAAGAGTATTGTCCACACCGGTCAATCTACGGTGCAGTTCGCCATCTGTGGCCTTGATGTCATAGAGAAAAATATCGGTATATTTACTGAATTGTTCCAAATATTTAAATTTGCCATAACCGCAGCTTTCGACACAGCAGTTTATGCCCTTTTGCTCTGCCAGACGCATAATTTCCAAAGTAAATTCCGCTTGAAACAACGGCTCTCCACCGGAAATGGTCAGACCGCCGCCGCTCTCGTTGAAAAATATCCGGTCTTTTTCGACCTCGGCAATGATCTGCGCCGCAGACATATTCATTCCGGCGACCGTCAGGGCCCGGACCGGACAATTTGCAGCCAGAGCCAGTTCTGCGTCCAATGGATCAGCGACCGGAAGTCTGCGGCACAATTGCTGACAACTGCCGCAGCCAAGACAATGTTCACGATTATATAATAATTCAAACTCCAGGCGTTGAGATTCCGGGGTATGACACCACAAACAGCGCAAAGGACACCCTTTCAGAAAAACGACGGTTCTGATACCCGGGCCGTCATGTACAGCAAAGTGTTCAATATTAAGAATGGTTCCTGTCATAATTTCTCCGCCTGCCGGATATAAGCATCCTGTTCCCTTTTGGATATTGAGTTCCAATAGACATTCCAGCCGCAGATGCGAACCTGCAGATCACGGTATTTTTCCGGCTCTTTCTGGGCTGCACGCAAAACAGCGGCATCCATTACATTGAAATGCATCGCATGACCGTAATTTTTGATATAAGTCATCAGGAGTGAACGCATGGCGGCAAGTCCGGCATCGCCTTTGACTTCGCTGGGATGAAGCATGATATCCACCGGCAGATCAGCCATAAACAACGAACTGTCGAACTTCAATACTGAAGAGACCAAAGAGGTTGCACCGCTGATAGCACTGCCTTGAGTTGCACTCATATTTTTGCTCAATTCATCGCCCCGCTTTCTGCCGTCGGCGGTCGCTTCGCAAAAATCCGCCCATTCGAAAAAGCGGTTGGAAGCGTGCAGAGATGTAGTGATGATACCTCCGCGGGAATTGGGTTTGCCATTGATGCGCTTGGCCGCTGCGGAGGCAAAATGAACTGCGATCCGATCGGGCAAAGTTTGATTGTTGCCATATTTTTCCGGATCGTTGAGTAATTGCTGACGGATAAGTTCATCACCCTCAAAGTCCCGGTCGAGCATTTCCACGAGAGCCGGGAGTGTAAATTTTTTCCGGTCAAAGCAGTAGCGTTTGATCATGGTAAGAGAATCCGCCGTTGTTGCACTGCCGCAAATCCAGACATTGGTATTGTTGTATTTGGCTCCCCGGGCGTAACCGTCAACAGCACGGCGCAAACTGGATTCAAAAGTTCCGGAGATCAAAGGAGCCGGAGTGCACTCATCCAGATGTTCCTCCAGGCGCAGAGCATACTTCAAATTGCGGTCAAGCTGGTAAAAGAGCTGGTGCAGAAAAGCCCGGTACAACTGCCGGAACGAGGTAAATTCAGCCACATTGCCAGTTTCGGGTCCCTGCCGCTGTCCGCTTAATACTTCAATACCATTATGCAGTGTCAGCCCCAATATTTTAACTGCATTCAAAGTCAATGGAGCTGTTTCCACACATCCGCCGCGTACACAGTATTCGTAGCATCCCTTGACATCGGCAGTCTGGGCCTCACGCAGAGAGTAACCGTACTTCGTCATAGTGCGGATAATGCACGGTTCTCCAACAAAGACAATGCTGTTGCGTCCGCTACGAATCATATTCAAGGCATAGTCAATAAAATCCTGCGGAGTATTTTCCGAAACTTTGATATGCAGTTTCGGATCGAGGATGTTCATGGCGTTGTACTCTTCCAGGATCCAATAGGAGAGTTCATTGATGGCACTGCTGCCGTCGGCATTGGTTCCGCCAAAATAGAAGGGGTGACCGACAGTGTAATGCATTGACGTGATCTGATACATGAAACAGCGGATGAAAAACCGTATATCCTTTTCGGTATAATTTCCGCTGTCGATATCTTTTTTACAGTAAGGATAAAGTATCCGGTCGAGATTGCCGAGAGAGCGGGTTTGGATAACATCGATATATTCTGACAGTTGGAAATAGAGCCAGATTTGCAACAACGCTTCATAAAATGTGGTAGCTTTACCATAACGCAGCTGTTTCAATGCGGAGTATTGCAATTCCCGCAACGGATGGGGCGGCAGTTTCTCCACTTCAGAAATCAACCGGTCAACGAGTGAAAGTGCCGCATTGTATTCCATAATGACCGCATCGTAAAAGATGACATATTCCGGATGTTCGGCAAACTTCCCGGAATTCTGCTGCTGATAAAACTTTACTCTTTCGAGCAATCCGCTCAATCCCAGTTCCAAAACAGCATCCCAGTCAGGGACGGAGTGTTCAAAGTCACAGCCGACCCGGATCGTCCGGCTATCCGAAGCTGCACGGATCTCCTGCCGCTCCTCTTCAGTAAAAAACCGGTCAAAGATATCCCTCCGCCACGGCGTTATGTAGGTGGTGATAAGCGGCTTGGTCAAACAGGAGGCAAAGGAGGGAAAACAATCGCCATTGGAAACTTTTAACTGAATTTTTTCACATACCAGCGAAAAGGCGCGGGCCTTGGCAATATGGCGGGGAAGACCACTGTCTTTTTGAAAGAGTTCTTCCAATTCCTTCAACAGCTCCGGAAGCGGAGTTCCCGGGGCATTGCGGTAAAAATCCGGATCGGCAAATTTGGCCTCAATATTCCTTGATATATTTTCCCATTGTTCGATCATTATTACCTCCGTTGAATTTCAGCGTTGAAACATTCTTTATTTGATTGCGCCGAACTTGCAGGTGCTTTCGCAAAGTTCGCAACCTGCGCAGAGGACCGGTTCGATGTACGGTCTGCCATCGGCGCCCACCGCGATAGCGGGGCAGCCGCACTTGAGGCACGCCTTGCAGTTTTTGCATTTATCCGCATTGATCTTTCTGCGGATGACAGTACGCTTTTTCAAGTGGAGCGGACACGGTGCCCGGGAGATGATCAGTGCCGGTTCATCGTTTTCCAATTCCTGTTTCAGGATGTCGTGCAGACTTTTCTGATCAAATGGATCACACACAAAGATCCGTTCCATACCGCACGCTTTTGCAATGCCTTCGATAGACGCGGCTTTGGTCGGTTCGCCCATCAACGTTTTACCGGTTCCGGGGTGTTCCTGATGTCCGGTCATGGCAGTGATGCGGTTATCCAGCACGATCAGCTTGGTTGTACCCTTGTTGTAGACCACATCGATCAATCCGGTGATCCCGGAATGGAAGAAGGTGGAATCGCCCAGCACGCCCACGATTTTTTTCTTTTCGCCGGCTTTTTCCATGCCGTGAGCGACCGTAAAGCCGCCGCCCATGCAGAGACAGGTATCCGTCCGGTTGAGAGGCGGGAACACGCCCAGCGTGTAGCAGCCGATGTCACCGGTCACGATCACATCAAACTTACCCAGCGCATAGAACAGCGCCCGGTGGGGACAGCCCGGACAGAACACCGGCGGGCGTGACGGCAGGTCAGCGGCTTCCGGCACGGGAGCGGGCAGAACATCCGTCTTTCCTTCCAGTTTCATCTTCACATCAAAGAGACGGGAGGGGGTCAGTTCGCCGCAGCGTGGAACGATATTTTTTCCATCGCAGGGGATACCGAGGGACTTGATATGTTCTTCCAGAATGGGATCTGCTTCTTCGATCACCACCACTTTATCCACCGTGGCGGCAAATTCCCGGATCAAGTCATCAGGGAACGGGAACGCCCAGCCCAGCTTGAGGATCGGGGTATCCGGGAACAGTTCCCGGCAATGAAACGCCGTGATACCGCTGGAGATGATCCCCATCTTTTTATCGCTGCCTTCCATCACATAGTTCAAATCTTTCCGGGTGCAGGCATCTGCCGCCATGCGATCGAGCCGTTCTTCGGCATTGATGCGCATTTTTCTGCCCCAGAGCGGCAGGGGAACGAACTTGGAAGGTTCTTTTTTGAAGTCGGCGACTGCTTTTTCCGCGATCTCACTTTTCCGTTCCAGCAGACTGCGGGAGTGGCTCACGCAGGTCGTCGTCCGCAGGATCACCGGACAATGATGTTTCTCGGAGATCTCAAACGCCGCGATCATAAAATCCCGTGCTTCCCCGGCATTGGCGGGTTCCAGGATGGGCAGTTTCGCCATACGGGCATACTGGCGGGTATCCTGTTCCGTCTGACTGGAGTGCTGACCGGGGTCATCCGCCACGCAGATCACCATCCCGCCGACCACGCCGATATAGGACAGGGTCATCATAGGGTCAGCAGCAACGTTCAAGCCCACATGTTTCATGGTCACGATGCTTCGGACACCAGTGTAAGCTGCGCCGGCGGCAGCTTCAAAAGCCACTTTTTCGTTGGGACTCCATTCGCAGTATACGCCGGGATACTTCACCAGATTTTCCAGAATTTCGGTCGAAGGCGTGCCGGGATAACCGAAAGCAGCGGTACAGCCGCCTTCATACGCGCCCAGAGCGATCGCCTCGTTGCCGGAAAAAAGTTCACGCATTTCAGATACCTCCGCGGACAGATTCCACTGCACGCTTGAAGGAATCGGCAGATTTTTCGATCGCTTCTTCCGAAATACTGCAGAACGCCAGACGGAAGTAACCGGGCATACCGAAACCGCGTCCGGGGACCGCCAGTACACGCTGTTCCACCAGCGCATTGATGAACACGCTTTCATCGGCAGTTGGAGATTTGGGGAAGAAGTAGAACGCACCACGGGGCATCGTGAATTCCAGACCGGCATCCTTCAGCACTTTCGCCATCTTGTCACGACGGCGGCGGTAGATGTTCAGATCGACTTCAGAATCCATACACTGCAGGATCAGTTTCTGGGCTACGACAGGCGCATTGACAAAGCCCAGGATCCGGTTGCACATAATCAGCCCCGCCATCAGTTCCTGACCGTTTTCCAGCGCCGGATTGACGCCGATAAACCCAATCCGTTCCCCGGCAAGAGAAAGATTTTTGGAGAAGGAACCGATCACCACGGTGGCATCGTACGCCTTGAACATACTGGGGATCTCCACGCCGTCAAAGTTCAGGAACCGGTAGGGTTCGTCCGAGATCAGGTAGATCACGCGACCGTTGGCGGCACTGTGTTTGCGCAGGACTTCCGCCAGTGCATTGATCTCTTCCGCAGAGTAGATCTGACCCGTGGGATTGTTGGGGGAGTTGATGATGACCGCCCGGGTCTTGGGCGTGATCGCCGCATCCATAGCGGCAATATCCAGTGTAAAATCTTCTTTACACGGCACGCTTTTCAGGATACCGCCATAGTTTTCCGCATAGAACCCGTATTCCACAAAGTAGGGAGCGGGGCAGAGGACTTCATCGCCGGCAGAAAGGACCGCCCGGAAGAAAACATTGATCCCGCCTGCGGCACCGCAAGTCACAAGGACTTTTTCCCCGCCGACTTCAACGCCCTGTTCTCTGCCCAGTTTGGCGGCGAGCGCAGCACGGACTTCCGGCAGACCGGCATTGGGCATATAGCCGAATGCAAAGGGATCGAGAGCGTGTTCCGCCAGATCGGTCATCGCAGTTTTGACCACTTCGGGGGCGGGGATATCCGGGTTGCCCAGACTGTAATCGAAAACATTTTCTGCGCCGTATTTTTTCTTCAATTCAATGCCCGCTTCAAACATTCTGCGGATCCAGGAGGAATTGCCAAGATGTGCCTTGATGGCAGGAGTGAGAAGTTCCATGAGTCACCTCGTTTTTGTATGTTCCATTATTTCTTTTCGTCGGAGTTTTCGTAAAAGATGCGCTTTGCCTTACCTTCGGGACGGGGCAGCGTACCGGGGGCAAAGATTTCGCCGTCGGGAGAGAAGCCCAGATCTTCCTTGAGCTGTTTTTCCACCATGTAGCCGGTGACGCCTTCCTGCGCTTCCACGTTGATGTGCAGGCGTTTGATCCCGTGGTGATCCTGAATGATCATCTGGTAGTTTGGCAGCACACCGGGAATCTTGAGGAGGGACTGCTCCACCTGCTTCGGGAAGAAGTTGACACCGGAGATGATGAGCATATCATCCCGTCTGCCGTGGATCGTTTCCAGACGGAGATGGGTTCTGCCGCAGGCGCACTTGTCACGGGAGACGATCCGGGAAAGGTCACCGGTTCGGAAGCGGATCACGGGGATTGCTTCACGGGTGAGCGCCGTGACCACGATCTCACCGGTCTCGCCGTCCGGCAGGACCTTACCGGTCTCCGGATCAATGATTTCGATGATATAATGGTCTTCCCACGGATGGATCCCGGCGTGTGCGGAACAATCCATACCCAGAGTACCGATCCCGCCGGTTTCGGTCATACCGTAAATATCAAAGGCTTCGATCCCCAGTCCGTCCTGGATCCGTTTTTTCATGGAAGCAGAGAAGGTTTCCGCGCCGAAGATCCCGATTTTGAGATCCGGCAGTTCTGCGTTGTCCTGCTCCAGCAGTTCCATAATCCGGATCGCATAAGAAACGACACCGGTCATAACTTTCGTGCCGAAATCCTTTGCCAGTTTGATCTGACGCGCCGTATTCCCTGCCCCGGTGGGGATGACAAAAAGTCCGGCTTTCCGGGCGCCGTGATAACAGCCGAAACCGCCATTGAACAGTCCGAAACCGGGCGTGATCTGGCAGGGGTCGCCGGGCTGGGCACCCGCCATAACATAGCAGCGAGCCATACATTCCGCCCACTGTGCAAGGTCATTTTCCGTATATGCCATCACGACCGGTGTACCGGTGCTGCCGCTGGACATATGCATTTCCTTGATCGTGTTCTTTTCAACACAGCACATTCCCAGGGGGTATTCCCGGCGGAAATCTTCTTTGCTCATAAAAGGAAGTTTCTGCAGATCAGCCATTCCGTTGAAGTCGGCAGGGCTCTGCAGTCCGACAGCATTCATACGGCTGCGGAAGTAGGCATTATGCTCCATGGCATATGCGATGGTATGACGGAGCCGGGTATCCTGCAGCGCGGCGAGTTCGTCGCGGGACATAGTCTCGGCTTTTTCGTTGAAATAAAGCAGTTTGCTCATAAAGATCTCCCAAGCTCGAAGGCTTTGATATTGTTTTCAAGGAATTGCAGTTTCACGCTCCGGGCGATGGCATCGTGCCACACCGCAACCGGGATCTGAGCGTCAAACTCATTGGAAAGAACGCCCACCATAATGGTGTTGGCAAGGCGGACATCGCCCATTTCCAATGCCATTGGCACGCAATCGGCAAGTTTCATACGGGGATAGACCCGGCTCAAGCGATCTTCCACATCTGCCGGATAACTGGCAGCACCGGTAGTAACGGTCACCGGAATGACCTTCTGTTTCGCCACGGCAGCAAATCCGCCGGGCTTGAGGTAGTGGGCGCACCGGACGGCTTCCGCCATTTCCAGAGCCAGGACAGCATCGGCAGAACCTTCCAGGATCAGGGGACTGTACACACCGGACCCGAACCGGATCTGTGCCACAACAGAACCACCGCGCTGAGCCATACCGTGGATCTCATTGGCGCAGACTTCATTGCCGGCAAGTTCGGCAGCAGTTGCAATGATCTTTTCGGCAAGCAGGATGCCCTGACCGCCCACGCCGGAAAGAAGAACACTTGTTATCATGATCGTTTGACCTCATTTCATTGTTTTTTAATGTTTAATAGGGTGAGGTAATTTCAAAATAAAAAATTAAAATTACTTGAAAAAAGTCAGCTGAAAGTTCATTTTACGCCAGACGAAAGGAGTAACATGAACAATCAACTGAATCATTACATTAGCATCGAACCGGACTT
>SUVR01000027.1 GCA_015061915.1 Lentisphaerota bacterium | reverse complement strand
GCTTGCTTGCTTGCTTGCTTGCTTGCTTGCTTGCTTGCTTGCTTGCTTGCTTGCTTGCTTGCTTGCTTGCTTGCTTGCTTGCTTGCTTGCGAAAGCGAACATGCAGGAAGAGACTGCAAGTTTTGTGGCAGGTCTGTCAAGGGTTGACAAATTCATTTTTTTGTTCGCTTTCTGTTTTTGTTTTTTCGTTATCCGGTAGAGTTTCTTGACTCTATACCTAAAATTTAACACTGTTTTTTGAAAAGTCAAGAGCAAAAAAAAGAAAAAATGCTAAAAAATTAGAAAATCAAACAATTTTGGTTTCAAAAAAGTATTAGGCTTGCTGTTGAGTCGTGGGAAAATGACCGGCGGTCTGCGCCCGTGCGACACCGTCAATATAATGGATTTTTCAAGGGCTGCAGGGGGAAAGCGGTGATATTCTGCATCAGTCCTTTCCGTGCCAGTTCCAGTTTCAGTCCGCAGATGCAGCTGTTGGCATTGGGTGCCGGACCGTAGATTTTCTGAATGGACATGATCTCTTTCTGTGCCGCATCTCTTGCAGAAATATCGTTGTTATCCACTGCTTTTACAAGATTAGCGAACAGTTCCGGGTAGAGGTTCGCTCCGCCGTTTACGCCACCTGCCGCGCCGAAGTTCATAGCATCCATGGTCAGGTGTTCCGGTCCCACGAAGCAGGGTTTTGCGGTCCGTTCCACCACATACTTCAGGTCCCCGATCACGCCGGAGCTGTCCTTGTATCCGGCGATCCCTTCCAGTTTCAGCAGTTCCACCACCAGTTCCGGTTTCAGGTTCACTTTGCACATACCCGGCATATTGTAGATAAACACCTTGTCCGGAAAAGTCTCTGCCAGTGTTTGATAAAAGCTGTAAATATCCTCATCCGAGGGCGGCAGATAGCAGGGAATGGCGGCGACAAGTCCATCTGCGCCTGCCTCCAGAGCAAACTTCCCGACTTCCAATGTATCGGCGCCGGATGCCTCACTGATCCCCACCAGAAGCGGCACTCTGCCGGACACCGCTTTTACAGCTTCCCGGATGAATTTCCGCTGTTCTTCGTGTCCGATCGCCGGTCCTTCGCCGGTGGTGCCGAGGATAAAGATCCCGTTCACACCGCCATCGATCATGTAGTCAAAGTGTTTCTGTACGGCGGTCAGATCCACGGTGTAAGGATCTTTCATCGGGGTAACAGCCGGGACAATGATCCCGTGCCAGAGAATATCTTTTTTCATAGCAGTCTCCAATCTTGTGTTCGTTTCCATACTCTACAACAAACTGCTCCTTTTTGCCAGAAAAAACATTGAATTTTGTGAAACAAAGACTTGTAATGTTTCTGAAACATTGCTATATTGTGCGTAGAGAAGGAGAAAACAGAATGAAACATACCGTCCGTACCATCGCTGAAATGGCAAATGTTTCCCCGGCGACAGTCTCCCGTGTTCTGAGCGGGACCGGCAGTGTTGCGCCGGAGAAGCGGGAAAAGATCCTGAAGATTTTGAAACAACTCGGACCGGATGCGCCGGGCAGCCGTGCGGCGGCGCGGACCGGGGGGAAGATCGGTCTTCTTCTGCTGCCGGGCAGTGAATCGGATCCCCGTGTGCTGATGAACAAGCTGCACGTGATCGCTTCAAAACTTCCGGGAAAATGGGATCTGTTGCTGCTTTCTCCGGAGATCCAGCCACGGGAATTGGAGTCCCGTTATTTTCATGGAGAACTGGCGGGACTGCTGCTGGTTGGACACGATTCCGGCAGTGTGGGCACGGTGCTGGAACATATCCCTCATGTCTGGCTGAACAGTTACCGGACGCACGATGGGGAGCCTTCCGTTCTGATGGGAAATGATTTCGCCGGCAGGATCGCTGCACGGTACCTGATCGGAAAACAGATCTGCCATCCGGTCTGTCTGGATATTCCTTCCTGCAATCCCGGTTTCCCCGCCCGGTTGGAAGGGTTCCGTTTTGAGTATTTCAACCGGATGCCGGAGGCAGATTGCAAAACAAGTCAACTTGTTCTTCCTCAAGGAGAAATGCTGGAAAATTGCAGCGATTCCGCATTGGAGTCCGCCTTGGAATCTGCGCTGCCGGAACTGACCGGAGCGGACGGGATCTTTTCGCCCGAAGACCGGCTGACCGCATTTCTTTACCGGGTGTTTCTCAAGAACAGGAAGAAATTGCCGACTGTGATCTCCTGCAACCGGACACCCGAATATCTGGCGGGACTTTACCCCCGTCCGGCGTCCATTGATCTGGGTGCGCAGACCGGGGCGGAGCTGGGGCTGGAGGAACTGTTCCGCCGTATCTCCGGTGGCGTTTCGAGGTCGGACGACGTGGCAGTGATCGCGGCGCCCCGTCTGGTCAACGGGGAGTGAGGGCGTAGTTCCGCAGCAGCTGGATCGGATCGTAGGAAAGTTTTGCCTGACGCAGTCCTGCCGAGCCCAGATCCTGTTCCCGGTTGATGTAAAGACATTGACCCGCCAGCCGTTTTGCCATGGCGTGATTCACAAACTGCGCTGCGCCCTTGCAGTTGAACCGGCTCTTTTCAAAGGATTCCGTGAACATCTCTGCATTGATCCGGCAATAGATGGCGAAGGCAAGAAGACGGTCGTCATCGTACACTGCCACACCCGCAAACTGCATTTCATCAAAGCCGTCTCTCAAGTGGGCAAGCGCTTCGGACTCCATGATCAGTTCTTCCGTATCCGGATCTTCCTGACCGGCGCGCCATTCTGCGGCGAGGGCGAGACAATCCTCCAGCACTTTGCCGGGCTTCACATCTTCCAGCCGCGCATTGGGATAATCCCGTTCAAACTGTTTGATCAGGTTCCGTTTCTTCCGCAGTTTTTCCCCTTTCAGCTCCACCAGCGCCTGTACGGAGTAGATGTATTCCGCCGTTTCCTCCGGCAGCTGCTCGATCACAAAGTATTGCTCCAGAACGGCTTTATGTTGATCAATATATTCCTGTCGCACCTGAAAGAAACTGCCTTCCCTGCCCATTGACTGCATGGCTTTTGCAACTTCGATCAGTTCCTCCGGCGGCGGGGGATTTTCTGCTGTATCCATGAAATAAAGTTCATCCATACAGGGCAGATAGAAGTAGAGATGCCCGTTATATTCCTGCCAGCTGGTGCCGCAGGGATAACCCCAGACATAAAGATTCCCGAAGGGAAATTCACAGCTGTTGACGCAGGACGCAGTGAGACGGGGGATCAGTTTTCCGCTGTCGGAAATTTCCACCCGTTTGAAGTTTGACGCTTGAAATCCGTTTTTCATAAGTTTGCTGTTCCCCCTTTTCAGTTCAGCCGGTACGGTATATAATCCTCCATGATCGCTGCGTTACAGGCTGTATAAAATTTTTCAGTCCCCGGGGCGCCGATCCATACGATCCAGTCGATCCCCAGATCCTTCAGATGACTGCACAGAAGATCCAGCACTTTCTTGCCGATCCCCATTTTCCGGCAGTCTTCTGCCACCACAAGATCCAGCAGATAAGCATCGCTCACACCATCAGAAAGTGCGCGCATCATGCCGATCAGCCGGTCCCCCTCGTATGCAGTGGCAATGGCAAATGAATTTTTCAACATGGCGGGGACGAATGAAACACTCATCCCCTCCGTGATCCACCCGGTTTCCCGGTAAAGCCCGATGACCTGTGTTTCATCGGGCATCCGGTCCATGTGGTATGTGATCTTTTCCGGATCACATGGCATCGACCACCGCCTTGGCAAAGCCGGAGCAGGAAAGTTCGGTGGCGCCTTCCATCAGACGGGCGAAGTCGTAAGTGACCAGCTTTTTTGTGATGGCTCCTTCGATACCTTTGCCCACCAGATCCGCCGCTTCGGTCCAACCGATGTGACGCAGCAGCATTTCGCCGGAGAGGGCAAGGCTGGACGGGTTGACTTTATCCATGCCTGCATACTTGGGTGCAGTGCCGTGAGTCGCTTCAAAGATCGCCATACCGGTTTTGTAGTTGATATTGGCGCCGGGAGCGATCCCGATCCCGCCTACGCAAGCGGCGAGTGCATCGGAAACATAGTCCCCGTTCAGGTTCATCGTTGCGATCACATCGTATTCATCCGGACGGGTCAGGATCTGCTGCAGGAATGCGTCGCAGATGCAGTCCTTGATGAGGATCTTGCCTTCCGGTGCTTTCCAGTCGCAGTCTGCCGCCACGGCAACTTTATCGCCGAATTCCCGTCTCGCCAGGTCATAACCCCAATCCTTGAAGCCCCCTTCCGTGAACTTCATGATGTTACCCTTATGGACAAGCGTTACGCTCTTGCGGTTGTTGGCAATGGCATATTCGATGGCGGCACGGACCAGCCGTTCGCTGCCTTCTTTGGACACCGGTTTGATCCCGATGGCGCTGGTTTCCGGGAAACGGATCTTGCTTACACCCATTTCGTTCTGCAGGAAGTCAATCACCTTCTGCGCTTCCGGGCTGCCGGAGCTCCATTCGATCCCCGCATAGATGTCTTCCGTATTTTCCCGGAACACCACCATATCGGTCTTTTCCGGATGTTTCACAGGGGAGGGCACGCCGGTGAAGTAACGGACCGGACGCAGGCAAACGTAAAGATCCAGCTGTTGACGCAGGGTCACGTTCAGAGAGCGGAAACCTTTGCCGACGGGGGTGGTCAGCGGGCCCTTGATGGAGATTCCGTATTCCCGGATCGCATCCATCGTTTCCTGGGGCAGCCAGGTGCCTTCGCCGTAAACCGCATTGGATTTTTCCCCGGCATAGACTTCCATCCATTCGATCTTGCGTTTGCCGCCGTATGCTTTTTCCACGGCTGCGTTCCAGATCATCATAGACGCTCTGGTGATATCCGGACCGGTGCCGTCGCCTTCGATGTAAGTGATGATCGGGTGATCCGGCACGTTCAGTTTGCCGTCCGCACCCATGGTGATCTTTTCGCCGTTTGCGGGCACTTTGATCTTGTCGTAAGCCATTGTTCGCTCCTGTATGTTACTGTTTTGATGTTGTCTTTGATTCCGTATAATATAGCGCAGAAACGCCTTTTTTCAAGACTCCGCCGCAGAAAGTCCTGCCAGTCTTCCGCTGGCAATGGCAAACTGGATGTGATAGCCGCCGCAGGGACCGGCAAGATCCAGAATCTCTCCGGCAAAGTACAGACCCGGCACCAGACGGCTCTCCATTGTCTTCGGGTTTACTTCCTTCAGGGAAACGCCGCCGGACATCGCCATAGCTTTATCCATGGGGCAGAGGGCGGAAATATGCAGCGGAACTGCCGCCAGATAGCGGGAAAATTCCTCGATCACTACGTTGGAGAGGGCGGCATTCAACACTTCCCGCAGCCCCATTTCACTGCACAGCCAGTCCGCCAGCGAGTGAGGCAGAAATTTTCCAAGACTGGTCCGCAGAAACTTTTTCGGTTCTCCGGAGCGGGCGTCTTCCAACTGCTGTTTCCACTTTGCGGCATCCATTTTTGCGACCGGCGAAAACGCGATCTCCAACGCTTCTTCACGCTCGAATGCCCGGTATGCCGCCGCAGAAACATCCAATGCCGCCGGACCGGAAAATCCATCGTGGGTAAAGACCAGTTCCCCCGTGGCGGAGACCCGTTTCCGTTCCGCAACGAAGGAGAGGGATGCCCCCGGCAGGGAGACCCCCGCAAGGTTCATTTTTTCTTCGATCCGCAGCGGTGCCATCGCCGGCAGGGGCTTGACAATGGTATGGCCCGCCCGCCGTGCCAGCTCCAGACCGGAGGACGTACCGCCGAGGGCGCTCATCGCCATCCCTCCCGCCGCCAGGATCAGTTTGGAACAGCTGCCTCCGCCGTGTTCCGTTTCCACCCCGGAAACAGAACCGTCTTCTGCAAGAGTGATGCCCGTGATCTTCAGGTCCGTTTTCAGCACGCCTCCCAACGCTTTGAATTCATCCAGAAACGCGTCCCGGATGTCCGAAGCACAGCCGCTCTCCGGAAAATAGTGAACGCCATCTTCCAGAACGGGTGTGACGTTATGGGAGGAAAGAAAATCCAGCAGCCAGTCACGCCCGCCGACCCGGAGGGCATCCGTCATGAAACGCCCGTTCCGCCCGAAGGATTCCATAAATTTCGGCTCCGGCAGATTGTTGCTGAAGTTGCATCTGCCGCCGCCGCTGGCAAGAAGTTTGACGGATGGACGGCTCAAGCGTTCGGCAAGCAGTACTTTTTTTCCACATTCCGCCGCCGCCAACGCTGCGGAAAGTCCGGCAGGACCGCTGCCGCAGACCACAATATCGTATTGACTCATAGGGGAGTAATGACCTTTCTCATAGGGATGCAGGGGCGTGGTTCTGTGACCGGTTCGCCCGCAATGACAGCCCCCTGTTTTTCATAGAACGGCACCGCGTTCAGGGAACTGTGAAACGAAAGTTCACGCTGACCGGATACCCGGGCAAGATTTTCGTAGCAACGGAACAGCCGGGAGCCGATACCGCTGTGCTGGCGGACCGGATCCACAAACAGGGCAAACGTGTTGAGTGCGAACGAGCCGCAGAAGAATCCGGCAATGACACCGCCCTCATCGGCAACGAGAAAAAATTCTTCGCACGCGATCAACTCCGCCACCGTCTGCGCCGTTTTGCTCTCCGCCCACGGCCCGATCACCGCTTCATCATAGCCGTACGCCGGGGCACAAGTGATGCGGATCGACGCACGCCACAGGGCGGCGATCGCCTCCGCATCCGCAAGCTGTGCCGTCCGGAGCCGCATGATCAGCCGATCTCCACTGTGGCACCGGGCTTGACTTCAAACACATTGCCTTCCGCCCTCAGCCACACGGGGATCACGCCGGGGTTCTGCACCTTCTTCTGATCCATACTGAAGATGAGCCGACGGTATGCCTGAATGTAATCGAAGATCTCCAGATTGGTGGCGTACCAGATCTGCTCGTTGTTGCCGTAGGTCCGGCAGAAGGTTTCGATCTTGTCCCAGTTCTTTGCCCCGTTGAACTCGGTGGAGTGTCCCCAGATGTAAAGCAGGTCGCAAAATGGCGTACATTCATGCAGCATCGCTTCCATATGCCCCGTAATATCTCCGTTGTGGTGACAGGTGGGGTTCCATTCCAGAAAATCCTCCGGCGTTTGGCGTACATCATTGAGTGCATGGACTGTTCTTGCGTAGCAGATCCCCATGGTGCGGAGGACATCTTTCACCGTGTCATTGAACGTGCCGAAAGGATAGGCAAAGCCCCGCACCATTCCGCCGGTCGCCTGTTCCAGAAACAGACGGTCCTTCCGGATATCTTCCATCACTTCCGCCGGAGGCAGTTTTTCTTCAAAGGGGTGTTCAAAACCGTGACAAGCCACTTCGTGACCCCGGTCGATGAACAGACTTTTCAACTCATCGCTGCGGAGTCTGCCGTTTTTGTCCAGCCAGGACCCGCACAGGTTGAAGGTGCCTTTCATGCCGTTTTCGCTGAACAGATCGGAGAGACGGCGATCCGCTTCCGCGCCGTCATCGTAACTGAATGTGAGGGCAAGTTTCTTTCCGCCCGGATAAAGATAGTGGATCATGATCCGTTCTCCTTATGCTTCCTGCACCGGCACCAGACGGGCGCCGTATTTTGCCAGCTGACGGGCTGCCCAGCGGATGGCTTCTGCAATGGCAGGCGCATCCCAGTGAGGCAGTTCTTTCAGTTTTGCCCGGTCCATATGTGCCGCGTTCAGACAGAGATGATCCCCGCAAACTTTCAGCCCGAAGATGTCTCCTTCCTGCGCACCGGCAAACTGCTGGCGCACCCATTTTTTGAAGACATTGAGAGCGGGTGCAGCGGAGAAACAGATCGTTTTTGAGCCATCGGAGAGCAGGGCGGAACTCTGCACTTTTGCCTTGCAGAGATCGAACACCGCCTTGCAGTCTGCCGCTTTGACCGTTTCCGGAACGGCAGTCCCTGCGAGCAGACGGTAATGAAGCCGCCAGTCTCTGCCGTCCGGCATGGGTGTTTCTTCGTTTTCGGGGGTGAAGGTGTAAAGCTGCCACGCGAAGACCAGTTTCCCCTCCTTCCGGGTGACGGTATAGCGGCTTGTGCCGGAGATCCGTCTGGCATTGATCCAGCGCCAGATATCTTCGCCCAGTTCAAAGGTCAGCGTAGAGCCGTCCGCTGCCGCCGTGATGAGACGCAGGGGCGGGACCGCGGAATCAAAAAGGACCGCCTCTTCTGTCGTATCGGAAAGAGCCTGCCACGCCGGAGTGTTATCGATCACGCCAGCCTGTTCCGGTACGCTCTGGATCGCAAACTTACTGATCGCTCCGGAGAACTCCAGACCGCCCGCAAAGATGCTCTGCATTTTGAACGAGTGGCGCATAGAGAAGGTGGTGGAGACTGCCAGCGTACTTTCGTCGCAGCGGAATGTGCGCGCGACTTTCGGTTCGGCACCGAAAGGAATGGGATTTTCTGTGTCCAGAGAGAGTTCTTCTCCGTTTTCGGAAACGTGGGGTTTTCTGCGGCTGCGCAGTGCCAGCGATTCCGAAAAATCGCCGAACTGGGCAAACAGAGAGCAAGCCTTCAAGCCGGATGCCGTTTCGTAAGAGAAACTGCCGTATTCCGGCTGATCCATGCGGAAGACCGCACAGGCGGTCTCTGCGGTGTAAAGAACATCGTCCGCCGTTTTTTCAAAAGTCCAGTCCAACATATCAGTCAATATCCTCAAAAAGTTCGTTATCGGGTTTATTGGGACGGGCAGCGGGATTTTTTGCGCCGTATCCCAAAGCGGAAAGGGCGATTACGCTCCACGGGGCTTCCACGTTCAGCAGCTCATTGACTTCCTTCCGGGGAAAGGCGCCGATCCAGCAGGAGTTGAGCCCTTCTGCCGTCGCCGCCAGTTGTACGTGTTCCATAGCGATCCCGATATCCAGTTCAATGATCGATTCGTGGTCGCCATCCATCCGGTGCCACGCCATATCGGCATTGCCCACCGCTGCAATGAGGACCGGCGGCTGATCCAGCCAGCCGAAGGGATAGTATGCCGCGATCTTTTTCCGCAGCTCTTCGTTTTTGATGAAAATGAACCGGAACGGCTGAAGATTGCACCCGCTCGGCGCAAGCCGGATCGCTTCCTTGATCGCATCCAGCGCCGCTTCCGGCACCGGATCCGGTTTATAACCGCGCATACTTCTGCGCGTACGGAGAACATCATAGAATTCCATAAATTCCTGACTCCTTTCCTTGTATATGATTTAACGTTTCAATAATCTCTTCAGAACAGCCTGCGCCTCGGAAAGTTTCAGCACTTTCGCCAGCAGCAGCAAAAAGATCCCGTAAAGTATGCCCCCCGCCGCCAGACCCGCAAGCGGTCCGGCAAAGGGATGGGCGATCACGCTTTGCAGATACCGGCAGACCGGGAGCGACACCGTCAGCGGCAGTACCGATACTGCCGCCATTTTCAGCAGAAAGATTGCGCCGCTCCGGATCGGGATCCCGATCTTTGTCCGCTTTTCCAGCAGGACCAACAGCAGCGTGTTGTTCAGAAAAACAGAGATCACCGTAGCCAGGGCGATCCCACCCTGTCGCATAGGGATCATCAGCGCCAGATTCAGCACAAGATTGACCGCAATGGCGATCAGCCCCGTGTAGAACGGTGTTTTCATTTCTTTCCGGGAGGTGAACGCCGCCGTCATCAGTTTCAGCGCAGCGAATGCGGGAATACCGAACACATAGAACTGCAAGGCGAAAAGGGTCTGCTCCAGTGCAGTCGCATCGAATTTTCCACGCATGAAAAGCACCTGCAGGATCTCCCGCCCGAACGCAAAGAAAAAGACCGTAATGGGAATGGAGATGAACATCAGATTCCGCATACTGATCCCAAGCGTATCCTGGAACTTGGTCAGATCATTTTCTGCGTGGGCGTGGGACATTTCGGTCAGAGCCACCGTGCCGTAGGAAAAAGCGAACACCCCCACCGGCAGCAGCACCAGACGGTCGCTGTAATACAACGCACTGGTGGCATATTCCCCGATCTCTCCGGCAAAATGCGGAATGTTTCCGGAGATCAGCCGGTCGGTCTGGGCGCTGATCACATGGACCCCGGCGGCAACGATCCCCGGCAGTGCCACGGTGAAAATTTCTTTCAACGTGGTAAGATCTTTCCAGACCTTTCCGGAGAAGGTCAGCATCAGGTTTTCCCGTTTCAACAGCCACAGCATAAACAGGAATTCGATCACGCCCGCCACCAGCACGGAGAAGGAAAGGATCTTCACTTTCCCCCAGCCGGTGTCAAACAACGGACACAGAAAGAACAGCGTCCCGATAATGATGAGGTTCTGCAGGATCGCTGTCAATGACGGCAGAAAATACACCCGCTTCATATTCAGGCAGGACGTCATGACGCCTACACTGCAGATGAAGATGGAGTAGGGCATCAGGATCGGTGTCAGCAGCGCCGCGATCCGCCAGATGGGATTGGTAAAGTGATCCGCCAGCAGGAATAACGGCAGGGAAATGAGGATCGTCAGGACCGCCAGCAGCAACGTCAGATAGATGAACAGCGTGCTGAATTTCTGCCGTGTCCGTTCCCCGCCTTCCTGTTTCAAAGTCTGGGAGAGGATCGGTACCAGTGCCTGACCGAGCGCGCCTTCCCCCAGGATCTGCCGGAACATATTTGCCCACCCGGACGCCTGGACCCAGGCGGACATCAACGCACCGCCCCCCAGAAACGCACTCAGAAAAATATCACGCAGAAATCCCAGAATACGGCTGCCGAACACGGAGATCGAAAGATTCCGCGCACTGGTCAGAAATGTGCCGCTTCCTTTGCCCGGATCAGACGGAGAAGCGGACGAACACGTTGTCGCCGTCCTGGACAATATATTCTTTCCCTTCGATGCGCAATTTGCCGGCGAGTTTTGCTTCGTTCCATCCGCCGTACTTGATAATATCATCGTAAGACACCACTTCCATCCGGATGAACCCGCGCAGCATATCCGTGTGGATCTTGCCCGCAGCTTCCGGGGCAGTCATACCTCTCGTGATCGTCCAGGCGTGAGCTTCCGTGGGACCTGCCGTGAAGAATGTGATGTAATCCAGCAGACGGTATCCCGTGTGGATCACCCGTTCCAGACCGCTTTCCGTCACGCCGATATCTTCCAGAAATACCGCCGCTTCCTCCGGATCCAGCTGCCCCAGTTCCTCTTCCAGTTTCGCGCAGACAGGCACCACTTCCATACCGTGCTTCGCCGCTGTTTCGATCAGTTTTTTGGAGACATCATCCTTGCCAAAGTTCCGGAACGCCGTTTCGTCCGTGTTGGCGCAGACGAATGCGGGCATGGTGGTGAGCATCTGCATGGAGGCGACCACCGCACGGACTTTCGGATCTTCCCGGTTCCAGGCAGGCATTCTGCCGTCTTCCAGATCCTTGATGAAGGATTGTGTGATCTCCAGTTCCAGTTTCAGTTCCGGATCGCCGGAACGGAACAGTTTGCGGGATTTTTCCAGCTTGTTCTGCAGAAAATCCAGGTCCGCCAGCATCAGCTCGGTCAGGATCAGTTCCAGGTCGCGGGAGGGATCGATACTGCCGGAAACGTGAACAACATCCGAATCCGCAAACAGCCGCACCACGTGTGCCACGGCATCCACGCCCCGGATGTGACCCAGAAACTGGTTGCCGAGACCCTGACCCTGACTGGCGCCTTCCACCAGACCGGCGATGTCGATAAACTTCATCGTTGCCGGAACGATCTTTGCAGAATTTTCCAGCTTTGCCAGTTCATCCAGCCGTTTATCCGGCACCGGCACCACACCGGTATTCGGTTCAATGGTGCAGAACGGAAAATTGGCAGCTGCCGCGCCGCCATGTGAAAGTGCGTTGAAAAGAGTCGATTTCCCCACATTGGGAAGTCCCACAAAGCCACAAGCAAAACCCATGTTTTCTATCTCCTTAAAATAATAAAATTTCTGACACCGTAAAATATACCACATTTTTTTATTTCTTCAACTTTGATTTTTGCAAAAAGCAATGTATTTTACCCGAAACAGGAGAAACTTGAGATGGACCATTGTGAAATATTGATTGCCGGATATGGCGTCAGCGGAAAAGCTGCTGTACGCCTCGCCGCTTTTTTGAAAAAATCGTACCGTGTGCTGGATGAAAAAGAGCAGCCGGAACTGCCGGATGCCCTTGCACCGTGGAACGCCGCCGACCCGCTGCCCTGCCGTTTTCAAACCGCCGTCCTCAGCCCCGGAATCCGGGCGGGAAATCCCCTGCTCAAGCAGATCGAAGCTGCATCGGATCGGATCATCGGGGAATTGGAGTTTGCCGCTGAAAATACGGATTGCCCCCTGATCGGGATCACCGGGACCAACGGAAAGACCACTACCACCGAACTGACTACCGTTCTTTTTCAGGCTGCAGGTGAGGCGGCGGAAAGTGCCGGTAACATCGGCGCCGGTTTGAGCGATGGCGTGATCGCCCACAAAAACGGCTCGGTGGACCGTCTCATTGTGGAGATCAGCTCCTTTCAGCTGGAGCGGGCGGAGTCCTTCCCCGTTGAGGTCGCTGCGGTATTGAATCTGGCGAGCGATCACGTGGACCGCCACGGTTCCATGGAGGAATACGCCAGAGTCAAGTTCGTGTTGGCAAATTCCGCACGCAAAGCGGTTGTCCTGAACATAAATCTGATCCGGGAGCGGGAAATGTTCCTGAAAACCGATGTCCCCGTGATCACCTTTTCCGCATACGATGAATCTGCCGATTTGACCTTGAAAAATGGTTGGATCTGTTGGCATGGAAAGCCGTTTTTTGACTTCCATTCCGCAGCACTCAAAGGTCGGCACAATGCGGAAAATATGATGGCGGCGCTGGCTCTGCTTGTCGCTGAAAAAGGCGAACAAATGTTCGGTAATATTGCCGTTCTGGACGCCCTCAAAAACTTCGCACCGGATCATCACCGTGCAGAGTGTTTTCTGGAAAAGAACGGGATCCGGTATGTGGATGACTCCAAAGCCACCAATCCTCACGCCGTCAATGCGGCACTGGAAATGTTCCGGAGTGCAGACGGGAGGAAAAATATTCTCCTGCTCCTTGGCGGGTTGGATAAAGATATGAACTTCAAGGAGTTGATCCCCTATCTCGGCAGCGTGAAAAAAATCTTCCTTGCCGGAGAATGTCGACAGAAAGTCGCTTCCGCTCTGGCGGGATACTGTGAGATGGAGGATTGCGGCGATTTCCGTTCCGCTGCCCGTAGAATGTGCGTTGAAGCCACGCCCGGCGATGTGGTGCTGCTTTCCCCCGCAACTGCCAGTATGGATGAGTTCAAAAACTACAAGGAACGGGGAAACTGCTTCAAAGAGATCGTCCGGGAAGTGGCCGGCGCTTAATCTTTGGCGAGATATTTTTCCGTGCCGGAGATCCGCACGATCTCACCGAAATAGATCTCGTGGAAATCTTCCGCCGGATACCAGTTTTTGATGTCGTCCGGATTCAGGAACTGTTCTGCCTTCATACAGCTCTTGAAGGATTTTTTACACTCAATGATCAGTTCCGCTTCCTCGTAGCCGGGTGAGGCGACCTGAGCAGAAACAATGGGCGTCAGACCGGCGGCGACCGCCTTGCACGGCACATCCCGTCCGGACTTGGAGCCGCAGAACTGCAGAGCGCCGCGGTACGCTTCCGGAAACGCAGTCAGCGTGAAGTCTGCGCCCTTTTCCAGATAGCCGATGGTATGCCGCTGGGGACGGACCACGATCATCGCAAAGGGCTTCCCCCACATAGTGCCGATGGAACCCCAGCCCACGGTCATGGCGTTGAAGTCATCCCGGTCGCCGGCGGTCAGCAACAGCCAGTCTTTACTCCAGAGTTTGCAGATATCGGTACGGAATTTTTCAGCGGGGATCTCAATGCGTTTGCTCATGATCCGGTCTCCTCAATATTTTTTATCAGATTTGTATGCTTGTAAAACATTTGTGCGGCAAGCGGTTTGCGATGGCGGATGCCGCACAAATAAATCAGTCCCATAGACTGTTACGGTTCACGGATGGCTTCATCCAGCCCCTTGATCAGCGGATAGAGTACATATTCGATCACGCGCCGTTTATCACACTTGATCTCGCATTGTACCTCCATGCCGGGGATGAGACGGAAGTTTTCCGGAATATTCTTCAGTTCTCCGTTTACGCCCATTCTGCCGCGATAGTAAGTGGTCGTCAATGCCCCTTCCGTTTTCTGATGGGTGTTTTCGGAGATCATACGCACCTGACCGGACAGCGTTCCGTGTTTCTGGAACGGGTAGGCGGAGATCTTGATCCGGGCATTGGAACCGACCTGAACCTTGCCGATATCCTGCGGGCGGATTTCACACTCGATTTCCGTTGTGCCATCCAGCGGCACCAGCGTGATGAGTGCTTCTGCCTCCTGTACTGCCGAGCCGGGGGAGAACGTGGCGATCTCATGGACCACTGCATCGCAGGGCGCACGCAGTTCCACATATTCCAACAGCTGCTTGACTTTGTCGTAGTCCTTCAGAACTGCGGTCAGGCGTCTGCGTGTTTCCACCCGTTTTTCCGAGATTCCCTTCATCCATTCCTGAACGAAGGCTTTTTCCTCGTTTTCCATCGTGGTCAGTTTCCGGCGGACTTCCACTCGGTTTTCGGAGATGTCTTTCCGCCATTCCTGAATAAACGCTTCTTCCTCTGCTTTGAGGGAGGCGGTCCGGTGGGGCAGTTCCAGCAGTTCATTCTTCAGAATGTCGATATTGGCTTCGATTTCCATACGGGAGACCGTGATTTCAATCAGGTCCCGCAGGGCGGTACTGGTGGATTCAAACAACCGGGACTGTTCCTTTTCCAGTTTCTGGAATTGTTCCAATCGTTCCTGTTGTTTGTTCAAGGTTTCTTCACGGCTCTTGACTGTGGCATCGATCCGTTTGTTCGCTTCGGAGAAGTAATCAATCTTTGCCTGATAGAAGTTTTTATTCTGACGGAAAATCGCCCACTGTTCCCGTTCGTGACGGTTTTTGTTGTTTTTGTAGTCGCTGTTTTCCGCTTCTGCATCCAATCGTGCCAGCTCGGCAGTCAGCATTTCGATCTCGTTCCGGTAGTACGTCATTTTCGCTTCGTAAAAGCGTTTGTTCTGCTGGAAGATCGCCAGCTGTTCCCGTTCGTGCTGATTGCCTTTTGCTGTATATTCTCTGCCTTCGGCTTCCGCATCCAGACGGGCGAGTTCCGCTTCCAGCATGATCTGTTCATTTTTCAGCCGTTCGGATTCCGCCTGATTGAAGGTGGGGTCGAAAGTAAAGAGGATCTCATCCTTCTGTACGACATCCCCGATCTTCACATGAACGCTTTTGATCACGGATCGTTCCAGCGGTTTCATCACGATGGTCTGTTTGTCTGTGACGAGTCTGCCGTTCGCTTGAATCACCACATCCACTTCTGCCCAGCAAGCCCATACAATGGCACAGGCAAGAACGACGAAGGGGATCCACACGCAGCTGCGGATGATGTACGGAAGTTTCTGGTCCTTCAGTTCCAGTGCATCGGACTGAAATTCCACGATCTTGGCGGGTACTTCTTTTTCGTGTTTCATATCAGTCTTCTCCTCTCATCTGCTGGGTCCAGAATTCTTTGTAGATACCATCCTGTGCCAGCAGTTCCTGATGGGTCCCGGATGCCGCTTCTTCGCCCTTATCGATCACTACGATCTTATCTGCGTGGCTCACAATGCTCAAACGGTGGGACACGATCAGCACGGTTCTGCCGTTGGCGATGGCTTTCAGATTGCGACGGATCACTTCTTCGCTTTCCGGGTCGAGAGCGCTGGTCGCTTCGTCAAAAATCAGGATCGGCGGATTGGTCAGCAGGGCACGGGCGATGGCAAGACGCTGTTTCTGACCGCCGGAAAGGTTCGCCGCATTTTCTTCCAGCATGGTATCGTAGCCGCGGGGCAACTTCTGCACAAATTCATCCGCACCGGCAAGTTTCGCCGCATAGATGATTTCTTCCAGACTCGCGTTCTGTTTCGGCAGACTGATGTTCTCACGGACCGTACCGCTGAAGAAATAGTTTTCCTGAAGCACCACACCGATGTTCCGGCGCAGATGCGTCTTGTCCAGTTCACGGATGTCGATCCCGTCGATCTTCACCAAGCCCTGCGTGACAGGATACAGTGCCTGAAGCAGCTTCGTGATCGTTGTCTTACCGGATCCGGACCTCCCTACAAAACCGATCGTCATACCCGGTTTGATGGAAAGATTGAAGTTCTTGACCACAAACGGCAGGTCCTGACGATAACGGAATGTAACATTTTCAAAGTCCACCTGACCTTTGATCGGATTCCGCACACCGCCCCCTGCGGGTTCTGTGGGTGCATTCATCACCACGCCCAGCATCCGCACGGAAAGGGCGATCTGCTGGTACTCATGGATCAGTCCCACCAGTTTCACCAGCGGACCGGTGACACGGTTGGAAAGCATCTGGAATGCGATCAGCGCACCAATGGTCATAATGCCATCGCTGACCAGCAGGGTCCCGACCCAGATCACGCAGATCATCATCATCATTTCAAGCATCTGGCTCAAACTCTGGGCGGTCATGGAGATCTTGCCCACCCGGAAGTGGGATTTGATGGCGTATGCCGTGGAATCGTCCCAGATCTTCTTTTCCACCGGTTCCAGTGCCAGAGACTTCACGGTCTTGATCCCGTGGATCGTTTCCACCAGCATACTCTGCCGTTTCCCTTCTGCCTGATAAAGCTCATCCAGACGCTTCTGGAAGGGTTTGATCAGACACGCCACCACCAGCGCCATCAATGCGGAGAAGCCGATCACGATCAGCGTCAGCGGCACGCTGTAAAACAGCAGAAACGGAATGAAGATACACAGCGCGCACAGGTCCAGAATGGTGAAGAACAGATTGCCGGAGAGAAAGCCCCGGATCTTTTCCGTCTGCTGCATATGCTTGAGCAGAACCCCGGATGGCACACGGTCAAAGAAGTCAACCGGCAGTTTCATCAACCGGGCGAAAGTCTTGGTCGCTGTGGAGATGTCGATCTTGTTCGCAGCGAAAAGCAGCATATAACTGCGGGCGAAACTGACCACCGTATTGAACAGAACTGCGATCAGGATCCCGATCCCCAGCACATTCAGCGTGTTGTACGCCTGATTCACCAGCACTTTATCCACCACGATCTGGAAGAACAGCGGAATGATCAGGGAGAAGATCGTCAGCATCAGCACCATCAGGGCGATCTTGCCGAAGATCCCTTTGTTTTTGATGAATTCCGGAATGAACCAGCGCAGGGAGAAGGGCTGTTCTTCATCCGTCAGGCTGAAGATCTTTTTCAGCAGGATGAGCTTGCCGGTGAATTCCTCTTTGTACTGTTCTTCCGAAAGAAAGATGAAACGGTTGTCGGCGGTATGATCCTTTTCCGGATCCATCAACACCGCTTCCAACTTGTCGTCATTGGTTCGCATACCGCACAGAACGGCATACTTCCCGCTGCGTTTGACGGCGATGCAGGGCAGAACGGTTCCCGCTTTTTCCAGCTTCTTCCAGCTCAGCTTCACTTCTTTGCTTTTGAACTTGTAGTCCGCCGCAATGTGACGGAGATGCCGTTCCTTGACTTCTTCCTCGCCAACAGCATATTCGTGCATGATCTCCCGGATGTCGATCCGGGTGTTGTGATGCTGGGCAATGGCGATGAAGGAGGTCAGACGGGTCTGCTTTTTGGAATCGACTTGCGCCAGATTGTGGAAGATGATCGCCTTGCCGGAGAATTGCTCCAGCAGCTGAGCGCGGGCAACCGAAATAACCCCTTCTTTGCCGGATAACGGGTCAAAGACTGCCACAAATTCCGCTTCTGCAAACTGTTTGCTCTGGGGAAGCACAACCCAGTTGTTGTTCTTCAACTGCACAAGGGCAGGACCGCCGTAACCGGAGAAGATCTCCAGCCCTTCTGTCTGTTCCGGACGCAGTCCCTGATCTGCACTCAATTTCAGCAGGACCGATTCCGGAGCAGTATTGTAATCTTCCTGTATTTTTTTCGTCAGCAATGCGGTGAAGTTCACACCGCGGCGCACCTGCGAGAAGATCGCCTTCAGACATTGCAGACCGCTTGGATTGTCAATCGACATACTGTATTGTTCCTCCGTCTTGGTTTCTGTTTGTTTTTACTACGGGATAATATAACAGGTCTTTCCGGTTTTACAAGTGCACACGGCTCGAAGGATACAAAAAAAACGGCGTTCCGGACATCCTGCCCGGAGCGCCGTTTTCATACCGTAACGGTAATGGCTTGCGGATTACGCCAGCTTGATATCGTAACTCATGGAGTTGTTGTCCTTGCGTTCGATCTTCAGCAGGTAATCTTCGCCTGCGGTGATACCGAAGGATGCGCTGCCGCCGGTGATATCCAGGCTGAC
>SUVR01000011.1 GCA_015061915.1 Lentisphaerota bacterium | reverse complement strand
ACGCTCAAGACGACATGAAGGATCTGCACGACTTCTCCAATAATCCGTTCGGCATCCTGCCCGATGATGAGGATCTGCACACCCGCGCCTACGACGAAAGCATCGACTTCACCGTCATCGGCGAGGACAACCTCTCCACCGCAAAAGCCGAGCAGTTCAAAGACGAATTCGACGCCGCTCTGGAAGAGTTGCTGAGTTTGGTGTAAGAGATTGAGCGGGGAAAAGCAGGGGGAACTTTCTGAAGAAAGCTTCCCCCTGCACCCCCTCAAAGACTTTTATGGCGAAGCACAGCCTTACGGCTGCACTTCGCATTTTTTTGTGAGCCAAACGAGCAAAGCGAAGTTGAGGCGAACAGGGGAGTGTGCCCGCAGGGCACGGCCAAACGAGCAAAGCGAAGTTGAGGCGAACAGGGGAGTGTGCCCGCTGGGCACGGCGAAACGGCAGCGCTGACGCACTGCCATTTCGCATTTTTTTGTGATTTCTTCTTGTTTTCTTTTGTATGTAATGTATATTAAAAAAGTATAAAATTTTTGAGTTGAACATTCATCTGCAAGGAGAAAAATCATGCTGCTTTTTGTGATCCGGCACGGGGACCCCATTTACAATCCGGACTCCCTCACACCGAAGGGACATCTTCAGGCAAATGCGCTTGCAAAACGCTTTGCGATCCATGGACTTGACAAGATCTATTCATCCCCTGTCAACCGGGCAAAACTGACCGCACAGCCCACCGCCGACATTCTCAGCAAACCGGTGGAGATCGAAGAATGGACCAGTGAAAGTCTGGCATGGCAGGATTTTGCCGTGGAGTTTCCCGGCGGTCGACGGGGCTGGATCTTTGATCAGCCGAACTATACCTTTTTACAGAACGGCGATGAAAATCTGGGGCTTGCCGACTGGCAGAAGGCGCAGAGCGTTCAGCTGCTGGATCTGGAAAACTGCTACAAGCGGATCAGTGCCGCCTCCGATGAATTTCTGGAACGGCACGGCTACCGTCGGGAAAGTACCGGCGTCTACCGGATCATCAATCCCACGGAGGAACGGATCGCCATTTTCTGCCATCAGGGGTTCAGCAACTGCTGGTTCCCCTATCTGCTGGGGATCCCGCCCCACATCTACTGGAGTTCGTTTGACATCAATCACTCCGGCGTTTCCGTGTTTGAGTTCCGGAACTACGAGAGCGGCCTGACCTCCCCCAAGTGCATCAATTTCTCGGACTGCTCCCACCTGCTCCGGGAAGGTCTGCCCTACCAGTTCCAGAACCGGGTCAATCTTTGATGGCTGAAAAGATCGAGTGCCGTCCGGGCTGTGGTGCGTGCTGTATTGCGCCCTCCATTTCGTCCCCGATCCCCGGTATGCCGGAGGGAAAACCTGCCGGAGTTCCGTGCATCCATCTGGACGAAAATCTGCGTTGCCGGATCTTCGGAAAGCCGGAACGCCCGGCGGTCTGCGGCTCTCTTATGCCGACAGCGGAAATGTGCGGAAGATATCGGGAAGAAGCCATGCAGTATCTCACCGATCTGGAACAGCAGACCGCACCGGAGGGACGGCAATGACGGACGGACAGATCATCCTTCTCTGCGGCTGTATTGTGCTGACCACATTCACGGTGGAAGGGATCGCCGGGTTCGGCGCCACGGTCATGGCGCTGCCCTTTGTGGCGTTGATGCTGGGTGTGGAAAAGGCAGTTCCCCTGCTCTCCAGCTGCAGCGTGCTGCTTTCCCTTTTCATTGTCTGCCGCGCCCGGAAACAGATTGACTGGCGGCAATACGGCTTCATTGTTCTGCATGTGGGCTTGGGCGTTCCGATCGGGCTGGCGCTCATGGATGTGCTGCCGAAAGTCTGGCTCCTTTCCATTCTTGCGGGCTTTATGTTTTTTACCGGACTCCGCGGACTGCTCACGCTGAAACGGGCGTCTGTTCCGGAAACAGTTGTACCGTCAAAAGGCGGAAAAAATCTTCTCTACCGGTTCATCCTGTTCTGCGGCGGGATCATTCAGGGCGCGTTCAGTTCCGGCGGACCGCTGGTGGTGATGTATGCCTCCAAAGCGATCGTGGAAAAATCTGCGTTCCGCGCCACGCTCAGTATGCTGTGGGCCACCACCAATTTATGTATGATCGGCAAATGGATCTGCGCCGGAAACATCACCCGTCAGACGGGCGGGATGATCTTTGCCCTGCTGCCTTTTGTGGTCGGCGGGGCGCTTCTGGGGAATTTTCTGCACAACAAAGTGAACCAGTTTGCGTTCCGGGTACTGGTCTGGACCGTACTGATCATTGCCGGGGGGATCCTGGTGCTGAATTTGTGCGCAGGAAAATGACAGGCTTGCCCTTGAAAAAAATGTTTCCTGCGGTACAGTAAGGAAGCAAACAAATCCAATGGAGAAAAATATGGCTTTTCTGAAAGATTATCGGGACAACGCGTCCGGGCTGCTGGCGACCATTGCGGAAGCAGAGGAAGCGGCACTGGATCAGGCAGCGGACATCATTGCAAAGGCGTATGCCGCCGGACAAACGATTTATGTTTTCGGCTGTACTCATTCCGCGATTCTGGCGGAAGATGTGTTCTACCGCGCCGGAGCGCCCTGTTTCTGGCGTCCGCTGTGGGGGCCCGGCATGAGCATTGCCCAGACCCCCGGATTTCTCACCAGTGCCGCTGAACACAATGAGATGCTGGGCAACGACATCATCAACTGCTCTCAAATGAAGTCCGGTGATGTGCTGGTGGTTCTTTCCACATCCGGTAAGAACGCTGCTCCGGTGGCAGTGGCGGATTCCGCTCTCAAACGGGGCGCAAACGTTATTGCCATCTCATCCTCCTCATACAAAGATCAGAAGGGCGACCACTCGGTCTTTGCAAACCTCTGGCAGATGCCGGGACTGGTGATGATCGACAACCACGTGCCCTGCGGCGATGCCTCCCTCCTTGCGGGCGGCTCTGTCCCTATGGGACCTCTTTCCACCATCGCCGGTTCCTTCATCATGCACGCCCTTTCCGCTCTTTCCGTGGAAAAACTGATGGTGCTGGGCGTGGAACCGCCGGTCTTCCTCAGTTCCAACGCTCCGGGCGGGAAGGAACGGAACGCCGAACTGCTGAAACTGCAATCGGTCCGGAACGCATTTCTTCTTCCGTAAGATTTTGGAGACAAGAAAGATGAGCCACATTCTCTGCATCGACATCGGAACCAGCCGGATCAAAGCGGCGCTGGTGGATGAACACGGCGCCATGCCGGTGATGAAGTCGGAACGGATCAACCGTGCCGCATCTCCGGACACGCAGGATGTGCTTATCTGGCGGTCGGCAACGGTATCCCTTCTGCGGAGTATGGCGCAGGAACTGGCGCAGATGCCGCCGCTGGCGGTCTCATTGACGGGCAATATGCACGCCCTTCTGGGGATCGGGGAAGACGGTCAGCCGGTGGCGGATGCGATCCTCTGGTGTTCCAATGCTGCGACGGAGGAATCGGAAAAGCTGTTGGCGCACTATCCGGATTTCACTCAAAAATACGGCAATCCCCCTGCTCCGGTCTTCACGCTGCCGAAGATGATCATGTGTGCGGAAAAGACGCCGGAACTTTACCGGAAAGTCAAGCGCTTTCTTCAGCCGAAGGATGACATCGGCTATCTGCTGACCGGCAAGTTTGCCACCGATCCCTCCGACGCCTCCGGTATGATGCCGTTTCTGCCGGATGAACGGTGCTGGGATGAAAATATGATCCGGGAACTGGGACTGGATCCGGAAAAATTCCCGCCCGTGATCGAATCCACGGCGTTGCGGGGAACGGTAACCGAACAAGCCGCCGTCCTGACCGGACTCCCTGCCGGGCTGCCCGTTGTCTGCGGCGCCGGCGATCTGGCGACTGCCGCTCTCGGCTGCGGGGCGTTCGGGGATGTGCTTTCCCTGACACTCGGCACGGCGGGACAACTGCTGGCATCCGGTCCGCGGGGACGCTGGAAACCGTTGGCAGGCAAACTTTTTGTCTTTGCTCATGCCGATCCGGAATCCGATCTTTTTCTGGGATCTGTTCCCGGCGGCGGTTTCTCGCTGGAATGGGAGGCGACACAGCGGAATCTGACCATGAACGATTTTTTCAAACAGGCAGAAGATGCTGAACTCAAGGAAGATCTGCCAATCTATCTCCCCTATCTTCTGGGACGGGGTGCGCCGTATATGGACTATACGCCCTGCGCCGCATGGCACGGACTCGCTGCACATCATACGCTTGCCGATCTCTGCCGTGCGACGGTGTTCGGTCCGCTGGCTGCACTGCGTCAATCCGCCGATCTGCTGGGGCAATTGAACGGCACAGAATACCGCTCGGTGGTCCTGCAATCCCTTGCCTGCCGGGAAAAATCCGTGCGGGAGACGGCGGCGGCACTGTTCCCGCAAAAGAAACGGATGCCGGAAAATACGGAGGCATCGCTGCTGGGAGCGGCGGTTCTGGGGGCGGCGGCAACGGGACTTTATCCCTCCATCGCTGAGGCCATCCGGCAGATGGTCCACACAACTGAACTGCCGGAACGGCCGGAGAACGAACGACTTGCCGCGAAAAAACTTTTCACCCGTTACTTAAAAACGGTTGACCCGGTGACGGCGGGGTAATTCAGGAACGCCACCATCAGGACGCCGATCAGGATCAGAGCGATCCCCGCCAGAGCGCCGGGGCTGATTTTTTCGTGATACAGCAGAAACATCGTGATCTGCACCAGCAGAAATGTTCCCCCGGTCCCGATCGCCACTACGCTTGCGGCGGGCAGAGTCTTGTACATCCCGATCATGAAGATAATGCTTGTCATGCCGACCACATTACCGAGGATAAATCCGCACCATTCCTGCGGGATCCCCAGCCAGCTGGCGGAAGGATTGACTGCACCCCACTTGAAGAGAACATTCGCCACCACTTGAAAGATCAGGAACAGGGTCACATACGCATAAACCATATTTTTTCCTTTCGATTGATCCGGACCGTTTGCTTTTTATTCCGTCGGTATTATATTACTCCGGAAACAAAAATTTTACCATGAACAAAATCACCATTTCATGAACAAAATCCCTGAAAAACAGCTTTTTTGTCTGAACTGCGACCTGACCAGCGGCAAGGATGGGATCCCTGTTACGCTGCAGTTTGAATTTGTGGTGGGGAACCTGACAAAAGTCCCGGTGTGCCATTCCACGCTCTGGCGGAAGATGCCCTTCCACATGTGCAGTCTTTCGCCCATTCCGTTACCGGAGGGGAACGGTGCGGAGGTGTATTTTGAAAACGGACACTCCATTACGATCAACGAGCCTTCGATCATCTTTATCCCGGCGGGCGTGACGCACCGGATCGATGACTTCGGCAGCGCACCGCGGGAAAGTCTGTGGATCCATTTCCGCACGCAGGTGATGCACAATTTTGACCTGTTCACCCATTGTGGCGCCCAACCGTTTGTCAGCCGGGAAGGCTATGAAGAGGTGCGGGATCTTCTGTTCAAGATCGTTCAACAGCCAAAAGTCCTGAACACAGCCAATGCGGCATGGCTTCAGCTTTACGGACTGAATTTGACGCTGAAACTGCTGGAGCTTGCGGGGATCAAGCCGGAGTCGATTCAGGAAAAGATCTCCCCCGTACTGAACCGTCTTCAGCCGGCACTGGATCTGCTCCGCAATGCGGACCGGAAGCCGGAACTGGCGGAACTGGCAGAAGCGGTCCACCTTTCCAAATCCCGTTTTCTCACACTTTTTACGCAGGAGATCGGGATCCCTCCGGGGAAATATTTCCGTCAGCTCCAGTTTGAGCGGGCATGCCGCCTGCTTACCGATCCGGACCGGACACTGGCAGAATGTGCGGAGCTGCTGGGCTTTTCCGATGCGTTCCATTTCAGCAGGGAATTTCACAAACTTTCCGGCATCACGCCCGGCAGTTACCGCAAACAATTCCGGTGATCACTTGCCCGTTTCGGGGTGAAGGTGGTCCCGTTTCAACTGCAGAATATCTTTCTGAAGCTGCTCCGGCAGATCATAGGTCCTGCCTGATCCGTTGTAGGAAAGGTGTCCGATCTCTTTGAAATGATAGGATTCCCAGCCGCCGATGGCGCTGCAATGGAACTCTTCCGGAACGGGTACGCCCGCAGACATCAGTTCTTTCAGTCGGTCCAGATGTTCCGTGCCAACTTCCCGGGGCAGAATATCCTTTTCGCAGCAGACTTTCGCCGCCATGGCAACCACTTCCCCCAGCACGCCCAGAGTCCGCATGACACGCACCGCAGAAAACGCCACGTGGGAGAGGGAGATCAGTCTGCCGCCGAGAAAGAGATTCTTCACATCTTTGCTGTAAAGACAGCGGTACGGCACCGGCGCGTAGTCCGGCAGACACCGGTGGTAGGCGCAGCTGCGGAAAGGTTCGGCAAAACGGCGCAGATTCTCCGGTTCGGGATAGTGCAGGTCAATGGACCAGGTGATGCACCCGGTGCCGTCGACCGGCTTGCGCTGTTCTTCAATATCCTGCTGGGTCATGATGGTATCGCCGATGAACCGGCGGCTTTCCCGTTTCCCGCCGCAGCTGGAGATCCAGTCGATCCGGCGCCGGGCGAAGTCCGCTTTTTTCGCGGAATGATTTTTCAGGTAGGACCAGTTCCCGAACGTGGTCATCAGGGAATAGTCCCGGATATACTCGATCTCCTCCGCCTGATCCCGGTACTGCCCGGTCTCCGTTTCCCAGTCGCCGCTGGTCCGGTAGTAACAGTTATCCTCCGTGAATTCCACGCCCCAGTCGATATCGGGGAACGGCTGTTCCGCGGCTTCCTCCACGCTGGTCCAGAGAACGGAAAGCCCCATAACTTCCCTGTTCGTTTCCGGCGGGGTCAGTGATTCCCCGAAAACCGCCCTGCCCTCCGTGCCGTACATGAACGAAGCGCCGGCAGCATACGCCACGGTGCCGTCACCGGTACAGTCGGAGAAAAGTCTGCCTTTGCAGCGGCGTTCCGAGCCGTCCACCGTACTGCGGGTGATGACGGACCGGATGATCGCCGGATCGGCAGGATCGGTCTCGATCCGGACAACCCGTTCGTTCAGACGCAGTTCCGTCTTTCCGGCGCAATGGACCTGAAACGCCCGGATCTTCCGGTTATCCTCGTAACATTCCGGTGCCATCGCTCCCGGCAGAAGGAAGATGGGGGCAATCTCCCGCACCGTATTGCCCAGATTCGGGTATGGTCCCACATGAGTCAGACCGCCCAGCGGAACACGGATCTCGGAGCTGTTGCAGCCGCCGGGGACAGGTCGATCCTGCAGACAGACGGACCGCAATCCCAGCCGAGCCGCAGCCAGCGCCGTCACGATTCCGGCAATGCCGCCACCCGCCACCACAAGATCATATTCCGTTTCCACATCTTCCACCACGATCCCGCAGCGCTCCCGGCGGAACTGTTCCAGCGCCTCGCCGTCATCGGGGGGAACATCCTGCGGATCATCGATCAGATAGAGGGCATCACATCTTCCGTTGAATCCGGTCAGGTCGTGGAGGGAGATACTATGTTTTCCGGCGGAGAGCGTCACTTTTCCGCCATACTGCCACGCCCAGTCCGCACCGTTTGTCCCGAAAACAGTTCCGGTGTCTGCGCCATCCAGAAGCACCTGAAAGCGTCCGGCGGAAGTGCCGCGCCCCCAAACTGCCGACCAATCCCGTGTCCGGACATAGAGAGAGTACACGCCGTCACGCTCAATATTGATCTCCGTTACCGCATCCGCCACGGGAACGCCCGCCCCATGCGCCATCAGGTATGCCGACCCCATTTTGTGCATGGAGGCGCAGTCGATCACCCAGCCGCCGCGCTCTGCAAAAGATTCCGCTTCCAGAAAAAGATTCGCCATGATCCGCCTCCCTTCTTACATGGGGGAAATATCCTGGATCATAGGCTGGATCGTAATGTCCGGCACCGCCAGATGATCCGGCTGACCGATCAACTGGCAGATGATGGCGCCCAATTCTTCCGGTGCGGTACATTTTTTCGCCATTTCCGGGTCTTCCGAAGCTCCGCAGATCTGCGCAGCGTTGTTGAAATTGGTCTGTCCCCAGCTGGGCGTGACACAGCTCACCCGGACCCCATAGGGGCGCAGTTCGGTGTAAAGACCATGGCTGAACTTGGCAAGTCCGGCTTTGGCTGCGGTATAAACACTCCATGCAGGCCACGCATAAAGAGCGCAGACGCTGGAAATATTGATGATCATGCCGCTGCCCCGCTTGCACATCATCGCAGCCGCACGGCGACAGCCCAGAATCGTTCCGGTCAGGTTGATATTGATGGTCCGGATGATGTCCTCATCGCTCTGTTCCGCCACAGGTGCGATCTTCCCGCCCGCCCCGGCATTGTTCACCAGCACGTCCGGACAGCCCGTTGCAGCAAAGACCCGGTCCCAATCATCCGGATTGGTCACATCCGCCACCAGATAATCCACGCCCAGTTCGGATGCTGCCGCCTGCAGTTTCGCCCCGTTCCGTCCGGTGATCCACACCTGCGCCCCGGCAGCTTTCAACATCTTGGCAATGCCCTTGCCGTATCCATCCGAACCGCCTGTCACAATGATCTTTGCGCCTGAAATTTCCATTTTTTATTCCTTTCCGAAAGATTGTTTTCAGATAATATTTAAGCCGATCTGATCCGCCGTCGCTTTCACCTGTGCCGCCATCGACCGCAATTTTTCTTCGTTCAAACGGGATTCCGGTCCCGTGATCCAGATCGCACCCACCGGATAAGACCGGCTGTCAAACACGGGAGCGGCAACACAGCGCAGATCGCTGATTTCCTCCCCGAGATCGTACGCCACGCCCTCGCTCCGGACTTTTTTCAGCTCCGCAAGCAGGGCTTTCCGGCTGGTGAGGGTCCGGTCCGTAAACTTGGTGTAAACAATCTTTTTCAACTGACTTTCCAGTTCATCTTCCGGCAGAAACGCCAGGATCGCTTTCGCCGGAGCCGCCGTATGCAGAGGAAAATGATGTCCGATCCGCACCGAAACGCAAACCGCCTGCTCCGACCGGACCGTATCCAGCACGACCCCTTCCCCGCCGGACAGCACCCCAAGCACGACCGTTTCATTGACCGCATTCCGCAGCGCACGCATGGGTGCGGCGGATTTCTCCGGCAGCCCTGCGTGATCCAGCCCCTTGTACCCGAGAGTCAGCAGTTTTCTGCCGAGATGATAGCGGTCCCCGTTGTCCCGCACAACATACCCCATTTCCGTCAGGGTGACCAGCATCCGGTAGAGGCTGGCGGACGGCAGATCCAGCGCCCCCATCTCACCCATGAGCAGTCCGCCGGGATTTTCTGCCAGCAGTTCCAATATTTTCAAGCCCCGTTCCAATGCGGGGACCAGATACGACGGGCTTTTTGCTGTCTGTTTTTTTGCCATAAAAATCTCCTGAACTGAGTTTATTTCCCGTTCAATATATCACTAATGAAAATTATTTTCAAGAGTGACCCATAAAAATTTTCCCTTTTTTCTCATTATATTCTTGATAAAAGAAAAAAATCCGGTTCTCAAAGGGAAACTTGGCATCTACTACTAAAAAATTATTTATATTCCGTGCTGGCGATAAATTCATATCATTTCAGGGATTCATTCTCCTTTCTGCAATCTCTTAATAACTTCAAGTTCATCATTTCCATTAGTAGTGATCTCTCCTCCAGTCATGATAGCGTCAGTCATCTCCCATCTGCTATTCATCACGCTGAGAATCTGAGGGTCAAGCACATCCGCTACCAATCTGTAAGCAAAGTACGCATCATAAGTACTGTTCGTTCTTCTGATACGCCCTTCAGACTGCTGATACAGAGACGCAAGAGATGTGTTCTCCATATAGAAACAAGCGCGAGCCAACTGCAATCCGTCAACGCCTGTACAAGCCGCCATATTCATCACGATGACTCTTACATCAGGATTGTTAACGAAAGCGTTCACAGCGTTGTTCTTCTCTGTTGTTGACATACCACCGTAGAACTTGACAGCAACATTTCCAAGTCTTTCCGCTGTAAGTTCAACTACGGAACGATGGTATGCGAACACTACAATCTTTTCATCAGTTCCATTTAGCCAGTCCTTAATCCAAGCAACACCTGCATCAACCTTAGCCTTACCAAGTTCCATACGAGTGGAGGCGAGCAGTTCCTTCGCTTTCTTCTCATCAGAACTGTTACTGAGAGAATGTCTTTTGAGTTTAGAAAGCATATCAGAAACTCGCTTGCTCTCAACTACACAGGGAACATTGATTCTCTGAACACCTGCGAGGTGCTTATAGACTTCATCAGGGCTAATTACGTAACAGTATTCACGGATAAGTCCCTGCAACTCGTCGAGATGTTTTACAGCCCCCGGTTTTCTGTCTCTCACACACTTACCGCCTTTTGCAATAGTCGTCTGAGGAACAGGGGGAGTGCAGTAGTCCAAAAACTTGTTGAGCTGCGGTTGAAATGTCTTCAATGCATCTCTCACATGCTTACCGCTTTTGGCAATAATTGTCTGAGAATCTGGGGGGGCGAAGTAGTTCAAAAACTTATTGAGAGATGTAAACTCAAGTGGATCAAGGATATGAAGCTGTCCCCAAAGTCCCGAGATATTACTTGTGATAGGAGTTGCTGTAAGAAGGATTCTGTATTTAATCTCCTTCGCAAGTTCGTGTACACACTGAGACCTGTTTGATTCCTTATTCGCTAAGTTGTGTGATTCATCAACTACCATAAGAGTAAATCCCGCTCGCTTAAGCATATCAGTCCAAGATCGTTCAGCATTTCTACTGAACAGAATATCGTAATTGATGATTACGAAGTCTGAATTGATAATATTGTGAGCGTATTCATTCTTATAAGCACCTTTCGCAATGTGAACTGTATCGGAGGGGAAAGTCTCCTTAATTACTTCTGCCCACTGGAGTTTAACTGACGCAGGGCAGATGATGAGGACTTTCTTGAGACCGGGGTACTGCTTACGAAGATAAAGAGCGATGAAAGTCTTACCTGAACCGCAAGGAGCGTTTACAAGAAGTCTTCCGTTCTTCTCTGCGATTTTATTGATTGATTCTGTCTGATAAGGTCTTAACATAATCATATATCAGTTCCTTCGTGCTCTAATCTAATGTGAGTGCTATTAAAAAAGTGCATACGCTTCCCCCAATCTCCAATGAAGAATTGTACGACTTTTATATAGTCTCTGAAATTAGAGTCTTTTTCCTCGGTTAACTTATAATGGACATAAGTTAAAACGGGGTTGCACTCTTTATGTATATAAGTTCTTCCGTTACGCTCATTAGTAATTTTAATGGAAATCGATGCATCATTTGCAAAGGATTCACGCTTATGTATGTCAAAACACGTTTTCATCGAAGTAAGAATAAACGAGAGTATATCGTCTATTGAGACACGCTTGTCCGCCTTAAAAACATCTTCTACAGCAAGAACATCATTTTCAAAAGTAGATTTTTTCGTAAAGTCCCATGTATGAAATTCTATTTCTACTTTAAACCTGCTTTTAGACTTCTTATAAATTTCCAAGTTATCTGAAACACTATCAATAAATTCTTTTAGAAAGATACCTCCATGCTTCAGATATTTACTATCATCCATTAAATCAAATTCCTCTACACCATGAATTTCCTTAAATCTCATTGTCATCCTTTCATATAAAACGCTTCAATTAAAAAAAGAGCCATAGTAGCACCATCTCCAGCCGATAAACCTTGCGTCAAAAGCAACTATAATCTTGCATGAAGCTACAAAAATTTTCCCTTTTTTCTTCCCTCACAAAGTCAGATCAAATGCCGTCCCGATGGGCGCCGGTGGCAGCTTCTGCGCCGGTCAGACACTCCTTGATGGTAGGCAGGATCTTACTGCGCAGCGGCGCGTTGGGAGACATGAGAACGTGCTGAACATAGAAGACCGTCAGATCGTACGCGGGATCGATCGCCAGATAAGCTCCGGCGGCACCGCCCCAGCCGAAGTCCGTCACCAGCACTTCGCCCTCGGAAGGCGGACACCGCACGCCCAGGCCGTATCCGTAGGTCCCGCTGCCGCACCACTGGTCGTGGGTCTTGCGCTGACCTTCGTTGCAGATCTGGTCCGTGGTCATGATCTTGAGCGTTTCCGGCTTCAGGAGTTTGCCGTCCTTCAGCCCTTCGAGGAAGGTGCTGTAATCATCCAGCGTGGAAACGCAGCCCGCACCGCCGCTGGCGTATTCCGGACCGAGCTGATACTCATTGCCTCTTTCAAAAATCTCGATCCGGGGCTTGTCTTCGCCCGGCTTCTGATTGTTCCGATAGAGGGGCGCAATGGTGGGAAGATCGGCTTCCCGGGCGATGAAGGTGGAATGGGTGATTCCCAGAGGCGCAAAGATATTTTTCTGCACAAAATCTTCAAACTTTTCGCCGGAAATGACTTCCACCAGCGCCGCAAGGACGTCGTGGGACAAACTGTAATGCCACTCTGTGCCGGGGTCGCAGATCAGCGGGTGTTTCGCCAGATAAGCAATCGTTTCCCGGGTGGGACAGCGTCCGCCGGTCTTTTCCACCGCTTCCACGAGGGGAGGACAGGTCAGCCAGTAGTCCAGCCCGCTGGTCATGCGGAACAGGTCGCGGATCTTGATTTTTGTGTTCGCCGGACGGGGTCCATCTTCCGTCCCGACAGTAATATCGTAATATTCCGGCATATACTTGCCCAGATCATCATCGAGATCGTACTTTCCCTGTTCCCAGAGCATCAGCGCTGCAGTACAAGTTGCGACTTTCGAGCAGGAATAGATGTAGAAACGCTCATCGCCCCGCATGGGGATCCTGTTTTCCCGGTCGGAATAACCGTTCACATAGCGGTAGATCTCTTTTCCGTGCTGCTTCACCACGATTCCGGTGCCGGGGATGCCCATCTCCAGCATGTGGTCCATCAGTTCTGTCAGTTTCGTAAACATGAGTTTGATCCTTTCATATTAAGTCAATGATAAAATAATGTAGTGCAATACCGCCCGATTTCAAGCGCCGCACACTGAAATATTAAGGATAAATACGGATGGGTACGGAAACGGATGGAAAATACTGCCGTTTTCATCGGTAAAATAACAGAGAAATGAGGCAAAAATCAAAAAAATCAAAAAAATCAAAAAAATCAAAAAAAGTTGAAAAATTTTTAAAAAGTCGCTTGCAATTCTACAAAATTGCAGTATATTCAGTTTTGTAACAACTACAAATTTATAGCTTACCAACAAAACAACAGAAAACATGAAAGGAACAAAGCTATGAAAAAGTTTGTATGCCCCGCGTGCGGTTATGTCCACGAAGGTAACGAAGCTCCGGAATTCTGCCCCCAGTGCAAAGTCCCGGGCAGCAAGTTCAAAGAAATGGCTGACGTGAGCGTCACCTGGGCAGCGGAACACGTGATCGGCGTCGGCAAGAACGTTGATCCGGAAGTGCTGGAAGGCCTCAAAGCCCACTTCATGGGCGAATGCACGGAAGTCGGGATGTACCTCGCCATGAGCCGTCAGGCGGATCGTGAAGGCTATCCGGAAGTTGCGGAAGCCTACAAGCGGATCGCATGGGAAGAAGCGGAACACGCTGCCAAGTTTGCCGAACTCCTCGGTGAAGTGGTGGTTCCCTGCACGAAGACCAACCTGAAGATGCGCTGCGAAGCGGAAAACGGCGCCTGCGCCGGCAAGTTCGACATCGCAAAGCGCGCCAAGGAACTGGGCTACGATGCCATCCACGACACCGTCCACGAAATGGCTCGCGATGAAGCCCGTCACGGTCAGGCGTTCACCGGCCTCCTCAAGCGTTACTTCGGTGAATAATTTTAACTGATCTCCGATCTGCCGGTCCGGTGTGCCATTTTGCCGGACCGGCTTTTTCAGCCAACCTCAAGGAGCAACCCATGCAGAACACAAGGCAGATTGCAATTGAAAAATTGCAGGCAGCGGGCATCCGTCCCTCAGAGCCGCGGATATGCATTTATGAATATCTGTGGGAGAACCGGGTCCACCCCGGCGCTGAAGGAATTTACAAACAACTCTCCCCGCTCCACCCCACTCTTTCCCTGACAACCGTCTATAACACCCTCAAACTTTTTGCCGAACACGGCATTGTGCAGGTCCTGACCATTGAATCCGGCGAACTGCGCTACGACATCCGTACCGACTTCCACGCTCATTTCAAATGCCGGAAGTGTGGAAAAGTCACCGACCTCATGCTGCCGGTGCCCGATCTCGCCCCCTCCCCCGATTTTCAGGTGGAACACACCGTTCTCGACTTCTACGGTACCTGCCCGGAATGCAGGAAGTAAATGCGGAAGGCGAAATGCGAAATGCAGGAAGTAAATGCGGAAGGCGGAAGGCGGAAGGCGGGAAGTAAATGCGGAATGCAGGAAGTAAATGCGGAAGGCGAAAGGCGGAATGAAGAATTATAAAAATTTCCGTAATAGTCCGGAAGCAGTGTGTTTTTGTTCTCATAGGTTTCATAAGACTCATAAGACTTATGGGACTCGTAAGCCTCAAAAGACTAAATTTTTCTGTCATACTTTCTATTGTTTTCTGTTTTATTGCAAGATATATTTATACTTTATTTCCAACCACTTGACAAATCATGTTTCAGGGGTTATATTATGCAAGTTGCAAGAAGAAATAAAACTCTGTCACAGAAAACACAACTGTTATTAAATCGAAAGGAAACTGTTATGACAGAACTGAAACATCTGGCGCCGCTCATGAAGCGCGGCAGCGAATTCCTCAATGTGAAATATCCCATCCTCTGCGGTGCTATGACCTGGGTTTCCGAACCGAAACTGGTGGCGGCGGTGTGCAATTCCGGCTGCTTCGGCTGTCTTGCCGGGGGCAATGCGCCGGTGGAAGTGCTGCGCAGCCAGATCCAGGAACTGCGTTCCCTCACGGATAAGCCCTTTGCCGTGAACCTGATCACCATTGCGCCCGCATACCTGGATCATCTTGCTCTGATGGCGGAAATGAAAGTGCCGTATATCGTGTTTGCCGGCAGTTTCCCCAAAGAAAAAGAAGTGGAAGCGGCGAAAGCCACGGGTGCGAAAGTGCTGTGCTTTGCCTCCACCATCTCCATTGCAGAACGCATGATCAAGTTCGGCGCGGATGCCATTATTCTGGAAGGCAGCGAAGCCGGTGGACACATCGGACACGTCTCCAGCGTGGTGCTGATGCAGCAGGTTCTTTTCCGTTTTGCGGATCAGCTGCCGGTTTTTGTGGCGGGCGGTATCGCCACGGGCAAGATGATCGCCCACGCCCTGCTGATGGGTGCAAGCGGTGCCCAGCTGGGGACACGGTTTGTGATGACGGAAGAATGTCGCGTTCACGATAACTTCAAACTGGCATTCCGCCGCGCCAACGCCCGCGATGCCGTCGCCACGCCCCAGTTCGACTCCAAACTGCCGGTGGTTTCCGTGCGTGCCCTCCGCAATAAGGGGATGGATGAATTCGGCAAACTGCAGCTGAAACTGCTGAAAGAACTGGAAGCCGGAACCGTTTCCAGACAATTCGCGCAGGAAGAAGTAGAACGGTTCTGGGTCGGCGCTCTCCGCCGTGCCGCTATTGAAGGCGATGTGGACAACGGCTCCCTGATGGCGGGTCAGAGTGTGGGTCTGGTGGATAAGATCGTACCGATCAAAGATCTGGTGGAAGAACTGGTCACCGATGCCGAAACCGAACTGGCACGGGTCCGCGGTCTGCTGGCATAACCCGACCTTTTCCAAAAAATTTTCAAGCGAAGCACGGAGCAATATTCCGTGCTTCGTTTTTTATAAAATGCCCCGAAACCGAGGCTTTTACCTTAACTGTCAGAATCCCAGTTCTTCATATTTTTTTCTGAGCCAGGGAGTACCTTTGCGTTTCATAATTTCCCTGATTTTTTCATCATGAGTAAAATATTCCCCTGTGGATGGGCTGATCATGATATATGCAAAAGGTTCTTCCTGGTCTTTATGATCATGCCACGGGCTGTGATCCACTTTACCGGTATGTTTGTTGATCCGCAGGGTGGGAACATAAAAGCCGGAGCCTCCGGATTTTTTCGGGTATGCATAAAAGAAGTCTTCAGACTCTTCAAGTCCTTCTACGCTGTGCTTAAAGTCTTCTTCCGCTATTTTTATTGCTTCCTGAATCGTGATCATGGGACCTCCTGTTTCATGATATTCTTTTTCACCTGATTTTCAATATAGCGCTCTTTTCTGCAATTTCAAGAGCAGGAAGCAGGAAACGGGGACAGCAAAGGGAAAGACAAGCAACAGACGAGCACGATTTTTAAAAAAAGATCCGTGAGTGTTTCTTAAAATTCATAAGTCGGATAAGTCCGATAAGTCCGATAAAGCGTTTCTGATGGGGATGGGACCGCCCCCACAACTCAAGTCAAAAAAAATGGCAGCCTGACTGGATTTGCACCATGTCGGATGGCATGGCGAACCAAAGGAGCTTTCAAGGATGGCGATTTCAGAGCAAAAAAATGGCTGCCGGACTGGATTTGCACCATGTCGGATGGCATGGCGAACCAAAGGGGCTTTCAAGGATGGCGATTTCACGGCAAAAAAAATGGCAGCCTGACCTGGATTTGCACCATGTCGGATGACATGGCGAACCAAAGGGGTTTTCAAGGGAGGCGATTTCAGAGCAAAAAAAATGGCAGCCTGACCTGGATTCGAACCAAGACAAAGTGAACCAGAATCACTTGTGCTACCGTTACACCATCAGGCTGCAAATCTTGCAGTATGCCTTTAATATACAGCTAAAATCTATTTTGTCAAGGGCAGCTTTTCATTTTTTTCAAAAAAAGCCGCAAGATTCTATTCAGCGCATCATTTCATCATCCCGCATCCGGGGTCCGGCGTAGCTCTGCTGACGCATCCAGTTTTCGACCACGGGTTCCAGGATGAAATCTTCCAGTTCCACGTTCAGATCGAACCGGTAGTTGCAGAACGGACAGCGTGAAAAGACCTCAATATCCGGCTGGGCGAGCTGTTCTTTACAGCGCGGACAGAGCAAGAGGCGCTCATTCCGTGTGCGCTGGGCATTGTTGAGCGTCTTGAAATCGTATCGTTTTGTTGTATTCGGCAAATTTTTCATAATAGCGTAATATATCCCCTTTCCCTCAAAATATCAAGTGCAGCCGCAAAACTTTTTTTACGGTCAATAACCTTTGTACTTCAGCCAGGAATCCCGCAGGACTTTGCCATCGGCGAACGCCTGTTCAAAGTCATCGTATCTGCCTTCCGCGATCATTTTCCGGTACTCTGCCAGAGCATCCTCAAAGTTTTTCAGTGCGCCGAGGACAGCGGGCGTATTATACTCAATGATCTCCCGCCACATGGCAGGATTGCTGGAGGCGATACGGGAAGTGTCCCGGAAACCGGTGGCACAACCGGCAAACCGCAGGGCTTTTTCTTTTTCGTCATCCGAATTCAAAATCGCCATAGCAAGTCCGGAAGCGACCACGTGGAGGACGTGGCTGGTATGTGCAACCAGAGAGTCGTGAGCATCGGCAGGGATCATCACCGGCTTGGTGTTGATGCTCCGCCAGAAGGCTTTGACATCCTCCACCGCTTCCGGCGTGGCGTTACTGCCGGGACAGATAAACACATCTGCATTGCTGTACAGGGTGGGGAAGGCATTTTCGCAGCCGGATTTCTCCGTACCTGCCATAGGGTGACTGCCCACAAACTGCACGCCTGCGGGGATCAAACTCCGTTCAGCGGCATCCATGATCCGCCCCTTGATACTGCCCATATCCGTCACAACAGCACCTTTCCGCCATGCGTGAGCGTATTTTTCCATAAAAGCAATGATCTGGGGGATCGGCAGGGCAAAGACCGTAAGATCGGCTTTGGCAAGGATCGTTTCGATATCGTCAGCCGTTTCATCAGCGGCATCGTGTTCCAGACACCAGGACCGGATCTCTGCACGACGGGTCCAGCACAGACGGTGGCAGTTCCCGCCCCGCAACGCCATGCCGAGGGAAGTACCCAGCAAACCCATACCGATAATTGCCACATTCTGAACAGCCATAAGGGATCTTTCCTTTCTGAAATTTGCATTTACTATACACTGGAAAGATCATTTTTCAATCACGTTTCCGCTTTTTTTTCTTTCCTGCTTGACGAACCGGAGTTTCCGGTGTATTTTGCTGCAGGGAACAAGTATCCGGTGCGCGGTGTCTGTTCCCGTAAAACAACGATTTGATATGGAGAGACCGATGAAACATTTTTCTGTATTTTTTCTCCTGCTGTTCCTGCTGATCCCCCTGCGGTCCGCGGAAGAACAGAAAGGAACCTGGAGCGTAACCGGCGGAAAAGATGCCGTTACAGTCACGCTGAAAGTCCACGCACCCTATCAGGGTATGGCGGACGGGATCAGCGTCCGGACGGAACCGGAACTGCAAGCGACCGTAAGCCCGGTTGCGAAAGATGGTTATCTTCTGCCGGGACAGCATCAATGGGGCTTCACGGGTCAGCCCTCATCCTTCCCGTTGACCATCACGGCAAATGCCCAATACTGCGACAGCAACGGCACCTGTTTTCTGCCGGAGGGGACAAAGTCTCTCGGCTCGTTTCAAACAGAAAATGACTGGCGGAACGGCGTTTTCACACCCGCAGACGGCGTAAGTTTCTCCCCGCTGCCGGAACCGGAAAGCACGGCAGAAACGGCTGTCTCCGCCTACCGGATCACCGGGCGGGCGGTGGGCTACATGAACCCGGAAGAGATGGTTGCATTTCTCCGGGGCGAACCGGAAAAAAGTCTGTTTGATCTGGACGGAAAAGGGATCGTTCTGACGCTGCTGTTGGTTCTGCTGGGGGGACTTGCGCTGAACCTGACACCCTGCGTTCTGCCGCTGATTCCGGTAAATCTGGCGATCATCGGTGCCGGAATGAACTCGGATCGCTCCAGATTCGACCGTATTTTGCGGGGGCTTGTGTACGGTCTGGGCATCACCGTGGCATACGGTCTGCTCGGGGTGATCGCCGTACTGACCGGGTCCACATTCGGCGGTCTTGCGGGCAGTTGGATCTTCAACGGGATCGCCGCGCTGATTTTTGCGTTTCTCGCCCTTGCTATGTTCGGATTTTTCAATTTCGATCTTTCCCGTTTCGGCGCTTCGATCCAACTTTCCGGCGCAAAGTATGCCGGGATCTTCCTGCTGGGTGCGGTCTCTGCGACGCTGGCAGGGGCGTGTGTGGCGCCGGTCCTTGCAGCGGTACTGATCCGGTCTGCGACCCTCTATGCGGAAGGGAATCACGCCGGACTGCTTCTGCCGTTCCTGCTTGGGTTGGGTATGGCGCTGCCGTGGCCCTTTGCGGCGGCGGGTATGGCGCTTTTCCCGAAACCGGGCGCATGGATGATCCGGGTGAAACAGCTCCTCGGTATTTTGATCCTGCTGCTGGCGGTCTATTACGGCGTGCTGGCGTACGGTCTGGCGGTGGAGCGTTTCCGTTCCGGACCGGAGACAGAACAGCTTGCCGGGGATTCTCCTGCGTTTCAGGAAATCGGATCTGCGCTGAAACTGGCAAAGCGGGAGAACAAGCTCGTGCTGCTGGATTTCTGGGCGACCTGGTGCAAGAACTGTACTGCCCTTGAACACAACACATTCCCCGATCCGGAAGTACAGAAGATCCTGAAGGCGGGTTATATCCTTGTGCGGGTCCAGGCGGAAGACGCGGGCGATCCCGCCACAAAAAAACTGCTGGAGACTTATCAGGTGACCGGGCTGCCAACACTGCTGATCCTTGCGCCGGAAGAAAATTGATTTTTTCTCTTGATTTTCAAGGGATCTGTGCTAACTTATGCTGATGTTTCAACCACACAACAGCAAGGAGAACCCGCACCAATGAATGAATATGCTCTCGGAATCGACCTCGGCGGCACAAAAATCTATGCTGTTGTGGCGGACAGCTCGTATAAGATCATTTCCGATGCAAAAATGAACACCCCCTCCGGTGCCACGCCGGATGAACTGGCGGAGGCTATCGTTTCCGTCGGGAAAAAGGCACTGGAGCCTCTGAATCTGACCTTCGATCAGCTGGACGGGATCGGCGTTGCCATTCCTGCGCCGGTGGATCCGGTAACGGGGGATTGCCTTCACGCGACCAATCTGGGAATCCGCAATTTTTCCATGAAAGCGAAACTCCGGGAACTGACCGGACGGGATGTCTATCTGGGCAATGACGGCAGCCTCGGGATTCTGGCGGAATATCACTGCGGTGCCGCCCGTGGCTACAATACGGTCATCGGCTACTACATCGGCACCGGTCTCGGCGGCGGGATCATTACGGATGGACATCTGCACACCGGAAACGCCGGACTTGCCGGGGAGTTCGGTCATGCCATTATCAAGTACAACGGCCGCCGCTGCGGATGCGGGCACAAGGGCTGTGCGGAAGCCTATTGCAGCAAGACTGCATTCGTAAAGGCATTGCGGAAAAAAGTTTTCAAGAAGGGGCTGCCCACGCTGCTGCCGCCGGATAAATTCGATGCAAAAAGCAAAAATATCAAGAGCCGTCATCTGGCAAAAGCCTACCGGGCGGGCGATGAAACAGTCCGCGCGGTGATCGATAAAGGTTCTGTTATGCTGGGCGTTGCCGCAGCCTCCGCGTCTGCCATCGTGGCGCCGGACTGCATCATTCTCGGCGGCGGCATGATCGATGCGCTGGGCGAAGAGATCTTCACCGTGTTCAAACAGAGTTTTGCAGATCATCTTTTCGGACTGGATCCGGAAAAGATCGAACTGCGGATCACGGCGCTCGGCGATCCCGCCGTGGCGCTGGGTGCCACCGTGCTTGCCCGTCTGCGCGGCAAGGTTTGAGGGAGGGATCGCCATGGCTCAGAAACTGCTGCTCGGAACCATTGACCTGGGAGCCCATTTCTGCCGTCTCCTGCTGGCGGAATGTAATCAGAAAACGAAAGAAACGGAAATTCTGGAGGATTTGAGCGTTTCCGTGCCGCTTGGCTCGGACGTTTTCCGCCACGGTAAGATTTCTGAATCCTCTATCCGGATGCTCTGCGGGATCTTTTCCAACTACAAGAAAAAACTGGATGAATACGGCGTCAAAAACTGCCGCGCCATCGCCACCAGTGCGGTCCGCGAGGCGGGCAATGCGGATATTCTCATTGAACGGATCCGCCACGCCACCGGGCTCACCCTCACCATTTTTGAAGGGGCGGACGAAGCCCGGCTGGACTATCTGACACTGGTGGATGTGATGCCCTCATCCTTCAATCTTTACAAGAAGACTGCGCTGATCGCAGACATCGGCACCGGCGCCTGCCAGATCTCGTCCTACAAAGGCGGCTCTTTCTGCTTTACGGAGACGGTCAAGCTTGGCACCTTGCGGGTGCTGGACCAGATGCCGGGCGTCATGTCCGCCGAAGGAATCCGCCGTTTCCTCACGCCGGTTATCGACAAAACCTTTACCGAGATGCGCCAGATCTCCCCGGAAGTCCGCTCCCCCCTGCTCTTTGCCATGGGATCAAGCGTCCGGGCGCTGATGCAAATTTTTGCGGACCGCCCCGGCAATAAGGGACAGATCTGCAAGCTGAGCCGGAAAGACTACGAAGCCGGTATGGCGGAACTGCTTTCCCTCAGTCTGGAAAATATTACGGACCGCTACGGGATCCCGCAGGCGCTGGCAGAGGCGGTGATCCCCTGCTCCATCATCATCGACAACCTGTTCCGGATCTCCGGCGCCACCACGCTCATCGTGCCGAAAGTCACCATGAAAGAGGCGCTGCTGCGTGACTTTATGCAGGTTCTGTTCCACTCGGAAGATATTTTTGCCCGTCAGACCGAAGCTATGGTCCAGCGGACTGCCGAAAAATACCGTTCGGATAAGGATTACACCCGCCGGACAGCACTTTTTGCGGATAAACTTTTCATCCAGCTGCAAAATCTTCATGGATGTCCGAAGCGGGCGGCGCTGTTGCTGCGGATCGCGGCGTGGCTGCATAAAACCGGACTTTTCATCAACAATCAGAGTTATCACAAACACTCGTATTATATCATCAATTCCACGGAGATCCCCGGCATTTCCCAGGAGGAACGGACGATCGCCGCGCTGACGGCACGGTTCCACCGGAAGTCGCCGCCGGACAAGTACAATGCGGAATTTATGGCGATCACGAAGGAGGACCAGTCCACGGTCCGGAAACTTGCTGCGCTTCTGCGGATCGCCTGCGGTCTTGCCGAAACCTGCCGCTCTGTCACCCAGTTCCGGATCGATCCGGAACCGGACCGGGTGGTGCTGACTCCGGCACCCGAACTGCGGATGACCGGCTTCGCCATCCCCGAACAGGATGTGGAATTTTTCCGTCAGGTCTTCGCCGTCCCCCTGCTGGTGAAGTAATCCGGGAATTTTTTAACAAGAGATTGAATTTTTTTCAGGACCGTGCTTACGCTTTTTTTGCGTTGAAGTCTGCCTGAACGGCGTTGCGGAAGTCGGGTTCGGTGTAATATTTCACGCAGAGCTGCGCCATCACCTGAGCCGTCCTGACCGCCTGATCGAAGGCGTGTTCCGTGCCTGCCGCCTCCCGGAACTCCACGGTGTGAAGGGGCACGCCGCCGTGATCGCAGATCCCGAAATGCAGGTTCGCACCGGGCATCATCTGGGAAACATCACCGAAGTCCGTACTTGCCCTGCCCTCGGTCCCGTTGGCGCGGATGACCGGTTCGCCCATGCTTTCCAGGATGTCGGCATAAGCAGTGTTGAGGGGGGCATTGACCAGACAGGGGTCGTATGCGGAGACCAGATCGCAATCGCAGGTGCATCCGGTCTGTTCGGCGGCACCGGCAGCGATGGCACGGAACCGTTTTTCCATCGCCAGAGTGGTCTGCAAGTCTTTCGCGCGCAAGTAGAAGAACGCTTCAGTTTCGGCAGGGATCACATTGGGAGCATCGCCGCCCTTGAGGATGATCCCGTGGACCCGGCTGGCTTCGGGCATCTGCTGACGCCAGAGACCGATCCCGTTGAAAAAGAGGATCAGGGCATCCAGTGCATTGATCCCCAGATGGGGTGCCATGCCTGCGTGGGATGCTTTTCCGTGAAACTTGACGGAAAAACGGCGTACCGAGTAGGCGCCGTCGTCACAGCTGCTCAAGTCGTAGGGGTGTCCGATGAGCCCCGCCTCCACGCCATCGAACACGCCGGCAGCCTTCATTTTGACCTTGCCGCCCAGCTGTTCCTCGCCGGGAGTCCCGAAAAGAGTGATCTTCCCGCTGATGCCCCGTTTTTCCAGTTCTGCCACGGCAAGCACGGTGGCTGCGATACCGGAAACACAGATGAGGTGATGTCCGCAGGCATGACCGATCCCCGCCAGTGCGTCGTACTCCGAAAAAAATCCGAAGTGAGGACCGTTTCCGCCGTTGATGATCTTTTCCGCCTTGTAGGAAGTAGGCAGATCCGCCAGACCTTCCGTGACGGTAAAGCCCAGTTTTTTCAGCAGATCACACTGCAGTTTTGCGGCGTTGAATTCCTTGAAGCCGAGTTCGGGATTTTCATAAATGGTACGGCAGAGGCTGCGCAGTTCCGTTCTCAAATCATCCGGCAGGTTCATTTTTCAGGATCTCTTTCAGTTGTTCAAAGGTATCGATTTTTGCATCAAAGGGAATGTTACCGATGTCGCTGCCGAAACCGTATGCGGCGTAACAGGTTTTGAATCCGGCGCGCTGACCGGCGATCAGGTCTTGAGCGCCATCGCCCACCATCCAAGCGGATCCGTCGATTTCCAGCAGATCCTTAATAAAGAGGAGTCCATCCGGCTCCGGCTTCAGAGGAAAATCCTCCACGCCGCCAAGGATGGCGCTGAGATGAGGAGTCAGCCCGAATTCCCGCAGGATGACTTTGCAGAGTTCTTCCGGTTTATTGCTCAAAACGGCGAGCTTCCAGCCGGCTTTCTTCAGTTCGGCAATGGTCTTGTAAACACCGGGGTACAGGCTGGAAGTCAGATTGACGCAGGCACGATAAGCACGCTTCTGAACCTCCAGTGCTTCGTCCGGATCAATGATCTTTCCATCGGAATTGGTGGCGGCAAGGGCTTTTTCCACCTGTGCCCGCATCCCGTTTCCGACAAAAGAAACGACCTGCTCCATAGGCAGGGCATTGCGCCCGTAATTGCGTAGCATGAGGTTGGTGGCGTTGGTCAACTCCAGCCGGGTATCGACCAGTGTTCCATCCAAGTCAAAAACGATCACCCGGTTCATAACTCACCTCATCGCAGGGAAAAGGGCAGCTCAGTACTGAGGGGCAGCCGTGCCTGTGCATCCAGATCCAGCCCGTTGTAAGCGCCGCTCCGGTGATAGAAGGAGGCAAGACCGCCGATCATGGCGGCGTTGTCCGTGCAATATTTTTTCGGAGCAGTCAGGGCAATGAGATTTTTCGGTACACGCTGTTCAAACCGTTCCCGGAGCGCGCCGTTGCAGGCGACACCGCCGCAAAGGACCACAGACTTGACCCGGTACTGTTTCGCAGCATCAAAAATCTTGGTGCAGAGAACATCCACGATCGCTTCCTGATAGGATGCAAGACAATCGTACAGCTGTTCTTCGGAAAGTTTGTCCGCACCCCCCATATCCCGCACGAGGTACAGAAGGGAAGTTTTCAAGCCGCTGAAGCTGAAGTTGAAACGGTTTTCCGGCGCCACCGGCTTGCCCGCCGCCCCGGTGAGGGAACGGGGAAAATGGTGAGCGTCCGTTTTTCCGTTTTTGGCGAGGCGTTCAATGATCGGTCCGCCCGGATAGCCGAGATCCAGCAGTTTTGCGGCTTTGTCAAAGGCTTCCCCGGCGGCATCGTCAAGGGTGGTTCCCACGAGATGGGATTTTCCGTCCGGCGTCAGGACGACCAGACTGGTATGTCCGCCGGAGACGACCGCCGCCAGCATGGGATACAGGGCGGGATCATCGAACCTGTACGGGGCATCTTCCCCAACGAACGCGCCATAAATGTGACCGAGGAAATGATTGATCCCGATCAGCGGCAGGTTGTTGGCGATAGCGAAACCTTTGGCATAGGTCATCCCGATCAGGAGAGCGGGCACAAGTCCGGGGGCGTGTGTCACGGCAACGGCGGAAAGATCGGCGGGTGTGATCCCCGCATCCTTCAACGCCTGATCCACCACCGGTCCGATCGCAGTCAGATGTTCGCGGGCAGCCAGTTCCGGGATCACGCCACCATAGGGTGAATGTTTTGCGATCTGGGATGCCACCACATTTGAGACGACTCTGCGTCCATCCTCCACCACAGCTGCCGCAGTTTCATCGCAGCTGGATTCAATACCTAATATCAATGCCATAAATGAGCCTCATTGTTGCAGTTATTCATCCTTTTAATATAGCATGAATTCTGCTGTTTTCAAACTTATTTCCGGTCGCCGAAGATCCGCAGGAGCATCAGGAACAGATTGATAAAATCCAGATAGAGCGTCAACGCTCCGAGGATCACAAACTTGCTCAAAGTAACGCTGTCCGGTCCGGTGATCCCGCCGATCTGACGGAGCTTCTGGGTATCCCACGCGGTCAGACCGATGAATACAAACACACCCACGTATGTGATGATCATTTCCAGCCCCTTGCTCTCCGTAAAGAAGTTGATGAGGGAGGCAATGATGATCCCCCAAAGCCCCATCATACAAAGTCCGCCGAGACCACTCAAGTCCATACGGGTGATATAGCCGAAAATGCTGGTCACGAGAAACGTTCCGGCACAGGCGAAAAATGCAGTTGCGATACTTCCGGCGGTATATGCCAGAAAGATCGGAGCCAGCGTCACGCCGTTGAGTGCGGCATAAAGCAGGAACAGACTGGACGCCAGCCCTGCGGACATCTTATTGATCCCGGCGGAGATCCAGATCACCAGACCGAATTCCAGCAGGATCAGCACCAGCATAGCGGTCGGACTCCACAGGATCGATCCGCCGGTAAGCTCTCCGGCAAAATTTACATGAGGACGATTCGCTATCATATATTCGTAAACGCCGTATGCGATCCCGCCGGTCAGGGCGAGACCGACCGCCATCCAGTTATAAATGCGGTTCATAAAGCTGCGGGCAGCGATCACATCGCCATCCCGCATGGCTCTTGCTTCGGCTTCCAGTTCCGCCTCACGGGCGCTTGCACGATAGTCAAATTCTCTGTTTCTCATTTTGCATCCTCCTTATTTTTTGATCAAATGAGTGAAATTCTTGTTCCGAGGGTGTGGCTGGCGCCGGGTGCCAGCGTGCGGGCATCGTCACCGGCATTGGCGGCTTCGATACAGAGCATACCGGGGTATTCATCATCACCGAAGTCCGGCATGGCGGCGGCTTTTGCGATCCACGGGTTCCAAACCACGGCGGAGTCCGAGCCGAACCGTTCCACCCGGATCTGCCGTTCCAGACCGGGATCATCGATCACGGCAATACGGCTGCCCGCATAGTAGATCCGGTCCGTTTCCTTGTCGAAGGTAATCGCGCCGGACTGTTTTTCCGTGACTTTCGCCAGCGAGCAGAAATAGTCGCAATCTTCAAAGCCGAGGATCCGGATCTTGCTGATGTCGGAAATATTGAAGTAGGTGTGGAGCGCTTCCGTCAGCTTCACCGGTTCGCCGCTTTCATTGACTGTGGTCAGGTTCAGCGTCAGAGCGCGCCCGATATTGATGACCATTTTTGCCGCCAGACCGTTCTTTTCCAGCGTCATCGTCAGGGTCACGCTGCCATCGGCTTCATCCCGTGGTACTTCCATATTCCACATATTGATCCGGGCAAGGCCGTGTGCCGGAGCTGCCGCCGACCCGAACCAGGGCCAGCAGACCGGAATCCCGCCGCGGATGGCTTTCCCTTCCACAAAGTTGGACTTGCCGGAAACCCAGAGAAGGTCGTCTTCCCCCACCGTATAGGACAGGACGTGGGCACCGTACGGGGACACCACAGCAGTTGCATCTTCTGTTTCGATCCGGAAGGCGGGGATCCCTTCGATATTGATTTTTTCGATATTTGCTTTCATCAGATAAGCTCCTTGTGCTGTATATCGTTATGCTTGTTTCTTCTTACCCCGTTCCCGCTGATCGAAGAACGAGGGTTTGGCAAATTCCGAATATGCCGGGTAACGGGAACGATCCTCTCCCGGCGGGATGTGCTGGAACCGGCGGTATGCCCAGAGATATTGTTCCGGCCACTTCCGCACGATCTCTTCCACGGCCGAGATCATCCGCTGGGTCAGACTTTCCTCCGTGTCATCGTCCTGCGGTTCAATATAGACAGTTGTCATGCCGAACCGTTTGCCGGTCCGGTACTCCGTACCGAGAACAATGGGCAATTTGTCCTTCAAAGCGATCCGGGCAGGCAGAGAAGTGACCGGCACTTTCAAGCCGAAGAAGTCCACAAAGATCCCGCCATCCCGCACCCGGGTGTTCTGGTCCATAAGGATCCCGATGCTTCTGCCGTCCTTCACCGCTTTCATCACGGCACGGGCTGCGCCTTTGGAAAAGATGATCTCCACGCCCTTGACGCTGCGTCCGGAAACCAGCAATTTGCCCAGATAAGGGTTCTGGGGCGACCGCATGATGGTGGAGATGGTAAAACCAAGTCCGATGGCAAGCATCTGCCCGCCGAACTCCCAGTTCCCGTGGTGGGGAGAGATAAAGATCACCGGCTTCCCCGCTTTCCGGCAGCGTTCAAAGTTTTTCAGCGTCTGCTCCTCAATGTCAACCAGCGACGGCAGGTCAGCATTCCGTTTCCGGATCCAGAAAAATTCGCAGGAAACTGCGATCATGTGGGCAAGACTTTCCCGTACGATCCTCCGGACTTCCTTCTTTGACTTCTCCGGAAACGCCGCCTGCACGTTCTGCGCAGCAACTTTCCCAACGGGAAACAGACTGATCAACGGCGCCCAGAAACGCCCGATCCCCATATACCAGGTACGGGGGACAAAAGCGATCACCGTGCCGTAAAACTGCACCAGCAGATAAATTATATAATCTCTGATTTTTTTCATATTCATTTTCTTTCCAGTTACTTACCGTCATTGACAGAAGAATACACCTGAAGTTTCTTCCGTTCCGCCCGGATCCGTTTCCGTTCCCGCTTCAACCGGGTTTTGTAGTATTCATACAGGGCGTACTGACTGCGGGTCTTTTCGTACTTTTCCGTGCTGCCGTCACTGGTACAGCTGTACGAATTCGCTCCATTCAGCACCCTGCCTTTGCGTTTATCGTTCAATGCGGTCTGGACGATCATATCCAGTTCCGCCCGAAGCTCTTTCTGCTCCACAGGGAACAGCAGTTCAATCCGGCGCTTCAGGTTCCGGGGCATCAGGTCCGAGCTGCCCATAAAATATTCCGGCGAGCCGTTGTTCTTGAAGATGTAGATCCGGGAATGTTCCAGGAACCGGTCCAGGATCCCGACCACCCGGATATTTTTTCCGACTTTTTCCGGCAGAGCGTAGGGGTTCAGCCCGCAGATGCCGCGCACGATCAAATCGATCTTCACGTGCCGTTCCGCCGCCGCATAAAGATGCTCGATCACCTCGTAGTCAATGATCGCATTCACCTTGATCGTGATATGCCCCGGATTCTGACGGCTGGAAAGCATGGCTTCCCGGTCGATCAGGTAGATGATCCGGTTTTTCAGTTCAAAGGGGGCAACGATGAGTTTGTGCCAGTGAGGCGGATCGGAGAAACCGGTAATGACGTTGAACAGTCCGGCAACGTCGGACGCCAGCAGGGGATCATCGCTGAAATAGCCCAGGTCCGTGTACTGCCGTGCGGTCTTATCGTTGTAGTTTCCGGTACTGAGATGCACATAACGGCGGATCCCGGTCTCTTCCCGGCGCACGATCAGCAGCGCCTTGCAGTGGACCTTCAACCCGGCGATACCATACACCACGTGAGCTCCGGCTTCCGCCAGTTCACGGGCGCGGCGGATGTTGTTTTCTTCATCAAATCGCGCCTTGATCTCAAAGAGGACCGAAACCTGTTTGCCGTTCCGGGCGGCTTTCACCAGCGCATTTACGATGGGCGAGTTGCCGCTGACACGGTACAAAGTCTGTTTGATCGCCAGCACATCCGGGTCTTCCGCCGCTTCTTCCAGCAGACGCACTACCGGGTCGAAAGACTCGTAGGGATGGTGGATCATCAAGGAGCCGCGGCGCCGGATATTTTCGATCATACTCAAATTGGGGTCGATCCGCAGCGGCGGCAGAGGCGGCATGGGGTCGTCGGTCAGTTCCGGCACCTGCAGACTTGCCAGTTCCCAGAGATTTTTCAGGTTCAGGGGACCATCGATGGAATAAGTCTGTTCTTCCGTAGCGCCCAGTTTTTTCTGCAGGAACGTACGGGTCTTTGCGGTGGCGGACTCCGCCACTTCCAGACGGACCACGATCCGCTTTGCCTTGCGCTGAAGCGTGATCTGCATTTCCGAAAGCAGGTCGTCAATGGATTCTTCGTCGATAGAAAAGTCCATATCCCGTGAGATACGGAACGCGGAACATTCCAAAATCTCGCAGCCGAGGAACAGCGAAGCGAGGTTGTTGGCGATCAGTTCTTCCGCCGGCACAAAAGTCAGCGTGCCATCCTCCTGATCCGATTCGACCGGGATAAAACGGGGCACCACCGAAGGTACTTCCACGATGGCAAAAGATTCACTGCGTTTTCCGGTCTTGCGGTTTTTCCGGTTCAGACGGACCAGCAGCTCCAGCCCCAAATTCGGCACCAGCGGGAACGGATGGGACGGGTCCACACCAACGGGCGTCAGCACCGGCAGGATCTCCCGCTCAAAGAGCAGATGCGCCGCGGTCTGCTGGGGTCCGCTCAATTCATCGTAAGAAGCGATCCGGATCCCGTTCTCCGCCAGTTCCGGCAGGATGTCATCACGGTAGTAGCGATACTGTTTTTCCACCAGTTCCCGGATCCGTTCATCCAGATTTTCCAGCAGTTCGCCGGGGGTGTAAGTGCCGTCGTTGCCCACCAGATTTTCCTGATCGGCCTCTTTGCGCATGATCGCCGCCATGCGAACCATAAAAAATTCATCCAGATTGCTGCTGAAAATAGCAAGGAACTTCAATCGCTCCAGCAGCGGGTTTCCGCAGTCGGTCGCTTCATCCAATACGCGGCGGTTGAATTCCAGCCAGCTGATGTCACGGTTGATAAAATATTTGTTTTCCATGCCGTTTCCTGTTCTGTGTTCTTCGTCTGTTTCTGCACAATATACTCTTTCCTGAAAGGAAAAGCAAGCACCTTTTTGTTTTTTTCGGTTGCAAAAAACTCTTTTTCAGGATATATTAAGCCGGAATGAATCAGAAATCAATCAAAATACAGGGGCTTTTCCGCCTATGAAACAGACAGCCGCGCTTACCGATGCCCTGGCAAAACGCATCCTCATTCTGGATGGTGCTATGGGGACAATGCTTCAATCTTTTCACTTTTCCGAACAGGATTTCCGGGGGACGGTCTTCGCAGATCATCCCTGCAACCTGACAGGCGATAACGATGTACTCAACCTGACTCAGCCCGGAGCGGTCCTTTCCGTTCACACAAAATATCTGGAGGCGGGAGCGGACATCATCGAAACCAACACATTCAACGCCAACCGTTTTTCACAGGCGGAGTACGGTCTGGCAGACAAAGTTTACGAGCTGAACCGTGCCGGTGCCGCCATTGCCCGCAGTGCAGCCGATTCCTTCACGGAACTCACCCCCGGAAAGCCCCGGTTCGTTGCCGGATCCATCGGTCCCACGGGCAAGACCCTTTCCATGTCTCCTTCCGTGGCGGATCCCGCCTTCCGGGAACTGACTTTTTTTGAACTGGCAGACGCCTACCGCGAAGCTGCCGCCGGACTGCTGGACGGGGGTGCTGACATTCTGCTCATCGAAACGGTCTTTGACACACTCAATGCCAAAGCCGCCATCTACGCCATCTCCAAACTCAAAGAGGAACGGGGCGGCGAACCGATCCCGGTCATGATCTCCGGCACGCTTTCCGATGCATCCGGCAGACTGCTCGCGGGGCAGAATGTGGAGGCGTTTCTCATCTCGGTGATGCACACACCGGATCTCCTTTCCATCGGGTTCAACTGCGCACTGGGCGCAACAGAAATGAAGCCGTACATTGCCGAACTCGCCCGCAAAGCCCCCTGCCGGATCTCCGCGCACCCCAACGCCGGTCTGCCGGATGAGCTGGGCCGTTACAGACAGACCCCGCAGGAGATGGGCGCGATCCTCCGGTCCTTCGCAGATGAAGGACTGCTCAACATTGCCGGGGGCTGCTGCGGCACAAACCCGGATCATATCCGTGCCATTGCTCAGGCATTGGAAGGGGCAGCACCCCGTCCGCTGAAAGCCCTCCCGCCCGCACTGCGTCTCGCCGGACTGGATCCCCTGGTTTCCAATCCGGAACTGCCTTTCCTCAATGTGGGGGAACGGACCAATGTGGCAGGCTCCCGCAAATTCCTGCGTCTCATCAAAGAAGGCAGCATGGAAGAAGCCCTGCGCATCGCCCGGAATCAAGTCGAAAACGGCGCCACGGTCATCGACATCAATATGGACGATGCCATGCTGGATGCGGCGGCGGAACTTTCCCGTTTTCTGCTCCGTCTGGCGGGCGAGCCGGACATCGCCCGGGTCCCGGTCATGATCGACTCCTCCAACTTTGAGGCGATCCGTGCCGGACTTGCCTGCGCGCAGGGCAAAAGCATTGTCAACTCCATCAGCCTCAAAGAGGGGGAAGAGATCTTTCTCGAACATGCGAAGGAAGCACGCCGTTTCGGTGCCGCACTGCTGTGTATGGCATTCGATGAACACGGACAGGCAGACACCCTCGAACGCAGAGTCGAAGTCTGCCGCCGGATGTACCGTCTGCTCACGGAACAGGCAAACGTTCCGGCAAGCGATATTATTTTCGATGTGAACGTGTTTGCCGTCGCCACCGGTCTGCCGGAACATGATTCCTATGGAAAAGATTTTATCGAAGCGGTCCGGATCCTGAAAAATGAGATGCCGGACGTCCATTTTTCCGGCGGCATCAGCAACGTTTCCTTCTCCTTCCGGGGCAACGAACCGGTCCGTGCCGCACTGCACTCCGTGTTTCTCTGCCATGCCATCCGGGCAGGTCTGGATATGGGGATCGTGAACCCCGCCCAGCTGGAACAGTACGAAGAACTGGATCCTGTTCTCCGTGATGCGGCGGAAGCCGTGATCCTCAACACATCGCCGGACGCCGGAACAAAACTGCTGGAGATCGCCTCCGGGTTTGCCGGACAGGAGAAGAAAGATGCTTCCGGCACCCCCGAATGGCGCTCAAAGCGTCTGGAAGAACGGATCGCTTACGCTCTCATCCACGGCGACGATGCGTTTCTGGCGGAGGATATGGCGGAAGCCCTGAACGCCTACCCCGATCCGGTCCAGATCATCGAAGGTCCTCTTATGGACGGTATGAATGAAGTGGGCGTCCGGTTCGGTGCAGGAAAGATGTTCCTGCCACAGGTGGTCAAGACTGCCCGTGTGATGAAAAATGCCGTCTCCCACCTGATGCCTGCGATCCAGTCGAAACGGTCGGATGCCGTCCGCAAACCCGTGGTGGTGCTGGCAACCGTCAAGGGGGACGTGCATGACATCGGCAAAAATATTGTGGGTGTGGTCCTGCAATGCAACAATTTTGAAGTCATTGATCTGGGCGTGATGGTTCCGCCGGAAACGATCGTTCAAACCGCACTGGAAAAACAGGCGGATATCATCGCGCTCAGCGGCTTGATCACGCCTTCGCTGGAGGAAATGGGGATCGTTGCTGATGAACTGGAAAAACGCAAACTTTCCATTCCTCTCATGGTGGGCGGTGCCGCCGCTTCCCGTACTCACACCGCATTGAAACTGCAGCCCCGGTACACGAACGGGATCGTGGTCTATACCACCGATGCCTCCCAGTGCGCACCGGTGGCGATGACCCTTGCCGATCCGGTCAAGTGCGGACCGTTTATCGAACAACTGAAAAAAGAATACGCCGCTTTACAGCAGCCGGAACAGAAAGCGGATGATCTGCTGAGTCTGACCGATGCCACTGCCGCCGCCGGGTGTAAGAAGACTCCCACCCCCGCAAAAGCCACCGGCGTCTTCCGTATGGAACCGGTACGGGTGGAGGAACTGCTGCCCTATCTCAACTGGAACGCATTTCTCGCCTCGTGGGAGACCAATCTCCGGTCCGGCGTGGATCTGCTCAAAGATGCAAAAGCGCTGCTCACAAGCGAAACGGAACGGGGCACCTTCTCCATCCGGGCGGTCTTCGCGCTGCTGGATGCAGAACGGACGGAAGAGAAAAACGGGATCCGGATCAGCCAATACCGACAGGGAAAGATCCGTAAAACAGTCCTTCCGATGCTGCGGACACAGAAGATCGACGCCAGAACCGGAACTACGCTCAGTCTGGCTGACTTTGTAGCGGACAAGGGGGACCATATCGGACTCTTCGCCATCTCCGCCGGTGACGGGATCGCAGAACGGGCGGCAGAATTCAAGGCGCAGAACGATGACTACAATGCGCTCCTGCTCCAGACCCTCGCCAATGCCCTCGCCGAAGCCTGCGCCGCATTCCTGCATCACGAGGTAAAGACCCGGTTGTGGGGCTACGATCCCGAAGGAACCGGAAAGGACAGCATCCGTCCCGCCATCGGTTATCCCATCTGCCCGGATCACACGCTCAAGAAGGATATTTTTGAGCTGCTGGATGCCGAAAATGCCATTGGTCTGAAGTTGACGGAAAATATGATGATGGATCCTCCGGCAGCAGTCTGCGGCATGATGCTCACCGCAGAACAGGCACAATATTTCCAACTGGGCGCTGTGACGGAAGATCAGCTGGCAGACTACGCCGCACGCCGGAACCGGAAGCCGGAAGAACTGCACAAGTTTCTGGCACTGTAAGGACGGTCAGACAGCACACGCCCCACGGACACCGGGGCGGTCCGCCGGAGCAAGGCGCGCACATCCGCGCCGACAGCTCCGGCACTTTTTTTGCCGCAGCGTACCACGGCGTGGCGCGCTGCGGCAAAAAAAGCAGCCCCCGCAGGTCTCTCCTGCGGGGGCGGGACCGCCCGGTGTCCGTGGGGCGTGTGCTGTTCTGCGCATCAATCCTGATTGAGGGTCAGTTCCCCGAAGGCGGGCATCTGGTGTACCCAGCCGCCGTTCCAGCTTGCCATTTCCCGTTCCCGTGCGGGCTTGCCGTTTTTCACGGTATCGTAATACTTGCCGCGGATGGGCTGGAAAAGCAGTTTGTTGTTCTGGGTCACATTCAACTCGATCGCCGCCAGCGGGATCTTCACGATCGCTTCCCACCGGTCGTCATAACGCCGGATGGACCGTTTCCAGTCGCAGGTCCAGGAGTTGGTGTATCCCTTGCCGTCATAGACCACATCCAGTTCGGGGTGACCGGGGTTGCCGGCATCGAACATGAACTGATAGTACACGCCGTTGCTTGCGTGACCGAGGAAAAATTCCATGATGTCGCCTCTGGGGATACTCTCCACGGAACGATCCTTCGTCTTGCTGACAGCAAGGTTCTTCATATCGGGCGTAAAGCACTGGAAGTAGATATAAAGATTTTCCCGGTCGTGGAGCAGACGGGCGGTGCTGCGGAACTTGGCTTGTTTGCCGTGATCCGGTCCCTGATCCGCCACCACAAAATCACCGGTAGCCCCGGCGTTGTCCCAGATCTTGGAGCCGAAAGACTGCAGGATCTCACTTTCCTTCATGCCCTTGACCACGGGGACGGTCGCCCGGACAGTCTTATCGTTTTTCGCCATCTCGATCCAGTCATTCAGATGCTTGAGCTGACGCGCGATCAGTTCCCGGCTCTTCGGGTGCTTCGCAGCTTTCAGGGCATCCTCCAGACAACTCCGCAGTTTTCCAGCCAGTCCCGGCTTCATGATGTACGCAGAGATCAGGGGCAGCATATCATCGCTGTAAACGGAGGCGAGTTTGTTGGAGTAGAAGCTGTCACGCAGGGTGTCATAATAAAGTTTCATCTGCGGCGCGGCTTCCCGGTAGGTCCGGGTAAGATACTGCTCCCGCAATTTTTCCAGATCCTGCGTTGCATCCCACCACATCCGGGCGATGAGCCACGCATCCATGCCGGAGACGTCCCACGTCTGAATGGCGGGCGGATACGCCTTGCTGCCGCTGTCCAGCGGGTGTTCTGCAGAAAATTCTTTCACATTGTGCTTGATATAGAACAAGCCGTTATCCCGCACCCGGTACGCCTGGGAACGGGGAAATTTGTTCGCCCAACCAAGATATTCCCGCACCTGTGTGTGCTTGCTGGCTCTTCCCCAGCCGATCAGGTAATCGTTCCACTTGCCGTTGGTCTCAATGTCATAGATGGGCGTCTTTTCGTTCAGCACGAACGGACAGTATTCGATCCGCACGTTCTGTTCCAGCGGGAACGGAGGCGGTTCACTGGTAAAGACATAGGCATAAACGCCCACCGTCACATTGGGATTGGTTTTGCGGATCTCACGGGCAACCTTGTTGATAAAAGTGTAGTATTGCGCCGAACGGAACACCGGATCTTCCGGCTGGATGATCCTGCCGTTTTCCGTCTTGAAGGGTGCCAGACACTTGGGACATTTGCAGACGCCCCAGTTGTCCGCAATCGAAAGATTGAAGTAATCCACCCTGCCCTGCTCCGGACGGGGCAGATGATTGAATTTTTTTGCCAGATCAGCACGCATATTTTTTACATATTCCGGGATCATTTCGTACGCCAGAAGGCAGATCTGACCGTTGCGGTAATCCCGCTTGCCGCTTTCCATCATGGTATAATATTCCGGATGATCCTTGAAGTACACCTTGTGGGGCACATACACCTGGATCCCGTGACCGACCCCCGCATTCGTAAATGTGCCGCCGTAACGGGCGTGTCCGCCGAGACGGTTCATACGGTTGCGGGACTGCCATTCGTAATCCTGACGGGCGGGCGTGTGGTAGATCCACTGGAACGCACGGGAATCGCTTTTCGGCAGACACAGAAAATCGGCATCCACCACGGTGAAGTCCGGCGTTTCCGAATAGATCGTGCCAAGCTCTTCGTTGGGTCGCGCCCAGATAATATCACTGTTCCGTTCCAGAAACTCATATACGCTGTGCAGCGTCCCACGGGAAATCGCACCGAAAAGATAGATGTTCCGGACACCATCTTCCCCCACAGTCGTCCGGACCGCAAAACCGTCGCTGCCCCGCATCTTTTTCAGATCATCCTTGAAACGATCCTTCGCAAAATTTGTCCCCACAAAGAGCCGGGTCCGGACTGCAGGGTTCGCAGTCGGTTTCGCTACGATCGGCACAAAAGAACCCGTAATGGAACCGATCCAGCTCTGCAGTTCCCGGGCAGCATAATCTTCCGGCTCAAAGCCGTTGGGTCCATCCGCCCGCCAGTGCTGACGGCTGAAATCAAGCACGATTTCTGCGGCAACATTCCGGTTTTCAACCAGTTTACACAAGGCAGCAGGAGATTCATTCTGAATGGTAGAACAAGCTGCGGCGGAAAACAGCGTGCCGCAGGCAAGCAGAGCGAGAAAGACATTCCGGAGTTTTCTTTTCATGGCATTTTCCTTATTTATCGGTTCAGGCGGGGACCTGTTCTGACACAACAATAACGCTTCTGACACAGTATGTCAAGACGGCATGATAACTTTTTTCCGTTTTTTCCTCTGTTAATCAAAGAAGCCCTGTTTCAACTTCCGGTACAGCTGCCGCTTTTCATCCGTCGCAGCGGATTTTGGCGACGAAGATCGTGTTGCGGCTGCCGTATTGCATACAGACTTTCCAATCGGGCTGCATCCATTCGGCAGCAACGATCCAGGATTCGTTATCATTGACGCGATGACAGCCGAAATTACCGAGCCGGGCGCCCCGTTCCGGCACAGCGATCGTTTCCGTTGCCCGGATCAGACACATCTTTTCCGAATCGTATTCAGCAATAAAAAGAGGGGCACGGTGACGGAACACATGGTCGTTATCCGCTCCCCTGCGGGTATAGACAAGGTACAGTTTTCCGCCGCAGACGATCCAGTGCTGCTGGGTACAGTAATTCCCGGCATCGGCGCCGTCATCAAAGGTAAGCAACACCGGTTTTTCGTAATTCAGTCCGTCGCTGCCCCGGGCAATATAACCGTGCTGATCGTTGCGCAGCGCCAGGAAGTACCTTCCTTTGAAAAAGATGATGGAAGGTTCGCAAAGTCCCCGCGGTACATCAACAGTCAAAGGAGAACCGATTTCTTTCAACTGCAAGTCATTGCCGTCAAAACTGCACCGCATCACGGCGGACTTGAAGCAGTTGTGCCACATATTGCCCGCTTCCTCCCGGTTCATGAAGTAGAACGGGATCAACAGATCGCCATCCGGCAGTTCCAACGATTGCCCCGAACCGTTCCCTGCGGAAAACCAGCGATCCGGATCGCCCATATCCAGTGTTTTGTACGGGCTCCACTCTCCGGCGGAAAAATCGAACACACTCCAGGCGGTATAACGGGGCATAACGGCGGGAGAAGAATCATCCGTATAAGAAACGGTATGCCCCAGCAGCAACAGTTTTCCGCTCTTCCGGTGATAAAACGGGGTACAGTCACAAACTGCCTGCTCTGCAGCATCATTGATCTTCCGTCGTACCAGCGTCTTACTCGGAATGATCGGGCTCCAGTCCGCACCCGGCATTTTCTGCAGGGTATGGATCCCGTAAAAGACATCGCTTCCGGAAAGCAGCAGGGGCTGGGTCGTGATCAGCGCCCCGCCATCGGGCAATGCCACACCGCGGGCATGGGTAAAACAACAACCGCCTTTGAAACCGGTTTCGATTTTTTCCAATTCGATCTTCATAACAACTCCTCTGTTCCGTTTTTCAAGCAAATTTCATTCTGAAATATACCGTTTCTCTGCTGTCTTTCAAGAAAAAAGTCTTTTTTGACCCGTTTTTCCCGCGGGGAAATTGCATTTTCACTTTTTTATGGTAGATTATTTCCGTAACAAAGAAAAGGATCTGCCATGTCCAAAAACAAATTTGCGCTGCCGCGCCTGATGCACTTCATCTCTATGCTGAAGGAGAACCGCTACCCCAACCACCCCCGTCTGGTGGAGGAGATGCGGAAACTGGACCTTGCCGGTGCATACAATATCACCCAGAAAACGGTCCAGCGGGACGTGAATTTTCTGAAATATGAGTACAATGCCCCCATTGCATACGACTTTACGGAGCGGGGCTATTATCTCACCGATCCGGAATGGAATCTGGATGTTCCGGTTTCCAGACAGGAGGAGATGGAAGCGGCGGTTTTGAGTTCCCGTCTGGCGGAAATGATCCTGCCGAACCCGGTCCGGAGCAAGATCCGCCAGTCCATTGATGAACTGGTCGCCGCCAGCGACACACAAGTGTTGGACGACCGGATCTGCCTGCTGGCTCTCATCGCCACCGGTTCCCGTGTTCCCATCAAGCCGGAGATTTTTGCAGAAGTCTTCAAAGGATGGCGTCAGCGCCAGATCCTGCTTATGAGCTACACCCGCGCCAAAGACGGGATGACTGCCCAACTGGAAGTGGAACCCCATGTACTCGCATTCCATGAAGGGAGCTGGTACCTGAAAGTGCGGTTGATCCGGTCCGATAAAGTGGCGTATGAAGAAACGGACATCATCACTCTTGCCGTTCACCGGATCAGCCACGTGACCGTGACGCCCTATACCTTCACCACCGATGCAAAACTGCTGCAAACCGTTCAGTCCGGAAATCTTTTCGATTTTCCGACAATACAGAATATCACCCTGCGCCTGACCGGAAAAGGAAAGATGTACGGTCCGGAAATGTTTACCGGCGGTAAAACAAAAGAACTGCCGGAAGATACGCTGGAGCTGCACATCCCGGAGGCGGAAGAATACCGGCTCATCAACTTTGTTCTGACCTGGCCCGGTGAAGTGGAAGTGGTCTCTCCGGCGTCACTGCGCGAAAAAATTGCGGAATCCGCTGAAAAAATCCTCCGGAAACATAAAAAAATCTGATTTTTTTCAAAAAAATAATTTACACACCCATAAAATGTCCACCTCCCCCGGTTATAGTAATTGCCATGCGGGACATACCGGCACTGCGCCGGACCTTCAGAATTTTGGCGGCGGGATCAGGAGGTTTTCTGAAGGTTTGCAGATCTGCACCTTGCATTTCAGGAAACTGTGGTTTATAGTACGGAAAAATCACAGCAATGCAAGGAAAACAGAATGAAAACAGCAGTCTGCATCAAGCAAGTGCCGGGGACATCCCAGGTGGAGATCGACCCGGTGACCGGCGTTTTGAAGCGGGACGGGGTGGAATCCAAGATGAATCCCTACGACCTGTACGCTCTGGAAACAGCACTTCGTCTCAAACAGCAATACGGCGGTGAGATCACCGTCATCACCATGGGACCGCCTCAGGCACAGGCAGTGATCCGGGAAGCCTTTATGATGGGCGTGGATCACGGCGTCCTTCTTTCCGACCGGCGGTTCGGCGGTGCAGACGTGCTGGCGACCTCCTACACGCTCAGCCAGGGTTTGCAGGCTGCGGGACCGTTCGACCTCATCATCTGCGGCAAACAGACCACCGATGGCGACACGGCGCAGGTGGGTGCGGAGTTGGCTGAATTTCTCAAGATCCCCCACGTGACAAATGTGTGCAAAGTCCACGGCATTGAAGCGGAAACGCTGGAAGCCGATCTGGACCAGCCTTTAAGCATCGCCACGGCAAAGATCCCGTTTCCCTGCCTCATCACAGTCGAAAAAGGCATTTTTGAACCCCGTCTGCCCTCCTACAAACGGAAGAAGGAAACGGCAGACCGGCAGATCCGGATCCTGACGCTGGACGACCTGCCGGACAAAGATCCCGTCCACTACGGCTTGAACGGTTCTCCCACTCAGGTCAAACGGATCTTCCCGCCCGAAAACAGCAACACCCGCGAAATGTGGGAAGGCAATGCCGCTGATCTGGGAGAACGGCTCTTCCGGTTCCTCGATTCGCACAAATATTTACAGCAGTTGAGGTAAGGTATGGCACAGATCAGAATTCATCAGGATAAGGCTGCCGGGAAGCAGGAGGCTCTGGCAAAACTCTGCCCCTTCGGCGCCATTGAAGTCGCAAACGGACAACTTTCCATCAGTGCCGCCTGCAAAATGTGCCGTCTCTGCATCCGAAAAGGCGATGGTGTGTTTGAGTTCGTGGAAGATGAAGTCAAACCTGCCGTGGAGAAAAGCCAATGGCGGGGCATTGCAGTTGTTGCGGAAGTGGAAAACGGCAATGTCCACCCGGTGACGCTGGAACTCATCGGCAAAGCAAAGGAACTGGCGGAAAAAGTCAGCGAACCGGTCTTCTGCCTGCTGACTGGGACGGATATCACAGAAAAAGCAAAAATGCTGCTGGAATATGGTGCAGATGAAGTTTTTGTGTACGACCAGCCGGAACTGAAACACTTCCGGATCGAACCTTATACCGCTGTGCTGGAAGACTTTATCCGGAACAACAAGCCCTCCGCCGTTCTGGTGGGCGGCACTCCCGCAGGACGCTCCCTCGCCCCCCGGGCAGCTGCACGGTTCCGCACCGGTCTGACGGCAGACTGCACAAAACTGGACATCTCCGGCGAGAGCGATCTGGATCAGATCCGGCCTGCATACGGCGGAAATATTATGGCGCACATCAACACGCCCCGGCACCGCCCCCAGTTTGCCACGGTCCGCTACAAGATCTTTTCCATCCCGCCCCGGAACCCCAACGCTTCCGGCAGGATCCATGAATGTGAACTGACTCCGGAGAAACTGGTCTCTGCCATCGACATCACCAAAATCCAGCCGAAAGCACAGGAAAAAGGTATTGAAGATGCAGAAGTGCTGGTGGTGGCAGGGCGCGGTGTCCGGAAAGCGGAAGATCTTACCCTGCTTCAGGAACTGGCGAATCTGCTGGGCGGAAAACTGGCAAGTACCCGTGCGCTGGTGGAGGCGGGCTGGATCGATGCCCGGCGTCAGATCGGCTTGAGCGGCAGAACGGTCAAACCGAAACTGATCATCACCTGCGGCGTTTCCGGTGCGATCCAGTTCGTTGCCGGTATGAACGGAGCGGAAAAGATCATCGCCATCAATACGGACAGCACGGCGCCCATCTTTCAGGTGGCGCACATCGGGATCACGGGCGATCTTTACAAGATCGTGCCGGACCTGATCGACCGGATCAAGCAGTCCGGAACGGAGGTTAACTTATGAAAAACAGCTATAAAATATTCGATTCTTCCGACCTTGCCGCACTTCAGGCGATCTGCGGCACGGAACGGGTCATTCCCCGCGATCAGATCGGGGAAGATTACCACCACGACGAACTTTCCGGCGTCCGCAGCCAACCGGATGTCCTTGTCCGGGCGACCTCCACGGAGGAAGTGGCGGCGGTTATGAAGTACGCATACAAAAACCATATTCCGGTCACGCCCCGTGGTTCCGGCACCGGTTTGGTGGGCGGGTCCGTGGCACTTTCCGGCGGGATCATGCTGGATCTGACACTGATGAACCATTTTCTGGAACTGGATGAGGAAAATATGACCCTCACGCTGGAACCGGGCGTTCTGCTTATGGATGTGGGAAAGTATGTGGAGGAAGCCGGTCTGTTCTATCCTCCCGATCCGGGCGAAAAAACGGCGACGATCGGCGGCAACATCAGCACCAATGCCGGCGGGATGCGGGCGGTCAAGTACGGCGTTACCCGTGACTATGTACGCGGGCTGGAAGTGGTCCTGCCCAATGGCAAGATCATGAATCTTGGCGGAAAAGTTGTCAAAAACAGCTCCGGTTACAGTCTGAAAGACCTGATCATCGGCTCGGAAGGCACGCTGGGGATCGTCACGAAAGCGATCCTGCGCCTGCTGCCCCTGCCCCGGTATAAGATCAGTCTGCTGGTTCCCTTTCCCGATTTACCTTCTGCCATTAAAGCGGTCCCCACCATCATCCGGGGTGCAAATGCGGTCCCCACAGCGGTGGAATTTATGGAGCGGGAAGTGATCCTGGCTGCCGAGGAATTTCTCGCAAGAAAGTTCCCGGACAATACGTCTGACGCCTATCTGCTGCTGACCTACGACGGCGCCAGCAGGGAGGAAGTGGAACTCGCCTGGGAAGATGCGGCGGAGATCTGCCTCAAGTGCGGCGCACTGGATGTGTTTCTCTCCAACACGCAGGAACGGAACGAATCCATCTGGAGCGCACGTGGTGCGTTTCTGGAGGCGATCAAGGCGTCCACTACGGAAATGGATGAGTGTGACGTGGTCGTGCCGCGCAGAAATGTGGCGGAGTTCGTGCTGTTCTCCCACGCACTGCAGGAGAAACATCATGTCCGGATCCGTTCCTTCGGGCACGCCGGAGATGGCAATCTGCACATCTATGTACTGCGGGATGATCTGGACGAAGATGCCTGGAAGATCAAACTCAAGGAAGTGTTTGATGATCTTTACGAAAAAGCCCGCGCTCTCGGCGGAAAAGTCAGCGGTGAACACGGGATCGGCTACGCAAAACGCCCCTATCTGGCGGAATCGCTGAGCGATGAAGAGACACAGCTTATGGCTGGGATCAAGGCGGTTTTCGATCCGGAAAATATCCTCAATCCCGGCAAGGTGATCGGCTGACATTTCATAAAAAATCGCTCCCGCCCTTGACTTTTTTCCGGGGCGGGTGTATCTTAATAACATCGGGGTGCTGCAGACACAGGGTCTGCGGCTGAGATCATACCCATTGAACCTGAACCGGGTAATGCCGGCGGAGGAATTACGCACAGTTTACGGATCTTCGATCCTTTGATCTGCGCAATTCCCGCATCAGGGGGGCAGGCGCAGATTTTTGACATTGTCCGGCGCTTTCCCCTCTCAACGCGGTGCAGTTTCTGCATCGGGAAAGGATAGCGGAATATGTCAAAGAACACACCACTCACCCAGTGTCTCGCCGCACAACAGGGGATCATCACGCCCCAGATCACTGCTGTGGCGGAAGCAGAACGCAGAAGCGAAGATTTTATCCTTGAACGGGTCGCAGACGGCAGGATCGTCATCCCGGCGAACATTCACCACAAAAATCTGAAACCTGCGGGGATCGGACGGGAACTCACCACAAAAATCAACGCCAATATCGGCACTTCTCCCCTGTCCAGCTGCCCCGAAGCCGAAAAACGGAAACTGGCACAGGCGATCCGGTACGGTGCGGATACGGTCATGGACTTGAGTACGGGAGGCGATATTGATTTTATCCGCTCCGTCATCATTGAAGCAAGCACCATTCCCCTCGGAACTGTGCCGGTTTACGAGATCGTGGCAAAGTACGGCGCAGATTCTTTCGACCGGGAAACGATCCTGAAAACGATCCGCAATCAGGCGGAACAGGGAGTGGACTATATGACGATCCATGCCGGACTGCTGGCAGAACATATCCCCGCCGCCCTCAAACGGAAATTGGGAATCGTCAGCCGGGGCGGCTCCCTCATCGCAAGATATATGAAAGAACACGATTGCGAAAACCCCTTCTACACCTGCTTCGATGACATTCTTCAGATCTGTCAGGAACACGATGTGACCCTTTCCCTCGGCGATGGTCTCCGCCCCGGATGCCTTGCCGATGCCAGCGATGAAGCACAATTTGCCGAACTGGACACCCTCGGCGAACTGGTCCGGCGCTGTCGCTCCGCCGGGGTGCAGGCAATGGTGGAAGGACCGGGCCATATCCCGTACAACGAGATCGAAATGAACATGAAACGGGAACAGGAAGTCTGCGGCGATGCACCTTTCTACATCCTCGGTCCGGTCGTAACAGATTGCGCACCCGGTTACGACCACATCACTGCCGCCATCGGCGGAACTGCCGGAGCATTTTACGGAGCCGCCATGCTCTGCTATGTGACACCAATGGAACACTTGGGTCTGCCCCAGGGAGAAGATGTCCGGAACGGTGTGATCGCCTTCAAGCTCGCCGCTCACGCCGCCGATATCGCCCTCGGCAAACCCGGTGCCAGAGAGCGGGACGATGCCATCTCAGATGCCCGCGCGGTCTTCGATTGGGAAAAACAGTTCGATCTTGCCCTCGATCCGGACCGTGCCAGAGAATTCCGCAACCGCGCCACCGAAAACGCCGGAAAAGCGATGGAACACGGCTCCCGGTTCTGCACCATGTGCGGAAAAGACTTCTGTTCCATGCGGATCAGCGCCGACCTGAAAAAAGAAGAAATCTGACAATAATCTGCAAAATCTGCCAAATTTGTCAAAAATTTACTTGACAAACCGCTGTTCCGGTCTTATGTTACCTGCGAATGGATTGAATCATATATTATAATAACACATATACAGGAGACTCTTATGGCTCAGGAACCGGAAGAAAATCTGGACGATCTGCAGGAAGAAACCGTAGAGGAAACGGTTGAAGAAACCTATGAGGAAATATCTGATTCCGATACGGAATTTGCTGAATATACGGAAGATACAGAATTTTCGGAAGAAACGGTTGTTCCCCGTAAACGGAACTTCTATGAAGATGAAGCAATTACGTTTGCCGACATCCGGCAGCATATCAGCGGACCGCTGATCTCGATCGCAGCACATATCGTGATCCTGGTTCTGCTGGCGATTTTCGTCGTATCGGAAGAAGCAGTTGTCGAAGAAGCGGCAGAAGTCGTTGTGGAAATGAAGGAAATGGAAGTGGAACCCCCTCCGCCGCCGGAACCGCCCGACCCGCAGGAACAGCCGCTGCAGGAATATGTGGAAGACCCTGTGTTCCATGACGTTCCGGCAGATGCTCCCACCCCGACCCCCAGCCTCTCCACCGATAATGCACCTCCGTCCCAGAGTACCTCCCAGAGCGTGGAGACCTCCACTGCCGGGGACATCAGCGAACTCTTCCCGGATAACTCGGTCCCCGTGGTGCAGACCAACAACTCCGCGCTGAAACTGACCGGTGCCTACAAAGCCCGTTCCGGTGAAGGCAGAAAAGCTGCTCTGAAAGCCGGGGGCGGCGGTGACAACACCGAACGTGCCGTGATCCGCGCCCTCGACTGGCTTGTCAAAGTCCAAAACGATGACGGTTCCTGGGGCGATTGGCAGGACGATTACAACCAGAAAGTCCAGCTCACCTGTCTTGCGCTCCTTGCAATGCTTGCTCACGGGGAAACCACCCAGTCCGAGCGCTACGGTGATGCCCTCCATAAGGGCTTGATGCTCGTCCTTTCCTGGGCAAACGGTGTCGGCGAAAGACGCGGCACCGGCTGGGGCAGACACGAAGCAGGCGTGAACGAAAACAACGATGTCCAGTACAAAGGCAACGACTGGTATGCAATGAGCCGTATCGCAATCGTGCTGGCAGAAGGTTACGCCATCACCCGTATTCCCGCCCTTGAAGAAGGGATGAACCGCGTGGTGACCCGTCTGATCAACGAAATGAACCCCTCCGGCGGGTTCGGCTGGCACTGGGACAAACGTCTTGAAAAGAACATCGACCAGTTCTCTCTTGACGGCGGCTCCCGTATGTACAACGCGCTCTACTCCGCATACAACGCCGGCTGTGAAGTCTCCGGCACAGACTACAATGGAAAAACGGTCACCATCGAAGATGCCATTGACCGGGCGATCAGCGCTATTTCCAAGCACCATGCCAACGCAAAAGGCGGCTTCTCCTATGGTAAACAGAACGAAAAGAACACGGTCGCTGCGGGTTTCGATGCCACCGGTGCCGGTACGCTCTACCTCTTCCTGATGGGATACAATGGTAACGCCGCTCAGAAGGGGTACGAATGGCTCCTGCGGCACCGTCCCAACGGCAAGGAAAACTCCGAACTGAAAATGGATTGGAACAACCTGCCCAGCCAGACTTCCGCCCTCGGCTGGTACTATATGACACAGGCTCTCTTCCAGGCAAGCGGCGGTCAGGGTGCGGAATGGAGAAAATGGAACCGCCAGATGACCACAACACTCATCAAAGAACAGAGTAAAGACGGCTACTGGGAATGTCCTGCGGATAAATACAAGCAGTGGGAAGTTGTCAAAGAGCGCCAGAAAAACGGCAGAATCAAAGAAATCAAGCGTCAGAAACAATACAACGAATCCAAGCTCGGCGGTTTCACAGAACACAACTCCCGCCTCTGGGCTACCGTGTACTTCACCCTGACGCTGGAAGTCTACTACCGTTATCTGCCCACCTTCAAGGAAGACGGTACCCGCAACAAAGAAGCGGATATTGCCAACGACAAGAAAGAAGCCTCTTCCGCAGAAAATGCTGACGGCGGCGGCGAATCTCTCATCGATGACCAGGATGCAGATATTGTTCTCTGATCCCGAACGGATCCTGAACAGAAAAGGCTGAAAAGACAATGTCATATCAGGTCATTGCAAGAAAGTGGAGACCGCAGAAGTTCTCCGATATGGTGGGGCAGGAACATCTTGCCCGCACCTTGAAAAATGCCATCATGTCCGGCAGAATCGCCCACGCATATCTGTTCGTGGGTCCCCGCGGGATCGGCAAGACGACCACAGCACGTATCTTTGCCAAAGCGATGAACTGTCTGCATCCCATTGATGGAGAACCGTGCTGTCAATGTTCCTCCTGTAAGTCCATTGCCGATGAATCCAATGTGGATGTGATCGAAATCGACGCAGCGACCCACACACAGGTTGAAAAAGCCCGTGAACTCTGCGAAGATGTGCTGCATCTGCCTATCTCATCCAAATTCAAAATTTACATCATTGACGAAGTGCATATGCTTTCCAAGAACGCTTGGAACGCATTGCTCAAGACCATTGAAGAACCGCCCGCACACGCAAAGTTCATCTTCGCCACCACGGAAGTGAATAAAGTGCTGCCCACTGTGATCAGCCGTTGTCAGCGGTTTGACCTGCGCCGGATCAAAGGAACCGACATCGCCGGAAGACTCCGCCTCATCTGTGATGCAGAAAATGTGAAGATCACCGATGGTGCGTTGCAGATCATTGCCCGTGCCGCCGACGGCGGTATGCGTGATGCACAGTCTCTGTTGGACCAGATGATCTCTTTCTTCGGCTCGGAGAGCGGCGGGATCACGGAAGAACAGGCGCTTTCTCTGTTCGGTCTGGCGGCAAGTGCCGACATGGAAAGTCTGGTCCGATCCATTGTGACCAACGACCGGGCAGCCGCCATTGAAGCGATACACCGTTTTGCCGAATCCGGAAAAAATCTGGAAACCCTGTATGAGGAAATCATTGCATGGCTTCGCGGGATCCTGATGTGCCGGATCGTTTCCGACCCCGCAAAACTGCTGGAGGAATCCCAGGAAAAGATCGATCTTTACCAGAACATTGCTGCAACCGTGAAACCCGATGCCGTTCAGCGGCTGATGGAACAGCTTGCCGGTTCCGGTTATCTGCTGCGGGAGGCCATCAATAAACAGGTCTTTATGGAGTCTCTGCTCCTCAAAGCCATGCGGATCGCCCACGCAGTACAGATCGAAGATCTGATCGCCCGTTTGAACCAGCTCCGGAACGCAGGCGAATTTGATGCGGTAAAATCCCTTGTTCCCATCTACGAGATGCCGGTCGGGCAGATCGTGGTTCCGAAAGACTCCACTTTTGCTCCCCGCAGCAATGCGGCGGTCGAAACGAAAGTGGTTTCCGCAGACTCCATCCCTGTGATCCCGGAAAAAAAAACGCTTGTAACGGAACCGGTCGCTGAAAGCAAAGCGGAACCGGAAGTTGTTCCGTCTGCTCCGGAACCGGTATCGGAACCGGATAAAGACGATCAGCCGCCATTCGATCCGGACCCGATCGCAGAAGATGCACCGGTGATCATGGAATCAATCCCGACAGAAGCCGCAGAAGAGATCGTGACCGAACCGGTCCGGGAGGATGTCCCTCTGGAAGTCATTATGGAAGAAGAGGTTATCGAACTCAACGATGACGCTGCTCCGATCCCGGAAGATCCTGAATCCCTTGCCAGTCTGACAAAACCTGCTGCCGTTCAGACGCCGGAGCAGATCTGGCAGGAACTCATCATTGATGTACGGGACAACCTGCGGAAAGATTTTCTTGCCATCGCTATGAATGATGGTTCTCCCCTGTCCTACCGGCGCAATTCGCTGACCGTGGCATTCGACCCCGATTATGAGGCATTTCAGGGAACCACCACCGAGAAAGAGCTGCAGCTTCTGATCAGCCGTCTGCGTGCGATCTCCGGTGAACCCGGTGCAAATCTGTTCATCGAATACCGGCAGGGGCTGGCGACACCATTGCAGATCAGCAAAAAAGAGGATGTGGAAAAGCTGAAGGAAAAAGCAGCTGCCGATCCTCTGGTACAGGACACGCTGGATCTGTTCCACGGTCATCTGGCAGACGCACACAGCGCCGGTCAGCCGGCAGAGCTGTAACAAAGGTCTGCGTTATGCGTTCACCCAACCGGCGTGGATCGCAGCACACCAGATACCGGCAAGAACGATCCAGAGGATGATCCCCAGCAGCACCGGACGGAATCCCAGTTCTTTCAGTTTCTCCCGGCTCAGATTCGCCCCGATCAGGAACAGAGTAACGATCATCAGATATTTGGAGATATTTTTGATCAACCCGCCGCCTTCTTTCACGGCATTTTCCGTTGCGGGGATCAGATCCGGCAGCCAGGTCACCAGCGCGGCTGCGGCAATAAATCCGGGGATAAACCAGGGCACTTTGAGCTTGAATTTCCGTTTTTCGCCCTCCTCCGGTGCGGCAATGAACCAGGTCAGGAAGAGGGTCACCGGCACGATCCACAGCGCCCGGGCAAGTTTTACGGTCGTGCCGACTTCCAGCGCCCGTTCGCCGTATGCCATAGAAGCCCCGACAACGGAGCTGGTATCGTGGATCCCCAACGCTGCCCAGCAGCCGAACTGCTCCTGATCAAAACCGAGCGTATGCCCGACCACCGGAAAAACCCACAGGGCGATCGCATTCAAGGTAAAAACCGTTGCCGATGCCATCGCAATATCAGATGACTTGGCTTTCAGGGCCGGTGCAGCCGCTGCAATGGCACTTCCGCCGCAAATACTGGTCCCCACACTGACAAGCCAAGCTGTATTTTCCGGAACTTTCAGCAGACGCCCGGCGATCCAGCCCAAACCGAGTCCGAGAACAATGCCGATCAATGTATAAAGGAAACCGCTCCCGCCCGCACGCAGCACATCGATCAGGTTCATGCCGAAGCCCATACCCACAATAGTCGCACCCAGCATGGTGGAGGTCATCTTTGCTGTTTTTTCCCGGTAGGGATTACCCCAGGTCACGGAAAAAACGATCCCTGCCAGCACGGCAAGTCCGGGCGCCCAGTTCCGGGCTTCTGCCCAGAAACACGGCACAAAAAAGAATGCGGCGGCAGCCAGAAGGAAGACGATCTTTTTCAACATCAGCCGATCTTCCTCCATGCAGTATGGGGGACCGGTTTGCCCTGTGCGAGCCACTGGCGTTCAAACTCGGTCTTCACATCTTCGATATCTGCAAGAGCTTCGTTTCCAAGCCGTTCAAAAAGACCGGATTCCGTAATATTTTTCACAGTCGCAGCCATATACGGTTCATCGTCTGTGGCAAAGTGCAGGATCCCGTCCTTCTTCAGAACGCGGCTGATCTGCATCATAAAATCGGCAGACATAAGCCGGTGTCCACTGTGGCGTGCTTTGGGCCACGGGTCGGGACAGAGGATGTGGAGCCGGTCCAGACAGCCGTCCGGCAGAATGATGGAGACCAGATGCCGCGCTTCCACCCGGAAACAGTGCAGGTTGTCGAAGCCTGCCCGTTTGCCTTTTCTGGCGACTTTCCGGATCCGGTTGATCTGAATATCGGCGGCGAAGATCAGGCTGTCTTTCTTCCGTTCTGCAAGAGCCAGCGCCAGATCTCCGGTTCCGCAGCCCAGGTCCAGTTCGATCTTTGTATCTTTTTCCACCTTCATCAGGTCGGAAAGAAGCACATATTTGTCATTCAGGAGGAAAATTTCCTGATCGTTGTTCAATTTTTTTGCCATATGATTTGTTATTTTCGCTTTTATGGTGTATATTATGTTTCTGTCTTATTTAAGATAGACCGGAAACTGAAAAAATCAAATCAAAAACCTGAAATAACAATAAAGGAACAAGAAATCATGAGAAAGATCATGGACTGGAACGGCAAACAGGGTCTTGTGGCAGGGATCGCTTCTGACCACGGCGGATTTGAACTGAAGAAGCAGCTGATCGCTTATCTGGCGGAACTGGGCTGCGGCGCAAAGGATTTCGGTCCCTTTGAACTGGATCCGGAAGATGACTACTCTGATTTCGGCAGCAAGATGGGCTTCGCCATCGCCAAGGGTGAACTGGAGATCGGGATCCTGATCTGCCGTTCCGGCGTCGGTATGGGCATTGATGCCAACCGTTTCCATGCGGTCCGCGCTGCTGTGGCGTACAACGAAAAAGTTGTCCGTTCCAGCCGTGAACACAACTGCAGCAATGTGCTGGTCCTGCCTGCCGACCACATCTCCGTGGAGGAAGCCAAAGCCTTCATCAAAGCCTGGTTTGAAACGCCCTTCTCCGGCGACGCCCGCCACGTGCGCAGACTGGAAAAACTGGAACGCGCCACCTACGATGACATCGCCGCCATCCGGGATGCCGATCCGGAAATCGCCAAGTGGATCGATACCGAAGCAGATCGTCAGAACGACGGCATTGAGCTGATCGCTTCTGAAAACTTTACCAGCACCGCCATCCGCGCAGCACAGGGCAGCGTTCTCACCAACAAGTACGCAGAAGGTTATCCCGGACGCCGTTACTACGGCGGTTGCGAATTTGTGGACGAAGTGGAAAAAATCGCCATCCAGCGTGCTTGCGAACTCTTCGGTGCGGAAGCCGCCAACGTGCAGCCCCACGCCGGTTCCCAGGCAAATATGGCAGTTTACTTCGCCCTGCTGAACCCCGGCGATACCGTCCTTGCCATGAGTCTGGATCACGGCGGACACCTGACCCACGGTCACCCCATGAACTTCTCCGGCAAGCTCTTCAACATCGTTCCCTACGGCGTCTCCGCTGAAACGGAAGCGATCGACTACGATGAGATCGAACGCCTTGCCATGGAATGTAAGCCCCGTATGATCCTCGCCGGCGCATCTGCTTACCCGCGGATCATCGACTTCGCCCGCCTGCGTCAGATCGCAGACAAGGCGAACGCTTATCTCTTTGTTGACATGGCTCACATTGCCGGTCTCGTGGCTGCAGGTGTGCATCCCTCCCCGGTCCCCTACTGCGACGTGGTCACGACCACCACACACAAGACCCTGCGCGGTCCCCGTTCCGGTCTGATCCTCTGCAAAGAAAAATATATCAAAGCGATCAACTCCAAAGTGTTCCCCGGTCTGCAGGGCGGTCCGCTGATGCACGTGATCGCAGCCAAGGCGATCTGCTTCAAGGAAGCCATGAGTGATGAGTTCAAGGCATATCAGCAGCAGCTGGTGAAGAACGCTTCCGTTCTCGCTCAGGCACTGAAAGACAAAGGCTTCCGGATCGTTTCCGGCGGCACGGACAACCACCTGATGCTGGTGGACCTCCGTCCGAAACAGGCGACCGGCAAGGAAGTCCAGATCGCTTGCGACAAGGCTGGTATCACCCTGAACAAGAATATGATCCCCTTCGACCCGGAAAAGCCCATGGTCACCAGCGGTGTCCGTATCGGTACGCCCGCCGTCACAACCCGCGGTATGAAAGAAGCGGAAATGCTCAAGATCGCCGACTTCATCGACCGCGCCGTTGCCAACAAGGACAACGAAGAAGCGCTGGCTGCGATCCGGGAAGAAGTCCGGGAATTCACCAAGGCATTCCCCATGCCCCAGTTCTGATGTAAGGAGAAAGAACAATGCTCGATATTAAACTGCTCCGGGATAATCCGGATCTGATCCGCGAAAACATCCGTAAAAAATTCCAGGATCACAAGCTGCCCATGGTGGATGAAGCGATCGAACTGGATAAGCGCAATCGTACGATCAAGACGGAAGTTCAGGCTCTGCTCGCCAAGCGCAACGCCGCCAGCAAGCAGATCGGTATGCTCATGAAACAGGGCAAAAAAGATGAAGCCGAAGCCGTCAAACAGGAAGTCGCCAACGATGGCGCCCAGATCGAAAAACTTTCCGAGGAAGAAGCCAATGTGGAAGCAGCCCTCACCAAGATCATGATGGTGCTGCCGAACATTATCGACGCCAGCGTTCCCATCGGCAAAAGCGATGCGGAAAACGTGGAAGTCCAGCGCTACGGCGAACCCGTGGTGCCGGATTTTGAGATTCCTTATCACACTGAAATTATGGAATCTTTCTGCGGGATCGATCTGGACAGCGCACGCCGCGTTGCCGGTAACGGGTTCTACTACCTGATGGGCGATATTGCCAGACTCCATTCCGCCATCCTCAGCTACGCCCGCGACTTCATGATCGAACGGGGCTTCACCTACTGCATCCCCCCGTTTATGATCCGCTCCAGCGTGGTCTCCGGTGTGATGAGTTTCGCCGAAATGGAATCCATGATGTATAAGATCGAAGGAGAAGACCTGTTCCTCATCGGCACCAGCGAACACTCCATGATCGGGAAGTTCATCGACCAGATCATCCCGGAAGAACAGCTGCCCATCACCCTGACCAGCTATTCCCCCTGCTTCCGTAAAGAAAAAGGCGCTCACGGGATCGAAGAACGGGGCGTGTACCGGATCCATCAGTTTGAAAAACAGGAAATGATCGTGATCTGCAAGCCGGAAGAAAGTATGGCATGGTTCGATAAACTCTGGCAGAATACCGTGGATCTGTTCCGCTCCATGGACATCCCCGTCCGGACGCTGGAATGCTGCTCCGGCGACCTGGCAGACCTGAAAGTCAAGTCCGTGGACGTGGAAGCCTGGTCTCCCCGTCAGCAGAAATATTTTGAAGTCGGTTCCTGCTCCACTCTGGGCGATGCTCAGGCACGCAGACTCAAGATCCGCGTAAACGGCGCCGACAAGAGCAAATATTACGCTCATACCCTGAACAATACCGTGGTGGCACCCCCGCGGATGCTCATCGCCTTCCTGGAAAATCATCTCCAGGCCGATGGCAGCGTGACCATCCCGGAAGTCCTGCGCCCCTACTGCAAGCTGGAAAAACTGGTCCCGAATAAGAAGTAAGTCAACCGGTTTGATTCCGCACGCACGGGCGGCAGCCCACCCTTGTTGAAAACGATGTTTTCAACAAGGGCTGGCATCCCGGCACAAAAAAGCCCCCTTTCCCGGGTGCTTTTTTTGTGCCGGGATGCTGCGCCGCAGCTCTCCGGCTGCGGCGCGGCTGCCGCCTGTGCGCCTGATTTTCCGGATCTTCCTCTGAAAAGGGCTTGATATTTTTCAAACCCGTGCCATATTCTTTTGAGCAGACAAATAACAGAAAAGAAAGGACTACAGAATGTACGCATTGATCACGGGTGTTTCCAGCGGGCTTGGGAAAGCCATGGCGCAATATTTTACGGAGTGCGGTATTACGGTGATCGGGGTCAGCCGGAGTCAACCGGAAGGATTGCCCGATTCGCTCCATTGGATCGGGGCGGACATCACTCTTCCGGCGGACCGGGAGCGGATCGCAAATCAAGTTGCTGCCATCACCGGCGGCGGGCTGGACATCCTCATCAATAATGCGGGGAAAGGGATCTACGCCACCTGGGAGGAGATGGACGAAAACGAGTTGCGGGAAGTTTTTGAACTGGATTTCTTTGCGCCGGTCGCACTGACAAAGATCCTGCTGCCGCAACTGGCGGCGGCTCACGGATCCGTCATCAACATTTCCAGTGCAGCGGGACGGATCTGGGTCCCGTGTATGGGGGCGTATTGTGCGGCGAAAGCGGCTCTTGCCATGTTCTCCAACTCGTTGCGGCAGGAGATCCGCAAACATCACATTCACGTGCTGGATGTTGCTCCCGGACAGGTCAATACGGGTTTTTCCTCCCGTTCCTGCGGCACCCGCAAGCCGCCCAACTCGCCCGGATCATCCTCCCACTCTCCCCGGGATCTGGCAAAAACGGTCTACTCGGCATGGAAACGGAAAAAACAGCGGATCACCTACCCGCGCAGTCTTTCTTTTGCGTTGTTCTTCGTCCGGGCGCTGCTGCCCGGGTTATACGACAGAATCAACCGCAAGTTGTGGAATCTTGACAACTGATTTTCTGCAGCACATCCCGGATCAACGATTCGGGTGCAGAAGCGCCTGCGGAAACGCCCAACACTTCGATTCCGGTCAGATCCGGCAGATCATCCGGACTTGACACCAGATAAGCACGGGGGCATTTTTCTCTTGCCACCTCCAGAAGCCGGAGCGTATTGGAGCTGTTCAACGATCCGATGATCAATATGGCATCACATTCTTCCGCCAACTGACGGACAGCGTTCTGGCGTTCGCCGGTGGCGTGACAGACATTTCCGGAAATCAGAAGGTCGGGGATCTTTTTCTGAAGCAACAGATTCATCTCTGCGATTTCCTGTTCATTCAGCGTTGTCTGCGAAAGCGTGGCATATTTTTTTCCGGCTTCCGGGCAAAAATCATCAACCGCAGTCCGGTTCTCCAGCACGGTACACATCTCCGGAACCGCATACCCGACGATTCCCTCCACTTCCCGGTGCTGTTTCTTGCCGAAAAGCAATACATGATACCCCTGCCCGGTCAGTTCTCCGGCACTCTGCTGTACTTTCCGGACGAGAGGACAGGTTGCATCGATCACTTTCAGTTTTTTCTGTTTTGCCGCTGCAAAGATCTGCGGTACGGCACCGTGGGCACTGACGATCAATGTGGCACCTTCCGGGACATCATCCAGACTGGATACGGACACAACTCCTTTGGCAGCAAGTTCTTCTGTCACCTGTTCATTATGTACAAGTTCATGGATCAGAAACAGTTTTTTCTGTTCTTTCAGTGCATTTTCCACGATATCCACCGCTCTGCGCACGCCGGCGCAGAAACCGTACACCTCCGCCAGACGGATCTCCATCATACGCCATACTTTCTGCCGGGTCCGGCGAGAAACGCCCGGTGGATGTCTTTATCGCCGTACTTATCTTCAGTACCGGGCAAAAGTTCCTCCGGCAGATAGTGGGAAACGATCCCGTAGACAGCCAGCCGCTTCTTTTCGGGCTCCACCTTGAAATGGATCCGCCAGGTGCGGCAGCCGATGGCATACATTCCGTTCTCCAGCGGCTCCAGCCGTTTCCGGGTTCTGTCAAGGGGATTGATGGAAAGCTGGATCCGGCAGAATGCCAGCATATCCGGCGCCCCGAACTCCCGCAGAAATTCCGCCTGCGCCAGAAACGCCGGTGCATAGTCGATCGTCCACACATCTTCCCGGAGCTGATCCCGCCAGCCCGCCGCCGATTCCGGAAAGGAATCCGCCTCGGGGATGTAGGGCTTGATGTCAAGAACGGGGGTACCATCCAGAAGATCGCAGGATTTCAGATGAATCACGGTCCCTTCGATGTGATCGATCTCGGTACAGGAAAGCGCAATGGGGTTTGGACGGTGGGGCGACCGGGTGGAAAAAACTCCATACTTCCGGTCCTCCGGGGTGACCGGGGGGCGGACTTTCGGATTCCAGTTGGCGGTCCGGTCCGGATTTACATTCAGATGAAACACCGCAATGATCCAGATCCGTTCAAAGCCTTCCAGGTCAGCAAGAGCATCCCGGAATCGGGCCTCGGAAACGAACTCCAGCCGTGCCGGAGTGGGAGAAAAGACTGACTGACGCGGCTCCTCGTACCGGTACCGCGCCGCTGTCCGGATGTACGCCAAGGGTTGAAATGAAAAAGAATCGTAATGAATTCCGCCTGCCATAATCATCCTTTCCTGTTACTTGCTGCAATAAATATAGTACAAAATAGAGATTTTTCAAATTCATGTATTTGCATTTTTGAAAAAGTGGCGTTATAATTCACCAGTCAACTGCTAAAACGAAAGGAAAATTCCGTATGAACGTAAAAAAACTGATTGCTATCCTCTCCGTCAGCCTCTGTGCCGTGACCCTCTCTGCCGGTGAACTCAAGATCAAAAGCGGCGACACTCTCGCCTTTATGGGTGATTCCATCACTGCCGGCGGCTGGGGACACGCCCAGGGCTATTGCAAACTGGTGGGCGAAGCATTGAAGTATAAAAAACTGGATGTCAAGACCATCGGTGCCGGTATCAGCGGTCATAAATCCAACCAAATGAACGCCCGTATGCAGCGGGACGTGATTGACAAAAAGGCTACATGGATGACCTTGAGCTGCGGGATCAATGACGTCTGGCACGGTCCGAGAGGTATTTCCCTGGAACAGTACAAAAAAGAAGTTGCTGAACTCGCAGATAAAGCGGATAAAGCAGGTGTAAAGCTGATGATCCTTTCCGCGACGATTTTTGAGCGGGACCCGATGGACGGCGCCAAGAATGCCAAACTCGCCCCGTACAACGCATTCCTGAAAGAATTTGCAGCAAAACGCGGCTATATTTTTGTGGACCTGAACACCCCCATGTGGGAAGTCGTCAAGCAGCATATGGTCAACGGCAAAATCACCAGCACGGTTGTAACATCTGACGGTGTCCACATGACTCCCCGCGGGTATAAGATGATGGCACGGGGCATCCTCAAAGGCTTCGGTATGACCGATGCGGAAGTGGACGAAATCGACCGGGAAGTCTGGCGCAAAATGCCCAATACCCAGCTCATCAATATGCGTCTCTTCAATGAAGAGGAATTTGAAGCGATCAATGCTGCGGCAAAGGCAAAGAAAATGACGCTTCCCCAGTTCATCCGCGAAGTTCTCATGAAGGAAGCCGGTCTGCAGAAATGAGCAAAAAATTCACGTCTCTGCATTTTGTCGGTGCAGGCGGCATCGGTATGAGCGCCCTTGCCCAGATGAGTGCGGCACAGGGGATCGTTACCACCGGCAGCGACCGGGCGGCGGCATCGCCGGAAAATGCCCGGATCTTCAACGCCCTGAAGGCACAGGGAGTCCGGATCTTCCCCCAGGATGGTTCGGTCTACGATGAAGTGACTCCGGATGCCTTGGTCTATTCCACCGCCATTGAAGAAGACAATCCGGACTTTGCCAAAGCCCCGGCAGGAACGCCCCGGCTGCACCGTTCCGATGCACTGAAGTATCTGGTGGAGTCCGTTCAGACGGAAAATATGATTGCCGTTGCAGGGACTTGCGGAAAGACCAGTGTGACCTCGCAGCTGGCAGAGGCGCTGTATCATCTCGGAGCGGAACCGGGGGTGATCTGCGGCGGATTGGTCAACGCCTTTGTCTCTGATTCCCTTGCGGGGAACTTCCGGGCGGGTGCGGGAAAGATCTTTGTTGTCGAAGCAGACGAAAGCGATAAAAGTCTGCTGAATTACACTGCGGACACAGCGGTGATCCTGAACATCGGTACCGACCATTATCCGAAAGATGTTCTGGCGGAAGTGTTCCGGCAGTTCATCCGGAATACCCGGCGCAACATTGTGCTTGCATCATCCGTTCTTGCAGCAGTCGGCACAGAAGTCTGCGCGGGGAAAAATGTGCTTGTCTTCCGGGACAGCACCGACCCCGTTCCGGCGGATTATCCCTGTCTGGAACTGGACTCCTACCATGCGGGCTGCGGCGGTGCGTTTTGTGCGTTCGATTCTCACCCGGAAACAGCCATGCGGGCGCCGGGGCATCACAATGCGTTGAACACGCTGGCGGTCTACGGCGTTCTGATCCAGATGGGCTTTGCCAAAGATGCGGCATACAAAGCAGCCACCGATTTCAATGGAGTCTGGCGCCGGTTTGATCTGGCAGGCAGGATGAAAAACGGCTGCCCGGTCTATGACGATTATGCACACAATCCGGAAAAGATCATCTCCTGTCTGGATGCGGCAAAAAGCATTTCCTGCGGCAGAGTCGTTCTGCTGTTCCAGCCACACGGGTTCAAACCTTTCGGCGATATGAGAGAAGTCCTTTTTGAGATGCTGGAAGAAAAGCTGGAGGATGGAGACATCTTCGGACTGCTGCCGGTTTACTATGCGGGCGGCACCAGCAGTTTCAAGCCCAGTGCCTGCGAAGTGGCGGAAGACTACCGGACCCGCTCCGGAAAACCGGAACGATATCCCTGTTTTTCCAATCGTACCGAAGCAGAGGACTTCCTGAAAGCCAACCTGACCGGCTGTGAAACGGTCGTCGTTATGGGGGCACGGGATAATTCCCTCTCCGTCTGGGCAAAATCCCTGACAGAATAACGGACCGTTCCGATTCGATCCGCTTTACCCGGCTCCCTCCTGCGGACCGGGTATTTTTTTGTAAAAGAAAGTCATCCGGACGATATATTATTATAAAAAGCATTGTTTTTTCGCAATATCCACAAAAAAATTACAGAAAAAACTTGACTTTTTCTTCTTTTGCATATATAATTTCCAATGAAGCTGTAAAACAGTGCGATTACACCGGTATTTTCTGCCGGTATTTTTAGTACAGCTGACTGAAAAGATGAAGAAACATAGATTGAGATAAAAAACAAGATCGCAAGGAGAAAATGGTATGTTGAAAAAACGTTACCTGACCGGAAAAGTACTTGCCGGAATCGCTTTCGGTATGTGCTGCGCCGGACTTTCAGCCCAGCAGTTCGATCGGGACATCCAGCTTGCTAAAGAGCTGAATGACATCAATCTGCAGGACTATGCACAGAATCTGATCGATGGGTTGCTGGCAGAGAACAAGGACAATCTGGAACTGCGCGCCCAGAAAGCCGAAAACTTTGTCGTTCAGGGCAAAATGGATGAAGCAATGGAGATCATCAACAGCCTGCCCAAGACCTCCCCGGCATACTTTGATGCCCAGGCAGGGATCGGTATCTTCTATGTCCGCCAGCGCAAATTCGCAGAAGGTCTACCCATGCTCGTTGCCGTCAAGGAATATGCAATGCAGAACAGCCTGCAACACAAATACAAAATGGCACTGGCGTGGCTGCTCACCGCCTATCAGGATCAGGGCAGAGCGGCTGAAGCGCAGGAACTGCTCGCCATCCTCGCCCGTCTGGAAGAAGGCGATTCCGAACGCTCCGAACGGGAAATGAAACTGGCGCAGGCCCGCTACGGTCTTTCCTGTATCGAAAATATGAAAGAGACCTTCGGCGAACGGTTGAAAGCATTGAAAGATGAATACAATGCAAAGTGGAAAACCGCAGCAACCGACGCTGCAAAAAAGAAGGCGCTGGACAGTCTGGAAAATCAGCGTAAAAACCACTGGAACAATTACAGCAAAGCCATTATGGGCGGTAACGCTGCCGCAGCAAAAGTTCACGGCGCAAATTATGTCAATGCGTACAAGAACATTGCAAAAACCATCGGCATGAAAGAAGATGCCGCTGAAGAACTTGCATCGCTGGAAAAAGTCAAGGCCCTGCAGCCCGCCCGTATGAAACTGATCCTCAAGGGGCGTACCCGCCTTTCCCCGCAGGAACTCAATATCCTTGCGATCCGGGACAACAATGACTGGCAGGACGTTGTCTACAAAGCCCTCACGGATATGGAAGAAGTCCAGTGGGGCGGTCTGGATGCCTGTTTCTTCATGGCTGTCGCCAACATCACGCAGGCATACTATCACCTCGGCGAACACGAAAAAGCGCTGAAAACTTACGACAAGAACAAAGATTTGTTCAAACAGTGTGACGCCGAATATAAAAAGAACAAAGAACCCATCGAAAACTCCCCCACCGCCGATGCCAGAATGTGGGAAGGCTATAACTGCCTCGCACTGGCAAAGCAGTTGGAAAAGAAAGATAAAAAACAGGCTCTCAAATATTACAAGCGTGCCTTCGTTGCTTTCGGTCAGCTCCTGATGAACTATCCGAGACACCGGGACGGCGCCAAAAACTTCCCCGTTCTTCTCGAGCTGGTGGAAAAACTGAAAGCACTCGAACCCCGTATGGCAAATGCACTGGATACCCAGCTCGCACGTGTTCCCAAACCGGAACGGAAGGCAAGCGCCGGTGCTGAAGTTGAAATCGAAGATCTGGTCCCGCCCCTGCCCGCACAGCAGTTCAAAGACGGCAGCACGCTCGCTTCCGACAATATGAAAAAAGACCGTACGCCCAACAAGTCCACGGATGCCGACTGGGCAAAATGCCGTGAACACTTTATGGTTGTGGATAATGAACTGACTCCCATCATGCAGGGCAAGCGTCTTTCCAACGGTCTGCCGAAGGTGCTGAACCATCTGCTGATCGCAAACGGTTATCTCGGAAACATTTTCAAATTCCGCACACTGGTCCAGTTGAGCGAATTTATGCACCGGGATAACGATCTGGTCCACCACGGGATCGCAGTCGGCGCCAACGCCCTCTGGATGTACGCAGAACGGTATGAAGCAGCCGGCGCTCACGATGTGGCACGCCGTCTGCAGGATGAAACGATGAAAATCTATGATACCTTCCTGCGCCTCGCTCCCTCTCATCCTTATGCGCCCAATGTGGCGATCCGCCTCGCCAGCGTGGAATTCATCCGCGCCAACGAGATCGGTCTGAAGATCAATGAAAAACAGAATGCCGGCGCCCAGCCGGAAGAAATCGAAAAACTCAAAAAAGAGTGGATCGCCGGTTTCGACCGCGCTCTTGCCCGCTTTGAATTCATCTTTAACAACTTCTCCAACCGTAAGGAATTTATTGATAAATCCTACGAACTGGCAATCGAATCCTACCGCCTGACCAACCGTCTGGTGGAAGCTGCCGATATGTGTGACCGCTTCTGTGAAGCCGGTTCGGAAGATGCGTTCAAGATCCTGAAGGCAAAAATGGATACCGCCTCCAACCTTTACCGGCACATTCAGGAAAACCTCCGTGCGCAAAATAAGGATCTGCAGGCGGAACTTGATCAGATCGTTGATCCGGTCAAGCCCGCAGAACTTTCTGCAGAAACGCTGGAACTGCTCAAGAAAGCAGAACTTCAGCCCGCAGCTCCGGCTCCGGTCGTCGCTGCACCTGCCGCCCCTGCCAATCCCAATGATCCCAAAGTGGCAAAAGCCAATGAGGAAGCCCGTCAACTGGCAGCAGCCCGGGAGGCAAAAGCCAGATACGATGCCGATCTCAAAGCATACGAACAGGCTGTGGAAGACTTCAAACCCCAGCTTGAAAAACGGGAAAAGCTGAAAGCGCAGATCGCTGCCAATGAAGCAAAAATCCCCGAACTCAGCAGACGGGCAATCAAAGCGATCAACGAGTTGCGCAGCTGGATTCAGCCCGGCAGTCCCTTCCTGAACAGCGTAAAAGAACAGATCGTGGCAGATGTCGCAGCAAAATCGCAAGCGGCAAAAACCGATGCGCAGAAGCAGGAGATCAGCAGACAGATCCAGTCTGTTGCCAATAACAAAATTGCCACTGAGCTTTATCGTGCAGACACCATCATGCCCTGGCTCTGTGAAGATGCCGGCGATGCAGAAATTGCCATCAAAGAATTCCTCGCCGCATCTGAAAAGTACAGTGCATCTGAACTGGCAAAAGAAGCAAATGACACCACGAAAAAGTATAAATCTTTTGTCCCGGGCTACCTGATGAAAGCTGGTATGCTCTACCTCGAAGCCGGTAAGGATAAAGAAGCGCAGGAAGTCTTCGACCAGCTCGCAAGAGAGTATTCCGACAGACCCGAAGGCAAAGACGTGCAGTACTATCTCGCCAAGAGTCTTTACAAGAGCGGAAAACTTGCTCAGTCCATTGCAAAATTCTATGAGATCATGAGCAAACCGGAACTGGAAAAGACCCTGACCGTCGGAAAATACCGGGAAATCTCCTCTTTGATGCTGGAATGTTCTGATCCGGCTCAGAGACCCAATGCTGCTGATATTTCCCAGAGAGCCACCGAAAAACTGCTGGCTCTCCTGAAAAAAGACATCAAGCCGGAAGACTGGGTCGCACCCGCTACGGCAAAGATGTTCCGGGAAGATCCGGAAAAGCTGAAAAAGTTTGTGGATAATATGCGGAATATGCTCAACAAGAGCAAGGCAGATGCCAATATCATCATTGCGAACTTCCTGCAGACCAGCGATCCGGCAAAAGCGGAAACCTATCTCAAGGAAGCGCTGGAAGCCTATCTCTACCTGATCCCGGACTCCATGCGTCATAAGAGTGACAATCCGGACTACTACGAAATCCTGTTCAACCGTGCTGAGCTCCGCCGTCGTCTGAAAGATTATGACAGCGCAAGCAAGGACCTGATTGCCGTCAGCCGCCGTGCAAACAGCGGCAGCAGCAAGGGACCCACGGTGATCGGGTTCTATTACAAAGCGCAGGACAAACTGGGTAATATCTACTTTGAACAGTCTCTGGGAACCGACAAGGATCTGATCCGGAAAGCCCATGCGGCATATATGATCGTTGCGGCGCTCAACTATGCAAAGCCCTCTCAGGAAACGGCAGCTCCGAAACTGGATGAATCCGCCTCCGCAAAAGCAAAACTGGAAGCTCAGGCGATCAAAGAAGGTGCGGAAGCCCTGGAAGAAGCTGTCTTCATGAGTGCCAAAACGGCAAGTCTTCTCGGCGATACAGCCAACACGCAGAGAATGGCAAAGAAATATATGGACTATTATCCCGAAGGCAAGTTCATCGGCGAAGCCAAAAGACTTGCTCAGTGATCACGGAAAAGAACATAATAACATATAATATAGAAAGCAACAGACGAGGTCAATCATGAAAAAACTTCTGTTTCTGACAATCGCATCCCTGCTGGCTCTGCCGATGGGATTGAGTGCGGAAAACCCGTACATCCTGAAAAAGGGCGATAAAAAGCCCACCGAATACAAAAAGATCGAACTGAAAAACGAAAAGACCTTCAAGGTCACCTACCTCAAGGGCGGTGCCGGGGATGTGCAGATCAACCAGGCGGTCTATGTCTGGATCCCCAAACCGGAAAGCGTTGCTGCTGCCGACACCCTCGCACAGGCGGGTGATTTTGAAAAAGCTGCAGAAACCTATCTGGCTGCTGCCACGGAATTCAAACTTTTCGGTTGGGATCCCTATTGCCGTTTTGAAGCTGCAAAGGCGCTGAAACAGGCGAAGCAGTATGATTCCTGCATCAAGATCCTCAATTCCATGCGGAAAGAAGAATTCGCAAACCCCAACGATCAGAAGTACAACAAAGAAGCCGCCATTATGCTGGGCGATGTCTACATGGATGCCGGCAAGTACGCTGCCGCTTTGGAATATGCCAAAGAACAGAGCAAACTGAAAGATGACACCCTCGCCGGTGCGGCTTATCTGCTTTGCGGCAAGATCTACCGGATGCAGTCCAAAGAAGCGGCTGACGAAGACAAGCAGAAAGAACTGCTTATGAAGGCGGCTTATGCCTATTTCGGCGCTGCCCTTCTCTTCAAGGATGCGGTCACCAGACCGGAAGCGCTTTATACCTCCTGGGAAATCCTGAAGGAACTCAAAGACGCCCGTGCCGGTGAGTTTGCAAAAATCCTCCGGACAGAATATCCGGACAATGCTTTCACAAAGCGTTTGCAATAATGCAAAAGTGTGCTACATTACAGTAAAACAAGACAACAAATCATATAAAAAACAAACGTAAAGGAACACGTAAATGAAACTTGCAAGCAAACTTGCGATCGGCCTCACAACGGTTTTCGGCTTTGTCATGCAGGCGGCAGTCTTCGGTCAGGAAGAAGGCGCGGCTCCCGCAACTCCGGGATTTTTTGACATTGTCTTCGGCGGTAACGCCATGGACTTGACGGTGTGGTCGATGATCTTCCTCACCTCTCTGGCAACGATCGCCTTGATCGTGGACGCGATTCTCTCCATCCGCGGCTCAAAAATCATGCCCCCGGAACTGGTCAATGCGGTAAAAGATGCCATTGATGCCGGCGACCTGGGTGCTGCCATCGAAGCTTGTGAAAGCACTCCCTGCCCCCTCTCCAACATTCTTATGGCTGGGTTCAACAACATCACCGAAGGTTACGACGTCATTCTGGACTCCGTCTCCTCTGCAGCCGGTATCGAATCTGAAAAACTGATGCAGCGCGTCAACTACCTGAACCTTTGCGGTCAGCTCGCCCCGATGTTCGGTCTTATGGGTACGGTTACCGGTATGGTGGCTGCGTTCGGTGGTTTGGCTACCGCTTCCGGTTCTGCCAAGGCTCAGCAGCTGGCTATGTCCATTTCCGGTGCTCTTTACACCACGGCTGTCGGTCTGTTCATTGCAGTGCCCGCTATCCTCGGATACACCTTTGTGAAGAACACGGCTTCCAAAATCATTCTTGCTATGGAAGCACTTACCTATGATATGATCAAGCCTCTCCGCGGTGCTGAAGTTGCTGCCGATGGCGGTGAAGAATATACGGAAGAAGAATATACGGAAGAAGTCGAAGGCTGATCACGGTAACTCCCTTAACACAAGGAAAATGAAGAATGGCTAAAGGCTCTAAAAAACCACAGATGGACGAGTTGGCAGAAGTGCCGATTTCTTCTATGATCGACGTCGTCTTTCTGCTGATCATCTTCTTCGTTGTTACCGCTTCCATTGATAAAGAGATCGAAGACGAAAAGGTCGTGCTTGCCCGTGCCCCGCTGGGGAAGGAAAAGCCGATCACCAAGAAAGACCCCCGCACGCTCACCATCAACGTTCGTGATGACGGGGAGATCTGGATGGGGATGCACCTGGTTGACAAAAAAGCAATTCAGAGCGAACTGGAACGGATGAAAATCGAGTTCGGGCAGGATTTCCCCATTGTCATCCGCGGTGACCACCGTGCCCAGCACGGATACATCAAGGAAGTAATGGATGCCATCACTTCCACCGGTCTCTATAAAGTCAAGCTTGACGCTGAAAAAGTAACAAGCAAGTGAGGTAACAAATGGCAAGAAAAAAAATCAAACTTGAGAATGGTGTTGCGGCATCGGTTCCGCTCTCATCCATGATCGACGTTGTGTTCCTCCTGCTGATCTACTTTATCTTCACGCAGAAAGAAGTGGTGGAAGATGTGCATCTTCAGTTGAACCTGCCTGCTCCACAGTCTGCGTCCAACAACGAAGAACCGCCTCCCATGCTCCGTATCGATGTCTTTGAAAACGCAAAAGACAACGATAACGAAACATACTATGCGGTCAACGCAGCAAAAGAAGGTGCCGGTCAGCCGATGGAATTCGCTCAGCTTCAGGGATACCTGAAAATCGTGGCAGATAACAGCAAAGATACAACGATCGTACTGAACTGCGGTCCCTATGCTGACCACAAAAAGCTGATCAAGATCCTGGACTTGTGCAACAGTCTGGGGCTGACGGAATTGAACCTGCTCAATGCAGACATTCCCTTCGAACCGCGGAAGAAATAACGCAGCCGGATAACAACACCGGAGCACTGTCAGAAATGGCAGTGCTTTTTTTATTTATTTTTTCTGCTTTTGACTTGAAAAAACGATTGTGGTGCTGTATCTTTCTCTCATCAGAAACGCAAGGTGATAATGAGCAGGAATTGTATACAGCTTGAAATGAATTTCAACGGAACGGAAGGAAATCTTTTCCGTTCCCGTCTGGAAACCGGAGAATTCCAGATCCTGGCAGAAATCCCTCTGCCGGAAAGTGAAATCTCTGCGGATGAGATCAGCGGGCGTTATACGGACTATGAATATCTTGTTCTCGGCAGAAAAACGCCCACTTCTCTGGCAATCACAACGGAAAATCTGACAAGCATCGACCCTGTTCTTTTTGCCTCCCGGATCTGTAAAACGGACCGGGACAGACACCTGCTTTACCTCAGCGGCAGGGATCATTCGTCGAAACAGCTTTTTGAAATGGCGCGGCTTGCCACCGGGGAAGGCTTCAAAAATTTCTGTTGTGTTTCCGGAAAGGCACTGCCCGGTGAGGATGCGCGGAAAAGTTCGGAGCGTCCGTTTACGGAAAGTCTTTGCACGCTGGCAAACTTGCGTGAAGAATTCGGCAACACCATTCTGACAGGCGCGGCAGTCAATCCGTACAAATACACTGCGGAAGCACTCTGCACGCAATATTTCAAACTGATCCGCAAACTCAATGCCGGAGCATCGTTTGCCGTGACACAGTTCGGTTGGGACATTCTGAAACTGCAGGAACTGCGCTGGGAACTTTACCAGCGGTCCTGTCATATTCCGACCATCGCACGACTGCTTTTTCTTTCGCAGGACAAAGCCAGAGAGTTGTGCGAAGGGACTGTTCCGGGGGTTCAGATCTCGCCGGATCTTGCACACATTCTACGGCGCGAACTGCAATATACCCGTCCCCAGTTTGAAGCGGCACAAATCCGTCAGCTGCAGCTCTATGCCGCAGGAGTACGGCTCCTCGGATACAGCGGGATCCAGCTCGCCGGTGCGGACTCGCCCGAAAAACTGGAAATGCTGTTGGACAAGATTGACGAAGCCCTTTTGGAATTCAAGGATTTCAATGCCTGGTGCAGTGCGTTCCGGCAGTATTATGAGCGGTTGGACATGGCTCCTTATCCCCACCGGTTTTATCTCTTTGAAAATTTGCTTTCCTCTGCCCTGCCCCCGGACACGCTTCCCTTTGCGGAGGCGGATTTTGATTCCTGCTCCGGAAAGGAACTGTTCCTCTACCGGCTGGGCAAAGTGCTGTGCGGTCATGCGGATGAATTACCGGCTTCGGAAAAACGCCTCACCAAAAAACTGCTTTTCGGGTGTAAAAACTGCAACCGGTGCCGGCTGCCACAGACATTTTATATCTGTCCGGAAACCTGCCCGATCCACCGGGCGAACGGTCCCTGCGGAGAGATCCGGGTGGATGGGACCTGTCCCTTTGACCATCAGCAGGAATGTATTTTTATGCGGCAGCTGCGTCTGGTAAACAAATTGCGCTGCTACCCTGCTCTGGAGGAAGGCGTGGTGCCGGACGGGGCCCTGTGATTTTCCACATAAAGAGTGGTAAAAAGTTCATAAGTTTTTTACTTGCAAAGCTCCGTTGCGGCATATATAGTATTGAAAAATCCACAAACAGAACACATAACAATCAGAGAAGAGGCGACTATGAGATTCCGTCAGGTACACCTTGATTTTCACACATCGGAAAAACTCACCGGGATCGGTGAAGCGTTTGACAAAAAACAGTGGCAGGAAACGCTGAAAAAAGCAGCTGTCGATTCCATTACGATCTTCGGCACCTGCCATCACGGCAGAGCGTACTACGAAACAGAAGTAGGCGAAAAGCACCCCGGTCTGAAGTTCGACCTGCTCCGTGCCCAGCTGGATGCCTGCCACGAGATCGGCGTCAATGCTCCGGTCTACATTTCTGCCGGGTTCAGCGAATGGATCGTGCAGAAACATCCGGACTGGATCATCTGCCCGCCCGACGGCGCATTTTATCTACCCCTGCGCCCGTATTACAAGAAGCTCTGCTTCAATACGCCGTGGCTGGACATTCTCTGCGCACAGATCCGGGAAGTCGTTACGAAATATCCGGATGCAGACGGGATCTTCCTGGACATCATCGGTCAGGGTCAGTGCTGCTGCCGGTACTGTCTGGAAGGCATGGAAAAAGCAGGTCTGGATGCCGCAAATGAAGCAGACCGTATCGCATTCGCCAAACAGGTTCTGATGAACTACTACAAGAAGACCACGGAAGCCGCCCGGATCAACCGCCCGGATATGCCCATCTTCCACAACTCCGGTCACGTATCCGTGGGCAGCGGCGAAATCATGCCCTACTTCTCCCATCTGGAACTGGAATCCCTGCCCACCGGCGGTTGGGGATATGACCATTATCCGTTCTCCGCAGCGTATGTGCGGAATCTGGGCAAAGAATTTCTCGGTATGACCGGGAAGTTCCATACAACGTGGGGCGAATTCGGCGGTTTCAAAGCACCGGAAGCGCTGCGTTACGAATGTGCCGCTATGATCGCCAACGGCTCCAAGTGCAGCATCGGCGACCAGCTCCACCCCGGCGCAAAACTGGATGAAGGTACTTACGAGATCATCGGGCAGGCTTACCGGGAAGTCCGGGAGAAGGAAGCCTGGTGCGATAACGTAAAATCCTGCGCCACCGTGGCGATCCTCAGCGAAATCACGCCGTACAGTCATACGACCGAACGGGAACTGCCCGGCGATACCGGCGCTTCCCGTATCCTCCTCGAAGCCCATATCCCCTTCGATGTGGTGGATACCGAAATGGATTGGAGCAAGTATAAGGCGTTGATCCTGGCGGACGATGTGCTGCTGGATGATGCCGTCAAAGCCAAACTGGAAGCCTTCGTCAAGGCAGGCGGCAAACTCATCCTCTCCGGCAAAAGCGGTATGGATGTGGACCACAAAGCGTTCCAGCTGGATGATGCCCTCCTGCCCTTCACCGACAGCGGAGTCGATGGCAAGTTTGAACCGGACTACATCAAGGCGGCAGCCGACTTTGTCCCGCGCAAGATCGAAACACCGTTCGTGATGTATGAAATCAGCCGCCGGATCAAGGCAAAGGACGGCGCAGAAAGTCTGGGCGAGATCTACGAACCTTATTTCCAGCGCCGTTTCGACCACTTCTCCAGCCATCAGCACACGCCGTACAAACCGGAAGGCAGCGGCTTCGATGCGGGCGCTATGAATGAAAATGTGCTCTATTTCGCACACCCGGTCTTCAGCATCTACCGCGGCTGCGGTACCGTGATCCTGAAAGAATTTGTGGTCAAAGCCATCCGCAAGTTCCTGGGTGATATCATCCCCGTGGAAACCGATCTGCCCTCCCAGGGTCGCGTGACCCTGATGGAACAGGAAGCCGAAAACCGCTACGTGCTGCACCTGCTCTACGCCAACACCATCCTGCGCGGCGGTACCTTCAACCGGGCAAACGGCAAGAGCTACGGCTACGCAAAAATGGAAGTGATCGATGAACTGAACCCCATCGGCCCCGTGTCCGTCAAGGTCCGCGTGCCGAAGGCAGTCAACAGCGTGAAACTGGTCCCCGCCGGTGATGCGATCGACTTCACCACAGAGGCGGATGGCTCCATCTCCTTCACGGTACCGCAGTTCACCTGCCACAGTATGATCGAACTGGCGTAAACACTCTGCACAGCAGGGCGCGGCAGCAGCCCGCCACCGGCGGGCGCATACGCACGCAGAAAAAAAAGAGCGCGACGGTCGAAAAAAATTTCGACCGCCGCTTTTTTTCTGTGTGTGTCTGCCGGCAGCCTCCGGCTGCCCTGCCGCGCCTGTTGTGCGTTCAGAAGAGTTCCATCTGATCAGGATCTGTTTTTGTCCACTTTGCGGTGAACGGCTCAAACTTTTTGCGGAGTTCGTCCAGTTTTGCGAGATAGTACGGCACATTTTCATCCCGCACGTTGTTGTCGCCATCGCTGAGGAGTTTTGCGGCATCCACCACGGCAACGTTCTTCTTACTGCCGGTGATGTAGAAAGTGACCTGATCGCCTGCCCGGTACTCTTTCCCGGACTTGACAGCCAGTTCGTATGCGGCGCTGCGTCTGCCGCTGCCGGATGCCATTTTCCGGGTATATGTATCCAGAGAATCGGAAAGGGTCTCACTTTTTGCAAGCATGGCGAGGGGATAGGAATGTTCCCGCAGGGCCTGTTCGCACGCCTGATCCATCTTACGGTATTCTTCCGCATCATCTGCCAGCAGGGCATGGATCGTATTGCGGATATAATCCCGCTGGAACGGTTCGAGACCTCTGGACTTCAGGGCGGCACCGGCAAGGGTCACGCTGCCGTCCGGATGCAGAAGGGCGTAGTTTTTGCTTTTGTATGCGAACATGGCTTTGTATTCGGCATCGAAGTCCACACTGATTCCTTCCGGCAGACGTTCTGCCAGTTTCCGACTCAAGTCAGCCCGGTCTCCGTTTGTCTGGAAGTAGATACCATCCGTATCCATTTCCACGGGATTGGCGCCATTTTCCGTCAGAAAGTCCAGCATCAGGGTCAGGATCTCCCTGCCTCTGGTTGTGACGGCTTCTGCCAGATTGTAATCGTTCAGAAAACCCTGTGCAAAGCCGAGGTAGCCGTAAAAGGAGTTGATCAGGATCTTAAACGTTGCCTGCATACTGTCTGCATAATCTTTTTCCGCCTTATCCGTTGCGGCTTTTGCGGCATCCTTCATCTTCAGCCGGAAGGTACGGAGGGTATCCAGATACCGGAGGAACACGCCCAGATCGTCTCTTGACGGTCCCCGTTTTCCGGCGAGAAGAATGGAGGGATAAAGAGACCGCACGTCGCAGTGCATCACATCTTTATACACGCCTTCGCCGAAGGACCGGGTCAGCGCTCCGGAAAACGGTCTTGCAGGCTCCGGGGACGGCACGGAATGGTGTTCGTTCAGATACTCAGCCAGAAAAACGGAGTCGATGCGTGTGGCATTGCCCCGGATGATGCAGTTCTGATAGGATAGCGGAATGATCTGTGTCTGATAGAACGATGCAGGTGCAAGGATCTCTGCAATGGCACGGGTCTCCCGGACATCGTCCAGACAATACGCCATACACCGGGCGGGATCTGCCGCCCACTGGTCATTCATCGTAACGCCGTCTTCATCCAGATTGAGATAGGTCCGGTCCTCTGCAGCAACGCCGAAATGTTTTGCAATGGTCTTGAGACCGTATCCATCCAGATCCCGCCGGATGGCATCGTAGAACAGGGCGAGATGGTAGGTATCGGCAATGTGCCTGCCGAAGATGTCATAGCGGGTGTAATTGACCGTCCGTTCCGCAATATTGAAGCGGGAAGAGCGTTTTGCCGGAGCAGAGCCGTCACGCCCGAGAGCGAGCTTGACTTTCCAGCGTTTCGCCCGGACTTCGATGTACGGCAGATCAAAACGGAAAAGATTATGCCCTTCGATGATGTCCGGATCCCGTTCCTGCACGATCCGCACAAATTCAGCCAGCATCTCCTGTTCCGTCATATTCTGAATGGAGAGCGCACACTCCCAGCCGGTGTTGTCCGACATCCCGATGATACAGATGGCATCGCCGGGGCGGACAGCATTGGAAAAATCATAGCCCGGCTCACAAAGCGTCTCAATATCGATCTGCATCCGGCGGACTTCATCATAACGCATCCCGGCAAAAAGCCGGATCTGTGACCGGATCAGCGCCTGCTGAACAAGATCCGATGTGGCGATGTATGGCGCATTGGGCGAACCCGCAGTAAAACCGGTACAGGAACGGAGAAACTTTTTCGCATCATCATAGTCCTTCGGTGAATCGAAGGTTGCGACCGCCCGGAAGTCTCGGTTGCCGGACAGCAGCTCGATCTCAAAATGTCCGGGAAAGCCATTGAGCAGGACCGCATCACACAACAGAATGTACGGACGGAACGGCAGCGTGAAGGATTCGACAACATCTGCCGCCGTGCGACGGAACAGGTGGGCGGCACCGTCTTTGCCGATCTCCAACGCCACGATCCGCGGCTCCCTCGAAGAAACAAGCGCATTAAGATCCATAGGATCTCCTTTCTGTAAACAACTGTTTTCTGATCACAGACAAAACATAATCGCTGAAAGGCGAAATGCAAGCTGAAAACAGAAAAAAACATACGCCATCAGCACCGGAACAGGGCGCGGCACCACGCCCGTGAAGCTGCGCTACAGCTTCACGGGCGTACACTTTTCCGGCGGTCGGGGCGGCAAAAGCCGCCGTGCCGCCGGAAAAGCGCAGAGCCGGCGGCGTGGCTCTGCCACGCTGCCGGCTCCGGTGCCGCGCCCTGTCCGGATGCTGATGGCTGTCTGATCGTCCTCGATCAGTTCAAGGTCAGCACATCATCTGCCTGAAGTGTCACATCCAGTATAATGCCATCGGCGCACGCGGTGCAGTCGATTGTATTTCCGTTGAGCTTGACGCTGTGTACGGGTTCTTTCACTGCCAGCTTCTTCAATGCGATTGACCCGTCAGCGATCCGGATTTCCGTGCTGCCGTTCTCACGCTTCCGGTATTCGCCCCAGACGGTACCGAGGCTCCACAGACAGTTCTTCAAGTTCTTCACGGTGGGATCAAACCCGATCATTCCGGCGGTCAGATCGTACTGGAAGCCGAGGGCGGCGGGGATCATACCGAACGCCGCCATACTGCGGGCGTAGTTGTTGCCACACTCAAATTCATTCCACGGATTGCGTTTTTTGCCGTCGTACCGTTCCCGGATGGCGCGTGCAACTTCTGTTGCCTGATCTTCTCTGCCGAGCAGCATCAGGTGGGTGGCGAACGCCCATTCAAACCCGTTCATCATCTCGGTATTGTACGGGATGGGGATTGCGGGTTTCCGTTTCCCGTTTTCCCACGTGCAGATGCAAACGCCTTTTTCGTCATTGACCGCATAGATCCGCCACGGGTTGGCGTAGTCTCTGGCACAACGGAAGTTGTACTTATAGATGGCGTTGAGGGTGCTTTCGGTCTTTGCTTCATCCAACACAGGACCGATCCCGAAGAACCGGGCAAAAAATTCACCGAGGCAGGCATCGATCTCCAGCCCGTCGCCGATCTGATACTTGATCTCTTTTGCCTCATCGTTCCAGTAGTGGGCGGTATCTTCCCACTTGTCGATGAGAGATTTATCGTTCAGGTCGATGATCTGCTGATAATATTCCCCGTTGAACAGTGCATCACTTGCAGTCTGTCCCTTCTTCAGAACTTCGGCACATTCGCACATAAACGCTTCATCTTCCATAGCTTCTGCCATTTTTATCATAGCAGCCAGCGCCCCCAGATAAAACCCTTCCAGCCAGGAGTTGGGGCTGAAGAGTTCCATATCCAGCGTATGATGCTGACGCCCGCCGAGAAGACCGGTCTTTTCCGGGTCCCACTGATCGGTATTGGTTGCGCTCCAGGCGTATTGCAACAACCGTTTCAAGGTGGGATACCAGGTCTTGAGCCAACCGTTGTCGCCGCTGATCTTCCAATCCCGGTAACACTTCATAATGATCCCGAACTGACCATCTGCGCAAGACCGGAACCAGTCGGTCTGCGCCTTGAGTCCAGGGGGAAGCTGGATCCGGAAATGGACGGCATCGTTGCTGTCCACGCTGTACTTCAGGTGGGATTCCTGCATGGACCGTTCCAGCGCGGGGAACAGGAACGCCGCCGCCTGTGCGTAGTTCCAGACATGGATACAGGATCCTTCGCAGCTGCCCCAGTGGGAACCGGTACCTTCCCAGCCGTAAAACGTACCATCTTCCAAACGGAGACAGGTGGGGCTTTTCAGGGTGGAAAGACAGGAGGATGCGCCGTCGATGATGGCGGGATCGAGGCTGGAATTGTGGAGCAGATCCCGGAACTGCATGGTCTTGCTGCGCAGTTCATCGAAACGGGCAGCCAGTTCGTCTGCAGATTCGTTGGCATCTTTCCACTGGGTTGCATAATAATTGCGCCAGGTGCGGGAAACGCCCTGCCGGTCCGCCTCTTCCAGCGCCCAGTCGCTCCATGTTACGGTCCGTTCCGGGATGCTCCACGTGATCAGGAACTTCACCACCCGTTTTTCGCCGGGTTTCAGCGAAAAATGTGCTGCCAGATCGCCGTGGTCGTTATCCCAGCTCCAGGTAGTGCGCTGTTCATCCACACCGTATGTCCGGGGCGGGAACGGCTTGCCGCTGGTCAGCTCGTTGAGATACATTTCCAGAGCATCGGACCAGCCGCCGCGATACCAGTATGCCTGACCGGAAACATTGGCAGGATCTTCCAGCAGGGTCAGGACAAGCTGATTTTCCTTGCCGTCGGACATGGTCAGGCGGGTGCCGCTGCAGCTGATCGTATCCGTATGCCCTTCCTCTTTCCACGGGTTCTGGATCACGCCGACCGCCGTTGCCTCCACGGTTGCGCTGCTGATATTTTCAAAGGTATACTCCAGCACGGCGCAGGGCAGCGAAGATTCCCGGTCCATCCCCGGAATGAACGGACTCCACGCGGTCAGTTTTGCAGCGATGGGGAACTCCTGTTCTTCGCCGGAAAAAGTCACTTCCGCCACGGGAAAAGTGCCGTTGAAAGCGTGATTCCGGAAGTGTGGCAGCCCCGCCAGCAGGTCGGATTCCGGTCCCCAGCCGAAGCCCCAGTAAGAGTTGGCAGATCCCTGCCGGTACTTCCCGGTGTACGGCTCGAAGCAGTCTCCCTGAAGCAGACGGTACTTTCCTCCGGTGCTGATACAGAAATGAGTTCTGCCGAGAATGGAGTTTTTATTCGCCTGATTGAAGATCTCCCAGTCGCCCAGTCTGCCGTTCCCGGTGAGTCCGATACTTCCGGCACCGATCCCGCCCAGCGGGAAAGAGATCTCCTGTGTTTTTTCCTTGTTGTAAAGCATAAAAAAGTCCTTTGTTTTCTGCGTATTTGTGTACTTCCATAAAATAGCAGTTCCGCCGAAAAAAACAAGGGTGCAGAACGGGTGTGGGTACGGAAAAACGGAAAAAACTGTCCTGACGGGAAAAATACAGCTAAAAAATCCCGCTCTGCATTTGAAAAAAGGGAATTCCGGGTGTATCTTATCTATGAATATAGATAGTCTAACGAAACACAGTAAATCCGGAGAAAAATATGATGGAACGTTCCCAAGTCAAAGTGCTGGTGATCACCGGCGTGGGTCTGAACTGCGAAAAAGAAACGGCTGCGGCTTTTGCCTCCTGCGGCGCAACGGCTGAACAGGTGCATCTGAACGATCTGCTGAACGGCAGCCACAAACTCAGTGAATACCACATTCTCGCTTTCATCGGCGGTTTTTCCTTTGGCGACCATCTGGGTTCCGGCACGGTTTTTGCCAACCGGATCAAGTTCCGTCTGGCAGAAGAACTGAAAGAATTTGTTGCCGCCGGAAAACTGGTCATCGGAATCTGCAACGGCTTCCAGACTCTGACCCGTCTCGGACTGGCTCCCGCTCTCAACGGCAAGTATCTGGAACAGCAGGCTGCCCTGACCAACAACGATTGCGGCGTGTTCCGGGATGACTGGATCACCCTCAAAGCCAATGCCGCTTCTCCCTGCGTCTTTACAAAGGGCATCGAAACCGTGCGCCTGCCTATCCGCCACGGCGAAGGAAAATTCGTGGCTGATGAAGCAGTCCTGGCTGAAATCGAAGCAAAAAATCTCGTGGCGGTCCGCTACTGCTCTGCAGATGGCTCCGCTCCCAACGGCTTCCCCGAAAATCCCAACGGCTCCCTGAATGACATCGCCGGGATCTGCGATGAAACCGGTCGTATCTTCGGTCTCATGCCCCATCCCGAAGCATTCCTCTCCCCCTTCAATGCGCCGGATTGGCAGACTCAGAAGCTGGAAGGGAAGCTGCCCGAATGGGGCGAAGGGAGAATCATTTTCGAGAACGCTGTGGCATTCGCCGCTGAAAACCTCGGTTGACAACGCTGACCGGAGGGCTAAACGGTGGATCAAGTTGCTTTCACCTTTGAGGAGATCCGTTCCGCCCTGCCCGGTGCCGAATGGATCGGCAGTTTCGATGGCACAGAAACAGTCTGCGCCATCTCTACGGACACCCGCGAACAGGCGGAGGATTCCCTCTTTATCGCATTCACCGGTGAGTCCTTTGACGCACACAATTTTCTCCCGAAAGCCCTTGAAAACGGCGCGAAACTCCTTTGTATCGAAGCCGTGAAGCAGCATCTCCTGCCGGAGGGCGCACGGGCGGTGCTGGTGGCAGATACAGTCCTCGCCTATCAGGCGCTGGCACGACTGCACCGGAACCGTTTTCCCGACCTGAAGCTGCTGGTGCTTACCGGCTCCTGCGGAAAGACCAGTACCAAAGAAACGGTCCGTGCCATTCTGGAAGAAGCATACGGCAAAGATCAGGTACTGGCAACAGAAGGCAACACAAACAATCAGATCGGTGTCCCGCGCAACCTGTTGAAACTGAACAAAAATCATAAAGCCGCCATCATCGAGATGGGGACGAACCATCACGGAGAGATCGAACCTTTGCGCCGCTGTGCGGAACCGGAAAGCGCCATGATCGTCTCCATCGGCAACTGTCATCTGGAATTTCTCGGCTCGCTGGAAGGCGTGGCGCAGGAAAAATCCCACATCTTCACGGACGGTATGAAACGCGCCGTGATCCCCTCCGGGGCAGCGGGCGAAGAGATCATGCGCAGGGCGGCTGCCGGTATGAGTGAGATCATCACTTTCGGTACAGGGAGAGATTGCGACTTTATGGCAGAATATCTGGGCGGAAATCTGCGGGGCAGCTCGTTCCGTCTGACCAAGCGCTCCACCGGCGAGACCGCCACGATCCAGTGGGGCATCCCCGGTGCGCATCAGGCTTGCAACGCTGCCGGAGCAGCCGCACTGGCAGACAGTCTGGGCATCCCCTTCGATACCATCGCTGCAGGGATCGCAAAGACCACTCTGCCCGGAATGCGGATGCGGATCACTGAACGGAACGGCGCAACCTGGATCAACGATGCCTACAATGCCAACCCGGACAGTATGTGTGCCACCCTTCAATGGCTTGCCGAATTTGCCGATCCGGAAAAACTGGTGCTGGCGCTGGGCGATATGGGCGAACTGGGTAAAGGGAAAGCCACCGGACACCGTCGGGTTCTGCTCAAAGTTCTGGAACTTTTCCCGAAAGCACGCCTGTTTACCGTTGGCGAAGAAATGCTGGCAATGGCGGATGCACTCGGCATGGAGCCGGTGGAAAGTTATCTCAAGTCCGCCGATGGAAAAGATGATTTTTACAAGCACATCCAGCCGGGGGATCTGGTATTTCTCAAGGCATCCCGCAGCACCGGCATGGAAAAACTGGAGCCGGAAGGATGAAGCTGGCAGACCTGATCCGGGCATTGAGCGGGATCATCTGCGAAATTTCCAGCCACGATGATCCGGCGATCACAACCGTTACAAACAACACGGCAAAAGTCGTTCCGGGCGCGTTGTTCTGCGCCATCAAAGGGGCAAAATTTGATGGACACGAATATCTGAAACAGGCTGTCGATGCCGGAGCCGCCGCCCTTGTGATCAGCAGGGACTGGCAGGGGACAACGCCGGATGGCGTTGCAATGATCCGGGTCAATGACTCCTATCTTGCATGGGGCATCCTTTGTGCCGAAGCACAGGGAAGACCGTCAGAACATCTTGGACTTCTTGCTGTTACGGGAACAAACGGAAAGACCAGCACCGCCATCCTGACTCACCATTTTCTGACCTCGTGCGGCAGAAAATGCGGACTGCTGACCACCGTCTTCAATGATGTCTGCAACGGCACCCGGACACCTGCGGTCAACACCATGCCGGACGCCGCCGCGCTGCAGGAACTGTTCAAACAGCAACAGCAGAACGGAGCGGAATTTGTGGCAATGGAATGTTCCAGTCACGGTCTGGCGCAAAGCCGCAGCGGCAACGCAAAATATGCCTGCGCCATCTTTACCAATCTGACCGGCGATCATCTGGACTATCACGGCACTATGGAAGCCTATTATCAGGCGAAGAAAAAGCTCTTTACCGATTTCGCCGCACCGGACCAGACCGCCATCATCAATGTGGATGACGAATACGGAAAACGGCTGTACGATGAACTGCACGACAGTAAACGGGTCTCGATCTCCTTCAGAGAAAAAACGGCGGATTGCTTTGTCAGCAATGTGGTTATGTCTGCCACTGGAACAACTTTCGATATGATGCTGGACGGCAGCACATACGGCTTGAAGATCCGTCTGACCGGACTGCATAATGTCTGCAATCTCGTTTGCGCCCTCCTCGCTGCACGATCCGTTGGGCTGGCTGTAGAAGATTTGATCCGCGCCGCAGAAACGGCTCCACCCGCACCCGGAAGACTGGAAAGTTTCCAACTGCCAAACGGCGCTCACGTCTTTGTGGATTATGCCCATACAGACGATGCCATTCTGCGGGTCACCGCCGCATTGAACGCCCTGAAAACGGAAAACGGACGGCTCATCACCGTCTTCGGCTGCGGCGGCGACCGGGATCGGACCAAGCGCCCGCGTATGGGCAAAGCCGCCACGAAAAACAGCAATCACACCATCGTGACAAGCGATAATCCCCGCACCGAAGATCCCCTTCAGATCATTGCAGATATTCTCCCCGGCATCGTAGATGACGCATCCTGTGAGGTTGAGCCGGACCGGGCAAAGGCAATCGAAAAAGCACTGGCAATGACTGAAAAAGATGATATGGTCCTCATCGCCGGAAAAGGTCACGAGGACTATCAGGACATCATGGGCGTCAAGCACCATTTCGACGACCGGGAGGAAGTGCAGAAGTTCATCGCACGCCACCCGTGACCGGCGATGGGGCGGGGCGCGGCTGCGCGCATCACGGCAAAGCCGTGAGACGCGGGTCCCCCCTGGCAGAGGGGGACCGCCGGCTGCGGACCGCTGCGTCCAGCGGTCCCTGCGAGCCGGCAGCAGCCGCGCCCTGCGCCCTGTGCATCGGCAGGTTTACTCAGTCACTTCACGCACATGACGCAGTATTTCCCATCAATCGACTTGGCTCCTTCGGTAACGTGTTCAAATCCGGGAAATTCCTTATCCCACTTCTCCAAGGCGTGCAGATAGCGGATCATAGGGCTGTCTGCCGCACCGAAGTTTTCGCCGGACATCATCATAGGGATCCCCGGCGGATACGGGATCACGCTGGTGGCGCTGACCCGGTTTGCCAGGCTGTCGCTCGGTACGAACTCCACATCGCCACTGACGATCCGGGCGTATGCCTGACGGGGTGTCAGGACCATTTCCGGCAGCCGTTCAAAAGCTTTGTTCAGCTGTTCATCCGGCGTATTTTCCTTCAGGTATGCGAACATAGTATCGGCGAGATCATGGAGACCGCATTTTCCGTACCGCTTCGGCGCCAACGCGGCGAGTCCGGGCAGAATTTCGGACACCGGCACATTTTTTTCGTATGCGCGGCGGAAATTGAGCAGGGTATTAAGCAACGTGCCCCACTTTCCTTTTGTGATCCCCATTGAGAACAGGAACATGATCTGGAAATCCGTCGTCCTCGTCGGAACGATCCCCTCCTGATAGAGGTAGTATGAGACCAGAGCGGCAGGGACACCCTGTTCTCCGATGACTCCATCCACATTCATCCCCGGAGCAAGGATACTGACCTTGATCGGGTCCAGCATGATCCAGTCATCATCTTCCAGATCGTTGAATCCGTGCCATTTTTCCCCTTTCCGGATCTTCCAGCAGCTCTGCTCGCCAATCAGCAGATCACGCGGAGCATCTGCAAAGTCGTACACCTTGTTCTGCCGTGGACACCGTACTTTTTCCGGATTCCAGGGTTTGAAGAACCAGCGACCGTTCTTTTCGGCTTCCCGCTGCAGTCTGGCGCAAGCCTGCCGGAAATCCACGGCTTCGGCGATCACTTCCCGGGTAAGGGAGATCCCGTTGTTCTTCATCATGGCGCTGGAAATATCGTTAGACGCACAGATCGCATAGAGGGGCGATGTGGTGGAGTGCATCATATATGCCTGATTGAACCGGTCGAAGTCAATGGACTTTCTGCCGTGCCGCACATGGATGTAAGATGCCTGGGAAAGAGCATTGAGCAGTTTATGAGTGGAATGGGTCGCAAAAACGGTCGGACCTTTGTGCTGCGCCGGATCGCCGTGCATCGCATAATGATCTTCATACACCGGATTGAACCGGGCGTATGCGTACCACGCTTCATCAAAATGGATCCGGTCCACCGATTGTTCCAACAGTTCCTCGGCACGGCGGGCATTGTAACAGATCCCATCGTAAGTACAGTTGGTCACCACGGCATAGGTGGGCTTTCTTCCGTTGTGCGGAACGGTGACGGAATTGATCCCTTTCCGGATCGCTTCTCTGCTCATACGGCTGGGGGGGATCGGCCCGATAATGCCGTAACAGTTCCGGGTCGGCAGCATATAGACCGGGACTGCACCGGTATTGATCAGCCCCTGTTCGATGGATTTGTGGCAGTTCCGGTCGCACAACGCCAGATCTCCCTCGCCCAGACACGCCTGCATGATCGTCCGGTTTGACCCGCTGGTACCAACGACCACAGAATACGATTCATCCGCACCGAACACCTTTGCCGCAAAAACTTCGCTCTCGTGAAATGCACCTTCATGGTCCAGCAGCGACCCGATACTGCCTCGCTCGATCCCGGTATCCGTGCGGAACAGATTTTCCCCGTAAAAGTCATAAAACTTTTTTCCGACCGGACTTTTTGTAAACCCGACACCCCCCTGATGACCGGGTGCCGCCCAGGAATATTCGTGGCTTTTTTCGTTGTAGCTCCAGATCGCCTTCATCAGCGGCGGCAGAAGCTCTGCACGGCTCCGTTCGATGGCGGCCTGGATCCTGCCTGCGATAAAGACCGGGCTGTCTTCATAGATCCAGACAAATTCATTGGCAAGTTCCATCAGATTGCTGGAGATCCGCCGTGTGGTTGCGGCACGGTCTCCCAGCAGAAACACAGGGATCATACTCTGCCGTTCCCGGATATGCTCCAGCGCCGCCAGCCCGCCGCATTCATCGCTATCGTCCACACAGACCAGAAACGCATCAATGTCCATATTACTTTCAATGATCGGAAATGCCTCCTGTGCTGATGCAGACCGGATCACCATAATATTCCGTTCCAGCAGCGCCTGGATCAGCCTGCCGATGGATTTTTCCATGACCGGACAGGCGTGAGCGGTCTTATCTTCAATAATCAGAACCTGTCTTGTTTCCAGTTCATCGTTTTTCATCATTTTTCCCCTCCCATATTATGATTACAGTTTTACCACACCGGTTGCAAACAGGATCACTGCCAGCACAGCGATCGCCGCAATAATCCAGGCGGCACATTTTTCTTTCGGTGAAAAGACTTCGCCCTGCGCTTCACGGCGCGCCCGAATGTAGAACGGGATCCCCAGCGCCAGGAAAACGAACGCCATCAGCAGATACTGCACGCCCGCAGCGTAGATCATCCAGAGCGTATAGAATGTACCGGCAACACCGCAGAAGAAGGCAAAGCCAGGCTTCACCGGCAGACCGGCAGGATACTTCTTCTCAGCGCACAGCTTCCACAGGAATGCGGTACAGGCGAAGTACGGCGGCAGGATCATAACAGACGTTACAGAAAGCATCGTATTCCACGCATCATTTTCAAAGTAGACAAAGATCATCGTCAGCTGCATCACGGCACTGGTCACCCAGAGAGCGACCGAGGGGCTTTCGTGGCTGTTTTCACGGGCAAAGACTTTCGGGAAAGTGCCGTCCTTCGCCGCAGCATACGGGATCTGTGCGATCATGATCGTAAACGCCAGCCAACTGGTCATCAGGGCAATGATCACGCCCAGATTCATGATCCAACCGCCCCAGCGCCCTACGATCCCCGCCAGGATCGGTGCCGTGGAGGGATTGGAAAGATTTGCCAGTTCCGCCTGACTCATGCGCCCGAACGGCAGCAGGGAAAGCAGCACATAGATCGCAAGACAGCCCAGAAATCCCAGTACGGTCGCCATACCAACATCACGCTGGCTCTTCGCTCTGCCGGAGATGACCACCGCCCCCTCAATGCCGATAAACGCCCACAGCGTGACCAGCATGGTGGACTTCACCTGCGTCATAATGCCGCCCAGTTTCGGGGTGTTTTCGCCCCAGAAATCCAGTGTAAAATGGTCCCAATGGAAGCAGAACAGCATCACAAGGATAAAGAGAAAGATCGGCACCAGTTTGCAGATCGTGCCAGCAATGTTCAGAAACGCAGCCTGCTTCACGCCTCGCAATACAGCCCAGTTCATCAGCCAGATCACCGCCGACCCACCGATAATGGACCACAGATTGTTCCCGCCGGTAAACACGCCGGGGAAGAAGTAATTGAGCGCATCCATCAGCAGAACGGCATACGCCACATTACCGAAAATGTTGCAGAGCCAATACGCCCACGCCATCTGGAACCCCGCAAATTTCCCGAATCCGATCCGGGCATAAGCATAGATCCCTGTGGTGGCATCCGGACACGCATCTGAAAGGATCCGGAATGTATTTGCCAGAAAATAAATCCCGATCCCTGTAATGACCCATGCAATGATCACTGCTCCAACCGATGCCGATTGAGACATATTCTGCGGCAGGCTGAAGATCCCGCCACCGATCATGGCACTCACGACAATCGCCGCCAAGGCGACAAAACCAAGTTTTTTGTTTTCTTCCATCCTCTTTCCCTCCTTTGTTTGGATTTGGAAAAAAAGACATCATTCCGTAAAAAAAAGTTTCACTGTACCGGGAAAAATGACTTTTTTTGAACTTTTTTCAATTTCACGCTTGATTTTTTTCCGTTTCGTGGTACATTAAGAGCATTGACCAACTTCGAGCGGGCATAGCTCAGCGGTAGAGCGCCACGTTGCCAACGTGACTGTCGAGGGTTCGATCCCCTTTGCCCGCTCCATTTTTTTTGCCTTTTTTCACAATGGTTTCCCTTGATTTTGCCAGCTTTCTGTATATAGTATTTTTCATGTCAACAAATACAGAAAGGCTACCCTATGAATCCATACTGCATCTCCCTGGACGGCGAATGGGATTTCTTCTATTCCCCTGTTAAATTTGAACCCGGAAAACTGGATCTCCCCCAGACAAAACAATACTCCGGAAAAATGGTCACGCCCGGTTATTGGGATGATCATTATGAGCTGTTCGATGAAGAGGATTTCTTCGGGCTGACCGCCCGTTTCAACCCCGATTACCGGAAACCCCATTTCCCTATGGGGCGCTCTCTCACACCTCACGCTGCAAGTTCGTTCCTGATCGGAAGCGGTTACTACCGGAAGATCATTTCTCCCGCTTTTGACAGAGATTCTCAAGTCGTCCTGACCGTCGGTCCTGCTATGTGGGGATGCAGTGTCTTCTGCAATGGAACGTTTGCCGGAAATGTGACCGGATACTCCACTGCAACCGATTTCGATCTGACCGGTCTGCTGCTGCCGGAACAGGAAAATGAACTTATCATCGTTGTCTGCAATGTGCATGATGACGGCGGCGCATATCACCGGGTGGACAAGACTCACGACGGGATCGCTTTCGGTGCACGCCCCGGACAACATCGCGGTCTGGCGGCACAGGGGTATCAATCCGAACGCGCCGGAATCGGCGGCGGTGTGTCTCTGAAGATCACCGGAAAGGCGCGGATCGCAGATTGTTTCCTCTCCAGCGAAGACGGCACACCTCACTGGCACGCAGAACTGGTCAATGCTGACGGCATGGATCTTCTCTGGAAGATCGCAGATAAAAACGGCAAAAATATCGCCTCCGGAAGTCTTGTCTGCTACGCCGAAAAAATGGATTTCACCACACCCGCAGATCTGGCTTTCTGGAGTGACCGGACGCCGGGATTGTATGCGGTCACACTGGAATTGCAGCAGAACGGCAAAACGATGGATCGCATCTCATGGCAGTGGGCGCCCCGTGTCATCTGCGGCAAGGGATCCAATCTGCTGGTCAACGGCAAGCCGACCTATTTCCGGGGCGTGACGGAACACTGTTATTTTGCAGAGACCTGCAATCCCCATTTCGACAAGGAAAAATATCTGCGTGAGCTGGGTGTTCTCAAGTCCGCCGGATTCAACTTCATCCGCTGCCATACCTGGTGTCCGCCCGAACCCTTCTACGATGCCTGCGATGAACTGGGGATCTATGTCCAGACAGAATTGCCCTCGGTCTACTCTTTCGATGAAGCCCGCGCCATCATCCGTATGATCCGCCGCCACGCCTGCGCCGTGATTTTGTGCGAAGGGAACGAAAAGATCATCTGCGAAAAAGCGATCGAACGTCTGCGGAAACTGGTTACGATCCTGCATGAAATGGCGCCGGGGATGCTGTTCAACCCCCAGGAAGCCATGCGTCAGGTGGAATATGATTGCGATATGACACGCGATATCACCATGTCCCCCTTCCCCCACGATACGGAACGGATGAAAAAACTGGCAGATCTCTCCGAAGTCTTCGGCGCATTCGGGGAAGGCAATTTCAGTTATGCCCACGACCTGTTCCCGGGCGTGGAGGAACAGGAAAAGATCCAGTCTGTTTATCTGGGGAAACCCTGTCTCAGCCACGAAATCGGGATCCTGGGGGGCTATCTGGACTTTGAACTGGAAAAACGGTACGAGGGTACATTTATCGGCACCGATCTTTTCAAAGCTGCCCGGGAAAATATGACCAAGCACGGTGTTTATCAGAACCGGAAACAATACTACAAGACAAACTGCCGTTTCATCTCATCCCTGCGCAAACAGCTGGTGGAAAATATCCGCGGCTGTAAAAGCGTAACAGGCTACGACTATCTGGGCGGGATCGATACCCACTGGCACCTGATCGGCTATCCCTGCGGTGTCTTTAACGAATTTTACGAAGAAAAATACGGCGAAACCGCAGCGGATGTGCGCCTTTATAATGATGAAAGCGTGCTGCTCTGCGGAACCGGATACGAACGCAACCGTTTCTGCGGCGATCAATTCTCCGAGTCTCTGCGCCTTTCCTATTACGGCGAAGCGCCGGTCACCGGAACCGTTCGCTGGAGCTTTGAGATCGAAGGGAAAAGTGCCGCAGAAGGCAGTGCCGACTTCTGCGATCTGGAGCCGGGTTCCGTGTATGATCTCTGCACGGTCCGCTTTGCCATTCCTGTCGGAACAGAGGCAAAACGGGCGCTTCTGAAAGCAGAAACGATCCTGAACGGGCGCCTTGTCCGGAATCAGTGGAAATACTGGCTTTTCCCGAAAACGGCAGAGGCGATCCCGGAAAATGTCCGCTGCGCCGATGCCCTGACGGAAGAGCTGATCGCTTATCTGGAACAGGGCGGATCCGTGCTGCTGACGGGGAACTTCCCCGGCACCACGATGCTGGAAAACTTCCGTCCCCACACCAGCGGACGCTCTCTCGGTCACTCCGGCACGATCCTGCATCCGCACCCGGTCTGGACCCGGTTCCCGCAGGAAGGCTTCGGTGACTGGCAGTTCTATCATCTGATGAAAGAATCCACCTCCCTGATCCGGGATCCGGAAATGCCGGAGTACACCCCGATCATTGAGCTGATCCCCTCTTTCAAACTGATCAAACGCAAGTCCCTGCTGATGGAGTATCAGGTCGGAAAAGGCAGACTTCTCGTGTGCGGGTTCCGTCTGGACAAGACCTTTGACCCCGCCTGCTGCTGGATGAAACAGATTCTGCTGGATTATCTTGCCGCACCGGCAAACTTTGCCCCTGCTCCCGCATGGTCCGGCGAAGCGCTCCGCAACCGGTTGGGTATCACAAAAAAAGCAGCCGCAGGCAAAAGAATTGATGCAGGCGGCCGCCCCATTGACGATTGAGTTGAAACCGTTTTACACCATATTCCGCAAACGGCGGATCCGTTCTTTCGTGGACGGGTGTGTGGAAAACAGGGAATCCAGCGGATAGTAGATATACATTGGCGCAACTGCATTGCCGCCCAGAGCATCTGCGATCTCTCCGTTGTAACGGGGCGCATCGCCGCTGAGTTTTTCCAGCGCCCGTGCCAGACCTTCGTTATAGGAACAGAGCCGCACCGCAAAGGCATCGGCGGCGTATTCCCGTTTGCGGGAGATACTCATTGTCAGGATCGTGGAGATGAACCAGGTCACCGGTTTGATCAGCAGATAGACCAGCAGACCGGCAATCACCTCTTTCCCGTTATCATCATCCCGGTCGCTTCTGCCCCGGGTGGATGCAAAGATCGCCACAAAATAGCCGACCCACTGAATGACCTCCGCCAGGACCAGCATCGCCGTCTGCATGGAGGCGGCGATCTGGCATACCATCACATCCCGATGAACGATATGGGCGATCTCGTGGGCGATCACGCCTTCCAATTCCTGATCATCCATCATATCCGCAAGTCCCTGTGTCACAGCGACCATCGCGGAATCCGGTCCCCAACCGGCAGCAAAAGCGTTGGGGATGTCCGTATTCATAATATAGACATCCGGCACTTTCGGGAGACCTGCCGAGAGGGCAAGACCTTCCACCAGTTGAATGATCCGGCGCTGCTGCAGATTGTTCGGGTTTGCTCTTTTGCAGCCGGTCAGATGGATCACGGCAAATTTGGCAAAGAGCAGTTCCAACGGGATCACCACAACACATACGATCCCGCCGATGGTCAGCCCCAGCTCCAGATCGCCGAGAAGATCACCAAGAAGCCAGGAAAGCCCCACAATACACGCTGCCATCAGCACCAGCAGCACCACTGTTTTGATATAATTTGCGCGGACTTCCTCCGACGCAATGCGGATCTCTCCGGCACGCATAAAAAACCTCCGTCTTACAGCTTGCTGATCCGCAGATTATCCGCTTCTTCCCGTGCTTCTGCCGCAATTTCAAACATCTTTTCCGGCATACAATGGGCAAATCCGGCAACGATGCTGGAGGGAAATACAATGATCGCCTGATTGTACGCAGAAACCGTCATATTGTAACGGTTCCGGGCATAAGTCACTTTGTCTTCGCAGTCACGGATATCCAGCATCATCTGCCGGAACGAGGCATTGGTCCCCAGTTCCGGATAGGCTTCTGCCGTCGCACGGATGTTTGCCATAATGTGATTGACCTGATTATCCGCTGCCATGGCTTCTTCTTTGTTGCTGCTGACAAGTCCGCTCCGGGCGGCGGTCAGTTTGGTCAGCACATCTTCCTCAAACTTCATCTGCATTTTGATCGTATCCACCAGATTGGGAATGATATTCGCCTTGCGCTTGAGCTGCACATCGATCCCGCTCCAGGCTTCCTGAATCGTGATCTGCAACCGTTTGAACGTGTTGTAAGTGGAGATCCACCAGAAAAGGATCAGAACGGCAACAACAATGGTAATAATGAGTCCGACAGACATGATTTCTTCCTTTCGTTTTGATTGTTAGCTGTATTTCGGAACTACCCGTATAATGTAGCACGGAACGCCACAAAATCAAATACCGGAACGGACCTTTTTCAGATCAGTTCGTCATCCTTTTCATGCGGGAGCTCAAAGGGCGTTTCCCGTTTCGTGCTGATAGGAACAAATTTCAACTGGTAATGTTCAATGATCCAGCGGACAACATTCGGGACCGGCAGCGTGGTGACAATGGAAAGGACCACAATGGCGTTGAAGAAGTTATCATTCAACATTCCGAGATCTTTCCCGATAGCGGCTGCCGCCAGCGTAGCGGAAAGCTGCGGGACCGTCATCACACCGGCACAGATCCCCTGCGCATTACGGAAATTGCAGAGTTTGAGCGCAAACCAACCGGAAAACACTTTGCTGCCCACAAGCCCGACTACCGTCAGCAGAACGATCGTCAGATTATCTGCCGCACTGAAAAGCACCTTGAAGTTGGTTTTCATCCCGATGGAAAGGAACAGGAACGGGATCAGCAGACCATACCCGATCCCTTCCAATTTTTGAAAGAGCGTCGGTCCTTCGTGATCGGATTTCATCTTGACGATCCGGGACAGCCCCAATCCCGCCAGGAACGCTCCCACCACCAGATTGATCCCCAGCAGCTCGCCGCAGATCACCGTCAGCAGGATAATAAACAGGAAACACCAGGTAATGGAATCCTCCCCGTTGGGCAGCAGTTTCAGGATCAGTCCGCCCAGCCGCGGCGTCAGATAGAGAACCACGATAAAGTAAACCGTAACGATTCCCAGGAAGACCCAGATAAACGCGTTGCCGAAAATGGTGGGATCAATGTAATCAAAAATCGAAAGTGTTTTTGTTACAAGTCCCTTTGCCGCATCCGGGTTCAGGACTTTTTTCATCTGCACACTCACGGCAAGCAGAATAATACTCAAAATATCCGTAATGACCGTTGAAATCAGAACCGCCACACCGAAAATCGTACGGGTCAGATTCAGTTGCCGGATTACCGGGAACACAATACCAACGGAGTGCGAGGCAAAAAGAGACGCATAAAGCAGCTGCCCCGGCAAGTCATCCGCCTCAAAAAATTTATAGACCAGATACCCGGAAACTGCCGGGATCAGAAAGGTCATAATACTGAGCATGACCACCGGCTTCCGGCTGGAATCCAACGCCTTGAAATCTGCCTCCATACCGGCAAGCGTCATCAGAAAGAGCAGCCCCAGCGAGCCGAGAGAGTTGATCAGCGTCATGGCGTTCTGTTCAATGGAAGCGGCAGATCCGCCGAAAATAACCAGTTTTTCAGAAAGATGCCCCACCACATCAAACCCGTTCGGTCCGATAACCATCCCGATGATCATCAGCGTAATGACTTCCGGAACCTTGATCCGGCGGAACAGCAGCGGAAAAAGTGCCATACAGGCAAGAAGGATCAGAAAAAGGATCAGGAACGCATCATTACTCATATTGAAAAACCTTTCTGTTTTGTGTTCAGACAAGGGTATAATAAACGCGGATTCCGGAAATGTCAAATCAAATTGCAAATTTATTATAAAAAAAACGGGAACCCCGTTTCCGGAGTCCCCGTTTGAGCTCAAAACTCGGAGGAAAAATTATTCCTCAATGCCGCCGACATCGCGGATCAGGATCGTGCGATCCGTTTCTTTGAAGTCCAGCAGATCCAGTTTGTAACGGTTCATACCAACCGTGATCGCCCGGATCTTGATGGGCAGGTCGATCTTCTTGTCGCCGCCGCAGCTGACCCACTGGTCACTGACCGGGCCGGGGCTGTGGGTCGGGAAGATCTTGGACGGGAAGAGAGCAGTACCGACAAAGCTCCAGCCGTCGAAGTCAACACCCAGGTTGCCGGGCCAGTCCATAATGTCGCAGCCCCAGCTTCTGCCGGTGGTCAGGTTCTTGAAGATCTCGCCCTGTGCGTCTTCGATCACAAAACGGATCTGACCCCAGTTGGAGTTCCCCTTCACCCAGATACCGACCGCCTTCGGATTGCCCGGAACAAGTGCCGGTTCCTTCAGCGTGATGGTGGTGAATTCGGTGATGTATTTGCTCTTGTACTTGTCATCCGCCGTCAGCGTCACCGCAATACTGTTGCCCTTTTCCGGATCATTGACCGTGGCGACCGTGTAGTCGGCAGGCTTCAGGATCGGCAGGAAGGCATTGTGATTGGAGGTGAACTGTTCGTCCGGAGCGACCGTCACGAGGTCGGCGTTATCCAGAGCGGATGCAACCTTGCTCTTGGCGGCGCGGGCTTCTTCCACGGGGAAGCTTCTGCCGGCGATCTTCACAGACGTCAGCGGCTTATCCGTGGTCAGGTAAGTGACGGCAGAGCCGCCCTTGACCGTGACTTCTTTGCCCTTGACCGTGCTTTCACGGCCGTAGAGATCCGTCACAAGCGCCTTGCCGGAGGGATTCACAATCGCAAAGTCAACTGCACCGCGGGCTGCCCAGAGAGCAGTGACCGTCTTGCCGCCGGAGACCTTGAATTCCAACGCGTAAACCGTGGTGGAACCGGTGGGGATCTGACGGATGAACTTGGCGCAGTCCAGAACCTTGGTCAGAGCTGCGTAGGCAACATAAGCACGCTTCGGATAGACATACGGGCTGCGCTGAAGGATACCGGAGCCGCCCCAGAGGCCGTTGTAGTAACCGTTCTTGCAGTCGAAGAGGATACCCGGGCTGATGAGCGTGAAGTTGTTGGCGAGGGAGATCAGCACGTCACGGGCGTGCCATTCTGCCTGCAGCTGTTCGCCCATGTCACGGTCAGCACGGTACACATATTCCCAGCTGCCGTTCAGAGGAACTTTTCTGTCTTTCAGATTGCCAAGTTTCGTGGCAATTTCCTGCGCCACAAGCATACCCTGCAGACCGCATTCGATAAGGCGTTCCGGCGGGATGACCTGAGACGGGGTTTCGATACCGATGCTGTCGTAGTACTTGATGTCGGCGCCGGCACGCAGCGGACGGGTCGCAGCACCGATACTGGCGGAGCTGTTACCGATCTGGATGCGGATCTGCGGGAAGTTCGCCTTCATGATTCTGCCGACTTCATTGATGAACAAACCGAGACGCTTGTCGTTTTCGATGTTCTTCTTGATGTCATCGGTGATGGGCATATTCAGCAGTTCTTCCGGAATGCCGTAGCCGGGGGCGGATTCGTGCCACACGAGCATGTGGTCCACACACCAGGGTGCCTTTTTGGAATTCAGATTCTCTTTCACCTTTTCGATGAAGAACTGTTCACCGGAGATCTCTTCTTTGTACTTCTTGCCGTCAGCACCAACGCGATCAACCGTCTTGTTTTTGAACTTGCCGGTTTCCACATCCATATCGCGGTAAGAGAGCGGACAGCCGATGTTGCCGGTGTTGGTGATGTTGTAAGTCTTGCACATTTCGGCAGTCGGGAACACCCAGGAACACTTGCGGATACCCGCCTTGTTCATGATGGGACCGCCAATGTGTGCTTCCCCCGGAGAGCCGTGGGAGTTGAACCACCAGGTGGCATAGGGGCTGCCGGTGGCAGTGGCTTTACGGGTGTCTTTGCCGAGGATGGCAAAACGGGCGGGGTGGAAGAAGACCAGTCTGCCGTTGACAGACATCTTCACATCCAGGTCATAGTAACCGACACCCGCCTTGAGGGGGATTTCGATTTCGGTCTTGTCGCCGATCTTTTTCAGTTTGAACTTCTTGTTGCCGGTGAAAGCAACTTTGCCTTCCACGTCGCGGGCTTCCCATTCCAGGATACCGTTGGAGTTCGCCTGTTTGGCGCGCAGCAGAACCGTGGTGTACGCCTTTTCATCTTCCTTGAAGACGTTACCCGGAGAAGCCTGACGGAAGTCCATGACAGCCGGGGCTTTTTCCAGCGTAACAGCAAAGATGTTGAACGCACTGTTGTGGTACGGGCTGGGCTTCATGGAGTTATCCATCTGCTGGAAGTTTTCCCAGCCTCTGCCCAGAAATTCAAATTCCAGATAGTCGTTGCGTGCGGCAATGTCAAGAATATTGCCGGTTGCGAGCTTGATTTCCACCTTGTACAGGGGAACTTTCTTACCCTTGAGTTCCACAGTGCCGATCTGCTTGAAGTTTTCCGGAATCTTGCCGTCTTTGATCTCAATATCCGTATCACCCAGCATATTGCCGCCGCTGCCGTTGTTCACGTAGTAGCCCATACGGGTGGTCAGATAGAGGTCCTTGGAGGCATCGGGATCGATGGCAAGGATCACGTGTGCTGTGCCGTAAGCATCAGCGGGGAGACGGTAGTGGATGGCAGAGGGATAGCCGTCTTCGGGCTGTCTGCCGAGATATTCTTCCACTTCCAGGGCCCAGTTGCCCATGCCCTGTTTACAGATCATCACGTCTGCGGAGTCCATGGGCTTCGCCACGTTGAACGGGATTCCGTCGATGGTCTGCATACCTTCCTTCACGGAGCTGGTCGCATCAGCGAAGGTCTTGGCGCGGGGATTGGCGGAAAGGTCGATCACATGATACTTCGGATCCACATTGCGGAGAGATTTCTTCACAGCGAAGACAGCCGTGCCGTTACCCTTGAGTTCCACTTTGACCAGTTTGGCGGAGGGAAGAGCTGCCAGACGCTTCTGGGCATCTTTCAGTTTCGCCTGTTCTGCAGCCTGCACATCCGCCTTTTTATCCCGGCGTGCAACGGCGATCGCCTTGTTGATGGCAGCGATTTCCTTGCGGATCGCATCTTCATCGGCTTTATTCGCATTCACTTTCAGCGTACGGATGTAGCTGCCGTCAAAGTAAGCCTGCGCTCTGCCGTCCGGGAGAACCACAAATTCCAGGTCCAGCGGGTGCTTGCTGGCGGGAGGAAGCAGTTCCCAGTCACGGATAATGTCGAACCACTGGGATTCTGCACTGTAAGAAGAGCGGAAACGGCGCATAGCAGGACGGACACTCTGGCTGCCGATACCGGAGACAGAGATCTTGGCATCCGGCAGACCGAAGCCCTGTCCGCGTTTTCTGCCGTTCCAGCCGACCGGAGACTGATCGCCGGAGCCGGTGACTTCGATTTTCTTGGTTTCCACAACGCCGTTATCCCAGGTCAGCACCATTTCCACGGGCGTATCCTTGCCGTTCATCTGGAAACGGACACCCATGTAACCGGTGGCATCCGGCGTCAGAACAGCGCCGGTCTTGACGCCCTGCACCGGTTGGGTCAAGCTGCGGAAGTCTGCAAAGTGCTTGCCGGCGGAGGTATCGCGCAGAGCACCTTTTTCTTCGATCTTGATATTGGTGATGGAGAAGCCGTTATCCGTCTTGCAGCCAAAGTTCACGCTGCTGACAGCATCTCTGAACGGAATTTCCAACACTTTTGCCAGTTTCCGGTCCGGACCGCAGAACACGGTCAGTTTGCCGTTCTTCACCTGGATGGCGCCTTCGCACCAGATCCGGTTCCATGCAAAGGGCATTTCCGCCTTCTTGCCGTTGATCTCCACGTAATCGCTGCCGATCACAACAACCGTCTTATTCACAAAGACTTTGAAGCATTTTGCCACGCCGGGTTTCGCCGGAACGGCAGGCTTGGTGACCTTCCCCTTCCTGTCTTTCTTTTCCGGAACTGCCGGTTCCGGGTTCGTGTTGTTCAGGTAGCGGTAGGTGAACGCAATGGTCACATCTTTCAGGTTCGGGACTGCGATTCCGTCCTTGTACATGACAAATTCCTGCGCTTTTTCGGCAGGCTGTGCCCAAACATTGAACTCAGCGCCGTTCACCCAGATCGGGTCGTTGCCGACGCGGGTACCGGCAACATTGTTCACGCCCGGAGCTTTGTCATTGTAGTTCCGGAAGTTTTCCTGCCAGCAGAACTTGTCAGCAGCAGAGCCGGAGATAGCGAGGAAACCGGCAAGTGCGATTCCCAGTCCTTTCCAGCAGAGCATTTTTTTGTTCATACTTTTTTCCTTTGGTTGATGGTTTAAAATATTCGGAGCCAATTTCAAAACGTTTTGGCTCATCTTGTTAAAAAGTTGATTTTTTCAGCGTCAAACCAATTTTGACGCATCGGCTGTGATTTTTTCTTGAAAAAGTCACGAAAAATCATGTTTCAGGGCG
>SUVR01000026.1 GCA_015061915.1 Lentisphaerota bacterium | reverse complement strand
GTCCGGTTCGATGCTAATGTAATGATTCAGTTGATTGTTCATGTTACTCCTTTCGTCTGGCGTAAAATGAACTTTCAGCTGACTTTTTTCAAGTAATTTTAATTTTTTATTTTGAAATTACCTCTCTCAAAATAAGGCTGAAACTCTTTGATATTTTCCAAATATTCCGGAGAGTTCTGACAATATTTCTGATAACGTTGAAAAAGCGTCTTTGCCGGGATCTTGCCCGTTTCACAGAGTATTCGGATCTGCTCTGCCAACGCCAGAGATTTTGTATCAGCAAGAATACGCAGAACGGCAAGATCACTTTCCGGGATCAACGGCTCTGCACTATCGCCACTCCGGGCGGAAATAACGGCATACACGGACGTACAATCGCCGGTCAACACATAATAAACCGCCCGGACAAGCGGCATCTGTTCTTCCGGAAACAGGGGCGGCTCCGGTGCCACCCCTTCCGCACGGATCCGTTTGGTATGATTGATCAGGCTGAGGATATCCTCTGCAGGCAGACCGGACCAGGGAACTTTGTTGACTTTGATATGTCCTTCCGCATCTTTCACAAAGCAGCAAACCACGCCATTTTCAAGGTGCGAAACCGTACCGGAATTCAGTACAAGCCCCGCACTTTCTGTTTTCATCTGTTTCATTTTTTCTGCCGTTTTGGACAGAATGTCATTATAATGTTTCAGTCTCAACAGATACTCTTTCCAATAGGGATATTTTTCAATCATTTCCTCCAGCCAGTTTCCGCAGCCGGTAAAATCCTGTTTCTGCCACGCAAGCAACAGCTTTTGATTGATGTCTTCCTGAATCAGCATCATACTTTCCTGCGCCAGCTTCTGTTCACGCACAACATCTTTGCGAGCATTTTCAAGATCCTTTTTCAACAATTCCAGTTCTGCAAGCTGTCCGATCTGTATACTGATCGTCTGCTGCTGTTCGTCTACCGTTTTTTTCAGTGTTTCTTCGCTGCTGCGACTGCTTTCCAGCTCAAGCTTCAGATTGCTGATCGCCGTACGCTGCTCATCCAGCTGCAGCCGGATCTCTGCCTCACGGTCCTTTGCCGTACGCTCCATCAGCAAGCCGACAACATGCTGTTCAAACGCATCTTTCTGTACGGGGTGCAGCGTGGTATCCTGCTCCAGAACAGTAAGCAGCGGGGTGGCATTTTTCTGCAATTCTTCAATACTCAATGCTGGGTCACCGACCAGACTTTTGAAATTGGAGAGCTGTTCGTAAAGCGGTTTTTCTTTTTCCGCCTGTTTATCAAGGCGATTCTGCGGAGATGTTTTGAGCCGTAAAAAGGAAACCGAAAACGCCGCAACGATACAGATCAGCAGAAAAATCAGCAACAACATTCCGATATATACCCGGCTGTAAGAACGCTCCGTTTCCGTTCTTGGCGGCAATGCGGAAGCTGAAGCCGGCTGAGGATCACCTTTCTGCTGCAGCTGCACATCATAATCCAAACGCCGCAGAGAAATGGTATGAACATCCGGGACCATATCCTGATTAGGTGCAGTCAACTGACGGATCTGCCAGATCTCACCCAGTAATTCCTCCATATCACGAAAACGTTTTTCCGGTGTTTTCGCCATCATCTTTTTGATGAGTTTACCCACACTGGCAGGCAGACCGGGAACCTTTCTGTTGATGTCCGGCACCGCCACTTCAAAGTGTTGTCTGGCAATAGACCGCAGGGTTTCCGCATCAAAGGGCAGCTCACCGGAAAGCATCTGATAAAGCGTCACCCCCAAACTGTAAATATCGCTCCGGGTATCCAGTTTTTCACCGGCAAACTGTTCCGGACTCATATAGGAGGGACTGCCGGAAATATCCATATCCTGACGCCACTCCGCCTGATTCATAGCAAGACCGAGGTCAGTCAGTTTTACGATCCCGTTTTCGGAGAGCATAATATTATCCGGCTTCACATCCCGGTGGATCAGATGACTTTCTGTCCAGGCATAATGCAGCGCCTCTGCAACCTGTTGAATAATATGTAACGCTTCATCGCAGGGAATGGAACCGGTCCGGCGGATACGGGACTTCAACGTTTCGCCGTTGATATAAGTCATTGCCATGTAGCAGATCCCGTTATCTTCTCCCACAGCATAGCTCTGCACCAGATTTACATGGATCAGCTTGGCGGCAGCCCGTGCCTCGCGCTGAAACTCGATTAACCCCTTCTCGGTAATATGTTTGTTGGAAAGGATCTTCAATGCCACGATCCGTTCCAGAGAAAGCTGAAACGCCTTGTAGACTGCCCCGATCGCACCCTCCCCCAGCTTCGCACGGATCACAAAATCTCCAATGACACAACCTTCTTCAAAAGGCGATGACGGCGCAATGATCCGCTTGTCGCAAAAGGAACAGGCAACACGGTATCCCCGGTATTCATCCGGTATTTCGATCACATTGTTGCAGAATGGGCATTGAAATCGCATATTTTTCCGTCATCCGTTGATTTTCTGATAAATTCACCATACAGTAGCCCCGTTTTTTTGTTTTTCAATACGATTTTCCATTTTTTTTGCGCTTTCAACTTTATTTTGGCAAATACTGCTGTATATTATGGAAAAATGAAAGGTTTTTTATGTTTCTCGATCCTGAACTGAAAGCACTTTTTGCAGATAAAGATGTTTTTGATACGGTCTTTGCCATTGAGGGAGAAGTTTTCCGCAATGTCAAGAACCGCAAGACGATGCGTTTTCAGTTCAACAACAGAAATTACTTTGTCAAGATCCACCGCGGCGTAGGCTGGAAAGAAATATTCAAATGTCTTTCTATGGGAAAGAAACCGGTCCTCGGTGCAGAAAATGAGTTTGAAGCGATCCGGCTGCTGGAAAAGCTGGGCGTTCCCACAATGAAATGCCGCGCTTTTGCAAAACGGGGGTCCAATCCGGCAGAACAGGAGTCATTCATCATTACGGACGAACTGCAAAACAAGATCCCTCTGGAAGACTTCTGCAAGGATTGGAAAGCAAATCCGCCGCCGGAAAAACTGAAGCATGAAATCATTGACCGATTGGCTGAGACCTGCGCAAAAATGCACTTTGCCGGGCTGAACCACCGGGACTGCTATATCTGCCACTTTCTGCTGGATGAAAAAATCTTTGCGGAAACGGGAAAAGTCTCTCTCTGCGTACTGGACCTGCATCGGGCAGAGATCCGGAAGGTCATTCCCCGCCGAATGCGTATCAAAGACCTGGCGGGGATCTTTTTCTCCTCTATGGATACCGGTCTGACAAAACGCGATGTGCTGCGCTTTATTGCGGTCTATTCCAAATTCGGCAAACTTGATTCCAAACTCTGGGGCGATGTCTTCCGTACGGCGGTAAAACTCTACCGCAAAGAATGGAAACGCGACCCGGTCTTTTGAAGCGCCCCTCTCTATGCCGCAAACAAGCGCAGCGGTGCGTTAAATAAGGTCCATAAAAAACGGTCAATTCCGGATTGCATCCCGGATCAGAATAAAGAGTTTTTCAAGGAAAAATTCATACTGCAATTTTCCGTAATCCAAGTTCAACAGGCGCACCCAATCACGCTCCCGACAGATCGTAACGGCAGCAGCATTCCGGACCAGTTTCCGGAATACCGTCGGGTCTTCCGGCATAACGGACCGCTCTCCTTTGAAACAATCCAGATCAATATCCAGAATATACGGCACATCCGGCGGGAGCGGTGCCTGTTTCAGGTTCTGAGTCAGAAAATCGGATTCCAGGACCGTTGCATAATATTCAGCCAGAGTTTCAGGCAACTCATCGACCGGCGGATCATGCACGATCGTCAAAGCCGGATTTACATCAATGGCAAAATTGACATGAGAAAAGATCGTCGCTGAACGGATCAAATCATTCCGGACAGCAAAGTCAAAATGTTCGTCATGCCGAAGATCTTTCAATGCATCCTCCACGGGGACATGGATTGGATGGCAGCCGCCATTCACCTCATTGTAATGAGTAAAAGCCGGCAGGGTATCCGTGTGATGATCCAGTGTCAGGACATGAGGTGCCACTCCCAGTGACCGGCGGATCTCCCGCCATGGGAGCAGAGCATGATGATGATCTTCCACCAGATAGACCGGTATTGTACCGATCATCTCTTTCTGCACAGCCGGTATCTGCCCGTCCATACGATTACTCTTGCTGATCTTTCATAAATTTCCGGATTTTTTCCATCTCCTCCACGGAGATCTGATCCCGGTTTGCCTTCTCTGCAGAAAGGGTCTTGATATAGGCTTCCGCCGCCGCGCTCTGTGGCGATTTTCCGGCATCCTTGAGCTGCTTGCCGGTTTTCTCAAAGAAGTTCCACATATCGCTTGTCATTGTCTGCTTCAGAACGGGGAAATAGTCCTCGGAAAGCCCCTCAACAGACAAGGCGTGAGTTCCGGCATATTCCCTGCGGAATGCTTCCACTTCGTTCCGGAACTTCCGCAAGTCTGCAGTTTTCGGTTTCGTGCGCACTTCTGTCGGTTCTGCGGATTCTTCAGCAGGCTCGGTTGTTTCGGTCGTTGCGGCTGTTTCCTCCGTTGCGGCTGTCTGTTCAACAGCAGGCAGTTTCGCCATATCATCAGCAAAAAACATCGTTTCCTGCGAGATAGGAGGCACCAGTTCTTTCTTTTTGGAACGTCTTTTTTTACGCTCTTTTTTGACCTCAAACCAGGAGCTGGTATTGCCGGAAATTTTGGCAACTCTCAACTCTGCCGCCGGAGCATCAAACTTTGCGGACCGGAAAGCAAGGTCCCGTTTCAAGACTGCCAGCTTCTTTTGCTCAACAGTGGGAGAATCCAGCATTTTTGCGACCCGCGCATCGAAGTCTGATTGCACCAGAAAAAGATACTTCTTGTAATGATCCTGCACCAACTCCAGGAAGGTTGGCAGATCAAGCTCCTGTGCGAGTTTTTTATTGTTTTTCAGCAAAAGCCGGTGGAGCGCTCTGCCGGAATTCTGAAGCAGCTCCATTCGCCGTTTCATCTCGATGCGTTTGGAGGGACTCGGCTTTGTTGAACCGAAATTTCCGGACTCGATCCTGTAAAATTCAAGTTGCTCATAAAACCGGAAGTAGGTGCTGAAATTCGTGTAGGTGGAGGGAATCTCTTTTCTGGTGATCCCGGCAGCTTCCAAACACGCCACATTGTAAGAAAGCAAAGCAAAAGAATAGGCGGGATCCAACACAGAACTGTGCCGGAGATTCACACCTTTTTCATTATCAAAACCGATCCCGTGACTTTTGAAAATCTTTGTAATATCCTTACTCCGCTGTTCAAAAGAAAAATCCCCGGTGATGCCGTTGTTGTTCAGGAAATGCTGCATCTCTTTTGCAAGCTGTTCATGCAGGGTAAAGTCATAAGAAAGCGATTCTCTTGCCTCATTCAACTGGTCCTGCAGTTTTTTCCGCTGTTCTGCGATCTGACGGCGGCGACGGCGATATTGTTCCCGGTCGTCGTCATCATCATCGTCATCATCGTCATCATCATTACTGTCCCGGCGCGCATCCCGTTCCGCACGCCGTTGGGATCGTTCCTGCTCCTGAAGATGATCCCGTTTTTTGACCAGCTCATTGATCTTGTCACACGAGTCCTGTAATTTTTTCAAGTGTTTGGTATAATCCGAGAAAATATCATCTCCCGCACAAACGGAAAAAGAAAAAGTCAAAGCAAACAGCAATGACACCAAAAAAGCACAACAATTCTTAATCATATTGATCTCCTGAACATTGAATACCGGTATCCACCTTAAAATATGAACCACGATATCCGTTTTTGCAAGTGCAAAAGGAAAAAAAGTCCATTTTTATAAATTCAAAACCGGGTATCAGCAGATAAAACCGCCACCAAGCAACTTCTCATCATCATAAAACACTGCCGCCTGTCCCGGAGTAATTGCACGGACGGGTGAATCAAAAATAATATCGCAGCTTTCCTTCCCGGTCGGGATGACTTGAGCCGGAGCTGCGGGAGTCCGGTACCGGATCTGCACAAGCGCACGAAACGGGCTTACCGGTACATCAGGCGTTTGCCAGACAACAGACTCGACAGAAAGTCTGTCAGAAAAAAGAGTTTCCTCATTGGTCGTAAGAAAAATTCTGCAAGTTCCGGGATCGATCTTCTGAACATAAGCAGGTGTACCGAGAGCGACCCCCGTTCCCTTCCGCTGCCCGATTGTATAAGCATGGATCCCCTGATGCAAGCCCAGTTTTCTGCCGGTTTCTTTGTGAATAAAACTGCCGTTTCTGATCTTGCCGGAAAATTCTTTCTGTAACATCTCCGCAAGCGTTCCATTCGGCGGACTGAAACAGGCATCCTGACTTTCTTTTGCTTTTGCATTGGGCAACCCGAGCTGATCCGCCAACTGCCGCACCTGATCTTTTGTCATTGCCCCTAATGGAAAACAGGAAAACTTGCGTTGCTCCGGAGTTAAACGGAACAGAAAATAAGACTGATCTTTTGCCCGATGTGTCCCACGGGATATTGTCCCGTTCTCCAATTTTGCATAATGCCCCGTTACAAGAGCTTTACACCCATTCGCAACGGCATACTGCATCAACTTCCCGAATTTGAATACCGGATTGCAGATCGCACAGGGATTGGGCGTTTTTCCCTTCTCAAAAACACGCCAGCACGGCAGCATAACATCATTTCTGAAATCCTGCTGCAATTCCAGAAAATCCAGTTTGATTCCAAGGGAATCCGCCGCTTTCTGAACTTCAGCCCGGTTGTCCTTCTCCGGCAGAAAACACATATTTACAGCCAATACATCAAGTCCGGCTTTTTTGCAGAGATGTGCTGCGATAGTGGAATCGATCCCCCCACTGAATGCGAGAAGGACTTTATCTCCAGACTTCAAGTTTGAAAACGGAAAATAGTCTCCGGTCATTTTTTCACCAGCGCCTCAGCAAGCCCATCCGGCGTGACTCCGCAGACAAGCAACATTTTATCCCTGGAAGTTTCACCGGATATTACGGAAACAAGCGACTTCGCAACGCCACATTTTTTTGCAACAAATTCACAAAGCGAGGCATTGGCTTTTCCATCCACCGGCGGCGCATTCAACGTAATCTTCAGCATACTGCCATAAAGTCCGGAAATACCGGTCTTCGATGCGCGGGGCTGAATATGGCACGGCAAAATAACACCGCGATCCGACTGACGGCAAATGTTGAGGATATCACTGCTGCTGATCATCATTCACAGGATCTGCCGGACTTTCAGCATCCGTTTCCGGGTTCACGTCAACGCCTGCCTGTTCAGTATCTCGAACCGGCATCGGGATCTCCAAAAGATCATATACCTGTTTTGCATCAAGCGTTTCATTTTCAAGCAACGCCCGGGCAAGTTTTTCCAACTGATCGCGGTATTGAGTCAGGATCGCAGTTGCACGGTCTTTCTGGGCTGAAACAATATTTTTGACCTCCAAATCAATTTCCCGGAGTGTTTCCTCACTGCAGGAATCATTGCGGGTGATGTCGCGTCCGACATAAATATGTTCAGAACGCTCACCGTACTTGACCGGCCCCAGTTTTTCACTCATCCCGTACGCACAAACCATAGCGTGTGCAATATTCGTTGCATGAGCAATATCCTGTGAGGCACCGCTGGAAATATCATCCAAAACGATTTCTTCTGCGACCCGCCCGCCAAGACTCATGGCAATGGTATCAAGCATTTCGTTTCTGGTTCGGGAGTAGCGATCCACATGATCCATCATCATCGTCAAGCCCAAAGCCTGCCCCCGGGGAATGATCGTGACCTTGTGCAGCGGTGTGCCATGTTCACAGTGAATATTCACCAGTGCGTGTCCGGCTTCATGATAGGCTGTCAGTTTCTTTTCATGAGGCGGAATAATACGGCTGCGCCGTTCTGCACCGAAGCATACTTTATCTCGCGCTTCTTCCAGGTCTGCCTGCGTTGCTTCTGTGTGGTTGTACCGGGCAGCCAGCAGAGCAGCCTCGTTCATCAGGTTTGCCAGATCAGCGCCGCTGAATCCCGGCGTACTGCGGGCAACAGAATCCAAGTCCACCGTAGGAGCAAGTCTTACATTTTTTGCGTGGACATCAAGGATCTGCCGTCTGCCGCGGATGTCCGGCAGGTCAATTACGATCTGACGGTCAAAACGACCGGGACGCAACAGCGCGGGGTCAAGTACATCGACCCGGTTTGTTGCAGCCAGAACGATCACTGCTCCATTCAGAGATTCCAAACCATCCATTTCGACAAGCATGGCATTCAGTGTCTGTTCCCGTTCATCGTGACCGCCTCCGATACCAGAGAAACGGGAACGCCCGACAGCATCAATTTCGTCAATGAAGATCACACTGGGTGCGTGTTTGCGGGCCTGATCAAACATATCACGGACACGGCTTGCGCCGACACCGACGAACATTTCGATAAAGTCAGAACCGCTGATCGAGAAGAACGGAACATTCGCCTCACCGGCAACAGCTTTTGCCATCAGGGTTTTACCGGTCCCCGGAGGTCCGGTAAGCAATGCGCCCTTCGGAATCCTTCCACCAAGGAGTTTATATTTCAGCGGATCACGCAAATAGTCCACAATTTCTTTTGTTTCTGCCTTTGCCTCTTCGCAGCCGGCCACATCATCAAATCTGGTTTTGATGTCATCCGGCAGGATCATACGGGCACGGCTTTTTCCGAACTGCATTGCACCGCCGCCGGAGCCACGCATCTGCCGGGCAAAAACAAAGTAGAGGATCGCAATAATAATGATTCCGATGATCACATTGAAAAGGATACCCTGCCACCAGGAATTATCCTCCTCATATTTCAGTTTTGCGACCTTGCCGCTCTGCAATTTTGTGATCAGATCATCCGTTGCGGGCAGATTGATCTCGTAACTGCGCTCCGAATGGGCTGTAAGATCTTTATCTTCCTCTGCAGATGCAGGAGCAGAATTTTTTTGCCATTTGCCTCTGATGAGAAAGAAACGCTCCGGACCGCTTGTTACATCTGCAGACAGGATCTCACCATTCTCAAGAGCCGTCACAAACTCATGAGGAGTCAGCTGATCTGTTTTTCCTGCGGAGTCACCATTGAGCAGAAAAAAAAGACCAATAACGAGAAAAATCCCCAACCAGACGAAGAGAGCTGTCGGCGGTCTGCGCGATGCCCCTTTTTTTGTACTACCGTTATCGCTCATGAAACTTACTTTCCGGGATAAAACGGATCAACCGCCCTTTTGGGTGGTGTAGATCATAAATGCGGCGAGCCCGACCACAAGAACAGAAAGCAGAGCAATGATCGTGATCAGGATTGCCTGGGACTTTTCCGCTTTGCGTTTGGGAGTGAAGACAGAGGGGTCGATCCGTTCCAGCGTCTGGGTACCGAGATTGGGATTGATTTCAATATCAGTAGTCGTTCTCATGACGGTCGTCAGAGATTTCTTGTCGCTGTCACAAAGCATTTCAATGCCGCCGACCTGCAGCATATCACCGCTCATCAGTTCGTTTTCCACGCCTTCTTCCAGTTGAACGCCATTGATGCGGGTCCCGTTCGTGGAGCCTTCGTCACGGACAAAGCAATGCCCGTCACGCATAATAACCGTACAATGATTTGTACTGACAGTGGGGTCCTTGATACAAATATCGCGCTGATCAACGCGACCGATCGACATTGTTTCGTTCGTCAGTTCAAAAGTTCTGCCTCTGAACTGTTCGGAGAGAATAATCAGTTTTGCTGTACCTTCCATCGTTGCTGTTCCTCAGGTGTTGTAAAGGTTTGCTGTCATTTCAATATTTGTTTTCAACATAATACTATACAGCCAAAATTGCAATAATAAAGTGCATTTTCAGAAAAAAGAGAAAAATTTTTTCAGAGAAATCGGAAAAATCCTGTGTTTTGCTCTGGAAAAGTAGGTGACTTGGCTGTATATTATACCTTTAACTATTTCGTACGCATTAGAAAACTTAACGATAACAGAAAGAGAAAACAAAATGTCTGAACAGAACAACATCACTCTCTCCGTCAATGAAGTTGCTCCCTGCGAGCAGAAAATTGAATTCAAAGTCGCTGCTGATGCCGTGAGTGCCGCATTCAAGAAGGCTGCAAAAGTTGCCCAGAAACAGGCTCACATCCCCGGCTTCCGCGTGGGCAAGGCTCCGCTGGAAATCGTGGCAAAGCGTTATGCGGACTATATCCTTGAAGATGTGGAAAGAAACCTGCAGGGCGCTGCTTTTGAACAGCTCTCCGCAAACGAAGAAAATGACAAGCTTGACATTGTTTCCTTCGGCAGTCTGGATGCCGCAGTCAAGCCCGAAAACGGCAAGGAATATGTCTTTGCCATTCAGGTCGAAACTGCTCCCGAAATCGAACTGCCCGATTACAAAGCATTTGCATATGAAGTTGCGGAAATGGACAGTGTCGAAAAGCGTGTTGCTTCCCGTCTGGAATATCTGAAGGGGCTCTACTCTGACTATGCCAATGTTACCGATGCTGCTCAGAAGGGCGATATGATGAAGGTTTCCTACGAAAGCGATTTTGCTCTCGCAGATGATGCTTCCGCCTCCCTGAAGCGCGCTGTCAAAGCGGATGATTCCTGGATCTGGCTGAACGAACCGGAACAGTTCCCCGGCATCATCGCTGCTCTCGAAGGCAAGGAAATCGGTGTTGAAACGGAAGTTGCTGTCGAATTTCCTGCTGACTGGCGCGAAGCTGCTCTGCAGGGTCAGAAGCTGAACTACAAGTTCAAGATCCATGAAATCCAGCGCAAGGCCCCGATCGAATCCGATGAAGCTCTTGCAGAAAAGGTCAAAGCCGAATCCGTTGAAAAAATGATGGCAGACATCAAAGACGGCGCAGAAAAAGAACTCGAATATGAAAAGAAGGAACAGCTCAAGGGCAAAGCTCTGGAAATGCTGCTCCCCTGCATCGAAAAGGCTGAACTGCCCAAGGGCCTCGTCGCTTCTACTGTCCAGCGTGAATTCCAGCGCATTGCGGAACGTCTTGTCCGCAGCGAAGCTGATGTGGAAACCTTCAAGGCTGACCGCGAAAAGCACATGGAAGAAGCCAAGCAGGAAGCTGACAAGTACCTGCGCAAGTTCTTTGTCCTGCGTAAAGTTGCCAATGTGGAAAAGCTGACGGTCTCCCAGGAAGAAGTCGATGCCCAGATCAAGGGTATGTGCGCATATATGGGCTACAAGGAAGCAGATGTCCGCAAGATGCTGGAACGCAATGGCGGCACCTCTGAACTGCAGGCCGACATTCTGATGAACAAGGCTCTTGAAGCTGTTGTTTCCGCTTCCGAACAGAAGTAATCAGTCTGAACTGATCTCTAACGGAAGAAAGGCGGGAAGATTATGGCAAAGAGTTATTTTGTACCGACAGTTGTTGAGCAGGTCGCCGGTGGCGAGCGTGCGTTTGACATCTATTCCAGACTGCTGAAGGATCGTATCATCCTTCTCGGTTCCGGAATTGATGACAATGTGGCGAATCTGATCGTGGCGGAGCTGCTCTTCCTTCAGTCCGAGGATCCGAAGAAGGATATTGACCTTTATATCAACTCTCCCGGCGGCTCGGTGACTGCAGGGCTGGCGATCTATGATACGATCCAGATGCTCTCCTGTGATGTCCGCACGTACTGCGTGGGACAGGCAGCCAGCATGGGTGCTGTCCTCCTTGCTGCAGGTGCAAAAGGCAAACGTTTTGCCCTTCCCAACTCCCGGATCATGATCCATCAGCCGTGGGGCGGTGCGGAAGGTACTGCTGCCGACATTGACATTCAGGCGAAAGAGATCATCAAACTCCGCAGCCAGTTGAATGGGATTCTGGCGCATCATTCCGGCAAGACTCTTGCGAAGATCGCAAAGGACACGGAGCGTGACTTCTTTATGTCCGCCGCCGATGCCGCTGCATACGGACTGGTCGACAAAGTCCTTGAGGCACGTCCCCGGAGCTGATTATGGCAGATGACAAGATGAACAAAGACTGCTGCAGTTTCTGCGGCAGATCTGCCAAAACGACCGGACCGATGATTTCCAGTCCTACCGGCGCCAATATTTGCAAAGACTGTGTCGGCATCTGTGAAACGATGTTTGACGGTGACAAAAAGCAGCAGTCCACCGGTGTCTCCGGTATGGCGGGGATCATCAAAGGTCTTTCCGTCCCCAAACCTGCCGAGATCAAGGCAGAACTGGATAAATATGTTGTGGGACAGGACGAGACGAAAAAGACGCTTGCGGTTGCGGTCTACAACCATTACAAACGCCTTCAGTCCAGTACCCTTGCCGATGACTCCGGAGTGGAGATTGAAAAGAGCAATGTGCTTCTGATCGGTCCCACCGGATCCGGGAAAACCCTGATCGCCAAGACGCTTGCAAAGATGCTCAATGTGCCGTTCTGCATCACCGATGCCACCACACTGACCGAAGCCGGTTACGTGGGGGAAGACGTGGAAAACATTATTCTGCGTTTGGTTCAGGCGGCGGATTATGATGTGGAAAAAGCCCAGCTCGGTATTATCTATGTGGATGAAATCGACAAGATTTCCAAGAAGGGTGAAAATATGTCGATCACCCGGGACGTCTCCGGCGAAGGTGTCCAGCAGGCTCTTTTGAAGATCCTGGAAGGCACGGTTGCCAACGTTCCTCCGAAGGGTGGCCGCAAGCATCCCCAGCAGGAATATCTCCACGTGGATACGACCAATATTCTCTTCATCTGCGGTGGTGCCTTTGTCGGTCTGGAAAAGATCGTACAGCGCCGGGTCGGACATCATGTTCTCGGCTTCAGCACCCCGGAAGAGGAAGCAGAAAATGCGAAAAAAATCGCAGCCGAAGAAAAGCTTGCGGCATCCGTTCCGGCGGAACCGGAGGACCTGGTCCGTTACGGTCTGATCCCGGAATTTATCGGGCGTCTTCCGGTTGTGACGGCACTCCAGCCGCTCAGCAAGGATGATTTGATGAAGATCCTGACGGAACCGAAGAATGCGGTAACCCGTCAGTACGCCAAACTGCTCGGTATGGAAAACGTGAAACTCACTTTTGAGAAGAAGGCGTTGGAACGTTTTGCAGAACTTGCTGCGGAACGCGGAACCGGTGCCCGCGGACTCCGGTCCCTGATCGAAAATGTGATGAAAGATGTCATGTTCGAGATTCCTTCTCTGCCGGATGTGAAAGAGTGCGTGATCACTGCTGCAACCGTTGATGGCGGGAAACCGAAATACATCAAGGTCAAAAAAGCCTGAACATTTTGGTCGTATAACAAGCGGCGAATCCACCCGGATCCGTCGCTTTTTTTTATACTTTTATTTGACGCGCCGAACCTTAGTGTCGCCGGGGAAAAGTTCCCCGGTGATCCAAACGGGTCTGTTTTTGACGGGCGACACTACGGTCGGTTGGGGGTAAGGGGGGGAGCCGTCAAAAACAGGGGTGCAAAGCACCCTTTTAATTGTGCCGCCCAACTGCGCTGCGCTTGTTCGCGGCACGGGGAAGATTTTTTGTCGCTTCAAAAAGGTATGATACAAAGCTCCCTGTTAATTGTGACGCCAAACTGCGCTGCGCTTGTTCGCAGCACGGAGAAGATTTTTTGTCGCTTCAAAAAGGTATGATACAAAGCTCCCTGTTAATTGTGACGCCCAACTGCGCTGCGCTTGTTCGCGGCACGGGGAAGATTTTTTGTCGCTTCAAAAAGGTATGATGCAAAGCTCCCTGTTAATTGTGACGCCAAACTGCGCTGCGCTTGTTCGCGGCACAGAGAAGATTTTTTGTCGCTTCAAAAAGATATGATGCAAAGCTCCCTTTTAATTGTGCCGCCAAACTACACTTCGTTTCATCGCGGCACGGGGAAGATTTTTTGTCGCTTCAAAAAGGTATGATGCAAAGCTCCCTGTTAATTGTGACGCCAAACTGCGCTGCGCTTGTTCGCGGCACAGAGAAGATTTTTTGTCGCTTCAAAAAGGGATGATGCAAAGCTCCCTGTTAATTGTGACGCCCAACTGCGCTGCGCTTGTTCGCGGCACGGGGAAGATTTTTTGTCGCTTCAAAAAGGTATGATGCAAAGCTCCCTGTTAATTGTGACGCCCAACTGCGCTGCGCTTGTTCGCGGCACGGGGAAGATTTTTTGTCGCTTCAAAAAGGTATGATGCAAAGTTCCCTGTTAATTGTGCCGCCCAACTCCACTTCGTTTCATCGCGGCACGGGCGGATTTATGCAAGGCTTCTGCGTCGGGAACAAAGTGGTCTTATGCAGACACAAAAAAACTCCGGCACTGTTTTGGTGTACCGGAGTCGAAAAAAACTTTTTCTCAAAGAGTCTTACTCTTTTTCCAGTTCCGCAGCAAGCTCTTTACCGGCACGGAACTTCACGACCTTACGTGCGGGAATCTTAACGGTATCCTGAGGTTTGCGGGGGTTTCTGCCAACGCTGGCTTTACGGGTCTTGACTTCAAAGACGCCAAAACCGCGGAGTTCGATGTGACCGCCAGCAGCCAATTCTTTTGCCATGACATCCAGCATTGCCTGAACTGCATCGGCTGCATCAGACTTGGTGGATCCGATCATAAGAGCTACTTTCTGGGCGATTTCACGTTTCGTGAGAGACATGTCTAAAATCCTTTATGTTTATGTTGTTGTAAGAAAACAATGTTCATTCACAATATACAACAGATCTGAAAAAACACAAATCAAAAAAAGAAAAAAAACAGGATTTTTTTGTCCCTGCTCTTTCTTGCGATTGAAAAACAGTCTGTTTTGTGGTAAATTATTCCCCATAGAGAATAAAAAAACAACAAACTTCCAGGAGAATCTCCTATGGCAAAATTGGAAATCCTTAATATCTCAAAGACTTATCAGGCTTCTGAAGGTAAAGTTCTCAATGATATTTCCCTGACTGTCAATGACGGTGAAATGGCATTTTTGCTGGGACCTTCCGGTTGCGGCAAATCCACCCTGCTCCGAATTCTCGCCGGTCTGATCTCTGCAGATTCCGGAAAAATCCTGCTGAATGGCAAAGACATCACCCATCTGCCTCCGGAAAAACGCAATATGCCGATGGTCTTCCAGAATTATGCTCTCTGGCCGCATATGGATGTGTATGAAAACATTGCATTCGGACTGAAGATGACGGATATGACCAGAAAAGAGATCGATACTCGGGTCCGGGAAACGCTGGAACTGGTCCGGATGGAAGATTTCATCCACCGGAAAGTCCCTTCTCTCTCCGGCGGACAGCAGCAGCGGATCGCCCTTGCCCGTGCGCTGGCTCTGGATCCTGCGGTCCTGCTGTTGGATGAGCCGCTTTCCAACCTTGATGCGAAACTGCGTGATACGATGCGTTTTGAGATCCGGAGGATCTGTAACGAACGCCATATTACTGCAGTCTACGTGACTCACGACCGGAAAGAAGCCCTGTCTATGGCAGATCAGGTGGCGGTATTGGAAAAAGGCAATCTCTCCCAATCCGGCTCGCCGGTTTCCGTTTACAATCACCCTGCAAACCGTTTCTGCGCCTCCTTTCTGGGCGATGTGAACTTTCTGGATGCCGTTTTTCAGAACAATGAAGGCAATTATGCGATCTTTCACACGGATTCCGGCATCTGGCGGGTACTCCCCGGCGACTACATAACCGGAGAACATTACACGCTGGCATTCCGTCCGGAATCGGCAAAATGTGACACTGCACCGGATGCACTCAATACATTTACCAGCACCATTGAACGGAGTTCTTTTCTGGGCGAGAGTTCCTTCCGGACAGTTTTGCTGAAGGGGTGTAAAGACGCGATTTACATCAATGAATATGCCGCAGCAGAGCGGAACGACGGCGATCAGCTGGTCTTTGCGGTGCCGGCGGAACGGATCTCAATTCTGGAGCGTGCATAATGTTGAAACGGTTATTTCTGGCTTTTCTGGCACCGGCACTGCTGATTGCGTTGCCGGTTCTGCTCCGTCCGGAACAGGAAAAAGAAACAGACCGGTCGGAGGATGTGGATACGCTGGTTGTTGTCTCACCCCATACCGCACCAATTCAGTACGAGTCGGAACGGGGATTCCGGAAATATTACAAAGAGAAAACCGGACGCAATGTCAGGATCGACTGGCGGAACGTAGGCGGAACCAGTGACATCACCCGTTATATTGAAGACAGCTACACAGCTGCATTCCGTCATGCCTGGGAAAAGGCGGGGCGTATCTGCACCGATGCCGACCGGAAAAATTTTAAGGATCCCCGGTCCGATTCGGATGCCCGGAAGTTCTTTCTCGCCTCCGATTGCGGGATCGGGATCGATATTTTCTTCGGTGGCGGGTCCTACGAACACAGCAACACCGCAAGTAAAGGTTTTGCAGTGGATGGCGGTGTGCAGACAAGGCATCCCGAATATCTGAAGGACATTCCCCAGACGTTCGCAGGAGAAACGATATGGGATGCACAGGGACGTTTTTACGGCTGCTGTCTTTCCTCCTTCGGGCTGGCATATAATCCGGACCGTTTCAAGGATGCCGGACTTGCCGAACCTTCGACCTGGATCGATCTGACCGGACCGGAACTGTTCAATCAGATCGGACTTGCCGATCCCACAAAGTCCGGATCCATTATGAAGTGTTATGAAATGATCCTGCAGCAGGCGATGGCAGAGTTTCCCAATGACCGGGAACAGGGCTGGCAGGAAGGATTCCGCCGGATCAAGCTCATTGCAGCCAACGCCCGGACCATTACAGACAGCGCCGGAAAACTGGTGCGGGACGTCTCCACCGGATCCGTTATGGCAGGGATGTGTATTGACTTTTACGGTTTTTCCGAATCGGATTGGACAGAGAAAACAACCGGAGCCCCCCGTCTTGTCTATCATATGCCCCGGAACGGCAGTGCCGTAACCTGTGACCCGGTCCAAATGCTGCGCGGTGCCCCCAATCGGACCGTGGCAGAACATTTCCTCGATTTTCTGGTGTCTCCGGAAGGTCAGCGACTCTGGATCCAGAAACCGGGTACGCCCGGCGGTCCGGAAAAATATGCCCTGCTCCGGACCAGTGTCAAGCAGGGCTTTCATAAGACGATCCCCGCAGAACATTTGAGCAATCCGGATTTCGATCCCTATGCAATGGCAGGAACATTCCAGTATGACGGCCGTCTCACCGGAAGATATTTTTCCCTGATCCGCGTTTTGATCAAGTGTATCGCCCTGGATCCCCAGAACGATCTCAGCGCCGCCCGGAAAGCCATGCGGAACTGCGGCGATCCGGAATGGGCTATGGATGAACTTCTGAAAATGCCGTTTTCCTACGCCGAAGCCGGCGTTATGGCAAAAAAACTTTCCGGTGGTAATGCAGAAGAAAAGGCGGCACTCCGTCGGGAATGGACCGCTTTCGCCATGGATCAATACCGGATGATCCGGAAGGAGTGTGAAAAATGATGAAGAATAAATTTGCCACATATCTCTGCGCAGCAGTGCTGCTGGTCTTTTTCGGAACGTTCCTTTTTCTGCCGCTTTATACCGTGCTGGCGGAAGGACTGGATAAAGATATTCTGCTGGAAGTGTTTCGGAACCGCCTGTATATGGAAGGGCTGTGGAACGCCTTTGCGATCAGCGTTGTTACCACCTTTTTTGTCTTTCTGATCGCACTGCCTCTGGCGGTGCTGTATGACCGGTATGAATTTCCCGGCAAAAATCTGTGTCCGATCCTGATGATGACCCCGATGATCCTGCCGCCCTTTGTGGGGGCGCTTGGCTTTCAACAGCTGCTGGGACACTACGGAGTGCTGAACAGTCTGCTCGTTTCTATGGGACTGGACCGGATCGACTTTCTCGGCGGGGAAGGAAAATTCTGGAGTATCTGCGCTATGGAGGCGCTGCATCTTTATCCGATCCTGTACCTCAACCTGATCACATCTCTTGCGAATATCGACCCGACCTTGAACGATGCAGCAAAAAATCTGGGTATTTCCCCGTGGAAACGCTTTTTCCGGATCACACTGCCGCTGCTGCGACCGGGGATCTTTGCGGGGGGGAGCATTGTGCTGATCTGGAGTTTCACGGAACTGGGTACGCCTCTTATGTTCGGCGTGACAAACGTGACTCCGGTGCAGATCTTCAACGGGATCAATGAACTGGAAAGCAATCCCACGGCATACAGTCTGGTGATCATTATGCTGGCGGTTTCTGCATTGATGTACCTGACAGGCAAAGTCCTGCTGGGCAGCGGCGCCGGAACCAATGCGGTCAAGGGCATGACCGGCTCCCGCTCGATCGACCTAACCGGATGGAAAAAATTTCTGCCCGGTGCTGCATTCTTTGCGTTCACTTTCATTGCCGCCCTGCCCCATTTGACCCTGATCCTGACGGCAGGGAGCGAAAGCTGGTATCAGACGATTCTGCCGGCAAAATATTCGTGGATGCACTTTCAGGAAGCTCTCTCCAACGATCTGGTCGTACCAAGTATCCACCGGAGTCTGGAATATTCCATTCTGGCGACGGTCATCGCCTGCACGATCGGGCTGGCGACGGCATGGCTGGTACAGCGTTCCAAAATGCGTGGCGCCGCGGCGTTCGACCTGATGGCGATGCTGCCCCTGATGATCCCCGGTCTGGTGATCGCTGTCGGTTTTCTTGGGATGTCCATCAAATATGAATGGGCGAAATTGATCTTCAATCCCATCAACAACCCGCTGCTGCTGTTGGCGACGGCGTATGCGATCCGGCGTGTGCCGTACGTTCTCCGTGCGGCGGCGAGCGGTCTGGAACAGACACCGGAAGATCTGGAACACGCAGCCCGGAATGCGGGTTGTACGGCATTCGGGGCGTTCCGGAAGATCACGGTCCCGCTGATTGCCGCCAATCTGGTAGTGGGCGCGCTCTTTGCATTCAGCTTCTCCATGCTGGAAGTCTCCGACTCCCTGATCCTTGCCCAGAAGAGTACATTCTACCCGATCACGAAAGCGATCTATGAACTTTCCACCTATCTGGGGAACGGGCCATATATTGCGTCGGCGTTCGGGGTGTGGGCGATGTTCTTTCTGGCTTCGACGCTCATTGCGGCGGGGATCCTGCTGGGCAGAAAACTGGGTTCGCTGTTCCGGCTGTAAGAAAATCCGGTACGTTTTTACAATCACAACTTGATTTTTCGGAAAAGAGTTGTATTGTAAAGACATTCTGCGGAGAGATGGTCGAGTGGTTTAAGGCAGCGGTCTTGAAAACCGCCGTGGGGCAACTCACCGAGGGTTCGAATCCCTCTCTCTCCGCCATTTTTTTGCAAAAAATGGCGAAGGTCGCCGCAAGTCTTCACTTCACTGTGCCGTCATGCACAACTTCACTCAAAAAACAAAGTTTTTTCTTCACATCTTCACCAACTTCCAGAAGCCTTGCTTGTCCACCGTAGCCTTGTGCGAAGGTGGATGAAGTCGCTCCCTTTGGTCGCTTGTGAAGAGGTCAGCTTGCGCTGCCCGTGAAGTTTTCTCGCTTCCTCCTTCGCCAAGGCTGCGAAAGACAAGCCGCGAGTAGGGATGGTGTAACTTTTATACAGCGCTTCGCTTACACGGCGGTGATGCGCCTTGTATTTCACATTTCCAATGCTATATTAAACTCCAGAAGGAGATTATTTTATGAAAAAGAGCAAGTTGCGTACTTTCATTGTTACTGTTTTCTGTATTGCGTTTTTATCCGGATGCGCCGGATTTTCCCGCTTGCCTGAAATAAACTTTGTTGGCAAGAATCGCGAAGAGGTTGTCAGGATATTCGCTCAAAATCCGGAAAAATCATACGATGGCAAAATAAATCTGATGATACCGGTGAGTTCTCATAATCCGTTGGATTGTAATGGAAATGTATATTTTTATACAGCCGCAGATGCTCTTGCTGATGAACGGATACAAAGTGCTCCGGCAATAGGCGGTTATAGAACCGCACGCATGATGGCTGTGCCAGGTGGATGGAATTATTATGAAGTTGTTTTTGACAAAAACAATATTGCCATTTCTCAGAAAATATCTACTCAATTTGATGGACCGTAAAATATCATTCTGAGTTTTTCTGAACAAAATTGAAGCGATTTTCTGAATTTCATTTCACAGCGGAACTCTGAGTTTTTAAGCTCAAAATGCGGTTCAGATTACTGGGGGTTCAAAAGAAAGTGACCCGTCAGTTTTTTCAGCTAACGGGTTCGCCATGTCATCCGACATGGCGCCGTATCGCATGATACGGCGAATCCCCTCTCTCCGCCATTTTTTTTGCAAAAATGTATTTATGACAACCTGAATTTCCGGTCAGGTATCAGAAGTTGTCAAAAGTTTTGATGAAATCCACATAGGCAGCACTGATTTTTACCTGATCACGGTCTTCTGCAAGCTGC
>SUVR01000010.1 GCA_015061915.1 Lentisphaerota bacterium | reverse complement strand
CCGGTTCGATGCTAATGTAATGATTCAGTTGATTGTTCATGTTACTCCTTTCGTCTGGCGTAAAATGAACTTTCAGCTGACTTTTTTCAAGTAATTTTAATTTTTTATTTTGAAATTACCTCTATAATAGAAAAAACAAAGAAAACGATATATGGAGAAAATGACAATGGACGAACAGAAAGCCGCATTCCGTCAGGAACTGAAAGAAAATTTGATCGACTGGCTCCAGCTTCTGGACAAAACCGCAGACGATGTGAAAGATGATGAACCCCTGTTCAAAGAAGGACTGGGGCTGGATTCCCTCGATGCCGTGGAAATCGTGATCCTGATGCAGCGCAAGTACGGGATCCCCCAGGCGGAAGTGGAAGGCAAGCGCGAAATCTTCGCCACCTTCGCCACGCTGGCTGACTTCATTGAAGTAAAACGCACAAAGTAACTTAAGGCGAATCACTTATGGCACGAGCAGCGATCAGCGGGATCGGTCTTTTCTCCGCTTTGGGGAGCAATGCAGCAGAAACTGCGGAAAACCTTTTTTCGCAAACACACCGTCTGCCGGATGTTCCCCGCCGGATCAAAACAGCCCTTTCCAAGCCCGTTTTTGAACTGCCCACCCCGTCTGACCGGCGGGTCCCTCTAACGTTTCTGCTCTCTGCACTGGAAGAAGCGCTTGCAGATGCCGGACTTACGAAGGAAGATCTGAAGCACCGGAAGGTGGGGATCGCCATCGGAACCACCGTGGCGTGCCAGTTGGATAACATTCCCTTTTACGAACAGCTCCGCAACGGCTCCGTGCCGGAAAACGGACAACCCCTGCTGGATTATATCGAAGGGATCCCGGCGGAATATCTGCGGAATCTCCTCGGCACAACCGGTCCGGCGATCACAATCTCCAATGCCTGCGCCTCCGGTGCCGATGCTGCCCTGCTCGGTCTGAACTGGCTCAAAACTGGCGTTTGTGATCTGGTCATCGCAGGTGGCTGCGACAGCGTCAGCAAGGTTGCGTACAACGGCTTTAACGCCCTGCGTGTCTGCTCCGATCATCCCTGTATGCCCTTCGATGCCGATCGCAGCGGACTGAATCTGGGCGATGGTGCCGGCGTCGTGATCCTGGAAGATCCGGCAGATGCGGAAAAACGGGGGATCAAGCCCGGATTTGAGCTTGCCGGAGCCGGAAAAACTGCCGACGCTTTCCACATCACTCAGCCGGAAGGATCCGGCGTGGAACTGGAAAATGCCATCCGCACCGCCCTGAACGAGGCGGGGATCACCGGGATCGATTTTGCCAACGCACACGGCACAGGAACCCTGGTCAACGACCGGGTGGAAAGTGCCGTATTGAAACGGATCTTCGGAAACGATCTGCATTTTCATTCCACCAAAGCCATGACCGGGCATACACTGGGCGCTGCCGGAACCATTGAACTCGCCCTGACGACTCTGATGCTCAAGCTGCAGAGAACCGCCCCCAGTCTCCGCTGCAGCACACCTTCCGATGAGATCGCCATGCTGCCGGATGCAAAACCGGTCGCCATCCCCGGCAATGCCGCTCTCTCCACTTCGCTGGCGTTCGGCGGCTCCAATACGGCATTGATCATCAAAAAAATGGAAGAAACAGAACAACCTGAAAACAAAGATGTTCTGAACGATCAGATCACGATCTCCGCCTTTGCATCCCTTCAGGCGGGGGAACCCACCCCACAGAAGATGCTGGAGATCTGCCGGAAATACGGTCTGCGCCGTCTGGACCGGATCACGCAACTCTCTCTGGCGGCGGCAGATGCGGTGGCAGATGCCGTTTCCGACTGCAAAGATACAGCGCTGATCACCGTTACCTCCTATGGTCCGGCAGTCACCACCTGCAAAGTGCTGGATGACATTCTGGACTTCCCGGAAGAAGAGATCCTGCCCACCGGTTTTTCCCATTCCGTGCTGAATGCAGCGGCATCCTACATCGGGACCTGCCTGAAGATCCACGGTCCCACTTTTGCGGTCGCGGGATTTGAAGATCCCTTCCGGGAAGCAGTGGAACTGGGATGGAATCTGCTTGCCGGAAAGCGGTGCAGTAAGGTATTGATCGTTGCTGCCGATGAAGAAGGGATCATTTCCCGGGCGGCAGAAAAATTACGCACTGGCTCCGCGCCGGTTTTTACCGAAGGCGCCTTCGCTCTGGTCCTCGGTACAGAAGAAAACGGCATCGCTCTTGAATTGACCGATGCCGTTTCCGGGGAACGGCTTCTTTCCTGCGGCGTTCCGGCAGACTTTGCAGATCAGCTCAGACAGGAAGCAGAAAAAATCACGCTCTGCAAACTGGCAAAGCCACTCTGGAAGACCTCATTCTGAAACAAAATACGGCTCTTCAAAAATCCCGTATTCCGCCAACGCAAAGCCGTTTTCATCTTTTCCGAACGCCCCTTCCGGCTTCCAACAGGAAACCAGCACACTGGCATGATTGTGCCGGAACGAATATGCACGGAACGGTCCAAAAAAGTTCTGCGGCGTATTGGCGGCGATGATCCTGACCGAGTTGCGGCCCGGCTTCAGATCCAGCAGAAAATCCCACGGCGGCGCAAAACGGACCTGACGTTTTTCCGTCTCTCCGTTCACTTCAACGGCAAGGACCGCATCCGCCGACGGAATCCGCAGGCAGACTTTCCCCGTCTCCGGTGACCAGTCAAATTCCGTGGTGTACTCCATGGTTCCCCAGTAGAACGGGTAGCCGTTCCGGGTCATAGCACCAAAGTCAGCGCCCGTGTCTTTCCGGACGATCCGTGCGTAATTTTCCACCAGTTCCACCTCAAAATCCCCTTCCAGATACATCGACTCCAGACGGGGTGCCGCCGCACGGAAAGTCAGTTCATTCCGTCCGGTTTTCAGGAGAGACTGCACATCCAGTCCCAGCAGATCGGGCGTGGCACGGTGAGGTGTTCCATTGGCAAAATCCAGCGGGATACCATTGAGTTTCCAGTCGGTTCCGGTCTGTGGTTCCACATAGATCACCGCCTGTTCCGGCACAAAATCCAACTCAATCGGCACGGAGAGGGGCAGCCCGGTCCGCAGGTTCTGGTACGCTGTGTGGTCAATATGAAAATGAACGCCCCGGGGAGAGACAGCATGATCAAACACAAGGGTATTCACATCTTTGACCGTTCGTTTCCAACTTATTGGCATAGAAAGTTTTTTGACATTCCGCGGCAACTGCGATCCCGGTTCAGCCTCCGCCGTTCCGGCAGGCAGCAGGTGGCACGCCTCACAGGGCTGCAGGGTAAATGTTTCCGGCAGATCAGACTTGATCCCACGGTCCGGATCGAAATATTCATAAGCAGTCAACGGCACCGATAATGTCACCGCTTCTGCTCCGAAGTTGACGAGATAATATTCTTTTCTGCCGTTGATGTTACGGGTATGGAGCAGCACTTCCTCCGTACCGTCGCCCAGTTCCAACGCCGGAGCCGGAGCGATCTCATCCATCTTCCGTACACACTCCGCTCCCTCGATCCCAAAGGCAGACCGGAACAGGATCACGCGCCCGCCGTTACGGCTGAACTGCCGGAGCTGTTCCAGCACAACCGGATGCAGCGCAAGGAGATCCGGAACGATCACCGTCTGGTAGGCGGCGTGTCCCAGTTTGTACTGTTTTCCCTCCACCGAGCCGAACCGCGCCATATGGTCCTCCGAACCGAACTCAAACTCCACGTGCTGACGGACCAGATGCAAAGAAAGTTCCGAAAGCTGATCGTTATATCCCTGCAGCGTTCTGCCGCCCCGGTCAAACTGCGGGTACAGCGGTTCGTACTCCTCACTGCGGGTGGTGCCGTTGTTCAGCAGCCAGCAGGAACGGACCGGATAGATGACCAGCGTATCGGCGGCACTGCGTCCACGGGAAAGCAGCTGGACCGACCGGTTGATCCCGGCAGTAAGTTCTTTATTCAGAAAGTAATACGGCGACTGAAAGAAAAAACTCTGGGGATGATCCCGTTTGGTGCGTCCGGCGGTGGAATAAAAGAAGGCATGAGGAATGATCAGGTTGATCCCCAGCCCCAATTCCATACGGATCTGAGCAAGCCAGCTGCGGACCGGGCAGCCCCAACCGAGAGAAGCGTTGACTTCCGACGAACACAGCCCCTCCTTCAGCTGATTCGCCACAGATGACGCCTTTTTGCACAGCTGGATAATAGAAAAACCGGGCTGATCATTGGTACTTGCCACCCAGAGCGGGTTGGTGGGCATCGCAAGATAGCGGTCCGTCCGGTTCTGACTGAGGAAGTCATCGATCCCGGGGATCGTTTCAAATTCGTAAAACGCCATAGGATCGGTGTAGTTGTTCATTTCCATAAAGACAGGACCTTCATCGCCGGAGAGATGTCCGGTAAACTGCATCCCGTGCTTCAACGCCCAATCCTGCATAGGTTTCACAAAATTATGCGCAAACATTTCCGCCAGCAGGCTGCGGTAATCGATCCGGATCGTATCGGCACCGGACAGATCCTCCACCAACCACGGCAGTTTTGCTTTCAGATCGTAGCCGTATTTTTCCTGAAAGCGGTCAAAAAGCAGATCGGTGTACGGCAGGATCGGACCATTGCCCAGCGTATGATTCAAGTCGTCCGTGAAAAGCGTGGTGATGACAGTGCCCAGATATTCCCCCACAGCCGCCTCGTATTTTTGATGGGTCATCGCCATAAATTCTTCGCAGACTTCCCGGCTGAGACAGTCCGAAAGCCAGGGGATCAGTTCCCGTTGAAAAGTCAGGACCGGCGTTTCGGGAGGAAGTGCGGCGGGATCATCCACCGGGGTGTAATCCGGCTCGGTGAAGACGGCGATCCGCTGATCGAGCGCGATTGCTTCCGCAGCAGTCAACCGTTTGTAACGCAGACACTTGCACTGATAAAACCCGCCTTTGTCCGGCAGGCGCCCCCCCACGGTCGCACTGGGAAATCCCTCTTCGTCATACAGCCACAACTCCAAGCCCAGCCGCTTTGCTTCGATACAGGCATGACGCACCAGTTCCAGCCAGCGGTCCGACATATATTCGGTCCGGTTTCCCACCCGTGCATGAAACGTCATTCCCCGGCAACCGCCCTGTGCCGCCAGTTCCAACTGGCGTGTGATCTCCGCCTCCTGCTGGTCACCGTTCCAGAACCAGAAAGGGATCGAACTGTATTTCTGCTCCTCAAATTTCAGCACATCACACCTCCCGAAAAAAAGTCAATCCAACAGAAGTAACGCCTCGCGCCCGGTCATGCCAACAGCAACCCCGCGGGCAGCTGCGGCACTGGAAACAGCCTTGACATCCTTCGCCAGCATATCGTCAAAGGACGCAACGCCGGTGACCAATGCAAAAGCTGCACCGAGTTTTTCTGCGGTTTCCATATTGAGATAACCGCAGCCGAGAAAGCCGTTCTTTCCAACGATCACCAGCAGAGATGCTCCCTGCAAAGGGACGCGGACTGCATCAAAAGTATGTCCTTCAAAATTCAGTTTCTGTTCCATAATGACTTATCCTTTCCGATTGTTCCGGATGATGAAAAATGCCACGATCGCCCAGATCAGCAGCATGATACAGCAGAAGATCCACACCTTGAACCAGCCGAGGGTAAAGACCAGCGTCAGCGCCAGTGCAGTCCAGAGCCCGCCGCCCATGACCGGTTCGTGGAGGAGCTGTTTGTACCCGAAGGAGGCGGCAGCGACCGTCTTGCTTTCCGGGTCAACGGTACGGAGCAGCATAAGCCCGGTGGCAGTCACGCCGGTCGCCTGACCGAAGTCCGCGATCGCCCGTTCAAACCAGGCTTCCCGGAAGAGTTTCGGTGCCAGGAAGAGAATCACTGCCACGCTGAAGATGGAACCGGCAACAATAAGGATCAGCAGCGACTGCCAGTTGGCGGCAACCACTTTCAGCTGGATCGTGGCAACGGCGGCAACCACCAGATAGTCCAGCGAAGCCCCGGAGATACGCTGCATCTGATGATGGTCGATGAACCGGTCTGTCTTCGTCTTCATGGCGATCAACTGGAGCAGCACGCCGCCGATCATGCAGAGCGGAAACTGGGGAAACCCGGTAAAGATCCGGGTCGTTGCTTCGGGAAAACAGCGAACTTCCGCCCACTGCAGACCTTTGAGCATACCGAACCCGACCAGAACGGAAACGCCCACCAGCGCCAGATGGAACGCCAGAGAGTCGATAGAGTCACTGAACACGGTCTGGAACCCGGCGGCAGGGCGGTTTTCTTTGTCATGATAGACCCCGATCCGCTCCATTTTGTCCCGTTCTTCAAAAGTCCGGACTTCTTTCACATGTCCCTTGCGGAGCGCCCAGTTCACCAACACCATGCCGATCACGATCCCGATGATCATGCCGACCGTTGCGACCGTCAGCCCCAGCGCCACACCTTCTTCCCAACCGTATGCAATAAAACTTTCCGTCATGCCGCCAACGGTGCCGTGTCCACCCTGAAACCCGATCTCCAGCAGGTTCCCGAACATGGCAGGCACATCAAAGAGATAACAGAGCAGGAACCCGGCAAGCCCGAGCCCCACCACATACTGTCCCCACGCCATGATCTGCCCCAGACACAACTGCGGCAGCGCGATCTTCACGATCTTGCCCAGACTGGGTGTCACCACCCCGAGGAACAGCGTGGCAAAGATCACATTGATCAGAAAACCCGGCACTTTTTTCATCACATCCACCCACTCAGTGGGGATGTGGCTGCCGAAACAGGAGATCAGAACCAGCCCCAGCAGACCGCCGATCACGGAACTTGGCAGGTAAAGCCGCTGGAAAAGCGGGATCGTGGAACGGAGCAGTTTGCCGCAGATCAGCAGCAGCGAGAGCGCACAGAAAACGATTACAGCAGTCATTTTATTTCCTTACGGTTTGGAGTTGATCCGGATATAGAATTGATGTTTGCTGTAATATACCATTTGTTGCCGCGTTTGCAAGCACGGCAACTGGAAAAATCAGGGCAGACGTTTCGTCAGTTCCGGCAGAGCCCGTTCAAAACAGACCCCGTACCAGTGCCCATCCGGCGTGGCATTGATGGATTCGCAAACGATATCCGCCGCCAGCGCCGCAGCTTCCAACAGGCTCAAGCCCCGGAGCAGCGCACCGGCAAAGGTGGAGGCGTACACATCGCCCGTCCCGTGGGAGGAGACTTTCAGCCGGGGGTTGAAATCGTAGCAGATCTCCTTGCCGTCGTAGGTGGCAACACCCAACTGATCCGGCTCAAAGGAGATCCCCGTCAGCACCACATTTTTGACACCGATATCGTACAGCGCGCGGAGCATTTCTTCCACAAATGCCCGATCGTACCCTTCCAGAACCGGCTCACGCCCCAGCAGAAACGCCGCTTCCGTCAGATTGGGCAGCAGGTAGTCCGCTCCTTCGCAGAGACGGCGCATCTTTGCCGGAAAATCCGGTCCGAAACCGGGGTACATCTTTCCATTGTCCGCCATGACCGGGTCCACGATCCGCACCGCACCTTCCGCCGCACAGCTTTTCATGATGTTCAGAATGGGGTCGATCTGATCCGGGCAGACATAGCCGGTATAGAACGCATCAAACTTGATCCCGTTTTCTTCCCAGCTTTTTTGGATCTTTTCCATCTCCGGCGTCAGGTCGCAGAAGGTATAATTCTTAAAGCCTGCCGTATGGGTGGAAAGCACCGCAGAGGGAAGGATCGCCGTTTCGATCCCGCAGGCGGAAATCACGGGAAGCGCCACCGTCAGGGAACACTGTCCCACACAGGAAATGTCCTGGATCGTCAGAAGTCGTTTCGTCATAAGTTACTCATCTTTCATACAAAATGATTGTTTTTGCTTTGCGTTTATAATTTACACTGCACGCGCAATAAATGCAAATAAAAGAATTGTATGGATTACAATTAAACGAGCCGTAATTTTTTAAGGTATTTTCCGCAATTTTTCAAGGTAAAAGTATTTTTTCCGGGATATTTTATAGTCAGCAACCAAAACCAACACAGGAGAAGTCAATATGCAGACATTTCGTGAAGAAGCCCGTGAGATCCCCGTTCTTGCCAGTGTGGATGTGCTTGTGATCGGTGCCGGACCGGCAGGTGTGGGAGCTGCTCTCGCCGCTGCGGAAAACGGTGCGGAAACCATGCTCGTAGAACAGAGCGGCAAAATCGGCGGCATGGCAACAAGCGGGATGATGTCCCATTGGTCCGGCAGTTCCGAATCCCCCATGCTCCGTCGGATCGTGGATAAAATGCGGTCCCTCCGGGGCGGACACTTTCTGCTTCAGGACGGACGCCACACCATCTGTCACGATATGCTCAAGGAAGCGCTGTTCGAGATGATGGAGGAAGCGGGCGTGAAGGTCCGTCTCCATACCATGTTCTCCCTGCCGATTATGGAAGGGAAGGAGATCAAAGGCGTAATCGTGGAATCCAAGTCCGGACGGGAAGCCATCTTTGCCAAACGGATCATTGACTGCTCCGGGGATGGTGACGTGGCGGCACGGGCGGGCGCCGAGTTCCAGAAAGGACGGGAGGAAGATGGCAAAATGCAGCCCGTTACCCTCATGTTCCGGATCGGCGGCGTGGACTACACCCGCGCGGTGTTCCCGCCCTCTTTCGAGACCCATATTCCCCTGCCGGACGGCGATATTCAGGAGTTGGGACGCAAGCACCTGCCCTTCCCTGCGGGTCATGTGCTGCTCTACCGCACCCTGCTGCCCAACGAAGTCTGCGTCAATATGACCAATGTGATCGACATCGACGGCACCAATGCGGACGACCTGAGCAAGGCGGAGATCATCTGTCACCGCCAGATCGATTCCATTGTACCGTTCCTGCGCAAGTACGTGCCGGGATACGAAAACTGCTATGTGGTGGCGACGGCGGAAAATGTGGGCGTCCGGGAGACCCGCCACATCAAAGGACTTTACACCATGACCGGCGAGGATACCACTGAAGGACGGATCTTTGACGACTGGATCGCCACCCGCAACCAGTTCAATTTTGATATTCACAACATCAAGGGACCGGGTCTGGATGAAAACGGAGCGCAGGTCCATTTCCGCAGCAAAGGCAAATACACTGTGCCGCTGCGCTCCTGTATTCCTGCGGGGATCGATTCCCTGCTGGTGGCGGGCAGATGTATCTCCGGAACCCACCTGGCACACTCCAATTACCGGGTCATGGCGATCTGCCTGAACATCGGTCACGGCGTGGGAACGGCGGCAGCGATTTCCGTCAGAAAGGGCGTCCAGCCCGCCGACCTCCAGCCCGCAGACTATCAGGAACGCCTGAAACAGGACGGCGTGGAGCTGTAACTTTCGCCACGGCACTCTGAAGGGGCGCGGGAGCAGTTTGACGGTCACAAGCCTCCCGCACTTCATGTGCCTTCCGCCTTCCGCCTTCCGCCTTCCGCCTTCCGCATTCAGCGTAAAAAATCGCACTCCGTGCCGTGTCCGTTGATGATCCCCACCGCCTGAAGGTAGGAGTAGATGATGGTGGACCCGACAAAGCGCATCCCCCGCTTGTAAAGATCCTTTGAAATGGCATCAGAAAGGGGCGATGTGGTTTGCAGGTCGTAGGGCTCCACGATCACGTCGTTACCGGCGAACCGCTTGAGATAAGTATAAAAAGAGCCGTATTCCTGCTGAATCTCCAGAAAGATCCGGCTGTTCCGGATGCTGGCAAGGATCTTGAGCCGGTTCCGGATCAAGCCTGGATCGGCAAGAAGGGAGGCAATCTTCTGTTCATCGTAGCGGACGACTTTTTCCGGATCGAAGTCATCGTACGCCCGGCGGAACGCATCACGCTTGTTCAGCACACATTCCCAGGAGAGTCCCGCCTGAAAAGACTCCAGGATCAGCAGTTCATAGAGGGTATGATCATCCTGCACCGGCACGCCCCATTCGGTGTCGTGATACGCCACGTACCGGGGATTTTTCAGGTTCACCCACCGGCAGCGTTTCCGTTCAGGATATGTCATAAACGGAACCCATGTTGTTCAAGATGGAACAATTCTCCATACTGCCGGCTTCCAGCACAAGATTTTCCGTCGCACCATTGTGAAGAACGTTGTTCGCCACCACACAGTCGGTCAGGGAATCCAGCACCATTCCGGTAGAGGGAGACCAGGAGCCTTTTCCGCCGTCATCACGCCCGACTGCCAGCGAGTTTCCGCAAAAGGAAACGCCCGCCACAGACCGGAGGATCAGATGGGCAGATGTTGCCGGATCTGTGGTCCATTCCGGCTTGCCGCTGCGATAGATCACATTGCCGGTCACAGCAAAATCACTGCCGCCCTGAATGTCCATACCGGCACAGCCGCTGCGGTCGATGTAGTTTCCGGTAACATTGTACTTGGCGCCGCCCCGGGCAACGATCCCGCCCGACCGGTTCCATTCGATCCGGTTTCCGGTCAGGGTGACAGAGGCATTTTCATCATACGCCGCATATCCGGCGCCCCGGTTTCCGGAAAGCCAGTTATCCAGAATGAATCCATCCCATCCCCGGACCAGGATCCCGGCACCGCCGCAGAAACAGCAGGAACAATGCCGGACCGAGAAACACCAGATCCGCTGAAGATGGATCGCATCGCCGCTGAAGCGTTCGATCCGGCAATGGTCGATACAGGGGGTATCCTCCTGCTTGCCGTAATCTTCTTTGAAAATCCCGATCCCGTGAACGAGCCGATCCGCTTCAATGCCATCGCCCACCAGACAAAGGTTGTCAATGCTGATCCCGTATGCGAATGTAATATCCAGCAAAGCCTTTGCTTCACAGCCCGGCTTCAGGACCAGCACGCTGCCGCCCGGTTCCCGGAAACTGAAGTTGGCGGCTCCGGTCAGACGGATCTTCGGTGCGCCGTGAAGCGGTCCGGTGAGATAGCGTCCGGGGGGGATGAATACGATCCCCTGCACGGCGGCGGCAGAATCAATGGCAGCCTGCAGAACGGCGGTATCGTCCGTCACGCCATCACCGGCAGCGCCGAGGGCACGGACATCAAAAACGGTCGGGGAAAGATTTTCCTGCATGGTCATCTCCTTTCGCAATCAGTTAAATGATGTATTACATTATCCGGCGGATGCTCATTTTTCAAGTCTGAACACAAAAAAGGGCAAAAAAATCCGGTACAGATCTGGGAGTCGTACCGGATTGTTTCTGATCTCAAATGGAAGAGAAATTACTTCACGGGGTAAATCACAGCGGCTTTGTCGTTGCTTTCACCCTTGGCATTGATCTGGACCTGAATGTCAGACAGCTTGATAATGCCGGCATCATGCTGGCAGGCAGGAGCGACTTCAGTCTTGACTTCGGACTTTACTTCAGACTTGAATTCAGCCTTGAGATTAACATTTGCAGCAGCTACAGCTTCTTTTGCAGCAGCAGCATCCATGCGTTCCAGAGATTTCAGCTTGACCGGGATGGCATCGATCGTGACTTTGTAGTTGGTGGTGGAAAGGAACCAGCACCAGTGGGGGTGCGTCTTGGTTTCGACCTGCTTATTGACAACCACAACATAGTCGCAATCGAGGTCGTTCTTGACAGCCTTGATTGCATTTGCAGTTGCATCAGAGAGAGAGTTGCCGACACCTGCGATATCCGTCACGCGATCCAGTGCTTCAAAACGGGGGATGAACACATCGCTGGTGGGCAGAATAACAGGCTGAGCATACGCCATAGCATCGGGAATCACATCATCACCGATTGCATGGCTGCTGCCTTTGCAGGATTCATCGATCGGGTCACCGCAGAAATAGCAACCTGTGGACATCATTGCGACAGCAGCAAGAGCTGCCAGGAAGAGAGATTTTTTCATTTGTTTATTCCTTTATTTGTTTTGTATTTCATACTGCAGATCTCCCAGACTCCGCAGCATTGTTCCTTGATCCGGGCATAAAAAATCTCCGGACACGGAAAACAAAATCCGCCCGGAGAAAGTAGAACTTTTGAAAGAAAAAAAGTAGAGGGAATGTCCCGTAAAAACGGGGTCAGATGAAGCAAGCCTTTATTACAAATAAAGGCTTGCTTGCTTGCTTGCTTGCTTGCTTGCTTGCTTGCTTGCTTGCTTGCTTGCTTGCTTGCTTGCTTGCTTGCTTGCTTGCTTGCTTGCTTGCTTGCTTGCTTGTGATCTGTAAATCAATCGTATACATAGTTATGACCTTTCCGGAGAATATAGCATAAAATTCAGGAGATGTCAAGTATTCATCCGCTTTTTTGTCATAAAATTCAGAAGATGCGACATGGCGCAGAGGCGGTCCGCCGGAGCAAGGCGCAGCATCTGCGCCGGCAGCTCCGGCACTTTTTTCCGGCAGGCTTCCCTGCTGCCGGAAAAAAGCAGCCCCGTGTGGCTGGACCGCCCTGCGCCCGTTATCGACCGGCATTCACTTTCCGGTCAGATAATTCCGCAAAGCCTGGATCCCTTCGGACCAGGATGCGCGGCACTCGTGTCTCATATCCATTTCGTGGCAGATCTTCTTTTTACCTGCCAACGCATTGAACATCGCGAAGATCCCGGTGGGGGGGCAGACGTGGTCGATCCGTCCCACGATCACGGCGACTTTTGCCCGGATCCGTTTTGCGGCGAAGGCGGAGGAATAATAGCGCAAAGTCTCCCGGACCCGTTTCTGATAAGCTGGATCGTCCTCGTGCTTTGCCATCTCGGTCCGGACGGAAAGGAAGCCATCGATCTGAGTGAATGCCGGCACGTTGGCGCAGACTGCCTTGACTTCCGGATGGAATGCTGCGGTCATAATGGAAAGCCATCCACCCTGACTGGATCCGAACACGCCCAGATTTTCGCCATCGTATTCCGGCAGCGTCTGAATGAACCGGACCGCCCGGTGCATGGCAGGCAGTACATCGTGATACACATAAGTTTCCCGGCTTTCGATCCCGATCGTAGCGTAATCAAAGGCATCATATCCGGCGCGTGCGATCGTTTCTTCCTGCGTCTCCCCGGCTTTGTACGGGTAAGAGTGAACATTCATAAAAAGGGTGATGGCATCTTCGTAACGGAGCCACTGCTGTTCGCCGCTTGCAGGACCGGATCCGGGATAACAGATCAGAATGGGAAATTTTCCCGCCGCTTTCGGGATGGAAACATAGCCATAGATCGTCCGGCCGTTCAGGGTCGGCACGTGCAATTCATAAAGTTTTGTCTGCTCCGTCTCCCGGTCGGGAACAGGGATCATCCGGACATCATCCGGCAGGGCATCGGCTTGAGCAAAAAGTCCGTTCCAGAACGCTTCAAAATCTTCGGGTTCCGCCTCGCAGGGTTGGATCTTTTCCACGGAAAAACCGATGGACCGTTCGAGCGTTGCGACAACCAGATCTCCGCTCTTCCATTCGGCAGAAATATTGACAAAACCCGGTTCTCTGCGTTCCACCTCAACGAAAATATTTTCCGCCGCATCAAAGACCTGTTCCCGCACATTTCCGGCGTTGTCATCCAGGCGAACGCATACCGTACCTCCGAGTTCATTTTCCGAGTTCAGCACCACTTTCACAGTAACAATTTCACTGCAATCAAAAAGGGCGAGCTCCCGCCCGTCACCGATCTGGAAAGAAATCGACTTTTCTGCGTAAAAATCCCGTATTCCGTAACTCATAAAAAACTCCTTGTATGTTTCGTTTTTTGCCGTTAATATAACCTGATCCCACAAAAAAACAAGAGAAGCAGCACTTTTTTTGCCATTCCCCAAAAAACATTACATTCTTTTATTATTTCTTCTTGCATTTCTCAAAAAGGGGTATTATAGTTGTTTCTGTGATCTGTGGCAGATGCTCCCGTTTTGTATGTTTTCTTGCGGGACACCGTACCAGGAAGTTCTATTGACAGTGAAAAATATCCGGGCGGTTCCGGATATGGAAAAACATCCACATAAAACCAAAGGAGTATGGGGTATGAAGAAACATCTTCTCATGCTGGGCGGCGCACTTGTTGCCGCATTCGTCATCACCGGTTGTGCAGGGATCACGACAAATAACGGTGGAGTTGCCCCGATTTCTGCCGGGCCGAATTTCTTTACGGAAGTTTCTGCCAATGCCATGATCCAGCCTGCAACCAACCTGAAGTACACGGTTGTAAAGCGGGATGTGCAGGCAAGCGCCGTTCTGAAGAGTTATTTCACCTGTGTCAATATCGGTGACATATCCTATGCAACCCTCAAGGCGGAAGCACTCAAGCAGGCTCCCGGAGCAAATGATCTTGTCGATGTCAAGATGGACTACAAGATGAAGAACATCTGCGGCATCAACGAAGTCACTGTTATCCTGACCGGTACTGCTGTCAAGTATTGATTTATCACGAAACGGGGGAGTCCGCTCCCCCGTTTTTTCAGAAACATCCGTTTTTATAAAGATAATCGACAAAAATCAAGGCGACTCCATGAAACTTCCTCAAATTTTCCTGACTTTTTTTCTGCTGATATTTTCCATCACAGTTTTTGCGGGAGAACTGTTCGTCTCTGCGACCACCGGAAAAAACTCCAACCCCGGCACAATGGAAGCGCCCTTGAAAGGACTCTGGAAAGCGATTGCCAAGGCAGCGCCCGGCGACACGATCCTCGTGGCGGAAGGCTCCTACTACGGCAAGATGTCCTGCGGCTGGATCAGCGTGGATAAACCGCTCCTGATCTACGGCGGCTATTCCAAAGATTTCCAGCAGCGGGATCCGCAGAAGTTTCATACATTCATCCGCCCGAAAAATGCCCAGAACGGAACAAAACCTGTTTTTGCTTCCATGACGGTTGATACCAGGAAATACGGTCCCGAAGCAATGACCGTGATCAACGGTTTTATTTTTGATCACACCGATGCCAACAACTACCACGCCACCGAAGGCAAGCCGGAAGGTGTGGCGGAAGGGATGCTGATGCTTCCACCGTCCAAAGGCAGCAAACCGATCGCCTCCATTGACCGTGGACTTCTCCATACGAACAGTGATGGTGTCCTTTCCATCAGCGATTGTCTGTTCCTCAATGCGTCCAACCATGCGTTGAACATCAACCATTTTTCCGGCACCATCCAGATCAAAAACAATCTTTTCATCGGCAGCCGTATGGCAGCTGTGGATGCAAAAAGTACGAATGGCAAACCGTTTGCAGTGGATCTGGATTTCAGCAACAACACGGTACTTTTCACCTGGACCCGTACCAAAGGTTTTGAAGATATGGGCTATGGCTTCCGCGTGAATACCGGGATCACCACCAAGATCATGAACAACATTTTCGGCTTCAGCTGTATGGCGGGGATCGACAACACCAGAGGCAACCCCAAACAGAAAAGCGTTGTTCTGGAAAACAATATTTTCTTCCTGAACAAAAAATCGGATCTTACGCTGACCGTCAGCCCCAACATTCTCTATGCCAAGGTGGAAGACGAAAGCTTTGAGGATATTGAAGAAGTGGAAGGGATGGCAACTGTGGCAGACAACCGCAGTCTGAAAGATCCCGCCATTTTCAAAGGGATCATTGATGAAAACTATCTGCGGGGATTCCTTTCCGCATCCTATACAGAGAAGGTGGAATATGACGAAAATTCTCCCATCAACCAGTTCCGGGAAATGTTCGGTTTGAACAAACAGGGGAAGATCACTTCCAAAGTATCCATGTTCGCCAATCCCTATCCGTTTGAAAGCGCCCTCAAGTTCTGGGGTGCAGTCAAAGGCTGCGGCGCACAAAATCCTTCCAAACCGCAATAAAAGCAAGAAATTGACCATTACCAATAATCAACAAAAACAGGAAAATCAGTATGAAAAAAATTGCAATTCTGGCGTGTCTGCCACTGCTTCTCGGTCTGACCGCCTGCACAGAAGATGACATGGTCTGGTTTCTGGAATCCATGCTTTATGACGAAGCACCTCCGGAACCGGTTTATGTGGCACCCCAGCCGGTCGTTGTAGCTCCCCAGCCGGTCTATGTGGCTCCGCCTCCCCCGCCGCCTTCAACGGCTGTGATCGTAACAACTCCGCCTCCGCCGCCGAGACCGGTCTATGTTACTCCGCCTCCCCCGCCGAGACCGGGACACCACCACAAACCCAATCCGCCGAAACACGGTCATGATCACGGTCATAACAAGCGTCCGAGTGTAACGAACACAAATGTAGATGTAAACAAGACCAGTACCACGATCATCAATCAGAACACGACGATCATCAATCAGAACAGCACCACGGTGAACCGTCCTGCTGCGCCGCGCCCGTCCACTTCCACCCGTCCTATGCCTGCTGTCCGCCCGTCCACTTCCACCCGTCCTGCGGTCACAACGCCGCGTCCGGATCCCGCCAGCAAGTACAGCACAGGCAGCAGCGTGAGCCGCCCGAGCAACCCCACGGTGAACCGTCCGAATCCGAACAGCGTGTACCGCCCGAGTACGACGAACCGCCCGAGCAGCCCCACTGTGAGCCGTCCGAATCCGAACGGTGTATACAGTACAGGCAGCAGCGTGAGCCGTCCCTCCACGGTAACACGTCCTTCCACGACGACCAAGGGGAGCAGCGTGAGCCGTCCCTCTACGGTGACGCGTCCTTCCACGGTAACGCGTCCTTCCACGGTAACGCGTCCTTCCACGGTAACGCGTCCTTCCACGGTAACGCGTCCTTCCACGGTAACGCGTCCATCCACGGTAACGCGTCCTTCCACGACGACCAAGGGGACCAGCGTGAGCCGTCCCTCCACGGTAAGGCGTCCTTCCACAACGACCAAGGGGACCAGCGTTTTCCGTCCTGCGGGCACAACCACCCGTCCTTCCACCCCCGGGCGTGGCAGCCGCCCGGGCACAACCGCCCGTACTTCCACCTCCGGGCGTGTCAGCAATGCGGTCGGGAAAAGTCAATATATGGAAGACTGATAAGATTTTACCGTCTTTTGAAGCCGGGATCTTGAAAAAGGTCCCGGTTTTTTTCTTTTTGTACGAAAAAATGCTTGCAATCTATTGCGGGAGATGATATGGTATCCGGAAATCGAAAAAACGAATCCCATTTACCGGAGGTAAAAAATGAAAATGAAAGCTCTCCCCCTGTTGTTGATGGCACTGCTGCCCGCACTCGTATTCGCTCAAGTCCCTGCACCGGCAGAAGCAGACAAAGTCGATCAGCCCGCCCCGCAGAAGCAAGTCTCGCCTTTTTCCCGCGATCTGGAAGTTCCTTATATCTCCACTTATTACATCCAACCGATCGTAACGATCGGCGACATGGCAAAAGTGCCGTACTATGTAACGGACTGGCATCAATCCGAGATCCGTTTCGGGGATAAATCCCACCGTTTCGATATTACGCTGGATGTGATCACGCCCAGCGGCAAGGTCATCAAGTTCTCACCGAAGAACCGTCCCGCCGGAGATCACGAGCTGCGTTTTCCCGTCCGGGAGCCGGGGATCTACAAGATCTCTCTGCAGGCGATCGATGCACGCGGACGCCGCAGTAATGTGCTGATCCATGAGGTTTGGGGCAGAACGGAAGAAGAACAGAAGATCCCCGCCGCACAGACTATGACTGTCAGCCAGAGCGATCTGGAAAAATACGGTATCTCCAACAAGGATGTGCCGGTGGTGATGATTCCCTATGAGATTCCCGCCACAGTGAAAGAGATCAATGCCCTTCCGGTCCCCCTCGCCAAACAGAGCGAAGAAATCGCGGCAAAAAATGCGGATAAGGTCCCTGCCAACGGTTACATGATCGTGACCGCCGCCCACAAAGCGCCCGCCAATCTGTTGAAGAACGACGGTTCCTGCGGTGCCTATAATCTTCCCACTCCGGAATGGATCCCCTATGCCTGGACCTGCAAGTCCGGGAAAGTGGTCTATGGCAAGGACTACAACGCAGAAAAAGTGGAAGCGGATGCCGTCAAGACCGGTACCGGTCTGAACAAACTTCTTGCCGATGCCAAGGCAGCCGGTATGCGGAAAGTTGTACTGCCGAAAGGGATCTACCGCATTTCCCACAAGACCACGATCAATATTCCCAGCGGCATGACACTGGACCTGAACGGCGCCACCATCAAGTTGAATCAATTTGCCGGCTCCGGTGCCCTGATCATCCGCATGGTCCATTGCTACGATTCCCACGTGATGAACGGGATCGTGGAAGGGGATTATTTTGAACATTACTATGACAAATCCCCCAACAACTCGGAATGGGTCTGCGGGATCGGGATCGAAGGGGACAGCCGTTACTGCTCCTACAAGAATTTGGTCGTCCGCCACATTACCGGTTACGGGGTGACCAACGGTTTCAAGGATGGTTTCTCCTGGGGGATCGGTCTGAATAATTACAAGCGCGGCACGATCGACCGTAGAACCGGCACCTCAAAATTTGCGCTCGGCGTCTGGACATCCGGCAACTATGCCAACATCTCCAAACTGCGGGATTCCGTGGGCTATCTGACCGCCTCCCGGATCCTCGGTTATCAGGGACGCGCCCTGCGCAGCTGGAATCTGGAGTTCCACTTCTTCGACAAGCAGAAAAAATATCTGGAAACGATCGAAGGCTGGCAGTATCGCCGCACCCGTATTCCGGCGAACGCAGAATTTGTGCGTGTCACTGTGGTCTCAGATACCGATCCGAGTAAGAGCGGCGTGGCAGTCAATATGTTCAAGATCCCGTGGAACTGCGCCTTTGAAAACCTCTTTATCCAGAACGCACGTTGCGTGGGGATGGCGCCCAGTGCCATGTTCAACATGAAGATCGCAAACTGCTCTTTCGTCCGTTGCGGCGAATCCTCCGCCACCTGTGCCTTCGATGCAGAAGACGGCTGGGATATGATGCAGGATGTTTGGATCTACCGCAACCGCTTCCTCATGAATCCCCGGAATGAACTGCTCACCTGCGCCGGTCACAACTTCATCATTGAAGAAAATGAAGCCTCGATCCACCTGTGGAGCCGTACTGCCGGCTATGTGATCCGCAATAATAAGGTCCGCAGTGCCAGTTACGGCTTCCGCAGCCGCGGCAGAACGCTCCTGCCCCGGATCGAAAACAACAACACTTATACCGGCTCGCTCCGGTTCGGCGACAGCGAAAAAGAATCTGCCATCCCCCGCATGAGAAAGTTCCAGCAGGGCGTAAATGCACCCACACTGGATGAAGACTGGGCACTTGTCCTGCGCGGCAAGTTTGAAGACCGCGCCATCAACCCCGGCACTCGCGGTTTCCTTTACGGCTCCAGTGTGACCAAAGGGACCGGCGGCTCCTACAATCTGTTCTACAGCGAACTGAATGACACCACGATCACCCATATGGGCGGTGTCAACCTGCTGAACAGCCGGTTGAACAATGTGAAAGGAACGGTCTATCAGTCAGCCCTGACCATCGAAGGCTGCTATCTCAAGAATGTGGAGATCAACGCCAGCAACGGTGCGACGCTTGTCTTCAAGAACTGCACCTTTGAAAACAGTTCCATCATCAGCGGCTACTGGATCGCGCCCCTCAAGATCAAGTTCATCAACTGTGTGGTCAAAAATACAGATAAGCCCATTATCCGCACTGCGTCCTACTCTGTGGGCGACATCGAGTTTGAAAACTGCCTGATCGAAACCGGAAAATCCCCTGCGATCTACCTCTACGACCTGCGGGCTCAGAAGACGGACAGCCAGCCCGGCACCATCCGCTTCAAGAAGTGCGATCTGGTCAACTCCGACGGTCACTTTGTCGGCATGGGGGATCGCAGCCCCGCCGCAAAGAATGTGAAGGTCATCACCGTTGAAGCGCTCGGCTCTGTGCTGACCAAAGACGGCAAACCGATACTCAATCCGGAATGTGTGGTCAAGACGCCCGCTCCTGCCTGGAAGATCAATATTTCCGAAGCACGGACGCTGGAAATGATCCATCGCGGCTGGGATGAAGCCACCGGCAAGAAAATCGATGAACTGCTCAAGGACCTGCAATAACATGTCACTGAAACCCATCACCCGTCGGGATCTGACCGACAAACTGGGGATCACGGAAAAACTGGCAGCCGACCGCTGTGAACTGGATCCGGTCACGATCTGGAAACGGGAAACGGAGTTCGGCACCATCGAAAAAATCGCCCTCTGCATGGAAGAGGACTTTGTCAACCACATCTATCTGTGCCTGCCCCACGGGGCGGAACCGCCGTACCGGGCGTTCATCTGCCTGCAGGGACATTCCACCGGTATGCACACGTCCATTGCAGTAGACTGGAAAGATGAGACCACGCCCCTGCAGATCGAGGGCGACCGTGATTTTGCCATCGGCTGTATGCAGCGGGGCATTGCGGCGGTCTGTCTGGAACAGCGTGCCATGGGGGAAAACAGTACCGATCCCAACCGTTACCCCGCCTGTCACCAGCCGGCAGTGACGGCAATTCTTGCAGGAAAGACACTGGTAGGCGACCGGGTCTATGATGTGGACCGGGTGATCGATTATCTGTATGACCGGGGCGACTTTGATCCGGAACATATCGGCGTTATGGGCAACTCCGGCGGCGGCACCACGTCTATGTATGCAGGAGCTGCCCTGCCCCGGCTGACTCATGTGATGCCATCCTGCTCGTTCTGTACCTATCAGGCGAGCATTATTCCCATCCGCCACTGCATCTGCAACTATATCCCCGGGCTGCTGGATCTGGGAGAAAATGCGGATATTCTGGCGCTGATCGCACCCCGTCCGCTGGTCATTGTCAACGGCAGGGAAGACGATATTTTCCCGCTGGATGCGGCGCAGTACGAGTTTACCCGTCTTCACGCCCGTTATCAGGAGCTGGGCGCCGGGGAAAACTGCGTCCATGTAATCGGTGATGGCGGACACCGTTTCTATGCGGAACCGGCGTGGAATGCCATGCTGCCCCTTTGGAATCGCGGACAATAAAGTTCAATATTTTAACCATCAAGCAAGGAGTATAATGATGAATAAGATCGAACTGAAATTGAATCCTGCCGCCCCCTGCGGTGTTATCCGTAACATTCTGGGGATGAACAACTCCCCGCGGATCAATTCAGCTGCCCGTGAGGCGAGTGAAATCGCACTCTTCAAGCAGATCAATCCCGGTCGTACCCGGTATCATGATGCCTCGGTGGAAAATCCCGGCTATGCGCTGGTCAATATTTCCCAGATCTTCCCCCTGTTCCATGCGGATGAAAATGACCCCCGGAACTACAATTTCAAAGCGACGGATTACTATCTTTCTCTGGCGGCGTCCTGCGGCACGGAACTGGAGATCCGTCTGGGTGAAGATATCGAACACAGCCGGGAACGGTACAAAGTCCTGCCGCCTCCCGATCCGGAAAAATGGGCGCGGATCTGCCTGAATATCATCCGCCATTACAACGAAGGCTGGGCGGACGGTATGCACCTGGGGATCCGTTACTGGTGCGTGTGGGAAGAACCGGACAACCCGAAACTTTTTGACGGACCTTATGAAAAATATCTGGAGCTTTACAGTGCAGTCGCCAAAGCGATCAAAAAGGAATTTCCCGAACTGAAAGTGGGCGGTCCGAATACCATGGGTGCCGGGGACACGCTGGAACAGTTCTTCCGTCACTGCCGCGATACGGAAACACCGGTGGACTTTGCCGAGTTTACCACTTACACCCGTGATCCGCAAGTCCTTCTGGATCAGTACGCCAAACTGGAAAAAATCGCCCGTGAAAACGGATTCCCCAATACGGAATTGTGTCTTTCCGAGCTGCATTACGGACCGTTGAGCTGGGATTTCAGCATCCCCGGCGTGCTTGATTCTTTCTACCACGCAGAAAGTGCGGCATTCACGACATACATCTACACAAAACTGCTGGATACTTCCCTCAGTATGGGCTTCTATTACGCTTGGGCATGTTCGATGTGGGGTGTTACGAAAGGCAACGGCGGACGGGTTTTTCTACCGGTGGGACACGCTCTTTCCTACTTTGCGGAAATGGCACGCTGCAAAGCCCGCCTGATGCCGGAGATCACGAATCCGTCTGATGATACGGCGTTTCTCTGCGGCGTAACGGAGGAAGGCATGGTCAAGGTCATGGTCTCGTTCTTCAAGGCACATAATTCGGATGTTGTTTTCCATGTTCCGGGCAAGACCACCTGCCGGATGCGCCGGATCGAAGACAACGCGCCCGATCCGCAGGCGGTCAGCGAACTCAAGCCCAGAGAAGACGGCTCTTTTGCCGTGTACTTCGAGGCGGGCGGGAACGCGGTTTTCCTGTTTGAATTTGCCTGATCGGGAGCACCCCGGGGATCTGCTCACCGGGGTTTTAAGCTCTGTATGCAAAGAAAAGACTGAATTTTTCCATAATTTTTGAAATCCGGTTTGATTTTTGCCCGATTATGCGCTAAATTAAAAGATACTTACAATGTCTTTGTATGTGTGCCCTGGTAGCTCAGAGGATAGAGCAACTGCCTTCTAAGCAGTGGGTCGTGGGTTCGATTCCCTCCCGGGGCACCATTTTTTTTGCCTCATTTTACGCACAAATAGATCTCTCTTTGGGTGTACCAAATATTAGCCCTCTTGAGAGCAATCCCAAGAGGGTTTTCTTATGCCTTGATTCGGGGAGAAATGCCGTTTGGAAATATCAGAGAGGCGGTTTCTGAAAACATCTCTGGCAAGCCTTCAAGTACCACCGAGTACCACTTGAAATATCTTCAATATACCTTGACAGCTCCCTTTAGGGCGGCGGAAGAAACTCAAATATTTGCCTGAAATAATTTTACCGTGTATGATAAAACGGTACTGGCAAGTTCCGCTTCGGACAGTAAAATCATGCGGTACACAGAGAATGTTACTTGAAAAATCACGTTTGCGGTGTAAATTAGATTCATTACACCAAACGAAAGGATTTTAATGGTAAAAAACTGAAATTTGATAATTTGAACTTCTGAAAATCAAATATTAAGGCCACGCAAGAAAACTGACAATTTTTAGGACGACGGCCGTACCGCATGATATGTGTCAATAAGGATTGACGCATTTTCGTGTTTTGTCGTCGTCGGGCTTGTCAGTGCCTCTTGTGTGACAGAATATCGGGAGTGCGTCTTTTTTATTGCCGTGTTCCCGGAAACACGAAAGGACATATCATGGACGAGTCAACGAGTAAGTGCAAATTTTGCGGAGAAAAAATATTTTCTTCTGAAGAGGCGTGTCCGCATTGTGGGAAATATGAAAAAGGTCGTCTGATCATTACCCAATCCGGTTGGTTACAGAAATTCGAACCCAAAGAACCGGTCATTGGAGATGGTTGGTATCTTTATGATCACGCCAAAGAAGATAAGAAGCAGTTCCAAAAAAATATGGAATGCATTTGCGAATTATTGCGTCAGGGAGAAATCGATTCTTCCGTGTTGGTTTGCAGTACAGAAGATATGGAATGGAAACCTCTTTGCGAATGTGAAGAATTCAAAGAGGCTATGAAAACACTCAAGCGTTTACCTCCTCCACCGCCGTTGCCGCCGTCAAAAATGGATAATTCATATATCTGGCTGTTGGCATTTACTCCATTCTGGGGAACACTGCTGTACCGGGTCTTGATTGGAGTAATGCAAGTCGATTATGTAAATTCATTGGTAAAAGAAAATAAAACTGATGAATTGAATGAATTTATCAGCAACAGCGGAATACGATTGCAGTACATTTATCAACCCCAAAACGAAAAGAGATTTTTGACAAGTTTTGATAAACTTGATAAATCTTTATCATTCGATAGACTTTCCGGCAATGAAAAAGTGGCAATAGCTTCGATATCTCCATTTCAGGATAATCACTACCAAATCTTTCAAAATCTGCAATATGAGCCTTGGGCGGTAATAATCCCGCTGATCTTTGCCTCTATTCTGGCATTTATTGATCGAAAAATTGTGCTTAAATCCGGTTTTGCCAGTAAAAAGCTGCCGTGGTACAAATGTCTGATTGTCGGTATCCCCTTCAGTTCAATTTTTGTATTCCTTCCCAATTATCTCGATATCCGTCCGAAAGTTACTCGAAGCCACTATAAATGCAATACCATATTTTTCCTGCTCTGTGTGGCTACATGGTTCATCCCGATTTTGGGGACATTGATAGAATGGTTTGCCCATTACTTCTTCCTGATTTGCTATGGGAATTAAAGATTTTAACGCAATATAACAATGGAGAACAAAATGAAACAAATTTTCAAAACACTTTTTGCGGTAATGTCGCTTTTGATATTGACCGGATGTAAAACTTATATGGGGTATGAAACATTTGAATCAAAAGATGATATTCCGGGGACAGAAAAGAAAACAGGAGAAATATTCAAAAGATATTCCATAAAATGTGAATCCTCTGAAACCCAAAAAGCAGTTATTGAAATTTTTGCTGAATATGATGAACAATATCAAAAACAGCAGAATATAATTGAAAACCGGGAACATATTTATCTCCAAGATTCAAATGTTCTTGTTATCTCATTTTTCTTTATGCCATTAAAATGGTTTAATGATTGCGTATGGGTTTGGCATGATTGGAATTTAGCTCCCAATCCTCCGGGATTTTTTACACGTCTCACCTATGTTCCGCCATTTTCATGGTTTGCAATTTTTCAAACGCCTCCATATTTTTTATGGACAAATTATAAAAACTTAAAAGAAGGGCGCAATGTGTTTGAATGGGAGGATCAGTATGGTAAAAAACATTCCCATAATAAGCCGACCAAATATATTGATCGGGAAAAAGTTGTTTTGCATCAGGAGCAGGTTGTGTTTTCAAAAAACGTACTGCGAAAGGTGGTAACTGAACCAGATAAGCACCCTCAAACAGCAGAAATAATTATTGAAGGAAAAAAATATCCTTTAACCGCGAAAAAAGACGGCATTCGAATTTCAAGAGATATGTTACCTCAAGAGTTTCATTCTCTCGAAATACAAATGACCGTAAAATACGAAAACAGCGATGTCCCGTTTAATATCTCTGCGGTTCCTTACCTCTCCGAAAAGGAATTATTCAGTTTGTGCGTAAAAATTGCCCAAACAAGTAAAAATCGTCAAGATGTTGTAAAGGCATTGCAGAAATTACGTGCTTGGGCTGAAAATGGTAATATGGATGCTGCGAAATCAGTTGCTCAAATTTTGGAAAATGGTAATTTTATGTCTGCTCCAGACAAAAAGCAGGCATTAAAATACTACAAAACAGCAGCAGATAAGGGAGATATTGAATCTGCAATTGCGATTTGCAGATTAAGTGATTACTGGATCAAAGATTTTGATGCAGGACAATATATTATTACGGCAAAAAATGCCGGAGATAATAATGGTTTACGGCTTTATGCTCACCGCTTGAAAAATGTTGATGAAGCTATAAAAATAATCAAACAACTCGCGGATAAAGGCGATGCGACATCTCAAGCAGAAATGGCTGTATTTTTAGGTTATGGGAGATGGAACACCATAAAAGATCCCCAAGATGCTCTTGCTGAATCAATAGCAACCATGTTAGGCGGAGTGCAAACATTGCGGCAACTCGACTATGAGCAGGCTCTTGTATATATGCAAAAAGCTGCAGATAATGGAATTAAGAGTGTCAACATCAATGGGGAAATTGTAGAAGCCAAATTCATATTATCTAATTTAAGACAAAAGATTGAACAATATCGCAAGGCAAAAATTGCACGTCAGAATGCAGAACAGGATTTTAAGCGTCAAGCAAAAGGATTTACACTTTTAGAAGACGTCGTAAAAAAATCCGTTTTCAATATAGATCGTTCCAGGACAGTGCAAGAAGCTCTTTCTGCACAAATGACTAATTTGAAGTGGCGGCATTTCCAGAACAAACGCAACCAAACCGTGGTGGAAGTTGTTGGGACATGGAAGCATGACAAATATAAAGGACAATTGCTTTCTCCGCAAAAAGGCGATGAAGTTATGGTATAATTCATTATACTGCGAAGCGGATACTACCATGTAAAATTCCATTACGGAGAAATAAGAGATAAAAATGGCGTTGCCAAAAATCTGGTTGCAGTAATTGGTGAAATGAAGTATATTATGCTGTCTGCCGTTACAAGCGACATGGGAATCGATCCAGATTCTTTCCTCAAAGGCTTGTATGATATGAATTGAAAAATCGTAAATGGAAGGATGAGGTCATGGGAGATGAATATACTTATACCAGAGTGACTGTTATAGGAGAGTCGGACGTTGATTTGCGAAAAGAAGAATTTTCCAACATCACCGTTGGAGAATATGTTGAAAATCACAAGCAATTACCTGAAAAACCTGGTGTATTTTGTGTAAAATTACGCCAAAGAGTTACTGCCAACGGTACTGTTGATATTTACCACGGAAACCAACCAACAAAAGTAAACATATTTTGCAAATCGGAAGACATTGTTTATATCAGCAAAAGTTCCAATATTTTCCGCAGGGTTAACAGAATGTTTTCATCGTATATAGGTGCAAATATGGTTGCCCGCAAAGTGGGGCTACGGGAGATACCGGAAAGGTTTTTCCGAGCGGTGAAGAGTTCTCTTTCGGGGAAGATTTGATACCCTGCCGTTCCCTCCCGGGGCACCATTTTTTTTGCCTTGATTTCTCCGACATTAAATTCCGCCTTTCCTGAAGATCATCCGCAAGTAAATGCAAGCCCGGATCCGGAGGTGTGGAAAAGTCCGTAAACCGGCGGTACAGGGGGGCGGTCAATCGAAGAGAGAGAGTTGGAGGGGGGAGTCGTCCGGATCTTCGCCGGCAGCGATACGCTGTTTGCGGGTGGGCGGCTTTTTCTTGACCGTATATTTTCCCGGCGTTTCCTTCGCCAGCATAATGGCAGGCAAACCGGCTTCCCCGATGGCATTTTCTTCCAGATTGACCAGAATTTCCTGGGCGCGGGTAATCACTTCCATCGGCAGACCGGCAAGTTTCGCCACGTGGATCCCGTAGCTCTTGTCGGCGGCACCCGGCACGATCTGACGCAGGAACACGATCTGATCGCCGTACTCCCGGACCGCCACATTGTAGTTATTGACGCCCCGGCGGGTCAGCGCCAGTTCCGTCAGTTCGTGGTAATGGGTGGCGAACTGGGTACGGCAGACGGGATGATCCAGCAGATATTCCGCCACCGCCCACGCAATGGAAAGTCCGTCGAAGGTGCTTGTGCCGCGTCCGATCTCGTCCAGGATCACGATGCTTTTTTCCGTGGCATGATTGAGGATGTTCGCCGTCTCCAGCATTTCCACCATAAAGGTACTCTGTCCGCGGGAAATATCATCCATCGCACCCACGCGGGTGAAGATACGGTCTGCGATCCCCACGGTTGCTTCATCGGCAGGGATAAAAGAGCCCATCTGCGCCATGATGACCAGCAGTGCCGTCTGGCGGATGTAAGTACTCTTCCCCGCCATATTGGGTCCGGTAATGATCATCATACGGTTGTCACTTCCATCCAGAAATGTATCGTTCGGAACGAAGCGTTCGGATTCCATTTTCGGTTCAATGACCGGGTGTCTGCCGCCGGTGATGCTCAAGGTATCTTCATCGGTCACCCGGGGTCGGCAGTAATGATACTTTGAAGCACACTCCGCCAAAGCGCCGAGGACGTCCAGTTCCGCCACAGCCTTTGCGGCATCCTGAATGGTGGCGGTGAAGGACTGCGCATAAGAACGGAGTTCGTCAAAGATTTGATTTTCAATGGCTTTTGATTTATCTTCCGCACCGAGGATCTTGCTTTCCATCTCCTTAAGTTCGGGCGTTACAAAACGTTCGCCGTTGGCAAGGGTCTGTTTGCGGATATAATTTTCCGGCACGTGCGCCAGATTGCTCTTGGAAACTTCGATATAATAGCCGAAGACCTTGTTGTAATTGATCTTGAGAGACTTGATCCCGGTGCGTTCCTGTTCCTCCGCCTGCAGTTTGGCGACCCACTGTTTGCCATTGGTGGCGGCGGAGCGGAGTTCGTCCAGTTCGGCGTTGTAGCCGGGGCGGATCATACCGCCATCGGTAGTGGTTGCAGGTGGTTCATCTGCAATAGCTTCTGCGATCCGCTGCGCCAGTTCCGGCACGGGGCGGATGTTGTTGCGGATGGAGTCGATGAGAGGCATATCGCACAGATCCAGAATGGCACGGATGCCGGGCAGGATCTCCAGACTGTTTCCCAGCGCCTGCATATCGCGGGCATTGAAGGCGCCTACATTCAGCTTGGCAGTGAGGCGTTCAATGTCCCGGACCGCCCGCAGACATTCCCGGATCTCGGCGAGGGTGAACGGATCGTCCTTGAAGTAGCCGACCACGTCCTGCCGGGCAACGATCGCCTCCCGGTTGCAGAGGGGCTTCAGGATCCAGCTGCGCATGAGACGGCTGCCCATGGCGGTTGAGGTTTTGTCCAGCACCTGAAGCAGGGTGCCGTCCTTTCCGCCGCCGTGGAGGGCTTCCACCAGCTCCAGATTGCGCTGACAGATGGGGTCCAAACCGAGAAATTCCTCGCAGTTGTCGTACTGGATCGACCGGATGTGACCGGTGCTGTGCCGCAGGTTTTCGCTTGCGTAGTAAAGGACAGCGCCGGCAGCCCGGATGGCACAGATGGCATCCCGCAGACCGAAACCATCGAGGGACAGCACATGGAACTGGCGTTTGAGCAGTTCCTCCGTGTTTTCCATGGAGAAGATCCAGTCGTCCACCGGCGTCCAGAGGATCGTTTTGTGGTAGTAGGGGAAGGATTTTTCCGCAGACCACTGATCGTACAGGGATCGCGGCAGCAGACATTCCCGCGGCTGCAGTTTCTGCAGTTCACTTTCCAGCGCGGGGATATCGTTCAGTTCACAGGTTTTGAACTCGGCTGTACTGATATCCAGCCACGCAAACCCGATCTTTCCCTTACTGTTCACAAAGAGAGAACAGAGGAAGTTGCTGACACCCGGTTTCAGAAAATTGGAGTCCAGAATCGTGCCGGGTGTGATGATCCGGGTAATGGCGCGTTTGACAATGCCCTTCGCCAGCTTCGGGTCTTCCATCTGCTCTGCGATGGCGACTTTCACGCCCGCATCCAGCAGTTTGGGCAAATACGCTTCAATGGCGTGGTACGGGATCCCGCACATTGGGTATCCCGCCCGTTTGGTCAGGGCGACTTCCAGAATGGGCGCAGCACGGTTGGCATCATCGAAAAACATCTCATAAAAGTCACCGAGACGGAACAGCAGAATGGATCCGGGCGGAGTTTCCGCCTTCGCCTGCAAATACTGTTTCATCATGGGTGTTATTTTATCCGGGTCCGCCATCATTGCTCCATTCTGACTGAAAATCTGTTGATGTACTATAACGCCGTTTTGCGATTTTACAAAGTAAAGGGGAAAGTTTTTTTCAAAAATACAGCAGTCAGTACGGCAGGCGAGGCGCGGCGGCGGATCGCGCCGGCAAGCCGGCGCAGCGCTTTTTCCACCACGCTGCATCGGCAGCGTGGTGGAAAAAGCACAAAGCCCTGCACTGCAGCTTCGAGCTGCAGTACAGGGCTGATCCGCCGCCGCGCCGTGTGTGTGACCGGCTGTCCGGGATTACTTACAGAAATGCAAACCCGATGACTTTCCAGCCGTCGGCATCTTCGCCGGTCACGAACCGGAAGAGCAGATCCTGTGTAACATCTGCGTCTCCATTGGTGCTTTTTCTGCGGAATGTAACGACCCAGACATCATTCTGCACCATCGGGGTACGCAGGGATGTCATATGCCGGAAACCGGTCAGCTCCCCGAATTGCTGTTTCATATTGTTGTGAGCGGCTCTGAACTCATTTTCGGGGATCAGATCGCCGCAGACGCTACGGAATGATTTGTAATCATTTTCTCCGATGGCATTCAGGACTTCGGCGCACATTTTTCTCAGTTCCTCTGCTTCTGCCGCCTGCTGTTCCTCCGGTGTGACGGTTTTGCAGGCGCTCATTCCCACCAGCAGCAGGAACGGGATCATTGCACGCAGGATCTTTTGGCGTATTTCGTTCATATATTTTCCTTTCAATCGTAATTGAACTGCGGACTGGTGGTGAATTTGTACCGGACAACGCCGCCTTCCAGCCGTTCTTCGGGTGCTTCCCATTCGCATTGAGCGGTCACGATCAGTTCGGCGTGTTTGGTAGAGGTGGATTCGCTGCTGAAGAGGTATCCGAGCCACGGAATATCCATAAGGAACGGGATCCCGGTTCTGGACTTGACTTCCTCCTGTTTGCGCAGACCGCCGATAACAAAGGAATCAAATCCATTCGGCAGAGAGACCTCCTGTTTTACGGTGTTTCCGGAGCTGATTCGTGGTGATCCATTGGAGTTGAACCCGATGAGGCTGGTGTTGTTCAGCGTCACACTGAATCTGGTTTCGTTCCGGTTGACGGAGGCATTTTCCACATTCATCGTGAACCCGAATCCGCCGTATGCGGTCACGTTCTGACTGCTGCCTTTTGCAACAGGAATATCCTTTGTTGTATTGCCTTTATCGAACGCCCTGCCGATGATATTGGAGAGCAGTTCGTAAGGACCGACGCCGGTATCCGGCAGTTCAATGCTGCCAATGGCGTTTTCCGAGTCATCCGCATAAAAGATCTGAGTTGTTCGTGCGAGGCTGGCGGGGGTATTGTTACGGATGACCAGTTCCCCGGTGTGGACCACTTTCGCCTTCCCTTTGCTGACCAGAAAATCAATGTATCTGGTATTCCATTTCGGGTTGAAGTTATAGAAACTGGTATGTTCGCTGCCGTAAGGCTTACCGATGATCCCGGCACCGTACATGGCGCCCCAGTTATTGCGGAAACGACCGCCGGCGGAGAAGAAATCCACGCCTTCGTTGTTCTTCCAGCTCTGGAAATCGATCCCCAGTTTTTCATCATTTTCCCGATAGACTTCGTACACCTTGATCTTCAGGCGTACCTGCGGGATGGGGGTATCGTATTTCTGCAGCATTTTCGCAATGTTGGCGCAGGAGAAATTGGCGGTATCGAAGATGAGCCAGTTCAGATCCGGATCGTACGCCACAATATCCTGTCCCTGCCAGATTTCGGTGACATCGGAAATATTCATACCCACATTCTGAATGAGCGGGAGCAGATTCCGTGCGGGAACGAACTTGGGCAGATAGAAAAAGATCTGTGAGCCGAAAGAAAGTTCACCCAGTGCGGGATTATCCAGAATGGAGACAAGGGTATCGATCCCCATACCGTTTTCGTGATCCTTGAAGCGGTATTCTTCGGCGCTGACAAAGAGCAGACCGGTGCCGTCCACGAACTTCAAGCACTCCACGGCGGTATTACTGCCCAGTTGCGGCTGGGGATTGTAGGTGTTCTGGGCATTGACCGGCGTGGTGATACCGGGCGCAGTGACCGTTGCCACATTGGGGGAACGGGTGTTGTCCGGATACATCTGCTGAAGAGCGGTATTGCCGACCCGTTTGGACTGGACCATCTGGCGCAGGTAGTCCCGGAATTCGTAGGGATCCACGTGTTTCAGCTCGTAAGTCTTGGTGATGACACGGGGATCGTTGTTGTCCCGGATAAAGTGCAGCACGTCCGTATCAGCCTTGACCGGTACGACCAGTTGAGCTTCAACGCGCGTACTGTCGTATGATCCCGTATTGCCGTTGTTGGAGTCCCGCGGTACGCCCGGAATGGGGGCAGCGGAAAGGGCAAAAAGCGATCCGAAGAAAAATAAAGCAGTGATCTTTTTCATTGTTTCCGATCTCCTTTCAGGGTAGTAAGCGTTCCGGCTTTCAGCGGATCCGGCAGCGGCAACGGTTCCATAATGGATGCCGTGACGGTCAGGTAGACGTGCGTATTTTCTTTACTGGTCGTAGTCGTGGAAAAGAGATATTTCAGCACAGGGATGGAGGAAAGGAACGGCATCCCGATGGTCTGTTCCACTTCCTGTTCCTTTTCCCACTGAGCAAGGATGATCTCTTCATTGAGGGCGATCTCCGCATTGCTCGTAATACGACTGGTCTCAATGAGTTCCGTGCCGAGATTGTTCCGTTCCACGGCACTGGCGGTCTGAATGTCATATCCGAAAAAGATGGTGCCGGGAATATTGGTGTATGCGCCGGGCTGATAGGGACGCAGCGTAAACGCCTCGTTATCCGGATAGCCCGCCTGCGGGATCCCGTAATGCAGATTGGCTATCGGTGCGGAGATCTTCAGATAGAGCTGGTTGATCACGCCGTTTCCCAGGGCGCCGGTCATGACACTGGTCTGATCGTTGTTGTTTTTGACAATGTTCTGCAGTTCCGGGTTGAAGTACAAACTGTACTCCGCCGAATCCGAGTTCAATGCGGTCAGCACTGCCGTGTTCTGGATCTTGGCATTGCCGGATTGAGCGAGAATACGGATGAAACTGGCATCGAACTGGGGCGCAAAGAAAAATGCACCCACCGGACCGGACATCGCCTGCACCGCATCGGATCCGCCGGAGGAGATGCTGAACGCCCGGAATGCAGTCTGAAACATATTCAACCCCGGACCGTTTTTCCACGCCAGATACTCGATCCCCATATCCCGCATGGTGCTTTCCCGCACTTCATACACTTTGAACACAAACGTGATCTGGGGCGCGGGGCGGTCGATCCAGGAAAGAAACTGGAAGGTATAATCCGTGTTCGCCTTGTTGTCCTTCCAGTAGATCTGGTTGGAATCGGCATCCCAGCCATAGACCGAGCCGTAAGGACCTTCCCCCACTTCCGCATTCACCAGCACGTTCAGCAGATTCTGTCCGCTGCGGTACTTCGGCTGGTAAACTGCGCGGGTGATGCCGGTGCCTTTGATGATCTCGTCCGGCTGCTTGCCGTCGATCTTGATGTCACGGTCGATCTTTTTGACAAAGTCATCCACGTAGGGCATCAGTTTGACCGGACAGGTCACCGTGAGCATCTGGGAATTGTTCGCCCCGTACCCGATGTCGCTGACGCTGGAGTTCATGTTGTAACGTTTTACGATGGACTGCAGAAACGGGCTGACATCGTTCGCCTGCACGTACTTGAGATGATAGATCTTGGAGACCATGTAATCCTGAGCATCATCCTGCACCAGACGCAAGGTCTGGACCTTCTCCTTCCCCGCCGCCGGTTCCTGCGCAGAAAGCGCAACAGGCAGCGCCGCCAACAGAAAAACTGCGGCTAAATTCCTTTTTTTGATCATCGTTGTCCCTCCTCATGGTTTGAGTTACCGGACTTTGACAACGGTAACAGACGGGAGGGTTTGGCAAAAATGTTATTTTGTTCAGATGCGCTGCATCACCCGGGCAAAGATCGTTTCATAATCTTCCGCCGTGTTCCAGAAAAGTTCCGCCGCAAGCATGGTGGGGAAATGGAGTTTTCCGGTCAGATTCCCCACCAGATTCAGCTCGGCGACCTGCGCAGAATGAAGCCGTTTCACCACATCATACGCCACACGCCCGTGTTTCAGCCAATCCTGCTCCATAAACTTCCAGAACTGATCCGCAAACGCCCGGTCGTGCGCAACGACTTCCGGCAAGGCACAACCCAACACATAGGGACCCGCCTGATGCTTGAAGTCCACCCAGTCCATCATCATCTGACATTTCAGCACAAAACCGAGGGGGTGGATCTTATCTTCCAGCAGTTTTTCCACCGCCGCCATATCTGCCGCCGGATTCACCAGACCGCCAATGTTGTGGGGGAAGTTGCCGCAGTTTTCCCAGAGGATTTCCAGACGCGGATCCGCCGTCGCGATCACCGGCAGTTCGTTCTTCACGGAGACCAGATGCAGACCGAAGATGATCTTCAGGTCCGGCGCCTCCGCAAAGATCCTTTCGGCAGTGCGGTTGACCACTTCGACCGCTTTCCGGGCAATGGATTCCCCGTTGACTTCATCCCGCCACAGTTCCGTGAACGTTTGGAAATAGATCCCGTCCCCGCCCATTCTGCGCCAGACGCTCTTCCACTCTTCCACAATGGAACCACTGAGCGTTTCCACATCCTGCCCCATGGATGCCGCACAGTTAGTGCTCCAGCCCCAGGCAAAGCCCCAGTAAACTTCGATCCCCCAGCTGTGGGCGTAATCGATCACTTCCTGCGCATTGAGAACGGGAAACTCGTTCCACAGGATCACCCGGTTGAATTTCATCCGGGCAAGATTCCGCAGATACTCCCGGTAGTCATTGATCGTATGTCCCCAGGTGAAGACGCTGCGGACCGCATCGGTCGCCGGCGCATTGGCAAAATCCCGCTCCGGAAAAGGAACGCGGAAAACACGGTTCTGATAATGCAGATTATCGCCGGAGACGGGGGCGGAATCCGGCACGATCCGTTCCATCAGGTCGATCGCACCGTAAAGCACATTGACCGGGTCCGAGCCGGCAATGAGAATAAGCTGTTTCCCAGTCTGTTCCGGATTGGAAACGATCCGCACCAGACTGCCCTTCGCCGGGACCTCCTCCGCACGGATGAAACGACGCAGCAGCGGGTTTTCTGCCAGCGTACCAAGCACGATCGCATCGCAGTCCGGCAGAGAATCGGAAGTGACTTTTTCGCAGGGAAGCGTGAAGACCGCATAGACGCCGGGATCACGCAGGATATATTTGCCAATTTCGCCGGTGAGATATTCCAGCGCACGCCCTTCCACGCCCGAACAGGAAGAATAAAGAAGTTTCCAACCGCAGACAGCCTTACCCATAAATTACTCCTTTGAATGTAGTTTTTGCCGTTTTGCCGACCGTATAACATATCCATTTTGCCGGGTGTTTTCAATATGCGAAAAGGAAAAAATCAAATTTTTTGCACTTGCACTGTTGAAAAAATGCGCCGGCGTGATATAGTAAGGGATTGCAACGAAATGTGCACCCGTAGCTCAGCTGGATAGAGCGATTGCCTCCGGAGCAATAGGTCGTAGGTTCGAATCCTGTCGGGTGCACCATTTTTTTTACCCTCATTTCTATTTGTCTTTTGAATTTTTCAACTACTGCAGGTAAGAATATGAAGGATCCGGTAGATAAATATTTCAAGACAACAAAGATCAACAAGCTAACATCCTGTTTTTTTATAAGCTGCATTGTTTTATTCACCATACTGTTGATCGTGGGTGTCGGGCATATTTATTTCGATGATTTACTTGAATTCATACATCTGATCCGATATTCTGAATACAGAGATCTTGAATATTACTCTTATCCTTACACCGATAGAAAAACAGAAAAAAATGGGAAATCGTTGAAGTATATAAGGAAGGCAAACTGGTTTTTCGCGGTCTGTTCGGGTGCGGCAGCGTTTTCTGTGAAGAGAATACCGGAGTTTACAAAACAGGTCGATCACTTGTTGACAGGATCACCGTTTGGAAATATGCAAAAAACAGCGATGAATCATCTGCGGTTCTGCTCCCGTTGAAGGACGGACCGATTTACTGGCGTGTCAATCCGGACGGCAGTGAGGACAAATGTTTTCAAGTGGAATGTCGGGAAGCGTGGCACGATAATCCAGTTCGGCAAAAATAAAAAATAATACTCCCGGCGGTTGGCTTCGTGCTGACCGTCGGGGTTTACTTTTTAATGACGACACTCTTGACAACAGCGGTTTTCTGCGGTATAGTATCGCCGCGAAAGATGTTGCAGTGCATGGTAAAAAGGCAAAACAGACTGTCAAAGGAGCGAGCAGTGAAAAAAATACTGGGTTCGATGATTCTGTTGTCTCTTCTGTCTACCATGGGCTGCATGACAGATGAAAAGCTGCTTCACGCTGCTTCCTGGGAAGAAATTGTAAAGTTTCGACACGGATCTTTTGTATCGGAAGATCCCTTTGTTGTAAAGCTTTCCCTGGACTTGACGCAGAAAACAACACCCGATCAAGCACGCATTGATGTTTATATGTTTATCCGGACAAAGACAAAAATTTTTCCTGATATCGAAATCGGGGATATGAAGGTTCTACCGGATACAAGGTATAATGGCCCGTGGGGTGAAATGGTTCATACAATGTGGTCAACGATCGGAAGACCCTCCGGGGTTTTGTGGAACGCGGTTGGATATATTCCGTGTACCCATAACCAAATCCGAGAGCATATATTCAAGGAATTGCTTACCCAAAAACGTTTGACTCTGAAGGTCAATGGCAAGAAACGCATATTTACTCCGGTTTACAAGATTGCAATCATGGAAGAGCCTTATCTGCTGTTACGGGCAGTACTGGGATTCGATTCGGATCCGCAACTGGAAGTTGAACAGATAAAACTTACGCCTGAACTGGAAGAACAGTTGAATCATGAATATAAGTAACCACGGCGATTTTTTGACTTCTCCGTTATTGCTTGCAAGCATAGAGCTCCCCCTTTGGTGTGCAAGCATTCTTTGGGGTATCGTGTACATCATAATCATCCGGAAAATTCCACACTATTTTGATTTCAGGAACAAGACTTTTGTTCCTGTGCATATCAGTTGCGATCCGGATGAGATCTTAAAACGAGGAGAAGGACTTTCGATGAAAAAATACTGGGCGGGGTTCTGCTCGCATATATTAATTTGCTTTTCTGCGATTGAGTGGCCCTTATTTGTAATAATCCTCTTTCTTCTTAAAGGTTCGGCATTTTTCGATGTGATGGCCAAGATACAGTGTGTGATTATTGTATTTACATGTGTTGCATGGGTTATTTTGATGCCGATTCTTTTCCTTCAGAGTCTCTGCGACTTTGATCCCCAAAAACTAACCTATCGGTCTTATCCGATGTTGAAAGTGCGCCGTTGCAAGTCTAGAAAGGAGTATTGCTTCAAATACATCACATTCATAATAAGTTGCCTTCTGGGAGGACCAGTCATAATTCTGAGTTTATGTGGTTTGTGTTATGGGATTATTACGAGGTTTATGACATAATATCCCCCGGCGGTTGGTTTCGTGCTGACCGCCGGGTTTATGTTATTTGCAGTCCCATCAGTGGATTTGCGGCATACGCCCACAGAATGTTTACGGTTTTTCCCTTATTTTCTGCATTGACGGGTTTCATGGTCAAAAATAAAAATGCACGCTTCAGGACTGCAGACCGCCGCCGACTGCGAGAGTCAGGTAAACAGCTCAAACGATATGTCGCCACATCGCCGGGACCTTACAAGCGCGCAAGGATCGAAAAATTTATACGACATGAAGCTATTTGCAGATGTCAAACGTTTAAAAAAGAAATGGTCGGGGCAACAAGACTTGAACTTGCGACCTCTTAGTCCCGAACCAAGCGCTCTACCAGGCTGAGCTATGCCCCGACATATTGTGGTGAAACACAATGCAGATAATATACAGCCGTTTCCTGCATTGTCAAGAGATTTTTTGAAAAAATCAGGAAAAATGTTCTTTTCTCTTGCGGGAAAGCAGGGCGTATCCCCCGGCAATGACTTCCCGCTGGACAACCACATCCGGCGGAAGCTGCAGGCAGGTATTGGAGAAGTTCCAGATCAGGCGCACGCCGCCTGCAACCAGTTCATCCGCCACTTCCTGCGCACTTTCCGCAGGCACGCAGATAATTGCCATTTCCACTTTGGATTCCGCCACAGAAACCCGGACATTCCGGACATCTTTCACCATTCGTCCGTAAATTTCTGTGCCGATCCGTTTTTCAGAAATATCATAAACTTCGCAGATATTCAGACCATACTCGGAAAATTCTTCAAAACCCAGAAGCGCAGACCCCAAGGACCCTGCCCCGACGAGACAGGCACGCAATTTTTTGTTCCAGCCGAGATAATTACGGATCGCTTCGATCAAAGTATCCACGCGATACCCGATCCCGCGGTCGCCGGTAGCACCGGTCAATTCAAAATCCTTGCGGACAACGATCGGGTCAATAGACATATACTTTGCAAGTTTGGAGGTAGAGACATACTCATCTCCAAGCGCCTGGATCAACATGAGCTTGTGATAATAGGTCGGCATTCTGCGAATCGCCGGCGTATTCAATACTTTATGTCTGCCCATCGGACTTTTTCCTTTCGTTGCTGAATCTATTTTTTTCCATTTGTAATATAGCACAGAATTAAAAAATTGCAAACAGTCGGATATTTTTTCCGTAATCCGGCAAAATACCGGCAAAATATTTTTTATATCCTTACAATATTTATTCCAAACTATTCGTTATCCTGATACAAAAATGGGGACAGCCGCAATGCTGCAGGGACAAGGAGTGGAAGGAGCGGATACATAATAAAGGGTGTCAAAAAGAGAGAGGGCAGTGCTGTCCGCAGCACTGCCCATTATTTTTATTCAGACCTGATCCAACTCAATAGCGGGAATCGGGGTAATAGAAATCGGCAGCGTTTTCCTTGACCACGATTTCAGCGGGAATCACCACTTTTTTCTGCGGAGCTTTCTTTTCCACAGCCATAAGGGCGGCATCATAGATCATTTTCGGGGGATATGTCACGGTCAGACGGACCAGCTGATCGCCATCGAGCACGCGCTTGACGATGGTCTTGCTTCCGCCGCCGCCAACCATCAGTTTCACATCCGTTCTGCCGGACTTTTCATAAGCCTTCAGCGCACCGTTCAGTACATCGTCATCACCCGTCCAGACGGCATCCAGTTTGCTGTATTTGGAAAGCATATTTTCCATAACTTTCATGCCTTTTTCCTCGTTCCAGTCCGCATTATCGCTCTGCAGGATCCGGATTCCGGGGAATTCCTTTGCGAGAACGGTTTTGAAGCCGTTGACACGGTCCGTATTGACCTGACACTGTACGCCCTCCATAATAACGACATCACCGGTACCATTCAGTTCTTTGCCGATGGCGCGGGCGGCAGCTTCACCGAAACCGGTGTTATCGCCCACCACTTCAAAATCATACACCGGTTCCGCCAGTCCGCGGTCCACCACCACCAGAAAAACGCCCTGTTTTTTTGCTTTTTTGCAGATATTGGTCAGGGGAGCAGGTTCATGGGGCAGGATCACCAGCGTATCCACGCCTTTTGCCAGCATTGTTTCAATACCATTGACCTGTTCCTGGGAATCCTTACCGGTCTGGACGATCACATCCACATCGGGGTACTTCTTTTCGATTTCCTTTTCGGCATTTTCCGCCCAGGAAACGATCCCGCCGGTCCAACCGTGGTCAGCAGAGGGAATGGAGATCACGATCGTTCTTTTTCCGGCGTCTCCACAGGCGCAGAAAAACAGTGCGGCACAAAATGCGGCGCAAGTCATGAGAAATACTTTTTTCATCCGGTTTTTCCTTTCAGATTTTTATGAAATATTTTTTGATTTTATGCGCGTTTCCGATTCAACATAAAGGCAAATCCCTGGATCAGTACGGAAAGCAGAATGATCACACCCTGCACCAACCCCTTGAGTGCGGGCGCCGTACCGGTAAAGTTGAGAAATGCAAAGATCAGCCCCAGGATCAGTGCGCCGGCGAGAGTCCCCCAAACATTGGCTTTTCCCCCGCTCATGGCTGTTCCGCCGATCACGACTGCTGCAATGGCATCCAGCTCGTAAAGATTGCCCGCATTGTTCGGGACGGATTCCAGCTGCCCCAGAAACAGCACAACACCGGCGCCAACCAGCAGCCCGGTCAGGGTATAGGTCAGCAGTTTGACTGTCCCGGTATTGATCCCGGCAAACTTTGCTACTTTTTCGTTGGCACCCACTGCACACACATGGCGTCCGAATGCAGTGTACTTCATCAGGACCCAGCAAATCGCAGTCAGAACAACGAAGACCACGGCAGTGACCTCATATTTTCCGATCATCGGGGCGGCAAGTTCCGAAATTCCGGGTGTGGCTGTACCGTTGATCACATTCCGCAGGGGAAGCGTGCCGGACTCCGCAAAGTGCAGAGCGAGCGACCGGAAGATCGAAAGCGTACCGAGAGTGGCAATAAAAGGCGGGATCTTGCATACCGCCACCAGAAGTCCGTTCAAAGCACCGCCCAATGCCCCCACCAGGAGGGCGACCACCGTCACGATCAGAAAAACGCCGCCTTCCGACCACGCAAGTGCCATTCCCGCTTCCTGCAAATCTTTCAACACCAGCAAAGCAGAGACACCGGAAAATGCAAAAAGGGAGCCGACGGAAAGATCGATCCCGCCGCCTGCGATCACAAATGTCATCCCCAGAGCAATGATCCCGACGATCGTAACCTGCTTGGCAATCATCAGAAGTGTCTGGGGGTTCCGGAACTCCGGTCTGACGATCACACAGACCACCAGCAGCAGCACCAGTGCGATCCAGCTGGCTGCATTCACAAAAATATTCTTCAAATTGTCCTGTCCGGACAGTTTTTCAAAGTTTCCCATCTCAACTCCTGTACGGTTATTTTACGCCCGTTGCGTAATAAATGATATTTTCTTCATTGATGTCGGCACCGGAGACTTCGCCACGGACCGTTCCGTTATGCATCACCAGGACACGGGTGCAGTTGCCGATAACTTCCTCCAGATCGGAGGAGATCAGCAGGCAGGAAACACCGCTCTCCGCAAGCTCGTGAATGAAATCGTATATCTCCCGGCGCGCGCCTACATCCACACCGCGGGTAGGTTCATCAAAAATAAAAAAGCGCGGGTGGGTATCCAGCCCCTTGGCAATGGCAACTTTCTGCTGATTGCCGCCGGAAAGACTGGAAATCAGGCTGTCCGGCGAATCACATTTGATCCGGAAACGCCGGATATATTCTGCAGTACTGACCCGTTCTCTGCCACCCCGGATAAAACCGAGTGTCAGATAATTTTTCAACGATGCCAATGTGGTATTTTTGATCAGATTTTCCTCCGTCAGCAGTGCTGTTCCCTGACGGTCTTCCGAAAGATAAGAAATTCCACGACGGAAGATCTCACCGGCACCCGCACGGGAAAGATCCTGACCGTTCAGCAGGATCGTCCCGCTTTTACGGCGGCGCAACCCGCAAATCGTTTCTGCAAGCTCTGTCCGACCGGCTCCGGCAAGACCGGCAAGACCGAGGATCTCACCCTGCCGGACCGAAAAAGAAACCTGTTTCACCACATCATCGGAGGAGGAAAGCTCCTTCACTTCAAACTGCACCGGGGCATCCGGCGGCACTTCCGTTTTCGGCGGGAAGACCTGAGTCAAACTCCTGCCGACCATCTTTCCCGCAATATCCATGGGTGTCAGTTCCGAAACGGGGTCACGGGCGACAAGCACACCGTCCCGCAGGACTGCGACCTCATCGCAAAGGGCAATCATTTCATCCAGTTTATGAGAAACAAAAATGAGAGATGTTCCGTTATCACGCAGTTCCCGGAGCAATTCAAAAAGCCGCGCCGCCTCTGCCTTGGAAAGGACGGTGGTCGGTTCATCCAGGATCATCAGATCCGATTGATTCAAAAGGGCTTTTGCGATCTCAAGCATTTGTTTTTCCGCCACACTCAATGCCGCCACCGGCGCTTTGGGATCCACCGGAAAGCCCAGACGGGCAAAGATCTCTTCCGTTTTCCGGATCATCTCCGTGCGTTTCAGCAATCCGAAGGAACTGGGTTCCTTGCCGAGAAACATATTTTCAAAAACGGAAAGCGTGGGGATCTGAGCAAATTCCTGGGGCAGCACATAACATTTCCCATCCAGGCGGATCGTACCGGAGTCCGGTTTCAACCGACCGCTGATCAACCGGGCAAGTGTCGATTTTCCCGCTCCGTTCTCGCCGGCAAGACCGAGGATCTTTCCCCGTTCCAGCGTCAGGGTCACACCGGAAAGGACCGGCGCCGCACCAAAGGATTTTGTCAGTTCTCTGATTTCAAGCAATGTTTGCATTCTGTATCAACCGTTGGTTCACCTATCTTTACCCTTTTAATATAACCCCTTCCGCCGTCTTTGCAAGAAAAAATCTTGATTTTCCCCGGCTTATGCTGCAAAATCCTGACTCACACTTTTATTGATTCGATTATCAAAATATTTTTTCATCAAAAAATGTTTTTCACGCTTGACATCTCCCCTTTGTGCGTGTATATTTATATAATATTTTTCAAAAATTTATTGCAGATCAAAATTAGAAAAGACATAACTGAAACGAAAGGAGTATTTGCAATGAAAAATACTTATAGTTTCCTCGCGGCGGCAGCTGCCGGATTGCTGCTGACCGGGTGTATTACGGAAAAAACACCCCTTGCCATCTCCCGCGGCACGTTCTCCGAAATCAAAAAAGAGGAACACCAGACTCTTCCGGAAGGGATCAAAACGCTGTCCCTGCAGGATGCCCGGCAGATCGCCCTGAAGAACAATCCTTCGTTCCAGAGTATGCGTTATGCCATTGCAGCCGCCGATGCACAGTTCAAGAAAGCGATCACGGCGTATATGCCCACGGTGAACTTCACTTACTCCCTGAGCCGCAGCCACAACTGGACACAGAATCCGGATGCCGGCGTCAGCGGGCGCGGTCTCTCCTCCAAACCGGGGATCTCCGCTTCCTGGGTTGCCTTTGACAGTCTTCAGCGGGAAATGAACATCCTCGCCGCCCAGCATGATCTTCGCGGAGTGGAAGCATCGGAACAGGATGCACGCCGTCTGCTGCTCCGGGCGGTTGCTTACGCCTACAACGAAGTGATGCTCGCCAATGCCCAGATCCGCATTGCAAAAGCAAATATGAAGTTCAACTATGCTCTTTTGAAAGAAACGGAACTCAAGTTTGAAGCCGGTGCCTCCCCGCTCTCCGATGCACTTAACTTCAAAGTCAATTACAACTCTGCGGAAAGCTCCCGTTACTCTGCAGAGTATGCCGCCACTGCAGCAAAACTGGCACTTGCACAGCTGCTGGGGCTGACGGAAGGGATCATTCCCGATTCCATCGAGTTCCCCACTATGCCGTCTCCCGATGGCGAAATGCTGAAAAACATTGATTATTATCTGGATCTCGCCCTGCAGAACCGTCCCGACCTGAAACAGTACCGGGAAGCTTATGAATCTGCAAAATATTCCTACTACTCCACCATCGGTGCTTTCGGTCCCACGGTGACACTGAATATGGCTTTGAGCTATACGCACAGCAGAAACCGCAACCACGACCAGTGGCACCGGGATACCGGCTCCGTTTCCAAGCCCCGTTCCTTCGGCATGAACTATGGCGTGAATGTGAATTGGGAACTGTTCTCCGGCGGACGCAGATATTTCACGATGCGTGCAGCTGAAGCCGGTGTCACCAGAGCAGAATACAGCGTGGCTAACACCTGGATCGCTGTCATCACGGATGTCCGCACGGCATACGAAAACTACCAGACCAACCTGAAACTGGTCAAGCTGAACCAGAAGAATCTGGAACTTGTCCGCAAGCAGCGTGACCTGGTGGACCGTGAATACAAAGCCGGTTCCACGGGCATCACCCGTCTCAACGAAGCGCAGACTGCCCTGATCGACGCTGAAAATGCGCTGGTCAAAGCCGTTATCAATATGAACAACGCAAAAGCACAGCTGGATGCCGCAACCAACTCTCTCTGAGCGTGCGGAACAGCTGAATCCTTAAGAAAGTGAGTTATACTCCGATGGAATTCCGTGCAAGATTCGCACCATCCCCCACGGGACAGGTGCATATTGGAAATATCCGTACTGCCATCTTCAACTGGCTCTGCTGCCGTCATGCAGGCGGAACCTTCCTGCTCCGTATTGAAGATACGGACCTGGAACGCTCCACAAAACAGGCGATCGATACCCTGCTGGAATGTATGCAGTGGCTCGGTCTGGACTACGATGAAGAGCCGATGTATCAGACCAAACAGTGTGCCAAGCATCTCGCCGCGGCAGAGACGATCCGCACGCAGGGCAATGCGTACAAAGCAGATCCCGCTGTGGAGGCATCTCCCCTCTACTTCAGGATCCCGGTGGATTGCGATGATTTCCCCTTCGTCCGGACTGTGGGTAACGCAGAAGTCACGCTGGCGGCAGAACAGCATTTTCTTGTCAATCGTGCCGGTCTGACATTCTTCACTCTCAGCGCAAAAGGCAAACCCGTGGAAACACAGGCGTGTCTCGCCGGGTTCAAGGATCTGAAAGTCTATGATGCCGATGGAAATATTCTTTTTGCTTTGAACGCAGAAACTCTCCCCGGAATTCTGGACGGCTCCGCAACCTTTGAGTGCGACAACGCCGCAAAGATCACTTATACCAAGCGGGAAGTGTTCTACCACGATATGGTCAAGGGCGACCTTTCCAAGCCGCTGGACAGTATGCGTGACTTTATCATCATCCGCAGTGACGGAAGCCCGGTCTTTCATCTGGCGAATGTCTGGGACGACATTGACCAGCGTGTCACCCACATCGTCCGCGGGGACGACCATGTGGAAAACACCTACCGCCACCTGTTCCTGTTCCATCTGCTGGGCTATCCGGTTCCGGTTTACGCACACCTGCCCATGATCGTAAACAAGCAGGGCAAACCGTACAGCAAACGGGACGGCGATGCTTTTGTGGGCGATTTCCGGGATAAAGGGATCCTGCCGGAAGCGTTGTTCAACTATCTGACCCTGATCGGATGGGCGCCCGGCGACGACCGGGAAAAAATGTCCAAAGCGGAACTGGTGGAAGCGTTCCAGATCGAACGCGCCCAGCACTCCCCCGCTCAGTTCGACCAGGCAAAACTCGCCAATATGAACGGTCTTTACATCGCCGAGATGCCGGACGAACGGTTCATTGAACTGGCGTGGGATTTCGCACAGCGCATGGACTGGTTCAGCAAGGCGGAAAAAGTGAAATTTGATGATGTTGCAAAACTCATGAAGAGCCGTACAAAAGTCTTTACGGACCTCGCCGCATGGGGCTATTTCTTCAACAATGAACTGGAATACGATGCCAAAGGCGTCCGCAAGTTCATGGGAACAACCGAACAGCGTGACGGTCTGAATAAACTGGCGGAAGGTCTGGAAAGCGGCACCTTCAACACGCCGGAAGATGTGGAAAACTTTATCCGCGCCACAGAACAGGCGTGCGGCATGGGTGAGTTCCAGCTGAATCAGCCTTTGCGTGTGGCGGCGACCGGGACGACCGTCGGCGCCGGCATGTACGAAACGGTGCTGATCCTGGGCACGGCGGAAACGGCAAAACGGATCCGCACCGCATTGGAAAAGAATCCTCTTGCATAAGGAAAGCTGCCATGTTTGGTAAAGGTAAAAAACTGAGTATCCGTTATTTCGGCGATCCGATCCTGGCGGCGAAAGCAAAGCCCGTGGAGGAGATCACGGACGATATCCGCGTGCTGGCTGCCGATATGCTGGAACTGATGTATGAAAAGAACGGGATCGGACTCGCCGGGAATCAGGTGGGGCTGCCCCTCAAGATCGTGGTCATTGACATCGGTCCGGAAGAGGATGAAGACGGTAAACCGATCCCGCCCTCTACGCCCGGCGAAATGGAACTGCTGCCGAAAATGCCCGTGGCGCTCATCAATCCGGAGATCGTGTCTTACTCGGATGATCTTTCCGACTTCGATGAAGGCTGCCTCAGCGTACCGAAACTTTACGCCAACGTGAAGCGCCCCTCCCGGGTCGTCCTCAAGACCCAACTGCTGGACGGTTCCTCCCTCACTGCCGAGTGCGGCGGGCTGCTCGCCCGGGTGCTTCAGCACGAACTGGATCATCTGGATGGGATCGTGTTCGTCCAGAAGGCGGAAGAGGAAGATTACAGCAAGATCGAAAGCGGCGTGGAAAAACTGATCCGCAAGAACGGTCCCCGCGGCTTTAAAGTCAAAAGGCTTGTCTGAGATCATGGGATTCTTCAGGACAGTCTATACACTCTGCACGCGGACAAGCGCCTTTCCGGAAATGCTCGGCACTCCGGTCTGGCGGGCGATCCTGCACAGCCTGCTACTGGCTCTGCTCTGCCCCTTCCTCGTTGCCACGGTAAAAACCTGCCGGGAGAAGAAGGACTGCGCCGATACCCTGCAGCGGCTGGAACAGGAAAGCGGCGGGTTCGGATTCTGCGGAAAAACAATATGCTTCGGCGGATCTTTTGGAGAACGGCATTACACGTTTGAACTTTTCGGCGCGGATGTACGGCTGGATTATGTAACGGAAAAGCAACAGCTGGAAAAGATGAAGCCGGATCACTGGCGCGAACAGTCCGGCGTACTGCTGACAAAAGATCAGGCGATCTTCTGGACAAAAACGCCGGATCATTCGTTTCTGTTCTGGAACATTCCGGCAGAGATCGTTCAGGCTTATCTGGAACCGGAATCAACGGAAGGAAACCATACAGAAAAACTGTACGATATCGCCCGTGAGGCCTCCTCAGCGCCCCGTTCTGCGGGAGAGCTGCTTGCCGCCGCTAAAGTCGATACACCACAGACCGGGCAGGAGAAAGCTGCCCCGGAATTCAAGCGTCAGGATGCAGCGGGGATCCTGTACCGGCTGCTGACTTTGTTCTGGTCTCTGGCGTTTCTGCAGCTTCTTTCCGAATGTCTCCTGATGCTGATCTTCGGCGGCTTGTGTTTCGCATTGATGGAATTCCTCTATCTGCGTATGATGCCTAACAAACTGTCGTTCGGTAAAGTTTATATGCTGACCCTGTATGCCATGTTCCCTGCGATGATCATTGCATCTCTTTCCATTCTGTTGGGACAGACTTTTCTTTCCTTCCAGACCGTGTTTCTCATCGCATTTTTTATCTATCAACTGTTCAGCTTCAAAAAACTGGGACTCTTTCTGAATCCGCCGGATAAACGGCAACAGAACGATTTTCCGGAAGATGACGATTTTTAAGGACAAATGAAAGGAAAACGAATCATGTCAAATCAACTTGATCCGACCCTCGATCAGTGCCGACTGCCGAACTGGTATCCGAAACTTTCCGCCTTCAGTCTGCCGACTGCCTTCGTTTCCCTTGCTCCGGAAGAGATCAAAGCACTGGCAGACGGTGAAAAATCCAGTTGTACCGCTGCGAAACAAGTCATTGCCCGGATCAAACCGCTGCTGGCAAATTTCAGCTATTTCCGCTTCTTCTCCGTTGACCTTGCAGCGCCGACCGACACCGAACGATTCAAAGAAAAAGGCGGTGCAGTCCGGTCCGCCAAAAGTGCCTGGGATGTGCTTGTCTCCAGCGAAAAAGTGCGGGAATCCGCGAAACGGGGCGAAGTCACCAGCATCTGTATCCGTCCGTACCGGAATATGGAACCCGCCCGTGAATTCCGTTTGTTCGTGAAGGACGGCAAACTGTTTGCCATGAGCCAGTACTGGCTGAAGCGTCATTACGCCCGCTTTGAAAAACAGGAAAAGAAACTGTGGGAAAAAGCAGTAAAATTCATCGAAAAAAACGGCTGGGCTCTGCCCCTGAAAGATGTGGCGGTGGATGTCTATTACACCTCCTCCGGCAGAGTTCTGATCACCGATCTGAACCCCCTGGGCGACCCCACCGATCCCCTGATGTTCAACAAGTGGGAAAACTTTGACTGGTCCGGCGAACCCGCCGGGATCAAACTCATTCCCAAACCGCTGAAACTCTCCGGCGATGTGAACGTCTCGTTCTGACCGGGCGGAAGATCTACAGCGCATCAAGCCGCAGGGCGGCGCCGAAACGCAACTGCAAGCGCAGTTGCGTTTTTCTTTTTTCCGGACGGCGGCATTTTTGCCGTCCGGAAAAAAGCGCAAAAAAGCCAGCCGGCTTTCCGGCTGGCTTTTTGCTGCGCCGCCTTGCGGCTGATGCGCAGATCTGTCGTCTTATGCTTATGCGGAGTAGCGCAGTTCGCCGTTGACGAAGGTCTTTTTGACCTTGAAGTCATCATCCAGAACCACGATATCGGCGAAGAAGCCCGGTTCGATCTTACCGATGCCTTCAAAGCCGAGGGCGCGAGCCTGGTTCCAGGATGTTGTCCGGACGAGGACATCCAGATCCATTCCGGTGATTTCATACACATTTTTGAGGGCATCGCAAAGCTGCAGGGTACTGCCGGCGAGAGCGCCGTTGCTGGCGAGGCGTGCGGCGCCATCCTTCACGATCACGGGCAGACCGCCGAGGGTATATTCGCCTTCCGGCATACCGGCGGCGCGCATGGCGTCGGTGATGAGCTGGATGTGATCGATGTCCTTGAGCTGGAACACGAGACTGATCATATCCGGGCAGATGTGCAGGGTATCGCAGATGAATTCGATGTAGACTTCATCGTAAAAGAAGCCGGCGCCGACCAGACCGATATCTCTGTGATGGAGAGCGGTCATCTGGTTGCAGAAGTGGCTGAGGTTGACCAGACCGTGGTCCTTGCCTTCCTGGAACTGTTTGAAGGTGGCGGCGCTGTGAACACAGGAGGGAGTGATCCCTTCGCTGAGCAGTTCAGCGGCAAATTCCGGTGCGCCATCCATTTCAATCGCGAAGGAAACTTTGCTGACCGGGAAGACGGCATTCAGGCGTTTGACTTCTTCAATATCCGGCTTGCGGACAAAGTCGGGATTCTGGGCGCCGAGGCACTTCGGGTTGATGAAGGGACCTTCCAGATGGACACCGGGAACTTTACAGCCTTTGACGCCGGATTTCACATAATTTGCGGCGGTCTGAAGAGCGGTCGCCAATGTATCTTCTGCCAGAGTCAGGGTGGTGGGCAGGAGGGTTGTCACGCCTTCTTTCAGTTTATCGACTGCCATAGTGGTGATGGCGTTATCCGTGGCATCGCAGAAATCTTCACCGCTTCTGCCGTGGCAATGGACATCCACGAAACCGGGCATGACCATATCGCCTTCCATATCCATGACGGAGTCTGCAGCGGGGAGAGCATCGCCGGGAGCGAAGATGCGTTTGACTTTTTCGCCTTCGATCAGGACTGCAGCGTTGGGCAGATCCACATCGGGCGAGATGAGATGACAATTTTTGAGGAGGAGAGTAGCCATTATGATACCTCGTTTTCTTGTTGGTTATTAGTGAAAGAAATGTTTTCTGTTATACAATAATCCGCCAGTTGTTGTTTTTCAAACAAAAAATGAAAGATAAAAGGCAAATTCGTCTGATTTACTTGCATTTTTTCAAGGCTGCGCTATATTATATAATAAATAGTGTTTAACTCAGGAGAAGACTTTTATGTTGAAACATATTTTCAAGGTTGTGCTGCTGGCGGCTGTCTGCAGCGCTGCGCCCCTGTTGAGTGCGGCGGATAATACCCGTTATCTGGAGGAGGAGATCGCCCGTTTGCGTCAGATGGTGAATGCACTTCAGGATGAAAATGCGAGCTATCAGTCTGCGGTTGCGGAGCTGCGCCGGAAACAGAACGACCTTCATCAGGACAATCAGAAACTGCACGGGGAACTGCGCCAGATCCGGGAATTGGTCAAAAATGATGCAGCCGCCCGCGATGCCCAGTTGCGGAAACTTTCCGATCAGCTGGAAAAGCTCGCCAATATGCCGGTCCCCACAGTTCCGGCGACAACTCCCGCTCCGGCTTCCCCGCAGCAGCAGTTGACTCCTGTTACCGAAACGACTCCGGAGGAATATGAAGTTTATATCGTCGAAAAGGGAGCAACTTTGAGCGTGATTTCCCGTGTGTACGGGGTCAGCGTTTCCGAGATCAAACGTGCCAACAAAATGAAAAACGATTTCCTGAAAATCGGGCAGAAAATTTTGATTCCGGTCAAAAAAAAGTAAATTTTTCGTCGAAAAATAAAGTAACTTGAAATAAAACAAGCAACAACACAAGGAAATCTGAAACTTATGCTCCAGACCACCTTCAACCGCCGGATGCTGCCGATCTCATCGGCACAGTTCTTCAGTTCATTCAACGAATACGCCATCAAGACGATCGCCCTTCTGATCGCCTGCGGCAGCATGACCAACTCCATTGCCAATGGTGTCTGGATCCTGCTCTTCTCTGTTCTGATGCAAGTCCTGCCCATCCTCCTGATCACACCTGCCGGTTTTCTGGGTGACCGTTTTCCCAAACGTTATATCACCCTGCTTGCGCTGATTCTGGAATTCATTGTCCTGCTCTGCGGCTTCTCCGTGCTGGATGGTGACAACTGCAGCGTGACAGCGATCCTGATTCTGCTGGCGGTCTATTCTCTTTCCGGCTCCTTCTTTGCGCCCGCGCTGAACGGTCTTCTGCCGGAAACGTTCCACGCAAGTGAACTTTCCAGTGCGAACGGTCATTTTCATGCGGCGTCTCTGCTTGGTTCAGCAGTGGGGATCGCCACTGTGGCAGTGATGCATATCGGCTACCAGATTTCCTACCACAACATTCTTTTCCTGCCTCTGTTCATGACGCTCTGCGGCTTTGCATCATGTATGTGCATCACGCATACCACATCGGTCATGCAGCAGAACCGCGCCCTGATCTACCCGATGAGTGCAACGCTGAAAAATGGTTTCCACGAACTGTTCCGCAGCAAAGGTCAGATCATGACGATGGCGGCACAGGCGCTGTTCTTCGGTTTCGGCACGGCGTTTCTGATCATGCTGGGATTCTTCGCCAAGTACACTTTGAATGCCGATCTGAACGCACAGGATGTGGCGATGCTGCGTTTTGCCCCGCTGGTCGGTCTGATCATCGGCTGTCTGCTTGCCGGAAAATTCAGCCAGAAAAAAATCGAACTGGGTCTGGTTCCCTTCGGTGCTGCCGGTGCGGCGGCGTTCCTGATCGCGGGCGTATATGCCTCCGGTTCCGCCTCCTATCTTGAAGTGACTATTCCGGGCGTGGTAAACAATATGGTCTTCCAGCTGTACTGGACTCAGATCATCTGTTTCTTCTTTGCCGGAGTCAGTGCGGGACTTTTCATTATTCCGATCCGCGCCTTCTTCCTGCAGCGTCTTGCGCCTGCCCACCGGGCATCTGCTATGGCGGTACTCAATCTTTTCAGCAGCATCTCGCTGGTGCTGGTGAACGGACTGTTTTTCTGGCTTTCGATCGGTCTGGCGAAAGATTCCGCCCAGCTTCCGGCATGGATGGATGGTTTTGCTGCCAGTTCTCCGGCGATCCAGCCGCAGACGTTGGTGTTGACTCTGGGGCTGTTCACGGCGATCGTCACATTCATCACGATGTGGGGTATGCCGGATTTCGCTCTGCGTTTCCTGCTGATCACACTGGGCAAGATCTTCTACAAAATCGATGCGGAAGGCACGGAAAAGATCCCGGAACGGGGACCTGCTCTGCTGCTGGCGAACCACGCCTCCTTCATTGATCCGATCCTGATCAGCTCCTGCACTTCCCGCCGCGTACGGTTCCTGATGCAGGAGGAATACTTCAAGAAGCCGGGTCTCCGCTGGCTTGCCCGTCTGACCGGGTTCATCAAAGTGCCCTCCTCCGGCAAATACAAAAGCATCGGTGAAATGTTTGAACTGGTGCAGGATGCCCTGCGGAAAGGCGACATTGTGTGCGTATTCCCGGAAGGTACTCCTTCTCATAACGGGATCGTGGGCAAGTTCTCTGCGGTTTACGAAAAAATGCTTCCTGCCGATCTGGATGTACCGGTGATCCCGGTGGCTGTCGGCGGCACCTGGGGCAGTGTTTTCTCCTACTTCCACGGTCCGATCCGGTTCCGTATGCCCCGTTCCTTCCCGCTCTGCACCACGATCACCATCGGCGATCCCATCGCAAAGGGGACTACGCCCTTTGAAGTCCGCCAGACGATCACGGAACTGAAAGCGGATACGGCGATCAAGAAACTTTATCCCCACGAACACCCCGCCCACTACCTGCTGGGTAAATTTGCCAAGACCCACCCGTTCCACGTGGTCATGCGGGATGCCGATGACGGAAAATCCTTTACCTATTTCAAGACCTTCCTGGCATCCGTGCTGTTCAGCCGTGAGATCCGGAAACGCACCAGTCCCGACAGTAAATATGTGGGGGTTCTGCTGCCCAACTGTACCGCCGGTGTTCTCGCCATTATGGGGACTCTGCTTGCCGACCGGGTGCCGTGTCCGCTGAACTTCACTACGTCCCAGGAGATTCTGGAACTCTCCATCAAGAAGGCGAAAATCGATCTGGTTCTGACCAGCAGACTCTTCCTGGCGAAAGTCCGTCTTCAGCCCACGCCTGAAATGGTCTTTCTGGAAGATATTGTCAAGTGCGTACCCACCTGGAAAAAGATCGTAACGCTGATCGGGATCCTGATCCTGCCTTACCGGGAACTGCTGAATATGCTCGCTCCGTTGAGCTACGATAACTGCCGCGGCGATGCCGTGCTGCTTTTCTCCAGCGGATCCACCGGTATTCCGAAGGGCGTGCGTCTGACCCACCACAACATTTATTCTGATATTGATGCCATGGTGCAGGCGGTTGCCATTGACAAGAGCAAGGACAGTATCTTCGGGAACCTGCCCATGTTCCATTCCTTCGGTCTGACCTGCAGCGTGATCCTGCCGCTGGTCGTCCGGACGCAGGCAGTGGTGTTCGTGAAGAACCCGCTGGATGCAACTCTGATCGGCGATGCCGTGATCAAGTACAAAACATCCATTCTGGTGGTAACTCCCTCCTTCCTGCAGACCTATCTGCGCAAGTTCAAGCCTGAAGCGTTCGATTACCTGCGGATCGTGATCTCCGGTGCCGAAAAACTGCGTGCGGACATCGCCGAAAAGTTCTACAAGACAGTTCAGGGGAAACGGGAGCTGCTGGAAGGATACGGCTGTACGGAACTCTCCCCCGTTACCACGATCAACCTCTGCCCCAATATTCTGGATACCGGCACAAAATTCGGTAAGAAAGGCGCGATCGGACTCGGTCTGGAGACTATGTGTATCCGCATTATGGATCCTCTGACCTACAAGCCGGTCCCGCCTGATACGGAAGGGCTCCTTTTTGTGAAGGGACCCAATGTGATGAAGGGCTATCTGGACGATCCCGAACAGACCGAAAAGGTGCTGATCGATGGCTTCTATAATACCGGCGACATCGCCAAGATGGACGAAACCGGTTATGTGACCATTTGCGGCCGTCTCTCCCGGTTCAGCAAAATCGCCGGGGAAATGGTCCCCCACGAGCTGGTGGAATGTATCATCAACGAACAGCTTGGTCTGGAAAACCGCGTGGTGGCTGTCGGCAGTATCCCGGATGCCCAGAAGGGCGAAGCTCTCCTGGTCCTCTATACGCCGGATATGCCGATGACTCCGGAAGAAGTTGTGGCGGAACTGCGGGAAAGAAGTATCTCCAACCTCTGGATCCCCAAAGCAACCAACTTCTATCCCGTGGACGCCCTGCCCCTTCTCGGCAGCGGCAAGCTGGACCTGACTGTTCTGCGGTCCATCAGCGAAAAGGTGGCGGCGGAACGCAAGGCAGCCGGTCAGGCGTAAGATCGGACGGGCAGTGGTCATGGATTTCGGTTTTACCATTCTCGGCAGCGGCAGCAGAGGCAATGCGACGGTCATTCACACCGCCGCCGGGAATCTGCTGCTGGACGCTGGTTTTTCTGCGAAGGAACTTTGTACCAGAATGGAAAAACGTGCCATTGATCCCGCCTCGATCCAAGCTCTGCTGATCACCCACGAACACGAGGATCATATCCGCGGATGCCGCGTTTTTGCAGATCGATTTTCGATCCCGGTCTATGAAACTGCGGAAACGGCGCGGGCGATCAGTCACAAAAAAATGAATGCTGCCAATGTGGTACTGATCCAGCCCGGCAACAAGTTTGAACTGTGCGGGCTGACCGTAGAACCGTTCTCCGTATCCCATGATGTGGTGGATGCAGTGGCATACACTTTCTGCAGGAACGGGATCAAACTGGGTTATGCTACCGATTTGGGATGCACCAATTTGCTCGTTATGAACAAATTACGGAACTGCAAAGCGTTGGTGCTGGAATCCAATTACGAGCCGGAATATCTGCGCCGATCCGCAAGACCGCTGCAGACAAAACGCCGGATCATGAGCCGCCACGGACATCTGAGCAATCAGGATGCGATGGCGGCGCTGGAAGATCTGCTGAACGAACAGACAGAACATCTGGTCTTCGCTCACTTGAGCAGCGAATGTAACTGCCCGGATCTGGTCCGGAAGATGGCGGAGGAATGTCTGTGCTGTCTGAACCGGAACGATATCCGGATCGCTGTTGCGGCGCAGGATGAACCGTTGGAAACCTGCTGGCTGAATGAACAAAAAGTATAATAACACATACAGGAACAAGGTGAAATGATGGCTGACGAAACACCCGAGCAAAACATTGGAAGCGAATTACCGCAAGAGATGGTCGAAACAACAGATCTGCCGGCGGATTCTCCTGTCTATCAGGAACTGCAGGAACAGCGCAGAGAAACACGCACCGAAACAGAACCGAAAATTCTGAAGATCTCCTGTCATTCCTGCGGTCAGAAATTGGATCTGACTAATTTTCCTGCATTTTCCCGCGTTGCCTGTCCGGAGTGCGGCACAGAACTGATCGTTCCGAAATGGTTTGACAACTATCTGCTGGAAGAAGCCGGCGGTGAAGGTGGTATGGCAACGGTTTACCGGGCGCTTGACCTGGCTCTCGACCGGGAAGTTGCCATCAAGGTTCTGAATACAGATCTGGGCTCCAAACAGGAAGTCTCGGAACTCTTTTTGCATGAAGCGCGTACTGCGGCTACCATCAACCACCATGCGGTCGTTCCGATCTATACCTGCGGTATCTTTGAAGACCAGACCTACATCGTGATGCAGTTCATGAGCGGCGGCTCTCTGGAAGACCTGCTGGAAAAAAGTACCGAACCTCTGCCCATCGCTCATGTGGTCTCCTGGATGCGCGATACCGCTATGGGGCTGCAGAATGCCTGCGAACACGGGATCATTCACCATGATATCAAACCGGCAAACATTATGCTGGACCAGGAAGGGAAAGCCAAGATCTGCGACTTCGGGATCTCACAGGTCGTCTCCGGCAAAAAAGCAGATACGGCAGCAGAATTGACCGGTTCCTGGGTCAGCCCCCACTATGTCAGCCCGGAAAAACTGGTCGATGGGAAAGAAGACTTCCGCGGCGACATTTACAGCCTCGGCGCAACATTCTACCATCTGATCACCGGAACCACTCCTTTCACGGAAAATGACTTGGACGAACTGTTCCGGATCAAAGTCAATAACGACCCCATGGCACCGATGCACCACCGTAAAAATATCCCGGAATCCATCAGCAATCTGATCCTTGCCATGATGTCCCGTGATCCCGAAAAACGCCCCATTTACGGCGAAATCATTGGTGCGCTGGATAAATATCTGGCGAATCCTGCAGGTGCCGGAAGAACCGGAGCCAAACGCCCTGCCGGTGCGCATCGTCCGGCGAAGCGGAACTCTGCCGGCGGTGCCAATGCGGTGGCAGCCCAGCTGGTTCACAAACAGAAAGCGGCTCAGTCTCCTGTGATCGTTACGCTGAAGGTCATCTCCCAGATCCTCACGCTGCTGCTGATTCTTATGGTCGGGGTCTGGATCCTTCATCATTTCGACCGCCTCAACGATATTATCGACTTTTTCCCGCGCTGGATGCAGGAAAGCAAAAAATCAACCAAAGCGGAAAGAACACTCAACACCAGTATCGTCAACGGTTTCCAGAGCGGCTATTCCGAAGATGCCCAGAAGGGGGCGGAAGACATCCTTGCCAACAAGGATAAAAAATCGACCGAATCCCTTTATCAGGCGATCCTGCAGGCTGCTTATGCCGCTTTCCTGAATCAGGATCTGCGCAAGATCGATGACGGCATCAAGCGCCAGACCGGGAAGGAATATGTTGAAATCCTGTTCGCTACGCAGAAAAACGATATGAAGCCCATCGACAAGATCCGGGCGGAAGATAATATGCAGCTGCTGCAATTCCTTGCCGGAACCCTCAACGACAGACAGCTGGACAGCGGGGAGCATTTTGCCCGCAGTGAAGACTTCAAACTCAAGCGCGCTCTGGCAAATCTGCTCATTGCGATCACCGAAAAACGGTCGGGAGAATACAAAGATCTGTTGGACGATTTCAAGGCTGAACTGGAAAAACAAAAAGCAAGCTGGGTCTTTGAAGCCTTCAACGACCGTATCCCCTTCTGGGAACAGGCGCTCTTCAAGCACACCGGAAGAATCAATGAAGTGGAACCGATTTTCCGCGATTTCATTCAAAAAGACGTCCCCTGGGAATTTGCTGCTGCGGAAAAGAAACAGAAATTCAGCAAAGCACCTGAAGTCAAAAAAGTGGAACAGGTCAACGAAGAAGGAAAGATCATCGGCGGTCCGATCATTTCGATGGAACGCCTGAAAGAAGCCTATCTCAAAACGTACGCCCCGCTGAACCGTCCGCAGCCGAAAAATGCGCCCCAGCCCTACGATCTTTTCTTCGGACGCGGCAGAAGTACGGACTACCTGAAGAAAGTTCAGTCTGTCAGTCCGGCAGTCCGTGTGGAAGAAGCAAAACGCATGATCTACATCCAGAAAAATCTGGAAAAATTCCTGCAGATGATCACGGAAAAAGAACCCATTGTGCTGGATGAGATCCGCCTCACCTACGTGGCAAGAAATTCCGATGAAACCAATGCCGGCGATAACAGCCGTACCCAGAGTGTCAGACGCCGGAAAAAATCCACACGCCGTTCCCTGAAGACCTATCAGAATGCAAAGATGCAGTTCACTCAGTACGAGATGAAGATTACCCATTCTTTCGAGAACGAAAAACGGATACAGGAAGAAGCGGAAACCACTGCCGCCTGGAACAGTTATCCGGCAAGTCAGATGCTTAAAATCCTGATCGCTGCCGCGGAAAAACGCTCCGCCATGCCCAAAAAGACAATGGAAGATGTGGGTAAACAGGGAATGAAGGATGATGAAATGGAACGCGCTCAAGGTTGGCTTCTGGTCGCACACTGGGCGCACTGGTACGGCGATCTGAACACAACTCTCCGTGCGCTCAAAGAAATCCAGAAAGATACGATGGGCAATAACATCGAGTTGAACAATATCATCGAAGCCGCATTCCTCAAAGTCTATGAAACCGGTCTTGATCCCGCTGATGAAAGTGTCCTCTCTCAGCCTGCTCCGGATGAAGAACCGGAACTGACCGAAAGCGAAGCGGAAGAGGAAAAAGAGGAACCTGTAAAACAGGAAGAACCCGAAAAAGAAGAAAGCAGCGGGAATAACGACAACGCTGTTGAGGATGATGAAGAAAGTTTTGAAGAAGAGGATCTGCGTCTTTACTGATGCAGAACACATCAGATTTTTCTTTGTCAAAGCGAAAAAAACACTGTCCCGCAGGATAGAATTGGAGTACGAATATGAAAAAAACAATGAAAGACCAGATCCTGGAGTCCTTCAAGCGGCATTTGACCTGCTCGCTGTGTAAACGCCCGGAAAAAGCCGTGGATCTGGACCGCTACCATGCGCTGGCACTGGCGATCCGTGACCTGATGATGCAGCGCTGGATCGCCACAAAAGATGAGTATGAGGAAAAGCATCCCCGCACTGTTTCCTATATCTCTCTGGAATTCCTTATGGGAAGAACCCTCGGAAACGCGATGATCAACCTCGGCGTCTACGATGCCGCCGCAGAAGCAATGGCTGAACTCGGATTCGATGCCGATGCGCTCCGCGATGAAGAAGTGGATGCAGGACTCGGTAACGGCGGGCTCGGTCGACTTGCCGCCTGCTTCCTCGATTCCATGGCTACACTGGAACTGCCCAGCTACGGATACGGCATCCGCTACGATTACGGGATCTTCAAGCAGATCATCCAGAATGGTTATCAGCTGGAAGAACCGGACAACTGGCTCAGCCGCGGCAACCCCTGGGAGATCCGCAGACCTGAACTTTCCCGCGTTATCCATTTCGGGGGAAAAGTGGAACATCATCCCGATGATTCCAATCCCTATCGCCGCAAATGGGTCGGCACGCAGGATGTCCTCGCCATGCCCTATGACACCCCCATCCCCGGCTACAAGAACAACACCGTAAACACGTTGCGTCTCTGGTCCGCGGAATCTCTCTACGGTTTCAACCTGGTCAAGTTCAATCAGGGCGATTACATCAGCGCGAACCTGGAATCTGCCATGAGCCAGAACATTACTCGTGTGTTGTATCCCAATGATAACAACTACGAAGGCAAGGAGCTGCGCCTCAAACAGCAGTTCTTCCTCGTTTCCGCAACACTGCAGGACATCATCGGCAGAATGAAATATTACGATGAAGACCTGCGGAACTTTGACCGGGAATGTGTGATCCAGCTCAACGACACCCACCCGGCTCTGGCGATCCCCGAACTTATGCGTCTCCTCATCGACGAAGAAAACTTCACCTGGGATGAAGCGTGGGACATTGTCCGCAAGACATTCAACTACACCAACCACACCCTTATGTCCGAGGCGTTGGAAAAGTGGTCTGTCGCCCTGATGGAAAAACTCCTGCCCCGTCATTTGGAGATCATCTACGAGATCAACTTCCGTTTCCTCCGCAATGTGGCAACACGCTACATCGGCGACAACGACCGCCTCACCAGAATGTCACTCATTCAGGAAGGACACGAAAAAATGGTGCGGATGGCATATATGTGTGTCGTTGCCAGCGGTCATGTCAACGGCGTGGCGGCTCTTCACACCGAACTGCTCCAGAACGGGCTCTTCAAAGACTTTGCCGACTTCTATCCCGGTAAATTTGTCAATGTGACCAACGGCATCACACCCCGCCGCTGGCTCTGCAAGGCGAATCCCGGTCTCAGCAAACTCATCAGCAGCAAGATCGGCGAAGACTGGGTACGGAATCTGGACGATCTGGAAAAAATGCTTCCCTTCGCAAGCGATAAGAAGGTGTTGAAGAAACTGGCGGAGATCAAACGGGAAAACAAAGTCAAACTGGCGGAATACATCTGGGAACACAACGGCGTCAAGGTCAACCCGGACTCCATCTTTGACGTGCAGGTGAAGCGGCTCCACGAGTACAAACGCCAGCTCCTCAACATCCTCCACGCCATTGCACTCTATCTGGAAATCAAGGACAATCCGGATGCCGACTTCGTGCCACGCACCATTATCTTCGGTGCAAAATCCGCGCCCGGATACTATATGGCGAAACTGATCATCAAGCTCATCAATGCTGTGGCTGATGTGATCAATGAAGACCCTGCCATCGGCGACAAACTCAAAGTCGTCTTCCTGGCAAACTACCGGGTCTCTCTAGCGGAAAAGATCATCCCCGCTGCCGATGTATCCGAACAGATTTCTCTCGCCGGGACCGAGGCCTCCGGCACCAGCAACATGAAGTTCGCTCTCAACGGCGCTCTGACCATCGGAACGATGGACGGTGCCAACATCGAGATCCACGATGCCGTCGGAAAAGATAATATCTTCATCTTCGGTATGGATGTGAATGAAGTGTCCGCGCTCCGGAACCGGGGGTACAATCCCGGCGAATTCATCGCCGCAAATCCCCTGCTCCAGCGTGCGTTGGAACTCATCCGCAACAACTTCTTCTCACCAGGAGAATTCGATGTCTTCCGCCCCATCCTCGACAGCTTCAACTACGACAACTATATGGTCGCAGCTGACTTCGCATCTTATGCCGAAACCCAGAAAAAGATCGCTGAACTTTACCGCGATCCCATCCGCTGGCAGGAAAAATGCCTGTGCAATATCGCAAAAATGGGTATGTTCTCCAGCGACCGGTCCATCCGCGATTATGCGGAAAAAATCTGGAATATCCAGCCGGTCCATGTGGACCTCTCCGACAGCCACGGATTTGCCCAGTCTGCCGGTGAACTGGAAGATGGCGTAAAATAAAGATCCGAAAATACGTTCCATTGTGCCGCCCGACCTCACGGTTCGGCGGCACTTTTTTATTTTAAAGGATAACACACAAAAATTCACGCATTTTTCCGTTTTGCCGCTTGCAATTTTACGCTCACGCGCCTATAGTTCTCCGAATGTTACGGAAAGGAGTCTCTATATGCGCACAATTACGATCTCACAACTGCGCCGGATCTCGGATCTGACAATGGAACTGCCGTCAGGCAATGGCGTCTACCTGCTGACCGGGGCTAACGGGGCGGGAAAATCCACCCTGCTTTCCGTAATGGCACAAATCGGGGATCGGGGGGCGCTCGCTCATTTTTTTCAGCCGAATATCACATTCCGCAACGAAAAAAACATTCTTTCCGAATCCAGGATCCGGTATGCGGCTGACGAACAGCAGTTCGTGGAATACCGCTTCTGCGATAACGCCTGGACTGTCGTGGAAGGCGATCCCGAAACGGCGTTCCCTGCATTCGGCTTCGTGGAAACTCTGTTCGCCGGTGCCCGTCCGAAACGAAAACCGATCGACGGCGAAATCTTTGACCGTTCTTCCATCCGCCCCGCTCCGGAACCGATCTGCGAGGCTGTCGCCAGCATCTTCGACGATGAAGACTTCCGGAAACTTGCAGTTATAACAAGTCCCGCTACAGGAAAAGATGTGTTTCTCCGCCCCATTGAACTGAACGGGAAACAATATATCTTCAGCGAAAACAATTTCAGCGCCGGGGAACGGGCAGTCATTCAGCTGGCGCATCAGCTCATGCAGATCGCACGGAATTCCCTGGTCCTCATCGATGAAGCAGAGATGGCGCTTCATCCCAAAGCACAGAAACGTCTGGTCTACTATTTGGAAAAAGCCGCTAAGTTGAAAAATCTGCTGATCATCGTCTCCACACAGTCTGCAAGCCTCATAAAAATCACAGACCCCGCACACATCCTCTTCCTTGAGGACGATGAAGCACTGGGACGAATGGTCTGCCGGCGAAACACCTATCCCGCCGCAATCCTCGGCGAAATGGCATTCGCAGAAGAGATCCTGCCGGAAACCATCCTGCTGGTGGAAGATCCGGAAGCCGCTATGCTGCTGGAAGCGATCGTTTCCAAACTCAAAGGACTTATGCCCGAAACCGATTTTCCGTACACAAAAATCCTCCCCGTGGGCGGATATATGCAGGTCATCATCCTCATGGATAACCTTTCAAAAGTCTTCCCGCCCTATGTTCACAGACGGGCGGTGTTGGACAAGGATGCAGAATACTCCGTACGACGGACCGCATCCGATCCAAACCGGTCGCAGCACAACGTGGTCAGCCGAAATATGGACCGGATCTATTTTCTGCCCTGCGCACCCGAGCAGGGTGTCGTCCGGCTGCTGGAAAACGATCCCGGATACCATACGAAAAATCTGCGCAGGATCTTCTATGCAAATGCCATCAACCTCAAAGACCTTATGCGCGGAAACGATCGATACCGTATGATCCCCGGCGATTCCAGAAGCGACTGCAAAGATAAACTTTCCCTGATCACGGAGTATATCGCCGCAATCACCGCAGAACCGGAAATGCTCGTCCGGAAAAAACTCTATCACTACTACGTGGAAAAACATTACCGCGATCCATATCGCCTCAAAAACGAATATTGCCCACTCATTTTCAGAAAAATATAGGAGTCTATCATGCAGCTCACATCCTATGGCAGCGATGGTATGCAGCCCCCCATCGACCTCATCATTGAAGAACAGATGATGCCCATGCGCGATGGCGTAAAGCTTTATACGCTTATCGTCCGCCCCGCCAACAGGGAAAAAGTCCCGCTGGTTTTCCTCCGGAGTCCGTACGAGGGCATCAAACCTGTTTATCAGGAAACTTGTAACTGGCATTATTCCGCGTTCAAAAGCGGATTCGGCGTTGTGCTTCAGCACTGCCGCGGCACCGCACGCAGCGAAGGGAAAAATCTCACCTACCAGCAGGAGGAAGCCGACGGTCTCGACACGCTGGATGCCCTCTGCGCCCTGCCGTACAGCAACGGAGAGATCTATCCCAACGGTGGCAGCTATCTTTCCAGCGTACATCTTTCCTATCTTAAACATGCTCCGAAATGTATCAAAGGCTGCGTCCTCGCCGTTCAGGACGATACCCGATACCGGATCGCGTACCGGAACGGATTCCTGAAAATCGGACTCCATGGCAGCTGGTTCGCAAAAATGTACAACAAAAAAGCAGAAAAAAATTATACCGACGATGCTTTCCGGATGCTCCCGCTGTCCGGGTTCTCTAAAGCGGTCTTCGGCGAAGATGTACCCATCCTCGATAACCTATTGATGCATCCCGATGAAAACGATCCCTACTGGCAGACACAGGAAGGCGGTGGAAATTTTGTGGACGCACTCAATAGGCTGGATGTGCCCGTCCTGCTCTTTACTTCATGGTTCGATATCTATACTGGCGGCGTGATCGATATGTGGAACCGGATGCCTGCCGCACTCAAAGCCAAAAGCGCACTCGTCATCACGCCATACGATCATGGCTACACCGGAGGAAACGGTAAGACCGCATACCCGTTCGCAAGACTGGATGATGTGTGGAAAGATTGTTGTCAGGATTGGGCAAATTTCGCCGCTGGGAAAAAAGATACCCCCGATTTCGTCGAACTTGGGAAAGTGAAATATTACAGCATTAACGAGGGAAAATGGATTACTGCAGACCACATCAACGAGGGTAAAACAGAAAAAATCTGGTTTCTGAACAGCAACGGCTCGCTGGGATCAACTGCAGATACCGGTGAAGTCAGCTACCTCTACAATCCCTTTGCACCCGCTCCGTTCAAGGGCGGATGCTGCTGCAATTTTGGCGGCTCACAGGAACAGGATCCGCCAAATTCCAGATACGATATCAAGTCGTTCATTTCCGAACCGCTGGAAGAATCATTTCTTATGCTCGGGCGGTCTCACGTGAAACTGACCATAAAAAGCGATTGTGAAGATACATGTTTCTATGTGCGGTTGAGCCGAGTCCATAATGGCATCGCATACGGACTGCGGGACGATATCCTTTCCATCTGCAAAAAGCATCCCGATTACACCCCCGGCACAGAAGCGGAACTGGATTTTATGATGGATGAGATCGCCATCCGGTTCTTCCCCGGAGATCAAATCCGACTCGACGTCTCCTCCTCCGCATGGCCACATTATGTCCCCCATACCAACTGTAAAGGATTGTTCGCCCTCCAGACACAGGCGAAAGTTGCCCATAACACGATCATTACCGGTCCCTCCGCCCTGATCCTTCATACCGAAGCGTAAAAGCACGCGGCGCAGGCGCAGCAGCGCCCTTGTGTGACCGGAATCCGGTCACTGCAAGGGCTGCCCCCTTTACGCCAGCGTAAAGGGGCTGCGGACCGCCTTTCCGGCGGTCCGGCTGCTGCGCCTGCGCCGCTTTTTTCCGTACTTACACTCTTTAAACACAAAAAAACGGGATGCAGTTTCCTGCATCCCGTTGACGTCCAGTTGAAAAACTGCTGAACTTTATCAGACAGTCTTACCGGAGATAACGCCGTGACCCTTGAACGTACGGGTCGGGGCGAATTCACCGAGTCTGTGACCGACCATGTTTTCCGTGACAAACACGGAGACAAAGGTCTTGCCGTTGTGAATGTTGAAGGTATAACCAACAAATTCCGGAATGATCATCGAACGTCTGGACCAAGTCTTGATCGCCTTCTTGGCGCCGCCGGCCTTTTCCATCTTTTCGATCTTCTCGATGAGATAGTAGTCCACAAAGGGACCTTTTTTGATTGATCTTGTCATGGATTATTTGCTCCTGCGTTCGACGATGAACTTCTTGCTCGGTTTCTTCGGCTTGCGGGTACGCAGACCCTTTGCCAGCTGACCCCACGGGGAGACCGGATGGCCACCACCGGAAGAACGGCCTTCACCACCACCCATCGGATGGTCGACCGGGTTCTGAACAACACCGCGGACGTGCGGGCGGAAGCCTTTGTAACGCTTCTTGCCGGCTTTACCCAGAGACACGTTCATGTGGTCCAGATTGCCGACCTGACCGATCGTTGCCAGGCAGTTCAGGTGAACGAGACGGACTTCACCGCTCGGCAGCTTGATCTGAGCATATTCGCCGTCTTTGGAACGGAGAGTGGCGCTCTGACCGGCTGCGCGGACCATCTTGCCGCCGCGACCCGGGATGAATTCGATGTTGTGAACTTCCGTACCGACCGGAATGCTGCGCAGCGGCATGGCGTTGCCAGCTTTGATTTCCGCGTTCGGACCGTTGCTGACGATCTGACCAACCTTCATGCCGTTCGTGGCAAGAATGTAGGACTTCACGCCATCAGCGTATTCAATCAGTGCGATGAACGCAGAGCGGTTCGGGTCGTATTCGATCGTCTTCACTTCTGCTGTCACATCAAACTTGTTACGCTTGAAGTCGACTTTACGGTAGATTCTCTTGTTGCCGCCACCACGGAAACGGGTGGTCACGCGACCCATATTGTTACGGCCGCCGGTCTTCTTCAGACCAACGGTCAGAGACTTTTCCGGAGCCACGTCGCTCAGTTCGGAATAATCAAGAACCGTCGTGAATCTGCGGCTCTTCGTAAAGGGCTTGAACGATTTGATTGCCATGATCGTTTCTCCTTATGCCATCTCAATGGAGCCTTCGGACAACGTCACAACTGCTTTCTTCCAGTTGGCACGGCGGCCAACCATCGGAGAGCGGCCGGCGCGTTTCGGCTTGCCCTGGTAGTTCATCGTGTTGACGGATTTGACCTTGACGCCATAGATTTCTTCGATCGCAGCGGCAATTTCAAATTTGGACGCTTTCGGACTGACCTTGAACGCATACTGATTCTGTTCTTTCAGCACGGCACTCTTTTCAGTCATCATCATATGGATGATTGTTTCATATGCGGATTTCTGCATTTTACACTGTCCTTTCTTCAGCTGATACGCTTGATGAATGCGTCAAGCGCGGCTTTGGTGAAGACAAGCTTGTCCGCCCAGACGATCTGGAAGGTGTTCACGCAGGAAGCCTTCGTCAGAAACACAGACTGGATGTTGCCGGTCGCAAGAATTGCGTTTTCCGTGTATTCATCCACCATGCAGACGACCTTACCCTGAGCGTTGACTGCCTTGAACGCAGCAACTGCACCTTTGGTCTTCGGAGTTTCAAGCACGAAATCATCAACAACAACAACACTGTCGCTGCAGACGAGGTCAGAGAAGGAACGCTTCAGAGCCAGTTTCTTGACCTTGGCGTTGATCTTCTGGGAGTAGTCACGCGGCTTCGGACCGAAGACCACACCACCACCACGCCAGACCGGGTTACGGGTGGAACCCGCACGGGCACCGCCAAGACCTTTCTGACGTTTCGGCTTCTTACCACCACCGGAAACTTCACCACGGGTCTTCGTGGAAGCAGTACCGGCACGGCATTCGTTCATGAAGGCGACAACAGCGTCATGGACAGCCTGTGCGCCTCTTTCCATTTCGAGAGCGGTATCGGCGATTTCATAAGCACCGACTTTCTCGCCCTTGAGATTCAGTATGTCAATTGTTTTGGACATTTTAGCACCTGTCTGTTGTCGGTTGATTATTTCTTCTTCGCCTTCTTGACGAGGACCATACCACCGTTCGGACCCGGGATCGCACCGCTGACGAAGATCAGATTATCTTCCATGTCAACTTTCACAACCTTCAGGTTCTGAACCGTTCTCGTCCAGCTGCCGAGCTGACCAGGCATCTTCTTACCTTTGGTAATGTTGCCGGGGCATTCACGGCACCCGATTGAACCGGGCTTTCTGTGCCAGCCGCCACCGTGACCGTCACGACCGCCTTTGAAGTGGTGGCGGACCATAACGCCAGCGTAACCACGACCTTTGGTGGTACCGGTGACATCGAGGAATTCACCTTCAGCAAACATATCAGCCTTGAGTTCTGCGCCCAGTTCAAATTCGCCTTCCGCCACGCGGAATTCGCGGATCACTGCAGGCAGCTTTTCTTCCACACCGGCCTTCGCCAGAGCGCCTTTGACCGCCTTGGACACATTCTTGGCTTTCTTTTCGCCAAAACCGACCTGGACAGCACTGTAGCCGTCCTTTTCAATTGTCTTGACACCGACCACTTTGCAGGGGCCAGCCGCGACGACTGTTACAGGGATGAGAACACCCTTGTCGTCGTAGACCTGTGTCATACCGACTTTTTTTCCGATCAAACCTTTCATAATTCTCCTTTCAGGCACTTGCTCCATCGGAAAAGGGAGCCTTGGTGCCGAAACTAACCGGTTGTTATACTTAAGGAAGCACCGGTTTTTCAGCTTCCGATCTTGATCGAGATATCAACGCCGGCGGGAAGGGAGAGCTTCTTCAGCTCGTCAACCGTCTTCGCAGTGGGGTTGATGATGTCCATCAGACGCTTGTGAGTACGGATCTCGAACTGTTCCATGGACTTCTTGTCAACGTGGGGAGAACGGTTGACAGTGAAGCGTTCGATCCGCGTGGGCAGCGGGATGGGGCCGGCAACGATAGAGCCGGTGCGTTTCGCCGTATTGAGGATTTCAGAAACGCTCTGATCCAGAATGCGGTGTTCAAAAGCCTGCAGTTTGATACGGATCTTCTGCACCGGCTTGGCAGCAGTTTTAGTACTCATTTGTTAGTCTTCTCCACGATTTTCTCTTGAATAACTTTCGGAACAGGTTCAAAGTGGCTGGGCTCCATTGTGTAGGAAGCTCTGCCCTTGGACAGGGAACGGATGGCAGTGGCATAACCGAACAGCTCGGAGAGCGGCGTGCTTGCCTGAATGCGGGCGTTGCCGTCCTGGGGTTCGATGGATTCGATGGCACCACGACGTTTCGTAATGTCACCAATGATATCACCCTGGTTTTCATCCGGGGTGGTCACTTCCACCTTCATGATCGGTTCGAGCAGGACCATACCTGCCTTCTTGGCAGCTTCCTTGAGACCCATGGAACCGGCGATCTTAAACGCCATTTCAGAGGAGTCGACCGGGTGGTAGGAGCCGTCAACGATTTCGACCTTGAAGTCGACCAGCGGATAACCTGCGAGAACGCCGGTAGCGGCAGCTTCACGGATACCCTGTTCGATCGGCTTAATGAATTCCTTGGGAATCGCACCGCCAACGATCTTGTTTTCGATCACGATACCAGCACCGCGTTCCAGGGGGCTGACGTTCAGCACGCAATGGCCGTACTGACCGCGACCGCCGGACTGACGGACGAACTTGGAGTCGTGGGAAGCGGGCTTGAGCAGCGCTTCACGGTAAGCAACTTCCGGCTGACCGGAGTTGGCTTCGACCTTGAATTCACGAATGAGACGGTCAAGGATGATTTCCAAGTGGAGTTCACCCATACCGGAGATGATGGTCTGCCCGGTTTCTGCGTTACTCTGGATCGTGAAGGTCGGGTCTTCATCGGAGAGAGCGCCGAGAGCTGCGTAGAGTTTATCACGGTCCGCAGTAGTCTTGGGTTCGACAGCGATGGAGATAACCGGATCGGGGAAGGACATGGATTCGAGAACGATCTGGTTGTTTTCGTCGCAGAGCGTGTCACCAGTGGTGGAGTTCTTCAGACCCACCAGACCGGCGATGTCACCGCACAGCACTTCGTCCAGTTCTTCACGGGAGTTCGCGTGCATCTGGAGAAGACGGCCGAGACGTTCTTTACGGCGGGTTCTCGGGTTGATGACGGAAGCACCCTTCTGGGCAATACCGGAGTAGATACGGATGAAGGACAGACGACCGACAAACGGGTCAGTCATGATCTTGAAGACAAGAGCAGCAAACGGCTTATCGTCGCCGCAATAGCTCATCTTGGGTTCTTCCGTGACGGGGTCCATACCCTGGGTTTCCCAGATATCGACCGGGGACGGCAGGAAGTCGCAGATAGCGTTGAGGAGGAGCTGGACGCCCTTGTTCTTGAACGCAGTACCGCAGAGAGCGGGGATCAGCTTACCGGCGAGGACCGCCTTACGAAGGGAGACGCGGATCTGATCTGCGTTGGGCATTTCGCCTTCCAGGTACATTTCAGCGATGTCATCATCCACATCCGCCAGGTTTTCGATAAGGGATTCGTGGTATTCGTTGGCAAGATCCATCATATCTTCGGGAATGTCATATTCCTGCATATCGGCACCGTCGGCACCGTTGTAGCGGTATGCCTTCATGTCGATGACCTGAATATTGCCTTCAAAGGTTTCAGCAGCGCCAATGGGGAGAGAAATGGGAACGACTTTTGCGCCCAGTTTCTTCTTCATATCAGCAACGACTTTGTAGAAGTCAGCACCGGTACGGTCCATCTTATTGACGAAAGCCATCACGGGGACTTTATACTTCATCGCCTGACGCCAAACCGTTTCGGACTGGGGCTGAACGCCACCGACGGAGCAGTAAACAGCGACCGCGCCGTCGAGAACACGGAGAGAACGTTCCACTTCAGCAGTGAAGTCCACGTGACCCGGGGTGTCGATCAGATTAAAACGGTGCTTGATGCCGGTTCTTTTGTTTTTCCAGAAGCAAGTGGTTGCAGCGGAGGTAATGGTGATACCACGTTCCTGTTCCTGCGCCATCCAGTCCATCGTGGCAGCACCTTCGTGGGTTTCCCCGAGCTTGTGGTTTTTGCCGGTGTAGTACAGGATACGTTCGGAAAGGGTGGTCTTGCCGGCGTCGATGTGCGCCATGATACCGATATTCCGGTAATCGGCGAGCGCAGTACCGCGGCTGGCAGCTTCCTTGTAGTCTTTGTTCAATTCATGAGTCATAGGGCATTACCATCTGTAATGAGCAAAGGCCTTGTTCGCCTGAGCCATCTTGTGAGTATCATCTTTCTTCTTGACGGATGCGCCGGTGTTATCGAACGCTTCGAGGATTTCGCTTGCGAGAGCATCCATCATGCTGCGGCCCTTCTTGCCCTGAGAGTAGGTCACGATCCAGCGGATCGCGAGAGCGATCTGACGGTCAGCGGGGACTTCCAGGGGGACCTGATAGGTGGCACCACCGACGCGGCGGGATTTGACTTCGAGTTTGGGCTTGACATTTTCGACAGCCTGGATAAAGACTTCCAGGGGTTCCATGTCTTTTTTCTTGGAGCTGACGATATCGAAAGCACCATAGACGATCTTCTGAGCAACGGACTTTTTACCGCAGCGCATCAGCATATTGATGAGGCGTGCGACGAGTTCGCTGTTGAACTTGACATCGGGCGTAAGTTCCCGTTTTGTAATTCTGCGTCTTCTCATTGTTTGTATGTTACCTTGGCTTTATCTTATTTTTTCTTACCCTTACCGGCATCGCCGCCCTTGGCCTGCTTTGCGCCGTACTTGGAACGGCCCTGTCTGCGGCCATCAACACCGAGGCTGTCCAGTGCGCCTCTGACGACGTGATAACGAACGCCGGGGAGGTCACGCACACGACCGCCCTTCACGAGGACGACGCTGTGTTCCTGGAGGTTGTGACCTTCGCCACCGATGTAAGCGGTAACTTCGATACCGTTCGTAAGACGCACACGTGCGATCTTACGCATAGCGGAGTTCGGCTTTTTCGGGGTTCTGGTCGTGACCTGAAGGCAAACGCCACGACGCTGCGGGCACTGCTGGAGTGCCTTGCTCTTGCTCTTACTGACTTTCGGTCTGCGACCGCTTCTCACCAACTGATTGATTGTCGGCATATTTTCCTCTTCACCTGTGTGCTTTAGCGTTTTGTTTACAACGAATTCGGGTATATAATATACACCGGAATCCGTCGTAATCAAATGCTGTTTGCTATTTTTTTAATTTTTTTTTGTTTTTTCTTTGTTTTCAGTCCTCATCATCGGTTGCGAAAGAGGAATCATCGAACTCATCCATGAGCTCATCGCCGTCTTCCAGATCGAAATCGTCATCGGCATAGCCGTTTTCGATATCGGAGAAGACATCGTCTTCCTCATCGCCGAAATCGATATCAGTGATATCGGGATCGTCCGGGAGCTGAGGTTCTTCCTCTTCCCCGAATTCTTCGACTTCGGGCAGGAGTACTTCACCCAGTTTCACCATGTGGAGATGCTGGAATTTTTCGGAGCCGGTACCGGCGGGGATCAAGTGTCCAGTGATCACATTTTCCTTAAATCCGCGGAGGATGTCCTCCTTACCCAACGTGGCGGCATCTGTAAGGATACGGGTTGTATCCTGGAAGGATGCGGACGAAATGAAGGATTCCGTTTCCAACGAGGCTTTCGTGATACCCAGCAGGACGGGCTCGGCTTCCGCGACCTTGCCGCCGATGGATTTCACGCGCTCGTTTTCACGGGCGAACTCATATCGATCCACCTGTTCGCCGGGCAGGAAATTGGTATCTCCATGCTCGGTGATGCGCACTTTCTGCATCATCTGGCGAATGATAATCTCAATATGTTTATCGTTGATCTCGACGCCCTGTGACCGGTAAACGGTCTGGACTTCGTTCACGAGATAACGCTGAAGTTCCTGAGCACCGCAGATTGCGAGAAGGTCCTGCGGAACGATTGAACCGACCGTCAGTTTCTGACCTTTCTTCACATAGTCACCCTTACCGACGATCAAGTGTTTCGTGGCGGGAATGATATGTTCCTGCTTGTTATCCGTATCCGTATCACGGACGATCAGGACACGGCGACCGCGGTTCATCTTGCCGAAGTCCACATAACCGTCGATGGTCGCAATTTCAGCGACTTCCTTCGGGGTGCGTGCTTCAAACAGCTCGGCAACACGGGGAAGACCCCCGGTGATGTCTTTATTTTTCTGCGTCTGACGGGGGACACGGGCGAGAACCATACCGGGATGGACCTTGGCATCTTTTCTGGTCACCAGGAAGGCACCTGCGGGCAGCGGGTAGTTGGAGATCACATTACCCGTTTCGAGGTCCCGGATGACGACCTGCGGGTGCAGGTCTTCACGGTGTTCCATAACGGTGATTTCTTCCGTACCGCCGCGGCGGGTACTCTGGAGCGTAACACCATCGATCAAGTCGGTCAGTTCCACATAACCGGTTTCTTCTGCGATAATGGGCAGGTTGTAGGGATCCCATTCAGCGATCTTTTCACCGACCTTGACTTTATCGCCGTCCTTCTTGAAGAGGACCGCACCGACTTCGGGAACATAGCGGTCAATTTCCGCTTCCTTGATGGCATCGGCCCAGTAATCATAATCCTGATTGTAGATCGTACCGATGATCGCGGCTTCCTGTTTTGCACGTTCACGGGCTTTTTCTTCCGCAGCTTTCGCCTTGGCAGCATCGTAAACCACAATAAAGCCGTTCTTGTTGACGACCAGCGTATGACCTTTTTCGTCTTCAACGAGACGGAGGTTTTCAAAACGGATCACACCTGCGCTACGGGAGTTGATGACCGGTTCTTTGTAAGCGGAAGATGCGGTACCACCGATGTGGAACGTACGCATGGTCAGCTGAGTACCCGGTTCACCGATGGACTGAGCAGCAATGATACCGAGGGCATCGCCCACTTCTGCATTGCGGTCCGTCGCCAGGTTCTTACCGTAGCACTTGACGCAAACACCGTGTTCGATGTCGCAGGTCAGCACAGAACGGATGAGAACACGATTGATACCGCAGGCTTTGATGCGGTCTGCAATTTCGGGCGTGAATTCCTGACCGGCAGCAACGATCAGACGACCGTCATCATACGCCGGGTCACGGATGTCCTGAGCGCTGAAGCGACCGAGGAGACGATCCTTAAGGGAGAGCATTTCATCATCGCCTTCGATAATGGCGCTGACCCAGATACCCTTCAGAGTACCGCAGTCTTCGCAACGGCAGATGATGTCCTGCGCCACGTCCACCAGCTTACGGGTCATGTAACCGGAGTCAGCGGTCTTCAGAGCCGTGTCAGCCAGACCCTTACGGGCACCGTGAGTGGAGATGAAGTATTCGAGAACGGTCAGACCTTCACGGAAGTTGGAGAGAATAGGCCGTTCGATAATTTCGCCGTTCGGCTTTGCCATAAGACCACGCATACCGGCAAGCTGACGGATCTGGTCCTTACTGCCTCGGGCACCGGAGTCCAGCATGGAGTAAACAGAGTTGATCTGTTTTCTGTGAGCTTCCTCGGATTCCGCAAAGAGGGTATCAGCCACTTTCTTGGAGGTGCTGGTCCAGACGTCGATGACCTTGTTGTGGCGTTCGCCATCGGTCAAAGCACCGTTGGCATACTGACCATTGATGGTATCGACTTCTTCACGGGCGGCAGCAATGAGTTCCGCTTTCGCCTTCGGCACGGACATATCCGCAATGGAGATGGAGAAGCCAGCCACGGTTGCATATTCGTAACCGAGGTTCTTCAGATTATCCAGCAGCAGGATCGTCTTGTCGTGACCGATATATTCATACGCCTGAGCAATGAGTTTACCGATTTCTTTCTTCTTGGCAACACCACCGGTCAACTTGCCGTCTTTATCCGGCTTCGGCATTTCGTTCCAGAAACCGAGGACCTTGTCCCAGATGCCGTTGAAGATACAACGACCCGGAGTGGTGATGATGATCTTGCTGTTCTTGTCGCCGCGGGGCGTATCTGTGCCATAGTCCGGGTTGGGGATACGGACCGCATCATGGATCTTGATGTGACCGGTTTCCAGAGCAAAGAGGACTTCATTGATGTCGCGGAACAGTCTGGCGGATTCCGGATTTCTCGGCGGAAGCGTCAGGTAGTACACGCCCAGCGTGATGTCCTGCGTCGGCGTTGCGATCGGCTTGCCGTTTGCAGGCGAGAAAATATTGTGGGTAGCCAGCATGAGCAGTTTACATTCCAGCTGAGCCGCAGGGGACAGCGGAACGTGAACAGCCATCTGGTCACCGTCGAAGTCAGCGTTGTACCCGGTACAAACCAGAGGATGCAGACGGATGGCGGAACCTTCGATCAGAATGGGATCGAATGCCTGAATGGAAAGTCTGTGCAGGGTCGGTGCACGGTTCAGCATAACCGGGTGACCGTTCGTGACTTCTTCCAGAATATCCCACACCACCGTATCACCGCGTTCGATCATCTTCTTCGCACCACGGACCGTATGAGCATAGCCGCGTCCCTTGAGGTGACGGATGATGAACGGTTCAAACAGGATCAGCGCCATTTTCTTGGGCAGACCGCACTGATGCAGTTTCAGTTCCGGACCGACAACGATAACGGAACGGCCGGAGTAGTCAACACGCTTACCGAGCAGGTTCTGACGGAAACGGCCCTGTTTCCCTTTGAGCATATCACTCAAAGACTTCAACGCACGGTTGCCGATACCAGTGACCGCTCTGCCGTGACGACCGTTGTCCATCAGGGCGTCCACCGCTTCCTGCAGCATACGTTTTTCGTTCCGGATAATAACTTCCGGCGTACGGAGCTGAAGCAGGTTTTTCAGACGGTTGTTGCGGTTGATCACACGACGGTAGAGGTCGTTCAGGTCGGAGGTGGCAAATCTGCCGCCTTCCAGCGGGACCAGCGGACGCAGATCCGGCGGGATCACAGGCAGAACTTCCAGAATCATCCATTCCGGACGGGAATTGCTGGCGATGAAGCCTTCAAAGAGACGCAGACGCTTGGTCAGCTTTCTGCGGCTGGCTTTGTTTTTCGTCTTTGCCAGTTCTGCAACAATTTCGTCTTTCTGGGTTTCCAGATCGATCATCTGCAGAAGCGTACGGATAGCAGGCGCACCCATATCCGCCTTGAAAGCCTCCTGGTATTCATCACGTGCCTGACGGTAGTTCATTTCGTCCAGCGCTTCACCCAGCTTCAGCGGGGTATCGCCCGGATCCGTCACAACCCAGTCTTCGTAGTAGATAATGCGTTCGAGCGTACGGGCAGTCATATCCAGCATCAGACCGATACGGCTGGGCATACACTTGAAGAACCAGATGTGGGAAACCGGCACTGCCAGTTCAATATGCCCCATCCGTTCACGACGGACTTTCGCCTGGGTCACTTCCACACCGCAGCGGTCGCAAACAATGCCTTTGTGTTTGACACGTTTGTACTTGCCGCAGTTACATTCCCAGTCGCGGGTGGGACCGAAGATCTTTTCGCAGAAAAGACCGCCCTTCTCCGGCTTGAAACTTCTGTAGTTGATCGTTTCCGGATTCTTTACTTCGCCGTGACTCCAGGAACGGATCGCTTCCGGAGAGGCGACCTTGATCACGACTGCTTCAAATGCGCTCAGCGGCTGGTACGGCTGCTGACCCGGCATATCCTTGCTGTAATTATTGTCAATCACTGTGGATTCCTCCGCGTGTTAATTACTCTTTGGGCAGTTCCGTACGCTTGACCGTGCGAACATCAAGCGCAAGACTCTGCATTTCCTTGAGGAGAACGTTGAACGACTCGGGACGACCCGGTTCCAGCACATCCTTACCCTGAACAATGGATTCGTAGATGCGCGCACGACCCGTAACGTCGTCACTCTTCACCGTCAGCATTTCCTGCAGCGTATGTGCCGCACCGTATGCCTCAAGCGCCCACACTTCCATTTCCCCGAAACGCTGACCGCCGTGCTGCGCTTTACCGCCCAACGGCTGCTGCGTAACCAGAGAGTAGGGACCGACAGAACGGGCGTGGATCTTGTTCGCAACCAGGTGGTCCAGCTTCAGCATATAAACCTGACCGACCGTAACACGCTGGTCAAACTTGTTGCCGGTACGACCATCGTAAAGATCGGTCTTGCCGTCAAATACCCATTCACCATCAACTTCTTTGAAGCCCCAATGGAAATCTTCGCCCTTTTCTTCGCAGACACGGGCATTCCCCTGCGCCATCAGGTCGACGATCTTGTGTTCGTCAATACCATCAAACACCGGCGTGGCAACCTTCATACCGAGCATACTGGCTGCCCAGCCCAGGTGCGTTTCCAGAACCTGACCGATGTTCATACGGGACGGCACACCCAGCGGGTTCAGAACGATATCCACCGGTCTGCCATCCTTCAGGAACGGCATATCTTCCACAGCAACAATACGGGAAACAATACCCTTGTTACCGTGACGGCCTGCCATCTTGTCACCAACCTGGATCTTGCGCTTGGATGCAACATAGACCTTGACTTTCTTGATGACGCCGGTATCTTCCGCATTGCCCTGTTCACAGGAAGCGATCCGTTCTTCGCGGGTCTGTTCCAACTGCATGAAACGGGGCTTGTAGGAAATCATAATGGAATCGATCACAGACTTCATCGGACATTCCGGCAGAGAATAGGTGGCGTATGCCGCCGCCAGCTTCGTGATCGCAGGACGCGTCACTTTCCGGTTCTGGCTGATCAGCACCACATTTTCGCCGGATGCCGTATCGTACACCGGAACCGTGATCTTCTGACCAAGCAGTTTTTCAGAGAGTTCTTCCACCAGTTCTTCCTGGAGGGCCGCAAACTGCTGCTTGTATTCTTCCTTCGCCTGCTTGAGCTGACGCTTCAGTTCAGACTTGGTCAGCGCCTGACGGTTCGGATCTTTGGCGTACTCAATGCGGACGTCCATAACGATCCCGCCCTTGCCGGAGGGAACAGTCAAGCTGGAGTCTTTCACATCTGCCGCCTTTTCACCGAAAATAGCACGGAGCAGACGTTCTTCCGGTGCCAGTTCCGTTTCAGATTTCGGCGTGATCTTACCAACCAGAATGTCGCCCGGTTTCACTTCGGCACCCAGACGGACAACACCGTCAACGCCGATGTTACGGAGTGCTTCTTCACCCAGGTTCGGGATGTCGCTGGTGATTTCTTCCGGACCCAGTTTGGTGTCACGGCTGTTGATCTCAAATTCATCCACATGAATACTGGTATAAACGTCTTCCTTCACAAGGCGTTCGGAAAGCACAATAGCGTCTTCAAAGTTGTAACCGCACCAGGGCATATAGGCCACAAATACGTTCTTACCGAGGGCAAGTTCACCGTTTTCGGTAGCTGCACCGTCCGCAATCGGATCACCGATCTTCACCGTTTCACCGGAACGGACCAGAGGACGCTGGTTGACCGCAGTGCCCGCATTGCTGCGCAGGAACTTGACCAGTTCATACACTTTCGGATTCGGGTCCGTCGTTTCCGTACGCGGCAGACCGTCAACGGTCGTCACGATCAGGTCGGAAGAAACTTCTGCCACAATACCATCCGCTTCCGCAGCTACAACTGCACGGGAGTCAAACGCCACTTTGCGTTCCATACCCGTACCCACATACGGCGCATCGGTAACCAGCAGGGGCACCGCCTGACGCTGCATGTTGGAGCCCATGAGCGCACGGTTGGCGTCGTCGTGTTCCAGGAACGGAATCAGACCGGCAGCGGCACTCACCAACTGCTTCGGCGAAACGTCCATATAACCGACTTCTTCACGGGGATGTTCCGCACTTTCCCCCTTGTAACGGCACATGACCGTGGGATTGCGGAAAGAATGATCTTCATTCAGCGGAGCATTCGCCTGCGCAATAACATACAGCTCTTCCTTGTCCGCAGAGAGATAGTCGATCTGGTCCGTCACAATGCCGTTTTCAACACGGCGGTACGGCGTTTCCAGGAATCCGAAATGGTTGATCCGGGAATAGAGAGACATAGAGGAGATCAGACCGATGTTCGGACCTTCCGGCGTTTCAATCGGGCAGATACGGCCGTAGTGGCTCGGATGCACGTCACGAACTTCAAAGCCCGCACGGTCACGGCTCAAACCACCGGGACCCAAAGCAGACAGACGGCGCTTGTTCGTCAGTTCGGAAAGCGGGTTCGTCTGGTCCATAAACTGGGAAAGCTGGTTCCGGCTGAAGAAGTCACGGATCACACCGCTGAACGCCTTGGGATTGATCAGCTTGTCCGGCGTCATCGTCGTATCATCGCTGTTCATAAGAGACATACGTTCGCGGATCAGGCGTTCCGTACGGAGCAGACCCACGCGGCAATGATTCTGCAGCAGTTCACCCACAGGGCGGACACGACGCGCACCCAGGTGGTCAATGTCGTCCGTCTGTCCGCCGGTGTTGCACAGCTTCATCAACATCTTCGTGGCTTCCATAAGGTCTTCACGATAAAGGATCCGTTCCTTCGGATCAATGTTGACACCGAGGCGTTCGTTCAGTTTGAAACGACCCACAAGACCCAGGTCATAACGTTTGTTGTCAAAGAAAAGACGCTTCAGCAGCTGACGGGCATTCGGAATGCTCGGAGGATCGCCCGGACGCATTCTGCGGTAGATTTCCTTCAGGGCATCATCCGGCGTCTTGGCAGGATCTTTTTCCAGACAGTTGAGCAGGTAGTTGTTATTGTTCGGCGCATACACATATTCAACACCCTTGATCTTGGCATCGGAAAGCGCCTTGACCAGAGTTTCGTTGAGCTGGACAAACGGTTTGTCAATGACAACATCGCCATTGGCATCGTAAATCGGTTCCAGCGTGTAGAATGCACCCATATCTTCTTCCTTCAGAAGCTGGGAAGGAGTCATTTTGCGAAGTTCGTACGCAGCAGAAAGAATGTCACGGTCCGTATCATAACCAATGGCGCGGAGGAACGTGGTGATCAGGAATTTTCTTCTCCGGCGGCGGCGGTCAAGATAGATGTAGATGAGGTTATTGATATCGAACTGGACTTCCATCCAGGACCCGCGGTCCGGAATGATACGGAAAGAATAAAGCGTCTTCCCGCTGGAATGTCTCGTTTTCTCAAAACAGATACCGGGTGAGCGGTGGAGCTGACTGATGATCACACGCTCCGCACCGTTGATGACAAAGGATCCGCGGGGAGTCATAAGCGGAATTTCACCAAGCTGCACAGATTCCGTGGTGATCGTTCCCTTGTTGTCAAGTTTGAACTCAGCGTTCAGTGACGCCTGATAGGAGTCACCATCTTTAATGCAATCGACGATGCCCTTTTTCGGGGTACCGATCGTGTATGACACAAATTCAAGACGTATTTGCTTATCGAAGCTCTCAATGGGGAAGACTTCGTTGAATATTTCCTGGATGCCCTGGTTCTGCCTTTTTTCTTGAGGGACTTCCATCTGGAGGAAGGATCGGTAAGAATCCAGTTGTACCCCGATCAGGTCCGGGATCTCAAGGACATCTTTCAGTTTTCCAAAATTTACGCGTTCAGGCATTGTTTCGTACCCTATCATTTACACAAGAGCTGTCATTGCGGAACGTTACCGACATCGCGCCGTTAACGCAACCTGCGGGCGCTATCCGCAGATTTGTATAGAGACAGCCGAACGACGGGGGAATCCTTCCGGACACCCCCGTCGCGGGCTATTTTTACTGGTCAGTAAGCAAAAGTCAAATTACTTGACTTCGACTTTGGCACCAGCAGCTTCAAGAGCGGCTTTGATCTTGGCAGCTTCTTCCTTGGAGACTGCTTCTTTGACAGCCTTCGGAGCAGCTTCAACCAGATCTTTGGCTTCCTTCAGGCCGAAACCGGTAGCTTCACGGACAGCCTTGATGACGTTGATCTTGCCAGCACCGACATCGGTGAGGATCACGTCGAATTCAGTCTTTTCTTCTTCAGCCGGAGCAGCAGCGGCAGCAGCCGGAGCAGCAGCAGCAACAGCAACCGGAGCAGCAGCGCTGACACCGAGTCTGTCTTCCAGAGCTTTCACGAGCTTAGAGAGTTCGAGCACAGAGAGCTTCTCAACGTAGGAGATGAACTGTTCCATTTCCTGCGAGACTTCCACATTTGCCTGTTCAGTCATTGTAGACCTCCAAAATATGTTTGTTTTGTTTTAGTTTTGTTCAAGTTTATTTTTGTAAGCGTTGATCACGTTTACGATGCTGGATGCTTTTGCGTTCAGGACGCGGACAAGACCGGTCGGAACAGCAACGAGCAGGCCAAGGAGCTGAGCCCGGAGGGCATCCTTGGAGGGAAGGCCGGCGATCGCAGCAACATCTTTGTCACTGAGCATCGCACCTTCGATATAACCGCACTTCGCGGAAAGAACGCCTTTCGTGTCCTTGGAGAAAGTGTCAATCACTTTCGCGGCAGCACCTGCATCAGTGCCGACCACAACCGCAGTGTCACCACTGAGCTTGTATTCGGCGAGCGCTGTCATTCCATTGAGTTCAGCAACTTTCGTAACGACACGGTTCTTGAACACGTGACATTCCGCGCCGCATTCGGCGAGTTTGCTGCGGAAGACGTTGAAATCAGCCACTTTGAGCCCTTTGTAGGACACAAAATAAATGAACTGCGAGGAAGTGAGAAGTGCAGCAATATCTTTTGCAATCTGGATTCTTTCAGATCTCATTGTTGATTACTCCTTACTACCTTCACGGGGGTCCACTTTGATACCCGGAGTCATCGTAGCAGAAACGGTGAATGACTGAATGTAAACACCTTTCGCGGATGCGGGTTTGGCTTTGTAGAGAGCCTTGACAACAGCAAGTGCGTTTTCGCAGAGAGCATCTGCATCAAACGAAAGCTTGCCAACCGGAACCTGCACGCAGGCACCTTTGTCAGCTCTGAATTCGACACGGCCGGCTTTTGCTTCTTTCACAGCATTGCCAACCTTGTCAGTCACAGTGCCGGTCTTGGGGTTCGGCATCAGACCTTTCGGACCGAGCTGACGACCCAGGGGACGGACCTGAGACATTGCGGACGGGGTTGCGATGAGGACGTCAAAATCAGTCCAGCCGCCCTTGATCTTCGCGATGATATCGTCGTAACCAACGAAATCAGCGCCAGCTTCCTGGGCTTCCAGTCTGGGTTTTTCATCGTCCGCGATCACAACGATCGTGACTTTCTTGCCGGTACCTCTCGGCAGGGGAACCGCACCACGGACAGTCTGGTCCGTCTGTTTGGGGTCCACACCGAGCTTGAACGAAAGTTCCACCGTCTGGTCAAATTTGACCGCGGGGAGCTCCTTCAGCAGTTTGACAGCCTCGGCAAGCGGATACAGTTTCAGCTTGTCATACTTTTCAAGCTGAGCCTTGTAAAGTTTGCTTCTCTTAGCCATCAATCACCTCTACTCCCATGCTGCGCGCGGTGCCTTCGATGATCTTCATCGCGGCTTCTTCGCTGCGGGCATTGATATCGTTCTTCTTGATCTCCACGATCTCCTTGATCTGAGCGCGCGTGATCTTGCCGGCGCTTTCGCGGCCGGGAGCCTTGGATCCGCTCGCCAGATTGGCAACCTTCTTAATCAGAACAGCTGCCGGGGGAGACTTCGTGATGAACGTGAAAGAACGATCCTGGTAAACGGTGATCACGACCGGAATGATCATTCCAGCCTGTGACTGCGTTGCGGCGTTGAATTTCTTGCAGAAATCCATGATGTTCACACCGGCCTGACCGAGCGCCGGACCCACAGGGGGTGCCGGGTTGGCTGCGCCAGCGGGGATCTGCAAGCGAATCTGCGCTGTTACCTTCTTCGCCATTTCTTTCTCCGTTACCGTACGTGGTTCGAACTGGCAGGTCTTCTTCCGCGATACGGTTCAGTTATATACACTTGAGTTCTATCGGGTGACAAAGAGTCATTCTTCGTCAGGCCCGACCTGCCAAAACTCCAATTCAACCGGGGTTGAGCGACCGAAAATGGAAACCATCAGTTTGAGTTTTCCATGTTCCACATCAATTTCTTCGATGACACCATCAAAGTTTGCAAAGGCACCATCGATAATACGGACCGTACCGCCGATCGTAATGTAGGGCGGCACTTTGACAGGAGCAGAACCTTTATCTGCAACTTCTTCCGTCTGACGGATCAGATCTTCAACTTCTGCATCCGTAAGGGGCTGGGGGCGATCCGTTCCGCCGATAAAAGAAATAACGCCCTGCACTTCTTTCACGAAGTACCAGGCTTTTTCATTCATATCGCCGTTTTCAAAATAAAGATCCATCCGGATATAGACATAACCGGGGAAAATTTTTCTGTTGATCACACGGGCTTTGCCGTTTTTATGCTCAGTAACTTTTTCCATGGGGATAAGGACTTCATAAACCGGAATATCCTTATCAGCCAGAGCGATCTGGCATTTGAGTTTTTCCTGAACCTTGTTTTCCTTGCCGGAAAGGGTATGAAGAACAAACCACTGTCCCTTGCTTCTGTCGATCATTTCACACATATTCTGAGCAACTCCCGAAAATTATGGGCGGACGCCGGAGCATCACACCTTACTTAATAATCCAGTCAATAAAACTTGTAAAACCGAGGTCTACAAGTGCGACGTACCCCGCCAGGATGACCAAAGTGATCATCACAAGCAGCGTTGATTCGACCAGCTGATCCCGGTTCGGCCAAGTGCATTTCTTCATCTCCTCGACCGTGTTCAAGAGAAACGAACGGATCTTAGCAAAAATACTCATCTGAATCTGTCGGCTTTCTGTTATCGGTTATTCCCGTTTTTCTTACCCAATTACCCGCGAATTGCGGCCAAAAAAATTGGCAGGAGCGGAGAGGTTCGAACTCACGACCTGCGGTTTTGGAGACCGCTGCTCTACCAACTGAGCTACACTCCTGCAACCCCTGCGTAATTACGGAACCGCAGGGTTTTCCGTCGAAACAAATTTTACTTTGTTTCTTTGTGGATCGTGTGCTTGCGTTCAAACTTGCAGAACTTCTTGATCTCGAAGCGACCCGGAGTATTTTTCTTTTCCTTCGTGGTCGTGTAGTTTCTACGCTTGCACTCGGTGCATTCCAAAGTAATGATTTCGCGCATGATCTTCTTCCGATCTCTTTACGCGCTACCTTGCTGAAGTCAAAACGGGGGAAGAGCGGATAAACGCCCTCCCCCGAGAAAAGACTTACGCGAGGATTTCGTCAACCGTACCGGAAGCGACCGTGCGGCCGCCTTCGCGGATGGCGAAGCGCTGTTTCTGTTCCATAGCGATCGGGGCGATCAGTTCGACCGTGATGGTGACGTTGTCGCCAGGCATAACCATCTCAGTGCCTTCGGGCAGAGTGATGATACCGGTGACGTCGGTCGTACGGAAGTAGAACTGCGGACGGTAGTTGGAGAAGAACGGGCTGTGACGGCCACCTTCATCCTTGGAGAGGACGTAGATGGTAGCGGAGAACTTCGTGTGCGGGGTGATGGAACCCGGCTTTGCGAGAACCTGACCGCGTTCGACTTCTTCCTTCTTGGTACCGCGGAGGAGACAGCCGATATTGTCGCCGGCCTGACCCTGCTGCAGTTCTTTACGGAACATTTCAACACCAGTGATGGTGGTCTTGCTGGTTTCCTTGAGGCCGATGATTTCGACAGCATCGCCAACTTTGACAACACCGCGTTCCACACGACCGGTAACGACGGTACCACGACCTTCGATGGAGAACACGTCTTCGACGGGCATCAGGAAGTCCTTATCGACGTCGCGGGTCGGTTCAGGAATCCAGCTGTCGATAGCATCCATGAGGTTCTGGATGCAGTCGCATTCGGGAGCGGTCGGGTCAGTTGCCTGGAGGGCGGGATAAGCAGCACCGCGGATGATCGGGGTGTTGGCGCCATCGAAATCGTATTTATCGAGGAGTTCCTGGATTTCCATTTCGATGAGTTCGAGCAGTTCGGGGTCAGCCAGGTCAACCTTGTTCAGGAAGACAACGATCCGGGGAACGCCGACCTGCTTAGCGAGGAGGACGTGTTCCTTGGTCTGGGGCATAACGCCGTCAACAGCGGAAACGAGGAGGATAGCGCCGTCCATCTGAGCAGCACCGGTGATCATGTTCTTGACGTAGTCAGCGTGGCCCGGGCAGTCAACGTGAGCGTAGTGACGGTTGTTGCTCTGGTATTCAACGTGAGAAGTTGCGATCGTGAGGATCTTGGTGGAGTCACGACGGCCCTGAGATTCGGAAGCCTTTGCGACCTGGTCGTAGGGGATGTAGTCTGCGAGACCCTTGAGGCTCTGAACGTGCGTGATAGCGGCGGTCAGCGTAGTTTTGCCATGGTCAACGTGTCCGATGGTACCAACGTTGACATGCGGTTTTGTTCTTTCGAACTGTTCCTTTGCCATGTTTTAGCTCCTTCTGCTGATGTTTTGTTTCAGCCGGGTCTATTGACCCTTTGTTTTTATTGTTTAGTGTTTTGAGTTATCGAAATGGAGCCTATGACCAGAGTCGAACTGGTGACCTCATCCTTACCAAGGATGTGCTCTACCAACTGAGCTACATAGGCACAAAATTCAGTCATAATCCTGACACATCCGTACACAAATCTTGTGCAATTCCTGTGCGTCAAGACCAATAATATATCACGCAGTCCCCTGCTTGTCAAACGAAAAACGAGAAAAAAACGAGATTTTTTTGTATTTTTTCGATTTTTTCTCATTTTTCACGCTCATCCACGCACAAATCTGTGCGCAGGATGAGCGTTCTTTTTTCTCCTTATTCCTGACTGAGGTTTTCCAAATATGCCCCGAACGCATAGGAAATGACGTTTGCGCCCATCTTGAAAGCGTCTGTCCGCTGCTGTTCGGTAAGTCCTGCGCCCTTCCAGGCGTCGCCGATATCGCCCTGATGATAGAAGACCACCCATCTACCGTTGTTCTTGATCCCGAGAGCGCCGCTGTTGTTTCTGCTGTGATGGAAGAAACGGGGAGCGCCGTTGGGGAAGAAATAAGGAGCGGTATAGATCGGGTCGTCATTGGCGATCTCGACCAATTTATGATTGGGCAGTACGCGCTTCATCATAGCTCTGAAGTGATGATCAAAATCACCGCCGGCATTGTCGGCAAAGATCATACCGCCATCTTTCAGGAGATATTCATTCAACTGCTTGACTTCCGTGGCGCTGAGGTTGATCGCACCGCGTCCGGTCAGGTAGACAAAGGGCGGTTTTTTGCCTTTACGGAAGCCGCGAGCGAGTTTATTGACTGTGACGGATTCCGTATCATTAGCGATTTTGAATCCGACTTTATCCCGGAGATAGATCAGCATATTGAAGTCTGCGCCCTTCCCCATATTCCAATCCCAGCTGTTGCCGGAATACTGAAGACGGATAAAGCGTATCTTGGCATCTTCCATACCGCCAGCCCAGCCGGGTTTCCCCTTCTTCTTGCCTTTGCCGAACATCGTTCCGGTCGTGTACTGGGTTTCTGTTGCGGCATCCAACTCTTCCAAGTGTTCCTCGTCGTTCAGATCCGGGATATCGAAGATGATGGATGTTCTGGGATTGACGATATATTTCTTGACTTTCTTCTTTTTCTTCTTCTTTTTAACGACCACCGGCTGAGCAGGAGCGGCATCGCCACCGCCACCGGGGATATTGTAAGCATCCTGCTGGATATAGTTTTCCTGATTCGGAGCAAACGGGTTTTTCAGCAGCCCCAGGTATTGGAAGTCCACCAGATACGGCATGATCAACAAAACGATCAATACAAACGTTGTCCAGTAGAACGAACGGGTAAAACCGCCATTTTCCGTCCGGCAGGCGAGGATCGTAAAGATTTTGGCGTCCTTCTTTTCCTGCATCAGAGCGGCGCGGGTACCCGCCATAAAATACACAAGGATGGCGATACCCCAGAGGATGACTCCGGGCAGCCAATAGAAGAAATAGTGCAGCCAGATCAGCGTTTTTTCTTCGGGCTGGAACAGTTCTTTTTCCGTGATGACAGCCAACACCTGATCCGGCACATCACACAAAGCCCAGAGGAGACAGCACCAATAGCCGATAAAGATCAGCAGTCCGGCAGGGATCGCATAAAAGGCGATCTTGTGAAGCAGGATGTAATATCTGTTATCTTCCTGCAGCCATGCCATTGCGGGGAATTTGTCTCCGGTTTTTTCCCGGATAACAATGATCCATTTACCGATCGCCGTTGCCAGCGAAACAAGAGCGCAAAGGAAAAGCAGGATCACGACTGTGATCAGGAAACCGCCGCCGAGGAAAATATCGGCACTTCTGGTACCGTTGTTTTCCCGGATCGCTTCTATGACCAGCGGCGTATAGAAAAAGTTGGCGGGAGTGATCCCCTCGGCAGCGAGGGCATTTTCGATCCAGCGCACTTTTTCTTCCACGGTCACATCCTTGCGCAAACGCAGGGAGGGGATAACAGGCTTGAGTCCCATTTCCCTGATGACTTCTTCCCGGATATTCTGCTTGCCTTCCTCGGTCAGAGCTTTCATCCCTTCCGGACGCTGTGAGATCGTCAGCTGGATCTTATTTTCGATCCGTTCCTGATTGATCCGGTTGGCACGATCCGCCTCGGCAGCGAGCTGTGCATTGATCTTTTCCAGTTCCTCCGCCACGATGTCGCGCTTGAGGAACGCACGGATCTTCCGGCTTTGTTCTTCCGGGGAGATCATACGGGAATTGACATTATCAAAGCACGCCTGCAGATTACTGACATCATCTCTTGAGAAGGCAAAATCATCTTCGGGATATCCGGCGAGAGCCAGAACTCCTTTGGACAGGACCATCGGTCGGATCGCATTGAATCCCACTGTGATCCGGCGTGGGATCCGGTTGACATAGATATAAACTTTTTCGGTTTCGTGCTGGTTGTCAGAGTTTGCGCTGTCGCCTTCTTTGTTGACGGCACCGGAAAACACTTTCAGCAACAAACGTTCCTGAGCATTGACCGGATCGCAGAAATAATCTTCCACGCGTTTGCTCTTGATCGCATTGCGTTTTTCTTCGTCTTTGAGCTTATCAGCGGCTTTATCTGCCACGTCCTTCTGCTTTGTCGCCTCATCCAATGCACTGGAGAAAGAGCGGTTTTCGTAAATACGGTGACACAATTCAGCGGCGACAAGATTTTCCAGTTTCCATTCAAGATGGGCATATTCAGCCGCCGTTGCCGGGTTTGCACCAGCAAGATCCAACTGCGCCTCCTGCCATTCGGTCAGACGTTTACTGATGGTCTCGGCATCGACCTGCGGATAAATCCCCGCCGCCACGTCCGTTGCAGGATCGTACAGGTGAAATGTAAAATGCTGGGGCGTGCCCTGATTGACATTGATCACAGCGATCGTAACTTCCAGAATCTCCGGCTTGACAGCAACGGAATGGATCCCGTCAAAAGCATCCGGTGCGATTCCGGTCAGGGGCATAGCGTTCCGGAGGAGCTGTTTCCGGAGACTGCTCAATTCTTCCGCCAGTTGCTCTTCCTGTTCCTTCCGGGCTTCTTCCTCAAGCTCGGTATTCTCCCGGATCGCATTGATCGTTTCTGCCTTTTTGAGCAGATCCGCATATTCTTTCCGGACATTCAGGAAGACGGCATTTTTCTCATCATCCAGCGTGCGCAGGAACAAATCAACATTGGACTCCCGGAAGGAGATCTCATTGTTATTCTTTTGAATCGCCGGGACAAGATCGCCAACGTTTTTCATGAGCTTGGCGCCGTCACCCGTCCAGTAGATCTGCAGCAGCGCAAATGCGAAAATGCAGAAAACGACCGCATAACTGAAACCGACCGGGATAAACCGGAACGGGATACGGCACATTTTCAACGCCCACGCAAGAGCGATTCCGATCCATTGACACACCTTGATGACATAATCCAAACCCAGCCTGGACCAGTGGACCAGGAGCTGTACCGGATCCACGCCATCCAGCATACCGGGAGCAGTTCTTTTTTCCTGCGCTGCCGGATCAGGAGTGTTGTTTTTGCTTTTTGAATTCTTCATAATCTGTTTCAGCAAAGAGTGTTACAATGTACTAAAGTCCATTCCGGCGCTGGAGGGAAGAATATTCTGATCATCGGCAGCGGGAGCCTGTGCCGGTTTTTCAGCAGCAGGTTTCTTTCTTGCATCGATCTTCTTCAGTTCTTCTTCAGAACGCTTTTTGTTTTCCTCTTCTCTGGCTTTCTTTTCTTCAGCTTCTTTGGCTTTCTGTTTCGCTGCCTGCTGTTCTTCCAGCTCACGCTGTTTCTTGGCTTCGGCTTCCTGTTTTTCCTTTTCCGCCTTTTCCAGATCACGTTTCGCCTTCACCGGGTAGATCGTGTTATAAGTAAAGCAATCCTTGATGAAGAAAATGGAGGTTGCACCGATAAAAACGAGAGTAAAAATAAAGGCGATCACAAGGCAAATGACAAGTCTTGGTTTTGCGACTTCCTTTACCAGACTTTCGGGTTCGACTTTCAAGTAATCTTTCATGTTATACAGCTCCTGAAGTTAAATTTTTCTTAATTTTTTTCCATTTTTCCGACGAAAGTGACTTTCACACCCAGTTCCGCCAGTTTCCGGATCACCGGTTCGTAAACCTTGGACTCCAATGTGTGATGCACCTTGAAGACAACTGTAAATTCCTTGCGTTCCGCCTCGGATTTACCTTCCTGAAGTTTATCGACGATCCCTTTCAGGGAATTGATGTCCGTTTCTTCACCCTGCGCCCAAAGTGCACCTTTGTCGTCCAGAATGATCGAAAGTTCCTGCGATTGCACCTTGTCAATTTCCGTGGATGATGCCAGTTCATGTTTCACGCGCGCTTCCTGCATAAATTTGGAAGTCAGCATAAAAAAGATGATCAGCAGAAACGCAATGTCACCCATGGACGATGTCGGAACCACCAGCGTTACGCCTTGACTGCGTTTGATTTTCAAGCCCATAACTACTTATTCCCCTTTCTGCGCCGATGCGCCGGGCAGCTCGTCTTCTTCCACCAGAGCCAGCAGACCGCCGCAACTCTGGATCACCGTAATGACCTTGTAGTAAAGATCATACTTCACATCCGGGGCACTCTGCAGAACAACAAGGCGTTCGTTCACGGTCTTTTTTCTGTCTGCAAGATTTTCTGCCAGCAGATAGGATTTGAATTCCGGAACATTTTTCGCCTCGATCATAAATTCCGAGCCGTTCGGAAGACGGAGCAGGATCGACTCATTGGTGAGCGATACCGTGATCTGTTTGTCATCCTCCGTTTCCTGGATCTCGGAGTTGGGAGAACCGGCAGGGATGGAAAGGACCATCCCGGACATGGAAATGATCTGGGTCGTGAGAATAAAGAAGATGATCAGCAGGAATGAGACATCGGAAAAGGGACCGACATCCAGGTCATTCAGCGGAGCTCTTGCTTTTGTTTTGATCATATTTCAAAACCACCGTTCAAAAGAGATTAAGCTTCTTCCTTGTAGTCAAGAGCAATAAAGTCCACCAGAGCGGTGCAGGCTTTGTCGATCTCGCCCACATAACCTTCCACCATTTTGGAATAGATGTTATAGCTGATCACGGCAGGCATAGCCACCAGCAGACCGGCAGCAGTCGTGATCAGAGCTTCAGAGATACCGCCGGAAACGGCAGTTGCTTCCAGGTTGGTCTGAGTCGCCATGGAGTCGAAGGAGGAGATCATACCGGTAACCGTACCGGTCATACCCAGCAGCGGGGAAAGGCCGGCGACCATAGGCAGGATCCCGATATTGCGGTCAAGCGTACCGATGATCTGCGGTGCAAAATCTTCCATAGATGTCTTGACAATGGCACTCATTTCTGCAACGGAGCGACCCGTACCCACCAGTTTACCGAACTTCTGGACGCCCACCAGCAGAACCGCGGCAACGGGTCCGCCGATCGTGGTACAGAGATCTGCTGCGCCCTCAATATTGTTCTGAGACAGCGCTTCGATCACATCATCCGTCAGTTTTTTGTTATTGCGGCTCGCTGCCCGGAAGGCAAGTGCGCGGTCAATGATCACCGCAAGCCCGATCACAAACAGCAGCACGATCGGGTACATCATGCTTTTACCATCAAAAATATATTGCAACATCGTTATTTCTCCTTCGTTTCTGTTTCAATATTGTTTATTCTTCCGCTGCCGCCTGAGCTTCACGGATCATGCTGAGCAGACGCTGACTCTTGGACATATGCGGGGAGTTGGGATACTCACTGATCAGCTGATTACATTTTTCTGCGGCTTCATCCAGTCTGCCGAGCGAGAATGCGGCACCTGCCCACATGAAGAGCATGGAATCCAGGAAGTCGGCATCCGGATAATCCCGGAAGATCTGTTCCATCATTTCGATCACGCGCATAAAGTCTTTCTGCTGGATGTAGAAGTTGGCGATCTTTTCCAGAGATTTGCCCGCAAAGAGAGAGTCCGGATAATTGTCCGAGCATTTCTTGTATTCCAGCATCACAGGACCGAAGTTCGGACGGTATGTCGGGTCGGTCGCCTGTTTTTCTTTGGCACGTTTGATGGTCAGGTCTTCCAGAACCAGTGCGATATTATACTGTGCTTCACCCTTCAGTTCCGATTTGGGCAGCTGCAGAATACCGCGGTAGATGTTCAGACCTTCCGCAATGGAGCGGTCGGATCCTTCAGCGATCTTGATCTGGGCGATCTTGATCAGCGCACGGTCAACCAGCGCGGATTCCGGGAATGTCTTGATCAGCGTGGTACAAACCGCAATCGCTTCTTTGATCTTGTCCTGAACGATCAGCAGTTCCCACTTCGTATTGAACGCATCTTCCAGCAGAGAACGTTCCAGTGCGGCTTCCGCATTGATCTTGAGGACTTCATCCACCTTTTCCAGACCTTCCGTCGCACGCTTGTTCGCCTGATCCGTCAGCCCCATTTCTTTGAAGATACGGGAAAGCTGCAGAAGAAGCTGACCTTCGATCAGGTTCTTTTTCGCTTTGATTTCCAGGTCTTCAATGTGCTGTGTCTGGATCGTAACATTGTTGGAGGTACCGATCAGAACGGGAACTTTGAACGAACGCAGTGCCGGATCCGGTCCCTGCATATGAACTTCATCCTGATATTCGATCTGCACCAGGTCATCGGGATGAACTTCCACCGGTGCATCGGCGTTATCCCGTTTTTCCGTGGTGGCAAGCTGGGTTTCCGGATCAAAGAAATAGGGCTTGATAAAACCCACAAAGATCCCGCTGCGGTCTTCCGTTTCCACCAGCGTGTAGGTACGGGTGTCACGAACCAAAAATTCCGGTTCTTCTTCGTCAAAATTGATCCCGGTACTCAACTCATCTTTCGGTTTTTCTTTCTTGTAGATGGACTTGACCGTAACTTCCACTTTATCCTTCTGGGGCGTAATATCCCGGTCAAGGTCACGCACACGCATGAACAGATCCTGATCCGCAAGCACACCGTTGCTGTAATCTTCGTAGTTCCCGTTGGTGAAACCGACCGTAGCAGTGGAAACCAGCTTGACCTGGGCGATCATCGTCTGATCCGTTTTGCCGCTGGTCGTGTGCGTGTCCAGATAGGAAACGGAAACAAGATCTCCGCCCTTGATCTGCAGCGTACCATCATCCGCAGCCGGAACGCCCGGCTTCATCGGCACGGATCCGATAAAGGTAACACCATCTTTCCCGAGGGGTTCCATCGTTACTTTTTCCGCATCGCCGTTTTCATTCTTGATAACAACGACCAGTTTCTTCTTGTTGTCATCAAGAGACATCACGATCAGGTCTTCATCGTAGATCTTGATGAAAAGACGCTGTCCGGACTCTGCAAGCACCACTTTACCTTTGCCGTCCGCAAGTTCTTCTTTCGGGATACTGGTACCGACCCGTTCCAGCGCTTCCACTGCAGGCAGCCAGCGGTTCAGGCGGAAATGGCAGAGCCCGATATAGTAATAAGCTTCATTGGCATACACGCTGCCGGGATATTTGTTCACAACCTGACGCAGATGGCTGAACGCCTGTGTGTACTGACTCTGGTTGTAATAGCAGATCCCGATCTTGTAAAGCGCATCCGCCTGGATCATTTCATCTTCCACCTTCTGGATCTTGAGCAGGTGTTTGATCGCATCATCGTACTGCTTCTTTTCGATAAAATATTCGGAAAGGATCAGTTCCGCCTGAAGAGCGGCTTTCGTATCCGGATACTGCTGTGTCAGCTGAGTCAGTGTCTTTACTCCGCGTTCTTCCTGCTTGGCTTCCAGCAGATCCTGACCGGATCGCAGAATACGGCTCGCTTCCACTTCTTTGTGGTCTGCATTGCTCTTGGAACTTTCGGGTGCTTTCTTCGCTTCCTGTGCCGGAGCAGCTTCAAGAGAGGCTGTGCCGACCACAAAAGAACAAAGTGCCGCCGCAAGCATTCCCCTGCGCCATACATTTGAACTTAAAATGTGTTTCATGTTGCGTTTCCTGTTATCTTTTTATCTGTTTTTATTTTTCAACAATCAGTAAGCTTCATCCACTGCTCCGAGACCGGTGGCATCCACACCCAGACTTTCCAGACGCTGGTGCGCCTGCGATGTCTCATGCCGGTGTTTCGGATAGACTTTCATGATCCGGCGAAATTCCGCAATCGCACGTGTCTTGTTGCCGGCGCGTTCATAGAGAATACCGCGGGCAAGTGCGGCCTTCGCTCCTTCTGCAGGGAACGCATTTTCAATCTCGTTGTAAGACATGGCGGAAGATTCAATATCGCCTTTCAGACGGTGACAATCCGCGATCCGCCAGAGCGTTCCCGGCGGTTGACCGATCGACTGGTAAACCTTGATCGCTTCATCATATTTCTTTTTCTGGTAGTGATAAATACTGGCAGTTGCCCAGCCGCACTTGGCAACCATAGCTGCATCCGACGCATATTTGCCGGAAATCTGCTCCAGAAGCACCAACGCTTCATCCCATTTTTTCAATCCTTCCAGAACACGGTATTCGTTCCAGGTGCGGATCTTGTCATCTTTGATCCGGGTATTCACATAACCGGCACGGGCAAAAGCATAACGGCGGAACAGCATTTCAACCAGCGCAACCAGCCGTTTCTGCTGGTTATCAACCAGATTGCCGTTCTTGTCTTTGGTGTTGGGCGTCTTCAGAATAAAATCCATCGCCTGGGAAACAAGCGTATCGAGATCCTGTCCGGAGATCACTCCGTAGTAGGCGGCAAATTCGATCGCACGGTAATAATAATCCCACAGCTTACCCGTACTTTCATAATGTTCTTTGTTCACACGGAAAAATGCCCAGAAGACTTTTTTCGGATCGGGACCGCGTTTCTTGCCGCCACGGTATTTGAAGATCAGATCATCACGGTTGAAATAGTGATTGTAATGCTGCCAAAGCACATCGTATGCTTCATTCACCATCCGCACCCGCAGTTCCGGAAGCGTGATCTTCTTATCCTTCAGCAGCTGCTGGTTGGCACGGATATACCACACCGGATAAGCACTCAGCAATTTGCCGGTCGAAGCACAGGATGCAATGTAATAATTCCGGGCATCCCGTCCCGCTTCAGAACCGTAGTGGGTCTCATAAATCAGTTTGAGATAAGTTTCTGCTCTTTCCGGTTCCTTGTTGCGCCAGTAGTTCCACACAAGGGAAAGAGAAGCAGAAGCCGCAACCGGCTGCTTCTTGTACTCCGGATCGTCCAGCAGTTGTTTCATCGTGGTCATACCCGCCGTGATGTCACCGTTATCAAACTGGGCAACACCACGGTAATACAGGGCAACCGCCGCTGCTTCGATCTCTCCGGGATAAAAGTCAATGATCTCGTTGTAGTAACCAATGGCTTTGAACCGGTCCTTCGCACAATGATAGGAATACCCGCAGAGGAACACAATGTACGGCAGGACCGGCGATTCCTTGTACTGGATCCGGAACCGGTCAAACTCTGTGGCTGCCGCACGATACTGGCGGTCCTGCAGAAGTTTGCGTGCCTTTTCGTACTGTACCCGCTCAAACTGACTCATCTGAGCATAACGCTTATTGCTCATCACGTTCCAATAGTTTTGAGCGGAAAGCGTTGCCCCCGCCCCGCTGAAAAGCAGCGAGGCGAGCAGAATCAGGAATGTGATTTTATTGAGACGCATAAGTCAACACTCCTTCTTCCGGATCAGCGGACATTCTTGATCGGGTTGGCTGCCATACGGCCGCGGGCGTGCTTTGCCCACTTGGATTCCGGGTAGTCCCAAACCAGACGCTGGAACACCTGGTAGGACTTCACCTGACTTTCGTGGGTCCCCTGCTTGAACAGACAGTCACCCGCAAAGTACATGGCTTCCGCGCGGAAATCCGGATTGGCTTTGTGTTTTTCATCCACTTCGAGGAAGATACGGATCGCCTGCGTAAAGTCAGGCTTGTACGTTCTCTTTTCCATCTGTGCGTACTTCACCTTCTGTTCCTCGAAACGGACACTGGCGTAACCCGCAAGGATCAGCGCCTGGGCGGCGTACTTGTGATCCGGATGAGCAACACCGAATTTTTCCAGCACAGAGGCGGCAAGACGGTGGCGGTTCGTCCGGTAGTAGTAGTTGCCGAGACGCAGTTTTGCATCCGTGGCAAGTGCACTGTTCGGGTAGAGATAGGTCAGACGCACATATTCTTCGCAAGCCATATCGCCGATCTGCTGCTTCAGGTTCGTATCCTTTTCCTGAGCTGCCATCCGTTCAAAACAGACACCCTTCTGATAATAACTCTTGGGGGCATATTCCGAATCCGGATAACGGCTGATGACCGTGGAGAACTGGGAAATGGCGGTCTGATAATCTTCCAGTTGCTGGGAGAGGTTCGCCAGCAGGAATTCACCTTGTGCCTTGAGAGAGGTATTGGGATAGTCGCGCAGCGCTTCTTCCAGTACACGCTTACCCTTGGCAATTTCTTCCTTGGCAAGAACGGCTTTGTCCTTGTCCGGCTTACCGTCCGCACCCTTCAGCGCCTTGTGACTCTTCGCCATTTCAAAGAGAGCTTCCGCCATCAGGAAGTTGGTCTTCACTGCCATGTCAGGATCTTTGAACTTCTTGGTAAAGGCGGCAAGTTCACCATCCGCACCGATAAAGACCGTACCCTTGAGGGTAACCGTTCTCGCAGCCGTTTCGTGGAGCGGGATCTCATCCTTGTAGGTGAAGGTGATCTCATCGCCGAAGTTGGACCAGATCGTGTTTGCACTGGCACGCTTCTGTTCTTCACCCGGAGCAGCAGGACGTTTGATGTCGACCTTGATCGTGCCGGTGAAGATACCGGAGTGGACCAGCGTTTCAGAAAGCTGAACCGAGATCTGATCTTTGGTCAGTTTACTGCCGACAACCACATCCACCAGATCCCGTTCCGGCGTACGGTCGCGGTCAGGGTCATGAACCTGAACATAATAGTTCTGACCGAGATGAACTGCCGTCTGCGGCATCTGATAGGTCTTGTCATAGAGTTCCATATCTCCATCCGAACGGAGCTGCACCGTACGTTTGCACAGTTCGGCTCCGGAGGAGTCTTTATAGGTGAGATAGACTTTGTCTGCACCGGAAACGATCACGGTCGGAACCTTGAACGCATCACTGTCCAGACGCACATCATGGCTGTTGCTGAGCAGGTTGAAGGTTTCGCTGCTGGAGACAAGGTCATTGATCTCATCGTTGGCGGAACCGAGCTGCAGGCGCACCAGACCGGCAAAGTAACCGGTATTCAACGGACTGTAACGGTGGAAGGCTCCCTGGATTCTCGTGGGATACCCCTTCTTACCGGCAAGTTGACTGATATGAACCAGCGGCATTTCCACCGTCAGCGGCATCTGTTCGCGCTGTTCTTCCTGAGCTGCCTTGATTTCGGTATCCGTGAGAATATCAACAGTGACCGTACTCTGAGCGTGCTTTGCGCTGGAGGGATCGCGCAGCACAAACATCAGCGGAACTTTGCTGTTCACGATCAGAACTTCGTTCGGATCGGTGGATTCGTATGCTTTCGCCTGAATCTGATCCTTATAAAGTTTGATCTCGCCGACGCGGGAACCAAGACGGCTCTTGAGCATCTGTTTTCTTGCTTCCGCCGCCTGACTGCGGTCTTCGATCTTCAGAAGTTCCGTATCAAAAATAACCAGATCCAGATCCGTCTTGCCTTCGCAGAGAACCTTGGCAATACGGTGGTACGGAATACCGGGCGAATTGTTTTCTTTGTCCAGATAACGCACCGTGATCGTATCGCCGGGAACCACTTTGAGCATACGGCGCTTGGGATCGGTTTTGTCAGAGATCACCAGCGTTTCCACAAAGTGACCGCGGGTAGCGGGCGCGTTGCCCCGTTCCAGCAGTTCCATTTCAATATTTTCACCGCTGGTCGTGGACACTTGAACCTTCACCGTTTCCAGTTCTTCGGAGAGGTCTTCATCCGGGTCGGTGACCCAGACTGCCACACTGTCGCCCTGCATCACGCGGGCTGCGGAAACATACTGAATGGAGCTGGCACCTTCTTCATCGACCGTGATTTTTTCAAAACGGAAGTCCACACCGCCGTTGCAGAAGGAGCTGGAGAGGTTTTCCGCCAGCGTTGCCTTGTTTTCATCAATACGGATCTTGTCCTGATACTTCACCGTGATCGTATCGGAAGCGGCAATTTCAAGGATCTTGTTTTCCTTGCCGCTGGTCAGGTCCTGCGTCACAGGAACAACGATCTTGTCCTGCTTGCCTTCCTGACCGCGTTCCGTGATGGACGCCTTGGTGATTTCCACCTGTGTGCCATTGTAGTTTTCGATCAACCATCTCAGTTTCCGGTAACGCCGTTCCTGACCTGGCTTGGTTTCGTTCATCGTGAGTTTGAAGCCGTTGCCGGTCTTTTCGATCACGCCTTTCGGCTGCAGGAATTCAACCAGTTCCGGATGCTTTTCCGTATCAAACCAGTCCATCGGCAGGGGGCTGTAAGAGCCATCCGGCTGGAGCATACCGATTTCGATTGCAGAATTCTTTTCGTGATCCAGGAAGTAGGCAGTCAGAACGTGGACACCCTTGGTGAGGGTAACGGTCCGCTTGGTGGCAAGACCGGCGGCATTCATGGTGCCGGAGAGGATCACACGATCATCGATCATCAGGTGGGCAGTCTGGTAGCGGACTTCCTTCTGGGTGAACTTGAGGTTCAGCTCCATGGGTTCGGAAAGGTAGAACGCGCCGGAAATCTTACCGACGATCCACTGATTTCTGCCGCGCAGGCTCTTGACCATGTCGCGGGAGAAGGAGGTCTTGGGCAGGATCATACCCTGCGTTGTATCACCCACAAACTGTTTGCGGATATTGTCCAGCGTGGGGTTGCTGTTCCAAACGCCCTTGGTAAGAACCGAAAGACCGCCCTTGACCTTTTCCGTGGATGCGGGATAAACGGCGATCTCATCGCTGCTCTTGTCAATACTGGCGATCACACGCATCGTCTTGATCGCATTGGGATCCGGCATTTCAATGGTGGCATCCTTGATGTTGCAGCTGGTCATCGTGTCGATTTCCAACCACTTGGGACGCTTGCTGTCCGGCAGACTCTTCCAGGAACCGGTCTTGGTAGAGTTGATAACTGCCGTATAATCCACACCTTCCACGGCATCGGAAACGCTGATGCTGGGGAACGGAATATCGGTGGGGATTTTCGCTTCAAAGACACCGGTGGAGGGTCCGGTTTCAACCAGTTCAAAGCCCTTCATTTCATCGCCGGAACTGCAGGTGATGTCCACATTGATCTTGTCCGGAGCATTGGGATCAATACTCTGGTCAAAGTCGATCACACGCACATAGAACGGGCTGCCGGGGCGGACGATCTTGGAAATATCCCGATCCGAAGCTCTGCCGCCGATCAGGTCGTAGGAACGTGCCAATGCGGCATCATCCTGTTCCTGTTCGGAGAGAATGGGCTTGGAGGAGACATACATCCGTGCCGGATAACGGATTTCCAGCTGATTGGAGGGAATATCCGTGTGACCGTGTTCCTTGGCAAAATTCGGTTCCACACAGTAGGTGATAATATCATCACCGGTCAGTTCCAGAACCATGTTGGACGGCACTGCTTTCCCCAGCGTGGTGATCAGCTCATAGCTGAACTTGTTGGGATTCTGCGGGTCCGGATTCAGCTGGACGATTTCGCTGTCCTTCCCGTGGGAAGTGGTCACGAGGACCGGGAGAGACTTGCCGCCGCGGATGATCGCCAGGTTGCGGTCGTAGATCTCCAGCTTGATGGTTTTGCCGGGGATCGCAATGGTGGCAAGCATACTCTGACCGATCTGAAGTGTCAGATTGGAAAGGTCGTTGTTGCGGATCCGGATATGACCTTCCAGAAGGCGGGCTTCCGGGTGGGTCGCGATCCGCTTGAAGACTTCATCCAGGTTGCCGAGAGCGGCTTCGTCATCCATCTGTTCGTAGTCGATTCGGGCTTGCAGGTAATAGGCTTCCGCCTGATCATCCAAACGGGTGGACATCTGGAGTCTTTCCAGCATCGTCCGCGCCGTGGTGAAGTCCTGCGTCAGGATCAACAGTTCAATGAGACGGAACTTTGCCAGTCTGCCGGATGCAGTCTGTTCGTAGCGCTTGTTCCGGGAAAGCGCTTCGTATTCGATCTTCGCGGCGGGATAGGATTTCCAGTCACGATAGATGTCGCCCTTGCTCAGTGCCAGCTTTGCAGCTTCCACCGGAGCGAGAGCATTTTCTTCCATCCACAGGGTCTGGGCAAGGTCCAGACCTTCCTTGAACAGACCGCTCTTACGGCACTGTTCAACGGACCAGACAACGAAATCGAAATCAAATTCTTTCCAGCGTCTGGTGAGGACATCAAGTTTTCCGCGGACATGACTCCATGCCTGCAATGCGTTGCCCTCACGCTTCATCTGCTGCGCAAGGAACAGGTCGTATGCGGCATCACTTTTGTCTACGGCGACGATTCCGGGGATTGCGCGAGCTACTTTTGCGATCTGACGGTTGAATGTTCCCTTCAGACTGGAGTTGTGCTCGCGATCCCCTTCGGTAGGGACCGAGAGATACACGTACTTGATCTGCTCGGTTCCCTGTTTATCCAGTTTTGCACCCGTACGGCTCATGATATCTCTGGACCGTCCGGTGTTTGTATCATGTTTATGGCCCATCGCCATGGTCGTGACGGCAGTATTGATCCGTTCGAGCTTACCGGATTCAAGGATGTCCGTCAGAGCATATTTTTCGATGATTTCGGCAGCAGTACCGCCGTTGGAATCCCGTGTGGGCATAATGTTGCCGGCAGCGTATGCCTTGGCAAGCAGTTTCATGATCTCAACTGCCTGTGCCTTCTGTTCCGGCGTGGATTCCCTCACATGCGGGCTGGCGATCCAGCTGAGCTGCTCCACAAAGCAACCGGTGGGAACAACATACTGCAGGTTCTTCGGCGTATTTTCCTTGAGGATCGGCACAAGGGTCTTTTCCAGAAAGTCCAGACGCATCTGGATCGGGAAAGAGTAGCGGATCGCATCAACAAATGCCGTATTGATAGAGCTGATCTGCGCGCGGTAGGGGCGTTTGCGGATCATGCTGATATAGACATTCATCACTTCCTGCTTCTTGTCAGCAGGAGTGAACCCGAGGATTTTGGCTTCCGCAGCATATTCCGGGTAGTTGTACTTGTCCGCCTGTTTCGCCATTCTCTTGAGCAGAGCGACGTAGAAACTTGCAGGCATGGCATCTTTCGCCGTGAATTCCTGACGACCGAAGTCGTTGCTCATGTCGTAGTTAACAAAGTGAGGCGTGATCCAGCCATCGCCGCTTTCCAGCATGGCTTCCATCTGCTTGGCAGCGAATGCGGGCGAGAAACAGCCGTTTCTCATGGCACGGAAGAGGTACTTCAAGCCGAAATCGCCATTGAATCTGCCGTAGTTGCCCTTGAACGGGTTCACATCCGTTGCTTTCGGATGACTGCGTTCCGGATTCCAGTGGAAGTCATTGGAATAATCGAACCAGGTGTCACCGGAGGCAACGATGGCGGGCAGCACGATATTAATCATCTTATAATAAGTACCACCAGGGCGTTCGGATTCCTTGTCCACAGCAACACTGCGGGAAAGCAGTTCATTGGTGATCTTACCGCCGCTCGTCAGCTTCGGCGCCCAGGCAAGGATGAGTTCTTTTGCCTGCGCGTTGTTGTTCCAGACATAACGTCTGTGATATTCAAACACATTGAGTGCCAGTTCTTCTTCGGGCGTAGTCGCCAGTTCATGACGCTGGGGCAGAGAAGCCTTGCTGATCTTGGTGAAGGCAATGGCTGCTGCATGCACTTCTGCCGGCTTGTCGCCACCGATGGCGAAGCATTTGGCAGCTGCGGCATAAACGGCACTGCCGCCGGCATTTCTCTTTTTCTTCAGATCGGAGATCTTGGAGTTCTGGGGATAGCCCTTCTTGTAAAGGCTGTCCAGGATCGCATCCATCTTGGCGGATGCGCCCTGAAGCATGATCACACTGTTGAGCAGAGTCACTGCCGCATCGGAGGGCAGTTTCGCCGTGCGGATCATGTTCGCGATATCTTCCGGATTGTAGTTGGAGAGAAGCATCACGTTCCGGGCGGCGCTGACAAACTGTCTGTGGCGCTGCGTGCGGGCGAGAGCCCATGCGATCCGTGCTTCACGGAGGGCATAACCGGGATCCTTGGGATCGCCGAGGTAGGTATCAATGATCCCGCCCTTCTGGGCTGCGACGTGGGTCGCTTCACGGGACATATAATCGATCACGTACGCGGGAGCATCCTTACCGAAAGCGATACAGAACGCCTGAATTTTGCCTTTTTCCCGCAGGGTGTTGTAATAAGCGTTTTCACCACCGGCAACGATCTTGTTGAATTCCGCGTTACCGTTGTTCATGTCATAACGGCTGGCATTGGCTCTCTTGGCATAAGCAGCCAGGAACTTACCAAGCATTTCCGGGGGGATGACTTTCGGGAAGACTTTGGTCTTGCTCTGAATAAACCAGAAGAATTTTCTGTGTGCGCCGACAGAAGTGGAGGAGTTTTCCGCCAGGAAGTGAGGCATGAGAAGCATCATTTCCTTACCGAAAGCCAGCTTCGCTTCATCAGACTGACAGCTGTCAAACTGCTTGTTGATCACATCAAAGAACAGCTGATCCGATTCCGGCACATAGCCCCATGCCCTGATCATATTCTGTGCCATAAAGTAGCGGTCCATGTTGCTCATATTGGCTTTGCGGATGAGATCATAGATCGTGCCTTCACGCCATGTGCCATTCAGGTTCAGAGAGGCTTTCAGCGGCGCATTGCAGAGAATTTCCACTGCACGCTTCGCTGCGGCAGGCTGGAAATTGTTGCGCTGATCATAAATCGCGTTCAACGTTTCGTTCAGAACGCGGGTGTTTTCAACAAATCCTTCCGGGCTGACCACAAATGCCAGCAGCTCGATCACGGACTGGAAGTCGCCGCGCTCCAGATAATGACGCATCGCCCAGTTGATGGAGGGCGCAACTGCATCTTTCCCTTCAAGACGGGTCCGGGCGATCAGCACATCCACATAGGTGCCGCGCTGGCTGGTATAGGAGATCGCCTTGGTCAGACGGGGCTTGACTCTCGGATTTTTATACTGTTTCTGGATGTAGGAAAGATAACGGGCAACCGCCATCTTTTCATCACCGTTCAGCTCTGCGATCTGTGCCGTTTCAAACACGATCTCGCTGTTCTTTGTGCCGACCTTCTTCAGCAAAGCGGAAGCCTGCTGGGAAGCAGTGACCGGTTTGCCAAGCTCCATGTTTGCGTTCATGGCAATACGCAGAGCAATGGGGGAGGCATCCGGTTTCTGGATCTCCTTCTCCAACAGCTCAAGGCAAGCCTTGTAATCCTTCGCAGCGTATAACCCCTGCGCCTTCTTCTCCAACGCACTCTGCCCATACAGCGGCAGAGACGACAGAGCGCCGATCAGCAGCAATGCTGCCATCCACTGGTTCCGTCTTTTCCTCATAGACATCTCCTGGTTTTGTTGTTATTATACTCTATATTCAATATTATTTTAAACAAAAAGCCCACAAAAAAGGCAGATCGTTTTAAAATATATATGCGCATGAGGTAATTTCAAAATAAAAAATTAAAATTACTTGAAAAAAGTCAGCTGAAAGTTCATTTTACGCCAGACGAAAGGAGTAACATGAACAATCAACTGAATCATTACATTAGCATCGAACCGGACT
>SUVR01000025.1 GCA_015061915.1 Lentisphaerota bacterium | reverse complement strand
CCCTGAAACATGATTTTTCGTGACTTTTTCAAGAAAAAATCACAGCCGATGCGTCAAAATTGGTTTGACGCTGAAAAAATCAACTTTTTAACAAGATGAGCCAAAACGTTTTGAAATTGGCTCATTACAATAGCACGGAAAAGTGGACATCTTATGTCCCTGCCGGCGTTTTTCTGAAAAAAATCAATTTTTTTGTTGAACCCCGGAAAAGTGATAGGATTTGGCGATTTCAGAGGAAAGGGACGGTGGCAGAGGGGACGGATCAGAGAAAAGAATCGGGAAAATGAGCGCGGAATCGCGCACAGATCCGGGAATCAGAAGTGACGGTTGGCGAAGGCATGACCGGAGCCAGTTTTGAGATACGCTTCAAATGCAGTGGCTTTTTCTTTTGTTTCAAAGGCGAAATAGGCTTCTACTTTCCACGGACGGAATTTTGCTGTATGTGGCACGCCGCCTTCGTTATGTTTTATCAAGCGTTTGCGTAAATCGCTGGTACTGCCGATATATCGCTGTTCTGTGTGTGAAAGACTGCGTAAAATATAAGTGTAGAACATGTTTTTCTCCTGTTCTGTGCCGTATAGCCCTCCGTCGCCAAGGCTATGGAGGGCATCCTTCGCACGCTCCGTTTTACTCCGCTCATTTTTGCCAGGGCAAAAAAAATCTACGGACGGCAAGCTGGCTTGCCATCCGTAGCTTTAGCGAAGGATGGTGGAGTATATGGGACTTGAACCCATGGCCTTCTCGCTGCCAGCGAGACGCTCTAGCCAACTGAGCTAATACCCCGGATTTTGAATATGTCTTTAATATATGCCGTTTTTTGAAAAAGTCAAGGCGCTTTTTGAAAAAAATCCTTTTTTCCTGAAATTATGCCTCTTTTTCCGTCTTTTCTTCCGATTTTTTCTTTTCCCAGGGCTTTTCGGCGTGAGCAATGTAGTACGGCTGGTTCATTGCTTTCCGCATTGCCCAGAGGGAAATCGGGATCAGGATCGCCGTCAGGATGGCTGAAGCCCAGAAAACGCCGCGGGTCCCGAAAAGAAAGATCGTATAGCCGGAAAAGACCGTAGCGAGCATTGCACCGGCGTTGCCGAATGTGGTTGACCAGCCAAAGACTTTGCCCCGTTTCCGCTGGGGTGTCGCTGCGGAAAGCAGTTTCTGCAGGATCGGGTAGAGGCTGCCGGAGAAGAAGAACATCAGAGTCCGCACCACACCAAGTACGATCAGGTTATCCGTGATACTCATAATGACCAGGCAGATCGTGGCAAGGGTCAGCGTGGGGGCAAGAATCAGCTGCGGTTTCAGTTTGTCGGCAAGATAGCCGATGAACAATCCGGAAAGCACGGCACCCACGCAGGTGAACGCCCCGATGATCCCTGTCCAGAAAGCCGCTTTTTCCGGACCAGTGATCAATTCGATCAGCATGGAGACATAAGGACCTTCAAAGCGTCGGACAAAGCAATAGATCAGCATGAGGGTCAACATAATCCATACTCCGTAGGTGAAACCGGGCAGGACACCTTTCCGGTAGCGGTGGATCTTCGCCGCCTGAGTGCTGAGAGGCGGTTTGACGGCAGGAACTTTCGGTGCATCTTTCGCAAAAAGGCAGCAGATCCCGGAGATAAAATACAGGATGGCGCAGACCCAGAAAGTGGTCTTGTATCCGTAGAGGTCCACCACCACGCCGCCGATCACATGACCGAGCATTGCGCCCGCCCAGACGGCAGTACCCACAAAACCGAGAGCGAATCCCTGTTTATTTTCGGGTGCGGTCTTGACGATCAGGATATTGGCGGCAGCGGTCGTCCCGGCGCAGGCAGCGGTGAGAAATCGCAGCCCGATCAGCATCCACGGCTGTGTCACATACCCCATCAAAGGGAAGAAGAATGCGGTCAGGAAGGAGCCCCGCAGGAGCATGATCTTGACGCCGAAGCGGTCGGAGAGGCTGCCCCAGATGGGACAGAAGATGGCATACGCCATGGCCCCGGCGAAGGTGAAGATCGCAACACAGACGCCCCGGGAATGTTCATCAATCATACCGAAGTTATCCCGTAACAGCTGGGGAATGAAGGGCATAGCAGCATCGAAGCCGGACATGACCAGCAGCTGTGAGATCCACATCAGGATCATATTCCGGACCCAATGCCGGGTATGGTCGTTTAACATAGAGACCTCTTATTCAAAGGTGATATCGCCGAAATATGCGGGCAGGTGGAAATCCAGCTTTGGGATGGGCAGCCATGTGAGCCAGTGGGGGTGGCTGGTATCGCTGCACTTGTATGCGTTGGCAGTCCAGGTTTGACCGGAGAGATTGGCGTTGAAGTTATCGCCCAGTTTTGCAAAGAGTTCGATCGGCACCGCAAAGCCGGCATACCAGGTCAGCGGACCGCGCTGCAGTTTTCCATTTGCATCAAAGAAGACCATTTCCCGGATTTCGGGATCTACGATCGGGGGCAGACTGTGATAGATCTGAATCGTTTTGATCTCCTCTTCGCTGACAGGGAGGAAGTCGCCGCCGCGCAGATCTTTTACATTATAGAGGAGCATAAATCCGCCGGCAGTGAGTTCAAAGTTGTAATACCGGTCCGTATTGCCGGGTTTGATGAAGAACTCCACGCAGGAATCGGTACAAGCCTGATCGCCGTATTTGTTTGCAACGGCGCGGACATACTGATCGCGGACACGGAACAAGGCATAAATGAAGTGATCATCATACAGCACTTTCAGGTCGGTCACAGGGCAATACGGATCCCGCATTTCCCGTTCTTCCGTGCCGTTCCACTTACGCAACAGCCGTTTGAAGAAGTTGTACTTGGGGTACATTCGATTGGCAATGGAGATCGTGTTTGCGTTTTTCCACTGAGGATCGTTTTCAAAATCCCCGTCCAAAGCCACGGGACCGGTTGCTTTTTTTACGATAAAGCTCATCTTTGTATTTCCGTGTTGTTTTTATTGGTGTATATTTATGGTTTTTCCACGCCGTAACGTGCATCATAGACTTTCAGGATCATCCGATTCCGTTCCAGAGCATAAGCCTTCAACATTTTTGCCTGTTTACGCAGAATTTCAAGACTTTCAGGATAAGAGAAAACGACCCGCTTGCACTCAAAATCGTTATCGTGTCTTTTCAGATGTGCTTCAATGCGGAGTCCGAGATTTTCATTTCCTCTGGAATGTTCTATAATTCTTGCAGAAACGACCTGGAACTGGAATTCCCGTTCTTCCATCATACGGATGAATTGCATCAGGAATCGGATTCCTTTCCCTTCCACCTGCTTTCCGTCCGTGAAGGTTTCTTTGTTTGTTTCGTCCTTGATGGCAGGCAGGGCGGCGGCGTAGGAATAATATTTTGCGGGGAAGATCCAGCCATCCTTATCCACCAGATGGGTTGCTGCATCCAGCCGGGCGGCAGGGAGGCGTTCACGGATCCGGATCTGCAGGACATCGGGCAAAATCGGGATGAGTTGCACATCTTCCATTTCGGGGTGATTATTCAACAGGATCATTCTTTTCTCTGCCAGATCCTGAGCGAAAAGATTATCAACGCGTGGTGTGATCTTGATTTCTTCCGCCAATTCAGCTGCGCGATCATTCCAGTAGCTGTTTATTTTTCCCTGCGAGTCGATTTTTACGGTCGAGATGATAAAGTGCCGGTTATGGTCAAAGACTGCATCTTTAATGACAAAGAAGGCAAGGGTCAGGAGGAGCAATCCCAAAATTACGGTTGCAACGCCGAGCCAGATTTTCTGCTTTTTATTCAAATTGAATGAGGGGGAGGAGTTCCCCTTTTTCTCCTGTTCTTTTGCAGGAGCTTTTTTTCCTTTATCGGTATCCTTTTTCATCGTCCGTTTTCCATATATTTGCATTTTTTTCAACATTATTAAATATATATGCAGATCGGGGATTTTCAAACGGGATTCCCTGATTTTATCAAAAATCAGCCGTTGGTGATTGAATCGGGCGTATTTTTCCGTCGGTACTCACCGGGCGTCATACCGAACCGCTCCTTGAATGTACGGCAGAAATGTTCGGCATTGGAAAAACCGCATTCAAAGGCAAGTTCCTTCATATTTTGATTGGATGTGGCGAGCAGATTCCGTGCTTCCTGAAGTCGTCGTGCCAGAAGACGCTGGTGAGGCGTTTCTCCAAGATGTTTCCGGAAAAGCATATGCAGATGAGGGACACTGATACACAGCTCCTCTGCGAGCGATGCCACGCTCATGCCGGTTTTATTGTATCCCTGATCCAACAACAGTAATGCCTGTTCCAGCAGCTTCGGGGTGCCGGACGGGGGCTGGATCCGGGCAGCGTTGTATGTGGCGGAAAGCAGCCGGGCATGAACGGAGTAAGCCAGGATTTCCCGGTCATAGGAATCGTCATGAAAAGCTCGCAGGGATTCGTCAACAAATTTCTGCAGTTCCCGTTGTGCGTTCCACAGGACGACCGGCGGAGCGATCCTTTTGTGGGGACCTTTGATCGTAAACAGGGCGGCAAGACACTCGTAGGGGCTCTCCTGCTTGTAGCGGTGGATCGTCATTTCACCCGGAAAATGCCAGAAAATGGTACCCGGTCCATGATATTGATCCCCGTAGAAAACACCACCCCGTGTGACCAGTTCCACATACTCTGTATTTTCGCCGACCGGGGCAGCAGTAACTTCGCTCCGGTTGGAGGGCGCAATGTAATAAAAGAGACGGAGACTTTGGATTTGATCGGAGGGGTGCATAATTATTTTTTGCCTTCAGATGCAAGAAATTCTGCCCGGATCCGTCCCCGTTCCGCCGTCAGCGGATCATGCAGACCGTTGGCAAAACGGTATGCTTTGTAACCGGCAACGCTGAAGCCAGCCACCATGAGAAGTCCGCAGAACAGCACGAACACATCCCCGAACAAGGTGTAGAATGTCATCTCCTGTTTTACCGGAACGGGTACGATGAATTTTGCATTTCCGCTTCCCTTCCGGGCAGGATCGAACAGGGCATCGCCGGAGTTATCGTAATGCTTGAAGACGCAATCGGTCAGGCGACCGGTGGAATCGACCAGTACGGAATAGTTGCTGTTTCCGGCACGGACCATCGGCATCCGGGTCTCAATGGTCCGGAAAATGGAATTGATATAGTGCTGTTCCGGCTCCGAACTTTTGGGATACCAGGCATCATTTGTGATTACCAGCAGAAAATCTGCCTTGTTCCGTGCCAGTGCCCGTGCAGCGTAGGCAAAAACATCTTCATAACAGATCAGTACACCGGCTTTTGTATCATTGCCCACTGACAACGGGCGAAACATTTTGCCCGGTTCCAGACTTCTGCCCAGACCGACCCATTTATCCAGAACTGGGAAATGTTTTGCCAGCGGTACAAATTCGCCGAACGGGACAAGGTGTACCTTGGAATAAATATCATCTGTATCGTAATCATACTTTTTCAGATCCGGTTCGGAATGTTTGAGCAGCAGCGCTGAATTATAAAGTGAGCCGGATGCATCGGCAGTAAGCGTACCGAGCATCAACTTTGCTTCCGGATATTTCTTCAACAGTGCCCGGACCGCTTTCCGGTATCCCGCTTCAAAGGGAACATTCAGACGTTTCCCCGGATGTGCCGCCTGATACCGCTCAAAGTCGGCATAGCTGTAATAACTGCGCGGAACAGCAGATTCCGGCCAGACGATCAGACGCAGCGGATAACGGTATTTTTGCGCTTCCATCTCTGCGGGAGTCAGTATTTCCTTTCCATCATCGGATTCGATCGCCGGAGCGGGGCGTTCCCGGTCACGCAGTTCGGTCTCGATCAGATTTTCTGTCTGCTGATTGCAGGCGGTTAACGCTTCCAACGCCTGGCTGCCGCTGCCGGCACGCCGTTGGGAAAGATGAGGCTGCACCACCCCTACAGCAAATGCACGGATCTCCCGTTTCAATGCCCGGTCCGCCAGATCTTTACCAACTGAAACGAGAACGATCAGCAGCACAAGGCAGGCGAGCAGCGGATAGGGACGCCGGTATTTTCCTTCCGGCAGACTGAACCGCAGTCCGCGCAGACAGAAAAATCCGGCAAGATTGATCAGGATCACCACAAAAGAAATGCCGTAGACCCCCGTATATTCGCAGAGCTGGATCAGTGACCAGTTCTGCCATTGGGAAGTCCCCAACAGGTTCCAGGGAAATCCGGTGAAGATCCAGGAGCGGATCCATTCCAGCACCACCCACAGACCCGCAAGGCTGAAGATCATCAGAAATTCCCCGGTAATGGGAAATTTGTAAAATTTCAGCCGTTCGTCAAAATCTCCTTTCCGGATCGCATCCGGATACAGCAGGTTTCTGCCGAGCCAGGGGATCGCCATAGCAAACAGCGCATTGAACAAGCCCAGGACCACTGCGAAAACAAAAGGAATGCAGACATTGATCTCCCGCAGGAAAAAAGTCCCCGGCAGGTGCCACATATATCCCCACAGCAACCCATAGAAAAATGCCCGTTTCACATTCTTGTTCAGCGTAACCCAAAGCAGCGGGATCACACTGATCCAGGCAAAAAAATCGATACTCACCGGCGGATAGGCAAGCTGCATTCCCAATCCGGAAACGATCAGGATCAGCAGTTCGAGAAACGTTTGTTTCCCCGGAGTGAGACGCGGGATTTTCAGCTCTTTTTTATCGTTTGTCATAATTTTTTTGACCTTTCTGCAAATAATCCGTCTTTTTTTACTGGAAAATTCTCCATTTTATGGTATGTTAAAGACAGAAGATACGCTTAATTTACACCGGTATTGATTGAATTGCAAAGAAAATACTGATAAAAAATGATTGCAAGTGAAGAATTTTATTTCGACCATCTGGTCATCGGCAGCGGCCTCGCCGGTCTTTCCACGGCCCTGATGCTCGCAGAGAAAACCGAAGGCTCCATTGCTATCGTTACCAAAGGTGCGATCGATGACTGCAACAGCAAAATGGCTCAAGGCGGCATTGCTTGCGTTACCGATGAAAACGATACCTTTGAAGAACATCTGGAAGATACCCTCGCCGCCGGTGCCCACCTCTGCCGCAGAGATGCCGTGCTGGATATCGTCAGCAAAGGACCGGAGCGGATCAAATGGCTTATCGAACTGGGTACCCACTTCACCACCCGCGCAGAAATGGGCGATACCGATCCCGCCGGGCAGGAGGAATTTGACCTCGGACGGGAAGGCGGACACAAAAAACGCCGGATCCTTCATGCCGGGGACATTACCGGTGCGGAGGTGGAGCGCTCGTTGGTGGAGGCGTGTCGTGCCAATCCCCGGATCAAGGTTTTTGAAAATTATGCCGCTGTGGACCTGATCTCCACGGTACGCCTCGGTTATGTCGGCGAGAACCGGATCCTCGGAGCTTATGTCTTTGATGCAGTCAATAACAAAGTGGAAACATTTACCAGCCTCAGTACCACCCTTGCCACCGGCGGTTGCGGAAAAGTTTATCTTTACACCAGCAATCCGGATGGTGCCTGCGGTGCCGGGGTCGCTATGGGATACCGGGCTTTTGCGGAAATCGCAAATATGGAATTTTACCAGTTCCATCCCACGATCCTTTTCTCCCCCAAAGTAAAATCCTTCCTGATCAGTGAGGCTTTGCGCGGAGAGGGTGGCGTTCTCAAGATCCGGAATGAACGGGGCGAACTGGTGGAGTTTATGCAGAACTACCACGAAATGAAGAGCCTTGCCCCCCGCGATGTTGTCGCAAGAGCGATCGATAATGAGTTGAAACGAACCGGCAACACCTGCGCCTATCTGGATATGCGTCATCACTCTGCTGATTTCCTGAAAAAACGCTTCCCGAATATTTACGCAAAATGTCTGGAAGCGGGCGTGGATATGGCGGTCGATCCCATCCCGGTCGTTCCTGCTGCCCACTTCAGCTGCGGCGGCATCCGTACCGATGTCAACGGCTATACCGGGATCAAGGGACTTTACGCTGTGGGTGAAACTGCCTGTACCGGTCTGCATGGCGCAAACCGGCTCGCCAGTAACAGTTTGCTGGAAGCGGTGGTCGTTTCCTGCAGCGCTGCAACTCATATCGCAGAAAATCTGGAAACCCTCCGGCAAGGCTGGGATTCCTTCTCCGTTCCTCTCTGGACGTGCGGTGATGCTTCCATCTCCGACGAACAGGTGGTCATCTCCCACAACTGGGAGGAGATCCGCCGCTTTATGTGGGACTATGTGGGGATCTACCGCACAAACCGCCGGCTGGAACGGGCGAAAACACGAATCAAGGTCCTTCAGCGGGAAATCGAAAAGTATTATTGGGATTTCCACCTGACAAAAGACCTGATCGAACTCAGAAATATTGCAACTGTGGCTGAATTGATCATTGATTCCGCCATGCAGAGAAAAGAAAGCCGCGGACTTCATTACAACGCGGATTACCCGCAGCGGAGAGCGGAACTTGATACCGTCGATACCATCCTGCGAAAACCGGATACCAAGGCATAACAGAAACATTCCCCGAAAATGACCGAGAACGAGAATTTACAAAACAAGATCGCCCCGCACATTACAGAAATCATTGCCCGCCTGCAGGATGCCGGTTTTGAGGCATACATCGTCGGAGGTGCCGTCCGCGACTTCCTCCTCGGAAGAGAACCGAAAGACTATGATATTTCCACCTCCGCAACTCCGGAACAGGTGAAAAAGGTCTTTCGTGATTTCCGTTGTATCATCATCGGAAAGCGCTTTCGCCTGGTTCATCTCTATTATTTCCGGGATGACCCCATTGAGATCAGTACTTTCCGCAAGTGTCCCGATCAGGCTGGCACCCCTGAACGACCCCTGCGGACCGGTGTCGCTCCGGAACACATGATCTTCCGGGACAACGAGTTCGGTACGGCGGATGATGATGCGCATCGCCGGGATTTTACGGTCAATGCTCTTTTTTATGATCCGGTTCGCCATCAGTTGTTGGACTTTACCGGGCATGGTTTGGAGGACATTCGTTCCGGCGTGGTGCGTTGTATCGGAAATCCCGCACTCCGGTTCGAGGAAGACCCCGTCCGTCTGCTTCGTGCATTGAAACTGGTTGGACAGTATGGCTTTACACTGGAAAAAGAAACAGAAGAAGCATTGAAGGAATGTCTGGACCTCATCATTCATGCCAGTATCTCGCGGATGACGCTGGAGTTTGAAAAAATCCTGCGCAATCCGTACGGCGATGAGATTATCCATACCTTCCGGAAATATGATTTCCTCAAATATGTTCTGCCGGAACTGGACCGCTTCTATGATGACGATCACGGTAAGTACACCATGGCACTCTGGAAACGCCGTAATGAACGGGTCCGGGAAGGGCACTACCGCCCCAGTATCTCTCTGATCCTGGCAGTGATCGCTTTGCCGTACATCGAACGACACTTCAAGAACCGCCCCGGCGATGTCTGGTACACCATCCCGGATATGACCGACTTCTTCCACGATATTATCCTCAAAGCGATTGCTCCCCATGCCATTATGCGCCGGGTCAACGCCAATGCAGGAATGAATCTGCTTTTCCAGCCGCGATTCCGCTCCATGGACGATATGAGCCGCTATTTCAATGCCGCCTTCTATCCGAATGCACGGGAGCTTGCTGCCATTCAGAACGATGTGATGTGGAAACATGAAAACTTTGAAGAACGTTATCCCATCGTGCGGAACCGTATCTTTACCGGCGCAAAGAAAAAGCGTTCCGGACGCAGAAAACACTCCGGACACGGAAGAAAACAGGAAAATAAGCCGGATGCAACTCCAGAGAATTGAACAGCTTGCAATATCTTTTCATCTGCTCTTTCCGAACCCCGGAAACGAGTCGTTTACTGCTGCTTTGAACGATTTGCTCGCCGGAAATACGGAAAACGCTCTTAATGCGCTCGCCGCAGATCCCGTCCCGTTCCGGCAGAGGTTGGATAAGGCGCTGCTTAAAGCGCTGGCTACTCTTTTTCCAAGGTTGCAACTGGAGGATTTTGAATCCGGAGACGGCGAATTCTTCCTGCAGCACGCACGCAATGTGGCGGAGATCCTTACAAACCTGATCCCGCAGATCATGGCTGATTATCCGGATGCAGAACACCGGATCCGCCCCTCCGCTGCAAAACTGACGGCTGCCGGTTCCATCTTCCTGAAACTCAAGACTGCTGCGATCCTGATGGAGTGCCGGAAGGCTGCCGAAAGCCGTATCTGCCGCGTCATAAACGGCGCACTGGTTCCCGTGGAAATCTCCAATATCCGCCGGGTGGATGGGTTTTATGGATATCGGGCAGCAAGACAGGTCTTTCTGGAACATTTCGGCGCTTTTGCCGCCGGAAAAAGCAATTTGCCCCTGCTGATCAGCAGTCTGCCCGGTCTGGGAAAAACGCAGATGACGATTTCGCACTGCATCCATTATCCGGAGATCACCCTCGTGCTGGCAACCCCCGAAGCGCTGGATAAGGGATTGGAAGAACTCATCCGTACACTTGGCACCATGCCCGAACGAAAGTTTATGGTCTTCTTTGACGATATTGATGTGCCCCAGATGGATTGGTATAATTTCCGTACCTTTGTGGGAGGTGCGTTCCCTTTGCCGAAGAATATTTCTTTTACCATTGCTGCAAACCAGACCTATCCGGCGAATATTTCCAGCCGCGGGCGCGGGTTTGCCTTCCCCATCTTCGATGAACTGCGCTGTCAGGAGATGATCGAAGACTTCCTGCAGGCAAACGGGATCAAGCAGCCCTCCGCCAATCTGATCGCAGTTATCGCTGCCGATTATGTGGAACAGTTCGGGCAGAAAATGTTTGAGGAACTCAGCCCCCGGACACTCGTCCGCTATCTGGAAGACTTCGCCGTTGACAACAGGAAGAAACGGTGGATGCTGGACAGCTCCCGGCAGGATGTGATCCCGCACCCCGATCCGCAGGTGTTCTATGACGAAAACCTGAAGCTGATGCGCGCCGTCTATGGCGAGGAGATCATCGAAAAATTGCGCAACAAAGAATTGGGGATCGTATGAGCCGGATCGAGTTGCCCGATGTTACGAAGTACATCGAAGACAGTCAGCCGATTGTCTTTGATGATGAACATTTTATGCGTGCCGCTTTGCGCTGCGCTGAAAACGCCGCCGCCGCCGGGGAAGTCCCCGTGGGCGCTGTTGCAGTCAAGGATGGCATCATCATCGCTAAGGCGTGGAATCAGGTGGAATTGCTGAAAGATGCCACTGCACACGCAGAAGTCCTGCTCATCAGCTCCATCTCCGCCGCCTTGAACGACTGGCGTATGGAAGATGTGGATATCTATGTGACCAAAGAACCTTGCGCCATGTGCGCCGGTGCCATGGTCAACGCAAGAGTACGGCGCGTCATCTTCGGCTTGAGCGATCCCCGTTCCGGTGCCGCCGGCGGCGCTCTCGATGTAACCGGTTTCCCCGGTATGCTCCATCAGGTCGAAGTCAAGACCGGCGTTCTCGCCGATGAATGTGGCAGGATCATGAAGCAGTTTTTCCAGTCCGTCCGGGAAAAGAAGAAGAACTGACCGCCCGCCCGCACGGGGCACAGCCCGCACAAAAAAAGACGCACCTTGCGGGGTGCGTCTTTTTTTTGTGCCCATGCACCGGGGAGCGGTGCATGGAATGCGCGACGGCTTTGCGCCGCGCATCGGGGCTGTGCCCCGTGCCGTTGCGGGCTTTAAGCCTCAGCCTCAGAGGGCGGCGGCAACGGAGCCGAAGGCGTTCAGCAGAACAATAGCGAATGCCATGACGAAGATCGCCACGGTTTCAACGATACCGAGGACCATCAGCTGGTTGGTAAAGCCTTTGCCGGTGTCTGCGAAGGCATCGCAAGCTGCTGCGGCGGAGATCCCCTGCCAGACGGCGGAGACACCCATGGCGATACCGGAGAGGATACCTACCATCATGTAAACGTACCACATACCGGCATATTCCAGTTTGGCGCCCATGATGATGAACATGATGATCATACCGTAGATCGTCTGGGAGAGCGGCGCACCGGCGAAGATCAGCAGCTGGAACGGTGCCGGCTTGTTCTGGGCGTAGCACTTTTTCCAGGCTCCGACTGCAGCGCAGGCGGCGGAACCGCAACCGTAGGCGGAACCGATGGCGGCGAAGCCGATGGAGGCGAATGCCGCTGCGTACACCAGAGCGTACTGCATGTAGTCAGGGATCTGTTGGACTTGCTGGGCGGCGTCTGCGAGGGTAAGGGTCAGACTCATTTTTCTTTCTCCTTCGTTGTGTTGTTTTTATTGTATTTTTACTTGTTATCTTTTTTTGAAAGGACGGAACTTGAAGCCCGCCCACTGCATTTCAATGTGGTTGGAAAATTCCAGTGTGTTCAGACGGATCGCATGGACAAGCACGCTCAGGAATCCGAGCGCAATGTTCAGCAGGTTTCCGATCACTGCCACCAGGATCAGCAGGATCGCTCCCAGTACCTGAAGAGTATCCGGCAGGGAGTGCATCAGGTCTGCGCCCATTCCGTTGAACTTTTCCGAGATGAACGCCCCGGCAAGACCCACGGCAAAGAGACGGATGTACGAAAGCACGTCCACGAAACTGCCCACCAGAGAGAAGGGCAGGTTCAACGCATCTTTCGGCGCCACCGTTGCCGCGATCAGGACCACGCCGACCGCATACATGGCGATCATCGCTGTCTTCAGATCCGGATGAACGGTCAGGATGCTGGTGAACACGATCAGGTTCACGGCGAGGATGGCGTTTGCCGCAAGCAGCATTGCCCAGCCCAGATGACCGATCGCCCGCCAGGAGCCCCGGATGTCATCAAAGAACCGGAACAACCGTGCGCAGGGCAGGTGAACACCGGCAATGGCGAAGCACAGGAACTGGATAAACTTGTTCTTGAAATCGCCCATAGCATTCAACTGCGTAGTGCCGGACATCTGATCACCGATCAGACCTGCCCATGTGGCAAAGCGGAACGCAGCAGGGCTTGCCTGCGGGTCTGCAATGAAATCGCATCCCTGCATAAACACCGGCAGCATCGTCCGGGGGATCCCGCACCAGGAGCCGTTCAGCCAGCCCCAGACAACGGTCACCACGGAAAGCAGCATGAACAGGGAAAGGGGCAGGTGCAGGGCGGGTTTCTTTTTCCACATCGTCAGCATACAGATGAGGGTGATGGCAATAAAGATCATACCGTACCCGGCATCCCCGATGATCATCCCGAAGAAAATCGGGAAGAAGATCAGGAAGAACATATTGACATCATTTTCCCGATACCCCGGCGTGACGCCGATGAAGTCGAACAGCGGGTCCATGATGTTCAGGAATTTGGGCTTTACGATGTAAGTCGGCACCCGTTCATCATCCTCTGCCGGATCTTCGATCAGCAGAGCCATACCGTTTTCTTCGGCGCATTTCTGTAGTTTTTCCGTTTCCGTAACCGGAACATAACCAAAGATATAGGCAACTTTTCCGACATCTTCCATGCCGTCACGGACGCTGGAAAATTCCAGTTTTTCTGCCACGGTCTCTGCGTATGCTTTCACCTGATCGGCGGTAGCCTTCAGGGCGAGGATCGTTGAGCCGGATTCGGCGATCAGCTGCCGGATCTCAACGATCTGCGCTTCAATGGCGGAGAGGGGTCCGGTGGGCAGGGTAACGGCATACTCCGGAGCGAAGTCTTCCGTTCCGACCGCCAGGAAAAATACATCCGTTTTGTTCCGGCTGATCTCGCTGACCATGACACTTTCCGGCAGGTCCAGTGCCTCAAAGTCCGCTTTCCGCAGACTGCACAGGTACGGATAGAGACCTTTGGCGCGGAGGGTATCCAGCGATTTCATATCGAACTCGCCCCAGGGGAGCAGTTCATCCCGGTCGCGTTCCAGAGCGTGGAGCTGCTTTTCCAGATCGGTCCTGCCGTTGGAGAGTTCCAGGATCCGCTGTGCCGCCTGTTCGCCGGTCATACCGGAGCAGTCGATCTTTGCGGCATTTTTCCCTTCTTCCATAGCAAGGATCTGGAGTGCCCGTTCTGCGCTGGAAAGGGTGGCTGTCAGCTGTGCGATATCCGTGCTTTCCGGTGTTTTCGCATACTCGATCTGCATAACTCCAAGATCGCGCAACTTGTTCAGAACGGTTGTTTTATCCTGTTCCAGGCAGAGCAGGGTCACTTTTTTCATCTTAACGATCATGCGGCGCCCTCCTCTCCCTGCAGTTTCTTCTTGGCGATCTTGGAACGGACGACCGCACTGGTCTGTGCGTCCCCGATCGCAATTTGAATGAGGCGGATATTTTCTTTCGCCTCCGGTATTTTCACTTTCTCAAACAGATTCACGCGCTGAGTCGTGGTCCGCAGTTCCTGTCCGATGAGCCGATGCTGTTCCCGGATCACTTCCCGTTCCTTGCGGATCTCCACGATCTTCCGGATGACATCCACGGCATCGTCCAGCCACGGTTCATCCAGAAAGAGATCGGTGGGCAGCTCCTCAAAGTCCACGCCCCGGTACTTCGGCACGTTAACGCCGGCGATATTGAGCGTATCGGTACGGACCGCCCGGACGGCGATGCGGGCTGCGATCTTCTCCGGCGCTTCGTTATCGCCGAACAGGCTTGACCACGCACGGAGGGCATCTCTTGATTCCTGCTCCCGGACCTCATTGGCAGCGATCTGTTCCAGACAGAGGCGCATTTCCAGCTGCAGCTGTTGTTTTTTCAGCTGGAGCGTGGGCAGGAACCGCTCGTATTGCTTGAGAGCGTCCCGTTCCTGCTTGAGCGCAGTTTTTGTCAGTTTCACTTTTGCCATAAAGTTTCAGCTTTCTTATTTGTTGCCGGGCCAGAATTTTTCGATCAGTTCGGTCTTGATACCGGTTTCGGTGCTGTCGAAGCAGTCGGCGAGGATCTTCCAGCCGAGGTCCAGTGCTTCTTCCAGCTGGATGTTCACGGAAAGGTCCATCATTTCCTTTTCAAAGCGGGAACCGAACTTCAGCAGTTTGCTGTCCCAGGAACTCATCTGGAAGCCCATGGACTGCTTTTCCAGCGTTTCTTTATAGTCTGCATAGAACCGGATCATAGTGTCCATGATCGTACGGTGGTCGGCGCGGGTTCTGCCGTTGACCTGCTGTTTCAGACGGCTCAGGGAGCCGAAGGGTTCGATTCTGCCCTTGCTGAGGTAGAACTGACCTTCCGTGATGTACCCGGTGTTGTCCGGGATCGGGTGGGTCACGTCATCGCCGGGCATGGTGGTGACAGCCAGGACGGTAATGGAGCCTGCGCCGTCGAAGTCCACCGCCTTTTCGTAGCGGCTTGCCAACTGACTGTAAAGGTCGCCGGGATAACCGCGGTTGGACGGGATCTGTTCCATGGTAATGGCGATTTCCTTCATGGCATCGGCAAAGTTGGTCATATCGGTCAGCAGCACGAGAACGCGCTTGTTTTCCAACGCGTACGCTTCGGCGACTGCAAGGCACATATCCGGCACCAGCAGACATTCCACAATGGGGTCGGATGCGGTGTGGATGAACATAACCGAGCGGGAGAGAGCGCCGTGTTCGTCCAGCGTATTGCGGAAGAACAGGTAGTCGTCATACTTCATACCCATACCGCCGAGGATGATCACATCCACTTCCGCCTGCATGGCGATCCGTGCCAGCAGTTCGTTGTAAGGTTCACCGGCGGAGGAGAAGATGGGCAGTTTCTGGGATTCGACCAGTGTATTGAAAAGGTCGATCATGGGAATCCCGGTACGGATCATCTTGCGGGGGATGATACGCTTTGCGGGGTTGACGGAAGGTCCGCCGATCTCAATGAGTTTATCTTCGATGGGGGCGCGCATATCGCGGGGCTTTCCGGCGCCGGTGAAGATCCGCCCCAGCAGGTCTTCGGAGCTGGAGACTTTCATCGGCTGACCGAGGAACCGCACTTCGTCGCCTGTGCTGATCCCGCGGGAACCGGCAAAGACCTGAAGAGAGACTTTGCCGTCGGCGAGACGGATCACCTGTGCGAGGGAGGTTCCCCGGCTGGTGGTCACTTCCGCCAGATCGTTGTAAGCCACATTATCGGCTTCCACCGTGATCACGTTACCCGCGATCTGAATGATTCTGTGATAGACTTTACGCATGGCGGAGATTCTCCTGAATTTTCGAGGCAATGACCTCTTCCTGTTTGTTGAACGAATCGGACTTGAAGGGCATATAGTTCCAGTCCGTGAAGATCAGCTGCAGTTCCTGGAAGAAACGGCGGGCGGTATCTTTGCTTTCAAAGGTGAATTTCGTGTTCAGGACTTCGCAGACTTTGCTGAAGCAGTACTGCTGGCGTTCCTCGTTGGATGCCGCATCCACTGCGTCAAAGGTGTTCTGCTGGAGATAGACAAAGTCCAGAAATTCGCTCTTGAGATAGATCACAAAGTCGTCTGTGTTCGTGCCTTCTTCGCCGACCACTTTCATCATCTGGTTGACTTCCTGACCGCGGCGGAGGATGCCACGCGCGAACTCGATCTGTTTGGCGTCAACGATACTCTTGTAATGGCTCCAGCTTTCCAGCGGATGGATGGCGGGGAAACGGCGTGCGGAGGAACGGTCACGGGAGAGACCGAGGAAGGCACCCACGACTTTCAGCGTCGCCTGCGTCACCGGTTCTTCAAAGTTACCGCCGGCAGGACTGACCGCACCGCAGATCGTCACGGATCCGGTCTTACCGTTGTTCAGTTTCACCAGACCTGCGCGTTCGTAGAAGCTGGCGATACGGGATTCCAGATATGCCGGGAACGCTTCTTCGCCGGGGATCTCTTCCAGTCGGCCGGACATTTCGCGGAGTGCCTGTGCCCAGCGGGAGGTGGAATCTGCCAGCATCAGCACGTTCAAGCCCATCTGACGGTAGTATTCCGCCAGCGTGACGGCGGTATAGACAGAAGCTTCACGGGCAGCCACCGGCATGGAACTGGTGTTGCAGATGATGATGGAGCGGTCGATGAGCGTCTTGCCCGTGCGGGGGTCTTCCAGTTCGGGGAATTCACGGAGAATTTCCACCACTTCACCGGCACGTTCCCCGCAGGCGGCAACGATCACCACGTCTGCTTCCGCATAACGGCTCAGGGAGTGCTGGAGAACGGTCTTGCCCGCACCGAAGGGACCGGGGGTACAGAATGTACCGCCCTGGGCAACGGGGAAGAAGGTGTCGATAATACGCTGCTGGGTGATGAGAGGCTTCACCGGCAGGAGTTTTTCCCGGTAGCAGTCCACAGGGATCTTCACGGGCCATTTCTGAACCATGGTGATCTCCCGTTCTTCGCCCTTTTCGTTGACCGCTTTGGCAATGACGGTCTTCAGATCGTATTCGCCGGGAGCAGCGACCCAGGTCAGAGTCCAGACGCCATTGAAGGCGAAGGGCAGCATGATCTGGTGTTCAAAGATTCCTTCCGGGACCCAGCCGATGGAATCGCCGGCACGGAGTTTTGCCCCGACTTCAGCAGTGGGCGTGAAGTTCCAGACGGAATCAAAGTCCAGCGCATCCAGATAGATCCCGCGTTCCAGGAAGAACCCGGATTTTTCCGCCAGTTTGTTCAGAGGGTTCTGAAGACCGTCAAAGACCTGCGTGAGCAGACCGGGTCCCAGTGTTGCACTGAGCAGTTCATCCGTAAATTCCACCGGATCGCCCACTTTCAAGCCCACAGTACTTTCAAAGACCTGCAGGTCGGCACGGCGTCCCCGGACCCGGATGACTTCCGCTTTCAATTTCTTTTCGCCCAGGATTGCATAGGCGACTTCATTCTGTGTGACATAGGTATCAAACTCCACGGTCACCAGGTTCCCGTTGACGCCGGTAATGCGTCCCAGATTGTTGTCCAGCATAGCAGAAATACTCCTGCGTTAATATGTTGATGTTTATTGATTTTCGACTTTTTCTGTATCGCCTGTAAGCCGTTCTGCGGCGGCATCCATGTTCGCAGCGGGATCACCCGCCTTGCGTGCTGCCCATTTTTCTGCGATCTGCAGCCGGATCCGGTATGCGCCGAGGCTGTTCAGATCGTAGACACTGCGGACGGTCAGTTCTTCTGTTTTAGTCCAGCGTGCCTGATCCAGGATCTTTTCCCGTTCCAGCGGATCTGCTGCGGCGTATGCCCGCTGTGCGGCACTTTCCGCATCGCACTCAAAAGAGAGTTCATGTTTTCCGGATTCCGGGAGAGCCTCTTTCCGTTTTGCGGTACGGAGGCGGAGGATCGCACTGCGGAGAGCCATTTCCCAAGCGGTATAATCGGCAGCGAAAGAGCCTTTTCGGAAGGCATTTTCTTCGGCGGGGATGAGGGAAAGGGCGCGGAGATCTTCCAGATCCTTCCCCTGCACAAAGGCTTCCGCCGCTTCCAGAAACGCCGCAGAAGTGAGTGCGGGTTTTTCCTGCATAGAGAGAGCCGGCAGGGAGGCAAGCAGAGAATAAAGTTGTGTGGTGTGCGCCATAAAGTCAAGTCCTTTCTTTCACCTGCATCGGGGCAGGGAGACTCAGCCCTTGATGAGGGCGGCGAGTTTGGGACCGACAAATTCGCAGATCACATCAGCCAGCGCTTCATCGCTGAAGTCCAGGAAGATGTCATTATCCTTGAAACCGATTTTCAGACCGGCGGAGAAATCATTGCCCAGAGAGAGTTCGCTCTTCGCCATAAGATCCGCATTCAGACTGGTGAAAAGCCCCTGTTCCAGATTGTCCAGATCTTTCTGGGAAAGGATCAGTTCAATGCCGGAGGCGCTGTCCTTTGCATACGCATTTGCCATAGCGGCGATAAGCTGTGCCATCAACTGGGGGGTCATTGCTGCTTCAACGGATCCCTTTGCGATCCGGCGCAGACGTTCCTGCAGTTCCACTTTCAGACCGATTACAATATCACGGGCTGCCTGCTGGATCGTGATTTTTGCCCGTTCCTGCATGGCGGCGGCACTTTCCGCTGCCTGTTTTTCCAGTGCGGCTGCCTGTGCTTTGGCTTCGGCTACGATCTTTTCCGCTTCCGCTTTCGCTTCTGCAATGATCTGTTCCCGTTCGTTTTCGGCTTTCCGGAGACCATCGTTCTGGATCCGGTTCAGCAGACCCTGTAAATCTTCTGCCATGGCATTTACTCCTGTCTTATTGTGGTTCAAATTTCCGTTTTGTTATTCTCTATAAGACAGATAAAATAGCACTTGTTTTCAAAATTGCAAATAAAAATTATGTTTTGAATATCAAAAATACCAAAAATCGAATAATAAGAAATCGGAATTGCATATGTTTGAACAACACAGCAATTCCGACTGGAAAATCTGAACTTCCGGGGATCAGACAGAATACTTGGCAGCCATCTTCTTGAGTGCTTCGATCTGTTTATCGCTCAAGACCTTACCGGATTCCAGATGGTTGGCAATGGATTTGACAAATTCCCGGTCATCGTAGACGCGGCGTCCCTTGCGGACCGGTTCCGCCCACTTGGTGACCTTGTCAAACTGAGCGATCAGTTTTTTTGCCAGCGCCGCTTTTTCATCGGCTGCAGGATCTTCCACCACGGTCATTTTTGAGTTGATCGTTTTAAGGAATTCTGCGCCTGCGGGAATCTGATCCAGGTACTTTTCGATCATTTTGCCGAGAGCAACGATCTGCTTTTCGGAGAGGGACTTACCGGAATCGCACTGTTTCTTGAGGGAGTCGAAGAACTTGCCGTCGTCATAGACTCTGCCGCGGCGTTTTTCGGGTTCCGCCCACTGCAGATTGCTCATTGCTTCAAAGATCTGGGGAAGACCGGTCTGGTCCGGAGCGGCAGCTTCTGCTTCGATCCGTTTTGCTTTGCGGTCATTCCGGACCTGCTCGGCGGCGATCCGTTTTTCATCTGCGGCGGCGAGATCTTCAGCATAACCATTCCGTGCGGCGAGGTCGCGCAGTTCGGGGATATCGCTTTCGTACTTGAGCGCCAGCGTCAGGAGAGCTTCCCACTGACGACCGGAGATCAACCCGTCTTTCGCATACTTGTTTTCGATGCTGGCAAAGAATTTGCGGTCATCGAAAGCCCGTTTACCGGCGGAGCGTTCGGGGATTTCCCAATTCTTGATCTGATGGATGAGTGCAATGAGGGAATCGGCTTTCAGGGTTTCGGGAGCGCCGGCACCCTTGGCAGCATTCAGCCACAGGGAGAACTTGTCGTAGAAGGAGCCGATCATTTCGGTCCACTGGACTTCGCCCTGACCGATTTCGTCCAGCTGGTCTTCCATCATGGCGGTGAAGCCGACCTGGAACAGTTCGGGCAGACTTTCCACCAGGTAATCGTTGATCCGGAAGCCCAGATCCGTGGGGATCAGTTTGCCTTTTTCCTTCTGGACATACTTGCGGACCTGAATGGTGTTGACGATCGTTGCATAGGTGGACGGGCGCCCGATCCCGTTGACTTCCAGTTCCTTGATGAGCGTTGCTTCGGAGAAGCGGGGGGCAGGTTCCGTGAACTTCTGTTCCGGAATGGAACGGAGCATATTGCAGAGATCGTTCTGCTTCAGAGCGGCGAGAACGGCGGCATCGCGGGTGTCATCGTCTTCGTCCTGCACAGCGCCTTCTTCCTGAATGTTGTAAGCACGCAGATAACCGTTGAACTTGATTACAGTTGCGGTGCTGCGGAAGGTATATTCGCCGCCGGTGACTTCCACGGTGGTGCGTTCCAGATTCGCCGGTGCCATCTGGCTGGCAACAAATCTGCGCCAGATGAGTGTGTAGAGACGGAGCTGCTGGGGATCCAGGAAGTTCCGCAGTTTTTCCGGTGTGAGCGTGATGTCTGTGGGGCGGATTGCTTCGTGGGCTTCCTGAGCATTGCCTTTGGACTTATACACATTGAACGCGGTGGGCACATATTCACTGCCGTATTCGGCGGCGATGAAGGCACGGCAGCTGTTCTGCGCTTCCGGCGCAACTGCCACAGAGTCCGTTCTCATATAAGTGATGAGACCGATGGAGCCGGAACCCACATCCACACCTTCGTACAGCTGCTGGGCGATCCGCATGGTCTGGCTTGCGGAGAAGCCGAGAGAGCTGCTGGCGGCCTGTTGAAGGGTACTGGTAATGAAAGGCGGGTAGGCAAATTTTCTGCGGGGGGCAGTGGTCACATCGGAAACGTGCCATGCGGGGACCGCCTGGACTTTCCGGAGCAGTTCATCGGCATCGGTCTTGTTGTTGACTTCAAACTTTTCACCGTTGATCTTTGCCAGTTTGGCGCGGAAGGCGTCTTTATTGGCATCCGTATTGAATTCTGCCACAAAGTTCCAGTATTCCTTCGGGATGAAGGAGAGAATCTCCCGTTCCCGTTCGCAGACGAGGCGGAGTGCCACACTCTGCACACGACCGGCGGAGACGCCCCGTTCGATACGGGTCCAGAGCAGGGGGCTGATCTGATAACCCACGATCCGGTCCAGCACACGGCGTGCCTGCTGGGAGTCCACCAGAGCCATATTGATATCGCCCGGATCCTCAAACGCCTTTTCAATGGCGGACTTGGTGATCTGGTTGAATGTCACCCGGCGGAACGGTGCTTTTTTGTTGATTTTACCCAGAACTTCTTTCAGATGCCACGCAATGGCTTCCCCTTCGCGGTCCGGGTCGGACGCCAGATAGATCTCGTTGGCGGCTTTCGCCGTGGCTTTCAGTTCGGAAAGGTTCTTGCCGCGCCCCTTGTTTTCTTCATACTGGGGCTGGAAGTTGTGTTCAATATCCACGCCGAACGCCCGTTCAGGCAGGTCACGCACGTGTCCCATAGACGCCTTGACCACATAGTTCGAGCCGAGGATCTTGCTGATTGTTTTGACTTTGGTCGGTGATTCCACGATCACCAGTTTTGTTGCTGCAGATGCCATCTTCATTTCTCCTGTTTTTCGCAGTGATTGTTCGCATATGATACATTACAATAAATCACGCCGGATGAAAAATCAAGGGCGTTTTTGTCCCCCTTTCTTCCTTATTATTCCTTATTACTTTAGTAATAGCACAGTGAAAAATTTTTGAAAAATATTTTCCAACGGCAAAGATTGTATGAATTTTAGCCGATTTTTTTAATTTTTTCTTGACTTTTCCGCATTTTGTGGTATTGTAGCGATTTGCTACTGATTTTTAAAGCTGACGACCAACAGAAAGGTTTGCGGATCATGGAAAATACAGCAACGATGGAAACACTGGCATTGTACGATAAATATGTGATGCACACTTACCCCCGTGCAGACATTCTTTTTGTGCGCGGCGAAGGCACGAAACTCTGGGACGCGGAAGGCAATGAATACTTGGACCTGGCTTCCGGGATCGCAGTTTGCAGCCTTGGTCACGCCCACCCTGCGATCACAGCGGCGATCCGCGAACAGTCAGAAAAGCTGCTCCATGTCTCCAACCTTTATATGAACGAGCAGCAGCCCCGTCTGGCGCAGAAACTGATTGAGAACGGCTTTGACGGCGTGTGCTTCTTCTGCAACAGCGGTGCCGAAGCCAACGAAGCGCTGATCAAGCTCGCCCGGAAATGGGGCAGCGAAAAAGGCAAATTCGAGATCATTGCCATGAACGATTCCTTCCACGGCAGAACCCTTGCCACCCTCGCCGCTACCGGCAGAAGCAAATACCGTAAAGGATTCCAGCCGGATATGCCCGGATTCAAGTTCGTGGATTTCAATGATCTGGAAGCGATCAAGGCTGCTGTGACCGATCAGACAGCCGCTGTTCTGCTGGAGCCGGTGCAGGGCGAAGGCGGGATCATTCCTGCCGATCTGGAATACCTGAAGGCGCTCCGCGCGTTCTGCGATGAAAAAGATATTCTGCTCCTCTTTGATGAAGTCCAGTGCGGTATGGGCAGACTTGGTACTCTGTTTGCATGGCAGTCTTTCGGTGTTCAGCCGGATGCGCTTTCCATGGCAAAAGCCCTGGCAAACGGTGTTCCGATGGGAGCTATGATCTGTCAGCGCAAACTGCAGGATGTTCTTACGCCCGGAACCCATGCCAGTACCTTCGGCGGTACACCCTTCGCATCTGCGGTCGCGGCGACTGTTATCGATACGATCCTGAAAGACAACCTGCTGGAAAACTGCCGTGTTCAGGGCGACTTCCTGCGGGAAGGTCTGCAGAAACTTGCGGAAAAACACCCCATGGTCAAGGGTGTCCGCGGCAAAGGTCTCATGGTCGGTGCGATCCTGGACGAACCTGCGGGACCGGTCCTTGCCATTCTCCGCAGCAAAGGTGTGATCGCGCTCTCCGCCGGGGAAACGGTGCTGCGTCTTGTGCCGGCACTGACCATCTCCCGGGAAGATTGCGAAAAAGCGCTGGCGCTGATCGATGAAGCCCTCACCGTGCGTGAAGCCGAGCGGGCATAATGATATTGAAAACAAAAGAGGTAATTTCAAAATAAAAAATTAAAATTACTTGAAAAAAGTCAGCTGAAAGTTCATTTTACGCCAGACGAAAGGAGTAACATGAACAATCAACTGAATCATTACATTAGCATCGAACCGGA
>SUVR01000002.1 GCA_015061915.1 Lentisphaerota bacterium | reverse complement strand
GTCTATTGCGAGGTTGATACTCACGTTCCCATCCCGAACACGATCGATAAGGACCTCAGCGACGATGGTACTGCACACAAGAGTGCGGGAGAGTAGTTCGACGCCGGATTTTTTTTTGCCCTTTTTTTCAGCTCACCACATCGCAGGTGGGCTTTTTTTGTGGAACGATGCTTGATTTTTCAATCTACATAATTATATTATTCCTGATAACAAAGGATTTTTCATTATGAAACAATTGTTTTTGATCTGCGGTTTGGTGCTTATACTTTTTATGACCGGATGTGCTTCGGTCTACACCTGGCAGGCAACAGGGTATGAAGTCTTTCAGCCGGAGTCTCATCATCTTGAAAAATTACCGGATGGCAGAATTTTATTGACCCAGCAGGGAATCGTAAAAGAATATTATTTGCCGTTTTTTGACTGTTTTGCTGTTGAATCGGAGCAGGAGCGGAAGAGATATTTTTCTGTAAACGATGATCATCATGTATCGCCGCGAACAGAGGTTGTTATCAAGTTCCGGGTCAAAAAAGATGCAAAAAATGTTGGAAAGAATTATGAAGGCGGAGTACTTTTTCCATTTACAGCGTTGCAGTTGCAGGAGATCCCGGTCATCAGTCCACGGGATAAAGAGCTTTTATTGACGAAGCCGGTGATGTTTCTTGATTCTTTTTATGAGCCGGAATTATTTATCCTGACGGAATACGAGCAGAAAAGTGATGAACTTTTGTTGGGAAAAGGTCATATTTTTTATACGAGGCTGCATTCAAAGGAGATCGGAAGAAGTATGGAAGGAGCCGGTTTTACTTGTCTGCGTCTTCTGATGATGCCGATTCCGGTGGTGATCGATATTGCTACATTCCCATTCCAATTTGTCGCATTGTGCCTGCTGCATTGATAAAAAGCATTTCTTTCTCAAATTTTTCTGTGTTTTTTACTTGAAAAGTGTGCGTGGGGGGATATAATACCTTGTTGTTCGGAAATCAAAATTGAACTATGCAAGGAGAAAAGATCATGCGTTACTGGCTCGCGAACGGTACTGTTTTTACGGCAGTTTCCAAAAAAGGTGTAAAAAAAGACATTCTCGTTGAGGATGGGAAGATCGTCAAGATCGGGAAAGCGGACAAAAGCTGCAAGATCATCGATGTAAAAGGGAAAAATATTTTTCCCGGACTGGTGGAGGCGCACTGTCACCTCGGTCTGCACGGGTATGCAGTCCGTTACGAAGGGACGGATTACAATGAACTGAATGAGTCCGTTACGCCCGAACTGGAGGCGATCGACGGCTTCAATCCTCACGATCAGACGGTTGAAAATGCCCTGCGCGGCGGCGTCACTTGTGTCGGGACCGGACCGGGCAGCTCCAACGTTTTGGGCGGAACATTCATGGCGGTGAAGACCTACGGTAACTGCGTTGACCAGATGGTTGTCAAGCGGAAAGTTGCCATGAAATGTGCGTTCGGCGAAAATCCGAAAATGTGTTATCAGGGAAAGGGCATTTACAGCCGCATGACCACCGCCTGCAAACTGCGTGATGCGCTGTTCAAGGCACAGGATTATCTGCGGAAAAAAGAAGCTGCCGGTGATGATGCGAGCAAGCTGCCGGACTACAATATGCGGCATGAAGCGCTGATCCCGGTGCTGCGGGGCGAGATCCCGCTGAAGGCTCACGCGCATCGTGCCTACGATATTCTGACGGCGATCCGGATCGCCAAAGAATTCGGGGTGAAGCTGACTCTGGAACACTGTACGGAAGGACATCTGATCGTGGAACATCTTGTCAAAGAAAAACTTCCGCTGGCGGTCGGTCCCACTCTCACTTTTGCCTCCAAGCCGGAATTGGCGCATAAATCTTTTGAAACTGCCGGGATCCTGGACAAAGCCGGTTGTGAAGTTTCCATTATTACGGACTCCGGCGTGATCCCGCAGGAACAACTCTCTCTTTGCGCTGCGCTGGCGGTCAAGGCGGGTATGGATGAATTTTCCGCCCTTCAGGCGATTACGATCCGTCCGGCGCGTCACCTCGGAATCGCAGACCGTGTCGGCTCCATTGAGGTCGGAAAGGATGCGGACTTTGTGGTGTGTGACCGGTCGATCCTTGATACTCAGAATAAAATTGAAATGGTTTTTGTGAACGGGGAACGTGTGGTTTGAGGTGAAGTTGGCAGAATATTGTAACAAAATGGCAGAAAAATGGCTTGCTTTGCCGGTCGGAGTGTTACATTATACGAAGTCAACCTGAAACTGAAAGGAACAAAACCATGGCAGAATTGAAACTGGATTCGAGTAAAATTGTGGGCGTGATCAAGCCGATGCACGCCGTAAATAACGGGCCGATCCGTGCGCGGAACGATCAGAGCAGAGGAAATTTTGATGCCTACAAAGCGGCACGGATCCCCTTTGCCCGGAACCATGATGCGTCCCACTGCGCCACCTACGGTGGCCCTCATTGTGTGGATGTGGCAAATATTTTCCGTGATTTCAATGCAGATCCGGAAGATCCGGCGAACTACGATTTTCTGCTGACGGACATCCTGATCCAGAACACGCTGGATGCAGGCACGGAAACGTATTACCGGCTTGGTGCCTCCATTGAACATTGGGCGAAAAAGTACAACACGCTCCCGCCGCCGGACTTCAAAAAGTGGGCGGTGATCTGCGAACACATCATTGCCCACTACAATGAGGGTTGGGCGGATGGATTCCAGCACAATATTCAGTACTGGGAAATCTGGAACGAGCCGGATCTGGATGAAGACGATTCCCCGAACAAGCGCTGCTGGGGCGGTACTGCGGCGGAATATTATGAACTTTACAAGATTACAGCGACGCATCTGAAAGCCCGTTTCCCGAACGTGAAGATCGGCGGTCCAGCGCTTGCGTGGCGTGTCGGCGACTGGATGGATAACTTCCTTGCCGCTTTGACCAAGGATGGAGAAAAGACACCCATGGACTTTTTCTCCTGGCATATTTACTGCATCCAGCCGCAGCAGATTTTGGATCGTGCGAAAATCGTGCGTGAGAAACTGGATGCCGCCGGTTACACGGAAGCAGAAAGTGTGCTGAATGAATGGAACTACGTGAAGGGCTGGGGCAAAGAATGGTTCCAGTACAGCGTGAACACGATCCATAATCTGAAGGGCGGCGCATTTACTATGAGTTGTATGCTCGCCTCCCAGAACAGCAGCATTGACCTGCTGATGTATTACGATGCCCGGCCCACACCCGGTTTCTGCGGTCTGTTCAATATTTACGATTTCAGCCCCATGAAGCCTTATTATGCGTTCCCCATGTTTGCGGATCTTTACGATCTGAAAAATCAGGTGAGCTGCGAAACGGATGATCCGGATGTATACGCCATCGCCGCCAGAGGCGAAGACGGCACACTCAAGACGGTTGTCTGTTACTATCAGGAAGATGATGAGGTAAAGGACGCCAAGACGGTGGTGCTGACCGATGCCGCCGGAGATCTGACCGGTATGACCTGCAAGATCGTGGACGAAACCCGCAATCTGGAAGATTATGAGGTCAAAGTTTCCGGTAATACCGTAGAGATCGTCCTGACTCCGAACAGCTATGTGCTTCTGAGCAAGTGATGAATAAGGCAGTTGACATCTTTACGGCAATCCCGAAACGGGTCAACTGTGCGCAGGCAGTGGCGGAAGGACTTGGAGCGGAAGCGCTGAGTCCTGCGCTTTCTGCCTGTGGCGGCGGTCGTGCGGAGGGTGGTCGCTGCGGGGCACTTTATGCAGCATTGCTGCTGGTGCCGGAAGAAAAACGGGAAGAAGTTGCGGCAAAATTCCGCTCCGAAGCAGGATCTGAACTTTGCCGCGAGATCAAGTCGGCAGGATTTCCGTGCGTAAAATGTGTGGAAATCGCCGCACGCCTGGCAGAGGAAGCACTCAACAGGTAAAGCCGCCGGTTTGTGGATCCCGTATCGCTTTTTCCGCCGGGATCACGATCCCGTTCATAGCGATATAGACGCCGTGGGGGAGGAGTTGGGAGGCGGCGAGTGCGGACCCGAAGTTGAACAGAGCATCCGATTTCTGGAGAGAATAAGGGACAAACGCCCCGAAAAGCACGATCGTTTTCGGGATCTCAAACTGTTTCAGATGCAGTGCCGTGCGAATCATCGTGTTGACCCCGTGGGCGATGATGACCCGCTTGCCGGGTGTGTGTGTACAACAGGCGGTGATTGCCTCCAGATCCGCATCGGTAATATCCTGACTGTCCTTGAGCATCAGCAGATGTTTGCTGAAATTCAGGGGGCAGTGCGCCTGTTCCACCCACGCTTTGAAGGAGGTGTCGGCATAATTCAGGCGTCCGATTTCCTCGTTGATGACCTTTTCGATCCTGCCGCCGGTCAGAATAATCTCAATGATCTCGTTCTGCATCGCCTCTCCTGTGTGTTATTTGTGGCACGGACAATTTTCGCAGCAACCGGTGGGATCTTCTCCATCGAAGCAGTATGTACAAACCTGTTCCTTCGGCAGCCCGATGGCCTTGATCAGGTTTTCAATGCTCTGGTACTTGAGTGTGGTCAGCCCGAGATTTTTACGGATCTCATCCACCATGCGGTTGTACCGTTCAGTACCGGCAGTGGTGTATTCCTTGAGGGCGACATCGTCCGGTTCCCCGCCTTCCAGCGTGTTGATGACCCGGCGTGCAGCCAGGTCCAGCGTGGATTTACTGCGGGAGAAATTGAGGAACATACAGGGGAATGCCAGCGGGGGGGAGGCGGAGCGCATATGGACTTCCTTTGCGCCCCGTTCGTAGAGGCGGCGGGCGATGTCTTTGAACTGGGTTCCGCGTACGATGGAGTCATCGCAGAAGAGCAGTTTTTTTCCGGCGATCTGTTCATCCACGGGGATGAGCTTCATTTTTGCCACGAGGCTGCGCATTGCCTGATTGGATGGCATGAAACTGCGGGGCCAGGTGGGGGTGTACTTGACCAGCGCCCGCATATACGGTGCATCACTGGCATTGGAGTAACCGATGGCATGGGCAACACCGGAGTCCGGGATGCCGCAGACGGAATCGATCTCTGTATCATCTTCCTCCGCCAGCAGGGCGCCGTTGCGGTAACGGACCGTTTCGGTATTTTTGCCTTCGTATGTGGAGGAGGGATAGCCGAAATAGACCCAGAAGAAGGAGCAGATCTGCATTTTATTGCCGGGTTTCTTCTTCTGGAAAACGCCGTCTTCCGTCAGGAGAATGATCTCGCCGGGGCCCAGTTCCCGGACCATATCGTAGTCCAGATTGGGCAGAGCGGTGGATTCCATAGCGACGGCATAAGCGTTGTGTTTGTGTCCGAGGACAATGGGTGTTCTGCCGAATTTATCGCGTGCAGCATAGATGGCACCGCCGGTCATCAGCAGGATGGAGCAAGAACCGTTGATCCGCTCCTGCGCATAAGCAAGCCCTTCCTCGAAAGAAGATTTTGTATTGATAAGGGAGGCGACCACTTCCGTGGGGTTGTAATCGCCGGTGCTGAGTTCGGAATAGTGGGCGTGGTGGTCCTTGATGGCTTCCCTGGCAAGTTCGTTGATGTTGTTGATCTTGCCGACCGTGACAATGGAGTACATACCGAGCCCGGATGCGATTACAAGGGGCTGATCTTCCAGGTCGCTGATGACACCGATCCCGCAGTTGCCGTCCAGCTTCACCAGATCATTATCGAACTTGGAGCGGAACTGGGTGTTGGTAATGTCGTGAATGCAGCGCCCGATGGCGCCGCGCTGGTTCATAACTGCCAGACCGCCACGTTTTGTTCCGAGATGGGAATGGTAGTCTGTACCGTAAAAAAGATCCGCCACGCAGTTATCCCGTGACACAACACCGAAAAATCCACCCATGAAGCACCGCCTCTGTTATTCGATTCAATAATTTACTATGTTATAAATATAGCACGGTTCAGAAAAAAGTCAACAGAAAGAATCAAGCAGGATGCAGAATATCTGTTTTCTTGAGTTGAAAATTGGATTTCGGATGGTATATTTTGCATTTTGTCGGGAAACGGAGAAAAGTAAGGAATCGAACGATGGAACTGGAAAAATTTGAAATCGAAGCCGGACTGAAAGAGCCGGTGACACTGCTGCATCTTTCCGATACACATATCTGTCTGGCAGATGAGCGGGACAACGAACGGAAAAATGTGCTTGCAGCAGGGCGTATCAAAAGTGCATTCGGCGGTAGCAACGAACAGATCGAACAGTGGTTGGATGAGGCGATGGCGTTCGGCCGGGAGCAGGCAGATCTGATCATCCATACCGGTGATTTGGTCGATTTTGTCTCGGCTGCGAATCTGGATTTTCTGAAAGCAAAATTGAAAACGGAAGACGTGTTTTTTGCGCCGGGCAATCATGAGTTCAGTCAGTATGTAGGCGAAGCAAAGGAAGATACTGCATACAAAATGCAAAGTTTTGATATGGTACAGGCGGCAAGCCCGAATGATCTGGAATTTGCCGTCCGGAAAGTAGGCGGTCTGCGGCTGATCGCTTTGAACAACGGATACTATTTCTTCCTGCCGGAACAGGTCACTGCCCTGAAAGCCGAACTGGCACGGGAGGAAATGCCAACGATCCTGATCATGCATAACCCCATTCATACCGGCGAGCTGTATCGTTTTGTACGGGAAGAACTGGGGAAGCCCTGTGCTTATCTCGTTGGTACGCCCGATGAGCTGATGCAGGACTATGCGCCGGACCGGTACAAACAGCAGAAGGCAGACGCCGTTACGCTGGGAATGATCGAACTGATCAAGACCGACCCCCAGATCAAAGCCGTTCTGGCAGGACATCTGCATCATGGACATCGCAGCGAACTGCGACCCGGTCTCCCACAGATCATCGCCGGTGCCGGTTTCTTCAACAAATGCGCATTGATCCGGGTTCGTTGAGGCGAACGGTTAGCGCGGCAAAAGGCGGTCCTGAGCCATCCGGCAGTGCCGGATGGCTCTGCTTTTTTTTGTGCGGGCGAAGGAGGACTCCGGCTGGTGTTTGGGCAGCCCGCCCGCACAAAAAAAGAGCCGGAGCAAAAAACATTTTGCTCCGGCGGACCGCCGCCTGCGCGGTGCAGTGCCCATTAGAACCGGTTGCGATATTCCTGCGGGGAGCATCCGGTTTGTTTCCGGAACGTCTCTGTGAAGACGCTGCTGTTACGGAAACCTGCCTGCCGTGCCACGTCCTGCACGGTCATGCCGGTCTGTTTCAGCAGCCATTTTGCGATATTGATGCGGTTTTGCAGCAGGAGTTGATAAGGGGAGCGTGCGGAAAGTTTTTTCCACTCCCGATAGAAGGTGGCGCGGCTCAAGTTGGCATCTTCCGCCAGGGTTTCGATGTTGAAGTCGTCACCGGGGTGCGACATGATCCGTTCATAAAGTTCCTGTACACTTTTCCGGACCTGCGGTCCTTTTGTCTGTGGTATTCTTGCCTCAAGGATCAGATTGAGCGCCAGCAGATCGAGCCGGTCTGCGGTTCCGGGTGCGGTCAGATGATCCAGCAGATCTTCCAGTTCGTTCAGAAGGGCGGAAAAGCGGGGCGTGACCACAAAATCCTGTTTAGGGAACGGATAATCTGCCATCATGGTCGTACCGGATCGGTAACGGAAGAGCAGTTCATTGCGTCTGGTTGTTGCCAGCGTTGTGATGTGTAGTCCGTGAGGGCTGCATCCGATATGCGGTCCGGAGCTGTTGTGCTGCACTTTTTGTCCGTTGATGATCGCAATATGTTCTCCCGGATCTTCCTCCAGACAGAATGAAATATTATCGGCATCCAGTACGGAGTTCCGGTGCCAGTAAACATGATCTTTGAACCACGCGATTTTTTCGATCTGCGGCTTTCCGGTCATGATGCGGGGCAGTCCGGAGAGATCAATGATCCGTGTTTTTCCGTTAAAAAGTTCCATGAGACAAATCCTGAACTGTTTGAAACAAATCCGTTTGCTTGTATTGATTGATTTTCTGCAGACTTTGCTGTAATTTAATACAGAAATCCGGAAAAGTCAAATGAAACAAAAACAAAGGAATTGTTTTATGAAGTGGAATTTTGAAAACGGGCGTTTATCCTTCTCGGCAGACAACACGAATCTCTTTTCCATGAAAGGACTGTCCGGCAAGGTCGAACTGGATGGCACATTTGTCGCTGCAGATGATTGTGCGGCACACGGCATCCGTTGGGTTTGGGATGTTCGGGAGACGGAATCCGGTCTTGTGGTCCGTGCGACATTGAAAAACGAAAGTGCGTCTATGGTCCGCATCGGCGTTTTTGATGTGTTGTACGGAAAAACAAATTCCCTTGAACTGGGTGATCACAAGGCGGATGTGCGATTTTTCCGCTGGTGGCCCTGGAGTGTTTCTGTGGAAAATTTTGCAGTTGATAAAGTTGTCAGCAGTACCACGCTCTGCCTGTTGACGGAGAAGAACAGCCGTCATACATTGCAGATCGCGTTCACCACTGTTGACCGCATGAATGTTTCCCATTATATCAAATATGAAAACGGTGCAGTTGCGGACTTCGCCTCTTCCTGTTCTGCGTGTCAGTTCCGTCTGGAACCGGGCTGTGAACTGGCATCAGAAGAACTGCAGATCCGTTACTGTGACGATCCTTATACGGCGCTGGAGGATTGGGCAGACGGGATCAACCGGCGCTATCAGCCCTGTTTTGACGGTACGGTGAAAGCGATCTTTTCCTGTTCTGCGCAGGGACGGGATTTTTCGGAGACCATGGAAAAGCGGGCGGCGGCAGTCAAACGGGAGTTCGGCAAATTGGGACCTTATCAGTTGGTCGGTGGAACACACAGTATCATCAAGGGCGGTCTGCCCGGACACTGGCTGCAGTTTGAGGATAATGTAAGCGGTGTCCCCTATCCGGAACTGCTGAAAAAATATCATGCGCAGGGCGAGACGTTCAAGTTCTGGTTCTCCCCGTTCTGGTTCTTCGGCGAGGCGGAGGAAACGCTGGAGGAAAACCGGGAAAATCTGCTGAAAGATAAGGATGGCAAGCCGATCACCCAGTCCTTTACGAACGGCTGGGAGTTGGGACGCGGCCGCTATGCTTACGATCCGTTGACAAAATATTTTCTGGATGGGACCCACCCGAAGACAAAGGATTATCTGCGGAAAGTCTTTACCGCCTACCGGGAAATGGGCTGCCGCAGTTACATGATGGATTTTTTGAGCATCATCCCCGGTGCGGTCCGTTACGATGAAAGTCTGCTGCCTGTGGAGGCGTCCCGGGAGATCTTCCGTGTGATCCGGGAAGCCGCCGGATGGGATACACACATTCAGACCGCCGTGGCGTCATCGCCCGCCTTTGTCGGCTGCATCAACTCTGCCCGTGTGGTACGGGATTACGGGGAAGGGCGTCCGCAGCACCCGTTCCCCAACTGGCGGAACGCGACTCATTGCCGTCATGATCTGCACTTTGCGAACTATCATTCCTTCCTTCAGAATGCCGCGGCAGCGTACTTTACAAACGATAAGGTATATGTGAATGACTTGAACAATCTGCTGCTGGATCATCCCATTCCCGCCGATCAGGCACGGATCAATGTAACGATCTTCGGCTTGAGCGGAGACAGCCCTGTCAGCGTGGCGGATGATCTGGACAATATGATGCCGGAACGGCTGCGGATGCTGAAAATGTGTTTCCCCCGGACCCGCGGGATCCCGAAGCCGGTGGACCTGTTCGACCGGACCAGCGAAGAAGGCGGGTGCCGCATCCTGATGAAAAAAGTGGATACCGGTTACGATTCCTATACGCTGGCGGCTGTGTTCAATACCGCTGATGATGCCCCTGCAGTTTATACGGACCGGATCGATCTTGTACGGCTGGGCTGCGATCCGGAGAAGGAATACCGGATCTATGAATTCTGGAACGGAGAATATCTCGGTACCTATAAAAGAACATTCCCCTGCGCCGTCCCGGCGGCAGATTGCAGATTGTACCGCATCTGCGAAGCGCGGGAATATCCGTGGCTCATCGGGACCGATCTCCACGTGGAACAGGGCAGGGCAGAAGTGAAAGACTTGATGTACGATGAGACAACGAAAACATTGCGCGGGATCGCGTGCCGTCCGGCAGGAGAACAGGGCAGACTGGTGTTTCTGATGCCGCGTCATCTGAAGATGGTGTTCGATCCCTCCATCAGCGCCAATACCATGAAAGAGGTCAGCGATATGCAGACGGTCATCAGCCTGAATGTCAAGTTCACCGCCGATGAAATGCCTTTTGAACTCCGGTTTGAAACGATGGATACCGAGTTCGTGAGCCGTCGCGGATGGCTGCCGTACGCAACAGAAAAAGAGTGGCTCGACTATGTGGCAGCTCATCCGGAAGAACAGGATCCCGATCGGGTGATCCGGTAACGCATACCAGACAGGGCGGCGGTCCTGAGCCATCCGGCGGAAGCCGGATGGCTCTGCTTTTTTTGTGCGGGCGGGCGGGGGAAGGGGGCTCCGGCTGGCGTTATGGGCTGCCGGCCCGCCCGCACAAAAAAAGAGCCGGAGCAAAAAACATTTTGCTCCGGCGGACCGCCGCCCTGTCGGTATACGGCGCGGCTGTTGTGCCGTTGTTCTGTCCTTCTTCCGCTGACTTACTTGAAGTTGATCACGGACTTATCGTAATCAGCCGGCGGGGTCAGACCGAGGAAGTCGATACAGGTAGCGGCGATGGAGCTGATGCCGAGGCCGCTGTTGAGTGCTGTATCATATTCGCCCTTGCTTTCCGGGTCCACGATGATGGCAGGGACGGGGTTCAGGGAGTGGCTGGTCTTGCGTTTCGGGTTGCCGGCTTTATCCAGCTTGACGGCGCCGGACTTGTCATGTTCGTACATATCATCGGCGTTGCCGTGGTCGGCGGTCATGATCATGACACCGCCCGCCTTGACCACGCTGTTGTACAGCCGTTCCAGACAGATATCCAGTGCTGCCATGGAGGTCTGGACTGCCTGATAGACGCCCGTGTGACCGACCATGTCGCCGTTGGGGAAGTTGAGGCGGATGAACTGGAATTCGTTGTTTTCGATTGCCTTGCAGACTTCATCCGTGATGAGGGCGCACTGCATCCAGGGACGCTGTTCAAAGGGAACCACATCGGAGGGAATCTCAACGTATTTTTCCAGATCTTCATTGAACATACCGGACCGGTTGCCGTTGAAGAAGTAGGTCACGTGACCGAACTTCTGGGTTTCGCTGATCGCCAGCTGAGTGACGCCGGAGGCTGCCAGATATTCGCCCAGTGTGCGGTCGATTTCCGGCGGATTGACCAGATACTTGTTGGGGATATGCAGGTCACCGTCATATTCCATCATCCCGGCATAGTATGCTTTGGGCATGGGGATCCGGTCGAACTGCTTGAATTCATCGCCCTGATCGAACGCCTGACTGATTTCCAGTGCCCGGTCGCCGCGGAAGTTGAAGTAGACCACAGCATCGCCGTCGGCAATGGCGCCGACCGGAGTCGCGCCGTCGTCGGAGATGACGAACGGGGGCAGGTCCTGGTCGATGGCTTTTGTTTCGGCACGGAGGGTTTCCACAGCTTCGTGAGCGGTCTTGAAGTATCTGCCTTTGCCGGCGACATGAGTTTCCCAGCCCTTGCGGACCATATCCCAGTTCGCACCGTAGCGGTCCATGGTGATGACCATGCGTCCGCCGCCGGAAGCGATCCGGTAGTCCTTACCGAAAGCGGCGAGATATTCTTCAAAGGGATCAATGTAATCCAGAGCAGAAGTTTCGGGAACGTCACGGCCGTCCAGCAGAGCATGGATCCGGATCTTTTCCACGCCTTCTTTGTTTGCCTGTTCGATCATGCCCTTGAGGTGGTCGATGTGGCTGTGGACATTACCATCGGAGAAAAGACCGATGAAATGGAGCGTGCCGCCCGCCTTTGCAGTGGCGATCAGTTCCTGCCAGGTCTGACCGGCAAACATCTTGCCGCTGCCGATGGCTTCGGAGACCAGCATCGCCCCCTGAGAAAAGACTCTGCCGCAACCCATGGCGTTGTGACCAACTTCGCTGTTGCCCATATCGGCATCCGAGGGCAGACCAACGGCAGTGCCGTGAGCCTTGAGAGTCGTCATCGGCATCGTTTCCATAAGCTTGTGGAGGAACGGAGTGTTGGAGTCCAGAACTGCATCGCCTTCTTTATACTTGCCGATCCCGACACCGTCCATAATGACGAGGACCACGGGACCGCGGCGGCCCTGGAATTTTGCATTTTTTGCGAGAGCTTCCATTGTAAAGATACCTTTCTTGATTTTATGTGATCTTTGATCCGTTTCGCTATTCCTTATATAATATAGCACGCGCGGGCGATTTTGCCAGTTTTTTTGAAAATTACTTGAAAAGTTGGACAAGATGCCTTATATTAAAAGGATATACAAAGTAAAAAATTGAGAAAAAATGCAAAAAAAGTTAAAAAAATACTGGAAATTTCTTGGAACAGGGTGTATATTAACAGTCCTGTTCACTGCACTTTGTGTTTGCGCGGCGGAGGATGCGAAGCCCGCAAGCGTGACAGTTCAGCTTGCAGATCCGGAAATGGAAAGCGAGCTTGCGGCGAACAAGAAAGAACTTGCGAGGCTGAGAACCGAGGTCGAAAGACTGAAAGCCGAAGCGGGGAAGTTGAGAACTGAGAACATTCAGAAACAGACTGAAAATGCTCAGAAAACAGCAGAACTGCAACGGCTTGCGAAGGAAAAAACGGCATTGGAAGCGCATTTGACTGCTGCAAAGCAGGAAATTCAGCGCAGAAAAGACGAATTTTCCGGGATGAAAGTTGATCTTGAGGCGGAGTTGACCGTGTTGAAACGGGAAACAAAGCGCCGGCAGGATGAGATCTCCGGTCTGAAAGCGGAAATTGCAAAGCTGAAAAATGAAGTTTCAAAGAGTACCACGGAACTTCAAGCTGAAAATTCCCTGCTTGCAGATACAAATCAGAACCTGCGCAGTGAGCTGCTTGATACATTGGAACGCTGTGCAAGACTCTCCGACCGGGTGAAACGGATGGAGCAGAGCGCGGCAGGTGTGCTTGAAAATCTGGCACCGGTTTATTCCGGTGTGCGGGAAAATGAACTGGCTGATGCCCTTGATCTTACGATGAAAAGCGGTATGAAACTGGTGGCGAAAAGCACAAATGTCTGCGAAATGCTGTATCCGAAGATCGAAAAGTTGGGGCTTGCAGATGTGGAAAAAGCAAGATTACGGGTGGCACTTGATGCACTGTCAACTGAAAATCAAAGCTTTGCGCGTCTGAGTGTTCCTTCGGTGTTGCCGGAGCAATTCAAAAAATGCCGGGTACTGGAGATCAGTGAAACGCCTGAAATGATCGTATTGAATGCTGGATATCGGGATGGTGTCCGCGTGAATATGAGCCTTCAAGCCGGAACGGATCAAAAGATCTGTGTTTTGCGGGTTGTGGCTGTGCGACCCTTTGTTTCTGCGGCTGTTGTAGTGAAAGGCAACAGCAGTGAACTTGGGGTTGGGCAGGAAGTCCGTGCAATGCAATAAGATAAGTAAGAAAAATCGAGTTAATCTTTCAAACATAACTAACGAGAGTGAGAACCAAATGGAAGTGCGTGCAGTAACGAAGTACGTGCGGATATCGCCGCAGAAGGCATCCGATTTCTCCCGGACGATCCAGGGAAAACCGGTTGCTGAAGCTCTGGCGATGGCCGAACTGAGCCCGCGAAAAGCAGCACGACTCTTCGCAAAAACGCTGAAGAGTGCGCTCGCCAATGCGGAAAACAATCATGAACTCAAGAAAGAAGCACTGAAGGTGAAACAGGCAGTTGCGAATCCGGGACCGATGCTGAAGCGTTTCCGTCCCAAAGCTCGCGGTATGGCTGGCCGTATCCGCAAGCGGATGAGCCACTTCACAGTCGTGCTTACGGACGAATAACAGAAAGGGCCGTATCGTGGGTCAGAAAGTCAATCCCATCGGGCTGAGATTAGCCCTGAACAAGAATTGGAGTTCCAAGTGGTTCGCGAAAAAGGACTGCTTTGGCGACTGGTTGCATGAAGATGTGAAGATCCGCAACTTCATCAAGAAAGAATATGTCAATGCCGCGATTTCCAAAGTTCTGATCGAACGCTATGTGAACCGCGTGCGCGCCACGGTCTACGCTGCCCGTCCGGGTCAGTTGGTTGGTGCCAAAGGTGCAGAACTTGACAAGCTGAAAGAAAAAGTCAGCAAGCTTCTCTCCAAGGGGCAGGAGCTGATTCTTGACATTGTGGAAGTGAAGCAGCCGGAAACGAGCGCACAGCTGGTTTCTGAAAGCGTTGCGCAGCAGCTGGAACGCCGTATCGGTTTCCGCCGTGCGATGAAGAAAGCGATCCAGACTGCGATGCAGCTTGGTGCGGAAGGCATCAAGATCCAGTGCTCCGGTCGTCTGGGCGCAGCTGAACTTGCCAGAACCGAACAGTATAAAGAAGGCAGAACGCCTCTTCATACGTTGAAAGCTTTTATTGATTATGGATTTTCCGAGGCCAATACTACCGCCGGTAAGATCGGTGTGAAGGTCTGGATTTGTCACAAAGAACCTACGGAGGAAATGCAAAATGCCGTTAATGCCAAAAAGAGTAAAGCACAGAAAGGTGCAGCGCGGTAATAACGCCGGGCTGTCGAATCGGTGCAACGAACTGGACTTCGGCGAGTTCGGCCTGCAGGCCCTCGACCGTGTCTACCTGACCGCAAACCAGATCGAAGCGGCCCGTGTCGCTATCACCCGTCACATGAAGAGACGTGGTAAAGTCTGGATCCGCGTGTTCCCTTACAAACCCTATACCAAGAAACCGTTGGAAGTTCGAATGGGTAAAGGTAAAGGTGCGGTTGAATACTGGGTCGCACCTGTGAAACCGGGCAGAATGCTGTTTGAAGTTTCGGGCTGTTCCGAAACGGTTGCGAAGGAAGCCATGGGGCTTGCTGCAAGCAAACTGCCGATCCGTTGCCGCTTCATCGCACGCGTTGTCAATGCCTGACGGAAAGGAATGAGTGAACAATGAAAATGAAACTGTTCAAAGAAATGAGCGACGAAGAACTGGCTCGCCAGATCGAAGACCTGAAGAAGGAAAAATTCAATCTGCGTGCGCAGTCCCGTGCGGGTCAGCTGGAAAGCCCGGCGAAGATCCGTCTTGCACGTCGTGACCTTGCCAGAGCGTTGACGGAACTCAATCAGAGAACCGCAGCCAAGGCGTGAGCCTGAGTAGAACATGGAACAAATGGAAAATACGACCATGGAAGAAACGAAAAACATGACCGCGGCGGAACCGGCAACTGCCGTCCGTGGTAACCGCAAGAGCCGCGTGGGCAAGGTGATCAGCGACGTTCAGGAAAAGACGATCGTTGTTGAGATCACGGACCGTACCGCGCACAAGCGCTACAAGAAAGTTGTGAAATCCCGTGTCCGTTATGCGGCACACGATGAAAAGAATGAGGCGAAGAAGGGCGACATGGTCCGCATTGCGGAAACCCGTCCTCTGAGCAAGAACAAGCACTGGCGCCTCGTTGAAATCATCAGCCATGCAGAGTAAGCTGCAGGAGGAATAGCAAACTATGGTACAGATGCAAACAAATATGGAAGTCGCTGACAACAGCGGTGCCAAGAGAATCACTGTGATCACAGTTCTTGGCCAGCGCAAGACCATTGCGCACGTCGGTGACATCGTTACTGCGGCTGTCAAGGAAGCTCTCCCCGGCGGCCAGGTGAAGAAAGGTGATGTTGTCAAGGCGGTGATCGTCCGTACTGCGGCTCCGATCCGTCGTGAAGATGGTTCCTATCTGAAATTTGACAGCAACGCAGCGGTCGTGATTGACGACCAGAAGAACCCGAAGGGTACCCGTATCTTTGGTCCGGTTGCCCGTGAACTGCGCGAGAAGAACTTTATGAAGATCATTTCTCTTGCGCCGGAGGTGCTGTAATGGATAAAATGACTCCGAAATGCCAGAAGATCTACCACGTCAAGAAGGGTGACCTTGTTGAAGTGATCAGCGGAGACTGGAAAGGCGAGAAGGGCAAGATCGTTGCCATTCTGAAGAAGAAAGACCGCGTTGTCCTGGAACTCCAGGATCTCTCTGATGCGAAGAAGCAGAACATTGGTATGCGCACGCTGAAGAAGAGTCAGGCGAACCCCAAGGGTGGTCTGATCGAACGTTCTGTCTCCGTTCATGTTTCCAACGTCAAGAAACAAGAGGAGAAGGCGTAAGCCTCTGGAGGACCGATCATGCCTGATATGAAGAAAAAATACAATGAAGAAGTCAAGCCTGCTCTCATGCAGAAGCTTGGTCTGAAGAATGTGATGGAGATTCCGAAGCTGACGAAAATCGTGATCAGCACCGGTATCAGCACCAAGATGGAAAAGGACGCTCTTTCCGAAGCGCGTACGCACATCACGGCTCTCGCCGGTCAGTGCCCTGTCGCATGCAAATCCAAAAAGAACGTGGCGAACTTCAAGCTGCGCGTTGGCCAGACCGTCGGTCTGATGGTCACGCTCCGCGGCGAAAAGATGTACCAGTTCCTGGATCGTCTTGTCCACAACGCCTTCCCGCGTGTGAGAGACTTCCACGGTGCGCCGAAGAAGGGTTTTGACCACGTTGGTAACTACAACCTCGGTATTCCCGATGTTTCGATCTTCACGGAAATTGACCTGGACAAGATCAAATATCCTCTGGGAATCAACGTCACATTTGTCACCACGGCGAAGACTGACGCCGCTGCGAAGGAACTTCTGGCGATGCTGGAATTTCCGTTTGCGAAATAAGGAGAATTCACAATGGCTAAGAAAAGTCTGATTGCCAAACAGCAGCGTGGTTCCAAGTTCTCTTCCCGGAACTACAATCGCTGTGCTGCGTGCGGGAGACCGCGGGCATTCATCCGCAAGTTCAAACTTTGCCGTATCTGCTTCCGTGAAATGGCCTCTTCCGGCCAGATCCCGGGTGTGGTGAAGGCGAGCTGGTAAGAGAGAAAGGTCATCGATATTATGAGTATGCAGGATCCGATTTCCGATATGCTGACCCGCCTCCGCAACGGCGTTATGTCCGTTCAGAAGGTTGTCGAGATGCCTTCCTCCAAGATGAAAGAAGCGATCGCCCAGGTTCTGTTGAACGAAGGGTACATCGCCGGTTTCACGGTCGAGGGAGATGTTCGTAAGGTCTTGAAGATCGAAATGAAATATTTCCAGAAACGCGCTGTCATTGAAAACCTCGAAAGAGTTTCCAAGCCTTCTTGCAGACTGTACTGCGGAAGCAAGGACATTCCGAGAGTGAAAGACGGCATGGGTATTGCCATTCTCTCGACCCCGAAGGGCGTCCTGAGCGGCAAAGATGCAGCAAAAGAAAACGTGGGCGGAGAAATCCTCTGCTACGTTTGGTAACCTGTGAGGTAAAGATATGTCTCGTATTGGTAGCAAACCTGTTGCGATTCCCGCAGGTGTGAAGGTGTCCGTTGCCGGCGCAGAAGTTACTGTGGAAGGCAAGCAGGGCAAGCTGGTGATTCCGGTTCCGGAAGGAACGGAAGTTGCGGTCGACGGCAGCAATGTTGTTGTGACCCGCAAGAATGATAACTGCAAAGCGCTGCACGGTCTTGTGCGCAGCCTGATCAACAACGCCGTGATCGGTGTGATGGATGGCTACAAGAAAGAGCTTGCGATCGTTGGTGTCGGTTACAAAGCCACGCTGGCGGGCAAGAAGCTGACGCTGAACGTCGGCTACTCTCACGCCATTGATTACATGGTTCCGGACGGGATCAAGATGACCGTTACTGACGGTGTGAAGATCCTGATCGAAGGTTTTGACAAGCAGCTGGTTGGTGAAGTTGCAGCCCGTATCAGACGTTTCAAGAAGCCTGAGCCGTACAAGGGCAAGGGTATCCGTTATGCGGATGAACACGTTGTGATCAAGCCGGGCAAGACGAACGCCTGATGAAAGGTTTTGAGAAATGATCAGAGATTCCAAATTCAAAAAGATGCTGCGTCATATCCGTATCCGCAAAAAAATCAGCGGTACGGCTGCGCGGCCCCGGATGTGCGTGAATTTCACTGCCAACAATATGTACGTTCAGTTCATCGATGACGATGCAGCTGTGACGCTTGCGGCTGAATCCACGCTGTCGAAAGATTTCAAGGCGCTGAATCTGAAGCGCAATGTTGAAGCTGCTGCTGCGCTGGGCAAGCTTGCTGCTGAAAAGGCAGTTGCTGCCGGTATCAGCACGGTTGTTTTTGACCGTTGCGGTGCGAAGTACCACGGCAGAATCAAAGCGCTGGCTGATGCAGCCCGTGAAGCCGGTCTGAAATTCTGAGGAGAGAAGCAATGGCTATTGAAAAAGCGAAAAATGAATCTGCAGTGAAGGCCTCTGAAGAACGTGCGTTCAACGCCGCTCAGAAGGAAGCCTCCGGCGAAGAAGAGATCGTTCTGAGCATCAACCGTTGCTCCAAGGTCGTCAAGGGCGGCAGAAACTTCAGTTTCGGTGCGCTGGTTGTTGTTGGCGATAAGAACGGCAAAGTTGGTTATGGCTATGGCAAAGCGAACGAAGTGAGCGATGCGATCCGCAAGGGTGGCGAAGCTGCCCGCAAGAACATGATCGTTGTTCCGGTTCGCGGCACCACGATCCCCCACACGGTGGAAGCCAAGTTCCGTGGTTCCAAGGTTCTGATCCGCCCTGCCTCTGAAGGTACGGGTATGATCGCCGGCGGTACGATGCGTGCGATCCTCGGTCTGGCCGGTGTTGTTGACGTTCTGGCGAAGTCCCTGGGTTCCAGCAACCCGGCGAACGTTGTGAAGGCTACCTTCGCAGCGATCGAGATGATGCACTCCAAGGCTGAAGTCCTTGAAAAGCGCGGCAAGATCTAATTAGGAGAAAACGACGATGAAATTGCATGAATTGCAGGTTACTCCGGGCTCCCGCAAGAGCAAGACCCGCCGCGGTCGCGGTGATGGTTCCGGTCTTGGCGGCACAGCCGGTCGTGGTGAAAAGGGTCAGCGTTCCCGTACTGGTGCTGCGATCCGTCATCACTTTGAAGGTGGTCAGACACCGTCTTTCCGCCGTATTCCGAAACGCGGGTTCAGCAACGGCGTGAAGCTGATTTACAATGTTGCGAACATTCAGGATATTGACGAAGTCTTTGAAGCCGGCAGCGTGATTGATGCCGCTGCTCTGCGCGGCAAAGGTCTGATTGGCAAGTCCGAAGCACCGCTGAAGATCCTCGGCAATGGTGAGATCAGCAAGTCCTTCACGTTCAAGGCGGAGAAATATTCTGCCACGGCGAAGGCGAAGATCGAAGCTGCGGGCGGCACAGCGGAAGTGATCGAATCCAAGTAATTTCGGATTTGGTCCTTACTGGTCCCCGTTACACCTAACAGGCGCGGTGTAAAAGCCGCGCCGGAAAATGAGGGTATATGTTTTCAGCATTTATTAACTCTTTCAAAGTGAAAGAACTGCGGAAGCGCATTCTGTATACTGCCGGGATTATTATTCTGTGCAGAATTGCGGCGAACATTCCGTGTCCGGGTGTGAATGCTCAGAATCTCTCCAAGTATTTTGATCAGCTTGCGGGCAACTCGCAGGCGGCGGGCGGGATTCTTGACATGGTCAACATCTTCAGCGGTGGTGCATTGCAGCAGTTTGCGATCGGGGCTCTTGGGATTATGCCGTACATTTCGGCATCGATCATTATGCAGCTTCTGACCCCTGTTCTTCCTGCCCTTGAAAAGCTGAAACGGGAAGGTGAAGTGGGTTATGCCAAGATCAACCAGTATACTCGTTATCTCACGATTGCGATCTGCCTGATTCAGGGTGCGATGGCAGCGATTGCGATGATGAATCCGGAACGTCTTAGTCTTCCCCGGCCGGAAGCTGGCGCCCTTGTTGACCCCAACAACGGAATTGGTTTTATTCTGACCTCCGTGATCATTCTTACCTGTGGCACGATGATCCTTATGTGGTTTGGCGAACGGATCACGGAAAAAGGCATCGGCAATGGTGTGTCTCTGATCATCACGATCAACATCATTGAACGTCTGCCGCAGGCGGTTCAGTCCCTGATCTCGATGGTCAGCAGCGGTGAAACGACGGCAGGCGGCAAGTTCCGTCTGGCGCATCTCTTTATGCTTCTGCTGATCTTTGCGGTGGTCACAGCACTGACTGTGATGCTGACGCAGGGGATGCGTCGTGTTCCGATCCAGATGGCGAAGAAAACGGTTGGCAACAAGCTGACCGGCGGTAATACCTATATGCCCCTGAAGGTGAACTTCTCCGGTGTTATGCCGATCATCTTTGCAGGTGCGATCATGATGTTCCCGCCGATGATTTTCCAGCTGTTCGATAATGAGACAGTTCGCAGCTGGACGCAGTATTTCACGCACGGGACTTATTCCTATCTGCTGATCTACGGACTTCTGATCCTGGCATTCAGTTTCTTCTGGGTTGCCAATATGTTCAATCCGCTTCAGATTTCTGATAATCTGAAGAAAGAAGGCGCGTATATTCCCGGAATCCGTCCCGGTAAACCGACGGCGGACTTCCTTGATAATACGATGACGCGGGTAACTTTTGCAGGAGCGATCTTCCTGACCGGTCTTGCCATTTTCCCGAGTCTGCTGTATATGTGGCTGAAGATCCCGTTTGATGTTTCCTCCTTCTTCGGCGGCACGAGTCTGCTGATCATTGTGGGGGTTACGATCGACACGCTGAGCCAGATGGAGTCCCACCTGGTGATGAAGAATTACGACGGGTTCCTTTCCCGCGGACGTCTTCACAGCAGAAGCGGCAGAGGCAGCTGATTCCGGTTGTCCTTTTCAATGGATCAAAAAACGCACACTTTTCGAGGTGTGCGTTTTTTTTATGTCTGAACTTTCCGGATCACAGACCGAGCTGGCGGCAGAATTCCTCCAGATCTTTTTCTTCTGCGACGATCAATTTGGGAAATCTGCGTTTGATCATTTTTGCAAAGATGCCGGTTTCTGCCGTTGAGATCACCCGTCCGCCGCCGGGCGCCAGCAATTTTGCGTCTGCCAGACCGCAACTGGGAGATCTTGCCTGGAAGATATAGCCGGAGATGCCGAGCCGTTCCAGTTGATCCAGTTTATTTTCTGCCCAAGTGATCATACGATCGGTTTCATCGGCGCTGCTTTCCGTCACTTTCATCCGTGTTCCTTTTGCCGATACTTCCAGGTGCATTTTCGGGCGGGGAATGGAAAGACCGCACTCCACTTCCGGGCAAACGGGGATAAAGTCCACTTTATCTTTCAGCCGGTCCACGATCGTCTGACTGAATCTCGACTCGCCATCGTACCGGTATTTCAATCCGATGAGGCAGGCGCTGATGGCAATTTTTATCTTTTTCACAGTGTTTATCCTTTCATACCAGTTGACAGATCGGGCACGCTTTGCAGTTGCACGCCAATTTTTCGCACCATGTTTTATGAATATGAAGCAATCCCTGTTGTGCGGCTGCGGTTTTGAAGATTGATTCTTTCCCGGGGAAACAGCGGTTTGTGATCTCCCGGAGTGTTTTATTGGATGCTGTTTTCGGCATTGCCAGAAACAGTGATTCCACTTTTGCGGTCAGCTTGAACTCTCCGGCGACCGATGAATAAGCGTGGATCGCCGGAATGATGACATCCACCAGCAGTTCGATGATTCTGTCATTACCGAGCAGAACGGCAGGATTTTTCAGTTCTGCGGATATGAACGAAGTGTGTTTCTGCCAGAACGGATCGGAGATATTCAATTTCCGGATAAAGATACGGATCGCATCGTCCACGTTGTTTTCACGAATGACATCCAGCATCACGGGGAGCGGATTTTCACTGAAATTCCGGATGAATTCCGAAAGGATCGCAATTCTTCTGCTGACGCTGTTCAAGGGTCTTGAGTGATGGGAGAATTGGATCGGATCGAAATGTACCCTGCGGATCTGCCACCATTGGTTCCAAAGTTCGTTCACGATTGCTGCCGCCTCGTGGGGTAATGTTGTTTTTGCCGGATCGGGCAGGCAGCCGGATTCACCCCAGAGGATCGCGTGTATATACTTCTCCCGGACCTCTTTTTCATAGGTCAGGAGGCGTTGCGCCAGCTGCTTGAATTGCGCCCGGTTTCCGGGGATTCCGATTTGCTCAAAGAGTCGCATGATCAAGGCATCTTTTGTTCCTTTTGAGATCATTTCACTCAAGAGTTTTCCGGATTTTGCCTGCAGTCGCTCCAGACCTGCATCACTGACAAATTTATGGATCGCCGTATCCGGCATCCGTGCGAAAAATGCGGAGCAGAGACCATCTTTCTGCAGTGGAGACGGTGTTGTTTCATCGTAATTTTCCGGCAGGATAAAGAGGGGGATCAACGGCAGTTTCGGGGCATTTGCCGGGGAAAGATCGTTGATCCCGACAGCGTGCAGGATCACATTCTGATACATCGGATCATTATGATGTCCATGTGTTGCCCAATGGGATGTTTTGCAATGGATCTCCACATCACCGGTGAGGATCTTACCATCGATCTCGATCTTGGCATTGAGAAAGTCCGGACCGGCATCGTGATTCCATGTTCCTCTCGAAATGACCCGGAATTCCTTACCGCCCGCGTGAAGCGGAAAAGTCCGGTCTTTCGGGATCATACTCCAGCTTTCCTGCAAAGCCAGTTCGCAGTACATGGAGGCTTCCGCGAGGAAAAGTGGAACCTCATTCATGGGTCAGAATCTCTTTCTTTTCCGGATGAAACACATTTCATTGCAGCGGGGGCAGCGGGTAATGTGTTCCTGATCGTGGCTTGCGAGGAAGGAGAGGTGGCATTTATCGCAGAGGTACAGTTTTTTCTTGACGACCGCCCAATCGCTTTTTGCCGCTCTGCGTTCTTCGCGGAACCAGAGGATCGCCAGAATGATGAGCCAGAGGCTGATGTAAACGGCATAGATGCCACTGTATGAAATGGGGATCATTTATCACCTCCGGGGAACATATCTTTCGGGAACGTGCTTTCATCCACCGCCTTCAACTCCGGCTGCCAGTAGATCGAGATGCGGTCGTTGTATCTGGGGTTGAAACGCTTGAGAAATGCCGGATCAGTAATCCGGTTTTGCAGAACTTTCTTTGCATACTGATCCAGAAACGGATCGCCGCAAGACTGCTGAAGTGTGATGTGAGCCGGAACTTTTCCGGTATTTTTTCTTGCATTGAACACGATCTTCAGGACGGTCGGAGCAGTGACTGCATTGGAATTGACGCGGATCGTGCTGTTATAGCCTTCCAGCGCATTCCGGACTTCATCAACGACCCCGAAAGCATCCCGCCAGATCGGGTAAAGTTCTTTCTGATTTCTGTTATCCTGCGGTGCTGCTGTTTCTTTTATGGCAGGCGCAGAGTAGATCTTGAGATCCGCATACGTCCGTTCTGCAGGGATGTTTTCTTTTTCAGATGATTCGGTCTGCTGTTTTCCGGGAACGGCGGGAAGCTCATTTTTCAATTCCGGTTCCGGTTTGATCTTCCAACTTGGGCATTTGCTGTAACCGAAGCTGCTGCCGCGGATGAATTCAGCCGGATCCGGTTCCGTCTTGATCTTCTGTGCCACTGCGGAAAAACGGGGATCATCTCCGGAAAAAAGGATCGTGACACGATTTTTCGATTCCGGTTCCGGGGGGCGATTCTGCTCTTTACAGAAAAGGACTGCCAGCAAAACATGAAGCCCCACCGCAGCCAAAGCGCAGAGGAAAAAGTTTGCCCATGTCAGGCGATCGCTTTTCATTTTTTCCGGAACCGCCGCCATATTCCTTATTCTCCCTTGATCGTGGTGGTATCCGTGCTGTTGGTGGATTGTGTCATAACGATGGCGTTGAGATCCATTTCTTTCGCGATGGAGAGCAAAGTCAGGAGGCGGTCATTGGGAGCGCTGCTGTCCATCCGGATGATCAGGCTGTCCCGTTTTCCCTTCTGTCTGGAGTAACCGAGTCTTACAGCAGCGATCCTGCGTTTGAGCAGTTCTTTATCCGTGTTTTCAATTCTGGTATCGTGAAAGAAAATATCGCCGTTTCTGTCGACGGTAACGATGAGATTTTTTGCAGCGTACGTAAATTCGCCTGCGGTCTGCGGCAGTGTAACGGGAATACCCTGCACGGGGACGAAGTTTGTTCCGATCATGAAGAAAAAGAGCAGGATGAAGAACACGGAAAGATAGGGAAAGAGATTCGGGAACCCCTTAAAAAGTTTCAGGTTCGGTTTAATCCGGAAAGCGATATCGTTATTTCTGCTCGTCATTGGCAACATTTCCTTCGCCTTTTTCGTGATGCTGGAAGAAATAAATGATCTCAGCAGAAGCCTTTTCCATTTCGATACAGAAATTCTGAACTCTGGAGAGGAGATAGTTGTATGCGATATGACACGGGATCGCGACGCAGAGACCGGCGGCGGTACAAGTCAGGGCAGTATAGATTCCTTTGGAAAGTTCGGGCAGCGACATGGAAGCGCCGTTTTCCATTGTCTGGAATGCTTCAAACATACCGAGAACGGTACCCAGCAGACCGAGCAGCGGAGCGACATAAGCGATGGTTGCAAGGACATTCAATCTTGTTTCCAGTTTCGGCACTTCCACCAGCGACTGCGCTTCCAGTGCTTTCTGAATATCGTCATCATTCCGGTATGCGTAGATCGCACTGTTGAGAAGTCTTGCCACGGGGCCGGGCGTATGATCGCAAAGGGTGATCGCTTCGATCATACCGTCCCTTTTCAACACATTGACCAGTCCGGCGATCAGTTCTCCCACATTGACCTGCGCCCTGTGGAACTGGAACCATTTTGTGATGAAGATGTAAACTGCGATCAGACTGCAGGCGATAATGGCAAACATAACCGGTCCGCCATCGGAAATCAGTTTCAAGTAGGAGGTCATTTTTTCGTTTCTCCGGAGTTGATGAGCTGTAGTTTATAATGGTTCAACCGCTGTATTCTTGCGGGATAATTCTGTTTTCCCCGGAGAGCTCCGGGCGCCCGGTTGAGGGAATTCATCGTACGGATGGCGTCATTGATCTTTTCAATGCTGGTACTTTTGAGTGCGATCAGTTCCATGGCATCCATACCCTTTGAGATCCAGAAAATCATAACGGGACTTGCCGCCGCTTCCTTATGAGGGACCGCAGAAAGCATCATCCGGTACTGATTGAACGCCTGATCCGTTTCGCCGAGCAGCTGCATACAGCGGGCAACCTTGTAGAAAGTCATGATCCGGAATTCCGGCAGAATATCCTGCATCTCAAGCAGTTGTTCGTAGATCTCTTTTGCTTCTTTGAAGTGACTTTGACTGTTGGAGGCAGAAGCAAGTGCAAAGAGACAATCCCCTTTCGAGCCGATCGCCGCCTGGGCAAGCTGTGAGCCGGGACGGCGTTTTGCGGCTTCGTCGTACGCCTGTATTGCTTCCTCAAACTTGTTTTGAGCGCGATAAATATCCCCGAGCAGGTAATAGTTGTCAGCCAGCGGAGCTGCTTCCGCAAAATCCGTGCGGATTTTCAACAGCAGATTTTCCGCAGTGATATAGTGTTTTTCCCGGAATGCAAGAGCCGCCTGTTTGAACAGAGCATCCGCCCGGATCGCCGGCGGTGTGTCCAGAAGCGTGATCTGCTTCAGCAGTTCCTCCGCTTTTTGCGGCAATCCGGACTTTGTATAGACATCTGCCAGCACAAGCATTGCCATCGCTGTATAGGAGGAGTCGGGAAATTTCTTCTGCATGGCGAGCGTGATTTTTTCCAGTTCTCTGGCATTATTGAGATTGTAAACACAGAGAGCCTGCCAGTAGGCGGCCTCCGGAGCCAGTTTCTGATAGGCGGGAAGATCGGTTTCAACGATGCGTCTGAAGTCATCTTTTGCCAGCTTGTAATCGTTCAGCCGGTAACTGATCGTGGCAGCATTGAACAGCGCCTGTGCCGGCAGGAAAGAACCGTTCCGTTCGCAAAACAGAAATGCCGTGCGTGCTTCATTGAGTTCGCCAAGACTCTCTTTTGCTTTCGCCTGATAGTAATATGCCTCTGCGTGGTCGCCCTGCTTCCGGATGATCTCCTTCGTCAGATCGATCAATGCTTTGTATTCTTTCATTTCCAGATACAGACGCATTGCCTTGGAGGCGGCATCCATATTTCCCTTCCGGTACGCATTTTTGTAGAGCTGAACGGCATTTTCCGTTTTCTTCTCCGCCAGAGCGACAGTCGCACGGGCGATACAGGCATCTGCTGAATCCGGTGTTTCCTGATAATAGAGATCGAGCAACAGGTTTGCGTTCCGGAATTGTTTTTTCCGGATCAAATGAGAAAGGATGGCATCCGGCTTGGAACGGTCCTTCTCAAAAATCCATTTGTAATGCTCCAGCGCCTCTTCCGTTTTGCCCGCATCGAAGAAAAGTCTTGCCACAAAACGGCGTGTTTTCAAGTCGGTCGTGCTGTGCTGAAAAACATCCTGCAGAGTCAGAGCCAGTTCGGCGGCGACTTTGATTTCTTTCATCCGGTCCAGCATCAGTGTCATACGGGAAAGAGCGGTAACGACTTCTTTCTGGTTGCGTGCGTAAAGATAAGCCAGTTTGTATGCATTGAGGGCAGACCGGAAATCATTTTTCCGCATAAATTCATCCCCGATCAGCGATGTGATCAGGTAGAAAAAGTCATCCTGTCTGGAAGTGAGGATCACATTTTTCTTTTCAAATTTCAAGCTGGTGGAGCTTTCCGGATTTCCCTTCAATGCGAGATAAATATTCAGGAAATGATGCGCTTCATTGTTGCGTTCGCTGCTGTCTGTGTTCAACGATGTCAGAACCTGGACCGCCTTTTCATTCTGTCCGGCAGCCGTCAGGGAAAAGATCAATCTTTCTGCGATCCGGCGGTTGAAATCGGAAGCGGAATTCTGTTTATACATGGCAGAATAGATCTTTGCCGCCTCCTGATATTTTCCCTGCAGGTCGTATGCCGTTGCCAGCATAAGTTCTGCCCGTGTTCTCCGCGGATCTTGCTTCGGGATGGCAGAGAGTAGTTTTTTCAAATCCTTTTCCGCTTGCGGAGCTTTTCCCTGCAGGAGCAGCAGATCGGATTTCCACAGGTGGATGGAAAGAGCCGATTCTTTTTTTGCGATTTTTTCGTAGCTTTTCAGTACTTTTTCCGCAGTGGAGACATCCGCCGCCAGGATCAAAGCGTTGATTTCACATTCATAAGCATCCAGCAGGGCAGGGGTGTCCTTATGGAATGTTGCCTCTTCCCGGTAGGTACGGTAGAAACGGGCTGCATCGACATAGTTTTCTTCCCCGAAAGCGTTGTCCCCGGAGATTTTACCGGGGTAGGTGCGTTCTTCCGGGACTGCCTGTTCTGTCGCAACGGCAGGATCCGGCGGGCCGGGATTACCGATCACAGCAGCCGGCAGCGATCCGGAAAGGAGTAAAAACAGAATTTTTGAGCGGGCAGCCAGTTTCATACGATCACTCCGGTTTTATTCCGCAGGAGCGGCGGCAGGAGCCTCTGCTTCCGCCTCGGCAGTGCCGTTCTTTTCAGCCAGTTTTTCTTTGATCCGGGAGTAGAGCCGGTTCACCAGATCCGGCGATTCCGCCAGAAGGGCTTTGACCGCTTCCCGCCCCTGTGCCAGCTGTTCCTCGCCGAAGGAGAACCAGGAGCCGCGCTTTTCGATGATCCCCATGTCGCAGGCAACGTCCAGAATGGAGCCGGTGCGGGAGATCCCTTCGTTGAAGTTGATGTCGAACTCCGCCACTTTGAACGGGGGCGCAAGCTTGTTTTTGACCACTTTCACGCGGGTGCGGGCGCCGGTCGCTTCGCCGTTGTTGTCCTTGATCGCCTGAATACGGCGGATGTCCATACGGACGGAGCAGTAATACTTCATAGCGTTACCGCCGGGAGTTGTTTCCGGATTACCGAACATGACACCGATTTTTTCACGCATCTGGTTGGTGAAGATGCAGCAGGTCTTACTGCGGCTGATGACCGGGGTCAGCTTGCGGAGTGCCTGGGACATCAAACGCGCCTGCAGCCCCATAAAGGAATCGCCGATGTTGCCTTCGATTTCGCTTTTGGGAACGAGAGCCGCCACAGAGTCGATGACCAACACGTCCACTGCATTGCTGCGGACGAGCGTTTCTGCGATGTTCAGTGCATCCTCTCCGCAGTCCGGCTGGGCGATGAGCAGGTTGTCAATGTTGACGCCGATCTTCTTGGCGTATGCCGGGTCGACTGCGTGTTCTGCGTCGATGAATGCGGCAGTGCCGCCTGCCTTCTGGGCGTTGGCGATCACGTGCATACAGAGCGTGGTCTTACCGGAAGATTCAGGACCGAAAACTTCAATGATTCTGCCCCGGGGCAAGCCCATGATGCCCAGCGCGATGTCAAGAGAGAGCGCACCGGTGCTGATGACCGGCACATCCACCACTTTGTTGTCGCCCAGGCGCATAATGGAACCTTTGCCGAATTCTTTTTCGATCTGTCCGATCGCAATGGAAAGGTTTTTATCGCGGATTTCCTGGCTGTTGCCCGGAGCCGCTGCGGGTGCTGCGGATTTTTTTTCTGCCATAGTTTTTGTTCCTTTTTCGTTTCAAATCAAATGTCAAGGTCTTTCACGCCGGCGGCGTGACGCTCAATATATTCTCTTCTCGGTTCCACATCATCGCCCATCAGCAGGGTGAACATCCGTTCCGCCTGAATGGCATCTTCCATGGAGACACGGATCATCTTGCGTTTTGCGGGGTCCATAGTGGTATCCCGGAGCTGTTCCGGGTTCATTTCACCGAGACCTTTGTAGCGCTGGATCTTCAGCCCTTCACGGCCGTTGGATTTGATCGCTTCAAAGAGGTCCTTCATGGATTTTGCTTCGTTGACCGGAGCCATGTCCTTGCCGGTTTCCTTGAAGGTGAAGAGCGTTTCCGTGCCGGAGGAGACCGTCTTGGGATCATAACCGGCTTCCCGCATGGCAGCGCCCAGTTCCTCGCAGGAACGGGATTCGTAAAGCGGAATGATGTCGATCGCCGGATGCAGCGGCTTCGGGGGCGGTTCTTCGCCTTCCGGAACCGGGGGCATTTCGATGGGAGGCAGACGCAGTTCCGCTTCTTCGATCACGGCGCGTTCATCTTCCAGATCGTACACAAACTTTTCGGTCAGGGTACCATCATTTTCGTGGATCGTGATGAGCTTTGCGGGGAATCTGCCGTCTTTTTCCAGCGTGAGATAGTAGTCCGGATCGACCCCGTGGCGGTGCAGCCCCTGTGTGATCTGCATAGCTTTCGCCACAAACTGCGTGACTTTGCGGATGTCATCCAGAGAAAGAACTTCACCGTTGGAAACACGGGTGACTTCCAGATCTTCGCAACCCAGTTCGATCAGATAGCGGTCCAGCTGCTCATCGCTGTCGATATAACGTTCATTTTTCTTCTTTGTGACTTTATACAGAGGCGGCTTCGCCAGATAGACATAGCCCTTTTCGATGAGTTTCTTCATCTGCCGGAAGAAGAAGGTGAGCAGCAGCGTGGAGATGTGGGATCCGTCAACGTCCGCGTCGGTCATGATCACGATACGGTGGTAACGGAGCTTTTCTTCGTTGAAATCGTCATCCCCGATCCCGCAGCCGATGGCGGCGATAAGGGACTGGATTTCTTTGTTTTCAAAGACTTTATCCAAACGGGCTTTTTCCACGTTCAGCAGCTTACCACGGATGGGAATGATCGCCTGGAATTTGGAGAATCTGCCCTGTTTTGCCGAACCACCGGCGGACTGACCTTCCACAATGAACAGTTCGCACTCGGCAGGATTGCGGCTTTCGCAGTCCGCCAGTTTACCGGGGAGGGAGAAACCTTCCAATGCACCTTTGCGCTGGACGCTTTCACGGGCGCGCTTTGCGGCTTCACGGGCACGGGAGGCGGTCAGAGCTTTGTCTACAATATTGCGTGCGATGGTCGGATTTTCTTCCAGAAATGCACCGAGGACATCGCTGACCACGGAGTCCACGATCCCGCGGACGCCGCTGTTGCCCAGCTTTGTTTTGGTCTGACCTTCAAACTGGGGGTCCGGAACCTTGACAGAGACGATTGCAGTGAGACCTTCCTGCGTATCGCTGGCGGTCATGGGTTTATCGCCTTTGAGCAGATTTGCGCCCTTGGCATAGGTGTTGATGGTACGGGTGAGGGCGGTCTGGAACCCGGTCATATGGGTACCGCCTTCAAAAGTATTGATGTTGTTGGCGTAGCTGTAGATTTCCACCTGGAAGTCTTCGTTATACTGCATCGCCACTTCCACATCGATCCCGTCCTTTTCCTTGTGCATATAGATCACATCCGGATGGATCAGACCTTTGTGTTCGTTCAGCATCATGACAAATTCGGAAATACCGCCTTCGTAATAGAAGGTTTCGGTGCGGGGTTCTTCTTCCCGTTCGTCCGTGAGGGAGATCCGCACACCGCGGTTCAGGAACGCCAGTTCGCGCAGACGTTTTGCCAGCGTGTTCCAAACGTAGACAGTCGTTTCCTGAAAAATCTCCGCATCCGGGTGGAACGTGACCTTTGTACCACGGTCGTTGACCGCGTGAAGGGGACGGAGCTTGCGGGCGGTGATCCCCCGTTCAAAACGGATGTCATGCGCCATGCCGTCCCGGTGGACTTCCACTTCCATCCAATCGGAGAGCGCATTCACGCAGGAAACACCCACGCCGTGCAGACCGCCGGAGACTTTGTAGGAGTTATGGTCGAACTTACCGCCGGCGTGGAGGACCGTCATAACGACTTCCACCGCAGGGATGCCCAGATCCTTGTGCATATCCACGGGAATACCGCGTCCATCGTCCTGCACGGTGATGCTGTTATCCTGGTGGATCGTGACCTGTACCTTGGAGGCATAGCCTGCCAGTGCTTCGTCGATACTGTTATCGACCGTTTCATAAACAAGGTGATGCAGCCCGCGGATGCCGGTGTCACCAATATACATGCTGGGGCGTTTACGGACCGCTTCCAGCCCTTCCAGCACGGTGATCTTATCGGCAGTATATCCGGTCTGTTCGGTTGCCGGTGCAGCTGCCGCCATTGCGTTTTCGTTTTCTTCCATTCTTTTCTCCAAATAGGTGATTTGTTTTTTGTGACTTTTATATATAATATATATATAAACTCACTTTTTGCAAGGAGAAAAAGCGGAATTTTTCAAATTTTTTGTATGTTCAAAGGGCAGAATCACTTTTGCGTTTCGGCAGCAGCAGCTGGAAGCCGAGTGAGAGGAAAAAGATCAGAACTGCAACCAGTACGATGGCAGATCCGGCGGGAATATTGATGGATTCCTGAGCAGAGAGCAGCAACCCGGAAATGCAGGAGAAATACCCGATCCCCAGCGTCAGGAAAAACTGGCTTCCCGCAGATACAGCAAAGTTTCTTGCCGCCGCCGCCGGTACCACCAGCAATGCCGTTACCAGGATCACCCCGGCAGCCCGGACGGATGAGATCACCACCAGTGCCAGCAGTAATGCAAAAAGGTACTGGTAAAGACGCACTTTCACCCGGTGGACGGATGCCAGCATGGGATTGACCCCGATCAGCAGAAGTTTATTGAACGCAAAGAGTTGAAAGATAATAAAAAGAATCAGAAGCAGCCCCATACCGCCGATCTGCTCCGGCGTGATCGTGAGGATGTCGCCGAAAAGAAACATCTGGATATTTCCGGCAGCGGCACGGTCCCGTGAGATAATGGCAAGCCCTGCGGCGGCAACAGCAGAGAAAATGACCCCGATGACAGTATCGGAAGAGAGTCTGCTGCTGCGGTGCAGGAACATGATCAGCAGCCCCACCAGAACGGCGGTCAATGGCATGGAAAGGTTCAGACTGATCCCGGAGAGCAATCCCAGCGCAACACCGGCAAAAGCGGAGTGTCCGATGGCGTCAGAGAAGAAGGACATACGGGCATTGACCACCTGTATGCCGGAGATGGCAGTGAGCGGAGCGATGAAAAGCAATGCCAGCATAGCGTGCTGCATAAACATGGCATCCATACACTCGAATGGAAAGAGATATGCAGTAAACTCTGCAAGCGTGTTGATCAGATCCGTTATCATGCGTGCGTCCTTCCGTTGTGGTGATGATGGTGGCATTTGCAGCCGGCTCCGCGGGCGGTATGTTCCGCATGGTGTGGACAGCTTTCATCGCAGAGGATCACATCCTCCGCCAGTGTTTGGGGATCGGGAATACCCAAATGAAGTCCGAAGGTTTTACTCAGGACATCGTGTGTGAGGATCTCTTTCGGTGCGCCTTCCGCAATGACGGTCCCCTTGACGCAGATCACGTGGCTGGCGTGGGCGGCGACCGTGGCAAGATCGTGGCTGATCATAACCTGGGTGAAGTGATATTTCTCCCGGATCCGGTGCAGCAGTTCGCAGCAGAGTTGTCCGCCCTTGAAGTCCACTCCCGCCGTCGGTTCATCCAGGATCAGGATCTCCGGTTTCTGAAGCAGGGCGGCGGCAAGCAGGACCCGCTGGATCTCCCCGCCGGAAAGAGCGCCGAACGAACGGTCCGCCAGTTTCTCACATTCCACTTCCCGGAGCATCTCCATGACCCGCATTTTTTCTTTTTTTGATGCGCCGAAGAAGACCGGCATTTTCTGGATCCCGGCGAGCAGAAAGTCCAGTACGGTCATTGGCATATCCCGGTCAAACTGCAGTTTCTGCGGCACAAACCCGAACCGGATACTGCGGCGGGATCTGCCATCTGTGAACGAGATCGTTCCGGTGTAGGGTTCCTGTCCCAACAACGCCAGCGCCAGACTGGTTTTGCCCGCACCGTTGGGACCGATAATGGCGGTGGATGCGCCTTGCGGAATGTGGGCGTTTACATTCTGCAGAACCAGCGTATCGCCCAACTTTACATTGACATTTTCAAAGGTGACAGCGTAACTCATTGTGCCGCCTCACGCAGTTTTGCAATGTTCTGCTCCATTGTTTTCAGCAGATATTCCGCCGGAACGTCGATCGCACCGGAGGCGGCTGGATCCAACTCCAGCAGAGAGATCCCCGTTTCGTTCCGGAGTTGTTCCGCCACCTGCCGGGATGTCTGGGGTTCTGTAATCAGAAATGCAATCTTTTCCTGCTTGATCATGTTGATCCATTTCTGTGTTTCAACCGGGGAAAGGGCGGAGATATGCCCCCCGAAAATGACGCCCCGCAGGTTGAATCCGGTTTCCGCCAATAAATGATTGAAGGTGCTGTGCATGGCGAGGATCTTTTTGCCTTTTCCAATGTCTTTTGCCGTCGCTTCCAGTTCGTCCAGTTTCGCCAGAAGACGGGCTTCATTTTTTGCATAGACTACGTTGTTGGCGGGGTTGAATTCCATCAGAGAGTTGGCAATCGAAAGAACCATTTTCTTCGCCTGTCCGGGTGCCGTGAAAATGTGAGGATCCTGACTGCATATCCCGTATTTTCCGTGATCGTGTCCGGCGTGGGTGATAATGGGGTGATCCATGGTCTTTGGATTCAACTTTTTGACCGAGTCTGCCAGAATATCATCCAGTCCGCCGTTCCGCAGAAGCAGCAGGGTTTTGATGCGGGAAAGCCGGATCATACTGTTGGTATCCAGAGCATAATCGTGAGGACATCCGTTATCCGGCGGGACCAGCAGGGAAAGGGGCGGCGGATTCTCCGCTCCCTGCATCAGATCCCGTGTGATCAGCCATACAGGGTAGGTGGTACAGACGATCTCTTTTTCGGTGGACGCAGAGCGTTTGCAGGCAGCGGGCAGCAGGGCGAGAGCGATCAGTAAAAAGGCGCAAAAGATCTTATTCATGGTGGTGTTCTCCGTGGTGTTTGCAATGGATCTTCACGCCGTTACATTCGTCGCAATGTTCCAACTGGTGTTCCTTGAGAAATGCCGCCCAATGTTTGCGCTGATGCGGGTTCAGCGTGCCGGTGCCGCCGCAGAACGGACAGCTTTCATCCAGCGCCGCCAGAACAGCCGCCCGTATGAACTCGGATTTATTGGGGATCTGCTCCAGAGCGCTTGTGATCTGCTCATCTGCCTTGAATGTGATAACCGTCTGTTTCATACTCTTTTTCCTGTTGTGTATGCTTGTATATTCTGCGGATAAAATAATACAAAGTAATACCAAAGTCAAGCCGGAAGCGGGAAAAAACGCAATTTTTTTCAAGAACACCTTGCGAAAAGTGGAAAATACGGCTACATTTATAAGATAAAGGAAAAATGAACCGAACGGAGTGAACAGAGAAATGACGATCCGCGAGTTGGGCGAAAATCTGGAACAGTACTTTCTGGACCTGCTGAAAGAAAAACGGCATGGCTTCGGCGACCGTCTTGTTATGGGGTTGCTGTTTCTCTTTTCCCGTGTGTACCGGAATATTGTGCAGCTGCGTTTGTGGATGTATGAAAACCGTGTGATCCGTAACCGGGCGATCGGGTGTCTGGTCATCAGTATCGGGAACCTGACCTGCGGCGGAACGGGTAAGACACCGGTGGTGGAGATCTTTGCCAAGACCTTGAGCCGGAAGGGCAGAAAAGTGGCGATCCTTTCCCGCGGCTACCGGAGCCGGGATAAACGTTCGTTCTGGGAGAAACTGTGTCAGAAATTCAGCTCGGAAAAAATGGAAGTGCCGCCCCGGGTGGTCTCCGACGGAAAGAACCTGCTGCTGGATTCCATGAATGCCGGTGACGAACCGTATATGCTCGCCAGCAACCTGAAGGATGTATGCGTGATCGTGGATAAGGACCGGGTCAAATCCGGACTTTATGCCATCCGGAAGTATGGTGTGGATACACTGGTGCTGGATGACGGCTTTCAATATCTGGGGTTGAAGTCTCACATCAATATTCTGCTGGTGGACTCCACTGCACCTTTTGACAATCATCATACTCTGCCCCGGGGGCTGATGCGGGAACCGATCAAAAACCTGAGCCGTGCAGACTATATCTTCCTGACAAAGTCCGATGGCTCCCCGCGGCTGCGCCATCTCAAAGAATTCTGCCGCAGTCACAACCGGCGTGCAGAAATCATTGAGTGCTGCCACCGTCCCCAGTATCTGGAAGATGTGTTTGATCGCGGTGTGCAGTTCCCGCTCTCTCACCTTCAGGGCAGAAAAGTCGCCAGCCTTTCCGCCATTGCCAACCCTGCCAGTTTCAATGCGTTTCTCACTCAAAACGGGGCAAATCTGGTGCTGAAACGGCACTATGCGGACCATCACCGGTACCGCCAGCAGGAAATGATCGACTTTGTGAACGATGCCAAGGCGGCAGGTGCGGAAATCATTATGACTACGGAAAAGGATGCTGTGCGTATGCCCCGTCTGGACCGGCGTGACCTGCCGATCCTGTTTTTGCGTATCGAGATCGATATTCTGCGCGGTCAGGAAAGCTTTGACCAGTGCATTTCCAGAATCTGTTTCATCTAACCCGATAAGGAGCCGGATTATGGCTTTGACGATTGCCGATGATATGTGGCGGGAGTGTCTCTCTGCGCCGGATCTTGAATTCAATATCGAAACTGCCGCTGCTGCTTTCGACCGTCTGCCGGAACTTGCCGGACAGGCACATTTCACCCCGGTGGAATTGGAACAGCTGAAGCAGACGATGTCTTCCGTTTCCGCCGATCCGGAACTGCTGCGCGTCTGGTTCAAGATGGTGCAACTGCTTTCACTGCAGAACGATACGGGCAATCAGCTGTGCGGACGGGATCCCGGTTTCGGCAGTAGCGTGAAAGAGCCTTACGGGTTCAATCTGCTCGTTCTGCTGGGTATGATCCCCACCATGGAGCAGCTGTACCGGGAAAAAGGCTGGTATGACGAACTTTGGGCAGAGGCGCTGCTGGATATCCGGATCTGGATCGATTTCTGCCGGGAGAACAATGATGCGTTCGGGATCAGTTTCGGCTTTGCCTGGATCCGGTATCAGATGGTGGGCGCCGTGATGCGGCTGGGCAGACTTCAGTGTAACGATGGTGGCGGATTTTATCACGAATACCGGGTCTGTCGCAACAAAAAAGATGGCTCGTTCTGCGCATTGATGGATTGTTCCATGAACTTCCGGAAGGATGGTTTCAGTGCCTTCCCCGATGAAGAAACAGCGTTTACCACCGCTCCCGTGGCGGAGGATGATCAGGGATATACCGGTTGGAAATGTGCGGAAAACGGGCTGGTCCTTCCGGAAAAAATCACACTCCCCAAGACGGATTGGGTGGAGTTTCTCAAGCCGGATGATCCTGTGATCCACCTGCATATCCCTGCAGATGGACCGCTTCTTCCGGAACAGGCGCTGGAGTCCTGCCGGAAAATGTTGAAGTTCCACCGGGAAGTGCTGAAACGGGAACCGAAAGCTTTTGTGTGTGAATCCTGGCTGCTGGACCCCATGTTTGCCCGGCTTCTGCCGGAGACTTCCAATATTCTCAAATTCCAGCGTCTGGGATACCGGATGCCGGGACCTGCCGGCGAATCAGAACTTGTCCGGCGTGTCTTCGGCGAGAAAGCGGTCAAAGGCGGTTTGGATGCGGTCCCCCACAAAACCAGTATGCAGCGGACTTTTGCGGCTTATCTCAAGTCCGGCGGACACGCCCGGAACGGCGCCTTTTTTATCCCGTTGGAAATGATCTGAGTCCACAAAAAAGGAATTGCCCGGATGAGCAATTCCTTTTAACATTTCCGGAAAAGTGGAAATTCTTACAGCGTTACGCCGTCCTTGAAGATGGTGATCTCCTGGAATCCGGCAACTTCGTTTTTCGCCTTGACTGTGCCGTTTGCCACGGCAAGAATGTGGTCGAAAAACTCATCTGCCAGCGCTTCCATACTTTTGCCTTCCAGAAGCTGACCGGCGTTGAAGTCGATCCAGTTTTTCTTGTTTTCGGCAAGTGCGGAATTCGTGGCGATCTTCAGGGTCGGGACAACTGTTCCGAAAGGCGTGCCGCGCCCTGTGGTGAACAGGACGATCTGGCAGCCGGCAGCCGCAAGTACCGTGGAAGCGACCATGTCGTTCCCCGGACCGGACAGCAGGTTCAAACCGGGCTTTTTGAGCTGATCGCCGTACGCCAGCACATCCACCACGGGGGAGAGTCCGCCTTTCTGAGTGCAGCCGAGGGATTTATCTTCCAGCGTGGTGATCCCGCCCGCTTTGTTGCCGGGGGAGGGGTTTTCATAGACCACCTGACCGTGGCTGACAAAGTAATCTTTGAAGCCGTTGATCATGTCGACGCATTTTTCAAAAACTTCTCTGGTCACGCACCGGTTCATAAGCAGCGTTTCCGCTCCGAACATTTCCGGGACTTCCGTCAGAACACTGGTTCCGCCCTGCGCAATGAGCAGATCGGAGATCCTGCCTACCAGCGGGTTTGCTGTGATGCCGGAGAAACCATCGCTGCCGCCGCACTTCAAACCGATCTTCAGTTCGCTGACCGGGATCGTTTCCCGCTGACAGACGGCAGCCTTTTCTTTCAGCTCTTCCAGCAGGTCCATACCTGCGCTGAATTCATCACCCGCATCCTGCGCCCGGAGGAACGCAATGTTTCTGCCGGAGATGTCGCCCAGCCGTTCTTTGAAGGATTCCAGCGTATTGTTTTCGCATCCCAGCGCCACCACCAGCACGCCGCCCGCATTGGGGTGTTTGCAGAACGCGGCAAGAAGATCGGCAGTCCGTTCGTGGTCGTCGCCCAGCTGGGAACAGCCGTAGGGATGAACGAACGGGATCGCTTTCATGTCCGGAGCGGCAGAGGCATTGAACGCTTTTGCCAGATTTTCCGCCAGAGAATTGACGCAACCCACAGTGGGGATGATCCAGAGATCGTTGCGGATCCCGGCGGTGCCATCGCAGCGGCGGTATCCGAGGAAGGAATCATTCCGGTTGGTCTTCAGTACCGTTTCCGGCTCCTTGTTGTACTCATATTCGGCGTGTTCGTTGAGCAGGGTCTTCACATTGTGGGTGTGGACATGAGCGCCTTTTGCAATGTTCTCCGTGGCGTACCCGATGGGCATACCGTACTTGATGACTTTTTCGCCTTTTGCGATGTCAACGAGCGCAAACTTGTGTCCGGTCATTTCGCCGGAAAGCGCCACCGCCACGTTATCGGCGGGAGAGATCTGAAGCATATTGTTTTCCATCAGAAAAGGGCTCCTGCGGCGAGACGGACGCCATCTGCCATAATGTTTTTCAGGTTGGCGGTCACGTTATCGGTGAGACCCGGCACGGTATTGAGGTCCATATCCCAGAAATCGGTTCTTGCGAGAACATTCCGGACCAGTGCTGGGATCTCATTGTTTTTCCACTGTTCTTCAAAGAACGCCGCAATGCCGTCGCTGTCCGCCACAGGGTATGCGTTGACTCTGCCCAAACCGGTTCCGCCTTCGTTGCGGTAGAATGCAATGAGTGCTGCCAGAGAGAAGGAAAGGACTTTGGGGAGCTGACCTTTGATCTTGAGATAATCCAGCAGGCTGGGCAGCACGCGGACTTCCCACTTGGAGACGCTGTTCAGCGCAATGGAGAGGAGCCGGTGCATGGCGAAGGGGTTGGCAAAACGTTCCACGATCGCAGAGGCGAACGCTGTTTTTTCGTCGTCCGGCAGATCCACGGTGGGATAAACTTCTTCAAAGAGCAGCGTGCGCATATATTTGCCGAAGAAAGGATCGGCAACCACTTCATCCACAAAGTCAAATCCTGCCAGGTAAGCGGCGGGGATGGTTGCGGTGTGAGCGCCGTTCAGGAAACGGACCTTTCTGGTCCGGTAGGGTGCCTGATTCTTGACAAAGACCACATCCAGACCGGCTTCCCGGAGGGGCAGTTCCTTTTCCACGTCGTCCGGTGCTTCGATCACGAAGAAGTGGAACGGCTCACCGCAGTCCAGCAGGTTGTCCTTGTAGCCCAGTTTTTCGCAGATGGCATCCGCCGTTGCCCGGGGATAGCCGGCAACGATCCGGTCCACCAGCGTGCAGCAGAAGGTGTTGGCGTTTTCGATGTAGTCGATATAATCTGCGCCGAGCGCCCATTCCGTGGCATACTGGATCATGTGCTTTTTGAGGGTGATCCCGTTCTTGTCAATGAGTTCGCAGGGGAGGAAAATCAGCCCCGGAAGACCGGCTTTGAACCGTTCGTAAAGGAGTGCCGTGACTTTGGCGGGGAAGGTGGTCTGGGTGACGCCCGGAGTGTAGGGTTCCGCCTTGTATTCGATCCCGGCTTCCGTGGTGTTGGAGAAACAGAACCGCAGATCTGCGCCGCGGAAGGTTTCCATAGCTTTCTCCCATTCCGTATAAGCGTTCAGACAGCCCTTGACCGATTCGATCACACGGGTATCTTCCACCAGTTTGCCGTCGGCGATCCCCCGGAGGATCAGGGTGTAAAGTCCGTCCTGCGCATTGATCATATCCGAAAGACCTTTATCCAGCGGCTGAATGATCTGAACCGATCCGTTGAACCCGACTTTCCGGTTCATTTCATCGATCATCCAATCAATAAACGCACGAAGGAAGTTCCCTTCACCGAACTGAACGACTTTCACCGGCATATTGCAGGGGGTCTGACGCTTGAGCAAATCCATAAGAACACGATCCTTTCCTGAATTAAGGTTGAATTTTTTTACAGAATATGATAACATATACTGTGCAAAAATAAAAGTCAAGAGCAGAACGGAAAAAAACGGCGGGAAAGAAGGAGATTTAAAATAAAACAGAAGCAGGGGGACATAGTCGCTCCAACTTTATAACGACGTACTGTAAAGTCTGGTGACTTTGATGTAATCTTTGTTCAGAGGGAATGTGCCCTGCTTCCTGGGAACTTACCATACAACGGAAAAAGAAAAAGTCAAGGGCTGGAGTCAAAAAAATAAAAAAGAAAACGGCTGCAGTGTGTGTGCTGCAGCCGTTGTATGCCTTATTCATATGGCGGAAGTTCCGGATCGGGCGCCAACGGCAGGAAACAGAAGATGTGAAGATGTGAAGAAGTGAAGATGTGAAGATGTGAAGATGTGAAGAAAAGGCTGCGCCTTTTGAGTGAAGAGCGGCTGTTGCCGCATGAAGTGAAGACTTGCGTCTTCGTTTGCCATTAAAAATGGCATCCCCACGGGGATTTGTACCATGTCGGATGACATGGCGAACCCAACAGCGAAATAGAGAGATTTAAAACAAAAAAATGGCATCCCCACGGGGATTCGAACCCCGGTTACCAGGATGAAAACCTGGTGTCCTAGGCCTCTAGACGATAGGGACGCGCCGGTAATACAGTTCTTTGAAAAATGGCATCCCCACGGGGATTCGAACCCCGGTTACCAGGATGAAAACCTGGTGTCCTAGGCCTCTAGACGATAGGGACGCGCAAAGGACTGTGCTTATAAGATACACCACATTCTGAAAAATGCAAGTGAAGTTTTAGAAAAAATCCGAAAAAAATGCTTGCTCAGTCTTTTTTGATACGGAGTTTGGCGTGATTTTCGATCAAAGTCTGGAGTTTGTAGATTTCCAGATAGAACAGACCGAGCGTCTGACAGCGTGCGAAGACACACACATATTCCACATCGGTCCCGTCTTCGTTGCGGGTAAAATTCAGATAGCCGTTTTCATACTGCAGGATGTACGCCAGCAGTGCTTTATCCTTGTATCCGTTATCAGTTCCGCTGACCTCGCCGAGCTGTCCGCTTTTACCGGTGAGAATCATTCTGCCGGCATCGTCGATGATGGTCATTTCATCTGCATAATCCTGCAGGGCATTTTTTACCTTGATGGATTGAAGCAGTCTGCTGATATCCAGATCGAGATAGAGTATGCCGGCAGCTTTTTTCTCCGGCGTATTGATCCGTACGGAGCAGGTGAGAACAGTGGGGGCATCGGCGTTCTTTTTCTGCCGGAACGGTGCGGTCCACCCGGAGACGGGTTGATCCTGTCTGATCCGGTTTTTGAAATCCGGGTTGTCCCGCAGGTCATCTTCCATTGCGGCGGAATCGGCGGGATAGGTGAAATTCAGCCCGTCATCGAAGGAGATTCCGGCAAGAGTGACCGGAGAAATGCCGGTGGTATCTTTTCCGAGTCCGCCATGTACGAGTTTGATAAAGCGTCTGGAAAAGAGATTGGTTGCATGGATCCGGTGATCGTCTGCGTGGTGTTTTGTGCCGGGTGCGGACCAGAGTTTGAGCTGTGTTTCCTCCGGAATAAGATCCCTGCGGACCGGCGTGGAGCGGTTATAGAAAAATTCCAGCTCGTTTCCGGTGGCGATGAGCAGATTTTCCATTTTGGAAAGTTCCCGGTCAATTTTGTATGCGATCTCAGCGCAGTGATGAAATGCGATCCCGACGGCGGTTTTCTGTGAAAATTCAGTTTGCTGGGTGGTGATCTGTTTGGCAAGATTATACGCCAGATTACCTACAACTGCGATCACGCAAAGCAGAGTGAAGATCAATGTCGCCTTGCTGTGGTGCATGGTCCACCGGACAGCTTTCCGGATCAGGGAATCCGGATTTGCCGAAACTTCTTCGTTGCGGAGATATTTCCGCAAATCGTCAGCCAGAGCCTTGACAGAGGGATAACGGTCCTCCGGGTCTTCGGCGGCGGCTTTGAGAATGATCGCTTTCAGGTCGGAGTCAATGGGATGTTTAAAAAGATGAACAACGGGTCGCATATCCTGAGCGCAGATCTTGCGCATAATGGCTTCCGGTGTATTTCCGGAATAGGCTTCTTCCAGTGTGGTGATCTCATACAGGATCAGCCCCATGGCGTAAATGTCCGCCCGTTCGTCGCAGTGTTCGCCGCGGATGGCTTCCGGTGTGAGGAAACGGGGTGTTCCGGTAATGCGTTTTGGCTTGGTCCAGGTTGCCGGATCGTAACCCGGTTCCCGGATCAGGCGGGCGATCCCCCAATCCATCAGGTATGCTTCGTGATATTCGCCGATCATAATATTTTCCGGCTTCAGGTCACAGTGCATGATATTTCTGCTGTGAGCATAGGAAAGAGCATCGCAGATCCGCAGGAAAAGATCCAGACGGAACCGGAGGGACTTGCGTTCGTTGTAGGCACGGATCCCGTCCTTCCGGTAATGTTTTACAATGGTTTGGAGATAACTCTTCAGGTCCTGCCCGTAGACCATTTTCATTGCCAGATGCAAGCCCTTGTTGTCGTCGCTGTGGATAGAGTAGATGGGTAGGATCGCGGGGTGTTCCAGCTGTGCCGTTACCCGGGCTTCAGCAAGAAATGCGCCCCGTTGGGCAGGATCATTCAGATGTTCTTCCCGGAGGGATTTGATGGCAACCAGCCGCCGCAGATGCAGATCTCTGCCTCTGGAAATGATGCCCTGACCACCACCGGCGAACGCTTCTTTACGCTCAAAATCCTCTTCCAGCCTGCCCAACTGTTCGGATTCATCCTGTTCCTGTGCCACATTGTGATGACGCACCTGTCCCTGTTCCGCCCGGATCGTTTCCTCGGTGTCTTTGGAATGATCCCGAAACAGAGACAGCGTTTCCGTGAAGAAGGTCGCTGTGCGGCTGACGGACGGGCTTTTCTTTTTCCGGATACGCCGCGGCATAAAGTCATCCAGCGGCAGTTCAATGGTCTTCCCGGAAAGATCCGGGGTATCCATTTTCAGTGTGTTATCCCAATCTGATCGGTCGTCTGTCACGGAGCAGAAATCCTTATTTTGTTCAGCATTCGATGGTTTTGTCCAGTTCAGGCTGATCCAGCAGCCGGACGTAGGGCTTGACCAGTTTTTCGGTCTCAAAGATCACCAGTTCGTTTTTGCCCTTCTTCAGCCAGACGCCGGGGATGTACAAAGTGGAGCCGGGGCCGATATTCCAGTATCTGCCCAGTACGTGACCGTTGATCCAGGCGCCGCCGTGGATACCGGGGAATTTCAGGTAGGTGTCAGCCGGATCTTCCACATCGAATTCCACTTTATAGTAAGCGGGCGTGGAGCGCAGCAGCGGAGCGTACGGTTTCCAGTTCAACTTTGCGGGAGGCGTGGCGGAGGGGAGACACCACATTTCCCAGCCGACCAGCGCCTGCCACTCGAACCGGATGTCACCGCAGACGCCTTTGCTGTCCTTTCCGCAGAGGGGACCATAGTTGATCCGCCCCAGATTTTCCACCAGCACATCCAGTGTGGCACCGGCGGAAAATTCGTGTGTGTTGGTGCGTTTTTCAGAATTTTTGCGGTAGTAGGTGTAGATCTGATCGCCATTGAGATAAAGATCCGCTCTGTCCCGGACATCCTGCAGTTCAAAGCATCCTCTGCCGTTGCCGGGGAGTTTTGTGCGGTAAAGCACATAACCGAAGGGCTGATCCAGCTCCTCAAAGGAAAGGGGGGAGTTGTCCGCGACTTTTTCCGCCACGTTGTCCAGATTGTCAAAGAGTTCCGCCACAGCAGCGATCTCCAGCTTGCGTGCGGGAAGCGTTCTGCTCTTTTCCGGGGTACCGAAAGGACGGTCCGGAGCGTACTTGCGGATAACTTTCTGGGCGGCGAAATATTTTTCGGTGGGATTGCCGGCTTCATCCAGCAATGCATCGTAATCGTAACTGGTCACATCCGGCGCATAGTCGGAATCAGCGGTCCCGTTTGCGCCTGCGGTGAATTCAAAATTGGTACCGCCGTGATACATATAGAAGTCCACACTGGCACCGGTGGAGAGCATATCTTCCAGTTCATCAATGGTGCTTTCGGCAGACCGGGTGTGATGTTTGCCGCATCCCCAGGCGTCGAACCAACCGCACCAGAATTCCATACAGAACGGGGGATCATCGGGGCGGACAGCTTTGCCCACATCGAAGGATGCGAGGGCGCGGGAACCGAAATTCAGACAGGCGGGAGAGCCTTCAATGGTTCCGCCCCGGAGCATCAGATCCCGGTTGGCGGGATCGCCCCAGAAGGAGACGCCATCCGCCGTGAAAAGGGGAATCGTGACACCGGCGTTGCGGTAAAGACTGCGGAGATAGGTCAGATATTCTTTGTCGCAGGAATAGGAGCCGTATTCGTTTTCGACCTGCATGGCGATGATGGGGCCGCCTTCATCGAACTGCAGCGCTTTGAGCTTGGGGATGATCACATTCATGTAGTTCGTGAGTGCGTCAATATACGGCTTGTTCATCCGCCGGTAACGGATCCCGGACTTCTTCATAAGCCATGCGGGCAGCCCGCCGTTATCCCATTCGGCGCAGATGTAGGGGCCGGGCCGAACGATCACATAAAGTCCCATTTCCTGCGCGAGGCGGATATACGCTTCAAAATCCAACATTCCGGAAAAGTCGAAATTTCCTTCCGTGCGTTCATGCAGGTTCCAGCACATATAAGTCTCAATGCCGTTCAAACCGAGCTGGACGGCTTTTTCCATGCGGTCGCGCCAGTATTCCCGGGGGACCCGGAAATAGTGCATGGCGCCGGAGATGATCTGTACCGGCTTGCCATCAATGATGACGGAACGGTTTTTGAATTCCACTCTTGACATTTTTCTGCTCCTTGCTTACATCAGTTTGAAACCGGGCAGGTCCTGGATATCCACCAGACCGGCAACGGTGCAGCCGTCTTCTTCCAACACAACCAGATCATCGATCTTCCGTTTTTCGAGGATCTTGAGGATCTCCACTGCGAGAGACTCCTTCTTGATGAAAATGGGGTTGCGGGTCATAACTTCCTCCATAGGACGGTTCAGGATGGAAAGATCATTTTCCACCCGGCGGCGGAAGTCACCGTCTGTGAAGATGCCCAGGAGTTTTTTCTCCGCGTCAACGATGATGGCAGACCCGCAGCGTGCGGCAGTCATACGGACGAGGGTATTTTTGACCAGATCATCCGGCTTTGCCAGCACGATCGCTTCCGGCTTGCGCATAAGATCGCTGACCCGCATCGTAACGGCTCTTCCGATGGCGCCGCCGGGGTGGCGTCTGCCGTAATCTTCTTTGGTGAATTTCCGTTCCTGAAGCAGGACCATTGCGAGGGCATCCCCCAGCGCCAGATGGGCGGTACTTGTGGTCGTGGGAGCCAGATTGAAGGGGCAGGCTTCTTTTTCCACTGCACCGATCACCACGATATCCGAAAGTTTTGCCAGCGTGGATTCCGGGATTCCGGTAAAACAGGCGACCGGGACACCGAGGCGCTTTGCCGGAATGATCATCCGGGTCAGTTCCTGTGTTTCGCCGGAGTAGGAGAGGGCGATCATAATGTCATTTTCCTGCAGCATCCCCAGGTCGCCGTGCATCGCTTCCACGGGGTGCATAAAAATCGCTGTGGAACCGGTGGAGGCGAGAGTTGCCGCCATTTTGCTGCCGATATGCCCGCTCTTGCCGACGCCGGTAATGACGATCTTGCCGCCGTTATCCAGTGTCTTGATGCAGGCTGCCACCAGTTCTACAAAATTATTGTCCAACTGCTGTTTGATCGCTTCGATCCCTTCGATCTCGGTCTGGAGAACGGCTTGCGCTTTCTTTATGATCTGGTCCGGTGTGTCCATTGTCTACGGTTTCCTTTTCTGATTGTTGTTCAAAATCTGATTCATATTTCGTAATATAATCACGCAATACAGAAAAACAAGAAGTATATTGCGAAAAAGATTTGAAAAATTGTCGGGATGTGATATATTACTTTGATTTCCATACAATCACAAGCGAACAGACAGGAGAAAACGAGTTATGCAGTCCCGAATTTGGATCGACCGTTGCCATAAGTACACCTTTATCGACGGCGAAAGTGCTTTTCAGGTGAATTTTGCCGGTATGAACTTTGCGGAAGAAGAACTTGCCGCACTGGAAGGGCGTTTTGAGAACGTTCATGCAGAAATGCAGAAGATCGAGATCGGCGAGATCAAGAACCCGGACGAAAACCGGAAAGTGACTCACTTTACGGACCGCAGCGTTTACACCGGCAGCGAGATTTTTGCTGAAGTGGAAGAATTTGTGGAAGGCGTCCGCAGCGGAGCAATCACCGGCAGTACCGGTGAAAAATTTGAATATGCCATTATCAACGGCATCGGCGGTTCCGCCCTCGGTCCCCAGCTCGTCCAGATGGCGATCAACGGTCCCTACTGGAACGAATTGACCGATGCGCAGCGTCGCGGTTATCTCAAGATCTACTTCCTGGACAACACTGATACGGCAGGTGCAGTTGACGCACTGGCGGTCTGCGACCTGAAAAAGACCCTGGTCGTGAATATTTCCAAGTCCGGCGGTACGCAGGAAACGAAGAACAATATGATCGACTGCATGAACGCTTATGCGGCTGCCGGTCTCGACTTCGCCAAACACAGCTGCGCCATCACGATGAAGAACAGCGAACTGGATCGTCTCGCCCGCTCCTCCAACTGGCTCCGCACCTTTGAAATGGCGGAATCCATCGGCGGCAGAACCAGTGTGACCAGCATTGTGGGGCATCTGCCCGCGGCACTCGCCGGGGTGAATTTCAGCACCTTCCTGCAGGGCGCCTGCCACATGGATACGCTGACCCGTAACCCGCATCTTTCCCACAATCCGGCGTATATGCTCGCTGCAGTCTGGTATATGGCAGGCAACGGCAAGGGCGATAAGAATATGGCGATCGTTCCGTATTCCGACCGTCTGATCCTGATGAGCCGTTACCTGCAGCAGCTGGTGATGGAAAGTCTTGGAAAGGAACTGGATCTGGATGGTAATGTGGTCCATCAGGGCTTGAACGTGTTTGGTAACAAAGGCGGCACGGATGCCCATGCCTTTATCCAGCAGCTCAATGACGGGCGCAACGACTTCTTTATCACGTTCATTGAAGTTCTGCGGGACAAAGCCCGCGTGGATATCGCTCCGGGCGTCGGGATGGGGGACTATCTCCACGGCTTTATGACCGGCCTTTCCAATGCGCTCCGCAGCAAGGGCAGAAATGTGATCGAAATGCGTATTGATGATGTCAATGAGTTCAATCTGGGTATGTTGATCGCCATCTACGAACGCGCGGTTGCTGCTTATGCTGAACTGATCCACATCAACGCTTTCCACCAGCCGGGCGTTCAGGCGTACAAACTCGCCAGCAAGAATGTGATCAAGCTGCTGACCGATCTGGAAGAAAAACTTGCCGGTCTTGACGGCTTCTCCGGTACCGTGAGTGAGTTCGCTGTGGAACTGGGTCTGCAGGAAAGCGAATATGAGGTCGATGGTATTCTGGCGAAGCTCGCCGCAAATAATGACCTGCGTGATCTTGCATTCACCCTCAAACGCACCTGGAACAAGGATCGCGGCTGGGTCTACTCGGTCGCAAAAAAGTGAAAAATACACACTCATTAAACTTAAAGGAGATAAAACGATGCTGAAAAAAATCCTTACCTTTTGTTTTGTCCTGTTTGCCGGTTTCACCCTGTGTGCCGGTGATGCCATCGACATTGCAGTCTGTTCCAATCTGTTCAGCAATGCTGCGGATCACAATGACCGCCGTACCGGCAAACTGCTGAAAGAATATTTCAAAGCGGAACTTGCCACTCATTCCGGGATCGTGATTTCCCAGAACGATGCAATGCTGGAAGATGAAGCACTGATCCGTCGCCGCGGTAAGAAAAATAATACGCTCACTGCGGAATATATTTCCAAACTCTGCAAAGATGTGAAGGCTTCCTATCTCTGTATGCTTTCCACGAAGCGTGACCCGAAAGACAGCAAAAAACTGATCGCGGAAGTTGCGATCTACAAGGCGGATGGCAAACTGCTCAAGACTGTGACTCGCGCCTTTGAAACGGTGCGTTCCTCCGACTTCGTGGGGATCCTGCTGGCACGGGATACCGCCGTGGCGATCCGCGGTGCAAACCCGGTGGACGATGCCAACCTGAACCGCATGAAAGCGGAACTGGAAAAACTGGCAGATGAACACATGAAGGAACAGATCCAGAAGAATATGAACGAACTGAAGTGATCTGATCAGAATATGGACTGGATACGGATCGAAGATCTGGAGGTACAGGCAATCATCGGGACACTTCCCCATGAACGGCTTGCACCTCAAAAGTTGATCATTACGGCAGAGCTGGGCGGCGATTTCCGCGCAGCCGGTCTGGCGGATGATTTTACACTCACTTTTGATTACTCTGCCGCAGAACAGCTGATCCATGATTTTACTGCCGATTCCCGGTATCAACTGCTGGAGGCACTGGCGGAAAATCTGGCAAAAGAACTGCTGGCAGTGAAATATATCCGGTCTGTCCGGCTCCGGATCAGCAAGCCCGGCGCCGCCCGCATTGCCCGTCTGATCTCCATCGAGATCGAGCGGACAGCGGAAAATTTGTAAAAATCCTGTGAAACAACTTGAAAAAATTGTTTCCGGTATTATATTAAATGCAAAGCTCGATAAAAAAATATCCGTAACCAATAACAACAAACAACGAAGGAGTTGTAAAAATGGCTATTAAAGTCGGCATCAACGGATTCGGTCGTATCGGACGCATGGTTTTCCGCGCAGCGTTCGAAAACTTCGCAAATGACATTGAAATCGTCGGGATCAACGACCTGCTGGACCCGGACTACCTCGCATACATGCTGAAGTATGACTCCGTCCACGGCATCTTCAATCACGACATCAAGATCGACGGCAACAACCTCGTTGTCGATGGCAAGAAGATCCGCCTCACCGCTGAAATGGATCCCGCTAACCTGAAGTGGAACGAAGTCGAAGCTGAAATCGTTGTCGAATCCACCGGTCTCTTCCTGGAAGATGCCAAGGCTCGCAAGCACATCGAAGCCGGCGCCAAGAAAGTCATCATGTCCGCTCCCTCCAAGGACAGCACCCCGATGTTCGTCTACGGTGTCAACCACATGACCTACGCCGGTCAGGACATCATCTCCAACGCTTCCTGCACCACCAACTGCCTTGCTCCGATCTCCAAGGTCCTCAACGACAAGTTTGGCATCAAGCGCGGTCTTATGACCACGATCCACGCTGCCACCGCCACCCAGAAGACGGTTGACGGTCCCTCCAAGAAAGACTGGAGAGGCGGCCGCGGTATCCTCGAAAACATGATCCCCTCCTCCACCGGCGCTGCCAAGGCTGTCGGTAAGGTCCTCCCCGAACTCAACGGTAAGCTCACCGGTATGTCCGTCCGCGTTCCGACCTCCGACGTTTCCTTCGTCGACCTGACCTGCGAACTGAACTCCGAAGCCACCTACGAAGAAATCTGCGCCGCCATGAAGGAAGCTTCCGAAGGCGAACTCAAAGGCATCCTCGGTTACACCGATGAAGCCGTTGTCTCCACCGACTTCCGCGGCGATGCCCGCACCTCCATCTTCGACGTCAAAGCCGGTATCCAGCTGGACAAGACCTTCGTCAAAGTCTGCTCCTGGTACGACAACGAATGGGGCTACTCCAACAAGGTTCTCGAAATGGCTCGCGTTATCGCTTCCAAGTAAGACCTTGATACGGATCTGACTCTAAAGCCCGGATGCTTGAACAAACAAGCTTTCGGGCTTTTTTACCTTACAACTGAACACACAGAAAGAAGAAGCAAAATGAACAAGAAAACTCTGCGTGATGTGGAACTCAAAGGCAAACGCGTGATCATGCGCGTTGACTTCAACGTGCCGGTCAAAGAAGGCGTGATCAAAGACGATACCCGTATCCAGGGTGCTCTCGCCTCCATCAAATATGTGATCGAACAGGGCGGCAAGCTCATCCTCATGAGCCATATGGGCAGACCCGATGAAAAAGGTATCACCGGCGACACCACCATGAAGATCGTTGCCGACTACCTGGGCAAGCTCCTGGGCAAGGAAATCGTTTTTGTTGCTGACTGCGCTGCTGCCGATGCAGAAGTCGCTGCCATGAAGGACGGCGATATCGTGATGCTGGAAAACACCCGCTATCACAAGGAAGAACAGGCAAAGTGCAAGCAGAAAGACGGCGAATCCGACGAAGATTTCAAGGCCCGCAAAGCCGCTCTCAAGGATCAGCAGAAGGAACTGGCGAAAAAGCTGGCTTCCTACGGCGATATCTTCTGCAACGATGCGTTCGGTACTGCTCACCGCGCACACGCTTCCACCGCTGTCATTACCAAGTACATCGGTACTTCCGTCTCCGGCTTCCTGCTGGAAAAGGAAATCGAATACCTGGGTAATGCGGTTGAAAACCCGGTCCGCCCCTTTGTTGCCATCCTCGGCGGTGCAAAAGTCTCCGACAAGCTGGCAGTGGTCAAGAATCTGCTGAACAAGGTCGATACCCTGATCATCGGTGGTGGTATGGCTTACACCTTCCTGAAGGCGATGGGACATCAGATCGGCAACTCCCTCTGCGAAGACGATCAGCTGGAATATGCCAAGGAAATGCTCGCTTCCGCCAAGGAAAAAGGCGTGAACTTCCTGCTCCCGGTCGATACCGTTGTTGCTGACAAGTTCGATGCCGAAGCCAACACCCAGATCGTTGGTCAGGACATCCCCGAAGGCTGGATGGGTCTCGATATCGGTCCCCAGACCGTGGAACTCTACTCCAACGCCATCAAGTCCGCCAAGACGGTTGTCTGGAACGGTCCGATGGGCGTGTTTGAAATGGAAAAATTCAACAAGGGTACCTTCGGTGTCTGCGCTGCTGTGGCGGAAGTCAAGGCGAACGGCGGCATCTCCATCATCGGCGGCGGCGACTCCGTTGCAGCGGTGAACAAGAGCGGTCTCGCTCCGAAGATGTCCCACATCTCCACCGGTGGCGGTGCTTCTCTGGAATATCTGGAAGGCAAGGAACTGCCGGGCGTCGTTTCTCTGAACGATAAATAATTCAGATACAGGTTCTGCCAAGGGAATTTTTTATGAAACGTTTTCTGTCGTTCATGCTGACCGGTCTCATGCTTTGCGCTGCCTCCGGCATCCATGCTGAACCGGTAAAAAAGAAAATCTCCGGGCAGAACCTGACTGCTCCTCAAAAAGGAAAAAAGAAGATGAAACAAAGCATCAAGATCCTTGCGATCGGAAACAGTTTCTCCATTTCCGCAGGTCGTCTCATGCCCAGTTTTGCACTGGCGGACGGCAACGGCATCAAGTTTACCAGCGCCTGTATCGGCGGCTGTTCTCTGGAACGCCACTGCCAGGAACTGGAAAAGAGCGAAGCGGATCCCAACTCCCGTCCCTATGACTACACGATCTGGCACATTGCCAACGGTCGCGTGAGACTGGAATGGGTCTCCGAAAAGCGCGGCGGCACGCTCATTGATATGCTCAAAGATGATGTATATGATGTGATCACGATCCAGCAGGCGAGCCATTTCAGCTGGCAGCCGGATACGTACCAGCCTTTTGCTGATACGCTCATCGCCCGGATCCGCAAAGAACAGCCGCAGGCAAAGATCATGGTCCAGCAGACCTGGTCCTACCGTTGCCAGGACGGCCGTTTCAACAACACCTGGGACATCGACCAGACCGAGATGTACAATCGTCTGGATGCCGCTTACAAAAAGCTGGCGGATCAGTATGGTTTCCTGCGTATCCCCACGGGCACTGCAGTTCAGATCGCCCGTGCAAAATTCCCCATCAAGTTCCAGAAGATCTCCGATGAGGAACTGGCAACATACCGCTGGCCCGATCTGCCCTCTCAGGCAGGCGACGTGGTCGGCGCTATGCATTGGGGCAAGGACGAAAACGGCAAGCGCAAGATCGGTATGGACAACATCCACCTGAACACCCGCGGCGAATATCTGCAGGCGGCTGTCTGGTACGGTGCGATCTATGGCGTTGACCCGCGCACGGTCGATTGCAAACACCCCGTGATCGATGACGAAGATGCCGCATTCCTGCGTGAATGTGCATACGAAGCCCTGAAAGCGGAAGGACTTCTTCCCTGATGGAACGGAAAGTCCGGTTCGGTTATTGCTGTGCGCCGGAAGAAACAGCTCTCTACGCAGAGGCGGGATTCGATTTTTTTGAATGTAACGCCTCTGCCGTGCTGTGTCAGGACGACTGCAAAGAACGGATCGCCAAAGCGGCACTTCCCTGTCTGAGCGCCAACTGTTTCATCCCCGGAAATCTCAAGATCACTGGAGATAACGTGGATCGGGCGGCGTTGATGGCTCATGCAGAAAAGGTGATCACCCGTGCAGGCGAGTGCGGTATTCCCACGATCGTTTTCGGATCCGGCGGCGCACGGGATGTTCCCGAAGGTTTCCCCGCAGAGAAAGCAGCGGAGCAGATCCTTGCCTTTGTGCAGGACCTGCTGCCGGTTCTCGAAAAGTCCGGCGTAACACTGGTGCTGGAACCGCTGGGGATCCCGGACTCCAATATCATCAATTCTGTCGGAGCTGGTGCTTCACTGGTCAATCGTGTGAACCACCCCAATGTGAAATTGCTGGCGGATTCCTACCACTTCTACAAGTCGGACAACGCACTGGAGGCTCTTGCGTGGAACGCACCGCTTCTGCGGCATATCCACGTTGCGACAACGCCGGACCGTCTGGCGCCAGGGATGCAGGAATGGGATCTGACGGAATTCTTCTCTGTTCTGAAACACGGTGGGTACACGCACGGGATCTCTGTGGAATGTTATGGCTCTGCAGATAAAAAGCTGGATGCGGAAACGGCGATCGCTGTTCTGCGGAAGACCTGGGATGCCATCGACTGAAGGATTTGCAATTTTTCTGCAGAGATGCTATATTAAAAGACGACGAAACAACAACCAATCAACAACATAAAGGAAACGAACTATGGCACGCAAGATTTTTATTGCCGGTAACTGGAAAATGAATAAGACTGCCGCAGAAGCAAAGGCTCTCTGCGAAGCTCTGAAAGAAAGCCTTGCCCCGCTGGCAGGTAAAGTGGAAGTGGCAGTTTGCCCCACCTTCACCAGCCTTGCAACGGCTGTGGAAGTCCTGAAAGGCTCCAATGTCAAGGTCGGCGCTCAGAACATTCACTGGGCGGACAACGGTGCGTTCACCGGTGAAATCTCCGGCGCAATGCTGCAGGAAATCGGTGTGGAATATGTGATCATCGGTCACAGCGAACGCCGTCAGTACTTCGGTGAAACGGATGCCACGGTCAACGCCCGCATCAAAGCTGCTCTCAAGTACGCTCTGAAGCCCATCGTCTGCATCGGCGAAACCCTGGAAGAACGGGAAGGCGGCATCACGAACAGCGTTCTGGATAAGCAGATCCGCGGCGGTCTGGCAGACATCACGGCTGCTGACATGGCGAACATCACGATCGCTTACGAACCGGTCTGGGCGATCGGTACCGGCAAAACTGCCACCCCGGATATGGCTCAGGAAACTCATGCTTTCATCCGCAAGACTCTGGTCGAAATGTTCGGCGAAGCCGGCAACGAAGTCGTCGTTCAGTACGGCGGCAGCATGAAGCCCGAAAACTCCGCAGAACTCATCGCCAAGGAAGATATCGATGGCGGTCTGATCGGCGGCGCTGCTCTGAAGGCTGATTCCTTCACTGCTCTTGTCAAGAACGGTATCGGTGCATAATCGAACGTTTTGCCTGATAAATTCAAAATACCGGCCGGGTAAACCCCCGACCGGTATTTTTTTGTCCCTTTAAATTGAAATAGTATATATTTTTTTATCCTTTTTTTGATTAAGGTCTTGAAAACGGCGTAATCTGTGCTATAAGTAACCGACTGCAGTATTTTCTTGATAAAATACGGGTCCGGTTTAGAGAATAAAAATAAATAAAAGATAGCAACAACGGAGAAAAAAATGTTTCTTTCAGTCCTGAATGTCATCATCTACGCATTGATCGTTATTATTGCGTTCATTCTGGTAATCCTGATCCTGATCCAGCCTTCCAAAAGCGGCGGGCTCGGTGCTGCGTTCGGCGGCACAGGTGAAAATGTGTTTGGCGCCCATGCTATGGATCACGCATCCAAATTGACTGTGTGGCTGATTGCCATCTTCTTTGCGCTGACTCTTGCGCTGACCGTTATTTCCGCTCACTCCAGCCCGGATTCCCTGATGGAGGGCGTGGAAGAAGGAGATGCAACAGAAGAAAAACAGAGTGCAACAGCGGTTGAGGCTGTTCAGCCTGTTGTTGAGGAAAATAAAATTGAGCAGCCGGTGAGCCAGCCTGTGACGGAAGTCAAGGCGGAAGTGCCGGCAGCCGGAGCGGCAGATAAAAAATAAAAAGCAGTCAAATCTTACAGTAATTTTTGAAAAAAAACAGTAAATTTTACATTTTTTTCAAAAAAATCAGAGATTTCTTTCACTTTTAAACAAGATTTTGCTTGAAAGTATGGAAAACAGACTGTATTTTTCGGTATGACGAAGAATAACATAAAAATAACAGATTGAGGAGCAGATAATGAAAAACAGAATTATCTTCGGTGTTTTGACCGTTCTGTTGCTGTGTGGTGCTTCAACGCTGAATGCGCAGCGAGGCGGGCGTGGCGGCGCACAACTTGTTCAGATCCTTGACTCGAAAACCGGAAGTGGTGAGTCCAGTGAAATCGCAAAAGATATTCCGGGTGTGATCACGGTTTCAATGAAGACTGTGCCCCGGTATGAGCTTTCCAAAGGAAAAGATGCACCGGAATTGAAGTATTCCCGTCCCTGGTGTGAGATCGCTGTTCCGTTCAAGACGAACACGAAAGCCGGAGCACCGTGGTTGGATAATCTGAAAGTTAAGGTCGAATTGCTCAGCCCGGTCATCGGTCCGAACGGCAGATGGGAATGGGCGGTCCTTTCCGGTGATTTTACACTGGAACCGGTGGCAAATGTCGGCGGCCTTGCTGTCCCTCCCGGATACATTGTCGGAGAAAAAGGTGATTACGTTTACCATGTGATCCGTTGCTATCTTTCTCCCGCTACGGTGTCCCGCTATTTTGTCGGCTACAAAGAACCGCCGAAGAATTTGGAAAAGATCCTTTCCGGTATTCCTGTCCGTGTGACGATCGAAGGAGCCGGTGGTGCCGCAGTGCAGGGAATCAAGCCTGCCGGAAAAGAATTCACTTCTTTTATTAAGGACAAAATGAACGGCAAAATGAAAAATGACGATAGAGCGGCGGTTGCCGCCCGTTTTAAGGATTATGACGCAAACAACCGCAGCTATTTTGAATTGTTTGATGTTGTGTTGTCCGGTTCAGACAGCCCGTGGGCATGGGTTGATTTTGAACGCCAGGAACACACCAAAAAACAGGCAGCCGGGAGATAAGAAGTATGGCAGGACAAGAAAGAATTCTCTGTATTGATATTGGTGCTGACAGCATCAAGATGTCTGAGTTCTCTTGCACATCAGAGAACATCGAAATGGAAAGCTTTGTGTACTCTGAGTACACGAACGACTCTGATGAAGCGACCGCTCAGGAAGCAATGATTTATGCTTTGAAGGAAATGCTCGCAAACAATGACTTCAAAGCGAAAAAAGCGTTTGTTGCGATTACGGGGCAGGATGCACTGATCCCCTTCATCAAGATCCCCGCAATGACCACCGATCCGGAAAAGATCCGGGAACTGGTCACATACGAAGCTGAATCGCGGATCCCCTATCCGTTGAATGAGGTCGCATGGGATTACCAGCTGATTGAGGATCAGGATGGCAGTGATGAAATTGATGCTATGCTGGTCAGCGTCAAGAATGATGAAGTCCTTGCAATTCGCGATGCACTCGCTGAAGCCGGAAAAAAGATCGTTTCCATTGAAGTTTCCCCCACTGCTCTTTATAACTCTGCCCGTGCGAACGGGATTGGAGATTCCCAGTGTGAGATGATCCTGAACATCGGCGGTAAATCCTCCACGCTCATTTTTGTGGATGGTCCCCGATTCTTCATCCGTACGATTCCGGTCGCCGGCAATACGATCACCCAGCAGATCGCCAAAGAATTCAATATGTCTTTTGCAGATGCGGACGAAATCAAACGCCGTCATGGCTTTGTCGCTCTCGGCGGTGCTTACGAAGAACCGGAATCTGATGTTGCGGCAACCGTTTCCAAGATCATCCGTAATGTGATGACCAGACTTCATGGAGAAATCAACCGCTCGATCAATGTTTACCGTGCTTCCCAGCATGGCAGAAAGCCGGAAAAGATGTATCTGGCGGGTGGCAGTTCTGTGATGGCATTCACTCCGCGTTTCTTTGTGGAAAAACTGCGGATCCCTGTAGATTATTTCAATGCATTCCAGGTGATCAATCTGAGTCCGGATATGAATCAGGAAATGTTGCAGGAACAGGCGCACCTCTGCGGTGAAACGATCGGTCTTGCAATGCGCAGTTTCCGTTCTACACCGGTGGAAATCGCTCTTGTGCCGGAATCGGTGAAACAGCAGGCGCGTATGCGTCAGAAACTGCCGTACATTTACGCTTCCGCCGCAGTTGTCCTTGTTTATCTTTTGATTTCCCTCTGGTCCCTTGGTCAGCAGGTGGACGAATTGCAGATCAAGGAAAACCGGATGAATCAGAAACTTTCTGAAAAACAGGTTGTGAAACGGAGCGTGGAAGCTGCCAAGAGAAGCCAGAAGGCGAGTGCTGTGAAACATTCCTATATTACGGATCAGCTCCTGCAGAAACGCAATTCCTTCCTGACCGCACTTGATGTGATCCAGAAAGGCTATGTGAAAGAATATTTTGCAGAAGCAGCCGGAAACAACCAGACACTGAATGAACAGCTCTGGTTTACGAATGTGGTTTATTCCAATAAGCCTGAATTCTCCCTGAAGGAAAAGGAAAAACGCTCTATCAGAGGTGAGAAAAAGTCGGAAGAAAAGGCTTCCGGAACCTGGTTGAGTTTCAAAGGTTATATCGTTTCCGGTAAGACCGGTGCCGGTGAACACAGCACCATGCTCGGTAAGTTTGTGGAAGGTGTCCTGAATAAGGAATACCGTCTGGATTCCGGCACGATGAATGACTATTATAAAAATGATGTGGTTCCCGGAATCAACCTTTCCGCGTTCACCATCTGTTGGCCGGTAGCGAAATAATACACCAAGGAGAGAAATACAATGTCAGAATTTATCAAAAAAAATATGACCCTTGTGGTGGTCCTTGGCGTAACTGCAGTGATCGCAGTCGTGCTGATCGCCCTGGTCGTCATGCAGTATCAGGCGATCAATGAGAAAATGCAGAATATTGATAATATCAACGGCAAAATCAATGCGATCACGGCGCAGACCAATCCCCGCGTGGTGAAAGCAAATGCCGTGCGGATCAATGAAGACGCCGCCGCTCTTGAACAGAAAACAAAAGAACAGCAGCGTGTTTTCGGTTGCTATCTTGATCCCGCAGTCAATGCTTTTCTTGATACGCTCAAGAAGGAAGCCGCTTCTGAAAAGTTCAAAAAAGCAGCGGATGCAATGACCTTGAATGGTCTGCATGAAATCCTTGTCAAAAAAGTCAAGGATATGGGAAAAGATTTCAAGCCGGTCAATCCCGGAATTGACGGTCTGAATAAACTTTACCGCCTGGTGAAAGAAGAAATCCTTGCCTCTGCTGATGCTCAGGACAGCGTAGCCTATGATAAGGCGTTTGCTGCGTTCCTGGCGGAAGCTTCCAAAGTGACGCTGGAAGATCTCAACAGCGAGAAAGATGAATACGCCGTACAGAAGGCTGTTTTTCTGCAGGCATTGGGCTTGCCCCGGTCCTTTGAAAATGCGCTGAAGTTCGCACCGTATTTTTCGAAATATACTCTTGATCTTGTGGCGAAAAAGAAAATTCCCTTTGCCAATATGGAAATGGACAATAACGAATCCCGGATCACGAATCTCTTTACCGGTCGCCGTGGAGTCACGGACGAAGATGAAGAGTCCAATGACGCCGCTCTCAACAAGATCGGGAACAAAAATATTCCTTACATTATGACCCGCATTCAGATTTATGAAAATCTGATCAAAAATATGAGTGAAGCCGGAGTGAAACTGGTTTCCCTCTATCGTGCGGGAAGTTATCTGCCGGATGCAGAAGACAACGGCTACAGCACCTTCAGCACTGAGCTGGAAGTTCGTGGCACTCTGCCGCAGATCCGCGACTTTGCGAATAAGCTGCATCAGGAATACAAGAACAACCGTGTTTACCTGGTGACTTATCTCAATCTCAGTTGTGACAGAAATGAAGATGCCAGAAAAGCTGACAGCACATACAGCAAAGAGATTGCTAACACGATGAGCTATGTAAAGCTGCTGAATACCATTCCGGAGGAAAACGCCGGAAATGAAGAACAGATCAAACAGGCACAGAAAAACAAAAGCATCGTCAACGATAACTGGGGCGCAGCTCTGATCGGGGTCAATGATGAAGTTTATGCTGTTTTCCATATTAACTACATCGTCTTTACCGGCGACCAGATCATGAACGCAAAGAAATGAGGTAAATGACTATGGCTTCCAATACATTCGTTCATAAACACTATGAAAAAGTGATCCTGGCAGTTTTGCTGCTGCTCTTTTCCGGTCTGCTTTACCTGCAGCTTTCCGTTGTGCAGAAGTCGCAGGGAAAGAAGGTGGATGACATTGTCAATGCGCCGGAACCGCCTGCTGACTTTGTGAAAACGGATTATAACGCAAAAGAATTCAGCAGAGAAGCTCTTTTTGATAAGAATAATCTCGGCTGGAGTGATCTGTGGGATGGAAAAAATCCCTTCAGAGATGATAAAAATGCCGCACAGGTCGATATGATGATCCCTGTTAAGATGGCACTTTGCAAAAATGCAAATGACATCCATCTGACGCCGATCAGCTCCTTCCCTCCCATCGGTTCCGATGAAAAAGGAAAGTGCATTTTCTGTCATGTGACGCTGGATGCACCCAAAAAGGCGGATGCTGATGTGGTCGATCAGAGCAAGCCGGTCAGCGACAACGATACGAACCGGAACGGTATCCCCGATGATTGGGAAGAACTGCACAAGATTTTTGTTGCCGCTTCCGGTGATGAACCTGCACCTGTCGGCGATAATGATAATGACGGTTTCGATGACAAGGCGGAATATCTTGCCGGAACGCATCCTTGCGATCCCAAGAGCCACCCTGCTTATGTGACGAAGCTGGTCCTGGACAGCGAAAAAGTCACTGCAGATGTCGCTTTCGATGAGTTTCTTGATGAAAAGCTCCGCGGCGAGATCTCCAATATTCTCTTTGAAGATAAAATCGGTGCAGACCGTGGCAAATTCCGTTATACCAGCAATGGCAAGATCCGCCGTATGGAAACGTGCAAAGTCGGTTCTGAAATCCAGTATCGTAAGCGTGCCACTTCCGATCCGAAGGGATTTGTTCCTTCAATCGGATTCAAGCTGGATAAGATCAGTGTCGAAGAAGTCGAAGTGAAAAACAGCCGCAACGGCGAGATCAGAAAAACGAAACAGCCTGTGGCTGAGATCGTTTCCATCAAAGAACCGGCTCTGCGTTTCAAGTGCTACAAAAACAAGCCGATCATTACCGGTCATTTGCGGGTTTTCCTGATCAGTACCATTGATCAGAAGAAGTATAATGTCCGGATCGGCGAGAAAATTACGCTGGGAAGTGAAGAATTCGGTACGGAAGAATATACCGCTGTTGCAATTCAGGGATCCGGATCCAATACTGTTCTGGTCCTTAAAGACGGCAAAGGTACGGAATATAAGATCGTTGTTCCGGCTCAGGATGGAGAAGCCGTTGAAGACGGAGCCGCTTCTTAAACTGTTGCTTTTTGAATTGAAACATAATAACATAAAACATAAAACATAACGTAAGGATGCAATTATGAAGAAAAGCTGTTCAAACTTTCTTCTGACTTCCTTGAAAGTCGGGATGCCCGTGTTTGCGGTTGCCTGCTTTGCGATCACTGTTCCGGTGAACGCTGCAGAAAAAGCACCTGCCCAGCTCTCGATCCAGAAGGAAGTCAACGCTCGTTCCAAAGAATTCCAGGAAATTCTGAAGGATCTTGCAGATGTTGAGGGCATGGCAAAAGTGGATGAAGGCAAAGAAATTAATTTTGCTGAAGCCTTCGCAAAACTCAAAGCCATCAAGGCAAAACTGGATACCAAGTTGGTCGACCTCAAAGGTGACCGTGAAGCGATCCTTTACTACGATGAAGTCGTAAAACGTTTCAATGATGACCATGCCGCCTTCGGTGCGCTTGCTGCAGAAGCGAAATTCCAGCAGGCGAAGAAACTTTATGAAAGCGCAGCCAAAGCCGGCGTTTCCTCTGCATCTGCAGAAAAAGCACTGGAAGCGAAGGAACTTGCTGAAGATGCCTGTTATACCTACTATGTGAATCCGCTTGACAGCGCAGCCGCGCGCGATCCTGAATGGCGTGACAAAAAGATCACTGTCAGAAATCAGGATTTTGCCGTCCGTGTCGCACAGCTGAAGGCTGCTTGTGAAAAGATCACGAAAGCATATGAATTCCGTGTTCAGACGGATACGGCAGCAGTCGATCCCAACTATGCCAACCGTATGGATAAGATCAGCAAACTTTATGCTCGTGCCAATAATCTTTACCGGGATTCCCAATACACTCAGGCACGCGACCTTTGCGAACAGATCTTTATCGAAGATCCGACCAATGCAAAAGCGATTGCACTTCTGGACAAAATCTACAAGAAGCTTTACTTCTACTCTGAACTGAGAGCGTATAATGAAATCCTCCGCAGCGATGCAGAAACGATCTGGCTGTGGTCTAACGCGGTTCCCGCAAGTGGCAATCGCGCAGCAAATGATGTGAAGCGCGAAGTCAAAGATCCGCTGATGGAAAAACTCAGCTCCTGGAAGATCTCTGTGGCATTTGCCGATTATTCCATCAAAGATGCTATTACGATGATCCGTGAAAAAAGTCAGGAAGTTGACCCCCGCAAACTCGGCGTGAACTTCCTGGAACGCGGTATCGCCGGAACCGATACTGAAAATGTCGCAATTACGCTTGAATTGGACAATGTTCCCATCAGCGTTGTGCTGAATTACCTGTGCAAGAAAGCCGGGATCTCCTGGAAGACCAGCGAAGCATTCGTGCTTTACGGTCACGGTATCAGCGATTATGAATCCACTGAAATTCCCATGCGTAACTCTGTCTACCACACGATCACTTCTGCCAATGAGGAAGAAGAGGAAGGCGAAAGTGGTGAAGAAGAAGGCGGTTGGGGCGCACGTGGTATTGATTCCATTGAAAAGACGATCACCGCTGGCGGCGGCAAGAAGCGCGGTGCTGTTTCCGATAAGAAGCTGAGAGCATTCTTTGTGGAACGCGGTATCCCGTTCGATGACCGTTCCTCCGTGATCTACAACCCCAAGACCCATAAACTGGCTGTTACGAATACCCGCGAAAACCTGCAGAAACTGGAACTGCTGGTTCGTGAAATCGACGTCGAAACGCCGCTGGTTCTGATCGAATCCAAAATTCTTGAAATCACCGTCAACGATGAAGAAGAACTTGGTTTTGACTGGACTGCGACCTACACGAACGACAAGAACAGCGCCTACAATTTCTCCTTCGGTTCTCCGCTCCGTTCGGTTGCCCCCTCCGCAGTCAATGCAGTGGAAGGCATCGTGAACGACAAGCTGATCAACAATCTCAATATCATCCCGAACATGAACCTGAACGGCGGACATCAGCTGAACTTCTATCTGACGGTTTCCGCGGTTGACCGCACGGACCGTCTGGAACAGCTTTCCACGCCGAAAGTGGTTGTCAAGAACGGTGATACTGCAGTGATCAAGATGGTCAAGAGTATGTACTTCCCGGATTCCTGGGAAGCACCTGATACTGAAATCGATGACGGCGACGTTGCTATGGAAACCAGTTATCCTGAATTCGGCGAACCGGACGAAGTGGGTATCCAGTTCACTGTTACGCCGACTGTCAGCTCCAACAAGTACACGGTTCAGCTGGATCTCGAACCCAGCATTACGGACCTGACCGGTTGGACCGACTACAGCTATGATATGGTGATCCGTCGTAATCCGCTGGAAGATGAAGATATCAACACGGATAATGAGGATGGTACTGCGCCGATCCTTCCTGCAACGGTTGTTTCCACGGACCTGTTCCGTGTCAATATCAAGATGCCGGAAATTTCCAAGCGCGAACTGATCACGAAACTGAAATGTTTTGATGCCCAGACCATGATGGTTGGTGGTATGGTCCTTGATAAGCAGGTCAATATGGAAGACCGTTATCCGATCCTCGGTGATCTGCCGATCGTTGGCAGACTTTTCACCAAGGCGGCAAACACTTCTTCCCGTTCCAACCTGCTGATTTCCGTTTCTCCGCGCCTGATCAGCGGCGACGGTGTGCCCATCAATGCCCGTCCTGACAACGGGATTCCGGATTTCCGGTTCCGCAAGTGAGGAGGATTGAAATATGACTAAGAATGTTTTGAGATATTTTATGGAGGCAGTAATGCATAATCAATCCTACCGGAGACCGGTTGGTTCCGCGCTGATTGCCTGTCTGGTTCTTGGTTCAATGTCTGCGGTGACCGCTGCAGATGCGAAAGCCGATGCCAAGGCGGATGCCAAAGCGATTGCCAAGGAAATCGTGACACGCGATGAAAATAAGCGTGATGCCGAAGAAGCGTTCAAGAATGGTATTTCCTTCTTTACGCAGGGCAAATATGAAGAAGCGATCAATCAGTACCTCAAGGCGCTGACGATCACTGATAAGTTGCCTATGGCCCAGCCCGGTGAAAATGATGCCCGGCGCGAACAGCTCCGCAAGCACATCTCCAACGCCTACCATTGCTGGGCGGAAGAACTGTACAAGCTTGCGCAGCAGGATGCCCAGAAGAAGAAATATGATGAAGCGATTGCCAAGTGCCGTCAGGCTGCAGAGATGTACGAACCCTGCGCTGATCTGATGGAAAAGGAAATTGCTAAATACGAAGCTGCCAAGCGCGCTTTGGAATTCCGTGAAGATACGGCAACGGAAACGGTCCTGCCGAACTTTGATGACAACCGCAACGAAATTGAAATCACTCTTCAGAAGGCCCGCGCCTTCTACAAGATCGGTCGTTGGTCTGATGTGATCGAACAGTGCCGTTATATCTACACGCTGGATCCTTACAATGTCTCTGCGATCGACATGGAGCGCCGCGCGACGCTGAAACTGATTGCCGCCGGTAAACAGCGCAAAGACCTTACGGCTGAAGTCGCTCTGAACGAAGTCAACTGGTCTCTGGTTCCGCCGGTTCTGCTTTCTGCAGTCAGTGCTGAAAATGCAGAAGCGGAAAATGCACCTGTTCTGAAACAGGATCCCACCAAGAACCTCCGTACGAAACTGAACTCCATCAAGTTCACCAAGCTGGTTTTTGACCAGACTCCGCTGAATGAAGTGATCCAGTTCCTGCGTGACCGCAGTAAAGAACTTGATCCCTCTCACGAAGGTGTGAACTTTGTTCTCCGTTTCAATGATGCTTCTGCTGCTTCTGCTGCTAAAGGCGAAGAAAATGCCGAAGACGGTGAGGAAGAAGAGAACACCGAAGAAGAAGGTGAAAGTGAAGGCGGTTTCCCCTCCGTTACCTTCTATCTTGGTACGGATGGCGACGATGAAGATGATGCTTCTGAAGAAACCGAAGTGGATGCCATTACGCTGGAAAAGGTGATCGAAGCGATCTGCCAGAGTGCCGGTCTCCATTATCGTGTGGAAGAATATGCAGTTGTGATCGCACCGGAAAATGTTCCGCTGGATGACAATGTTACGCTGTTCTTCACGGTCGATAAAGAAGTCATCGACTCTATGGAAGGAGCCGTTGGTGAAGGTGAAGAAGTTTCTGAAGACGGCGAAGAAAAGACCCCGCTGGAAGCTTATCTGGAACGCCACGGCGGCATCAAGTTCGGCAATGGTGCGAAAGCGGTTTATGACCAGCATATCAATAAGCTGATCGTCACAAATACTCCCGCAATGCTGGATAAGGTTTCCGAAGTGATCAACAGCTTGCTTCTGACGGATCCTCAGGTTCAGATTCAGGTGAAGTTTATGGAAATCTCCCAGAACGACCTGGAAGAACTTGGCTTTGAATATTTCATCAGCCGCGAAGATGTTTATGACCCGAATCAGCTGGGTGAACCTCAGCCGGTCGTGTTCCCCATTCCGGACCCGTTGAATCCGGATATGCCGCTTGCAGGTCAGGAAATCAAATTTGACCGTGCGACTTATCTCTATTCCGCACCGCAGGAACAGACTGCCAGCGGCAACGGTTACACCTATGTGACGACGCCCACGACCCTGATTCCGCAGGGCAAGGTTCCTGCCGGTTCCAAAGTCGTTTTTGATGATATGACCGGCACAAACTGGTACTTTGCGGAAGCTCCTGCAGACCGCTCCACCGGTCGTACCCGTCACAGCATGACGTTTGAACCCAACAGCAAGGGCATGGTCCGTAATGCCAATCTGAATCCTGTTGCGTTCGGCGGCGATGACAAGACAACGGTCAATGATACGGTGTTCAACTGGTCCCGTATGACCAGCAGCGGACACAAGTATGAAGCCAACCTCCATGCGCTTGATCAGGCGGATTCCGCCGATACCCTGACTTGCCCGCGTGTTACGACGATGGCAGGCGAAGAAGCCTCCCTGAAAATGGTCACCACGAAGATCTATCCGACGGAGTGGGAAGAAGCCTCTCTCGACGATGCCGACGGTACCAGCGTGTTTACGCCCTCCACGCCTGACGTGCAGCGTGAAAGCGATGGTCAGGTTGATGAAGGTATTGTGCTGAAGGTCACGCCTGCAATTCTGGACGAAGAAAAGTACACGCTGGAAATGGAAATGAACCCCGTGATCCTGGATTTTGCAGGATGGGTTGACTACTCCTACCAGATCGTCCTTGACGGTCAAGAATGGCCCAATACGCTGAAGATGCCGATCATCGAAGTCCGTTCTGTGGAAACGAAGGTTGTCTGCTACGACAGAGCAACGGTCGTTCTCGGCGGCATCGTGAAGGATAAAGTCAGCATGGTTGATGACCAGTACCCGATTCTCGGCGACCTGCCCGTGATCGGCAGACTCTTCCAGAGCAAGGGTAAAGGTTCCTCCAAGACGAACCTGTTGATCTTCCTGACCGCCACGCTGGTGCGGTCCGATGGATCTCTTGTGAGACCCGACGGTGCAGGTGGTGGCATTCCCACCTTCTGATCCGTAACGGTACGAATCGAAGCGCAGAGCAGCAATGTTCTGCGCTTTTTTTATGACTTTTTTTGTGATACGGCTTGACTTTTTTGCGGAACGGGTTATGTTATAAGACACCAAGCGGGATTAGCAAAATGGTTATGCTCCAGCTTCCCAAGCTGGCCACGCCGGTTCGATTCCGGTATCCCGCTCCATTTTTTTGAGGATTTTAATTGTAGGACAATATAAGGTCATTCTTTATGAATCAGAAAAACATCAAAAAGCTCAGTACTTTTGAAGCAGCGGTCACAGCGATCGGTGAATATATTATCGGCAGGGGGCTTCAACCGGGAGATGTGCTTCCGCCGGAACCGTCACTTGCATCTTCGCTGGGTATCAGCCGGAACATTTTGCGTGAAGCTTTACGGCATTACCGGACGTTGGGGTTGATCGAAAGCAAACCCAAAGTCGGGACAGTGATCCGCACGTTGATTCCGGACAATCCTTATGCAGGTTATTTTCCAATTCTTGCATCGCAGACGGAATTACGGCCGAAGCTTGCTGAGATGCGAGAATGTCTGGAAGCCGGTTTTGCGCCCTATCTGGTTCAGCGTGTAACAGAAAATGATCTTCAGCATTTGCAGAATGTCTGCGAACGTTTCAAGCATCCGTACAGCACAGAACAAATCGTTTTTACGGACATGGAGTTTCACATTGCCCTGCTTGAGATTGCGCATAATCAGCTTTTGACCGGTCTGATTCCTCTGGTGGTACATTTTTTTGCAACGGAATCCGGACCGACTTCAAATCCGGATCCCATGTGTGAATACCAGCGTCATCTTGCGATTTGCGATGCGCTGTCAAGCCGCGATGCGGAGCGTTTGACGACTCTGCTTCGTCAGCATTACAAATCTTATTCCGGAGAATGAGCTTATGGTATCCGAAGGTTCTACGGGGCGCAACATTCTGCGTCTTTACGGCTATAATCTTTTCACAGCGCTTGCGATCACGGTTGTCTGCAATTTTGTTTTTCTGGACAAACTGCTTCTCCGGCTTGAGATCGATCTTTCCCGTTTCGGGATGATCAAGGGCAGTATGTATGTTGCATCGGCAGTTCTTTATATGATATTCACGCCGTTGCTTCAGAGAAATCCCGGGACTTCGGACAAGTTGATTTGTATCTGGGCGTATCTGTTCCGGGCGACGCTTCCTGCACTGCTGCCTGTGATTGCTCTGTTTACGGACAATCAGGAATTACTGACCTGGTCAGCGGTTGTTCTGCTTTCACTTGGGATGACCCTTGCTGCTTTTGCCAACAACAGCCTGATGAGTCTGTATCGTCTTGTTCTTCCGGAAGAACATTTCAACCGTCGGGTGGGGATGATGAATCTTCTGATTTCGCTGCCAGCCAGCCTTCTTGGAGTTCTGATGGCGTGGATTCTGGATCAATATGACAGTGCGGACACCCGTACCTTTCTGATCATTTTTACGATCATGCATCTGATCTGTGTTTTTTTTGAAGTTCCTGCGATGTTTTTGATGAAACGCCTGGAACTGCCGGATACCATCTTGAAACATTCACGCAGTCTCAAAGGCAGTTTGTGGAAACCGTGGTGCGATCGTGCTTATGTGCCGATTCTGCTTCTGGTGCTGCTTCACGGTTTTGTCGGCGGTGCATGGATCGCCTATCTTGGTGTTTACTTTCTGACGGTCTGCCGATTTGATATGTCAGCGCTTGTTCTTGCCGGTCTGATTCTTTCTTTGCTGCTGACCGGCAGTCTGCCGTTCAGCGGGCAGTTGACAGACCGGATCGGTTATCGCCGGATGTTTCTGATCCTTTCTTTCGGGAGTTTTGCCGGTGGGGTACTGTTCTGTTGTTTTCCGGGCAATTTGTGGATGCTGATCCCCTTTGCCATTCTGCTTTGGGATGGGAATGTTTCCCTTTTCAGCGGCTGTCTCGGTTACGGACTTTATGCGGCGGGCAGCAAGTTGGCAAAAAGCGAGCTGACGACGTGTTACATTTCAGCGTTCAGTCTTTGCCGGAACGGCGGGATCTTTATCGGGTCCCTGATCGGATCGTTGGTTTACAGTCTGCTGGAACATCATTTTCATGGCAGAGAACTTTTTACATACTATTTCTGGGGGATCCTGCCGCTATCCGGACTGCTCCTGGGCGCCAGTCTGATCTACCGTTTTATGAGACCGCAGAATCAAAATGAAAATTGAACAACCTCAGCAAAATGGTACTGTTTGGACATTGCGGCAAGACTGGCGAGAAGTCGTTGCTGAACGGGCTGCGTGTTGGAGCGAACAGGAAGAATATACATTGGATCGGGTGAACCTTGCCCGACCGGAACCGGTATGTCTGGCATGGAGCGGAGGAATGGCACCGTATACGGTGCAGATCGGACAACAACGGATCGTGACCGGAGCAACGCAACACCTGTTGTACAATCTGGAAACGGACCGGGAGTACGAATGGTCCGTCACCGACAGCCGAGGCGAAAGCGTCTCCGGCAGGTTGAAAACCGCATACAGCCCGCGATTGATCGCCATGCCGGATTATGACCGGGGTCCGGTCAATTTCCGGGACTGGGGCGGCTGGAAGACCGTTTATGGACGGCGGTTGCGTCAGGGCAGGGGATATCGGGGAGCCGCACCGGATCTGTTTGTGCCGTCGACAGCGAAAAATCTGCAGTATTTGAGAGATGAGCTGAAGATCCGTACCGATTTGGATCTGCGATATGATTCCCAGGTGGAAGGTCGGCACCGCAGTGATTTGGGGGATGGCGTTCGCTGGATCCATAAGCCGGTAAACGCATACAACAGTTTTACGGAAGAACAGAACCGGCTGTTTGCGGAAACGATCCGTTTGTTTGCCGATCCGGAACTGTATCCGGTCTTTATCCATTGCGCCGGCGGCTGCGACCGTACCGGGGAGATCGTGTTTCTGCTTCAGGCAGTTTGCGGTATGAGCGATGAGGACCTCTTTACCGAGTATGAATTGACATCGTTATGGGCACCGCGTCCGCGGACCATACCGTACCTGGTGGATTGGCTGGAAAAGATCGCAGCACATACCGGAGGAGAAACGGATCTCCGGAAATGCGTGGCAGTCTATCTGGAAAAGATCGGCGTTACTGCCGGCGATCAGGAAAAAATCCGACAGAACCTGCTGGAAGATTGATGCGCCCGGAGCGGCGGCATCTCCGCAGCGCGGAGGCTTTTTTGCTGCGGCGGCACAGACTTTGCGTGTTGTCGTTATATTTTTACTCCGCCGCAGAAAAAAAGCGACCCGGCAGGCGGTGTCTGCGACACCTTTTGCCGGGTCATGCCGCCGCTCCGGGCGGGCATTCAGCCATCAGGCTTTTGCTTTACTGACTGAGTTTTTCCTGGAAGAGCTTGATTGCGGTCTGGGGATTTGCCTTACCGCGGCTCTGCTTCATGAGTTGTCCCACGAAGAACTGCAGAACGGCAGTTTTACCTGCTTTGTACTGTTCGACCTGAGCGGGGTTCGCCTGGATGACGGCTTCGACCATCTGGAGGATAGCGCCTTCATCGGAGACCTGACTGAGACCTTTTTCTTTGACGATGTCGGCAGGGCTTTTGCCGGCATCTTCTGCGAACATACTTTCAAAGACGGCTTTTCCGACTTTGCCGGTGATGGCACCTTTCTGGATCAGCCCCACCAGTTCTGCCAGATGATCGGTGCTGATGGGACAGTCTGCGATGTTGATTTCTTTTTCGCCGAGGATGCGGAGCAGTTCGGAGAGGATCCAGTTTGCGACTGCTTTGGGATATTCGGACTTACCGGCTGCGGCTTCAAAATATTTTGCCAGGGCGCGGTCAAGCGTCATCACATGAGCATCATATTCTGTCAGCCCGTATGCTTCCACATAGCGTTTGCGCATTGCTTCGGGGAGTTCGGGCAGTTCGGTGCGGATCTTTTCGATATCTTCGTTGCTGAATTCGATGGGCAGCAGGTCCGGTTCGGGGAAGTAGCGGTAGTCGTTGGCGTTTTCTTTGGTACGCTGCACGATGGTCTCGCCGGCTTCGTCATCCCAGCCGCGGGTATCCTGTGTGATTTTTTCACCGGATTCGAGGGCAACGATCTGGCGTTTGATCTCGTAATTGATCGCCCGGTGCGCGGAGCGGAAGCTGTTGAGGTTTTTGACTTCGACTTTGGTTCCGAACTCAACCTGTCCGCGGGGACGGATGGATACGTTCACATCGCAACGCATCTGCCCTTTTTCCATATCGCAGTCGCTGACATCGGCATATTCCATGATCTGTTTGAGGGATGTGAGGTATGCGTACGCTTCATCAGCGGAGCGCATATCCGGTTCGGAAACGATTTCCATAAGAGGCACGCCAGACCGGTTGTAGTCCAGCCCGGTGCAGTTGGCAAAGTGTGTGGACTTTCCGGGGTCTTCTTCCAAATGGATACGTGTAATACCGATATATCTATCGGGCAGCTGTTCGCCGGAGAATCCTTTGCCGAAGATATGGAGTTTGCCATGTTCGCAAAGGGGCTGGTCATACTGGGAGATCTGGTAGTTTTTGACCAGGTCCGGATAAAAGTAGCTTTTCCGGTCGAATTTGCACCGGTTGGCAATGGTGCAGGAACACATCAGCCCTGCAACGACAGCTTTGCGGACTGCTTCCATATTGGGAACGGGCAGGGTCCCGGGGTAGCCCATACATACCGGACAGGTTACGGTATTGGGTTCACCGCCGAAGGTATTGGGGCAGTTGCAGAACATTTTTCTTTTTGTACGGATCTGGACATGAACTTCCAAGCCGATGACGGCTTCATAAGCGACAGCCATATTGACACCTCACGCTGTTGTTATTATATGATTAAAATTTTCATGGCATAAGATAGCACAGAATTGGAAATGTTCAACTAAAGTGTTTAAAATTTTAAAAAAGTTGGAAAAAAAATTTGAATAATCCGGAAATTATGATATGTTAGTAAGGCTATATTTGAAAATAACGAACTGAAAGGTTAGGCGTTGAAATATGCAAGCAGATAATACAGCGAGACCGGATCATCCAGAACTGGACCTGACCGGATTTCCGGTCAAAGCGCCAGAATACTTCAATTTTGCTTATGATGTGATCGACTACTGGGCGAAAAAAGACCGTAATAAACAGTGCATGATCTGGACGAACCAGTTTGGTGACGAACGGCGTTTTACATTTTTTGAGATGTCCCGTCTTGCCAATCAGGCAGCCAACCTGTTGATCAAACAGGGGATCCGTCGCGGGGACCGTGTGTTTGTGATGGTGCCGCGTTTGCCGGAATGGTGGATCTTCTCCCTTGCGATGATCCGGATCGGTGCAGTGCAGTGTCCTTCTCCCAGCCTTCTGACGCCGGAGGACTGCAAATACCGCATCACTGCAGGTAACTTCAAAGCCGTGCTTTCCGATATGAGCAACACGGGCAAATTTGATGAAATTTACGATGATTGCCCCACGCTTCAGGCACGAATTCTGGTCGATGGCGAAAAGACGAACTGGATCTCCTACCGGGAAGAAGTCCAGAGCGGTACGCTTTCCCGTGAAGAACTGCACCCCATGTTCCGGGCGAAGACGAAAGCCACTGATCCTATGATCATTATGTTTACTTCCGGTACCAGTTCACACCCGAAAATGGTGCTGCACAGCCACGATCTGGCGCTGGGACACCGGGTGACCGCTCTCTGGCACGGATCTACATCCAATGATGTTCAGCTGACCATTTCGGATACCGGTTGGGCAAAGAATCTCTGGGGCAACTATTTCGGTCAATGGTGCGCGGGTGCGTGTCTGTTGATTTACGATATTCGCGGGAAATTCCATCCGGAAGAACTTCTGCCGCTGATGGAAAAATATGAAGTGACCCGTTTCTGTGCGCCGCCGACGATTTATCGTATGCTGGTCCTTTCCGATCTTTCCAAGTTCAATCTTTCCCAGTTGGTGAGTTGTACCGCTGCCGGTGAACCGCTCCATACGGAAACGGTAAGGATGTGGAAAGCCGGTACCGGGATCACGATCCGCGAAGCATACGGGCAGACGGAAACCTGCTGTATTATCGGTAACTTCCCGGGTGTGGAACCGGTCCTCGGATCTATGGGTAAACCTTCCCCCGGCTGGCACGTGGAGCTGCATGATGAAAACGGTGACCCGGTCCCAGTTGGTGAAGACGGCAGAATTGCGATCAAGATCACGCCGGAATGTCGTCCTGTGGGGCTGATCCGGGAATATCTGGACGATGAGGCAGCTAACAAGGACGCTTTTGTGGGCGATTTCTACTATACCGGAGACAAGGCGCGTCTGGATGAAAACGGCAATTACTGGTTTGTCGGGCGCAGCGATGATATCATCAAGAGTTCCGGCTACCGGATCGGTCCGCTGGAAGTGGAAGAAGTGATCATGAAGCACCCTGCAGTGGTGGAAGTTGCAGTGATCGGTGTTTCCGACCCGATGCGCGGAACCCGTGTGAAAGCCTATATTATTCTGAAAGAAGGCGTTACCGGCGATGAGGCGTTGATTCGGGATATTCAGGATTTTGCGAAGAACCATACCGCACCTTACAAGTATCCCCGTGAAATTGAATTTGTGCGGGCACTGCCGAAGACCGTTTCCGGCAAAGTGAAACGGGATCTGCTCCGCCGTCACTCCGAACTTGGGGAAGATGTTTTCGCCAACCTGAAATAATTGGAGACGGGTGAAATGCCGGAAAAGCCAGTCATCTATGTATTGCCGTCACTGGATCCCGATGAACGGATCCTGGAGTTGGTCGGTACATTGGAACGGCTTTCCGGACCGCTTGAAATTCTTGTGATCGATGATGGCAGCCGTGCGGAGAAACAATATCTTTTTGATGAACTGGCTCTGAAGAACGGCTGTACCGTCATTCACCATGAGAAAAACAAAGGCAAAGGCGCTGCGCTGAAAACGGCATTCCGTTATCTGCTTGCCCGTTACGGGGAAAACGGCTTTGCCGGTTGCGTGACTGCGGATGGAGACGGTCAGCATTTGCCGGAAGATATTTTGCATATTGGAGCAGAACTTCAGACCCACCCGCAGGATCTTATTCTCGGCAGTCGTGTTTTTACCGGCGATGACGTGCCGTGGAAGAGTCGTTTCGGGAATCATCTTACCAGCTTTATGTTCCGGAAAGTTCTCCGTTTGAATGTGACGGACACTCAGACCGGGCTGCGGGGGATCCCGCCGGGATTTATGAAGGTCTGCCTTTCGCTGCCCGGCGACCGCTTTGAGTTTGAAACCGAAATGCTGCTTGCGACGAAGAAAGCGGGTTACGGGATACTGGAATTTCCGATCCGGACCGTATATTTTGACGAAAATTCCGGCACACACTTCCATCCGGTCAAGGATGCCTGCCGGATCTATGGTGTGATCTTTCACTATCTGCTGGGCGAATTTTTTACATTTGTGCTTTCGTCACTTTCTGCTGCCCTGCTGGATTATCTGCTGTTCTGCCTGGTTTATTATGTCTGCCTTGCCGGCAGCACGATCACCTGGACTCTGCCTTATTTCGGGGAGTGCAATCCCCGTCTGTTTCTTTCCGTGTTGAGTGCGCGAGTGTGTTCTTCGTTCTGGAATTTTTCGGTGAACCGCTATGTGGTCTTCCGGAAAGCGAAGCAGGAGCGTCAACCGCTTGGAAAAAGTCTTGCCGGATATTATCTGCTTTGCGTGCTGATCTTTGTTGCGTCCTGGCTTCTGACCGCCTGGAGTTCGCATTTTGTGCCGGTTGCCTATGGCAAGCCGGTGGTTGATACGGTTCTCTTTCTGCTTTGTTTTGCCGTGCAGAAATTTGTTGTTTTCCGGAGAAAACAATGCTGATCGCTGCCGGATTCTGCAACCTTCTGCTGTTTCTTTTTGCCGGCAGTCTGTTTGCCTCGACCTTTTTCCGGATCCGGGCGGAGCGGGTTTTTCTGATCTCTCTGATCGGTAATGCGTTGCTGTTGTATGCCGCGGCGGCGTTTCATGTGGCTTATCCCGGATTTCTGGTGATCTTTTTTCTGAATCTGATCCTTTATGTGCCGATTCTTTTCCGGATGTGCCGGGAAGGGATCAAGCCTGTTCTGGACCGTTTTCTGACACCGGGTATTCTTTTTGCACTGATCTTTCTGGTCACTTTTTTTGTGCTGACTTTATGGCGTAAATTCTACAGTTGGGACGAGATTTCCCACTGGGGGGCGGCAGCACAGCTTTTTCTTCGTGACGGGAATCTTGGTTGTGAATACGGGGGGATCCTGAGTCATGCGTCCTATCCGCCGGGGACCTGCCTGATCATCATGCTGGCGCATTACTGTTTCTTTGGCGTACCGTTTACGGAATTCATTGCGATGTACGGCCATGAACTGCTGCTGTTGGGAATCTGGCTTTATCCGCTGGCGACACTGACAAAGGAACGCAAATGGCAGGCGTTGGTCATGTGCCTTGCCTATCTCGGTTTTGTGCCGGTCTTTCTGCGGGAGGACTTTCACACCTGTTATACGGACGCTCCGCTGGCGTGTCTGTTCGGTTTGTGTGTTTATGCGGTTCTGACATTGCGGAAAGACTCCCGGTACGATCTTTTTGCTCTGGGTGTTATGATCTCTTTCCTGTTTATGATCCGGAATGCCGGATTCGGTTATGCGATCGGCGTACTGGTATTGCTGGTCTTGAAACTGATTCTGGAACGGCGGGAACTTTTTTCCGGTCGACGCAGTTTTTTCTGTTCTCTGCCGGTACTTCTTTTTACGTTTGTGTTGCCGTTTATTCTGAAATATTCGTGGAAATATCTTTTGGTGTACCACGAAACACCTTTGAAATTCGGTGGGACAAAGATAACGCCGACAGCCATTTATCACGCATTTGTGCATAATATTCCGGAAAAAAGTTATGATGTGATCTGTGATTTTGTGATCCGGCTGCTGTGCGGTTATGCTTTGGTCTTTGCATTACTGATCTTCCTGTTCTGTCTGCTCCGGAAACGGAGTGTTTCGCCTGTCCGCGCCCGGTCCGCAACAATGGGGATGTGGTTTTTCAGCATTTCCTTTGTGCTGTTTCTGCTGACGACTTTGATCTACTATATTTTTGAATTTCAGGAACATCGTTCCCTGCCGTCCTTTGACCGTTATGTGAGTGCATTTCTGCTTGCGGTGGCATTTCTGCTGCTGTTTCTGTGGCACGATGAATTTGCGGAACGCCGTAAAAACGATCCGCCGGATCAGGGTTGGGGAATCCGGACGGTTCCCCGGCGGCGGATGTTCTTCCTGCTCCTTTGCGGTTGGAGTGTGATCGCCACGGTGTACAACTTTATTCCGCCTTCCATGTTCCGCTGGAAAAAGCACCGCACGGAATTTGATTCTGTGAAAGTTTATCACAAGATCCTTGCCCGGGATGGCGTCAGGTTCGGCTTGATCACATCAACGGGGATCGGGTTCAAAAACTACTACGGCAGCTACCTTTATCCTGAAAACTTCCGGGAACTGAAAAATTGGGATCCGGTCCTTGTCAAGAAGTCCAATGCGTATGAATGGACCTATGTTACCGTCACAACGCCGGAGGCGGTCCGGCAGGAATTTCTGGATAAGGGGTTGACTTATGTGTTTATTGAGTCGGCAAGACCGGAGTTTTATCAGGATTTTCAAAGCTTGTTTGCGGATGGTTTTACCGCAACGGAAAAAACGGTGAACCGGCGTCTGTTCCGTGTTCTTGAAAACGGATACCTGACACCTGTCCCGCTGGAAAAGGATCAAGCAGAATGAGCCGGACGACCTGGAAAGAAAGATGGCAGCGTTTTGCGGCGTGGCATCCGTTTGAACATATTTTGACCGGAGGCGCAGCTCTTGGTATGATTCTGCCGGTTGTGTTCTGGATCGTGGCGGATCCCGGTTACACCAATCTGATCGTAGATATGCTGTTTACGGATCTGCTTCCTGCCGCAGTACTGATGGCATTGGCGCTGGCATTCCGCAGCCGGGTACTCGCTGTGACCGGTACGGTTGTGACGGCGTTTTATCTGCTTGTTAAGATCGGAACGATCTTCCTGTATGCAGAATCTTTTATGCCGCTGACTTTTGACTCGCTTGTGATGCTGCATGAGCATACGGACCATGAAGGGGTCAAGGCGATGATCGGGGAATATTACTATCTCTGGGGAACATTGGCGGCGTTGCTGGTGATTTGTGGGATCGTGTATTGCTGTGTTCAGGCGGTCCGGTATGTCCGGCAGGAAAAACGGCAGGACCGGGCACTTGTCTGCGTCATGCTCTTTCTGGTGCTTTCGCTTATTGCCAATGCCCGTTATACCTGGTACCGGGAAGTGAATACGGTGGTTGAAGAAAATTATACGGGACACGTGATTATGCCGCTTTCGATCTCCTTTGCAGAGATCGTCCGGGATGGCGCCAAAGAACTGTTTGGTATGGGAGAGGAAAAATATGGTTTCCGGGAAATTGCTTTTGCTCCGGAAGAAAAACAATGGCTGCTGGAAAAAGGTTTGCTGCAGACCGCATCAGAAAGCACTCAACCGGGGAAGCTGCCCCGGTTTGACCGGATCCTGATTCTTGCGATCGAATCGCTGGATGGTGATTTTCTCAACTCCAACAACCCGGAAATGCCTGCGGGTCTGACCCCGAATCTGGATCGTCTGAAAAAGGAATATCTTTCGTTCCACAACTATTATTCTGCATCTCACCCCACCTCCTGGGGGATCAATTCCCTGATCCTTTCCAGACCGGACTACAAACCCGATCAGAAGATCCGCAACGTGTCGATCTGTGATCTGTTCCGTGAAGCGGGGTATACCAGCTATTTTCTTTGTCCGGTAGGAGGCGAATTCGGGGACAACCGCAAACGTTTTCACCGGATGCTGCGCTTTGACCGGATGCTGTTTGAGGAGGAGATCCGCCGGAATTATGACTACGCCACCGGTGCCGGCGGCTGGGGCCTTTCCGATGAATCCATGCTCCGTGTGACGATGGATCTGCTCCGCAAAGAAAAACCGGAACGCTATTTTATGCTGGTCACGACGATGGATTCCCATAATCCCTACCATGCCTCCGGACCGACTGCCGGAGCGCATAAGTTCGGTGTGCCGTTTTACGATTCCATCCATGGCGTTGATGACAATATCGGGCGGTTTGTCCGCGACTTCACGGCAGATCCGGAGCTGTTCAATGAACGCACGCTTTTGATCGTGACAGCGGACCACAGTGCCAGTCACGGCAAAAATTTCACCCGCAGAAAGGTGTTGGCATCACCGGCAAAGATCCCTCTGATCTTTATTACAAAACGGAAATTGGATGGACTTGATCCCGATCAGCTGTTTTCCACTATTGATTTGCCGGCAGCCTTTGCCCGGATGCTGGGAAAAGATTTGCCGGAGACTTTCTGCGGCAGGGACTTCACCACGAAAAAGCCCTTTGCCCTTTGCCGGGATATTTCGGAAACGATTTATGTGTTTTTCAACGATGCCGCTCCCGTGAAGTTTGAGAAACAGGATCCGCGTCCGCGGAACACGGCGGAAAAAGCATTGCTGAAATTCTATCTGCAGTTCTATGAACTGTGATCCGGCATTACATGATCTGCTGGAAAAAATCTGGTGCCGTTTGCATTACACTCCGGGCAAACCGGAAAAGATAACTGACGAACATAAACGCCGCAAAGATCAGGATCACCATTGCCCCCTTGACCACTTCCGAGTTCGGCATAGCAAGTTTCGGGAAGAACCAGGTGTAGATATTCCATCCGTCAAGTCCCGGAACCGGCAGCATATTGAACACAAAAAGCACAAAATTCATCAGCCCGAACAAGCCGAGAAAGATCATTGCGGAATGAGGTGCGTTCTGTAAATTGCAGGTGATCCCGAAGAAGATCCAGGCAAGAGCGAAGAGAATGAGATTGACCGCAGGACCGGCGAAACTGGTCAGAAGTCTGCCGTATTTATTTTTCATCCGGGCAGGATTTACCGGGACCGCACCCCAGGCGAACCCCAGGATCAGCAGCATCAGAATCGAGAAAAAGCCCATCTGCTTCAGCGGATTCAGGGTCAGATGCCCCCGGTCTGCTGCAGTGCTGTCCCCCATCCACAGAGCTACCTGTGCGTGGCTGTATTCGTGCAGGCAGACGGAAAACACTACAATAAATGTAAGCATAAAAAACGATCGCGGATCGTCAAAGAGTCGTTGAATAAAAATATCGGCTAACATCATAAGTTGCATCTCCTTTCCGAAATTACGGGGTAATATAGTGCAAAGTCCGGTATTTTTCAACGGGAGCATGGATTTTTTGCTTGAAATCGCGGTCTGTATGTGTTACATTTACAGAAATATTCAAAGAAAGGTCAGTAACGATGCGGAAAAAGAAAAACGATCCTGCCGGAGCAGAGTTGATGCAGCAGGTGATTGCCGGAACCTGCCGGGATCCCCATGCGTACCTGGGAATGCACAATGTGGAGGGCGTTGGCGTGGAGGTCCGCGTTTACGATCCCACCGCAGACCGGATCGTACTGACTGCCAACGGAAAAACATTTGAGATGGAAAAGATCCATCCGGCAGGGATGTTCTGCGTTCGTTTTCCCCGTCGGAAAAACCATTTCAACTACACACTGGAATACCATCACGGTCCCGATATATTTGTGAGCGAAGATCCTTATCACTTTATGCCCCAGATCGGAGAAATGGATCTTTATCTGTTCAATCAGGGCGAACACCGCAGAGTTTTTGATGTGATGGGGGCGCACGTCCGCAGACCCGGCGGCGTGGAGGGCGTTGGCTTTACCGTCTGGGCGCCCAATGCGGAACGGGTGTCGGTCGTTGGTTCTTTCAACTGCTGGGACGGCAGACGCCACCCGATGCGGCTGATGGGCAATTCCGGGATCTGGGAACTTTTCATCCCCGGTTTGAGACCGGGCGATCTTTACAAGTATGAGATCCGTACAAAAAACGGCGATTTGCTGACGAAACTGGACCCTTACGCACAACAGACTGAACTGCGCCCCGGCAATGCGGGGATCGTGCCGCAGGATTCTGAATTTATCTGGCATGACCGGAAGTGGCTGGAAAAACGTTCCTGCAGCAATGTTCAGGAACAGCCGCTGAATATCTATGAAGTCCACCTTGGTTCCTGGGGCGGCCCCGGTCTGCCGGAACGGAAAAGTCCGGACGATCCGTTCCCGAACTACCGTGAGATCGCTCACGCATTGGCAGATTATGTGCTGAAAATGGGCTATACTCATGTCGAATTGCTGCCGATTTGCGAGCATCCGCTGGATCAGTCCTGGGGGTATCAGGTCACGGGCTTCTATGCCCCGACATCCCGTTTCGGGACACCGGAGGATTTTGCATACTTTGTCGATCATATGCACAAAAACGGGATCGGCGTGATCCTGGACTGGGTCCCGGCGCACTTCCCGAAAGATGCTTTCTGTTTCGGCAGATTTGATGGCACTGCCCTTTACGAACACGCGGATCCCCGGCAGGGCGAACAGCTGGACTGGGGAACATACGTTTTCAATTACGGGCGGGCAGAGGTACGCTGTTTCCTGCTGGGCAGCGCATTCTACTGGCTGGATAAATTCCATGTGGACGGACTGCGCGTGGATGCAGTCGCTTCCATGCTCTATCTGGATTACTCCCGCAAGCAGGGTGAGTGGATCCCGAACAAATATGGCGGCAATGAAAATCTGGAAGCGATCGACTTTCTGAAGCATCTGAACGAATTGACCCATAAACTTTATCCGGGGATCATGATGGTGGCGGAGGAATCCACCTCCTGGCCCGGCGTTTCCAAGCCCCTTTACTGCGGCGGGCTTGGCTTTACCTTCAAGTGGAATATGGGATGGATGCACGATACGCTGGACTACTTTGAGAAAGATCCCATTTACCGGATCTACCATCACGGTATGTTGACTTTCTCCCTTCATTATGCCTATTCGGAAAATTTCGTGCTGCCTTTGAGTCACGATGAAGTGGTCCACGGCAAACGCTCCATCATCGGCAGGATGCCGGGGGATTATGAATCGCAGTTTGCCAATCTCCGGGCGCTGTATGTGTGGATGATGACGCATCCCGGCAAGAAACTGCTCTTTATGGGTGGCGAGTTTGCCCAGATGATCGAATGGAACTGCAATCAGAGTCTGGACTGGCTGCTGCTGGACTATCCGAAGCACAAGGGTATGCAGTCCATGCTGGCGGACCTGAACCGGTTTTACAAGGAAACGCCCAGCCTCTGGAACAATGATTTTTCACCTGCCGGATTCCAGTGGATCGATGGCGGCAACGTTCAGCAGAGCATTGTTTCCTATGTCCGTTGGGACAAGGAAAAGAAGGTGCCTTATCTGGTGATCCTGAACCTGACGCCTGCCGTGCCGGAAGATTTCCGGATCGGTGTGCCGCTTCCCGGCAAGTGGCAGGAAGTGTTCAACAGCGATCGGCACGAGTATGGCGGGACCGGTATCCTGAACTGGGATCCTGTTGAAACGGAAGATATTGCAGCACATGGGCAGGCACAGAGTATCCGGATCGGCAAACTGCCCTGGTTGAGCGGGATCGTGTTGAAATATTGCGGAAAGTGATCAGCGGTATTCCCGTTTGACCCGTGGGCTGATGGAGCAGAGAATGTCGTAAACATGGGTCTGCTTCAGATCTGCCCATTCTTCCATGGAGATCCGGTCATTGCCATCTTCACCGATCAGTGTAACGGGATCACCTTTCTGCCATTTTGTATCCAGATCCAGCGCGATCGTGGTGTAGTCCATAGAGATCCTGCCGAGGATGGGGCAGGATTTTCCCTGATAGAGGACCCGTCCCCGGTTGGAAAGTGCCAGCGGCAGCCCATCTGCATACCCGGCGGCGATGGTGCCGACGAGGGTATCTTTTTCCAGAATACAAGTCCGTTCGTAACCGATGGAATGACCTGCCGGCATCCGGCGTGCAGTGACCAGTTTTGTTTTCAGAGAGATCACATTTTGATACAATCCCAGTCCCGCCCGCACCATATTGAAGGGGGCAGACCGGACCGGATCCAGTGCTTCCTGGGCGTCCGTGTTTGCCATATGGATCTTTTGGAATGAGATCCCGGCGGCAGAGCAATCACTCAGAACCTGTTTGAAACGGCGTACCTGCTCCAGACTGAACGGTTCGTCACTGACTTTCGGAAAATGAGCGTAGATCCCGGAGCAGTCCAGATTGGGCAGGGAAACGACCTGCCGGATCAGTTCCGGCGCTTCATTCCAGCGGATGCCCAGTCTGCCCATGCCGGTATCCAGCTTGAAGTGACATTGAAGTGTGCGGTTCTGCCGGACAGCTTCTGCGCTGAACTCCAGTGCAGTCTCCAGGTCCGTGATTCCGGCAATGACATTGTTCTGAACCACATAGGGAAGTTCATCGGGAAAGATCCCGCCGAGGATTTGAACCGGCAGATCATACCGGAGCAGATCTTGTGCTTCATGCCAGCAGGAAACACCGAATCCGGCACAACCGGCAGCCTTCAGTGTTTCTGCCACAGGGTGAACGCCGATCCCGTATGCATTCGCCTTGACGACCGCCATCAGGTCAAGCGGGGCGATTCTTCTCCGGATCGTTTCAAAATTATTCCGCAGTTGAGTCAGATCCGCCAGCGCGCTCATCCTGCAGTTGTCCTGTGTCATGAATTGTATTCCCTTCAAAAGTTCTGTCTGTGCCAATCAATATAATGCCGTGTTTGCAAAATGCAACAGCGTACTTGAAAAAAAGAAAAAATATGCTATTTTATATGTACCAAAAGTTCAAATGAAAGGAATAAAAAATATGGAAATCGCTCCCATTCTTGAAATGGTCATGCTCATTTCGTTCGGTGCCAGCTGGCCGATGCAGATCGCCAAAACGATCCGCGTGAAAAACCCCATGGGTAAGAGTTTCATCTTCCAGTACCTGATCGTGTTCGGGTATATCTGCGGGATCATCAGCAAGATCTACGGACCGGCAGACAAACAGTGGCTGATCTGGGTCTACCTGCTGGACCTGGCACTGGTCAGCACGGACCTGATCCTGTCCCATTACTACCTTGCACGGGTGAAGAAGGCGGCGAAACAGGCTCAGTCCTGACCGTAAAACAGCGTATAAAACGCTTTGAGAGCCGGGGTGTTGACGGAGACCGTCTGCCCCGGCTTGTGCATATACAGCTTCCGGTCCAGCGATGACCATGCGAGGGCAAAAGACTTTTTTGTGAAGATGTCCTGCCCCATAAATGTCTGCGGGATCTCCACACCCAACTGATGCAGGATCGTTGCCGGCAGGTCGAGGGAGGAACAATATTTTTCCCGCGGCAGATCTCTGACCGGTTCTTTTGTGATCACATAAAGTGGGATTCGTGCGGGCGTAAAATTGCTCCGTTTTGTATAGTTCGCTCCGTGAGTGGCAGAGTGGTCCGCTGTCAGCAGGATCAGGGTGTGGTCGTTCCAGAGTTTTTCATTCTGCTGGAGACGGGTAATGAACTGCCGCAGGTTTGCATCCGTGCAGCGCAGTGATGCAAGGAATGGCACCGATTCCACCTGATCTTTCGCCGGACCGGATCGCATATACGGATTGTGCAGGTCCATGGTACTGATGAAGGTAATGGATTTTTCAGCTGTCTCCGCCTCCAGAATCTTTGCGGCACAGTCCAGAAGCGTGGCGTCAGTCAGCCCCCATTTTGTTTCGGCTTTCTGTCCCAGATCTTCCAGAAAATACATTTCATCAAACCAGAATGTGGCGGCGTAGTCCCGCTTGTTATCGAAAAGTTTTCCGTTTGTCGGGGAGATATAGATCGACTTCCAGCCCAGTTTTCGCAGTTCGTCATTGAGCGAGATATTGCCCAGCCGCAGATCGTCATCAAAATTCATCCGGGAGAGGACCATGGAGGAGAAGGCGTAGGATGTGGGCTGCGCACCGGAAAAATAGTTGCGGAAGACCGGGTATTTTTCTGCCAGCTCATCCAGATACGGCGTGGCATCAGCGGGCATGGCGGAGTTGAAGGCGTGGATGAAGTCCAGGTCCAGCGATTCCACTGCGATCACGATGATCCGGTTATATTTCTTCAAGCGGTCGCCGGGCGGTTGGGCGTTCTGCTCCAACAACTCCGGTATTTCGGCACGGATAAGTTTCAGATTGGTTTCGTCTGGGAAGTATCCATAACGGAACGGACGATTCCTGCGCAGGTGCTCCCGGTAACTTTCGCGGGCGATGTCTGCTGCATAAGAAAATGCCGTTTTCCCCGTTCCGGATGTGTTGACGATCCCGGAAAATGCAGCGATTCCGCAGAGAACAAACAGGATCACTGCACGGATCCTGCCCCGTTCGGGAGTGATCGGCTGGATCTTGATCGACCGGCAGGAAAGAATGCACCATCCGGTCAGAAGAGCAGCGGTCAGCAGAGCCAGCAGAATCACGCCTGCATAGTAAAATCCCCCGAATACCGCCGCCAGAGAGGCGTGTTCCGTATGCTCACTCAGGAGACGGAATACCGGATAAGTCAGCGGTTCTTTCAGGGCGACAAAACTCCCGTAGTTCAGTCCCCGGATCGTCAGGGTGAGCGCCATTGCAAAGACCGATATGCAGGCAGCCGTCCGGGATCGGAAAAAGACTGCCGGCAGAATGAAGATGAGCGGGGGAATCAGGTCAGCCAGTGCCGGAAAAAAGTTGTTGTTGCTGTGCAGCAGGGAAAGGATCAGATTGAGCAGCAGAAAAAGCAGGATCGTGCCGGTAAAAGACCAGTAAGAGAAGGACTGCTTTTTCATTTTACGGCTTCTTTCTCGTCCTTTTCAGACAGGATTTCCGTGTCGTCTTCCGGAGGAGCCATAACCTTTGCTTTCTGCAGCCATTGATCTGCTGCCGCGGGATCCGCCTGGACGCCGTTTCCGGTACGCAACATTTCTGCCACCTGAAGCATGGCAGGTACATATGCCAGACTTGCTGATTTGAGATACCACTGAAATGCAGACGCCGGATCGGCATCTTTGCCGTATCCGTAAAGATCCATCATGCCCAGAATGAACATGGCGCGTGCATCGTTACCGGTTGCCAGTATCCTGGCAAAACGGCGTGCGGTTTTATAGTTGATCTCCGTTCCGCAGCCGGTGATGTATGCCATGATCAGATTCCGTTTTCCCGGCACATAGCCCAAATTGGCAGCCCGGTTGAAATACCGGAACGCTTTTTCCCGTTCTTGCTGCGTGTTGCCGTTCCGGGCGAGGATCCCCAGATTGTTGAGGGCAGGGGCGTGGTTGAGTTTCGCTGCTTTTTCCAGCAAAGCGATCCCCTCCTCAAATTTTCCCTGACGGCAGAGCATAACCGCACAATAGTTCATGGCATCCGCATTGCCTTTTGCAATGTCGATTTCAAATGCTTTCTGTGCGGCGGCAAGATCCTTTTTTGTTCCGATTCCCTGCAAACAGCACAGTCCGTACATCAGTCCGGCATTCGGGTGACCGGCAAGTGAGGCAAGCCGGTAAAATTCTGCTGCTTTCACCGGGTCTTTTTTGTCCAGAAAGTAAAAGTTGCCGAGATTGAACTGTGCGAAGGCGTTACCTTTTTCTGCCGCCTTGTGAAGCAGATCAACTTTTGTTTTCTTATCCAGATCCGGCAGTACATAGACCATCTGCACCATGGCATCCGGATGACCCGCTTTCACGGCTTCGGTCAGGAGCGGGAGTGCACCGGCAAGATCCTCTTTTTCCAGCAGAGCCATTGCTTTTGCGTAGGCATCTGCGCCGGGCTGTTCCGCCTCTGCCGCTCGGTTGTGACAGCAGAACAGAATCAGCAGCAGGATGACCGGCAGGACCTTATTCATAGTAGGATGCACCGGAAGTCAGCGATTCGCAGACGCGCACCTTGGAGACTTTTGCTTTGCCGTCGTTTACAGCGGCGGAGAGCCGTTTGTAGATATAACGAGCAAGATTTTCGCTGGTGGGATTGCAATCTTTGAAGATCTCCAGATCGTTCAGGTACTTGTGATCCAGTTCTTCCAGAATGGAATTCAGTTCCTTCTTCAGGACTTTGAAATCGACGGCGATTCCCACTTCGTCCAGTTCTTCAGACTGCACAAAGACCTGAATGATCCAGTTATGCCCGTGCAGGCATTTGCAGTCTCCATTATAGCCCCGGAGGGAGTGCGCGCCGGAAAATTCCCGTGTGATGTCAAGTTCAAACATATTTTGATCTTTACTTTTGTTTTGATGATGAAAAACGCCGCCAACCGTTGGAACAGCAGCGTTTGGTGAGCCGTCAGGCTTTTTGTGAGGATCTTCAACGGGATGCGAGATACTGGGCTTTCTTTTCTTCCAGGATCAGTCCCACATAGTCCGTATTGATCGGATCATAGCCGCGTGCCTTGATATCTGCCAGAAAATCCAGCCAGTCCTGATGGTTCCAGCTGCCTTCGTGTTTTTTCACAAAGAGCATGGGCAGTTTGGAACGGGAAAGTTTTTTCAGATTATCTTCAGCACTCAGTATTGCTTTGGCTTTAACTGCTTTCAGCGGTTTGACTGTTTTTGTCTTTGCTGCTGCCTTTTTTGTTTTCTTCACTTCTGCCATAGCGTTACCTCTTTCCATTGTTGAAGGTTAAACCGGTTTTGTTTCAGTAATATAAATGCAGTTCAATTGTTTTTCAAGCAGTTTTGCGAAAAAAACAGAGCAGAGACATTCGTTTGCGGTAAATTGTTTGTTTCTCTGAAGCGGAAATTTTCACTTGCTGCTTGAAAAAAATACTTCCGGTGCTACTTTATAGCCGTAAAATCTGAACTCTGGAACGAGGAACTGTAATGGAACGAAAACATTTTGCTGTGATCGGCGACCCGATTGCTCACTCCCTTTCCCCGGCAATGCACAATGCTGCCTTTGCCGCTGCCGGAAAGGACGCTGAATATACTGCGATCCGGGTGGCACCGGAAGATATGGAAACTTTTTTTACGTCTGCAAAAAAATCCCTCGCCGGGTTTAATGTGACTGTTCCCCATAAGGGCGCAGCAATGCGCCTTTCCGACCGTCTTTCCGATGCAGCAGCCCTAAGCGGCAGCGTGAACACCGTCCGGATCAATCCAGATGGTACGACCGATGGGGATACCACCGATGGCGCCGGATTTGAACGTGCTGTTGCCGAAGCCTTTGATTTGCCCCTTGCCGGTACGGATCTGTGCTTTATCGGTTGCGGCGGCGTGGTGCAGGCTCTTGTCTGGCACTGCGCGCTGGCAGGTGTCCGGTCCATCCGGATCCTGAACCGTTCGCTGGATAAAGCACAGCTGCTGACCGATTCCATCCGGAGCCGTTTCCCGCAGATCGTGACCGATTGCGCCGCCATCAGTGACCGGGAGAAGACCGCTGAATTTCTGGCACAGACCCGTCTGGCGGTCCAGTGTACCAGTGTGGGTCTGCACGCTGAAGATCCGGCACCGGTGGATCCGGATCTTTTTCCGGCGGAAGGATTGTTTTATTTTGATACGATCTATCGCCGTACAGCATTGTTGGCAGCCTTGGATCAACGGGGGATCCCCACGCAGGACGGGCTTGCCATGCTGCTGCATCAGGGCGCAAAGTCTTATGAGATCTGGTTCAATGAGGCTGCGCCGGTGGATGTGATGCGCAATGCCTTGATCCAGGCGATCCGTAACCGGTAAAACAGGGACACAGGCACTTATGGACATTATCGAAGCAAAGACAATATGGGGCAGATGGGTGAAAATGCTGCTGCTGTGTCTCGTGGGGTTTCTTTTTGCACCGTTGCTGCTGCTGCTCGGATACCGGCGGCTGCGCAGTATTCCGGAGGAGGATCCGAATCACCGTTTTCTGAAGTATGTACTGATCTACGGCATGGTGCTGACGCTGGGGCTGTTCGGGTTCCTGATCTGGCGTTTTATGCCGAAAGACGGGGAAAATGTGCAGCAGGTCGCCTGGCTTCCGGATCTTGCAAAAAACGTCAGTTACTACCGCTATCCCTTCCATTGTGAGATCTATGAGTATGATATTTCTGAATCCCATTTCAAAGCAATGTATGCCCAGGAAAAGCTGGAGGAGATCAAAGAACCGGTCACGATCAGGCGTTATGCCGCCCGTATGGACCGGGCGCCGGAGGAAATGCGTACGGTAACCGTGAAAAATGGTCTGTGCTGTTTTGGGAAAGAAGAATATATTTCCGGCGTTTACAGCAAGGAGATCGTGTTCGATCGGGATAACGGCAGAGTCTATTTCTGCTCGGAACGGGAAGAATAAAACGATGTTTGACGATCCGTTCGGCGATTCTTATGTGCGGGTGAAAAAACGGCGGGAGACCGCAGAAAGTATTGCAGCCCGTCTGACGGCGGAAGGGGAGGAACTTCAGCCTGTCAAGGCCCACGGAAAAGCCATAGCCTCCAGTTTCTGGGGACGCGCCTGGTGTCGTGCCATTGAAGATTGGCAGGACTACGAAAGCCGGTTGCCGGCAGGACGCAGTCTGCTGAAAAACGGGGGTGTGATCGACCTGAAGTTGAGCGAAAACCGGGCGCAGGCGCAAGTGGTGGCGGATCGGCTGTATCAGGTGCAGATCCGGTTCGGAGGCGTGGAGGAAGAACAGCTCAACGCCTTGCGTAATGCCTGCGCCGGAAAATTGACCAGCCTGATCGATCTGATCCGGGGCGATCTTTCTGATGATGTGATGCAGCTGATTTGCGATCCGTCATTCGGGCTTTTTCCCCGGTACAGTGAACTGAAACCAAGCTGCGATTGTCTGGATGATGCTGTTTTATGCCGTCATGCCGCTGCCGCTCTTTATGCCATTGCGCCCCGTCTGGACGAACAGCCGGAATTGTTTTTTACGCTGCGCGGGATCGATCCCGAAAGTTTTTTTGCACTGGAGACCGTTGCCGGAACAGAAATGGAAAGCGATCTTTCTGCCGAAGATCTTTCTGCCACATTCGGGATCGAGATCGATCTCTGAATTTTATTCCTCCTCCACAGCATTGAGATCCAGTTTGACAAAATTCATCAGTTCTTCGTTGTTCATCTCTGTCAGAAGCCGTACTGCCCCCTGATCCAACAGGGATTTTGCCAGAAAAGTCTTGCCGGCGATCAGTTTTTCGATCTTTTCCTCAATGGTGCCGGGCGTGACAAATTTATGCACGATCACAGCCTTCTTCTGACCGATCCGGTACGCACGGTCCGTTGCCTGATTTTCCACTGCCGGATTCCACCAGCGGTCAAAATGAACCACGTATGTGGCGGCTGTCAGGTTCAAACCGGTGCCTCCGGCTTTCAGAGAGATCACGAAGAACGGCGGTCCGCCGGGTGTCTGGAACTCCCGGACCAGACGGGCGCGCTGTTCCACCGGCACTCCGCCGTGCAGGATCAGCCCCGGACGGTGGAAGATTTCAGTCAGTTGGTCGTGAAGAATATCAGTCATTTCCCGGAACTGTGTAAATATCAGCATTTTTTCGCCGTTCTGCGCAATGGTTTCAGCCAGCGCTTTCAGCCGCATCATCTTTCCGCTTTTTTCCGTGGCAAATTCCCCGTTACCGGAGAATTGGGAGGGGTGATTGCAAATCTGTTTGAACTGGAGCAGATAGCTTAAGACCACACCGTTCCGGCGGGATTCGTCCGCAGCTGCCAGATCATGCTTCATCCGGTCTACGGTCCGGGTATAGAACTTCGCCTGGAATGGTGTCAGGGCGGTCCGTTCATTCCGTTCGATCTTGTCCGGCAGATCGGCAATGATCGTTTTATCCGTCTTCAACCGGTGGAGAATGAAGGGGCGGACCAGTTTTCGCAGAGGCGTGTAATCCGGTACCGGTTTGACTTCATCCATGCGTTTGACAAATGCCCGGAAGGCGGCAGGAGTTCCCAGCAGGGCAGGGCAGATGAAGTCGAAAATACTCCAAAGGTCGGAAAGAGAGTTTTCCACCGGCGTGCCGGTCATTGCGATCCGGCGCTCGCCCCGGAGAGAGCGGACGGCACGGCTGACTCCGGAAGATGGATTTTTGATCTGTTGCGCTTCATCCAGCAGGATCAGAGGGAATTTCAGATCTGTCAGATAAGGACGACGGGCGACCAGAGCGTATGTGATGAGGACCAGATCGAATTGGCGCAGATATGCTTCCGGATCCTGATCCAAAGCAAGTTTTTCATCTTCGCTCAGGGCGCCGGGGTGAAGATTGCCTACCCGCAGACCGGGCGTAAATTTCTGACATTCATCCATCCAGTTCTGGAGCAGAGAAGCTGGAACCACCGCAAGTGCCGGCAGGTCTTTGAGTTTTCCGTTCAACCGGAAAAGTTCCAGCACCGTGATGACTTGCAGCGTCTTGCCAAGCCCCATATCGTCTGCCATACAGACACCGAAACCGGCGCGGAGCATATTCCAGAGGAACGCAACGCCGGTTTTCTGATAGGGACGCAGAATGTTGTTCAGATCATCCGGCAGATACGGAATCTGCATTTTTCCGGGATCGGTCAACTCGCACAATGCTTCGGCGAAAGCGGGTGAGGCATTGACCGCACAAATATCGTCTGCCATAGCAGGCGGTTCATCCGGGTCCAGCCCCCGGGCGCCGGAAAGAAGTTTCAGCGCCCGCAGGAAGGAGAGTTCTGATTTTCCTGCAAACAGCCGTGCTGTTTCCCAACGCTCCAGCAGCGCTTTGACCCGTTCGGTTTCCGCTTCGACCCATTCGCCTTTGATCCGGATCAGACCGCCCTTCGTTTGCAGGATCTCTGCCAGCTCCGCTTCGGTCAGCTGCAGATCGCCCAGCGAGGCGCCAACAGAGAAACGGACCAGACTTTCCGATGTAAGCAATCCCCGCTTTTTTGTGACATCCAGTCCGATATCCACCTTCAGACGTTTGGGGCGGCCGTTGTTCCAAAGTCCGGCAAGACGGACTCCGATCCCCGCAGCTTTATATTTTTCGATGTCACGCAGAAACTCCCAGGCATCCATCGCAGAAAAAAAGGTCGGCTTGAAGATTTTTTTATCATCCAGCAGCCGTTTCAGCAAGGGCGAGTCAGCAGATGCAGCTTTGACCGGTTCCAGATAGGAAAGAAGCGTTTTCGGAGCATCTGCCCAAGTCTTCAGAGCCGATCCCAGCGGGATATGCCGGATCTGCCCGTTTTCGCCGATTTTATGCTGGCAGGTCGCCAGAAAGACGAACGGCTTTGTGCCATCCGAATCCTGTTTGTTTTCTGCCAGATGAAACATGACTCTCCCCAGATCCTTCCACGCCGGATTGAGCGCACGGATTCCTTCCGCTCCACCACTCTCCTGACAGAATTTTTGAAACAGCGTTTTCAGCAGCTCCTGCGTTACAAATACCGCACCGCGCATTTCCGGCGGGAGCGAGCCGGAGTATGCCGAAAGATCCGGTTCTTCTTCTCCCCGGATCAGGATCATGGCAAAGTCCCGTGCCAGACGGCTGAAGTAAAGGTATCCGCTGCCCCCGTTGATAACCGGTTCCCGGTTGCAGAGCAGATCCCGGAGCGAGACCGTTCTGTTTTCTGCGCCGGTCAGAATCAGCAGTCCTTCCGGCAGTACTTGAATATCAGTCATCATATTCAGGGGGATCCTTTACAAGAAAAAACCGCTCCGGAAAGCCGGAGCGGTAGTCGATCGAACTGGGATATTCCGTGTATTACTCAGTCTTCACAGGCGAGAGCCTTGCGCAGATCTTCCGGCAGAGCATCGACCGCCTTGATGGTAAACTTACCGGCACCGGGGATCTCCACAGAATCGCCGATCTTCTTATCCAGCAGAGCTTCACCGATCTTGGTCTTGTAGGAGATATAGCGCTTGTCCGGATCACCGTCCCACGCACCGAGGAGGGTATAGACCTGATCTGTACCCTCCGCAGCAGTCAGCGTGACCACAGAGCCGATGACAGCATGATCTTTGATCTCCACGTTTTTGAAGTCGGTGGGCTGGATGAAACCGAGGGTCCGTTCCAGTTCTGCACGGCGGCGGTGGAGATACCGGCGGCGTTCTTTTGCGGCGTCGTATTCGGCATTTTCGCGCAAGTCGCCATAGCTTCTTGCCAGAGCAACAGCCGCAGAGTTTTCGGGAATCTGCACCGAGATCAGATCGTGCAGTTCGTCAGCCAGTTTCTTGTGGGAAGCAATGGAGGTGAGCGGAGCTTCTTCTGCGACATTCTTCGCAGTTGCACCCATCAGCTTGCTGCCGGCACCACTTTCCAGATAGTCTTTGACATCCTGGGACTGACGGGAAAGGATCGCCATAACACTCTGGCGTTCACCGGGCTGGAAGTTGCGGTAACGCTGAAGGCTGCCGAAGAGACCGGGGATGTCACCATCCGCATTTTCGATCAGGTACTTCTGGAAATCGGCCTTGCTGAAAACAGCTTTTTTGAGGTCGCGGAGAGCGGCGCCCCATTCCTTCGGGAGTCCTTCTGCGGAGAGCGCAGAGATACAGCGCGCCATATCGATTTCGGTTGCGATCTTTTTGGGCAGCGTATTGCGGTTTTTGAAGATCCAGAGGATCAGGTCGCAGGAATAAGCTTTCTGCGCGAGGATCGTTTCCTGCACGATCTGTTCCGGCAGGGTGGCGAACACAACGCTGATGCACTTCTGGGGGAGAAGAGTACCGAGGAGTGCCATTTCCTCCTGCGTATAGAGGAGGGAGGAGGCTTTTACAAAACCGCCAAGCAGTTTAACGGAGAGTTTGCCCCAGGGTTCCAGCGGAGCCAACGGCATTTCAGCAGAAATTTCAGCCGGCCAGAAGCAGACTTTTCCCCGGAGCGGGGCAAGCATATTTGCAATGACTTCCGGCGTGCCGGCTTCGGCAAGTTCGGAAATACATTCGGTCAGCATGGCAACATCTTTGGGCTGCATATCCTTGCGGAGGCGTTCAAAGAGTTTTTTCAGGACCAGGGAGGCTTCTTCGCAGATCTCCACTTTTCCGTTTGCCTTGATCGTTTCAGTGATCAGCGTGTAAAGTTCCAGCACGCTGCGTGCTTCCCAGAAGGGGCGGGTGGCTGCAGCGGCGGTCTTTGCCGTTTCCAGTTTCCACCAGCCTTCAAAGGTATCTTCGCCCATAATCGTGGGGACCATAATGCTGTGGATCACATCTTTGAGTTTCTGATCGGAAAGTTCAGAGAGGGTGCAGTCCGTAAAGACCTTGCGGTATTCGGCGGAAGACTTGTAGTTGGTCTTGCCGGGATAAAGCAGATTCATGATTTCCGGAGTCATATTGAAGAAATGCAGGGAGAAAATCGCATTTGCAATGGGAACGGATGAGACGCTGCCGCTGTCAAGCGTGGAAACCGCAATGGTTCCGGTCACATTGTCGATCCCGTGGATCTTGCTCCACTGGCGGTTGCCCCACTGATAAACCAGCGCCGTGGAGCGGAGATGCTGCAGTTTGCGCAGGCGCAGTGCGGCATCGTGTGCAGAAGTATTTTCATCTCTGGCACCGATGGCTTTGATCACGGTACCGCTTGCCAGGTACGGAGGGAGAAGTTTGCGGATCGCTGCATTGAGGGGACCGCGGAAAGAGGGAGTATCGACAATGGAAAGTTCAGCAAGGTGGACGCAGATATTGGCTTTGTCATCCGATTTTGTGATTTCTTCTTCCCAGGAAACGCAGAGTTGATCAAATGCGGGAGCAGCCTCTTTCAGGACCCCGATTTCGATCTTGTCCATCGTTTCAAGAAGATCTCTCACAGCGATCTCATTGTTCGGCATCATCGCGTTTTCAATGAGTTTGTCCAGCGTTTCTTTCATGCCCATCGTCTGTCATCTCCTTAAAATTTGTCAAAAGTAGCAATCTATGCAACTGAATAATATAATGCTCAAAATTCAAAATATCAAATGAAGAACAGGGATTTTTTTTGCTGTTTTTTTATTTTTTTATGATTTTTTTACGGAAAACCGCCCTCATAACTTGACATTTCCGGAAAGATGACAGATATTACTGTGCCCGGATGCGGTGCGGAAACGGAGAAAAAATGAAAACAGAAAAGATATGTCTGGAAGGTTGTATCGGACGTTTGGTGAATGTGATGCTTGAGCGTTGCGTGCCGTCTGAAAGCCGCAGACAGGAAATACAGCAGAAATTGAACCGGTTATATGTGCAGACAGATTTTGCCCGGACTCCATCCAGTCAATCCCGGAAGATCCTGCACACCCTTTCTGAAGAACTGGGATCGGCGGATCTTTATCAGGAAGTCAAGGATAAATCGCTTGCGCTTGCCTGGCAGCTTTATGAGCGGATCCAGCCGAAACTGGCAGCACTGCCGGATCCGTTTTCTGCGATCGTTCATCTGGTGATCGGAGCAAATGCCATTGATTACGGCACAAATCCGTATCTTACGCTGGAGGAAGCCGAACGGCTGGTCCTTGCCTCCTTTGATGAAAAACTGGATCCGGAGGCGGTCCGTAAACTGAAACAGCGTCTGGATCGTGCAGAGAATATTCTTTACATTATGGATAATTGCGGCGAATCCGTGTTTGACCGGTTTCTGCTTGAACATTATGCGGAAAAAATCACGGTGGCTGTACGCGGTTATCCTGTATTGAACGATGTGACCCGCCGGGAAATCGCAGCCTCCGGATTGGAGGCTTACAGGATCGTTGATACCGGCGATTATGCGGCAGGAGTGTGTCTGGAATGTTGCAGCAGGGAGTTCCTTGACGCATACCGGACAGCGGATCTCGTGGTCGCAAAAGGGATGGGCAATTTTGAATCGCTGGAGGGTATGGGGTTTCGGGATACTGCATTTCTTTTCCGTGCCAAGTGTCCGGTGGTGGAAAAATTGCTCGGCGTGGAACATCTTTCCCTTCAGTTGATCCATCAGGATGCAGATCCCTGTAAGAAAAACGCCATTCCCGGTGTATAATAGCATTACAAGAAAAGTAACCGATAACAGAAGGGAACATAAACGATGATGAAAAAACTTTGCACGATGCTGTTGTGTCTGGGCGCAGTTGCACTCTCCGCACAGGAACTGACGATCCTTCACACAACCGATATTCACGGACAGGCGACCATCGCTCAGATCGGTACGATCATCGATCAGGAGCGGACGGCAGATAAAGATTTGATCGCCGTGGATTGCGGCGATATTTCCAACGGTTCTCCCTCCGCATATACGGATGCCGGAGCTTCCATGATCGAATGTCTCAATGCGTTCAAGTACGATATTTTTGTGCCGGGCAATCACGAATTCCGGATCGGCAACAAGGCTTTCCGCCGCAACTGCGATCTCTTTACTTCCGGTAAGGTGCTGGGCGCCAATATTGAGTTTGCCGATCCCGCCAAAGCACCTTCCAAAGGTTTGGGTTCCTGGACTATACTGGAGCGCAAAGGACTGAAGATCGCAGTGATCGGACTGCTCTGCCACCGGTACGATAACTGGATCGGGTTCAGCCTTTACAGCGGGATCCGCCTCATCTCTCCGGTGGATACGCTGAAAAAGATCATGCCGGAAGTCCGCACCGCCAAGCCGGATGTGGTCATTGTTGCTGCGCACCTGGATGCCAAATCCATTATGGAATCGGTCACCGGAAACGATAATTGGTCCTACACACTGAGCAGCGCTTTGCAGGAACTCTGTCCGGAAGCCTCTCTTATCCTTGCGGGTCATACGCATCGGGTGGTGCCGCTTCTGGAAGTCCATCCCGGCTGTTGGGAAGTGCAGCCGCCCACCCACGGAAAAGGCATTGCCAAGATCAAACTGACCTACGACCCGAAAGCAAAGAAAGTCACCGCTGTGACCTCGGAGATCCTCTCCACCAAGGGCGTTGCTCCGAAAGCGGATATGCCCGAAGTATGGGTGAAGAATCAGGCGGCAACGAAAGATTTTCTGGCAAAGCCCGTGGCGCAGCTGCCGGAGGGCGTCGTGCTGGGCAGAGTGAAGAAAGATCCCGCATCCAACGACCGCATGATCGAACTCTTTGCCAAAGCGATTGCCGATCAGATTCCGTGCGACGGCGTGTTCTGTCACAACTATGCCTCCTGGCGGGATAAAAAAGGCACTTTGACGGAAAACGATTTCTTCCGCCTTCACAACAACAATCAGTATATCACGGTCCTGACCCTTACGCAGGAACAGTTCCAGACGATCAAAGCGGAGATCGAAAAGAGGACGCCCGGTACCAAATTCTTCTGGTTCCAGAAATTCACCGATCCCGGAAAACAGCAGACACTGAAGATCGCGTTCGATGCCTACGACGTGACCGGCTGTGACGGCGCACTCAATCAGCTCCGGATCATTGCTAACGGCGTGAAAGACCGGGTTGATACAGACCACCATGTGCGTGGTTTGCTCCGGGCGTTCCTGATGAAACTTTATCCCGTGAAGTGATCACCGGCCTGTGAGGAAGATTTCCTCCATTCTCTTCTTTTTCAGTGCGGTTTTCTGTTGTTTCGCAGAGATCCGCACTGTTACTGTATTGCAGACGACCGATCTGCACGGATCGCCGGAGATGCCGAAAGTCCTGTCCCTGATCCGTCAGCAGCGATCCATTGATCCCGGTCTGCTGGTCATCGACTGCGGCGATCTGACACAGGGGACCTATGAAGCAACATTCGATCATGGCGCTTCTATGATCCACGCCCTGAATGTGGCGAAGTATGATGTCTTTGTACCGGGGAATCATGATTTTGACTACGGAACGGCAGTACTGCAGAACAATCTCGCCCGTCTTTCCGGCGTAAAAACGCTCGGCGCCAACCTGACACTGCATAATACCCCGTTGGACGGCTGGGCTCTCTTTGAGCGGAATGGCGTGCGGATCGCCGTGATCGGGATCGTTCCACCTTATCTTTTTCAGTGGATCGCAGCCGCGCAGTTGAGTGGAGTTGAAGTCGTTTCCGTGGAGCAGGGCGTTGCCAGAGTTATGCCGGAGATCCGCCGGGCGAAAGCGGATCTGGTGATCCTGGCAATTCATCTGGGCGAATTTTCTTCCGGCAGATTGAACGAGCGCGGTAAAGTCTATGCGCTGGCGTCCCTGCTGAAAAAATTTCCGGAGATCTCTCTTGTGCTGGCTGGTCATACACACCAGACCGTTCCGGGGAAATACATTTATCCCGGCGTGTGGCTAGTCCAGCCCGCAGCACACGCAAAAGATGCCGCTTTGATCCGTATTACGGTCGATACCGGGAAACGGAAGACCATTTCTGTCGCATCCGAACTGGTGTCGATCAGGGATTTTCAACCTGCCGCAATGCCGGCGGAATGGCAGAAAAATATTGCCCGTGCCAATGCGGGCAGAGAAAATATCCTGACGGTGCTTCCGGAAGGTTTTGAGCTGACTCCGGTGAAAAATCTCAAGAATTGCGGAACGCTGGCGCCCCTTTGTGCAAGGGCGATCGCTGAATATGCAAAGACGGATCTTGCCTTCAGTTCCTCCTATTCTTCCTATTCCCGGAGCGGAATTGTACGGGAGTATGACCTTTACCGTATGATCCCCTTTGAAAATTTCATCACGGTGCTGACTGTGACGCCGGATGAACTGGCAGCTATTGTGCGTGAACAGGAGGATCTCACCGGTCATGCTGCAAAAGCCCGGCTCGCCCTGTATCGCAACTGTTCGGAGAAAAAGGATATATATACAGTTGCGTTCGGTTCCTATGCTGTCAGTGGGGCAGGCGGAAGATTTCCCGTTCTCAAATCGATTGCAGAATCCGGAACGGTAAAACGCCGGGATCTGCCCCTGACGGTCCGTGATGCTTTCCGGAAAATTCTGAAAGATCCGGATTTGACAAAGATCCTTTCCGGTGCTAAAGTAAAATGATAATGTTATAACTTGAGGAGTTTTTTGCTATGGAAAAAATCGTGATCGCTTTCTTTGCAGTGTTTCTGCTGCTGTCCGCGGGCGGCTGCAGTTCCGATAAGAACTTTATACCGGACTATAATTTTCAGCCGCAGCAGAGCGATATGCTTTCCCCTGCCGAACTGAGAGTCCTTACCGCTCATGCCCGCAATTTTGTTTCAAAATCCAAAAAACTGCCCTTGAAGCCGGAGCAGAAAAAATTGATCCGTACCACCCAGCCGGATGTGAAGATTAAATATTTCGGTAAAAAATACGGTCAGATCCGGATGACCTGGCGGGTTGCGACCAATGCACAGTTGGAATTGTTCGGAACCGGCAGAATGACCGGGGAAGACTTCCCCTGGCGGCTTCGTCTCAGTGCCACGGACGGCACCCATCCGGTCCCGAAAGAGATGCGTCAGAATGTGGAAAAGATCCGGTAATTGCAGAAAAATGCAAGAAACTGCAGATTTTTTTCTGAAAAAAGTTTGCAGTTTTGAAAAATGATGATATATTAACAGAATCCTTCTTTTGGAAAAGAACAAAACAAGTTGAAACATAAAGCATAAGGAGCACAAACATGTACGCAGTCATCGCAACAGGCGGCAAACAGTTCAAAGTGCAGGAAAAAGACGTCGTCGCAGTGGAAAGACTCGCCGGCGAAATCGGCACGAAAGTTACATTCTCTCAGGTCCTCGCAATGGGCGAAGGCGCAGAGATCAAAGTCGGTACCCCGGTCATCGAAGGTGCCAAGGTCGAAGCTGAAATCATCGATCAGTTCCGCGGTCCCAAGCTGATCGCGTTCAAGATGAAACGCCGCAAAGGTTACCGTAAACGCAAAGGCCATCGCCAGGAACTGACCAAAGTCAGAATCCTCTCGATCGCATAACAAAAGGACATTGCGTCTGACCATGAAATACGACTCGAACGGGGCTCTTCTTGAGACAGAACTTCCCGGCTTACCCGCCCCTCACAGAGGGAAAGTCCGTGACGTTTACGATCTGGGTGATACGCTTCTTTTTGTCGCAACCGACCGCATCAGTGCATTTGACTGCGTGATGCCCAACGGGATTCCCGATAAGGGCAAAGTGCTTACCGCAATGAGCCTTTTCTGGTTCGACTACCTTTCATGGGCGCCCAATCACCTTCTTTATACGGATGTGGAAGACTTCCCCAAGTTCCTCGCACCGTATAAAAAAGATCTGGGCGGCAGATCCATGATCGTGAAGAAGGCGAAAACGATTCCGCTGGAATGTATTGTCCGCGGTTATATCGTTGGCAGCGGTTGGAAGGAATACCAGAAGAGTGGAACGGTGGGCGGCTATAAACTGCACGGCGATTACGAACTGGCATCCAAGCTGGATAAACCCCTGTTCACTCCCTCCACCAAGGCGGAAGAAGGACACGATGAGAACGTGACCTTTGAAGAAGCTCAGAAGATCGTCGGGGAAGAAAAAGCCCAGAATCTGGCGGATTTCTCCCTGCGGATCTACAAAGATGCAGCAAATCACGCAGAAAAATGCGGGATCCTGCTGGCTGATACCAAGTTCGAGTTCGGCGAAGTCGATGGCGAAATCACGCTCATTGACGAAGTCCTGACTCCGGACTCCAGCCGCTTCTGGCCCAAGGATGAGTATGTGGTCGGTACCAACCCGCCGAGCCTGGATAAACAGTTTGTCCGCGACTATCTGGAAAGCCTGGATTGGGATAAGACTCCCCCGGCTCCGGCACTGCCGTGCGACATTGTTGCCAAGACCAGAGAAAAATATCTGGGTGCGCTCAAAGCACTCAGCGGCAGGACTTTGGATTGAAGCCTATGAACTGATCTTTTTCATTTTCAGTTTATAATGTTGATTTCCGCGGCAGTGCCTGCACTCAGGGTACTGCCGCTTTTCTATCAGAATTCGAGGTGAAAAATATGACGACAACGCAGAAACAGAATGAAGGATCCGTAGGGATCGTTGCCTGGCATGATTTTACCTTCGGGGAGACCGAGGAGACAGCTCTGCGGCTGGATTGCGGGAAACGCCTGAAAAATGTGGTGATCCGCTACGAGACTTACGGTACTCTTTCTCCCGCAAAAGATAACGCCATTCTGGTGGAACACGCCCTGACCGGGGATGCACATCTTGCCGGAAGACATACGCCCGAAGATAAGAAGTCCGGTTGGTGGGATGATATGGTGGGTCCCGGAAAACCTTTCGATACAGACCGCTATTTCATCGTTTGCAGCAATATTATCGGCGGCTGTTCCGGCTCTACCGGACCGGGCAGCGTCAATCCCGATACCGGAAAACCGTATCATCTTGATTTTCCCGTAATTACGATCGGGGATATGGTTCGCGCCCAGAAGCGGCTTATGGATCACCTCGGTATTGATAAATGGATGGCGGTAGCCGGCGGTTCCATGGGGGGGATGCTGGCACTCAAATGGGCAGTGGATTATCCCGACTGCACCAATGCGATCCTGGCGATCGCCACTTCTCCCCAGATCTCGACTCAGTCTATTTCCTTCAACTGGGTCGCCCGTGAAGCGATTATGACAGACCCCACGTTCTACAACGGGGACTATGTGACGCAGCCGCAGCGCGGACTTGCCATTGCCCGTATGATCGCCCACATCACCTATCTCAGCGATGAATCCATGCAGCGTAAGTTCGGGCGTATGCTTCAGAATTCGGATGAATATTCCTTTGACTTCTCCAAGGATTTTCAGGTGGAGAGTTACCTCAACTATCAGGGATCACGGTTCGTGGAGCGGTTCGATGCCAATTCCTATCTGTACATCACACGGGCAATCGACTATTTTGATATTGCCGATGCCGCTGACGGGGACCTGACAAAAGCTCTTTCCGTGTCGAAGTTCCCCTTCCTGGTGGTTTCCTTCTCCAGTGACTGGCTGTTTCCGCCGTATCAGAGCTGGAAGCTGGTGCGCTCCCTGCTGCAGAACGGAACGGATGTCACATACAGCAACATCATCTCCAGTTACGGACACGATGCGTTTCTGCTGGAAACGGAAACGCTGGGCGATATGATCCGCAACTTCCTGATCAACCGCTACAAGGAGCTGACAGAACAATGAGTATCCGACATTACAACAATACCGATGAACTGCTGCTGGAACGCCACGACCTTCAGACGATCCGGGATATGATCCCTGCCGGATCCCGTATTCTTGACCTGGGCTGCGGTTCCGGCAGACTGCTCAAAGTTCTCAAGGAGCAGAAACAGGCAAAAGTAGCCGGCGTGGAACTGGATCAGCAGAAACTGATGCAGTGCATTGAGCGTGGTGTGCCAGTCATTCAGGGCGACCTGGATGCGGATTTGGGTGAGTTCGCTGACAATACCTACGATTTTGTGCTGCTCTCCCGTACGCTGCAGTCCGTGCGGCGTCCGGACCTGCTTCTGCAGGAGATGCTGCGGATCGGTAAATGCGGCATTATTTCGTTTATGAACTTCGGTCATATCAATAACCGGATCCCTCTGATCTTCGGAAATATGCCGGTGAACCGGAATCTGCCCCGTCCGTGGTATAACAACCAGACCATCCACCCCGGCACGATTGCGGACCTGCGCAATCTTTTCAAGGAATTGAAGATCCGTGTCATCAAAGAAATCCCCCTTTCCAACAAGGGCGACTTCCTGCCGTTTTTGGGAAAAATCTGGCCTAATCTTTTCTGTTCCAACTGTGTTTTTGTGATCGAACGCTGAAAAACAGCAGTTTTTTCGCAAAAATGTCGTTATTTTTTCTGATATTCCCTGTGTTTTCTGATTGAAAATTGCCACGGTTATGTTACATTATGTTTTTATAAACATAAATCATAACCGGAAAACAGGTAAGAATATGGCAGAAAACAAATTGATCCTCAGCGGCGACGAAGCCGTGGCTCATGCGGCGTTTGATTGCGCCGTCCGTACGGGTGTGGGGTATCCCGGCACCCCCTCTACCGAGATCCTTGAAACGCTGTCCGCCATCGGCGGCAATGCAGAATGGGCTCCCAACGAAAAAGTCGCTCTGGAAGTGGGCGCAGGAACTGCTCTTGCCGGCGCAAGAAGTATTGTGACGATGAAACACGTGGGTGTGAATGTGGCGGCGGACCCCCTCTTTACCCTCACTTACACCGGCGTGACCGGCGGTATGATCCTTGTCTCCGCTGATGACCCCGGTATGGCATCCAGCCAGAACGAACAGGACAACCGCAACTATGCGAAGTTTGCCCAGATGCCTATGCTGGAACCTTCCGACAGTCAGGAAGCTTATGACTTTACGATCCGTGCTTACGAGATCTCTGAAAAATTCCATCAGCCCGTGCTGCTGCGTATGACCACCCGTGTCTGCCACTCCCGCGGGATCGTGAACCGCTGGAAAGCAGCGGAACAGCCTGCAGTTCCCGCTTTCACGCCCAACGTGAAAGAACGGGTCATGGTTCCCGCCAATGCAAAACCGGCACACGTCCGTCTGGTGCAGAAAATGAACGATCTTGCTGCCTGGAACGATGTCAGCGAAGGTCTGAACCGGATCGGTGGTGCGGCGGAAGGCGAACTGGGGATCATCACTTCCGGCGTGGCATATTACCACTCGCTGGAAGCTGCTCCGGAAGCGAAGGTGTTGAAACTGGGTATGACCTGGCCTCTGCCGGCAAAATTGATCAAAGATTTTGCTGCGACCGTGAAAAAAGTTGTGGTTGTGGAAGAAGGGACCCGCTTCCTGGAAGAAAATATCCGTCTTCTCGGTGTGGATGTGATGCCGAAAGCGGAGATCTTTGAATTCGGCGAACTGAGCGTTTCCCGCGTGAAAAAGCTCCTCGCCAACGATTCCGAACCGGAAGCCGCAGCCGCTCCCGGCCGCCCGCCTGCACTCTGTCCGGGCTGCCCCCACCGGAAGACGTTTGAACTGCTCCGGGATCTGAACTGCATTGTTGCCGGTGACATCGGCTGCTACACGCTGGGTGTACTGCCCCCGTTCAATGCCATGCACTTCTCCCTCTGTATGGGCGCCAGCATCGGTATGGCGCTGGGGATGCGCCGCGCGTTCGACGAAGAAACCTCCCGCCGGGTCGTGAGTGTGATCGGCGACAGCACGTTCATGCACAGCGGCATCACCGGGATCGTGGAAATGGTTTACAACCGCCCCGCCACCGGACATCTTGTCTTCATTCTGGATAACTCCACCACGGCGATGACCGGGTTCCAGGAACACGCCGCCACCGGCAGAAATATGAAGCTGGAAGACGCACCCCGGATCGTGCTGGAAGACCTCTGCAGGTCTCTGGGTGTGGATAACGTGGATGTGATCGATCCGGTGACGGAAAATGAAAAGTACGCCGAACTGGTGAAGACACGTCTGGCATCCAACGATGTGAGCGTGATCATTGTGCGCCGTCCGTGCATCCTTGAAATGAAGAAACTTGCCAAGAAAGGCGGTGCAAAATGAAAAACGGAAAAGTTACCAATGTGATGTTTGCGGGGATCGGTGGTCAGGGGATCATCCGTGCCTCGGATATGTTGACGGAAGCCGCATTCCGGATGGGCTGCGATGTGAAGAAAAGCGAACTGCACGGCATGAGTCAGCGCGGCGGTTCTGTTTCCAGTGATGTCCGGTTCGGTGAAAAAGTGGCAAGCCCCATGATCCCGGCGGGCGAAGCGGATTATATGATCGCCGTTTCCGCCGACCAGATCGAAGTCTGTGCCGCGTTCCTGAACGAAAACACTGTGATCATCCGTGATGAAGACATCCCGGAAGAGTACCGCGCCTCCCGCATGATGAATATTGCCATGCTGGGTGTGCTGAACCGTTATCTGGCATTTCCGGAAGAGCTTTGGATCGACCTGATCCGCGAGAACTTCTCCGGAACGGTCGCAGAAGAAAATATTACAGCTTTCCGCCGCGCCTTTGAAGCAAAGTGAGACGGGAAACCGCAAGAAAAATAGAACAATCAAAGGAAAAGGAAACACGAAAATGAGTACGACCTGCGGTCAGTTCTCCCACCCTGTCAGTGCTATGGACTTCATGCCCCGTGAACGGCTGCGTATGATCCAGACCGAAAACCTCCAGCACATGGTGGACATCTCCTATAAAAACGTCCCTCTGTTCCGTCAGAGAATGGATGAACGCGGCGTGAAGCCGGAGGACATCAAGAGCATTGATGACATCTGCAAACTGCCCTTTACCATGAAGTCTGACCTGCGCGATACCTATCCCTACGGACTTTTTGCCAGCCCTATGAAAGATGTGGTCCGTCTGCACGCTTCCAGCGGTACGACCGGTAAGCCTATCGTTGTCGGCTACACGAAAGAAGACATCGAAGACTGGTCCTATGCGGTGGCACGCTGCTTTGCCGCCTGCGGTGTCCGGGAAGGCGATATTGCACAGGTCTCCTACGGCTACGGTCTCTTCACCGGCGGTCTCGGTGCTCACTACGGTCTGGAAAAACTGGGTGCCACCGTTGTGCCTGCCTCCGGCGGGAACACGGAACGGCAGGTTATGCTGATCAAGGACTTCGGCGTGACCTGTATTGCCTGTACGCCCAGCTATTTCACGCATCTGCTGGAAGTGGCGGACCGTATGGGGATCGATATGCGTGAACTGCCCATCCGGGTTGGTGTGTTCGGCGCGGAACCCTGGACCGAAGAAATGCGCGCTCACATCGAAAAGAAAGCGGGCATCAAGGCGTACGATATTTACGGACTTTCCGAAATCACCGGTCCCGGTGTGGGCTGCAGCTGCGGCTGCGGGGAAGGTCTGCACATCTTTGAAGACCTGTTCTACCCGGAAATCATCGACCCGCAGACCGGCGAAGTGCTGCCGGACGGCGAAGAAGGGGAACTTGTCCTCTCCACATTGAGCAAGGACGCCATGCCCATGCTGCGTTACAGAACGCGCGATATTTCCAAGATCATTACCGAACCCTGCGCCTGCGGCAGAACGATCCGCCGGATCGCCAAGATCGCCAGAAGAAGTGACGATATGTTCATCATCCGCGGCGTCAACGTGTTCCCGTCCCAGATCGAAGCTGCCATTATGAAGGTGGAAGAAGTGCTGCCGGTCTATCAGATCGTGCTGACCCGCAGCCACGGTCTGGACAACGTGGAAGTTGACATTGAAGTGAACGACTCCCTGTTCAAGGATACGGTCAGTGGTATGGAAGAAGTGAAGAACCGCATCTCCCAGGCGATCGAACACACGCTGGGGATCCGCGTCTTTGTGCGTATGATGGCTCCCAACTCCATCCCCCGCAGCGAAGGCAAGGCAAAACGTGTGATCGATAAACGCGATCTGAACGAAGGACTCTGAACCGGAAAGGATATACGACTATGAAGATCAAACAGCTTTCCCTCTTTATCGAAAACAAGCCCGGCGCCATGACCGCCCCCTGCAAACTGCTGGCGGATGCCGGGATCAATATCGCATCTCTCACGCTGGCGGATACCAAGTTCTTCGGCGTTCTGCGCCTGATCATCAAGGATTGGGAACAGGCAAAAGAACTGCTGGAAAAGAACAACTTTGCAGTCCGCGTGACCGATGTGGTGGCGATCGAAGTCACTCACGAAGCTGGCAGCCTTTCCAATATTCTTGCCATGCTGGACGGCACGGATCTGAATGTGGAATATATGTACGCTTTTGCCGGTCCCAACAGCAAAGCGATCCTGATTTTCCGTTTCGATGATCCGGATACTGCAGTGAGCAAACTTGCCAATGCAGAAGGTATGCGTCTGTTGAACCACGATGCCCTCTTTGCATAAGGAATCATATGAACCGGACCTGCACAAAGATTCAGATCTACGATACCACCCTCCGCGACGGCGCGCAGGGGGAGGGGATCAGTTTCTCTGTGCAGGATAAACTGCGGATCGCACAGAAACTGGATAAACTGGGCGTTGCCTACATCGAAGGCGGCTGGCCCGGATCCAATCCCCGTGATGCAGAATTTTTTGCCGCGGCAAGCCGTATGGACTGGCAGTTCGCAAAACTGACCGCATTCGGCAGTACACGCCGCGCCGGACTGGCGGCAGAGCAGGACGAAAACCTGCAGAAGCTGATTGCCGCCGGAACGCCCGCCGTGGCGATCTTCGGAAAAACGTGGCTCCTGCACGTGGATCATGTGCTGAAGACCACTCCGGAAGAAAATCTTGCCATGATCCGGGAATCCTGTGCGTTTCTTGCGCAGCAGGGCAGGGAAGTCATCTTTGATGCAGAACATTTTTTTGACGGCTATAAAGATGATCCGGATTATGCTCTGGCTGTTCTCCGTGCCGCCGCTGACGGCGGAGCTGTGACTCTGACTTTGTGCGATACCAATGGCGGGACCATGCCGGTGGATGTGTTCCGGATCTGTGAATCGGTCCGGGCTGCATTTCCGCCGGAGATCCGGCTTGGTATCCATACTCACAACGACGGCGATCTGGCGGTCGCCAATTCCATTATGGGTGTGCGTGCCGGATGCGGACAGGTACAGGGTACGATCAATGGCTACGGGGAACGGTGCGGCAACGCAAACCTTTCCTCCATCATTGCCAATCTGGAACTGAAAACGGACTTCAGCTGTCTGCCGGAAGGTAAACTGGCGGAACTGAAAAGCGTCAGCAGTTTTGTGGATGACCTTGCCAATGTACGGCACAACCGTCGCGCCCCGTTTGTGGGTGACAGCGCTTTTGCTCACAAGGGCGGGATGCACGTCAATGCGGTTCAGAAGGATCCGCGCACTTTTGAACACGTGCCGCCGGAAGCTGTGGGGAACGGACGCCGGATCCTTGTTTCGGATCTTTCCGGCAAGAGCAATCTGGTGATGAAGGCGGCGGAGTTGGGATTCGATCTGAAAAAATCGGACGATCTCGGCAAATTACTGGCAGTCCTGAAAGAACGGGAGAATGCCGGTTACGAATACGAAGCAGCGGATGCCTCGTTTGCGGTGCTGCTTCATAAACTCTTTGGAAAATGGGGACATTACTTCAAACTGGAGGGCTTCCGGGTCATCATTGAAAAACGCCATCATGACGGGCGGACGATCTCGGAAGCAACGGTCAAAGTCAGTGTGAACGGCATCAGTGAACTGACCGCTGCCGAAGGGGATGGTCCGGTCAATGCGCTGGACCTGGCGCTCCGGAAATCGCTGGAACGGTTTTATCCGGAGATCAAGGAAATCGCGCTGGCAGACTTCAAAGTGCGGATCCTGGATGGCGTCAATGGCACCGCCGCCCGTACCCGTGTATTGATCGACAGCACGGACGGACGCAATACCTGGGGAACGGTTGGACTGGATGATAACATTATTCAGGCGTCCTGGGAGGCTCTGGTGGATTCTGTGGAATATGCGCTTTATCGGAAAAATATTGAACCGGTCATCACGGATGAAAAACTGGATGATTGAGAAAGGACTCTGGAGGATATGATCTTTACGAAAAAGAATCTGCTGATCCTGACACTTTTGTTGTCAGTGACATTCTATATGGCGCCTCAATACGAGGCGGAAGGCTCTGTGACGGCGGCAGTTCTGTTGGCACCGGTGGCGATCCAGGCGGCAAAAATTGCGGCTCCTTATGTGATCCGGGGGCTGGCGAATATGGGAAAACATATGCTTGTCGCCGGGAAGGAACTCCTGTATGTATTCCTGATCCCGGTCGGCGTGCTTGAATGTACGCTTCTTGCCCCGTGGGGATTGTGGAGACCCGGCTTGAAGCATCTTGGTATGGGTGGATTGGGGATCCTCAAGTTCTGCGGGTACATGATCCTGCTGCCCATATCGCCATTGGGGATCAATATAGGGGGAGGAAGATAGCGTGGCGGCTGAAGACGCAAAAGAACCACAGACGCTCTGCTTTGACAGAAAAAAACGGAAAAAGTACAGCTCCCTTCTGGAAGAATGGTATGGCAGTGATGCACCCGGCGCAGTGGCAAAACATCTGCCGAAACCGGAAAATCTGTGCGATGTACTGGACCGCCTGACAAAGAAGCTGGTCCCTCCGTGGGTCCGTGCTATGGAATCTGTCACTGCCAACTGGCAGATGATCGTGGGGGAAGCGGGAGCCAAACGGCTGACGCCGATCCGGTTCGATGGGACAACATTGCTGCTGGAACTGAAGCACCCGGCGTACCGGATGGCGTTCGATACTCCGGCAGTCCGGGATGCTATGATCCGGAAGATCAATGAAGTGGCGCAGGCAGAGATTTGCAAGGCTGTAAAGTTCGTAGCACCGGGAATGTTTGCAAAAAAATAGCAAAAATTCCGTTTCAGGGTTTGAAAAATCAAATGTTTGTGGTATATTATTGTTCCCTTGCACTTATGTGAGTGTGCGGGATTGGTATGTAAGCAAAGGCGCAATGTGCGCTGAAATACAGTAGAAAACCGGCAGAACCGGGAATGAAGGAACACCAAAAAATGGTCAGAATCAGATTGAAAAGAACAGGCGGTAAGAACTGGGGCAGCTTCAGAATCGTTGTTTGCGATATCCGTAAACAGCGCGATGGCAAAATGGTCGAAGAACTCGGCTACTACGATCCCAAGCACAGCGATGAAAAACTGAACAGCGAAAGACTGGAATACTGGGTCTCCCAGGGCGCTCAGATGAGCGAAACGGTCCAGGACATCTACGCACGCGCCAAAGCCGGTACTTCCAAAGTCGCCGGTCAGGCTGATCCCTACACCAAGAAAAAGAATTTCAAGAAAGACGCTGAATAATCTTTCGCGTTTCTTGAACTTGTAATACCTGGAGAAATACAGTGGGTATCAAGGCGTTTTTTTCCAAACTGTTCGGCGGGTCCGCAGCGGAAGAAACGGCGAAGGCTGAAAAGCCGTGTTGCTGTTCTGATCGCAAGGATAACGGCGGCAAAAAGGCGCGCGCGCCGAAAGCCTCCCCGGAAGAACAGAGTGCAAAACTTCGGGATCTCGAAGGTTTTGTAAACTACGTCGTGAAAGCACTTGTCGATTATCCGGAAGATGTTGCCGTTTCCAGTGAATCGGTCAAGGAAGGTAAGATGATCAAGATCGTCTGCCGTCCCGGTGACCGTGGCAAGATCATCGGTAAGAAAGGCAAAACGATCATGGCTCTGCGTTCTCTGGTTGCCGGTGCTGCCGGCAGACTGCAGGATCGGGTGATGGTCGAAGTGATGGACGACGAAGAAGAGGTGAAAGCCTGACGTGTCGCTTCGCATTGATATTGTGACTTTGTTCCCCGAAATCTTTTTCGGCCCCCTGAATTCGAGTATAGTGGGACGGGCGCGGGAAAAGAATCTGGTGGAGATCAATGCGATCAACCTGAGGGATTTCACCCATGACCGGCACCAGACGGTGGACGATGTGCCATACGGAGGCGGTCCGGGAATGCTGATGAAGGCAGGTGTGCTTTCGGAAGCGGTGCTCTCTTTGAAAAGACCGGATACAATGGTGATCCTGACGGGTCCCCGCGGAAAGAAGTTCGACCAGAAAATGGCGCGTGAACTGGCGGGTAAGACTCATCTGGTGATCATCTGCGGACATTATGAAGGTGTGGATGAACGGGTACGCCAGTTGCTGGTCGACCGGGAAGTTTCCATCGGGGATTACATCCTGACGAGTGGAAACCTTGCGGCGATGGTGATGACGGATGCAGTGGTAAGACTGCTGCCGGGTGCGCTCGGCGACGACGCTTCCGGGGAGGATGAATCCTTTGAAAGCGGGCTTCTGGAATATCCACAGTACACACGACCACCCGAATTCAACGGGTTGAAAGTGCCGGATGTCCTGCTTTCCGGTGATCATGAAAAGATAGCGAAGTGGCGGAGGGCTGAAGCAATGCGGATCACGCTTGCAGAACGGCCTGATCTGATCGAGTAAAATAAAAAAATTAGAACATATTTAACGGAGGTTCATACAATGAACGTGATTGACAAAATCGAAAAGCAGCAGTGCAAGGAATCTGTCACTGACTTCAAGGTCGGCGACACTGTGACCGTCTCCACCAAGATCGTGGAAGGTTCCACCGAACGTATCCAGAAATTCACCGGCGTGGTCATCGCCCGCAAGAACAGCGGTATCCGCGAAACCTTCACCGTCCGCCGTGTTTCCTTCGGCTACGGCGTCGAAAAGATCTTCCCGCTGCACTCCCCCCGCGTCGACAGCATCACTGTCGATCGCAAAGGCAGCGTCCGCCGCGCGAAACTCTACTACCTGCGCGACAAAATCGGTAAGGCTGCCCGCGTCAAAGAACAGAAGTACTTTGGCAAAGACGCTGCGAAATAATTTTTGCAGAGTTTCAAAGCTTACAGAAACGCCGTGGCACCTCACCGTGCGGCGGCGTTTTTCTTTGTTATGACGAAGACCACCAAAACAGATCCCTCTTTCCTGCCCGCCGATACTCCTATGCTTGACTTTGAGAAAGAAGCAAGCGCAGCGGGGTATACTTTCGTAGCGGGGGTGGATGAAGCCGGGCGCGGCTGCTGTGCCGGACCGGTGGTCGCGGCGGCTGTTGTCTTTACGGACCGGACACGGATTCCGGAAGGAATCAATGATTCCAAGAAGCTCACGCCCAAAAAGCGTATGGAGCTGCGGAAACTGCTGATGAACGATCCCTCGATCCTGTACGCCATCGGTCAGGTCCATGCGGAGGAGATCGATTCCATCAACATTCTGCAGGCGACCTGGAAAGCTATGCGTCTTGCGCTGGAGGGGATCAGAGAAGCGGACTTCGCCTTGATTGATGGCAATCCGGTCAAGGGGCTGCATCTTCCTTCCCGGTCCATTGTCAAGGGCGATGCCAAATCCGCCTCCATTGCGGCGGCGAGTATCCTTGCGAAAACGACCCGTGACCTCTGGATCGAAGCCGCCGCCGAACAGTACCCGGACTACGCCTTTGAGGTCCACAAAGGCTATTGTACACCCCTGCATACCGAACGGATCAGACTGCACGGTCCGTGTCCCATCCACCGGATGACCTTTGAGCCGGTGAAAAGCATCCTCAATCCCCCCGACCTGATTCAGGACGACCTTTTTGGATAAAAAAGTGCTGAAACTGAACAGTTCAGCGCAATGTTTACTTGATTTTTGTTTGCGGAGTGATATTTTATCGCACAGCAAAAAATCCAATGTAAGGAATCCTCCTATGATTATGAAATTGAATGCCTTGTTTTCTGACGGCGCCGTGTTTCAGCGGCGGATCGCTGTTCCTGTTTTCGGTACCACGGACCCGGAATCCATTGTGGAAGTCTCTTTCAATGGTAAGATCTACACCGGGCTTGCCGGATACGATGGCAATTTTCTGATCCGGATCGCCCCGCAGGAGGCTGGCGGACCGTACAGCATGGAAGTCCGCAACACCCGTACCGGAGCGTCGGCGGTGGTGAATGATATCCTCATCGGTGAAGTGTGGGTCGCATCCGGTCAGTCCAATATGGAATATCCCATCAATGTCTCGGTTCAGCAGATGCAGGAATTCATCGCAGAGACGGCGCACGATACGGATACGATCCGTATGTTTACCGTGCCGCGCCGGGCGTCTGCCGTGCCGGAACGGGAGGTCGCGCCGCAGGCTCTTCCGGCAGACTATGAACACCCGGAAATCAAGCCCGGTCAGTGGATTTGTGCGTGGGAGCCGGAATGGTCCACGATCACGCCGGAAAATATCCGAACCATGAGTGCGGTTGCGCTGTGGTTTGCCAAGAGACTGCGTGACGATCTGAAAGTCCCGGTTGGTATTCTTTCCAGTTCCTGGGGCGGTACCATTGTGGAAGCCTGGACCAGTATGGAAGGCTTGCGGAACGATCCGGAACAGGCGGCGCAGGTGCAGCAGTACATGGAAAATCTTTCCGATCCCGACCGTTGGGGGCAGATGAACCGGGAAATGCCCATGTACAATGCGAACAATGTGGAACAGGAAGTTCTGATCAAGAAATACTGTACTCCGTGTCCGGAAGATGCGGGTACGCCTCAGGGCTGGGGACAGCTCGATTACGACGACAGCAACTGGAAAAAGTTTTCCATTCCCGGCAGCTGGATGGTGGAGAAACTTTCCGGCAACGGCGTGGTCTGGATCCGGAAAAAAGTGGAACTGCCTGCTCACTGGGCAGGGAAAGATCTGGAAGTGCATCTGGGCGGCGTGGATAAGCACGATACCACCTTCTTCAACGGGGAAAAGATCGGCAGTACCGGCAAAGGTTTTGAGCTGGATCACTGGGATAAACACCGTTGCTATCCGGTGCCGGGCGCACTGGTGAAGGCGGGGACAAACGTGATTGCCGTCCGGGCGTATTCGTTCATTTATGACGGTGCATTTACCGGGTCCGGTGAGAATTACTATGTGGCGCTTGCCGGAACGGATGAAAAAATCGCCATCAACGGCGCTTGTGTGCTGAAGGCGGAAGCAGACTGGAAAGTGGTCGGGTTCCCCTGCAATGTGGATATGGGACCCCACAATCCCAACAGCTTCGGGATTCTGTTTGACAGCATGATCCGTCCGCTGCTTCCCTACGGGATCCGCGGTGCGATCTGGTATCAGGGCTGCTCCAACACGCACACGGCGGAACGGGCGAAACTTTATGCGCACCAGATGGAGACCATGATCCGTGACTGGCGTTATCACTGGCAGCAGGGCGCATTCCCGTTCATTCAGGTCTCCCTTGCCGGATACACGCAGGAAAAAGATTATGCTGCGGATAACAACTGGTGTTATCTGCGTGATTCCCAGCGCCGTGCGATGCGTGCCACTCCCAACAGCGGTATCGCCTCTGCGCTTGATGTGGGGGATGCCAATGATATTCATCCCGCTGACAAGAAAACAGTTGGTACCCGTCTTGCTCTCTGGGCGCTGGAAAATACGTATGGTCTGCCGATCTTCGGTACAGCTCCGGAAGTGCGCAGTGTGAGCAGCGAGGCACCGGGCGTGTTGCGTCTGACCTTCGATAACTGTGCGGAAGGTCTGGTTGCAAAAGACGGCGTCCTCAAGGGGTTCTATATGGCGGGTCCGGATGGGGAATATCAGTTGGCGGAAGCCGTTCTGGAAGGCAATACGGTGGTTGTGAAGAACAGCGCCGTCCCGACAGCGTGTTCCGTGCGATATGCGTGGAGCGAAAATCCCATGGCGGTTGTCTCCCTTTATAACAGTGCCGGACTGCCCGCAACGCCTTTTGAGATCGGATTGAACTGATATGACACAGGCGGCTGTTGATAAGCAATACAACCGCAGCCTGACGCTGACCCTGCTGGGTGTCACCTGCTGGGCGGTATTCGGTTCGGTATCCACCGGATCGCTGCTTTCCGGGCTGTTGCTTTCATTGAACTTCACGGACCAGCAGATCGGGTACGCCACGGCGCTTTGTCAGCTCAGTTTGCTGATGCAGCTGCCGGGCGCGGTGCTTCAGGCCCGTTATTGCAACCGGAAGGTTTTTTGGCTTACCATCGGGACGCTGGGATATACGCTTTTCGGGGCGATCGGTTTTTTGGCGCTGTTCTGGCAGGATCTGCCACCGGTGACCGGCGTGGTCGCATTCATGATCCTTTACGGGCTGTTCAATGTGACGGTCCAGATGACGACCACCGTGGTGATGGCGTGGAAAAGCGATATTCCGCCGCCGGGAAAAAGCAACCATTACTGGGCGCTTCACACCGGATTCGGCGTTGTCTGCATCAATCTTTTCGGGATCGCGCTGGGCTACTGTGCAGACATATTGGGACGCCATGAGAGCCGGACCTATTTCATCCTGATTCTTTGCGGTGCGGTCGCCGCCTATCTTTCCATGCTGTTTCAGGCGTTCATTCCGGACCCGGAGGCGTCACCGAAGAAGGACGGTCCCAAACTGCTGCCCCAGTTGAAAGAAGTGATCGGTTCCCGGAACTTCCGGCGTCTGACCGGATTTTTCTCGATCCAGATGTTCGGGAACTGGCTGATGAGCGGTTTTGTGTTCATCTATCTTCAGGCGGAAATGGGCTTCTCCCAGTTCAGCATCCAGCTTTTGATGCTCATGAGTGCGGTCTTCGGGATCCTTGCGGGATTCTTCTTCCGGCGGTTTGCGGACCGGTACGGAAGAAAGCCGGTCGTGATGATCTTCACCGGCTGCAAAGTGCTGGAGTTTATTCTGTGGGGGACGCTGCTGGTGGGGAATCACTGGTTCGATGATTTCTGGTTGAATGTGTTGGCATTTCTGCATATTCCCACGGGTCAGATCCCGCCGGGATTTGTCAGTACCATTCCGGCGATCTGCCTTTCCGGTTTTGTGAATATGGGGCTGGCGGCGGGTCAAATCGCCATGCTGACCAGCGACGGCAGCAAAGCGAACAAATCCATTACCATGTCGCTTTTCTTTATGTTTCTGGGTTTGGTCGGTGCGATCTCCAGTTCGGTCAGCGGCGAGTTGAGTGCGCTCTTTTCTGCATGGAATACGGCAGAACGGATCGGGTTGATGCCGTTCAACCTGCTTTCGCTGCTCGGGGCGGCGTGCTACTGTCTCAGTATGTTCCTGATCGCCCGGTACAAAGAGGATGGCTCGATCCCCACGTTCCGGGTGCTGAACGAACTGATCATCCGCAGTCCCATGCGCCTTTTGCGGAAACATTGAAAAAAACAGTATTTCCCGCTTGTAAAATGCCGGAAGAGCGTATAGAGTACCAGTCTGAAACCTGAACCTGAATGAAACGGAGATTTTGAGATGAAAAAAACGATCATGCTGCTCGCGGCAGCTGCTGTATCTTCCTTGTGCTTAACCGGTTGTATGGATGAAGAAAAGTACCTGTTCTACCAGCAGGTCTATAACCTGCACGGGGTCCGCACGGATGCGAACAGGGAATTTGACAAAGGCTCCCCCCTGCCTGCAAAAGGGTTCCAGACAGAACTTCAACAGCTGTTCGCCAAGTACCCGGAAGTGATCAAGGGATTCCCTGCCGATGCTTATCGTGCAGGCTGTTTCTTCAAACAGGATGGTCTGGCAGTCGCCAGCGGGGAACGGATCGCGGACCTGTGCAATCATGCGGCGTGGTTCGTGCTGTATGGAGAGCTTTCTGCTGCGGAACAGAAGGCATATGCGTTCAAGATCGCCACGCTGCTGAAAGACTTTAAAAATGTGGAAGCCATGGCGCTGCTGAAAGAACTGCGGAAGAAAGCAGTTCCCAACGGTACGATCCAGGTGGTACGCCGTTACTACGATGAAGAAAACAGCGAGTTCCTCAAGGAATATACGGAAGTCTTCTCCGGCAGGATCGGCGGCAAGATGAATCCGCGCTACGGCTTGAGCCGGACCTACTACGAGAACGGCATGATGCGGACCGAAATGTATTACAAGATCGGCGCACCCATCGGCTATGCGTTCACATTCTCTGCCGAGGGTGAAATGACCGGGATCTATTATTACGACGGCAAGGGCGGTAGAGAAATGCTTTACAGCCGCTGAGCTGTTTTTGTCATTTGATCATGGCACAAAAAAGCCCCGGGATCCAGTGATCGCCGGGGCTTGATCTTTTACTGCTTGAAGTTTGTTTTAAATGTCTGATATTTCCACTTGCCATCAATCATTTTCAGTGTGAGTTCGTAGCCGACTTTATTTCTGAGAAGTGCTGCAACTTCAGGATCAGTTTCATCCGTGACATTGGCTTCTACAGTGACTACTGCGGTATCGCCTTCGATCTTTGTACCGGTGATCTTAACATTTTTGAAGAATTTTGTTCTGTTTTCCATCATGTCGTTGATGCCCTTTTTCATTTCTGTCATCATCATTCGCTTCTGGTCGGTATTCATTTGCCGGAATGCAATAAGCATCATATTGCGCAGGGCCTGCAGGTCTTCTTCGCTTACCTGACCGGGAGCTGCTGCCCCCATTGCTGTGAGCATGAGTTTCCACAACTGATCATCGTTGAAGATATTGATAAATTCCGTTGTAAAGGCATCCGGATCCTCGACCTTGACGAGAGCAGAGAATTTTTTGAGGAGCGGAAACATTTCCAAGCCACCGATTTTCTGACCATTCAGGTACTCTGCATAGTCCGGTGTGCAATCCTGCTCCAAAGCCAGCAGGTTTTCAAATGTTATAGCCGCAAAGTATTTCTTCGCGAGAATTTCAGGCGTGTTTTGTTCTGCTTGCTGTACCGCTTTTTCAGCTGCTTTCGTTTCTTCTTCTTTATTGCAGGCAGTGGTGAAGGCGAGAGTGCCGATCAGGGCGGCAGCCAAAAGCATGATAATTTTTCTGGACATATTTTTTCCTTTTTGTTTTTTTTGTTTGTTTGCAATGCAATAATATATATTGCAAGTTGTAAAATGCAAACGAAAAAGCGCACCTTTTACAGTGCGCTGTATGAATCAGAGAATGCCCGGGAGCGGAAATTCGTGCGTACATCCCGGGTTCGTCTGTTTTGCAAAGCCGTTTGCAACTGCTCCGGTGAACCCGGTGTTATTGTTCCGTCTTTTTGAGCTTCCAGAGGCCATCGACTTTTTTCAGTGTGTAACGGTAACGGATCTGATATTTATCGAATTTTTCATCACTCATTTGCGGCGGTATGATCTTGAGAACGGTGAATACGGCAGTATCGCTGTCGCCATTGCTCTTTACCTCCTGGATTTTATAGATCATATCATATTGAAACACATCTTCTTCCAGCCTGCTCAAAACCATGATGATGGTACGCTGCAGCTCTTTCTTTGTTTCAGCCGGCGCCTCTTTCAGGCGTTGTGCAACTTTCCGGCGGTTTTCCGGAGTGAAAAAGGAATCATGTCTGATGCTGTCGGAATCAATTTTCAGAAAATCGGCAAGACCAGGAATGAAAACGGAAGACCGGAATAGAAAAGCAAGTTTCTGAAAATCATCTCCGGCAAAGGAATCTGCAATAAACCGGATGTATTCCTCACTGTTTTTGTGTTTGTTTCCCTGTGCGAGCTGACACGCAAATTCAAGCGTGGCATAGTTCATCACCTCTTTGCCATCATCATATTCCACATAGTCTGCGGCATAATATTGGATCAGTCGGGCAAGATCCTGAAAAGAGTTTGCAGCATCAATTTTTTTCAAGATCGAAACCGGATCGTTCAGCAGCTGTTCCTCTTTTGAGGAGACGATCTTCCAGCGTCCGCGGATCTTTTTCAGTTCGTATGTGGTGGTGGTTCTGCCGATGACCTTGACTGTATCCGGAGTGTCACCCGGCAAAAGTTTGTGTGCTTCTGTAATGACAGTGGCAGAGTCGCCCTTTGTTTTACAGGAGAGGAGCCGGAAAGATTTTGTGCTTTCACGGAAAAGCAGATCAAGATTGAAATTGACAGCCGTTTCTGCAAGGAACTGCTCAAAGGCTGTTTTTTCCTCCGGGGTCAGTCGCTGCAAATGATTCAGCAGTGTGACTGGATTGCCCATTTGTTTTGCATATCTTATTTGCAGTTGCGGTACACGGTTGATCTGCTCCAGCAGCCGGATAAACAGCTCCAGACTGTGTTCTTTATATGCCTGATTTGTCAGATGCCAAATGAGAGGAACCTGCTCACAGGCCGCATACGTTAGCAGATCGCCATTGGCATCGACTGCAATGTAACTTTTGTCAAAGTACAGCAAAGTTGTTTTCAGGTCCGAAAGTTTATTGATATTTCGGGCTGCTTTTACTACGTCCGCAGGCGTTTCCGGATAAGGTTGTTCTGTTGCAATGGAAACACCGCAGGTGCAGAAGATCATCACGGTCACGAGAAAAAATTTTTTTAGCATTTTCTTTCCCTTTCCTTTTGTTGTACACTCGGCATAATATAGTTCAAAAACTGCGTTCATACAAATTTATTTGCAAAAATAAAGCGCACCTTTTACAGTGCGCTGTATGAATCAGAGAATGCCCGGAGCGGGGGTCGAACCCGCACGCCTTTCGGCTTCGGATTTTAAGTCCGATGTGTCTGCCATTCCACCACCCGGGCGTATGGATCCTTCTTACTCGTAAGGATTGGAGGGGCGGAAGTCCACGATCTGGAGCTGACGGCGTTTTTCGCCGTAATACTCATTGATCTGGGGCGTAGCGACCACATCCCACTTGACCCGCGGCTCGATCGTCATATTGAACGCAATAAAGTCACAGGTGTTTCCGTAGATATCCCGCATCAAGCCTTTTGTATGACCGGGTTTGATGGGGTAGGTACGGACAACTTCCACCTGATTGAGGCGGAACACCGGATGAGCATTACTGTGTCCGAAGGGGCCGAGATATTCATAATACTGGAAGAATTCATCGTCCAGATCCCCGATATTCACGAGTCCGTCATAGGACACGCTGGAAATCAGGTCCTTGGGCTGCAGTTCCTCCCGTACATGGGCTTCAAATTCCTTCTGGAATTCTGCGATCTTATCCTTATGCAATCCCAGACCGACCGCCATGGGGTGACCGCCGAACCGGGTCAGCAGGTGAGAACATTTGGAAAGGATCTGGATCATATTAAGACCGCCGATGCTTCTGCCGGAACCGTGGGCTTCATCCCCCTGAATGGTCAGGACGATCGCCGGACGGTTGTAGTCACGGGCGAACCGGGATGCCACGATCCCGATGACCCCCTGATGCCACGCATCGCCGGCGGCGAGGATGGTCATAGAGGAGGAGAAGTTGGGATCACTTTCCACCTGCCGTTTGGCTTCGTTGAAGATCTCCTGTTCCTTCGTCTGACGCTTCTGGTTGAAGCCTTCCAGCATATCGGCATAGCGGTATGCGTCCACAATATTTTTTGCGGTCATGAGCTGGAGCGCCGTGATCGCATTGCCCAGTCTGCCGGCAGCGTTGATGCGGGGAGCCAGCTTGAATGTGATGTCCGAGGGCTGCAACTTTGCCGGGACCCGTGCCACTTCGATGAGCGCCCGCACGCCGGGGCGGATCTGTTTCTTCAGGATCTCCATGCCATACTTGACCAGGATCCGGTTTTCTCCGAGGATTGGAACGATATCCGCAATGGTGCCGAGCGCCACATAGTCCAGAACATCGTGCAAATCGCCTTCATTGTGCGCACATCCGTAAAGGACAAATGCGTGCGCCAGCTTGAACGCCACGCCCACGCCGGAAAGGTTGCGCAGATCCGCAACTTCCGTATGGACTTTGGGGTTGATGATGGCGATGGCATCCGGCAGATCCTCTGCAGGATCGTGATGGTCCGTGATGATGACATCGATATTTTTTGCCCGGGCGGTAGCCACTGCTTCAGCGCTGTTGATCCCGCAGTCCACGGTCACGAGAACGCCGCAGGAACCGCCGCAGCCATCCAGTGCTTTCTGGAGGGAATCGGGGGTGAATCCGTAGCCGTCATCGAACCGGTGGGGGAGGAACGAGCTGACAATGCCGCCGTTTTTTTCGAGTACCCATGCCAGCAGAGCAGTAGCAGTGATCCCGTCGGTGTCGTAGTCACCGTGAATAAGGATCTGCTCTCTGTCGCGGATGGCCTTCCAGAGTCGTTCGACGGCGAGATCAATGCCAGGAAACCGGAACGGGTCGCTCAAATCGGAGAAAGTAGCGTTGAAATACATATCAACGTCTTTCGGCTCGATTCCTTTTGCCGCCAGGTACAGGGCGACAGCATTGGGAAGCGACTTTGTTCTGATCAGCTGTTCTGCAATGTGTTCTTTACCGTCGGACGCACATTTCCATAGTTTGCTGTCCATTCTGTCTTTCTTTATTTATGATTCATCTTAAAACACGCTATCAATATAACACCATTTTTGCAAAAGTGAAATCTTTTTTTGAAAAAAATCAGATTTTTTTTGTTTTTTCACTTGACGAATCGCCAAAATGTGATATAGTAATGCACAACGGAACGAAAAGTTCCACTTGGTAAGCCGGCGTGGCGGAATGGCAGACGCGCTGCGTTCAGGTCGCAGTGACTTCACGGTCGTGTAGGTTCGACTCCTATCGCCGGCACCAATTTTCAGACAGATCACCCTGTTCCTCAACGGAACGGGGTTTTTTCTTTTCCGGAAAAGGCTGTTTTTCTTTTACTTTCAGTAAAATCATCCATTTTTTACTTGAATTCCATACACTTTATCGCTATATTAGCACGTTTTCAATCAAAAACATCTTAATCTCAAGGATCCCGAAATATGTTTGAACCAACTTTTGTCTCCTTTGATGGAATTCGTTATGAGTTCGGAACCGATGGTTTCCCTGCGAAAGTTACGCTGGAAGGCTTCAACGGAAGGTTGATCAATGCCGCCGGTAAAAACTTCAGCCGGATCAATCTGCGTCTTACCGACGGCAGAACGCTGATTCCCTTCAGTAAAAGCGCTCCCCGCCGTACCGATCTGAAAAAAGAGATCATTCTGGATTATCCCGAAATCCTGTGGAAGGATGAGACCGGCAAGGTGGTGGAAGATTTCCGCCTTTCCATGAGTTATCACCTGCTGACTCGCGGCCGGGCGTATGTGAACGCGTTTTTCGTGGCGAATAATATGCACACGCCGGAAGTGGACGATTTTTCCATCAAGTTTGATTTTGATACCTCCGAAGCCGGAGAAGCCCACTGGGCGGCAGTCCGCCGTGCTAAGGTTTTTCAGGCATCGGACATTCAGCAGTTCCGGACCGGGCGCTACGTGCCACGGGGGGAAGGGCGTCGCGCGGAAGGTACGATCCATACCAATATCTCGCTGAATCTGCGGGATCTTCACGGGGAAAGCGCCTACATGGAAGCCTTTGTTGAGGCAGAAAACGCTCTCTCGCTGGATAACGACGATTGTGCAACAGATGTGAGCTGGACCGATGACGGGATTATGCAGAACAGCTTTGAATTTGTGCGTGTCAAGCCCTGCCGCAACAAACCCATGCAGCTCTTCCAGTGGAGCAATACCTTCGGCTGGATCGTCAAACTGGCGGACCGTACCCGCAAGAAACCGCCGCTGCATATGCACCATTACTTTGACAACTACCTGCGCTATCCCACGGATGAATGTCTGGAAAATCTCGCCGCCTCCGGTACGGATGTGCTGGTGATCCACGAAAACTGGCGCTTGAACATTCAGAACGACGGCGTCCCCTTCCAGCCGCAGGAACTGCAGCGGGTGGTGGAAAAAGCCCACTCCCTCGGCATCCGGATCGCTCTTTATATGCGCGGAAACGAAGTCTCCGCCGTGGACGACGCCTGCGGGTGGTTCGATCGCTGGCTGAAGAAAGATTATGACGGACTTTACATGGACTACGGCGGACCGTTCCATCCGGGTGAACCGGATGAAATGTATCCCGGCGGCAGACTGGCATTCCAGAACTATCTGCGCCGTATGGAACGGCTGCGGGAACGGGTGGGCGAAGACGGGATCTTCTACGGTCACTCCGGCGCCCAGTTCTCCGCCATCTGGTACGCCTGCGAAGGCAGTGACGGCTATGTTTCCGGCGAAGGTGAAGGCGGTGTCATGGTCAGCAGCCGGTCTGCTCACGAATATTACAGTATGTCCGCCGCCGGCTGCGGCACGATGTGGATCGGTGCATTCCCTGCCTACTCTACCGGAAAGATGCGTCCTTTTGTGGCGGCGACCGGGCAGTATCCCCACAGTTCACTGGGGGAACAGTTCCGCACCAGTTCCCTTGCACATCCCCGTGAACCGGGCGTGAACGATAAGGCATTCAAGCCCATCTGGAAACTCTGGCGGTTCTTCCGGAACGAGCGTAATGTGACCGTGCTGAACGATTACAACAGCTCCGGTGTGTTCTCCGCAAGTCCGGATACCGGTCACTACCTGATGGTCAGCAAAGATCAGAAGCGGGCGATCCTCATCATCTCCAATTTTGCGGATAACGCGCAGCGTATCACCTGCACGCTGAACAAAGACCTTTGCGGGTTCGATCTCGCGGGCAAAAAGATGTACCAGCTCATGCCGACGGAAACAGCTCCCGGCAAGGCGGTGGAAGTCAGCGGCAATACCTACGAATTTGAGCTTGGAAAATGGGATGTGGGTGCGATCCTCTTTGAAACGGAAGATTGCTCCGCTGCGATCGCCGACTTTGAAAAACCGTATCCCGCATATACCGCAGAGAATATGCGCTATCTGAACTATCTTGCCGAACAGAAAAAACTGCGTTACGAACCGGAACCGCAGAAGGAAATCTGGTTGAGCCTGACCGTGCCGAATACCAATCTTTCCTACGAATTCTCCATGATCTATGACCTCTATTATAACGCCATGGCGCTGGTGGAATTTGATGCGGATGGCAATAAAAAACGGCTCGGCTGGATCTCGCAGAAAGGTTTTGTGCTTGACGAACCGCCCGCAGAAGATTACATCTGGCCGGATGTGGTCTCGCCCCGGGTCCCGCTCCATGAGATCCTTGGAAAAGGTGAGCACTTCATCGGAATCGAAAGCGTCCATTACGGCGGTCCGTTCTACTCCTTCCTTTCTGCGGAACTCTCCCGCAGTAAAGACGGGGAGGGTGCCTACAATATCTACTTCCTGAACGAGCTGGAACCGGAACGCCAGTTCCTCCGTTGGAAAGTGATCATTGACTGATGCTGAAAAACTTTTCCAAACTGCTGATCTCTGCGATCGTTCTGCTGGTGATCCTTTCCATTACGCTGGGATTGCTTCAGATGACGACCCGCTCCCGGATCAAGCGGGTCATTGAGGATTGGGAAAAAGCACTCTGCGAGTTCCGGCTTGATCAGGCACTGGCCTGTTGCGCGGAAGAAGGTGTCCTGATCCGGAACGGAAAAATGATCCCGTTTTCCGACCCTTCTGCTGTTTACCGGGCAGTCGGGAAACGGCAGCACGGAACTTCAACGCAGATCCGTTATGACACAATCGATGTTGTGGGGGAAGATGCCGCTGTATCTGCGGTATTCGTGCCGTCACAGCGCCGTTCCGAGCCGGTTCCGTACCGGTTTACGCTGAAACGGTTTGGCAAGGAATGGAAGATCACAAAGATCGACGATGGCTCGGAAATCATCCCTGCCGATACAGAAAATACCGTACCTCCGGTGCCTGCCGGAGTTGTTGAAACGACCACCCCGGTCAAAGAAAGGAATTTTGAAAAATGATGAAAAAAGTGATGTCTCTTCTGGCTGTAATGTCTCTGATGCTGGCTACTGCCGTTCTTTCTGCACAGGAAGATGCCGCAGTCAAAAAAGTGATCCCGGATGCGTTGACGGCATTTGCACAACTGGATTTCCAAAAAGTCTGGTCATATTGGTGCGAAGATGGTTTTATTGAGAAGAATGACGGAAAATACACGATCGCCGATATGCAGAAATCGAACCGTTATCTTAAGATTTTGGACCTCAACAAGATGAAACAGGCAAAAAATCTGGATGAGCTGATGGAGATCATGGTCAAGTCCGGTGATATGACTCCGGAGCAGAAAAAACGGATCGTGGCACTTCCCGATGAACAGAAAAAAAAGACCTATCAGGCAATGCAGAGAGCCGTCCGGATGCAGTGTTCTATGGCACAAATGGCTGTGCTGGGTATGGTCAACAGCCTCAAATATAAAAGCCTGAAGATCGATGGTGATACCGCTGTGGCGGCGATCTTTGTGGACAGCCCCCTCGGAGGCGGCGGCGATGCAATCGTCACCTTCAAAAAAGTCAAGGGCGCCTGGAAGATCTATTCCGTACAGGAAAAGCCGCTCCCCGCAGTACAGAAGAAGTAATACATCCTGAGCCTTCCCATGCAATATTTTGATACCCACGCCCACGTTTTTCCGGATCATATCGTAGAAAAAGTCATTGACACACTGCAGGATTTTTATCAATTCAAGTGGCAGGGAAAGGGCATTGTCTCTGATCTGCTGGCGCGGATGGATGAGGCGGGCGTGCAGCGTGCGGTCATCTTTTCCGCCGCCACAAAAGCCGAGCAGGTACAGGCGGTCAATAACTATGTGGCAGGCGTGGTGGCACAGTATCCGGACCGGTTCATCGGGCTTGGCTCCATCCACCCGGATTACCGGGAATACGAAGCGGAACTTGCCCGGATCAGAAGTCTCGGTTTGCGGGGCTTGAAGTTCCACCCGGATTTTCAGCAGATCCGGATCGATCAGCAGGAAGTCGTGAACATCTGCCGCGCGGCAGGTCCCGATTTCCCGATCCTGTTTCATGTAGGCGATAAACGCTTCGATTTTTCCTCACCCTGCCGTATGGCGCATCTGCTGGAACTGGTGCCGGAGATGACCGCAATCGCCGCCCACATGGGGGGATACAGCGAGTGGGAAGATGCGTGGAAATATCTGGTCGGAAAAAACGTTTATTTCGATACCTCCAGCACCTTTTCGTTTTTGGATCCGCAGGAAGTCAAACGGATCATTGCGGCGCACGGCGTTGACCGTATCCTCTGGGCAAGCGATTACCCCGCCGCCACCCAGAAACAGGCGATTGCCGACCTCATGCAGTTGGATCTCACGCCGGAGGATCAGGAAAAGATCTTCCACCGCAATGCAGAAAAACTTTTTGGAATTACAGTGTAATACGATAGAAAGGAACAAGTTATGATCGAAAATGCTGCATATATCTGGAGCCCCGTACCGGAAACCGGGAAAGATTCATATTGGAATTTCCGGAAAACATTCCTCTGGAATGGTGTCGGTTCGGCGAAACTTCAGATCGCCGCTGACTCTACATACTGCGTCTGGATCAACGGCGTCCGCTGTCCCATTGCACAGGTGGCGGATATGCCCGGTGACTGGACTTACTCCGGGTACGATGTGACCGGACTGCTCCGGCCCGGAAAAAATCTCATCGCCGTGGAAGTCCATTATCTTGGCGAAGCGTTCCTGACCTACCGCCCCGGAACGCCCTTCCTGCGTGCCGCCATCTCCACGGAAGACGGCATCCGGATCGTGGCGACGGACGATACCTGGCGCACCCGGCAGAGCCGCAGTTACACCTCCGGACTCTGCACGAAAGTCAGCGGGCAGCTGGGCTATGTTTTTGCATACGATTCCCGTCTGGAAGATGACTGGAAAAGCAGCGCAGACTATGACGTCACCTCATGGCAGACCGCCTCCATTCTCTCCGGTACCGACGGCTGGAAGATGAGTTGTCGTGCAATTCCCCAGCTGCTGGAACTGCCCCGTCCGGATGTACTGATCGCTCAGAAAGGCATCCTGCACCGCACAAAGGAATATCCCACCTTTGCGCTCACCTGTATGCACGATTCCCTGTTCCCAAAGTACCTTGCTGATTGTTTCTGCGCATACGATACCGGGATCCTGATGGATGGCGGTCTGCGCCGGGAAATGGTGATCCCCGCCGGAAACCGCGCAGCGTACACCTTCCGGCAGATCGCAGAAGATGAGACCGGAAACGGATATTATGTTACGCTGGACCTGCAGCGGGAGACCGTGGGTTTTCTCTGCTTCCGTCTGAACGCACCGGAAGGAACGGTCATTGACATCGCACACGGGGAACATCTGGCGGATGGACGCTGCCGTGCCAGTGTCGGCGGCAGAAGTTTTGCGGATCGTTACATCTGCAAAGAGGGGATGAACGAGTTTCTTTACACCCATCGCCGTCTGGGCGGCAGATACGTGGAACTGCATATCCTGCCGCCAGCCGCCGCAGAAATCTCTCTCTATTACGCCGGAATGATCCCGCTGGAAGTCCCTCTGCCGGATGCCGCCACCTTCGAGAGCGAGGACCGGCTTCTGAAACGGGTGCTGGATGTCTCCGCCCGGACCCTGAACCTCTGTATGCACGAGCATTACGAGGACTGCCCGTGGCGGGAACAGGGTCTTTATCCTTACGACTCCCGGAACCAGATCCTTTACGGATACTATGTCTGGGGGAACTACGATTACGCCGGCGCGTGTCTGGATCTGCTGGGAAAATCTTTCGACGGCGACCGGTATCTCTCCCTGACCTCGCCGGGGATCACCAGTATCACGATCCCGGTCTTCACCCTTGTCTGGATCACGGAGATCTGCGAACACTGGCTTTACAGCGGCAAAACGGACCTGTTCAAAAAGTGGGCGGATCAGATCGATACGATTCTGGACCGGGCGTTGGCGGACACCGTGGAAGGCGGGCTTTATCAGTCCGGAAACGGGTCCCACATCTGGAATTTCTGCGAATGGAACGGAACCATCAGCGGGCTGACGGAACAGCCCCAGGCGCCGTTCAATATTTATCTTTACGAGTCTCTGCGGAATGCGGCAAGGATGCACCGGGAGATTTGCGGAAACGAAGAACGGGCAGACCAGCTGGAAGCCGCAGCCGCCAGGTTGGGAACAGCGGTCGAAGCCGTGTTCTGGAACGCGGAAAAGAAAATCTATGACGCATTGAAGCCGGGACCGGATGTCCTTGCGTATGAGCATATTCAGGCAATCATGCTTGCCAATGGCCTCGTGCCGGAGGAAAAGAAGAAGGATGTACTGGATGCGTTTTATCAGAAACGGTTGAGACAGATCGACTTGAGCGCACTCCGGTATTTTGTCTGCGCCATGATTGGCAACGGAAAAGATGCCCGGAAATATCTGACCGATACGCTGCGGGAGATTCTGGAACCCATTGTTCTTTCCGGCGCTACGTCCCTTTGGGAAACGGTCGGCGGAAACCGGGACTTTTCCGATGCAGGCAGTCTGTGCCACGGCTGGAGCGGCGTGATGCCTTTCTTCACCGGTAGCGGTCTGCTGGGCGTGACACCGCTGGAACCCGGCTTCCGGAAGTTCCTTGTCAAGCCGTACGCAGCCGATATGACCCATTGCGCCGGCGAAGTGCCAACCCCACTCGGCAGGATCCGCGTGGAATGGAAAAAGACGCCCTCCGGTCTGATAGTCAAGGTGAAGCATCCCGCCGGAACCGAGCCGGTACTGGAACAGTATGAGGAATGTCCGGTCGCCCTCTTCGAGGCAGAATTGAACTGACAGGCTGACTGTACGGAAAAGAGCGCGGGAGCGCGGCTGCACGGCGTGGCAGAAGCCACGCCGTGCGCTTTTTTGCGGCGGCGGCGGTGGGCTTTGGGTCATGAGAGCATGGTGGCTGCCGCCGCCGCAAAAAAGCAAGCCCTGTGGAAAATGTTTTTTCCACAGGGCTGAGCCGCGCTCCCGCGCGTGCTTGTGTGCTGTCTTCCGTTCCGTCTTATTTTTTCAGGAAGTCCCGGATGAAGCCGGACATTTCCTCCTTATGGACGCAGGTCTTGTGCAGCACGGTTTTATCCTTCAGTGTTGCCAGCGGGGCGGGGATCTTTGTGCCGGTGATAGCGGACAGGCGTTCCACCATATCGAATTCGTTGTCCGGCATGGCTTCGTTTTCATCTTTCACGGCATCCAGAACGGCTGCGGCGAACTTGTACGGCGACGCAGTAGATGCGATCACACACGGCGTATTGTCCCCCGTCTCTGCCACATACTGTTCGTACACATTGACGGCGACCCCGGTATGGGTATCGCACAGGTAATTGTTTTCTTTGAAGTGTTTGCGGATGGTTTCTCTGGTTGCGGTGTCATCGCAGAACCCGCCGTAAAATTCGCTCTGCAGTTTTGCCAGAACGTCGCTGCTGATGCTGTACTTGCCATTCTTCTTGAGCTGATCCATCAGACCGCTGACGGCGGCGGTATCGTTGTCGTACAGGTGATAGAGCAACCGTTCCAGGTTGGAGGAGATCAGGATATCCATAGACGGGCTGGTGGTGGTGTAGAACGCCCGGTTCCGGTCGTAAGTGCCGGTGCGGATGAAGTCCGTCAGAATGTTGTTCTTGTTGGACGCGCAGATGAATTTCTTGATGGGCACGCCCATTTTCTTGGCATAGACGGCGGCAAGGATGTTGCCGAAGTTTCCGGTCGGGACGGTCACATTGAAGCCTTCTCCCTTCTTCAGCGTTCCGTTTTTCAGCAGATCGCAGTATGCGGAAACGTAGTAGACCACCTGCGGCACGAGACGACCGAAGTTGATGGAGTTGGCGGAGGAGAATTCCATGTCTGCGCCTGCGAGAAATTCTTTCATGCTTTCATCGGCAAAGATATTTTTCACGCCCGTCTGGGCGTCGTCAAAGTTGCCGTGGATGGCGCAGACTGCCACATTGTTTCCGGTCTGGGTGGTCATCTGCAGTTTCTGCATGGGGCTTACGCCTTCCTGGGGGAAGAAGACAATGATCTTGGTCTTTTCCACGTCTGCGAAGCCGTCGAGGGCGGCTTTCCCGGTATCGCCGGAGGTCGCCACGAGGATGACCATGGTCTTTTCCGGAGCGGTTTTCCCGGCGGAGGTGGTCAGCAGGTACGGCAGCAGCTGGAGCGCCATATCCTTGAATGCGCAGGTGGGGCCGTGCCACAGTTCCAGCAGGTGCATACCCGTTTTGACTTCCACCAGCGGGGCGGGATCTTCGTTCTCAAAAGTGCCGGTGTATGCGCCGTTGACACAGTGGAGAATCTCGGCTTCCGTGAAGTCGGTCAGGTACAGGGAAAGGATCGCTGCGGCGCGTTCCTTGTAGGTCATGCCGATGAGTTTTTCAAACATTTCATCGGAGATCGCGGGGAAGGATTCCGGCACGAAAAGGCCGCCTTCTTTGGATATGCCCTGCGCAATGACCTTGGCAGAGTCGAGAGCCATAGGGCTTCTGGTACTGGTAAATTTCATCGTCTGAAAATCTTTCTGTTAACAGCTGTTCAAGTTTTACTACCGGTATATAATGTACACCGCAGAACGGCTTTTTGCAAGTGATTATTTCGTTTCCCGCAGCTTGATTCCGCTCCGGCACTTCCGCAACGCATCCAGTTCCAGAATTTCGATGGGATCGTGATGATCGGACAGAGCGGGCTGGAAAGTGAGCCAATAGATTTTTCCGTTCAACTCAAAAATAGCGGTGCTGAGGTACACATCCACCCGTTTGCCGTCGGCTGTGGCGGAACTTCCTTCCGGCAGGAAGAACAGAAAGTACAGCGCTTTATCTTTGGTGTCGATAACATACTTGCAAAGTTTTGCGTTGTAACGGTTTTTGTAAAGAATTTCTGTTCCGGAAACGATTTTGCGCATATAGTTGTCATCGGTAAAACAGCGTTCCAGTTTCAGGTGCGGCATGGTGCGGGATTCCAGCTGCCAGGTGCCGTTCCGGACATCGAAAAAGCGCAGCCCGAAACTGCCTTCGATCGCATAGGTGCTGAACGAGGCATCGTTGTTGCTGTGTTCGGGCAGAGTGATTGTCACATCGCCGGCAGGTGGGATATAGGTGCTGCCGTGTGTTGTGCCGACCCTGGGTTCAAACCAGATCAGACCGGATTCCGGATCCCGTGCCATCTCCTTGCGGATCGTATCGCAGCCGCAGAGAACGAAAAGGGTCACAACGGAAAGGATGAGTTTTTTCAGCATATTTTTTCCTCCTTACAAACAATGGGGTAGCACGCTGATGATGTTGGCTGCGGAACTTCCTGCAGAATCGAGTTTTCCGGCAGGAATATCATCTTCCGTGAAGACGGAGCAGAGGATGAATCCGCCATTCTGCCGGGCGTAGTCATAGATCACACAGATCCTGCCGTCCGGCAGTTCGGTCACATCCGGATAAGATGTTTGTTCCCGGAGATCCAGCACCAGCTTGCCGGACCACGTTTTGCCGTCGTCATCGGAAAGGCGTGCGGTCATATTCCGGCGTGCGGACGAGCTGTCATTATGCACCAGCAGCAGTCTGCCGGACTTGAGTCTGCCGAGATATGCTCTGGAATCGGGACCGGGGATGGGGCTGACAACGACTTCACTCCAAGTGCCGCCGCCGTCCTTTGAGAAGGATTCAAAATAGCCTTTTTTCATACGGATCAGCATACCGAGCGAACCATCGTTGAGCTGATAAATGGAGTGTTCGTCGAAGCGCGCCAGTTCATCGGGAATGTGGACCGAGCCCCGTTCAGTGAAGGTGATGCCGTTGTCCGTGGAGACAAACATCTTTGCCCCCGTATCCGCCGATGGACGGCGCTCCTGATTGACGTTCCAGATGGAGAGAGGCAGCGCCCATTCGCCGTTGGCAAGGACAATCGGTTTGTTCATCATAATGCCGTCGCCGATCCGGACGGGGTGAGTCCAGGAAAGTTCTTCCGCCGGGGCATCCGGATCTGCGCAGATACTGTACCACACACCTGCATGACCGTCCCAGATATCCCAGAGTTTCTGCGATTCTGTCTGCGCCCAGAAAAGATACAACCGACCGTCCGGCGCAACGAAAAACGTGGAATCGTAGGCACGGATCTTTTCCTGCGGGGGATCGATGACCGCCACCGGTTTGCTCCAGTTTTTTCCGCCGTCATCGGAGAGTGCGATCATCACAAAGTTTTCCGCACCCTCGCCGGAACCGCCCCCGTACCACGCGGCGAAAAGTCTGCCTTTAAGGGTGGCAGCGATGCTGGGGATCCCCTGAAAAAGACGGTTTTGCGGTTCATGTTTTTCGGTCGGTTTGCGAATGGGGACAGCGGTATATTCCATAAGTTATTTTTCCTCAGTTTACATCATCAGTTGTCAGATTTTGTGTTACTCTACGGTAGCACCTTTTTTAACCTTGTCAACTCCTTTCTGCAAAAACCATTGGAAAAAAAGGGAAAATGCGGCAGTAATTTGAAAATGCAGAAGGGGATTACAGGACCGGAGAAAAGCAAGTATTATCCGTACCCATCCGTACACGGTTCGTTTTTGCTGGCGCAAAAAAAGCGGCATTGCTTTCGCTTTGCCGCTTAATCCTCATCCTTCGCATTTTCATTTCCGTTTAAGATGAAAATGGCTCCGGCAGTAGGATAGCCTTCGCGTTGCTCCGGCGCACCTCCGGTGTCGAACCTTTTACGGTTCGTTTTTGCTGACGCAAAAAAAGCGGCATTGCTTTCGCTTTGCCGCTTAATCCTCATCCTTCGCATTTTCATTTCCGTTTAAAATGAAAATGGCTCCGGCAGTAGGATAGCCTTCGCGTTGCTCCGGCGCACCTCCGGTGTCGAACCTTTTACGGTTCGTTTTTGCTGACGCAAAAAAAGCAGTTTGGCTGTTGCCTCACTGCTTAATCCTTACTTTGTCCGGCAGTAGGATAGCCTTCGCGTTGCTCCGGCGCACCTCCGGTGTCGAACCTTTTACGGTTCGTTTTTGCTGGCGCAAAAAAAGCAGTTCGGCTGTTGCCTCACTGCTTAATCCTTACTTTGTCCGGCAGTAGGATAGCCTTCGCGTTGCTCCGGCGCACCTCCGGTGTCGAACCTTTTACGGTTCGTTTTTGCTGGCGCAAAAAAAGCAGTTCGGCTGTTGCCTCACTGCTTAATCCTCATCCTTCGCATTTTCATTTCCGTTTAAAATGAAAATGGCTCCGGCAGTAGGATTCGAACCTACGACCAAGTGGTTAACAGCCACCTACTCTACCGCTGAGCTATGCCGGAGCGTATGACCATTAATATACGCCTTGTTTTTGAAAATGCAAGCCCGATTTTAAAAAAAATCCGATTTTTTACCGGAAAAGTGAAAAAACGGCGTGCAAACTGTGTCTAACCCGGAAAAAGGAAAGGAGAAAAAGCCTATGTTTTGTTATCAGTGCCAGGAAACGAAGAAGAATTGCGGCTGCACCACCGGCGGAATGTGCGGGAAAAAGATATTGACCGCTGAACTTATGGACCAGTTGATCCGGCAGTTGAAGATCCTTGTCCAATCCCGGAAGCCGGATCTGAAGCTAGGCAGATTCGTAGCGGAAAGTCTTTTCATGACCGTGACCAACGCCAATTTTGACGATACACGTCTCAAACTTCAGCTGGAGGAGGCGAAAGCTCTGTCCGGCGATGCCTTCGCACCCTGCGGTGTTCTCGCCTGTCCCGATGATGATATGCGGTCCCTGCGTGAACTGCTGACCTATGGCGTCAAAGGGATCGCCGCTTATTACGTCCATGCGGTCCGGTTGGGAAAAGAGGACCAGAAGATCTGTGATTTCCTGTTCAAAGCCCTTGCCGCTACTGTGATGGAGGAATCTGTTGATGCTATGACGGAGCTGGTTCTTGCCTGCGGCAGAACGGCTGTCGATACGATGGCGCTGCTGGATGCTGCCCACCGGGAACGGTTCGGCGATCCGGTTTCCACTTCCGTCCGGACCGGCACCGGTCCCCGCCCCGGGATCCTGATTTCGGGTCACGATCTGCAGGATCTTTACGAACTGCTGCAGCAGACGGAACATTCCGGGGTGGATGTTTATACGCACGGTGAAATGCTGCCGGCACATTATTATCCTGTTCTGAAGAAATTTCAGCATCTTTACGGCAACTATGGTTCTTCCTGGTTCCGTCAGAACGAAGAATTTGCTTCGTTCAACGGTCCGATCATTCTGACGACCAACTGTATCATTCCGGTGCAGAGCAGTTATCAGGATCGGATTTTCACCACCGGAACGGCGGGTTATCCGAACATCCCCCACATCCCGGATGGTTCGCCAAAAGATTTCGGGGCAGTAATTGCATTGGCGAAGACCTGTCCGCTGCCGCGACAGCTGGAAAATAATCTTATTCACGGGGGGCTGCCGGATCTGACCGGGATCGCGGAAGATGTGATGGCAGGCAGGATCCGCCGGATCGTGGTGATGGCGGGTTGTGACGGCAGACACCGGAGCCGGGATTATTATACCCGTGTGGCTGAAGCCCTGCCGGATGATGTGTTGATCGTGACTGCCGGGTGCGCAAAATTCCGTTTTCTCAAGTTGAACCGGAAGAACATCCTTGATGCCGGACAGTGCAACGACAGCTACCGGATTGTGACGATGCTCAAGACGATCAGCGATCTTTCCGGGATCCGGGTGCCGGTCTCTTTTGATCTCGCCTGGTACGAACAGAAAGCGGTGGCGGTCCTGCTTGCATTGTTGTCCCTCGGCTACCGGAAGATCCGTCTCGGTCCCACACTGCCGGCGTTTCTCTCTCCCGGCGTGGCGAAGGTGCTGGTGGAAAACTTTGATCTGAAGGGGATCGGAGAGCCGGAACGGGACATTGCAGCTATGCTGAACGGCTGTTGATGTTTATTTTTCGGTGGGGACAACGATCCCTTTGATAATGATGTTCTGACAGAAGATGAACACGATCAGCGTGGGGATCGCGGCGATTGCCAGGGCGGCGAATCCCACTGCCGGGGAAGAGGTCTGCTGCAGTTGGTAGAGATAGACCATCATCGTCCACATATCTTTTTTCTGGCAGAGCAGGAATGCCATCATAAAATTGCCGTAAGCGGCGGTGAAGGAGCCCAGTGCAATGACTGCCAGAACCGGTGTGGAAAGGCGCATCCCGATCTGCCAGAAAACGGTCCATTCGCCGGCTCCGTCGATGGCGGCGGATTCGTACAACTCCTTCGGAAGGCTGTCAAAAAATCCCTTGAGCAGAAAGATGGAATATCCGTTTGCGATTCCCGGCAGGATCAGGGCGGCGAAGGTATTGAGCAGTCCCAAATCCCGGATCAGCAGAAATTGCGGAATTCCCAGCACCATGGCAGGAAACGCCATCGGCAGCATAAGGAAGAGCAGGATCTTATAGGATGAAGCCGGTTTGTAACGGGAAAGTCCGTATGCACAAAGCGGATTGATCAGCAGTGCCGCCAGAACCGAAAGCAGACAATAGATCAATGTATTGACTGCCGCATTACCGTTGGTGAACAGGGTACTGAAGACCATTTTGTAATTCCTGGTCAAGTATTCATTTCGCAGGAAGGCGGCATTTTCCTGCAACAGCTGCCATTCGTGTTCCCGGGTCGGCAGGGAAAAGTCGTTAAAAGTCCGGGGAATGAGACGCCATTTCCGGTTCAGTTCCCGGATATTGACATACTTTTTCTCCAGAAAAGAATGCCAGTCCGAACTGTATTTTTGCGGATCCGGCAGAACATATTGACCGGGAAGGAGATCGTTACGGATCGCATGAAGATAGTCGGTGCGAGCCTTGCCGGAAGGCGGGCAGACCAGGTGGATGGGAATGTTGTTTTCACCGGTGATCGTTTTGCCGTAATCCCGGCTCATCGCATCAAAATCGCAGACCCCATCTTTTGTGTACAGATCCCGGAGATATTGCCGGTAGTTTCCGGCGGCGCTGCGGAGGAGTCCGATCTTTTCCGGCGGCAGAGTGCGCAGAAATTCCAGCCAGTCTGAATGTTCTGCCAGATTATTTTCACCGGGTGCAGTTCCCTGCAATGTTACTTCCTGGAATGTATTACAGCCCATGCCGTACGCGTTCGCCACTGCTCCGAGACTGCCGGAGTAATGGTTTTTCAGCCATGCCCGGTACCGGTTCGCCAGCGTATGAAGCGTGATCGCTTCTGCGGGGATCTCTTTCTTCCGGTTGCGGCGGATCAATTCATCCAGTTCTGCGGCTGCCCGGTTTTCTGCCTCATTATCGCTTCGGGAATTATGGAACGGTATTTCGCCGAAGGTACGGAATCCCGTACCCCATTCTGTGTTCAGATTACTGATACGGTTCGCATATTTTTTCTTCAGAAAATCATGCCACATTTTTTTATGCGTGGAATTACCGCTGACAAAATCCATCCAATCGATCCGCAGGATCCCGGATTGGGGTACATTGTTGCTGAACGGGATATTGTTCCAATCGGTATATTGCGTGCCGTGCGACTTGTTCAGTGTGGCGAGGTCGCCATATTTTTCCTTCAGGAAGTGTCGCCAGGGAGCAAGTGCAAGACGGGGTTCGACCGTGATAAAGGCAGCGTTGATTTCGTTTTTGACAAATTCTTCCCAGCGGGCTGCAAGCAATGGATTTTCCGCCGGAACTTTTTCCGGAAGAATGATCTCCTTCCAGGAATTGTAATCCGTTTGCAGAGATTGATTGATCGACTCAAGACTTCTGCCGCAGTCCCGCCGCAGCATTGCAATGAAATCACCCTCCATATCCGGCCAGATCTCGACCAGCAATCCTGTATGCCTGCTGTACTTGAATTCGTGGAGCCTTTTCAGCAGACCGGAACTGTAATCTCCGGAATTCCGCCGCAGGAAAAAGTTTTCTGCCGGCAGTGAGATTTCGTTCCAATCGGTGAACTGTGTATTACACGCCTCGTTCAGCTCACGCAGCGCCCGGTTGGTATCGGTCCGGCCGTCTTGCAGAAATGCCCGGAAATTACGCAGGGAAAGCGGGTCTATCCCGGGTTCGTATGCCATTCCGAGCAGGAACCAGTAATGCGGCAGTTCTTTTTTACATTCCGCCAGAAAATCCTGATAGTCTGCAGTACGCCGCACCTGATTTTTCCGGAATGGAGGCGCGACGGTATCAAAGGTGGCACCGGGATCTTTGAAATCGCCTGCCATACGCAGAACTTGGTTGTTATACTTTGTAGCCAGATACTTTTTGAACAGCAGTTCCTGACCATCGCTTTCTGTGAGCAGGTATTCAGGAAAGAGGGTGAAGTTTTTGAAGTCGACGGAACTTTTGACTGATCCGGAAAGCATCAGAAGCAGGGGATAGACCATAGTCGCTGCCCCCAGAATCAGGATCAGGTGGATCACCACACTCAACAGGATCACTTTCCAGCTTTTCCGTTCTATTTTACCGATGATCGCCATAAATCATTTCCCTGTTATCTTGAATTCCATATTGGAAAGCCGTCGCAGCTGATAAATCGTAAAGAACAGCGTGGTGATCCCCAACAGCCATGCCATTCCAATGGCAGTTCCGAAGCGCAGATTGGTGTAAGCCTCCTTGAAGATCTGCAGTTCTGCCACATTGGTTTCTGCATTGCCGTAGGTCATGATCAGGATCATCCCGCCGCTTTGAGCTGCACCGATGAACGCCCCTACAAAATTGATAATGATCAATGGCTTCAGCGTCGGCAGTGTTACGTGCCATACTTTCCGGAAGAAGTTTGCTCCATCGATCTCTGCCGCCTCATAGGTTTCTTCCGGCACACTTTTGAGCGCCGCAAGATAGATGAGGCAGCCGGGTCCGGCACTTGCCCAGATCGCCGGAAGGACACAGGAAAGCATTGCCCATTTTGCGTCTTCCAGCCACGCCACCGGTTCAAAGGGGATCCCGGTGAATTCCGGATCGAAAAGAGAGACTGCCGGCACAAGAATGAAGTTCAGACCATCCGTAAGAGATTGCAGTACCTGATTCATGATCCCTGCCGGTCCGGACTGGTAAAAAAGTTTCCACATATAGATCACCACCAGCCCGCTCATCACTGCCGGCAGGTAAAAGAGTGTCCGGTAGAGCAGCTTGCAGTGAGAAACCTCCTGCAGCAGGATGGCAAGGATGATCGGCACCACAAACCCCAGACCCAGAATCCAGAACATATACCGCATCGTATTCCAGACACTTGCCCACCAATCCGCACTGAACAATACATCTGCCAGGTTGTTCAGCCCGGTCCATTCCGAACCGCCGGTCACCCGGTAGTCCTGAAAGAGCAGCATGGATCCGAATGTCATGGGGTAATACACCCAGAGCAGGATACTCAGCAGTGCCGGCAGCATGATGAGATACGCCACAGCATTTTTGCGGAATTGCCATCCCTTCTGTTTGCCGGAGAAATCATCTTTCGGAGAAAAAATCTGCCAGATTTTATAGAGCGCCAGACAGAACAGCGCACAGATCAGAAATGCAGCGATCCCCGCCCAGAGATTCCGGAATTCCCGTTCTTCCGGCGAAAGATTGCCCAGCATCTGTTCTGTTGTTTTCCGTTCGGAGCTTTTCAGGATCTCCTGCAGGATCTCAAGCCGTTTCTCCCGATCGGATGGCAGGTCAGCATCACGGGCAAGCTGAAGTGCTTTGTTCAGCGGTTCGGTCATAAAGGTGTAAACCATCTGACAATTTCTGCCGTAAGGCTCCGGTTTGCCGTTCTGTACGGCATCGTGGAACGTTTCCTCCAGTTCCGGCGGAAAAAACTTCAGATATTCCGGATAGCCATACTTCCGCAGATATTCCGGACTGAGCGTTCTGCCCAAACCGTTTGCCACCAGAGTATCTGCATAGATTTGTCTGGCTTCATCCGAATTGATAAAACGGATGTATTGCCAGGCTGCCTCCCGGATCTCATCGGCAGAGCACCATTCGCCTGCGGAATTTTTTCTGCCTTCGATCCCGGAAAAGATCCCGGTCATGATCGCGTTGAGTTCCGTGCCGGATTTTTCACCCCGTCTGTGGGGCGGAAAAGGGGCGATCCCGATCAGCGCCATATCCACATTCCCCGCCATGTTCTGACTGTCCAGATAACCCACTTTCATCCCGATCCGCCCTTCGTTCCACAGATCCCGTTCCATGACGGAACCGGCATTGGCGGAAAGGACCGTATAGCCGCGCTGCTGTTTGCCGTCTGCATCGATCCACGGTTCCGTGGCGAGCCGGAGATAAAAATCAAGGGCTTCTGCTGCCTGACGGGACCCGTACGCTGCAATCCATTCCCCGGATTCATTCTGAATCACGGCTTCGCCGCCTGCCGACCAGAGAAATGCCATAAAATCCCACGCCGCCTGCGGTCCGCCATCCATGTTCAGACCGTATTTTTCCGTAACGGGATCGGAGAGACACTTCGCATAGGAGAGCAATTCCTCCCAGTCCTGCGGCGGGCGTTCCGGATCAAGACCAGCCTCTTGGAAAAGATCTTTCCGCCACATCAGAACACGCACGGCAAGCGGACCGGGCATCGCCCAGATATGTTCGCCTGCCGCATTGTCTCCAATGGCAGGACCGTTGCGTTTTACCACCGGGCGGATCGGTTTGGCAAGACTGTTCAGATACGCGTCTCTGCCTCCTTCAAATCTGTCCCTGTCCAGAAAGCCGTCCAGCGGATAAAGAAAGGATTGCTGGATATAGGAATCGGACATCCGGAAATTGATGTAGGTGAAAACATCCGGCGCGTTCCCTCCGGCGATGGCAAGCATGATCTCCGATTCCGCCTGAATGTTGGCAATGGTGATCCCGGAAAATGCCGAAACTTCAACCTCCGGGTGCTTCTTCAGAAATGCCTGAAAAACGGCCTGTTCCGCCTTGTTCCGGGGACTGGTCAGCCGGGGATCCGGAACCCGTTGCAAACGCAGCGGGATCCGTTTTTTGGCGGTCATCTGCTGTGGAACAGTGGTAAGCGACTCATCTCCGTTTGATGGCAGAAGGAAGGTGATCCCCCGGATCATCAGGGCAAGCAGAAACACTGCAGCGATCATGATCCCTGCAGTCTTGATCAGTCCGTGTTGCCAGATATTTTTCCAATTCATATTCTGTTTGCCTTATCCGGCATACTATAATCCCGTACCGCACTTTTCACAAGGCATTTTACTGCTTTTTTACAAAATATCTCTACAAAAAAACGAAGCACAACCGTCTGGCTGTGCTTCGCTGCGTTTTGTATCCTCAGAGGATCGTCGCTTTTATGCCCATTCGGTGATGGCGGCAACCGCTGCGCAGTCCACGATGTCATCCACGGAGCAGCCGCGGGAGACGTCGGTGAAGGGCTTGCGGAGACCCTGGATCAGGGGGCCGATGGCAGTTGCACCGGCAAGGCGTTCGGTAGCCTTGTACATGGTGTTGCCGCAGTTCAGATCGGGGAAGACAAACACGTTTGCCTGACCGGCGACCGGGGAACCGGGAGCCTTCTTTGCTGCGATTTCGGGGAGGAGAGCAGCGTCAAACTGCATTTCGCCGTCGATCAGCATATTGGGAGCGAGTGCCTGCGCCTTTGCAGTGGCTTCCACGACTTTTTCGATGATGGGATCTTTGGCAGAACCCTTGGTGGAGCAGCTGATCATAGCAACTTTCGGTTCTGCGCCGGTGTACTGACGGAAGGTCTTTGCTGTGGTGACAGCGATTTCCGCCAGCTGATCGGCGTTGGGGTTGATGTTCAGACCGCAGTCCGCATAGAAGAGAACGCCGTCATGACCGAAACGGTTGTCCGGCATCTGCATAATGAAGAAGGCGGAAGCGATGGAGTTGCCGGGGGCAGTCTTGAAGAGCTGGAGAGCCGGTTTGGTCTTCTGGGCGGTGTTGTGATTGTAGCCCTTGGGATTGCCGCCGCCGGAAACGTAGCCGTGTGCATCGCCGGCGCAGACCATAGCAGCGGAGAACACGCAGGTGTCCTTCAGCCATTCCCGTGCCTGTTCAGGGGTGAGACCTTTGTTCTTGCGGATTTCAACGACGGTGTCGATGTACTTCTGCAGGTTGGGACTCTTGAGGACGTCGGCGATTTCCACGCCGGTCAGGTCGATATTGTTTTCTGCCGCCAGTTTGCGGATGGCGTCTTCATCGCCCACCAGAACGGGTTTTGCATAACCTTTTTCCACCAGTTTCGCGGCGGCTGCCAGGTTGCGCGGGTCATCGCTTTCGGTCAGGCAGACTTTTCTGCCGAGGGACTTCGCTTTTGCGCGGATCGAATCAAGAACGGACATCTTTCTTAAGCCTTTCTGTTCTTTGGGTTGATATTGTTTTACGTGGTTGAATTTTCTGTTAACTGATGAAGAGGTCCCGGCTGGCGAACTTCGGGTCGCAAGTCAGGTTGATCCCCAGCTTCCGCAATCCCGCTTCATCGCCGGGGGAGGGCATATGGGAAATGTGCATTTCACAGCCGCTGAGGCTGGAAAGCTGTTTCATTGCCAGACTGACTGCCGGACTGTTGGAGGCGCTCACCGCCAGGGCGATCAGCATTTCATCCAGGTCCATACTGGTGCGGCGGGTCTGGATAATATCGTGCTTCAGCTTGGATACGGAATCAATGACTGCCGGAGCAAGCAGCAGCAGTTCGGCGGGCAGATTCGCCAGTGCCTTGATGGCGTTCAGCACGCACGCGGCAGAGGCATGAAGGATCGGGGAGTTTTTGCCGGTGATGATCCTGCCGTCCGGCAGTTCCAGTGCCGCCCCGCAGTAGTAGCCGTCGTCACCTTTGCCGCTTTCGTTTGCCGCCTGTTCTGCAGCTGCCCGTGCGGGTGCCACAGTATTACGGTCCTCTTCCTGCAGATTGAGGTTGTCCATCAAAACTTTGATCCGGTCGATGGTGGCTTTTTCCGTCGCCCCCAGCGCATACTCGCAGCGATAGCGGAAGTAGCGGCGGATGATTTCCTGTTTTGCCGCATAACAGACAGCGTCATCATCGGAAATGGCAAACCCGACCCGGTTCACACCCATATCCGTGGGAGAGACGTATGCCTGATCCTTGCCCATGATCCGTTCACAGATCCGGCGGACCACCGGGAAGATCGCAATGTCCCGGTTGTAGTTGATGGCGGTCTGACCGGTGGCTTCCAGATGGAAGGAGTCCACCATGTTGACGTCGCCGATATCAGCCGTTGCGGCTTCGTAAGCAATGTTCACGGGGTGGTTCAGCGGCAGGTTCCAGACGGGGAAAGTCTCGAACTTGGCATAACCGGCGGAAACGCCCCGCAGGTGTTCGTGATAGACCTGAGAAAGGCAGGTCGCCATCTTTCCGCTGCTGGGACCGGGTCCGGTGACGATGACAATGGGTTTATCTGTTTCGATGTATTCGTTGGCACCGTAGCCGTTTTCGCTGACGATCAGGTCCACATCCGCAGGATAGCCCTTGATGGAGTTGTGTTTGTAAACCCGGATCCCCCGCCGTTCCAGTTTGTTGATGAAACTGTTGACTGCCGGGTGCCCGTCGTAACGGGTCACAACCACGGCTTTGACGCTGATCCCGTGTTCCCGGAGGTTGTCGATGATCCGCATCGTGTCGGCATCGTATGCGATCCCGAAGTCGGCACGGATCTTTTTACGTTCGATATCGCCGGCATAAATACAGATCACTACATCGATTTTGTCCCGCAGGCGTTGCAGCAGCTGCAGTTTGACATTGGGATCGAATCCGGGCAGGATGCGTGCTGCGTGCAGGTCGTAAGCCAGTTTGCCCCCGAATTCCAGATAAAGTTTGTTGTCGAAGCGGGCTGCGCGGTCCAGGATCTCCTCCGATTGCTGGCGCAGATACAAATCGTTGTCAAAGCCGATGGTTTTCATGTCTCCAGTGTCCGAAATTTTCAGTTGTATGCCATTTGTCCAATCGGGGATATAACATACTCCGGTTGCATGAAAAAAGCAAGGGCAAAAGTGGAAAGTTTCCGGATTTTTTTCATTTTATGAAAGAAGGATGTTTTTCTTGCGGCGACTTCTTGTTTTTTTGTCGTTGCAGTGCTATATTAAAGACCCTTTTACCGGATTGAATGAAACAGGAATGAAAGTGATTTTTTATGGTACACGGGATCGTATTCGGGTTGACCGCAGCTCTGCTGATGTCGCTTTCCTACATCTTTTCCAAGCGGTTTATGCTGATCCATGGCAGCCCTTTTCTGCTGACTCTTTATGCCGTGCTGGCGCAGGGCGTGGCGGGATTGATCCTGCTGGCATTTGTGTATCCCCGTTTCAACTGGATTTTTGACCTGCGGACGGTATTGATCGCCACCGGAGCCGTAGCCGGGAGCATCTTCGGAAATTTTTCCTTTTTCCGGACTTTGAAAGAAGTGGAAGCCTCCCGTCTTTCCAGCCTGCTGGGATTGAAGATCGCCACGCTGGCAATGATCTGTATGCTGATCCTGCAGCAGCGGGTGAACTGGCTCCAGTGGGTGGCTGTCCTGATGGCTACGATCGCCGCTGTGGGGATGAATTTTACCGGTGGAAAAATCACACTCAAAGCCGCATTCTGGCTCTTTATGACCCTGCTCGGTTATTCCCTGGGTGACCTCGCCGGGACCGCCCTGCTGGATGCCTGTCTTGCTATGGGAAAGGAGGGAACCAGCCGGTTGGTCGCCTCTTTTGCCTCGGTCAGTACCACGGCGTTTCTGACCGCACTGGTCATGGCACCGCTGCTTCTGCTGAAACGGGTGCCGAAAAGCTGGAAAATGCTCAAAGATTCCTCTTATTACGGACTCATCTGGTTTACTTCTCTTCTCTTCCTCTTTGACTGCTTTTCTTCGGTCGGCGTGGTCTATGGATCGATCCTGCAGGCTGCGCGCGGAGTGATTTCGGTGGTGATCGGGGCGATCCTGTTGAAAATGGGGCTGAAAGAATATGAACCCCGGGTCGGAGTTTTTGCGTGGATTCGCCGTCTGATCATGGCGTTGCTGATGGCTGGTGCCATGGCAGTTTATGCCATAGCAAGAACAATGTCACAGTAGTGTGACAAAATGTCACTGGATAACGATCGTGATTTGCAGGGAAGAAAAACACTATCTCTTTCATAATCAATACAAAATGGAAAAAGAACTGCATATGGCATCATTTTTGCTTATAGAATAAATGTGATGTCATAACGAAAACAATTTGAAAGGTCAGAAAAATGCCAACGTACGAATATGTCTGCAATGAATGTGGTCACGGTTTTCACAAATTTCAGAAGATGTCTGAAGATCATCTGAAGGTGTGTCCGGAATGCGGAAAAGAATCGCTGAAACGCAAGATCGGCACCGGCGCCGGGATCATCTTCAAAGGTACCGGTTTCTACTGCACGGACTATGCTCACAGCAACGCATCCCCCAGCAAAGCCCCTGCCTGTGAACACGCTCATACCTGCGGCGAAAACTGCGGTTGCAAGCACTGATCGTACAAAAATGCAAGGAGGTAATCATGGCAACTGAAAATTTACAATTCAAAGCGGAGATCCGCGAACTGCTTTCGCTGGTCATCCATTCCGTCTATTCCAACAAAGATATTTTCCTGCGGGAACTGGTCGCCAATGCGGCAGACGCTATTGATAAAGCCCGTTTTCTCTCCCTCACACAGCAGGATATGATCCGGGATTGGGAGATCCGGATCGAAGCGGATAAAGACACAAAAACCCTCATCATCTCCGATAACGGCGTGGGGATGAACCGGGATGAACTGATCGAAAACCTGGGGACGATCGCCCACTCCGGAACCAAAGCGTTTACCGAAGCGCTGGAAAAGGCCAAGGAAGAAGGCTCTGTCAGCGCACCGGAACTCATCGGACAGTTCGGGGTCGGGTTCTACTCTGCCTTCATGGCGGCGGATAAAGTCACCGTCGAAACGAAGAAGGACGGCGAAGCGCAGGCGTGGAAGTGGATCAGCGACGGCGAAAACGATTTCTCCATCGAAGAAGTCAGCAAGGATGCGCCCGGTACCCGGATCACCCTCTATCTCAAAGAAGATTTTGAGGCTTATCTGGACTACTGGCGTGTGGCGGAACTCATCCGCAAGTATTCCGACTTTATCGAATACCCCATCCGCATGAAACATACCGTGACCAAAGACGGCAAGGAAGAGGTGGAAGACAGTACGCTGAACACCATGAAAGCTATCTGGCTGCGTCCGGAAAGTGAAGTGACGGAAGAAGAATACGACCAGTTCTATCAGCACATCAGTATGGACTACAACAAGCCCGCCCGCCGGATCAGTTTCAGTGCGGAAGGTGCTTCGGAATTCAAGTCGCTGCTTTACATCGCCGGCAAAATGCCTATGAGCTACCGGATGGGTATGAACAAGGATCACAAACAGATCCAGCTTTATGTCCGCCGCGTGTTCATCACGGACAACTGCCCCGGTCTGCTGCCGGAATATATGGGCTTTGTTGCCGGCGTGGTGGATTCCAGCGATCTGCCGCTGAATGTTTCCCGCGAGACGCTGCAGGATAATCCCCAGATCGCCCGCATCAGCAAGAGCATTGTGAAGCGTGTTCTCTCTGAACTGGATAAAATGCTCACGAAGGACCGGGAGGCTTACGAGGAATTTTACAAGGAATTCAGCCCCATGATCAAGGGCGGTGTTCATACGGATTTCAATAACAAAGAAAAACTGCAGGATCTGCTCCTTTTTGAATCCATGAACAGCGGTAAGTTGATGACGCTCAAAGAGTACTCCGATGCAATGCCCGCCACCCAGAAGGCGATCTATTACATCACCGGCGACCGCCGGGAAGCGCTGGAGTTCTCTCCCCAGCTGGAGATGTTCCGCAAGCAGGGGTACGATGTGCTGTTCCTGTATGAACCCATGGACGAAATTATCATGGATGACATCGCAAAGTATGCGGAAAAAGATCTGGTTTCCGTCCTCAAGGGCGAAGTCAAGTTTGATGAATCCGTACAGAAGGAACTGGACGAAAAGACGAAGAAGGAAACCGAAGAAAACAAAGAACTTGTGGAGTTTTTGAAGAAAACACTGGAAGACAAGGTCAAAGATGTGCGCTTCTCTTCCCGTCTGACGGAAAGTCCCTGCTGTCTGGTGGGCGATGACTACGATCCCTCCGTTTCCATGCAGCGTCTTTTCAAAGCGATGGGGCAGGAAAGCCCGGATGTGAAACGGATCCTGGAACTGAACGGGGAAAGCCCCCTGATCGGTGCGCTGAAGAGTCTGTATGAAAAAGATCCTTCTGCCGCCAGCCTGCCGGACTATGCGGAACTGCTTTACGATCAGGCGTTGATCAGCGAAGGCGCAACCCTGCCTGATCCGGCGAAATTCGCCCGCCGTACCGTGCTGCTGATGACGGAATCCATCCAGAAAGAATTGAGTGCAGAATAATGGCTGTTGATACCACATACTACGATCTGCTTGAGATCCCGGTGGATGCAGACGAGACCGCGATCAAGAAAGCATACCGCAAACTTGCCATCAAGTATCACCCGGACAAAAATCAGGGCAACAAAGAAGCGGAAGAAAAGTTCAAGAAGATCGCACAGGCGTACGATGTACTTTCCAATCCGGAAAAGCGCAAGTTGTATGACCAGTACGGCGAAGATGCCTTCTCCGGCGCCGGACGCGGCGGAGGCGGCGGTTTCAGCGGCGATCCCTTTGATATCTTCAACCAGTTCTTCGGCGGTGGCGGCGGAATGGGCGGTTTTGAGTCCTTTTTCGGCGGTGGCGGAAGAAGACGCGATCCCAATGCCCCCATGGCAGGAAACGACCTGCGCTACCCGTTGGAAATCGATTTTATGGATGCCGTGAACGGTGTTACAAAGAAGCTGGAATTTGTACGTCAGGGCGCCTGCGAGGCGTGCCACGGTACCGGTTGCGAATCCGGTGTCAGAGTGCCCTGCAAACGCTGTAAAGGGACCGGACAGGTGGGGATCTCTCAGGGATTCTTTACGATGATGCAGGAATGTCCGGATTGCGGCGGCGCCGGGTCCGTTCCGGAAAAGCCCTGTAAGAAGTGTAATGCCACCGGTCATGTACGCTTGAAACGCTCCGTGGAAGTGCATATTCCCGCCGGTGTGGATACCGGTTCCAGACTGCGTGTGGCAGGTGAAGGTGAACCCGGTCTCCGGGGCGGCAGAGACGGCGATCTTTATGTGGATATCAGTGTCCGCGATCATGAACTTTTTGAACGGGAAGGCGATGATATTTATTGCGATGTTCCGATCAAATTTACCGTTGCTGCACTGGGGGGAGAAATCGATATCCCCACCATTCACGGACCGATGAAATTTATGGTTCCTTCTGGAACACAAAACGGTGATGTTCAGCGGGTTGCAAATAAAGGTATGCCGTCGTTGAGACGGCGTGGAAGCTTTGGTACCCACTACCTCCGTTTTACCATTGAAGTACCTAAAAAACTGACCCCGGAACAGAAGGATTTGCTCCGTCAGTACGAAGCAACTTTTGATGAAAAAAAGGATAGCGAAGCTCATCCCGTCGGGACCGGTTTCTTCAAGAAGTTTCTGAATAAATTTGTGGCGCTTTTTGCCGCTTTCGGCTTGTAAACAGAGGCGCGGCGCAGCCCGCACCGGAGCTTGGCTCCGGTGCCGCCTCCGCTTGCAGAACAGCAATCTGTTCTGCAAGCGGAGGCGTTTTTTTGCTGCGGCGCTGTCGCCGCAGCAAAAAAAAGGGCTGCGCTGCGCCTCGCGGTATCGGACGGCTGATTTTTTTTCATTTTTTTTGTCATCCTTATGTTTTTCGCGCTTGCGCGGTCGCGCGCACGGGTGTATATTATCTATAATATTAAAAATAGCAAAACAAAAATATAACCCGTAAGGAAGGAAAAACATGAGCGAAAACAGCCCCAATGATTTTCTCGTCAACATCGAGGATATCATGCATACTGCGTACCTGCAGTATTCTCTGAGTGTGAATATCGGCCGTGCCATCCCGGATGTCCGTGACGGTATGAAGCCCTGTAACCGTCGTATCCTTTATGCCATGCGCCAGCTTGGTCTGACCAAATCTCATGCCACGGTCAAGTGTGCGAAGGTGGTCGGGGAAGTGCTGGGTAACTACCACCCCCACGGTGATGCTTCTGTGTACGATACGCTCGTTCGTATGGCGCAGGACTTCTCCATGCGTGAGCCGCTGGTGGAAGGTCAGGGAAACTTCGGTTCTATCGACGGTGACCCCCCGGCTGCCTACCGTTATACGGAATGTCGTATGGAGCGTCTGACGGAAGAACTGCTCAACGACATTGAGAAGGATACGGTCAATATGATGCCGACCTTCGACGAAGCCAACACAGAACCGGAAGTCCTGCCTGCCAAGTTCCCGAACCTGCTGGTCAACGGCAGCGTGGGGATCGGCGTCGGGATGGCAACCTGCATTCCCACACACAATCTTGGCGAAACCATTGATGCCACGATTTATATGCTGGAACATCCCACGGCGACTGTCCGCGAACTGATGAGCTGTCTGCCCGGTCCGGACTTCCCCACCGGCGGCATCATCTGCGGGATCGATCCGATCCGCAGCCTGTATGAAACGGGACACGGTGTGATCAAGATTCGTGCCAAGGCGGAGATCGTGGAAAAGGGAAATCAGGAACAGATCATTGTGACGGAGATCCCCTATGCGGTCAATAAGGAAATGATGGTCAAAAAGATCGCGGAACTGGTCGGCGAAAAGAAGATCAACGGTATTTCCGGACTTCGTGACGAATCCTCCAAAGAAAAGGGGATCCGTGTTGTGATCGACATCAAGCGCGGCTTTATGGGCAGTGTGATCCTGAACCAGCTTTACACCCACACTCAAATGGAATCTGTTATGGGCTGCAATATGCTGGTCGTTGACCACAACCGTCCCCGTGTGATGAATCTGCCCCAGATCCTTCAGGCGTTCCTGGATCACCGTTTTGAAGTGGTGACCCGCCGCGCCCAGTTTGAACTGAAGAAAGCGGAAGCACGCGCTCATATCCTCGAAGGCTTGCTCATTGCGGTCAATAATATTGACGAAGTGGTGAAGATCATCCGTGAATCCCGCACGAAGGAAGCGGCGGCAACGGCGTTGATCGATCGTTTCGGTCTGACCCGGATCCAGGTCGGCGCTATTCTGGATATGCGCCTGCATCAGCTGACCGGTCTTGCCATCGAAGACCTGCAGGCGGACTACGATGAAGTCATGAAGCAGATCACCTACCTGAAAGAACTGCTTGCCAGCCGTGAAATGCGCATCCAGCTCATCAAGGAAGAACTGCTCTATGTGAAGGAACGTTACGCCGACAAGCGCCGCACGGAAATCACGTACGATGACGGCGACCTGGATATTGCCGACCTGATCCCCCGTCATTCCTGCGTGATCACGGTCTCCGACACCGGTTACATCAAGCGCGTGCCCGCAGATACCTACCAGACTCAGCATCGCGGCGGCGTGGGCATTGTGGGTATGAAGACGAAGGATGAGGACCATGTGGCGCACCTGTTCAATGCGGACAGCCACGACATCATCTTCTTCTTTACGGACAAGGGCTTCATGTACTGGCTGAACGTGTATGACATCCCGGAAGGTGTCCGTACCGGCAACGGCAAAGCGATCGTGAACCTGATCAAGATCGAACCGGGCGAACAGATCAAGGCCATGCTGACCCTGAACAAATCCATGTTCGATATGGAAAATATGTCCATTGTCATGGCGACCCGCAACGGCGTTGTGAAGAAGACTGCCCTTTCCCAGTTCAAGAATCTGCGTAATGTGGGACTCCGCGCTCTCATCATCGAGGAAGGCGACGACCTGATCGGTGCAGAACTTGCCGGTGGTACGGATGAAGTGATCCTCTCCACCGCCAAGGGTATGGCTTGCCGCTTCGTGGAATCTGACATCCGCAGTATGGGCAGAGCTGCCCGCGGTGTTACCGGGATCCGCTTCAAAATCGAAGACGACTATATCGTCAGTATGGAAGTTGTGCCGGGCGAAAATGCGGAAGCTGCCCTCAACGCGGCACCCATTGATGACGATGCAGAACTGCCCGCCGATGATGTGGCGGACGATGTGGCAGATGATGTGAACGAAGACGCCGCCGATACCGATGATGATGCGGAAACGGAAGAAGATAACGGCAAGCCCCAGCTGCTGGTCGTGACCAGCGGCGGTATGGGTAAGCGCAGCTATGTGGATAAGTACCGCCTGACCCGCCGCGGCGCCAAGGGCGTCAAGAACATGAACCTGGATGAAGGTGAAACCGTTGTGGCTGCCCTGCGCGTGAAGGAAGACGATGAACTGCTGATCACCACGGAACGCGGTCAGATCACCCGTATCCCCGTCAGCGAGATCCGCAAGGTGGGCAGAAATTCCAAGGGCGTCCGCATCATGAACCTACGCAAGAACGACCGCATTACCAGCGTCTCCTGCATTGTTCAGGTGGAAGTGGAAAACAAGCCGGAAGAGACCGAAGAAGAAAAGTTTGTTGTGAAGGCCGGTTCCGGTGTGGACTACGCCGCACAGCACTTTGATGAAAACGGCGAAGAGATCTACGAAGTCGAAGCGGAAGGCAGCGGAGAAGACGCTGATGATGCGCAGGACTGACCGGTTCTTTGCAACGTCGGGCAGCGGGGTCCCGAAAATCATCGGGATCCTGAACCTGACGGATGACTCGTTCAGCGATGGCGGCGCGTACCGGACGGTGGAAGGCGCTGTGGCTCACGCAGAAGAGATGTTGAGTTCCGGTGCCGATGCGATCGACATCGGAGCGGAATCCACCCGGCCTGGAGCTGCCGCTCAACCGGTGCAGACCGAGATTGAACGGCTCGTGCCGGTGATCCGGTCCTTGCGGGAACGGCAGCCGGACTGCGTGATCTGCGTGGATACGCGGAAAGCAGCCGTGGCGGAAGCCGTTTTGGATGCCGGCGCAGATGTGATCAATGATGTCAGCGGACTGCAATTTGATCCGGATATGGCACAAGTGATTGCAAAATATGATGCCGGTCTGGTGTTAATGCATATGCGTGGGACGCCGGAGACGATGCAGAATGAGGAGAATCTTCTCTATCAGGATCTGATCGGAGAGATCAATTCATTCTTTGAGAAGCAGATTGATCTTGCGGTCGGGGCAGGGATCCGGCGTGACCGGATCACACTGGATCCGGGTGTCGGGTTTGCGAAGACTGTCACGGCAAACTGGCAGTTGGTCCGGGATGCGGAACAGTTCCGGAAACACGGGTTGCCATTGTACTATGGGATTTCACGGAAATCCTTTCTCGGCAGAGAAAAAAAGCCGTGTGAACGCGATTTTGCCACAGCAGGAGTGTTGGCATATCTGACGGAGAAAAAAGTTGAATTTGTGCGAGTCCATGAACCGGGAGCTGCCGAAGATGCAATGCGTGCTTTTGCAGCAGCAATGAATGGAGGCTATGTGAAATGATCGAATGGTTTGTTGAGTCCAGCAGATATCTGTTGAGTCTGCCGGTGACACGTATCCTGGCGGTGATCGCAGACTTCGGGCTGATCACATTGCTGATCTACGGGTTGCTGTATTTTTTGCGCGGGACCAGAAGTGCCAATGTTCTGTTTGGCATTACGACTTTTCTGGCGCTTGCCGCCCTCCTTGCCAACCTGTTGGAACTGACGGTGATCAGTGCGTTGCTCAGTGGGTTGTGGCCGATCCTCGGGACGGCGATCATTGTGATTTTTCAGCCGGAGATCCGGCGCTTTTTTGCGGAAGCAGGCGGTATTTTTGCCTCGCAGTACTACAAAAACCGGAATGAAGCCTCAAAGGATGTGATCTCCAATGTGGTGACTGCTTTGGAAAGTATGGCGACAAGTAAAACCGGAGCTTTGATCGTGTTTGAGCGTAATATCGGGTTGGAAGGGCTGTTGAAAACATCGGTCCGGCTGGATGCAAAAGTGGATACGCTTCTGCTGGAAACGATTTTTTTCAAAAACTCGCCTCTTCACGACTGCGCAGTGATCATCCGGGGGAATAAGATCGTAGCTGCAAAGGCAGTCCTGCCGTTGACCCCGGAGGATTCTATGAACCCGGCGAAGAAACTGGGGACGCGTCACCGTGCTGCGATCGGGATCACGGAGGAAACGGATGCTGTGGCAGTGGCAGTTTCAGAAGAAACCGGCGTGATTTCAGCAGCATACAAGGGGCGTCTGCTCCGGGGATATTCCGGAAATGAACTGGTTTCCCTGTTGACGGATCTGCTGTATCAGGAATCTGCCGGAAATTCGGAAAAGAAATCTTACTGGAGAGCCTCTCTGGAACTTCTGCAGTGGAAAAAAACGGGAAAGGGCGATGAAAAATGAGTGAAGAAAAAAGTAAATTCCGCTGGGTTCCCCATATTATCCGGCACGATTTCTGGCGTAAGTTTTTCGCCCTGATCTTTGCGATGCTTGTTACTGCAACGGTATATTCGGATAAACGCAAGCATGAGGATGAAGTTTTTGTGATCCACAATGTTCAGCCGGCGTTGACTTTGGAAAGCGGTTTTGTATGGAAAACCAGAAACCTGCAGCAGGTTTCATTGACCGTACGCGGTCCGAAAACAAAACTTTTTGACTTGAAGCCGGAAGATTTTTCGCTGGACTATGTGATCGGAGAGCAGGCTTATCAGAACCGGAATGAAAACGGTCGCCAGTATGTTACGTTGAAGGCGGAAGATGTCCGTTGCCGACATCCGAAGGGCGCATTGCTTCAGGTGCTGGAAGTCAGCCCCGCCGAATACACGTTTACGATCGATAAGATCGTGACAAGAGAGTTGCCGTTAAAGGCAGAATATGCCGCAGAAGATCTGCCCAAAGGATATACGGTCCGCTCCATCACTTTTCCCGATGAGAAGAAAATCAAGGCGGTCGGTCCTGAACATCTGTTCCGGAAAGGCATGACGGTCAATACGATGCCGATCCCGTTGAAAGATCATGTTGCCGATTTTACGACCAGCGTACGTTTGCATCCGATCGATGGACTTTCCTTTTCCACGGATCAGGTCACCGTATCCGTAAAGTTGAAAAAAACTGCAAGAACGGAAATCCGGGGTATGAAAGTTTCTCTGATGCTTCCCCCGGAACAATCCGGCAGTCTGGCTGTGGAGAAGATCGAGCCTGCGACCGTGAAAGCAACCGTTACCGGCGAAAAAAATACGGTGGAAAATCTGAAGCCGGAGGATTTGTTGATTTATGCTGACTTGTCAAATATCACCAGCGCCGGAACTTATAAGGATGTTCCCCTTCGCTATGGTGTCCTGAAGCCGGGTGTTGAAGGAATTTCAGCTGTCTTCATCTCCCCGCTGGTGATTCCGGAAATCACAGTAGTGGACAAGGCAGGTCCTCTTTCTCCTGCACTCCGGGAGCTGATTAAGCCGGAAGAGAAAAAGGCAGAGGAAAAGAAGCCGGAAGAGAAAAAGGCAGACGGAAAGAAGCCGGAAGAGAAAGCAACAAAAACTGGTCCCCTTTCATCTGCACTCCGGGAGCTGATCAAGCCGGAAGAAAAAAAGTCAGACGGAAAGAAGCCGGAAGAGAAAAAGAAATAAGTAAAATAAAGATCAAGGAGCAGGATCATGATTCGCAGAAAAGATGAATTTGTAAAGGAAGAACGCACCACTATGCGCGGCGGAAACGGCACCGTGAAAATGGAACATATCTGGAAGAAGGGAGATGGCTTGAACAGCAATGTGCGTATGTATTCCAAGCTGATCCTGGAACCGGGGACATCGATCGGTTATCATGTTCACGAGAACGAGGAAGAAATCTTTTTTGTGGTGTCCGGCAGAGCAGAAGTGGACGATAACGGTGTGAAGTCCATTCTGGAAACAGGCGACAGTATCGTGACCCGCGGCGGCGAAGGTCACAGCATCGCCGCTCTCGGCGATGAGACACTGGTCGTGCTTGCTATGATTCCCTGCTATTGAGGATGTCGAAAAGACGACGCGGAACGGCGCAGTCCAGCCCCGCAGGGGCTGCCGCCGCTCCACAGAAAAAGCGCAGGCGTTTTTGCCTGCGCTTTTTTTTGTGGGCGGTATGCCGGAGCGTTGCTCCGGCGACTGCGCCGTTCCGCTATTTTTCGCGTACATCTTACGCCTTGATCAGCTCCAGCATTGCCACATCTTCGCCATCCAGCGTAATGGGTTCATCCTTGCGGTATGTTTTTCCGGTCAGCACATCGGTAAAGCCGGTGACGTCCAGTTTATCATCGAATGTCAGCCGGACTGTTCTTGTTTCGCCGGAATCGTTCAGGGCGGTAACATACTTTGTGCCGTACCGTTCCAGTGCGATCGCCGGATCGTCGGCTTTGGCGTATGTCACCGGTTCCCAGCCTTCGGCGGTTGCCTGCTGGATGAAGGGGAGATACCGTTTGAACAGATCTCTGTCCCGTTCATAGAGGGAGGGATTGGCGAAATAATGACCGCTGGCGGCGTTTGCGCTGAAGAAGCCGGGGAACATGCCGAACACGAGGGACCGTTTCATATATTTTTCCACCATTTCGTGGGTGAATTTTGAAAAGTCGGAGTTCATGAGGAAGCAGTACGGCTTATCGGCGCAAGCAGCGCGACGGTACCGCAGTTCCTGTACGGTCATGGGGCTCCAGCTGCCGCCGATGTTCCAGTCCGTTTCGGTGCCGGCAACATCCAGCATTGCGGGCAGGAACCACATACTGCCGGGTGTGCCGTTCGCCATGACATATCTGCCCTGGGGCAGGAGCCGGTCATGGGGTTCCCGGGCGTATTCGTAAGCGATATATCCCTTCCAGATACCGGGCACAAAGGAATCGGCGCTGAAGGTCAGAGCCAGCGGACAGCGTGAAAAGTGGTCGCGGCGGTGTGAAATATCTGCCGTCACATAACCTTCTGCGCTGTCGATATATTCGTGAAAACCTGCGGGAATCGTCTTTTGTTTCCATTCCATATCGCCGTATCCGGGCATGGAGTTGACGCTCCACACTACGCCGTGACACCAGGGCAGTTCGGTGGCGAGCATAATCTCTTTGCCGGTCTCGTCGGTCATAACGGAATCATCAATGACCTTTGCCTGTTCGGAACTGATCTTTTCCCGGCGCCACATTTTGGCGTTTTCGTATGTCCGCGGCACATCTGCGGGCATATCGATCCATTGGGTCATGGGTTCGGTGTAGGCGAAGGTATGGATCCCGTGTTCCAGTTCCCACTCGTAGTCGCCGACCCCGTGCCCTTCTTTGAACTTGAAGTGAAAATCTTCCGGATCAGGCAGATTTTTGATACTGGCGAACGGCATCCACAGCCCCTGTTCCCGGATCCGCGTCTTGTAAAATTCGGGGAACAGACCGTAATAAGTGCAGAGAGCGCTGCGGTAGCCGTGTTCCGGCTCAAAACGATAAGAAACAAAAGTCAGATCGGCATACGGGCGTTCGGCGGTCAGTGCTACATCGAACGCCACATACAGACGCTTGAAAATGGAGTTGTATCCCACCCGTCCGAAGACCGGACACCGGGGAACGAACCCCACTGCATCGCCCGTGCTGACGGCGGCGAACGGTGCTTTGGAGGCGAGACCATTTGCCCCGACCCGCCAGGTGCAGACCTGAAAATAGTCTTTGGGCGTGTTTGCAGTCTCTGTTTCCTCATCCATTGCGGGCAGGAAAGAGACGGCATCGGCGGCAATCTCTTTCGTCCAGTAGAATGTGAAACAGCGATCCGCCTGATCTCCCAGCTCCAGATGGGCGTGGATCGTACCGTTTTCCTCCTTCAGTTCCATACGGACGCCATCCACTGCGAAACTGCCGGTCCGGCAATCCCGGAGGAAAGCTCCCTGCGGCAGGTCCCCGGCGATGGTGAAGGTATCGAAGCGCGGAACCGCCGGATCCTTTGCAAAGTCTTCCACGGTCAGATCCCGGAACTCGGCGCTGCCGGTATGACGGGTGAACAGCACTTCCAGCTGCACATCCCGGATCGGTTTTTCGTAGATCAGGAGAAAACTGCGTTTCTGCCAGTCGTGACTGCCCTTGAGAAAGGGAGCGTAGTCCGCATAGAACAGCGTTCCGTCATTGAAGGGCGTCCAGTCCAGACGGTTGGTGGTTCCGTCGGTAAAGACGACTTTCGCCAGAACGGAGTATTCGTAAGCATTGTTTCCGATGGCATCGACTGCGCGGCTTTCGCAGCTGATCCGGACGGGCATAGCTTGGGGCTGATCCAGTTTCAATGTGGTAACGGCAGAGCCCGCGCCATCCATCAGGAAGGTCCCGTTGTCCGTGAGGACGGTGGAGCCTTCCAGTTTCCAGGAGTTGCTGACCCGGTTCATTTTGCCTCCGCCGCTTCGACCATTCTGCCGAATTTTTCGCACCGTTCGTGAGCATCCTTGAGGAATGCGAGAACGGCTTTATCGGTCTGCGGTTCACCTTTTTCCTGACGCTCTTTATCCAGGAACGGCGTATTGCTGATGGTCATTTCAAAACTGACAGGACGGGTGTAGGATTTACTGGTGGCGATGATCTTTGCCAGCCGTTCCCAGTCCACATTGCCGTAGAACGGGGGCTGATGCTGGTCGCCGTCGCCGTTGTTATCGTGCAGATGCAACGCTTCCAGACGGTCTTTCTGCTTTTCCAGACGGTCCATTTGGCAGTAGCCCATATCGAAGGGCTTGCCGCCGACGGATTTGCTGTTTGCGTGACCGGAGTCGTAGCAGATCCCGATGTACTGTGCCGGATATTCGGCAAGAATTTCATCCATGGCATCCCAGTTGTCGCCCCACATATTTTCGAGCGCGATCTTTCTTCCGTGCATATCGAGGACCGGCAGAAGATCATCCAGTGTGCGCTTGAAGATATCCAGTTTCCTTCGGGTTGCCGCCAAAACTTCGGCGTTATCTTTATCCCACGCATGGAACACGGGGAAGTGCATCATAAGAGCGCCGCCTTCTTCGGCTTCCAGTTCGGTCATCATCTCGATGCGGTTGATGACCAGTTCCACGCCCGCTTTGCGCTGATATTCCAGTTCGGAGTACCAGCATTTCTCCTGCCCCTGACTGCCGTGAATGTCCAGCAGGGTCAAACCGAAATTTTTGAGCATTTTCTTGTATGCATTGATTTCATGCTGGCTGTAGAGAAAATCGGTACACCACTGATGGCACCAGTGAAGATGGGTGAATCCTGCTTCAGCGAGGAGACGGAGGGGGCGTTCCGGACAGCCGGTGCTGCCGATGTAGTCGGTTGCTGCTGCGATTTTCATGATACATTTGTTCCTTTATATTTCTTTTAATTCTGTGAAAAATGAGCAGAGAAATCGGACAATGTTATAAGATACCCCGGTTCAAAGTCAAGTCAAGGAGGAAAAAGAAAAATACAGCGAAAAATGTCTTAAAATTTCAGTTTCGGATCGGTGGCATCCCGCAGGGCATCTCCCAGCAGGTTGAGCGCCAGCACAAGAATGAACATAAAGAGCGTGGCGGCACCCGCCTCCCACCAGATCCCCTGCCAGAGCTGACTTTGCCCCTGTGCGATCATGGTCCCCCAACTGGGCTCACGCTGGGCACCGAAGCCCAGATAGCTCACGATCACTTCTGTCATGATCGCAAGGGCAAAACGCATGGTAAAGTAAATGATGATCAAGTGGGAAAGATTGGGCAGAATGTGCTTGAATATGATCTGACGGTCACTGGCGCCCAGCGTCTTCGCCGCCTGAACATATTGGGTCTCACGCAGTTTCATCGTCTCCGCCCGGACGACCCGGCAGAGCGCCACCCAGCCGGTCATACCGATCCCCAGATAGACGGAGAGCATCCCCGGTTCCGTGCGGAGCAGGGCGGCAAGAGCGGCGAATGCTTTTTCCAGCGGCGGAAAGAGGAAGCCCTTGGAGACGAGCAGAGAAAAGGCGAGAATGAAAAGCAGGGTCGGCATAGAGGCGAAAGTGCTGTAGATCCATACCACAAAATCGTCTGTCTTTCCTCCTTTATAACCTGCCCAGACGCCGAGAAAAACTCCCAGCAGAACCGCAAGAAAGGAAGCGATCACGCCCACTTTGACAGCAGTTTTTGCTCCGAAAACGGCTCTGGTCAGAACGGATCGCCCCAGATAGTCTGTGCCGAACCAGTATTCTGCGCAGGGTTCCATATTCCGTTTTTCGGGAGCAACTTTTTCATAGACCGGTTCGATCCCTTTGGAATGGCAAACACCCGTATAGATCTCCGCAAAGATCGCTGTCAGCAGAAATGCCGCACAGACAATGAGCGAACTGAGCGCAAACTTCTGGCGCATCAGGTTTTTCCACAGTTGCCGGAACGGACTTTCCTGCGACATCAGACGTCATCCTTCTGTGTTTTCCGGAGACGGGCAATATGTACCTGCAGCAGTGCGATCTCGGCAGGAGTTACGCCGTCGATCCGGCTTGCCTGCGCCAGTGTTCCGGGCATAACTTTTTTCAGTTTCATACGGGATTCGTTACGAAGTCCGGGAATGGTACTGTAATCCAGTTCGCCGGGGATCTGCCAGCTTTCCAATGCCCGGAGATGACCGACTGCGATCGCTTCCTGACGCAGATACCCCTCATAATGGGAACGGATCACCAGCTGCCGCAACACACGGCGTTCCAATGGATCTTCCCCGTTGTAACCCAGATCGGCAAGGGGGATGACGGCAGGATCGATCGCTTCAAATCTGCCGTTGCAGTCCTTCAGCAGATCCCAGCAGCTTCTGCCGCCGGGGATGTGTTTTGCTTTGAAGGCTTCTTCCAGTTCGGCGCAGCGGTCGGAATAGGTTTTGAACTGACGGTATTTGTATTCAGGCAGGATGCCCCAGTTGTAGGCTTTTTCTGAAAGACGGAAGTCGGCGTTGTCCTGCCGCAGACTCAAGCGGTATTCGGCGCGGCTGGTGAACAGACGGTACGGCTCCACGATCTCTTTTGTTACCAGGTCGTCGATCAGCACCCCGGTGTACGCTTCGTCACGACCCGGCTCGATCTGACTCTTTCCCTGTGCGTACCGGGCGGCGTTCAGACCGGCAATCAACCCTTGCACTGCCGCTTCTTCATAGCCGCTGGTGCCGTTGATCTGACCTGCATGGTACAGCCCTTTCCATTTTTTGATGGCAAGGGAGCGGTTCAGTTCATCGGGGTAGACAAAGTCGTATTCGATCGCATAGGCGTAACGGGCGATTTCTGCGTGTTCCAGACCGGGAACGGTATGGAGCATGGCGGTCTGGATCTCCGGCGGAAGACTGGTGGAGATGCCGTTCACATAATACTCATCCGTATATTCCCCTTCCGGTTCCAGATAGAGCAGATGCCGTTCGTGGTCGGGAAAACGCACCACTTTGTCTTCAAAAGAGGGACAGTACCGTGTGCCGATCCCTTCGATCAGCCCGTTATACATGGGGGCTTTATCCAGATTTGCTTTGACAAATTCTGCGGTCTCCGCCGTGGTGTAGGTCATATGGCAGGGCATATTCCGGTTGGAGGTCTGCGGATGAATGGAGTCATCCGGGAAGCAGGAGAAAAATTCTTCCGATTCATCGGACTCCTGAACACGCATTTTGGAAAAATCAATACTGTTTTTGATGAGACGCGGCGGGGTTCCGGTTTTCAAACGCCCCATCTTCAGTTTCAGTTTATCTTTCAATGCCACGGAGATTTCGCAGGAGGGCGGATCACCGGCTCTGCCGCCGGCGAAGTTCTGCAAGCCGTAGTGCATTTTTCCGTGGAGGAATGTTCCGGTCGCCATAACCACTGCTTTGGCGTGGAACTTGTTGCCGAACTGATCCGTCACACCGCAAACGGCGGAGCTGGTCTCATCGACCAGAAAATCCATTGCCATTCCCTGACGGATCGTCAGATTTTCCGTCTGTTCCAGTACCCGTTTCATGGCGCGCTGATAGCAGACTTTGTCGCACTGTTCCCTGGGAGACCACACAGCGGGCCCTTTTGTACGGTTCAACATACGGAACTGGATGCGCGAAGCATCCGCAACTGCCGCCATGGCACCGCCCATAGCATCGATCTCCCGGACAACGATCCCTTTGGCGATCCCGCCGATACAGGGGTTACAGCTCATCTGGGCAATATGGTCAAGGTTGATCGTCAGCATCAGTGTTTTTGCACCGGCGCGGGCAGCGGCGAGCGCCGCCTCCACCGCAGCATGACCACCGCCAACGACTGCAACATCATAATTTTCTTCCTGCAATTTTCTACTCCTGATTTTGTTATTTTTCATAATATAACGCACTTTTTGCAATTTTTCACCTTTTCTGCAAGAATTTTTTGTTTTTTGTGTTATATTACGGGTGAAATAACTTGTCTCACGATGAAGGAGAGATGAAAATGGAAGAAAAAACTGCAAAACAGCGGAAAAAGAAAAGCCCGGAACGGCTGCCCTCCGGGATCGAAGAAGTGAGAAAACTTCACGGCGCACGGCGGAGCAAAGTCGATCCCGGTCAACTGACAATTCTTCAGCACGAAGAGGCAAAACAGCGGATCTTCAAGCGGATCATGGTTCTGCTTGGATTTTTTGTGGTGCTGGGCGTGGGATATGCAATCTATTCCTACTGTGACAGTAAGAAGGCAGATGAACAGTACATCGCAGTGACCGGTGAAAAACTGGCTGCGCTGGAAGCGACCTTCAGCAAGGAAAATCCGGAGAAGATCTATACTGCCGCCGTCAATGCTGCGGAAGCAACCCGGATCGCAGAAAATCTGATCAATTTTTCCATCAAACGGAATTATCCCGAACTGCGGGAGAAAATGGAAGAAAAAATCCGGGATTACCGGAAAGTTATGCTGGAATCCTCTCCCATTGATCACCGTCCCTTTGTGGCATCGACTGCAATGCTGGACATGGTCCCCATCAAAGAAGGCAAATTTCTGATGGGAGACAGCCGGGATCTTGCGGTCCGGAGTGAAACACCCTGCGTGGAAGTTACCATCACCAGACCTTTCTGGATCTCAAAATATGAGATCACGAACCGGCAGCTCCGCCGTCTGACGCCCTCTCACTTCATGAAGGAATGGAACAGCCGCAATCTGAATGCCAACGACCTGCCTGCCGGTGAAGTCAGCTGGGACGAAGCCGTGTATTACTGCAAGACCTTGACGGATCAGGAGCGGAAACTGGGCAGGATTCCCGAAGGTTATGAGTACCGTCTTCCTACCGAAGCAGAATGGGAATATGTCTGCCGGGCAGGGAGTACCACCGATTATTACTGGGGAAATGAATTTGGAGAAGAAGGAGCAAAGTACGCCAACAGTCTGGATCTGAAAAGCGGAAAGGCTTTCGGGTGGGATAATGTGAACCAGCCGGGAGTCGCTCTTTCCGATGGATATGAAGTGGCATCTCCCGCAGGAAAGTTCAAGCCCAATGCCTGGGGCGTTTATGATATGTCCGGAAATATTGCCGAATGGTGTTATGATTTCTATGCGCCGAATACTTATATGATTTTGCAGAATGCACCGGACCGGAAGAATCCATGTAATACCAGACCGGTAGCAGTGACTTATGAACAACTGAAGAACTTTGATGCCCGGTCCGTTGTGCGTGAGATCCCTTGCAAAGTTGTCCGTGGCGGAAATTGGTGCTGTTCTCCGGAAAAACTCCGCAGTGCATCCCGCCTTTATATGCCGCAGAACGAAAAGAATAACGGCGTGGGATTCCGTCCTGTTCTTGCCCCCATCATCAAAAACAAGATCAGTAACACCGTGCGCTGAATTCCGGATACCGTTCTGTTTTGCAGGAGTGTCTGCGATTTCAAAAAAATCGGGCTTGCCCCGCAGTTTGCGGAGCAAGCCCTGTTAAGTATCTGTAAGATTCTTTTTTACAGCACGCGCGTATCTTCGATATACTTGCAGGCTGCAAGTGCGGCGCTGGCACCATCACCGGTTGCTGTTGTGATCTGACGGATGCCTTTCGTGCGGCAGTCGCCTGCCACAAACACACCGGCAGTGCGGGTGCAGCAAGTTTCATTTGCCACGATATAGCCCCGTTCGTCAATATCGCAAACCCCGGCAAAGGGCTTGTTCTCCGGAACCTGACCGATGGCAACGAAAATGCCGTTTACGGCAAAATCGGATTCCGTATTGCTTTCCGTATTTTTCAGCGTCAGACTGGTCAGTTCATCCTTCCCGTTCAACCCCGTTACAATGGTGTTGAAGATGAAATGGACGTTCTGCCGTGCCTGAAGATTTTTGATCAGGCTTTCTTCTCCGGTCAGAAATCCGAGATTCTGGATTACAGTGACTTTGCTGCAGGTCTCGGAAAGCAGCACCGCTTCCTGAAGAGCGGAGTTGCCGCCGCCGATCACAGCGACTTCACGCCCGGCAAAAAACGCACCATCGCACAGCACGCAGTAGGAGACGCCGTTTCCGGTCAGTTCTTCCTCGTTGGGTAGACCGAGTGTGCGGTGTTTGGAACCGGAGGCGATGATCACGGCACTGCAAATGTATTCCTTGCTTTCCGTGATCACGCTTTTCCATTCGCCCAGATCCACCACATCGATAACTGTATCCACATCCACTTCTGCACCGAGGGCAAGAGCCTGATCCATCAATTTTTCCGCCAGCTCATTTCCGCTGATGACGGGAAAACCGGGATAGTTCTCCACTTTCGGCGAGTGTGTGATCTGCCCGCCGAAAGCGGCTTTTTCCAGCACGAGAACGGATTTACCGGCGCGCCGCGCATAGATCGCCGCTGTCAGCCCGGCAGGACCGGCACCGGCGATGATGATATCATAGTCCGTCATACCGGTTTCCACGATCAGCCAACGCTTTCTTCCGTGAACTTGCGGATGTTGGAGAGGTTCACGATCTTGTCAGCGCTGTCGCCATCCTGGATCACCAGCGTCGGGGTCTGCTTGATCCCCAGCTTGTTGACCAGATCCATGGATTCTTCCGCCAGCATCACTTTGTATTCAATGCCGGCTTTATCCAGGAAGTGTTTTGCCAGTTTGCAGTTGGGGCAGGTCTTGGTGGTGAAGAGCAGCAGTGCCGGATCGCCGTTGCCCTGCTTGGTTTCTGCGACTGCTTCCACGGCGGGATCGGTCACAGAGACCACCGGATCCAGTTTCTTGCATTCCGGTTCCTTGGTCAGAGCGATCTTCTGGTCGTAGGTCTTGCGTTCGCGGAATTCCTGAGACTTACCGTCGTTCCAGTTCTGGACCGGGCGGTAGTAACCGGTGATACGGCTGTAAACTTCCGTGCGTTCGCCGCACTTGGGGCAGGTCCACTTTTCACCGGCAATGTAGCCGTGGTTCTTGCAGACGGCATAGGTCGGGGAGAGGGTGTAGTACGGCAGTTTGTAGTTTTCTGCGATCTTGCGGACGAGAGTTGCAGCGCTCTTCCAATCCGGCATTTTTTCTCCCAGGAAGGCGTGGAACACGGTACCGGAGGTGTAGAGGGTCTGCAGGTCATCCTGAATATCCAGAGCCGTGAAGATGTCTTCCGTGTAGCTGACGGGCAGGTGGCTGCTGTTCGTGTAATACGGTGCTTCGCCATCGGCACCGGCGGTGATGATGTCTGCAAAACGCTTCTTGTCGTGCTTCGCCAGACGGAACGCCGTGGATTCTGCGGGCGTGGCTTCCAGGTTGTACAGGTCGCCGTATTTTTCCTGATAATCGGAGAGGCGTTCCCGCATATGGTTCAGCACTTCCTGCGTGAATTCCTGTGCTTCCTTGTGCGTCAGATCGCAGCCCACCCAGTTGGCGTTCAGGCAGGTTTCGTTCATGCCGACCAGACCGATGGTGGAGAAGTGGTTGTCGAAGGATCCCAGATAGTGCTTGGTGTAGGGATAGAGACCGCCATCCAGCAGCTTGGTGATGATGGTACGCTTGATCTTGAGGGAGCGCGCCGCAATGTCCATCAGGTGATCCAGGCGTTCATAGAAGTTTTCCTTGTTGGTCGCCAGGTAGCCGATACGGGGCATATTGATCGTCACAACGCCGATGGACCCGGTGCTTTCACCGCTGCCGAAGAAACCGCCGGATTTCTTGCGGAGTTCGCGCAGGTCGAGGCGCAGACGGCAGCACATACTGCGGACGTCGCTGGGTTCCATGTCGCTGTTGATGTAGTTGGAGAAGTAGGGCGTACCGTACTTGGAAGTCATTTCAAACAGCAGTTTGTTGTTATCCGTTTCGGACCAGTCGAAGTCGCGGGTGATGCTGTAAGTCGGGATCGGGTACTGGAAACCGCGGCCGTTGGCGTCGCCTTCGATCATCGTTTCGATGAACGCGCGGTTGACCATATCCATTTCCTTCTTGCAGTCTTTGTACTTGAAAGGCATTTCCTTGCCGCCGACAATGGCGTTGAGTTCCGCCAGGTCGTTGGGAACAGTCCAGTCCAGCGTAATGTTGGAGAAGGGAGCCTGCGTACCCCAGCGGGAGGGCGTGTTCACGCCGAAGATGAAGGATTCAATGCACTTCTTGACCTGTTCATAGCTCAGATTATCCGCCTTCACGAACGGAGCAAGATAGGTATCAAAGGAGGAGAATGCCTGTGCGCCCGCCCATTCATTCTGCATGATGCCGAGGAAGTTGACCATCTGGTTGCAGAGGGTCGCCAGGTGCTTTGCGGGCTTGGAAGTGATCTTGCCGCCGACGCCGCCGAGACCGACCTGGATCAGCTGCTTCAGAGACCAGCCGGCGCAGTAACCGGTGAGCATGGAAAGGTCATGCAGGTGAATGTCTGCATTGTAGTGTGCGTTGGCGATTTCTTCATCGTAGCCTTCGCTCAGCCAGTAGTTGGCAGTGATGGCACCGGAGTTGGAGAGGATCAGACCGCCCACAGAGTAGGTGACCGTGGAGTTTTCTTTCACGCGCCAGTCATTGATCTTGATGTAGTCATCCACCGTCTTCTTGTAGTCGAGAATGGAGCTTTTCACATTACGCAGCTGTTCGTGCTGACGGCGGTAGATGATGTACGCCTTGGCAACGTCCGCATAACCGCCCTGAACCAGAACCGCTTCCACGCTGTCCTGGATGTCTTCCACAGAAATCAGACCTTCCTTGATCTTGGATTCAAAATCTGCCGTAACCTTCAGTGCAAGAAAATCGATCACTGAGGGATGGCTCTGCTTGTCCTGGGCATCAAATGCCAGCCGGATCGCACTTGCGATCTTGCTGATGTTGAAGTCCACCACTTTCCCGTCACGCTTCTGTACCTGATACATAGCCCGTCTTTCCTTTCGTTTTTTTCTTCTTTACTTTATTCTTATGTCTTACTTACTTATTTTTTCTCATTCGATGCCGCGCAGTTCTGCTGCCGGAACATATTTCCGCACGATCGCCAGGAAGTTTTCCAGCTGTGCTTTTTCTGCGGGTGACATGGTTGCCGGATCGCCCAGCAGATCCACATCCCGGTCCTTGTATTGCTGAAGGAAATACTTTTCTGCCCCGGCGATCCACTGCCCGATTGCGTCCATCCGTTCTGCTGTATGGAACGGCAACACCACTGTGGTGCGGAATTCATACGGGACCGTACCGGAGAGCAGGAATGCAACACTTTCTCTGATCCGCTCCGGATCCACCCGGAGTCCTGCCGTTTCTGCGTAGGCTTCCGGGGCGTTTTTGATATCCATTGCCACATAGTCAGCCAAACCTTCCGCCACTGCCTGTTTCAACCGTTCCGGAAAAGCACCGTTGGTATCCAGTTTGACTTCGTAACCCAGCGCTTTGATTTCACGCATGAAGTGCAGATTTTCTTCAAAGAGCAGCGGTTCGCCGCCTGTCAGACACACGCCATCCAGCAGCCCCTGCCGTTTGCGGAGGAATGCGAGAACTTCCGCCTGATCCATCAACATGGAACGGTCCGCTTCCGGCAGAACAAGACCTGCGTTGTGGCAGAAGGGGCAGCGGAAGTTGCATCCGCTGGAAAACACCGTGCAGGCGACTCTTCCGGGGAAGTCCAGAAGCGTCATTTTCTGCAATCCGTATTTCAAATTTTTCGTTTCCATTCTGACCACTCTTCACAAGGTTTTGCTTTTCAAGGATAAACGCCTGATTTTGGGGCAGTCTTGCAGGTAAAACCACAATATCTTGTGTTTCTCTTTGTCTAATGTAACACAATATGGTGTGTATGTCAACCGCAGAATGTAAAAAAAATCAAAAATTTTTTCAAGTGATTTTTTTAAAATTTTTGAAAAAAACTTTTACTCTTTTATTTTGCCGGACTTCTGCCACGAAAGATAAAAAAACAACTTGACAAAGCGGTCGCGGGGTGCTATCTTTTCCGTCAAAAAGTCTCAATCATTTTTATGAAACGAAAAGGATATTACTCATGCATACGCGCGCAAGTATAAAGGAGGATCTTGCGGTTCTCGGCTTGAAACCCACCGATACCGTTCTGATCCATTCATCCGTAAAATCTCTTGGCGAAGTTGAGGGCAGGGGCGAAGGATTCCTGTACGCTCTGCTGGATTACTTTGAACCCGGTCTGGTGGCGTTCCCCACGCTTTCCTGGGATCTTGTCAATGCGCATCAACCGGTATTTTCTGTACGGGATACGCCCAGCACTACGGGTATATTGACCGAATTGTTCCGTAAAATGCCCGGAGTGCGCCGTTCTCTGCACCCCACTCATTCGATCGCTGCCGCCGGACCGGATGCGGAAGCGTTCCTTGCCGGGCATGAAAAATTCGATTCTCCGGCGCACCGTAACTCCCCCTGGGGCAGATTGTATGACCGTGGCGCCAAGATCCTGTTTGTCGGTGCGTCCATTGCCAGCAATACTTATCTGCATGGAGTGGAAGAATGGCTCCCTGTACCGGGGATGTTGACAGAGGAAACGGAAAATCTGATTGTTTTTGATTACGATGGCAACCGGATCGAAGTGCCTTCCCGCCGCCACAAAGGCGCACACAGCATTTACTATGCGAAGATGGAAGGACCTTTTCGTGCCTGCGGCGCATTAAGCGAAGGAAAACTTTGCGATGCCCATGTGATCGTTCTGGATGCCCGCCTTGCCGGAGATTGCGTGTATGCACAGCTTCAGAAAGAACCGCTGTTTTTTACAAAGGAATATCAGGAGCGGCAGAACGGCTGAGATTTTTCAGCCTGTATAACAGAAAAGCCCGTTCAGTTTGTGCTGAACGGGCTTGAATCTTTCGTCAGATCAAATCAGAATGATCAGTCGATGTAACCGGTCTGGGGATAAGCCACATTGTACGGATCGGTGGAGGGAGTGAGGATCCATTCGGGAGTGAAGAACGGACCATAGCCCCAACCGGCGCCGTGTTCGGGATCATTGGACAGACCCGGGAGCGGCATGAAGAAGGTGAGGATATCAACAATACCGGCAACTTCACGGCCGATGCAGTAGCCGACGCCCTTGAGGGTACCGGCAGTCAGACCGGCAAAACCGCCTTCTTCAGCAGAGGTCTTTGCCATCTGGAGGGGAATTTCGATCGCACCGAAAGCAGTGTTGCAGATACCGCGACCCAACTTGCGGCTGATGCAGCTCCAGTAGTTTTCGTAGCCCATGGGTTCATCCGGGCGGGTGTTCATGTTGTCGATTGCGGACAGTTCGAAGCCAACCATCGTCATCAGAATGGCAGCCAAAAGGATTTTTTTGCCGAACTTCATCTTGCTCTCCTTCGTTCTTTAAAGTTTTTTTATAAAAAGTTTACTTTCTTACTGGAAATTTTCAAAAACTAATCTAATATATTCCCGGTTTGGCTGCAATCAAGTTTAAAATCAAAGAAAATTCACTTTTTTTTGACTTTCAGCATAAAATTGAAAGGAAAATGCTATGGCAAAGAAGAAAATTGCGGAAAATGCAGAACAGAATAACCGTGGACTTACCCTTCTCGGAAAAAGTCGCACCGAGTATCCGGATACACCGGAAAAGGCTGTGATCGAAACGTTTGATAACAAATATCCCGAACGGGATTATATCATCACTTTCGATTGCCCGGAGTTTACAAGCCTCTGCCCTGTGACCGGTCAGCCGGACTTCGGACACATTACGATCAAGTACATTGCGGATAAAAAATGTGTTGAGAGCAAAGCGCTGAAACTTTATCTCTTTTCCTACCGGAATTTCCACTCTTTCCATGAAGAAGTGGTGAACCGTGTTTTGAGTGATCTTTCCAAGGCTTGTGAGCCCCGTTGGATGGAAGTTACCGGCGATTTTATGCCCAGAGGTGGAATTTCTTTGAAAATTGTAGCAGAAACAGGTAGCCTGAAGCGATAATGCGTGCTATATTATAATAGTATTGTCTCTTAACGTGAAACAAACATCAGGTGAAATGATGAACGAACAAGTGGATTTTATGCCCGGTTTTGTGGAAAACGGCAGCGTGACCAGCCCTGCCGGTTTTCGGGCGTCCGGTGTTTCCTGCGGTCTCAAAAAAAGCGGGAAACCGGATTTCGCTATGCTTTTTTCGGAACAGCCCTGTAATTTTGCAGGAACTTTTACCAGCAATCTCTTCCCTGCTGCTCCTGTGCAGCTTTGCCGCGAACGGTGTGCAAGCCGTGAAACGGTCCGTGCCGTAGTCGTCAACAGCGGTGTTGCCAATGCCTGTACCGGTCTGACCGGCTATCAGAGTGCGGTGCAGATGGCGGAAAAGACTGCTGCCCGTCTGGGGATCGAACCGGAAGATGTGCTTGTCAGTTCCACCGGCAGAATCGGTGTTCAGCTTCCTATGGAAAAGATCGCTGCCGGGATCAATATGGCGGCGGATCAGCTTTCTGCGGATGGCGGACACGCCGCTTCGGAAGCCATCATTACCACAGATACACGCACGAAAACCACGGCAGTTTCCTTTGAATATGAAGGAAAAACCGTTACGGTCGGTGGTATGACCAAGGGCGCAGGTATGATCGCCCCCCGGATGCTTCTGGCAAAACCCCACGCCACCATGCTCTGTTACATCACCACGGATGCCGCGATCGACAATGCAACCCTCGGCAACTGGCTGGAAGATGCTGTAGACAAGTCCTTCAACCGGATCACGGTGGACAACGATATGAGTACCAACGATACCTGTCTGATCTTTGCCAACGGTGCCTCCGGCGTGAAGATCTCTGCCGGGAATGGGGAAGAACTTTTCCGTAAAGCGCTGGTAATGGTCGTGCAGTATCTGGCAAAGAATATGGTCATGGATGGCGAAGGCACCACCAAGATGGTCTCTGTGGAAGTCACCGGTGCTGCCAGTGAAGCGGATGCACGCCGCTGCGCCAAGGCGATCGCAGACTCCATGCTCTGCAAGACTGCCTGGTTCGGATGCGATCCCAACTGGGGGCGTGTCCTTGCCGCTGCCGGTTACTCCGGTGCAACGTTCCAGCCGGAAAATGTGTCCCTGGATTACGATGAAATGCCCGTTGTCCGCGGTGGTATGGATGCCGGTACGCCGGAGGCAGAACTGGTGGAAGTCCTGCGCCGCAACAGCTTCACGCTGAAACTGGATCTGGGAGCAGGGAATGCCTCCCATAATATCTGGACCAGCGACATCTCCTACGAATATGTCAAGATCAATGCCGATTATCATACCTGATTGAAAGGAAACGATAGAATTATGATGCAGAAACTGATCGGAAAAGCCGATGTCCTGACGGAAGCTCTGCCCTATATCCAGCAGTTCCGGGACGAAATTGTGGTCATCAAGTTTGGCGGCAGCGCCATGGAAGATACGGTCCTGATCGAAAAAGCCATGCGGGATATTGTCCTCATGGAAGCGATCGGCATGAAACCGGTGATCGTCCACGGTGGCGGCAAGGCCATTACAGCCCGTCTGAAAGAGCTGAACATCGAAACCAAATTCATCAACGGTCTGCGTGTGACCGATGAAAAGACCATTGATGTAGTGGATGATGTGCTGCATAATTACAATAACAAACTGCTTGTCGGCGGGATCATTGCTGCCGGTGGTGCCGGTGCTTCCATTTCCGGAAAAAAATTGCTCCGTGCCAAAAAGCTCTATTCCAAAGATGCAGAAACGGGTGCGCCTATTGATATCGGTTTTGTCGGCGAGATCATTGCTGCGGATGTCCGTGCGGTGAAAGATGCTCTCAACTTCCGGGCGATCCCTGTGATCACGCCGCTTGCACAGGATTTCCATGGACAGGTCTACAATATCAATGCAGATACGGCAGCCTGTGAGCTTGCCAAGGCTCTGAATGCACGGAAATTGGTGTTCCTGAGCGATGTGCCGGGGATCCTGGAAGATCCGAAAGACGAAAACAGCCTGATTTCTACGATCCATACCACTGAAGTGCCGGGTCTGATTGAAGAAGGCATCCTTTCCGGCGGTATGCTGCCCAAGATCCGCGGTTGCGTGGAAGCTTTGGAAAAAGGCGTTTCCCAGGTACACATGATCGATGGCAGATTGCCTCATTCCCTGTTGCTGGAAATCTTCACTGCCCATGGCGTCGGCACGCAGATCCTCAAAGGATAATCGAAATCTAAAAAGCAGAACAAAGGAAACATTATGAGCCGGATCTCGGAAAACGAAAGAGAATTCAAGCGCGTCAGTTACTGGCGGTTAATCAAATACACAAAACCGTACTGGAAACGGCTGGCGATTGGTATCTTTTTCGGGCTGGTGATCGGCGGCTCTCTGTTCAGCTCCTTTCTGATCATTCCCAAACTGTTGATGGTGGTCGATGCCCCGGATGCCGGCGATCTGGTCAAGTATGAACAGACTGCGGAACGGGTCGTGGAGACCATCGCGGCGAATCCGGATCTGACGCCGGAACAGAAGAAAAAAGCGGTGGCAGATGCCCTGACTCCGAAAGCACAGAAGAGCAATGATCCGAAATTGATCGAAACGCTGGAATCTCTCCAGTCGTTTGCAGAGAAGTGCAGACTGCCGTTGTATGTGACTTTAGAGACGCAGACCATTACTCTGACCTGGCCGGAAGAATATTCTTTCCAGATCACAGATCCGGAAACCGGCAGGATCGCCTGGCAGTTTTTCTCGATCTATGTGTTTGGATTTGTGTTCCTCTGGGCACTTAAGGCGCTTGCCACCTACATCAACCATTACTGCACCCGTTGGGTCGGCGCGCGTGTTATCATGGATATGCGCAACGAAGTCTACCTGGCGCTCCTCCGCCAGAGTATGTCTTTTTACGGCAGACAGGATGTCGGTCATCTGATCAGCCGGTGTACGACCGACACGGCTGCGATTGAATCTTCTGTTTCGGATGTGATCGCAGATATTACCCGTTGTCCGCTGGAGATTCTTGCCTGTGCGGCTGCGCTGGTCTATGCGGGGATGCACATGGATAATTTCGGCGTATTGATCTGTCTGGTGATCGGTTTCCCGATCTGTACCGTGCCGATCCTCGTGATCGCCCGAATCGTGCGCCGGATTTATAAAAAGGCATTTTCCAATGTTGCGGAACTGCTTTCCCGGATGCACGAAACATTTACGGGGATCCTGATCATCAAAGCGAACAATACGGAAAAAATGGAATTTGAGCGCTTCCGGAAAGCGAATAAAACCTATTTCCGGAATCAGATCCGTGCCTTGCGTGCCCAGCTGCTGATGTCGCCTCTGATGGAACTGGTGGCTGTATCCGCAACACTTGTCTTTCTGGTTTTTGCTTACAGAAGCGGTATTACGATTACGGAAATGGCAATGTTGCTGGCTCCGGCAGTGATGGCGTACAAGCCGATCAAGGATCTGGCGAGAATCGTCAGTCACATCCAGCGCAGTATGGCTGCTGCGGACCGTTATTTTGATTTGATCGATCAGCGTTCGGAGATGACCGAAGTTGAAAATCCGGTCGAACTGAAAGGCTTTGATAAAGAGATCAGGTTTGATCATGTCCGGTTTGCCTATGAACCGGGTCATTGGATCCTGAATGATATGGATCTGACGATCCGGAAAGGTCAGATGGTCGCAGTTGTTGGCGAAACCGGATCCGGCAAAAGTACGATCGGTAATCTGATCGCCCGTTTTTACGATCCGGCAGAAGGCTCTGTGACGATCGACGGCATCCCGGTGAAAGACCTCTCCATCAAGTCTCTCCGCAAACACATCGGGATCGTGACGCAGGAACCGATCCTTTTCAATGAAACCATTGCAGATAACATTGCTTACGGCGCAGAAAATGTGACCCGGGAGCAGGTCATTGAAGCGGCAAAACAGGCGAACGCCCACGACTTCATTATGTCCGGCACTCATCCGCAGAACTATGATGAAGAAGTCGGGGAAAAAGGCTGCAAACTTTCCGGCGGGGAAAAGCAGCGTATTGCGATTGCCCGCGCCATTCTGAAAAATCCGCCGATCCTGATCCTGGACGAAGCAACCAGCGCTCTGGATACAGTTACAGAAAAACTGGTGCAGGATGCTTTGAACCGGGTTATGACCAATCGTACGGTTTTTGCGATCGCACACCGTCTTTCCACCATTCGCAATGCGGATAAGATCATTGTTCTGGAAAAGGGTAAGATCGTGGAAGCCGGTACCCATGACGAGCTGCTTGCTTTGAATGGCAAGTACAAAAAACTGCACGATACCCAGTTCGCTTTGGATGGTGCCGCCAATGAGTGAGGCTCTTGCTGTTCTGAAGCAGGGACGGGAAAAATCAATTTTGCGGGGACATCCGTGGATTTTTTCCGGGGCGCTGAAAAAACTTTCCGGAAAGACCGGTGATACCGTCCGGGTGGTGGATTCTGAAGGAAACTTTCTTGCCTGGGGTGCCTGTTCGCCGGATTCTGCCATCCCCGTGAAGATCTGGTCCTTCGGAAACGAAGCGGAAAAAATCGACGCCTCTTTCTTTGAGCGGAAACTGGAACAGGCGTTTTTGTACCGGAAAACGGTCTTCAACGGTGTCCTGCCGGATGCTTACCGGCTGGTCAATGCGGAATCCGATGGTTTGCCGGGATTGGTGGCGGATGTTTACAACGATTGCTGCGTCTGCCAGATCACCGGTGCCGGTATGGACCGCTTCCGGGATGTGATTGCAAAACTGCTTCTCAAGTATGCTCCCCGTTCTGTTTACGAGCGGTCGGATGTGGAGAGCCGGCTCCGGGATGGACTTTCCTTCCGTACCGGATTGCTTGCCGGAGAGGAGCCTCCGGAATTTTTCCAGTTTACAGAGAACGGGATCCGGTTTTCTGCCGATCCCCGCAATGGTCACAAGACCGGCTTTTATCTGGATCAGCGGATCAGCCGGAAGACGGTAATGGAAGCTGCCGCCGGAGCGGAGGATGCTCTCAACTGTTTCTCCTATACAGGTGGTTTCGGGCTTGCCGCACTTGCCGGTGGTGCAAAACGGGTGTTGAACATCGACGCCAGCGCCGATGCTCTTGCGATCGCCCGGAAAAATGCGGAAGCAAACGGCTTCACAGAAGAACAGTTCGGCACGCAGGTGGCGGATGTGTTCCAGTTCCTCCGTAAGTGCCGGGATTCCCGCCGGACCTTCGATCTGATCGTGCTGGATCCCCCGAAATTTGCCGATACCGCCGCCCAGCGGGAAAAAGCCGCCAGGGGATACAAGGATATCAATCTGCTTGCGATGAAACTGCTCCGTCCGGGTGGAAAACTTTTTACCTTTTCCTGCTCCGGCGCCATGGATGGCGATCTCTTTACCAAAGTGGTGGATTCTGCCGCTGCCGACGCAAAATGCGACTTCCGGATCTTTGCCCGGATGGCACAGGGACCGGACCACCCTGTAGCTGCAACTTTCCCTGAAGGTTTCTACCTGAAAGGGATCGCAGGCGTCAGAATATCATAATTTTTTTTCTTGTCCCACTTGAAAAGTGGACTTTGAAAAAGTATTTTAAATAGCGTCATAACCGGAAGGAGATCCTGACCATGAGAAAACTGTTGTTTACACTGTTATTCGCCCTGACTCTTTCCGCCTCTGTCGCAGCCGCGCCCGGAGATTACCCCGCAGAATTCCCCGAAGTCTTCAAAAAACTGAAGATGGAGGAGGTGGACAGTAAACAGCTCGCTCCCGGCGTGACCTATTATCGCTATTACTTTGAAGATTTTACCCGTCAGAACGGGGCGTTCTGCGATGTGGCGTACATTTATCTCAAGCACAATCCGAACAAAGATATGAAGGCGGTTCTGGAAGACATCCGTTCCAAGCTCAAAGCGGATAAAAACCTTACTTTTGATGCCGTCGCTGCTGAGAAGAAATTGAAAGTCCAGAAGTTGCCACTTCTGCTTCCCGGATCGCTTATGTGGCAGAAGCCTATGGAAGATGCCGTGGCTGCACTCAAAAATGTGGGCGATGTTACTCCCGTGGTCGAATGTGACGGCGGCTATTATTTGATCGTATTGATGAAAAAATATGAGAAAAATCCGCTCCCCGAACAGTGGACAAAAAAGTTTCCCGTGTCTCTCTACTTTGTGGTGGTCGACTGGGATAAAGCAAATGTCAGTTTCAAACTGGCAGAAAGCGGTATGATCCATCAAACGGTGGAGGATATGGTCAGGAAGAACAAAAAAGCCATTGCTGCGATCAATGGTGCCTATTTTCATTACAAACCCTTCGCTGCACCCTATTACCCGCTCAAGATCGACGGCAAATATTATGAGCCGCCAAAGGGTTATGACAGCAAGCAGGGAATGATGTTCAACAATGGCTGTTTTCCCGTGATCGACCATCTGGACAATCTGGATAAGTATGACAACTGTATCATGGGCTACTATCTGATGAAAGGCGGAAAGATCAGTTTCAATAACGGCGGCAGTCACTGGCACGGAATTTTCAAAGGCAGTACGCCTCATACAGCGGTCGGACTCAACCGGGAAACGAAAAAGATCGTTCTGCTGGTCAGCGATGGCAGATTTCCGAAACAGGCGCCCGGTCTCAACCTCTACAGTTCCTGCTATTTTCTCAAAATTATGGGGTGCGATGAAGCGCTGACCATCGATGGCGGCGGTTCCTGCCAGATGTTGATCAAAAAAGGCAAGAAACTGGAATTGCAGAATTGTCCCAGCGACAATGGAAAATTCGATCAGAAAGGTGCCCGCCGGGTCCACAGCTGCATCTATCTGACCAAAGGCGGAAAAAAAGATAAATAATTTACGATAAACAGAAGGAAACAAAACCATGTCCAACGCCAATATTGAAGCGTTCAAAGCCCGTTTCGGCGCACTTCCCGCCGTTTGTGCGATTGCTCCCGGACGACTGGAAGTCCTGGGAAATCATACCGACTACAATGAAGGATTCGTCCTCAGCACCGCAGTCGACCGGGCGACAACCGTTTCCATGTCCCCCGTGGAAGGCACAGTCTGCACCATTCATGAAAACGGCAAGGACTGCACGCTGGATCTGAACGATCTTACCACCTATGTCAAGGGCGACTGGCGGAACTATCTCAAAGGTTTGATCCTGGAACTGCAGAAACGCGGCGCCAAAATCGGCGCATTCAATGCGGAACTGAGCAGCACTGTTCCCCTGTCTGCCGGAATGAGCAGCAGCGCCGCACTGGAGATGGCGTTCGGCTTTGCCCTGAAGACGATCTTCAAGATCGAACTTTCCCTGCCGGATTGGGCGCGGGCAGGGCAGGGCGTCGAAAACAATTTCATGGGCTTGAAATCCGGTCTGCTGGACCAGTTCAGCTCCCTCTACGGCAAAAAAGATTCCCTGATCCTCTGTGACTTCCGCACCGTGGAAGTGCTGAAAACGGTTTCCATGCCTGCCGGTTGGAGTATGGTCGTAGCCAACACGATGGTAAAACATAATCTGGTGGAATCGGATTACAACCTGCGCCGTCAGAGCTGTGAAAATGCCCTTGCCGCCATCCAGAAAAAATATCCTGCTGTCAAGGCATTGCGGGATGTGGATTCTGCTATGTTGGAAAGCTGCAAAGACGATATGGATATTACCGACTGGAAGCGTGCCAAACACGTTGTCGGCGAGGACGAACGGGTCATGCAGGGCGTGAAACTGTTGGAAGCCGGTGACATTCGGGCGTTCGGCGCGCTGCTTTTTGCCAGCCATGAAAGCAGCCGGGATATGTTTGAAAACAGCTGTACCGAACTGGATGCGCTGGTGGAGATCGCCAAGACGCTCCCCGGTTGCGCAGGTGCAAGACTTTCCGGCGGCGGTTTCGGCGGGATCAGCATCCATCTGGTGGAATCGGATCAGGCGGAACAATACTGCGAGCGCCTGAAAACGGCTTACAAGACCATGACCGGCAAGGTGGCGGAAACCCTGATCTGCGGGATCGGGGATGGCGCACGGGTCTTGTGATTTTTGAATGACATCTCAACTCATAAGGAGTATAAACGGAAGATGAAAAGAACAAAAGAAACGATCGTTCTGATCAACTGTGGATGTGCAGGTGTTCAGAAGTTCGCACGGGCAATCCGCTCCCATCACATCTACACTATGGTGATGCCCTACACGGTTACTGCGGAAAGAGTCATGGAAGAAGCGCCTTCCGGCTTGATTTTTGTGGCAGATGCTGCATGTGATAAAGTGGCGGCGCAACTGGCAAAATTTCAGGCGTTGGATATGCCGAAGATCGCTGTCAATGCCGCAGCGGATATGCTTCCCGGCGTGAAGAAAGCGAACGCAAAAGATGATCTGGATGTGGCGGAAGTCTGTGATTTCTGTATGAAAGATTGTGCCTGCACCGGTTCCTGGACCATGGAAAATTTCGTGGAAGAAGCTGTTGCTGATATCCGCGCTCAGGTGGGCGATCAGACGGTCGTTCTCGGCTTGAGCGGCGGCGTTGACTCCAGTGTGGTGGCTGCCCTGATCCACAAAGCGATCGGTGACCGCCTGACCTGCGTCTTTGTCAATCACGGTCTCCTCCGCAAGCACGAACCGGAAATGGTCCGTCAGATCTTTGAAGATACGTTCAAGATGAAGCTGGTCTATGTGGATGCCACGGACCGCTTCCTGGATAAACTTGCCGGCGTGGAAGAACCCGAACGGAAACGCAAGATCATCGGTAAGGAATTTATCGATGTCTTTGCGGAAGCGGCAGCTGCTACCAATGCGCCGTTCCTCGGTCAGGGAACGATCTACCCGGATATTCTGGAAAGCATTCCGCTGGACGGCAATCCGGAAAGCGTGATCAAGAGCCATCACAATGTGGGTGGTCTGCCGGAAGATCTGAAGTTCCAGCTGGTGGAACCGGTGGAACGCCTCTTTAAGGACGAAGTCCGCGAAGTTGGTCGCATCCTCGGTCTGCCCTCTGTGATGCTGGATCGTCATCCGTTCCCCGGACCGGGACTGGGTGTCCGCCATGTGGGCGCCATCAAGCGCGAAACGCTCCGTATGCTGCAGGATGCGGACAACATCGTGACGGAAGAACTGCACAACTCCGGCTGGTATGCCAAGACCTGGCAGACTTTTGCCATCTTCGTGCCGGTCAAGTCGGTCGGTATGAAAGACGGCAAGCGGACTTATGAACACGTGATCGCCATCCGCTCCATTAACTCCGTTGACGCAGTTACTGCCGATGTGGTGGAACTGCCCTGGGAACTGCTCTTCAAGATGTCCAACCGCATCGTGAAGGAAGTGGAAGGCGTGAACCGGGTGGTGTACGACATCACCGGCAAGCCCCCCGGAACGATCGAGTGGGAATAAGCTGAACGAACGGCTTTTCAAGGTGCTTCGGAAACGGGGCACCTTTTTTTGTTTGACGCTCTGCCTCTTGAAAAATGGAAAGGAGAGCCGATGAACGAAAATGAAAACACAGCCCGCTGTTGGGAAGATTACGGCAGCTGGGAGAACCGTGCCGCCCTGTGCGGCGATTCAATCTGCAAACGCCTGGAGGCGATCCGTCTGGCGGTGCTGGAACGCTGCAAACTGTGCGGTGAACCGGTACAGACCTTGGAAAAGCCCTTCGGAAATCTTTACAGTATCGCAGGTGCCGTGCGGATCATCAGCGATAAACTGAAGCGGATCCTGCCTTATTTTGTTGCTGTGGAGGAGGGGAAGATCCGGAAACTCACCTTACGGACGCAGGATGGTTTTTACAAAACTTGGATGCAGGTTCCGCTGGAAGATTTTACAGATGAGTTTGAAGCCGGTAAACTTTCCTTTAAGGCGGGATGTTTGAACCTGCAGATGAACCGGGAGGGAGATTTGACCGGTCCGGAGGATGTACGGATCATCCTTTATGCAGAATGTTATACTGCCGGGGAACTGATCCCGTCCTTTCCCGTCTTCCTGCCGGATGCTGCCAATTTGACTTTGCTTGGTGACTGGATGTTCGGAATACAGCAACTCCTGAAAAAATTAACCATTCCCCTGCAGGAGATTGATGCTTCATTTCAGCTGGTTGAATATACTGGAGCCGAGCGGAATTTCTTGCTCCGATCCTGTCCTTCCAGAAAAGAATGGAATCTGAACGGCGTTTCCGGAAGCGGAACACTCAGTGAAGAAGCCGCGTGGGACCGGACAGAAGAAAGTACGACCGGAAACAATTATACAGAAGTTCGTCGCCGGAAGACAGAATATACCGGGGATGCAGACGGAAATTTCTTTGGTGATGGCGTTTCTTACAGCGAACTGGAAGTCTGTTCGTCCAGTTGGCGTCGGACGATCCGGAATGTTTCCCGCAGGATAATCGCCCGGTCCGATGAACCTCTGCCGATTCATGTGCAGTACGAATGCAGACATGATGCTGTTGAAAATCTGCCGTTCCTGCCCGGTTCTTATGCCGAAGGTGATTGGCAGATATTGATCGAACAGACCGTGGAGGCGGATGAAAGCCGCTCTTTTGCCTCCGCTCCGATCAGCCGCCCCGCTTCCGGTTATGGCGCCCGGACCGACCGATATCGCAGATGTTCGTTGTCGCTTCAGTGTCCTTTCGATCATTGCGGATTGCAATTTTTGTAAAAAAAAAGATCCGCAGCAGACTGCGGATCTTCAGAAAAATCGGAATTGTTCCGGCTCTTATGCTTCCGGAGAGCTGGTACGGTTCTTCCGGTTGGCTCCGGGGAGAACACCGCGCTTGGCGGACTTGATGAAATCCAGAAATTCCACCACTTCCGGCAGCTGGGGCAGTTCTGCTTCTGCTCTGGCGATGGCATTGGGCATACTGAGTCCCTGACGGAAGAAAATATCGTAGAGCTTCTTCACGGCGCGGATCGTATCCGGAGCAAAGCCGCTTCTGCGCATACCAACGATGTTGAAGCCGCTGATCCCTTCGTTTCTGCCGGCGGTGATCATAAACGGCGGAAGGTCCATACTGATTGCGGAACAGCCGGAGATCACAGCCATTCTGCCGACACGGCAGAACTGGTGAACAGCGGTAATGCCGGAAAGCAGCGCTTTGTCACCGACTTCCACATAACCGGCGATCATAGAGCCGACGACCATGATCACATTGTTGCCGACCACGCAGTTGTGGGCAACGTGGGAATTCGCCATAAAGAAGCAGCCGTCGCCGATCACGGTGGTCGTTCCGGCGTGAGTACCGCGGTTTACGGTGACACCTTCACGGAACTTGTTGTTGTTGCCGATTTTTGTGAAGGAGGGACCCTGTGCCGGATCGTAGGCATAGTCTTCCGGATCCGTGCCGATGGAGGCAAAGGGATAGAAAATATTGTTATCGCCGATCGTTGTATGATCGCCGATATGGCACTGGGAGATGAGTTTGCAGTTGTTGCCGATTTCCACATTGTCGCCAATGACGCAGTAGGGACCGATTTCAACATTTTCACCAAGTTTTACATTTTCGCCGATAACTGCTGTCGGATGAATTTTCTGCATAGCAGGCTCCTTGAATGATGTCCTGTTTTAAAGAGTAAAGGGGCGATCCGCTTCCGAACCGCCCCGTTCCGGCGGTCATACAAACAACAACCGCCGCCGGTTACCGTTTGCCGGCAACCGGAAGCTTGTGAAAAGATCAATTATTTCTTTTTTGCATTCTTGATCGCTTCTTTGATTCTTTCTTTCACGCGCTGAAGGTAGTGTTTACGGCGTGCTCTTTTTTCGTACTTGTTGTACTGTCTGCCCATCTTATGGTACTCCTGTATTTTAGTTGTTTTACGGTCTGTATTCGTTAACGATTTAAAATGTATCACATTTTTTCTGTTTTTCAACAGCGGAACGTGTTTTTTTACATTTTTTATGTTTTTTTTTCGCTATTTCACAATTTCCATTTGAAAAAATCGCCTTTTCTGCTATTCTATTAGGATAAGGATTTTATAGGATATGAAAAATTTTTCTCTGTTGATCAGATGTTCTTCACGTATTCTTGCTCTCGCTGCCGGTTGTTTGCTGTTGGGGGCGGGTCCTCTTGCGTGTTCGGAAAAAAAAGCACCGGATGTACCGAAAGAACAGTCCAATCTGCTCTTTGAAACGCTGACCGAACTGGAACAGAGGAAGTATGAATCTGCTTTGCCGAAACTCAGGAAGTACGGTCAGATCGACAGTACCAACATTCTGATCGAGCGAATGGCAAGTCAGACCGTTACCAATATGTATGTCATTCAGTTGCGACAGTTACTGGATCAGGGAAAATTTGCAGAGGCAGAAGCTCTTATGAAAGCGATGCTGATGCAGCACGATTCTCTGGAAGACCGGATCCAGCTCAAGGATTTTACTGTGCGACTGAACGAAGTCGATCAACTGATCGCAAATCTGGCGCCGGTTCAAGACTCCGAATCGCTCCGTGATCATGCGGAACAGTTGCAGGAACGGGCAAAAAATCTCCCCGGCTCCCAGGCTGTTGTGGACTACGCAAAGCGTAAACTCCGGGCTGCCGATGAACTGAAAAAGATCGAAAATGACCGCAAAACCGTTTGGCCCTGGCTCGATGCACTGGAAGCTGGAAAAAATGGTGATAAAGAACGGGCGGAATTGCTCCGGATCTTTATCGCTGCACAATTTTTGGATGGCTTCAGTGAACCGATGGTTCGGGATATGGTGACCGGAAAATGAAAAATCGCTGTCTAACAGCATAAAAAAACGGGTCCCCGGAAACGAAAAACACAAGAAAGGTGAAAAATATGAAGAAACTCACAACAAAAATCCTGTTGACCGCAGCCGCTCTTTCCGCTGCTGCGATCATGCCTGCCCAGAACGCTCCTGCCGCTCCTGCCGCTCCGGCTGTTGCTCCCGTCGCCGCAAAACCTGCTCCCACTCTCGAACAGATCCTTGCTCCGCTGCCGGATGTTCTGGCTGAAGCCGGTACTTACAAAGTCACAAAGGCGGAATTGATCGGGCGTTTGAAGGATATGGAAGGTGCAGCTGCGATCCTGGGGCAGATGCCGGAAAATATCCGGAATATCCAGCTTCGCAGACTGGTCGAAAGCATGGTCAATGAAGAATATTATCTTGATCTCGCAGAAAAAGCCGGTTACAAGGCTGATAAAGTCTGGGCAAAAGCAAAACTGATGAAGAACTTTTCTGAACTGCCCAAAGAACAGCAGGAACAGATCAAACAGCAGCTTGCTCAGGAAAAGAAAACGCTGGAACAGTTCATTGATGAAAGTCTGAAGAACGAAACACAGGTCCAGTATATTGCCATCGGTTCCTTCATGGACGATAAATTCAAGCAGGCTCTCGGAAAAATCTCTGATGCAGATGTTCAGAAGTTCTACAACGATAACAAGGAAACGGAATTCAAACAGCCGGAAACAGTCCGTGTTGCTCATATTCTCATTATGCCCACGGATGATCCTCAGAAGCTGATGAGCGCCACCAAAGAAAACTGGGCTGCCGCAGAGCAGAAGGTGAAAGCCGTTCAGGAACGCCTCAAGAAGGGGGAAGATTTCGCCGCTGTTGCCGCCGATGTTTCTTCCTGCCCCTCCGGCAAGCAGAGCAAGGGTGAACTGCCTGCCTTTACCGGCGATGGTTCCATGCTGATGGGCGGTCAGGGAAGAATGGATCCTGACTTTACGAAAGCCGCATTCGCTATCGCAAAGGCTGGTGATGTTTCTGCTCCGGTCAAGACGATGTTCGGGTATCACATCATCAAGCTGCTGGAAAAAACGCCTGCCAGCTATATTCCCCTGGATGATCCGCTCAAAGCTCAGATCAAGCAGGCTCTTGCCCAGAATGCAGTCGGAAAAGAACTGGATGCGCTCCGCGCCGCTCTGCCGATCAAAGTTTATGGTCTGGATGTCAAAGCGGAACCTGCCGCACCTGCCGCAAAATAAACTTTTTCTCCGGTATTTCAAGGCGTTATCCTCACGGGTAACGCCTTTTTTTGTGAAAAAATACACTTTTGATTTGACTTTGCACAGATAACGGCTTACATTATCTGTTTATAAAGAAAACAGAAACAAATCAAATTTTCAGGAGTTATTTTATGCAGTTCGATGGTGAAAAGATCATGATCGGCGGTATTGCTGCTGCCGAGATCGCTGAACGTTACGGCACCCCCACTTATGTTTATGATGAACAGAAGATCCGCGCAAATTACCGCCGCGCTTATCAGGCATTCGCAAAGCACTACCCCGACTTCCAGTTCTTCTATGCGGTGAAGTGCTGCAACAACCCGGCAATCGTCAATATCCTCCGTCAGGAAGGTGCCGGTGCAGACTGTGCCAGCGTCAACGAGATCCTGTTGGCGAAGAGTGTGGGACTTTCCGGCGAACAGGTCATGTTTTCCGGGAACTTCCTTTCCGATGCGGACATTCAGCAGGGACTGGAAAGCGGCGTGATCTTCAATCTGGATGATATTTCCATCCTGCCCCGCCTTCTCAAATTCGGCACGCCTGAAATGATTTCTTTCCGTGTCAATCCCGGTTATGGCAAGAGCAATGTGGGGGAATATGTGACCAACGCCGGTCCCGGCGCAAAATTCGGGATCCATCCGGATGATGTTCTCAAGGCATACAAAATGGCGAAAGATGCCGGGATCAAACGGTTCGGCGCTCACATGATGACCGGTTCCTGCATTACGGATGCCGACTATTTCCCGTTCATTACCGGTCTGCTTATGGACATCATCGGCAAAGTCGGTCGTGAACTGCAGATCGACTTTGAATTCATCGACCTGGGCGGCGGACTCGGTATTCCGTACAAGCCCGGCGAAGAAGCGCTGGATCTGGAACGCGCTGCGGAAGGTACTGCAAAAATGTTCAAGGAAAAGTGCGCAGAATACGGCTTGAAGCCGCCCCAGCTCAAAATGGAACCCGCCCGCTACTTCGTCGGCAATGCCGGTTATCTGGTGGGCAAAGTTCATGCCATCAAGGAATCCTACAAAAAGATCATCGGTACGGATATCGGCATGAATGTGTTGTGCCGTCCTGCCATGTATGGTTCCTACCATCACATCTATGTGGATGGCAAGGAAAATCATCCCCGTACCGCTCTCGGTCTTTGCGGTCAGCTGTGCGAAAATACGGACTTCTGGGTAAAAGATCGTGAATTGCCTGCCGATATGGGCGAAGGCGATATCGTTGTGGTGGAAAATGCCGGTGCTTACGGTTTCGGTATGAGCTATCAATACAATGGCAGACTGCGTGCCGCTGAAGTGCTGGTCAATAATGGCGAAAGCGTTTTGATCCGGGATCGGGAAACCTTTGAAGATATGGTCCGCCATACTCATGTACCCGAATATCTTGCAAAATAATTGAAAAAACGTTTGCAATCCCCGGAAAAAGGGTTAGATTAGGAAAGAAGATAAAAAAAACAACAGTAGAGTGGAGCGGTAAACAATGTTACATCAAAAGCTTGCAAGATTTTTTTCCAGCGACATCGGGATCGACCTCGGGACGGCAAACTGCCTGGTATATGTGAAGGACAGAGGTGTTGTTCTTTCTGAACCCTCCGTTGTGGCGATCAATAAGGTCACCGGCGGCGTGTTGGCTGTCGGGGTCGATGCAAAAATGATGCTCGGCAGAACGCCGGGATCGATTGCTGCGATCCGCCCGATGAAAGACGGGGTGATCGCTGACATCAATATCACCCGCCATATGCTCCGCTACTTTATCGAAAAAGCAAAAAAATATGTTTCTCCCCGCCGCCGCCTGGCAAAGCCCCGTATCGTGATCGCTGTTCCCACCGGGATCACGGAAGTGGAAACAAGCGCCGTGCAGGATACGGCAACTCATGCCGGTGCGAGTGAAGTTATCCTGCTGGAAGAACCGATGGCTGCTGCGATCGGGATCGGATTGCCTGTTGAAGATCCCGTCGGCAGCATGATCGTGGATATCGGCGGCGGAACTACGGAAGTGGCAATTATCTCCCTTGCCGGGATCGTGGACAGCCGCAGCGTACGTGTCGGCGGTGATGAAATGGACCTTGCGATCATCAGCAATGTAAAGCGGGTTTACAACCTGATGATCGGTGAACGGACTGCGGAAGATATCAAGATCACTATCGGTAATGTTTACCCGGACGAAAACGGCGAAACGGAAATGGAAATCAAAGGACGCGACCTTGTTTCCGGTCTGCCGAAAGTGGTCAAGATCACTTCACGGGAAGTGCGCAGTTGGCTCCTGGAACCGGTCACAAGCATTGTGGAGGCTGTCCGGACAACATTGGAACGCTGTCCGCCGGAACTCTGCGGCGACTTGAGTGATCACGGGATTTTCCTTGCCGGCGGTGGTGCACTGCTGAAGGGACTGGATAAACTCATTGCCGAGGAAATGAATCTGAACTGCTTTGTGGCGGAAGACCCCCTTCTGGCGGTTGCCAGAGGTACCGGCGTGTACCTGCAGAACATCGATTCTTTCGGTGCCGGTGTCAGTCCGGAACAGTAAGCCCCACAAGACGGGGATGCCGCAGCCGCTCGCGCTGAAAGCGCGACCGGCGCCCGCCCTGCATTAAAAAAGCGCACCAGTGGAGGTGCGCTTTTTTAATGCAGGGCGTTTTTTTGTTTTTTGAGCGCTCTGTGGCGCACAAAAAACAAAAGCGGCGGCATCCCCGTTGCGGGGCTTATGTTCCTGCGGGGAAGTCTGTTGATCAGAAGAAATCGCTCAGCGGTTTATCAGAAAGATGTCCGGTCATCATGGAATGAAGAAGGATCTTCCCGTTTTCGCCGATGACATCCACATCCAGAACAGCGGTGGTTTTGCCCTTGTTGACAAGCTTTGCAACGGCGGTCATGCGTTTCATATTGATCCCCGGTCGGATGAAAGACACACTGGCGGACATACTGACTGCTGCCATCCCGAAGGAATTGATCGCCGCGGCGCACGCAAAATCGGCAAGGGTAAAAAGGGCGCCGCCCTGTACGGATCGCATCCCGTTCAGATGGTGTTCTGTCACGATCATTTCTGCTTCAGCGCACCCTTCGCTGATGGAAAGGATCTGCATCCCGTTTTCTTTGCAGAAGTGATCTTTTGTGTTCAAAAATTCTCTCAGTTGATTGTAAAAGTTGTTGTCCATATCAGTGTTTTATCCTTTCATGTCCGGTAATTTGTTCAAAGTTGGCAGGGGTGACGCCGAAACGCTGTTTGAAACGGCGTCCGAAGTGCCCGGGATCATCAAAACCGCACCGTCCGGCAATTTCCTTGACCGTCAACGCTTCGTGCTGTAAAATGTGCAGTGCGCTGGTGAGTTTCTGTTCCATAATGAATTTGCTTGGCGGCATTCCTGCGATCTGGTGGAACGCCTTGGCAAAATGCCAGCGGCTGTATCCGCAATAGTTTGCCAGATCTTCCACGGTGACCTGCTCGCCCAGATGTTGAAAACAGTATGCTTCTACCCGGTGAAGCAGATCATTTCCTCCTGTTGCGGCATCTCCGGCAAGGTGCATAAAAAAATCATAGCCCAAGCTGGAAACCGCATATTTATCCTGTATTTCTCCTGTTTTGAAGATTTCAAACAGGTGCCAGGCATCGCCCAGTGCGTGTTCCGGGTGAAAGATGTTTCCCCCATTCTCACGGAGTATGGATTTTGCAATGGAAATGGCGCCCGGTTTATCAAAACTGAGAAAGAGAAACTCCCAGTGATCCGCACCCGGTGCGATCCGGTAGCTGCAGGAATTTTCGTTCAGCTGACCGGCTAAAAGAAATGCTGTTCCTGCTTCTATCCGGCTTGTTTTTCCATTCACTGTGAGTTCTCCGGCGCCGCTGATGGTATACTTGAACAATGCCCGCTGACGGGCGCCCCGTTTGGAACAATCAATGGCGAAACCGGATGAAATATGGTTCCATTCATAACCGCAGAGCCGGGGGATACCAAACAGGTGATCCGCATCCCGTAGATTCAGTTGAGCCGGGTTGTAATAATGCTCACAGATCCATTGTTTTTTCAAGTTTGCCATACATATCCTTGCAATGACACGTTTATCCTATTGCAAAAGTTTAAAAGCTGTGGTAATATAGCATAGAAACCCTGAAAAATCAACCAACGGATGGAGGAAAAAATGTCGCAGGAAGGTTTCGATCTCTTGAAGAAGAACTGCATCAACAGTGGTCTCTGTGTGGAATGTGGTGCTTGCGAGCTGGTGTGTCCGAGTCATGCCATTGAACTGAAAAAATATTCCTGGGGGCGCAACCCGGAACTGGTGGGCAAGTGTATCGACGAACACTGCGAACGCTGCCATAATGTCTGCCCCGCACACAAAGTTCCCCTGACCGAGATCCAGACAAAGTTCTTCGGCAGAGCGGCAAAAAAAGGTACGAAAGAAGACATCACCGGGATCTGGCGCAATGTCTATACCGGCTATGCGCTGGATGAAGAAGTCCACAATGCAGCAGTCAGCGGCGGTTTTATCTCCGCACTCCTGATCTTTGCTCTGGAAAACAAGATGATCGATGGCGCCGTGATCGCCGGCTTCGATCCCGCTACCCCCTACGAAGCAAAAGCATTTGTCGCAACGACCCGTGAACAGGTCCTTGCCGGTGCCGGCAGCAAATATCAGCCCCATCCCCAGCTCCTCGGTCTCCGGGAAGCGCTGGACAAGGGTTTGACAAAACTGGCGATCACTTCCACTCCCTGCCATACCATTGCGATCCGCAAATTGATGATGGGAAACGAATTTGAAGAATTCGGACGCCGTATCAAGCTGGTCCTCAGTAATATCTGCGGCGCTCACTGGTCCCGTCACGGTACGGAATGGCTCATTACCGAATGTCTGAAAACAAAACTGGAAGATGTTGGTAAAGTGACCTATCGCGCCCGCCCGTTCCCCGGCGACTTCAAGGTGCAGCTGAAGAATGGCGAAGATGCCGTTGCACCGTTCGTGAACAACCTGCTGGGACAGCTTGCCAAGTTCACGCCGGAAGAATGTCGCTACTGTCTGGAAAAAGTTGCCAGCTGCGGCGATATCGTGGTGGGCGATACCTGGCATCACCCGGTGCTGCATCCCTCCTTCCTCTATGAATATACCGACGAACAGAAGAAAGCAGATCCCCGTATTGAGGCTGCACTGAACGGTGTTTCCGCCGTGGTGGTCCGCAGTGAGATCGGTCAGCAGTTCGTTGATGCCGCTATCGAAGGTAAGGCTGTCAAGCTTTGGAAGGATACCCCGGAAGACGCCGAAGCATTCCTCTGCGAGATCCATAATGTGGGTAAGCCGGTCTGCAACGGACCGGTGATCGAGGCGCGTAAACGCCGCGGTATGCCCCTGAGAGAATACTTCTGATCCGCCGATTGACGCGGGACGTCAGACCGGGCAGCGCAGGTGCAACCTGCGCTGCCCGCTTTTTTTCCGGTGCGGCAGTTGCCGCCGCACCGGAGAAAAAGCACCGGAGCAAGGATCCCCTTGCTCCGGTAGTCTGACGTCCCGCACGGTTGTTCTCATCTGCTTTATTTTTATTTTTCGACTTGTTTTTTACGATTCTGCGTCTATATTTCACTAATGATCAACGAATGATGGAGATGCAGCAGATGAAAACCGGGACTTTCTTTTTTCTTTCCTCTTTTTTGATGTTTACTTTGACAGGTTGTTTTTCAACTGCCTATACGATTCCGGAAGCCGGCACGGAAGTACCACAAAAGGAGCTGATTGCCGATGTGCGTGGCAACTATTATCTGGATCTTTCCAATCGTTCTGCGGTTCATTACAATGGTTTTACGATCTCCCGTTCCGGACTTTACCCGCTGCGTGTTTATGTGCAGGTGAATACAAAAAATTATGCGGATTGGCGTATTGATCCTCTGGTATGGGAAGGGGGCGTTCTGAATGCCATGGCATCGTCAACTGTGATCCCCCCTGCGCTGCTGCCGAATGAGCGTAACCAGTCTGCACTGACCGGTTTCTGCCGGGGAAAATATCGCAATACGCCGGATGCAGAATCGTTTGCAATCAATTTTGCAACGATCCTTGATGATATTCCTGCAGTGGAATACCGTCTGACCGGAAAAAGTCCGAAAGGGGATGAATGGATGATCTGCGGCTATATGTTTTTTATGCCGAATGATCCGGGAAAACTGTTTGATATGAATTATTTTCTGTTACGCAAGGGCAGTGCAGTCGATAAACTTAACGCTTTCGGTGAGCGATTTCTGGAATCGGTTTCGTTTGACTGATCAGCAATATGCCTTGCGGCGTTTCGGGGGCAGGTGGAAACGTGATGTTCCATCTTTCGTGATGGAAATACCGTTTGCAAAAAGCAGGTCGCCGTACCCGGATGCAGCAGCGCGCAGGGCGAAAATGGTCCGTTTTTCCTGCGGACATTCGCATTTCTTTGCTTCCCGGATCACGGTTGTTGAGAAATCCTCTGCCACATAGACCAGCCCCCATTCTTCGGGCAGTTCTGCAGCGGTGATGAGACCGGCAGGAACAACCAGATAAAATTCATCTGCCAACTGTTCAAACATCATACGCTCAAACTTGCTGCCGTGGTAGATGGAGTATTCCAGCTTTTCGATCTTCTTGAGGCAGGATTTATATTTTCTGCTTCTTGCGCGGCTGAAATCCCAGATCTGTGCTTCAGGGAAGAGGGAATCATCTTTCAGATCCGGCTCCCGGACTTTCAGTTCTTCTTCCAAAGCGGCCTTTTCTTCCTGTGCTTTGGTCAGCATTTCCAAGAGATCAGCTTTGAGGGAGGCATCGATCCAGCATTTATTCCGATCAATACAGGTCACAACAGCAATGGTACGATCCACGACCGGGGTTCTGCCGGGACCGAAGAAATAGGCACCGGCATCCACTTTGATCCGTGCGATACCGGAGGGAAAATTCAAACCGAGGCTTTCCGGTTTCAGCGTGGCAAGAAAACCAAGTGCCGCCCGGCGGAGGTGCTGTTCCGTCAATTCGGGAAACGCATTTTTTCTCCGGATGGTGACGACTGTTTCTTCAATCGCTTCTTCTTCCTCTGCTTCGACTTCAGCAACGGTATCGGCGATCTCCTGTGTGAAATCTCCGGTAGCGGTGTTGATGGCAAATTCAGCATCCAGATTTGCAATGATCTGATCGGCGGCTGCATCAATTTCAGTTTCGGTTTCCTCCTCTTCAGAGGCAGAAAAAAACTGCTCTCCGGAAGGTGTTTCTTCCGGAGGCAGTTGTTGCTCGTCATTTTTGGACTCCAGCAGAGCAAAAAGAGCATCTTCTTCGGTATCGAAATCCCGTTCAATGGCAGGCGTTTTTTTATCCACCTCAATTTCCTTGAAGAAGGAAAAAGCCATCTGTTCGCAGAGATCGTCCGTCATGATCTGTTTTGCCTTTCTGCCGGAGTTCCGTGGCTGACTCAGTCTTCTTTGAGACCGTCGAGAGCGCCGAAGATCTGGCTCATATCGCCCAGGTCTTCACCGGGACGGAGAGCAGCGGCAACTTCTTCACCGGCAGCCTTGATGTCGTCTTCGGAGAAGTCTTCATCCAGAGCCTTGATGCTGAGCCCAATGCGGCGTTCGTCCTTGTCGATCTTGATGACGCGGGCTTCGATCTCATCGTTGAGCTGCAGTTTATCTTTGACTTTTTCCACGCGATCCTTGCTGATCTGGGAAATGTGGACCAGACCGTCGATCTTGTGGGAGAGTTCGATAAATGCGCCGAACGCAGTGATCTTGGTGACTTTGCCCTTGACAACTTCGCCGATCTTGTAGAAGGTTTCGATGTCGGACCAGGGGTCAACTTCGGTCTGCTTGAGGCCGAGGCTGATTCTCTGCTGCTGCGGATCGATGTCCAGGATAACGGCATCGACTTCGTCGCCGACTTTGAGAACTTCGTTCGGGTTGTTGATCTTGCGGGTCCAGCTCATATCGGAGACGTGGATCATACCGTCGATATCGTTTTCGATTTCAACGAATGCACCGTAGCTGGTCATGTTGCGGACTTTGCCGTGGATCTTGCTGCCGACCGGATACTTTTCAGCCAGAACTTCCCACGGATTGCGGGTCTTCTGACGGAGACCGAGGCTGATCTTCTTGCCTTTTTTGTCGATGTCAAGAACAACAGCTTCCACTTCTTCGCCAACGCTGACCACATCGCCAGCCTTGGTGACGCGCTTGGTCCAGCTCATTTCGGAGACGTGGATCAGACCTTCGACGCCCTGTTCGATTTCCACGAACGCACCGTAAGGCATAATGTTGACCACGTGACCCTTGACAACGCTGCCGATCGCGTACTTGGCTTCCACATCGTCCCACGGATTGTGGCTCTTCTGCTTGAGACCGAGGGAGACACGTTCCTTGGCATTGTCGATGTCCAGGATCATCACTTCGATTTCCTGACCGACTTCCAGCATTTCGTTCGGGTGGGAGATTCTGCCCCAGCTCATATCCGTGATGTGCAGCAGGCCGTCCACACCGCCGAGATCGATGAATGCACCGAAGTCCGTGATGTTCTTGACGGAGCCCTTACGCAGCTGACCGACTTCCATTTCCTTGAGGAGGGAAGCTCTGCGGTCCTTGCGGGATTCTTCCAGCAGTTCGCGGCGGGAAACCACGATGTTGCGGCGATCCTGGTTGATCTTCAGGATCTTGAAATCGTATTCTTTGCCGATGAAATCGTCCATGTTCTTCACCGGGCCGATATCGATCTGGCTGCCGGGGAGGAATGCTTCGATGCCGCACAGGTCGATGATGATACCGCCTTTGACGCGATGCTTCATGAGACCCTTGATGATGCTGCCTTCGCCGTATTCAGACGTAATCTTCTGCCAGGACTTGATGGAGTTCGCCTTGATGAAGCTGATGCCGGGCATGTTACGTTCGTTTTCAATTTCTTCCAGGAACACATCCACTTCGTCGCCGACCTGGATTTCTTCCCAATTACGGAATTCGGAAGCCGGAACTTCACCTTCCGCCTTGTAACCGATATCGATCAGGACAGAGTCCGGACGCTTTTCAACGATCTTGCCGTGCACGATCGTTTCGGTTGCAAATTCACTCTTGGCTTCGTTTTTGCCACTCAGAAGATCTGCCATGGTGCCAGTAAAGCTGTCATCCACGTAGCTCTTCAGTGCCGGTGCTTCCGGCGCGATTTCTTTTTTCGTCGTCATTTTTTGTTTTCTTTTCGGTTAAGTTTGACTTGTTACGAAAAACCTCCATCCCCATACGGAGATGCGAACAGCATTTAATATACAGCCCTTTGACAAAATTGCAAACGCCCTTTTATAAATAAAAGAGTTTTTTACTGCCGGATCAGGATCAGCGAGGCTATCCGCAGGTTTGCAGCTGCATCATCCCCGATGGAAAGAGTACGGAGCGTCAAAAGCTTTCTGCCCGGTTCTGCAATGTGAAACGTGCCCAGCTTTACGGTCCGGATCGTACAGTACGGATGCGGCGTTTCTTCGCCGTTGTTCAGGTCGGCGGAGACTTCCTGTGTTTCATCCAAAGCCAGCGCCATGACCCGGTCGCCGCTCCACGGTCCCAGATAACCGGTCTGGACTTTGAGAAGCACATCAAAAGTCCCGGCGGCAGGAATTTCCACTTCCCAGCGGATGGCTCCTTCCGGCTTTTTCCAGTCGCCGGCGGTGCCGTCATACAGGACATACGGCGGGGTGTCCGGCACATAGATCCCGGAGTCCATAAAAAGGTGCATGGAACCGTTCTGCACAGTGAGGGTCTGACTGATCTCCGGTTTGCCGTCAAAATCCAGCGAGACCAGCGGCAGAAAGCCGGAGACGCCTTTCAGATCCAGCGTCACATTGCCGCAATCATCCTGCCGGAATGGAACACTTGCTGCAGAGATCTTTGTGTTGATCCCGGCAAGCAGCATACGTTCCATCTCATTGCGGAGAAACAAGTTCAGCCGGTTGCCTTTGACAGTGGAGTAAGCGTCCGGCAGGATTTGGGGGAAGGGGGATGGTTCTGAACCGTGGATCGCATCTTTTTTGTCTTCGATCCAGTTGGCGATCTGTTGGAGAATATGGTCTGTTTCCGGGGTGAACGTACCATCCGGCATCGGTCCCACATTCATCAGGTAATTTGCATTATTTTCGGTGAGAGAAACCAGCGTGTTGATGACCTGTTCCGGCTTGAGCCAATCGTGGTCATCAAACTTGAATCCCCAGGTCCGGTTGAGGGTTCCGGCGGCTTCGATCACCAGATCCATCTTCCCGTGACGCATCCAGTTGTCGCCGAGCCCGATGAAGTCCTGACAACCGTGACCGATCCGGCTGTTGATAAGGCATTGGGGCTGAAGGCGTTTGACCAGATCCCGCAGTTCCCGGCTGTATTTTGCCTCCTGGGCGATGGGGGTATCGAACCAGAACTCCCAGATCGTGCCGTAATTGGTCAGCAGCTCCGTGACTTGCGGAACGACTTTGTTACGGAAGAAGATCTCAAAATCTTTCTGATCGGTATGGGGAAAATCCCAGTCGTTTCCCCAGCTCATCCCTGCCACATTTTTTGTATGGGAATCGCCGGGATCGCCTCCGTGTTCTTCGTGCCAGTCCAGATACTGGGAGTAGTAGATCCCCAGCTTGATACCGTATTTTTCGCAGGCGTGCTGCAGTTCTTTCAGCGGGTCGCGCCCGAACTTCGTATGCTTCACAATGCTGTAATCCGAATATGCCGTGTCATACATACAGAAGCCGTCATGGTGCTTGGATGTGAAGACAATATATTTGATCCCGGCGGCGGCAGCTTTGCGCATCCATTCATCTGCATCGAACTTTTCCGGGTTGAAGGTGGCGGCAATCTGTGCGTATTCCTCATTGGGGATCCGGAAGTAGGACTGCGCCCATTCCCCGATCTCCGTCATCACTTCCCCTTTGTAACGTCCACCCAGAACGGCGTATGCGCCCCAATGGATGAACATACCGAACTTCCGTGCCTGAAACTCTTTCATAATATCCATAAAGTAAATCTCCTTTCTGTTTGACGGGAATACTATATGCACCCATCGACAGAATTTCAAGGCGATTTTTTATGAAAGATTGCAGTCCAGATATGAAGAAAATCACTCGATCCGGTGCAGGATAAGTTCTGCCACCGGTTCTTCCGGATAGGGCATAAGGACTGCTTCACAACCGGAGGGAACGGTCAGTTCTGCTTTCAGACCTTCAGCTGTTTTCTGCCAGGAGACCGTGATCGTTCCGTGGGGCGTTGCCACCGTGCCGGAGGCGTGGTCCATGCCGCCGGAATAGGGGCTGAACCGGAACGTGCGGTAACCCGGTGTGAGGGGCGTGATCCCGAGGATGTATGAAGAATCGTAGAACGCGGGCGCCGCGCTCCAGCCGTGACAGAGCGAACCGCTGCCGGCGCCGTACCGGATGCCGTCGATGACTTCCCACCAGGTCTGGGAATCCAGCATGATGGCGTAATGACTTTTGATCTTTTCATGCAGCTTCTTCCGTTCTGCCGCCGAACCGTACCGGAAGATGTACTTGATAAGATAGGGCACTGCCCCCAGCGCCGGAAACGGAACTTCCCCATCCAGAATGGCATTCATCAGCCGGATTTTATCCACGCCATCACAGGCGAGGAAAAGCATCTGAATGTGACCGTGGAACTGCTTCCGGATACCTTCCGGTGTGATGTGGTCTGCGTATAAACCGGTTGCCGGATCATAAAATACTTCCACGCAGATCTGCCGCAGTTCTGCTGCGTGCTGCGTGAGACTTTCTCCATATTCTCCGCCGAAGATCTGCCCCATATCTTCCAGTGCTTCTGCCAGATAGAGATTGTAAAACGCGTTGGGCGGGTACGGCATATTTTCCAACGCCGGGGCTTCGCAATAGTTCCAAAGATGTTCTTCCGGCGGGATATGCAGCCCGTTCGCCGCTTTCCGGGCGAGGATTGTTTCAATCATCTTGCGGATCTGCGGGGCAAGGTCGGCAAAGAGTTGTTCGTCGCCGGAATAAAGGGTGTATTCATACACCGCCGCCATCCATTGGAAGGTATAGGAGGGAATACTGATTTTCAGTCCGCCGGGTGCCGCCACCGCAATGAAGCCATCCGGGCGCAGACTTTCCCCGAAGAGACGGATCATAGCGTCAGCGTACCGGTAATTGCCCCAGAACCCGTACCCGAACAGCATCTGGTTCCGGGCGTCGTAGGTGCAGATGGATTGCTCCCGCCAGGGGCAGTTTTCGTACTTTTCGTGCAGGCAGAGCCGCAGGGTCTCCGCAGAGATCTCATGGGCTTTCATGAAGAACGGGTCGGCAGTAACATACGGGGGTGTCGCCATACTTTCTCCCGGCAGTTCGGTGGAGATCAGCCCGATCTTATGAATGTCCGCCACGCCTCCGGTCACATGGACTTCGATATAGCGGCAGGCGGCGCGGCGCACCACATGTGTGAAAGTCTGTGTGCCCTCTTTTGCAGTGTACCGGTCCACAAATGTGCGGGCAAAAATGATCCCCCGCACATGATCGCCGTCGGTCAGATATTCCCCGTGGGCGATGTCCAGCACGGTCCCGGCGGATGCGGTCAGTTCCATGGCGAAAAGACCCGCATATTCTTTGCCCAGATCGTAGAGAAAATAAGTCCCGTTGCTTTCTGTTTCCGGGTCCCGGATGTCGCTTTCGTACAGCTTTCCATGCAGTTCTTCCGGACTGTTCCGCAGCAGTTTTCCCTGACGGATGAGTTTGCCGGGAATAAAATCTTTCATAACGACCGGCGGCGTGGGGCGCGGCCGTACCGGACGGTATGCGATTTCTTCCGCGTGGTTCCAGCGGTCTGTTCCCGGATCACGGTTTGCATCAAAGATCCAGCAGTAGTTCAACGAGCCGGAAAGGATCGTCACATCCGGTCCGGCAAGATAGTGTTCATCCCGGGTGCAGAGCCAGTCGGCGGAACTTGCTGCAACCACATCCCCTCCATTGAAAAATGCAGCGATCAGCCCCGGTTCCCCGTCCAGATGGGAAGAAAAACGGTTGCTGCCGAAATAGGTGGTGATCTCCACCGTGTTGCAGCCGTTCTGACAGCATCCGGTCACATCCGTTTCGGAATAAGTCTTGTTTGCGGGAAAGTCCGTGTACTGTCCGAACGCCGCCAGTCTGCCGTTGATGCGGCAGGCGTAGTTGCCCGCAACGGAAAGCCGCAACACGATTTTTTTTGTGGTGTCCGCCTGAAATGTTGTATGGAAAAGGGTATAGGTATTGTCCGCACCGGGATCGCCGGGATAACGGATCCATTTTGCAGAGGCAAGATCATTGCTGTGCATAAGAAAATCCTGATTGTTTAATGGAGTTTTTATTGAAGTTTGACAATCTGTTCGCAGCGCCAGATTCCGTCTTCTTCTTTCCGTACGGTAATATCCAGTACATCCGAACCCGGTTTTCCGACGGTCCCGGAACGGACGGTATATTGTACCTGATCCTGAGTTACGGTTTTTGCCGGGATCAGGAAATACATTTTATTGCGGATCTTTGCATCGCAATGACTCCGGAGTTTTGCCGTGTAGTTCTGCATCGCCTGTTCCGGCAGGATGGCATTATCAGCAAGCGCGGCATTGTGGAAGATCCTGTTCCGGCTGGAATGAGAGAGCTGTACGCAGACTTTATCCGGTTCCCCGTCCAGAGCGGCATCTACCAGATTTTTTGCTGCATTATGGGGCGGATTGGCAAGATCGGTCAGCTTTTCTGCGATCGGTTCGGGAATGATGATCTGCGCTACCAGATACACCGCCAGACAAGCGGCGATGAACAGCAGAATAAAAACAGTAAGTTTGTACTTGGATTTCATCGGGCAGATACCTTTTCTTTGCGATTTCTGTAAAATACTCCTTCCCGGAGCTGATTTCAAGGTCACTTCAGAAAAAAGACCGCATCTTTTCCGTAAAGACGGGTAATGTTTTCCGCATTCAATGCTGACGCTGTTTCCAGCTTGCCGGTGCTGTCCAAAAGCAGGTAACGGTCTGCAAAATCCTGTGCCGCTGTGATGTCGTGAGTGATCGTAAGAATACCCGGATGCCACGGAAGATTTTTCAACAGACGCAGCAGGCTGATCCGGTGCGCCGGGTCCGCAGCAGCTGTCGGTTCATCCAGCAGAAGATAAGGTGTTTTCCGTGCCAGAGCTGCCGCCAGCATCACCCGTTGACGCTCGCCGCCGGAAAGCTGCCGCATATCCCGTGCGGAAAGGGGGGACAGTTCCAGCAGATCCAATATCTCCCGGACCACTTCCCTGTCTGTACCGGAAGGATTCCCCAGCCGGGATAGATAGGGTGTCCGTCCCAGCATTACCATCTCTGCCACTGTAAATCCGGGCAGTTCCTCCGGAAGCTGATGGACGGTGGCAATCAACTTTGCCCGATCCCGTGCCGGAAGTGAGGAGAGAGCCGTTCCGTTCAATGTCACAGTGCCGGAGTCCGGCTGCAATCTGCCGTTCAATAAACCGAGCAATGTGCTTTTTCCGGTCCCGTTGGCTCCCAGCAGCATAACCAGTTCACCTTCCTTCAGCTCGAAGGAAAGACCGGAGAGAAGAAACGGGGATTTTTTCTGATAACGGAAGAAAAGATCATGGACTGCGAGCATATTCAAACTCCTTTCCGCCGGTTCAACAGCCAGAGAAAGAACGGCCCGCCTGTTAATGCCGTGATGACGCCAATGGGGATCTCACGGATCTCGCCCAGACGGGAGATTATGTCGCACAGCATCAGAAACACTCCTCCGCCGAGTACTGCCGGAAGTACCGTTTTCCGGTGGCTCTGACCGTGCAGTCGCCGGATGATATGCGGAATCACAAGCCCGCAGAAGCCGATGATCCCGGCAAGCGCCACGGTCCCCGCAGCAAGCAGGGATGCAAGAGTCGTCATCAGAATCAGAACCGGTTTGCTCCGGATACCCAGATCGTGTGCCTGGGAACTTCCCAGCGAAAGTGCATCCATATCGCCGGCAAAGAATCGGGCAAGTATGGCGGCGCAGATCAGAAAAAGCCCGCAGACGGTCAGAAGCGTTTTCTCCGGTGCCTGAAGATCGCCCAGCATCCACCAGGTGATCCCTGCAAGCTGTTCCGTGCTTTCTGCGCGGGAAAGAAGAAACATCAGCAGACCGGACATGATCGTGCCGGTGATGACCCCTGTCAGCAACAGCGACTCCCGGCTGCCGCGGGCGGTCACAAGTACAAATGCCAGCACTGCCATCGCTCCGGCGAATGCACAAAGATTGACTCCGGCGAGCCCGATCGTGTAAATACCGGTCAGAAATGCCAGTGCCGCACCGACTGCCGCTCCGCCGCTCAAACCAAGCGTAAACGGTTCAGCCAACGGGTTCCGCAACAATGCCTGAAAGATCAGACCGGAAAGCGCCAGAGAGCCGCCCACCGTGAATGCCGCTGTCATCCGCAATGCCCGCATCTCCACGATCAGTTGATAGAATTCAAAACTTCCGGGGGCGATCCAGAATGAACCTGCGCACAATCCGAGACCGAAAATCAGCACTGCCGTCAGAAGATAGGTCAGATTCCGGATCATTTTTCAGCCCTTTCCAGAAAACTCCGCATCGCATCCACGCCGGAGGGAAAACGCGGTCCGGGCCGCAGCAGCGCATCCAAATCGAAGCCTTCATAGACCTGCGGCACATTCAGATCACGGAGAAATTCTGATGCCTGTGCAAACGGTCGGTTCACCGCCCAGACCAGTACATCCGGCTTTGATCGCAGCAGAAATTCCCGGGAACACTTGAGGTATCCTTTTTCTCCGGCAGCGGCATTGATCCCCCCCGCGAGAGTGATCGCTGTATCGGGAAGAGTACTGCTGCCTGCAACCATTAACGGATCGTCCCAAAGCACAAAAACGACCCGTTTTCCGTTCTGCGCCCGTGTCCTGTTTTCTGCAAGCCAGTTGTTGATCCGGGCGTTTTCCTGTGCTGCTGCTTCGGGCTTCAACAGTTCACGCCCCAACAGATTCACCCAGAAAAGATAGTCTTCCATGGTATCGCAGGGATGCAGAAAGACTTTTATCCCGGCTTTTTCAAACATTACTTTCTGTCGGGGATTGATCAGGGCGTTGGCAAAAATATGGCTCGGCTTCAGCTTGAGAACGGTCTCTGCCGCCGGATCGGCAAAATGTCCGGTCACGGTCAGTTTTTCCGCTTCCGGGGGATAGGTGCAGACATCGGTTCTGCCGCACAACGAATCGCCCCCGCCGAGGTGGAACGCCAGTTCCGTCAGGGCAGGGGCAAGGGATACTGCCCGGATCTCTCCATTTTTCTGCGTATCTTCCGTTTTGCCGCAAGCACAGAGGAGGATTGCGGAAAGGAGAAGGAAGAACGCGTGGAGGACCGGGCGTTTCATGTTCGTTTTTACTTCAGATTCAGTCTGCCGCCGGCAAGGATGATCGCCTTGTCTTCGTCGGTCAGCTTCGTCTTCACAGGGATCTCAACGGTGGAGCCGTCTGCTTTTTCCAGAACGGCAACGCCTTCGCCCGCTTTCACAGCGCCGTGGAGATCGGCGATCCGGATCGCATCTGCAGGATCGATCTTGTCGTAGTCTGCCGGATTGGCGAAGGTGAAGGGAATGATCCCGAAGTTGATCAGGTTTGCTGCGTGGATCCGTTCGATCGCCATGGCAATAACCGCTTTCACGCCCAGATACATGGGGCAGATTGCCGCGTGTTCACGGCTGGAACCCTGACCATAGCTGTCGCGTCCAACGATCACACCGTGCTTGCCGGCATCGCGGATCGCGGCGGCGCGCTGGGCAAAACTGGGTTTGCCCGGTTCGGTAAACCGTTCAAAGACAACTTTTGCATATTCGGGAATGTTGCTCCGGTGTTTCAGGTGGATCCCGGCGGGCATGATGTCGTCCGTGCTGGTCTTGTCCTGTGTCTTGATGACCACTACGCCATCCAGTGCTTCCGGCAGCGGATTGTTCAGCGGGGGCTGACCGATCGTGGGCTTGCGGATGATCTCCACACCTTCGCCGTTTTCCGGCGGCTGGATCATCATAGAGTCATCGGCAAGGAACTGTTCCGGTTCCTGGAAATCGGGATAATCCATGCCCAGTTTCTGCGGATCGGTCGCCATACCGGTGAGGGCGGCGGCAGCGGCAGTTTCGGGGCTGACAAGATAGGCTTCATCGCCCTTCGTGCCGGTTCTGCCGGGGAAGTTCCGGTTGAACGTACGGAAGGTGACCGTGCCGTTTGCCGGACTTTGCCCCTGACCGATACAGGGACCGCAGCCACATTCCAGAATACGCGCACCGCTGGCAATGATGTCAGCCAGAGCGCCGCTCCGTGCCAGCATTTCCAGCACCTGACGGCTGCCCGGTGCGATCGCCAGTGTCACATCCGGATGGACCCGTTTGCCCTTGAGCATAGCGGCGACCACGGAAAGGTCCCGGTAAGAACTGTTCGTACAGGAGCCGATGATCACCTGACCGACCTTCAGACCTTCCAGTTCGGCGATGGTCTTGATGTTGTCCGGGCTGGAGGGGCAGGCTGCCTTCGGTTCCAGCGTGTTGAGGTCGATCTCAATGACCCGGTCGTATTCTGCATCGTCATCCGCCTTGAGTTCACACCAGTCGGCGCCGCGTCCCTGTGCTTCAAGAAATTTCTTTGTCATTTCATCGGAGGGGAACACGGAGCAGGTCACGCCCAGTTCGGCACCCATATTGGTAACGGTGGCACGCTGGGGAACGGTGAGGGAGGCAACGCCTTCGCCGAAATATTCCGCCACGCAGCCAACGTTGCCCTTGGTCGTCAGAATGGAAAGGACCTTGAGGATAATGTCTTTTGCCGCCACAAAGGGGCGCAGCTTTCCGGTCAGTTTGATCCCGATGACTTTCGGATAGGAAAGACGGAAGGGCTGTCCACCCATGGCAAGTGCCACGTCCAGACCGCCGGCACCGATCGCCATCATACCGATCCCGCCGCCGGTGGGCGTGTGGGAGTCGGAACCCAGCAGGGTCTTGCCGGGGATGCCGAACCGTTCCAGATGCACCTGATGGCAGATCCCGTTGCCCGGACGGGAGAACACCACGCCCCGGCTGGCAGCCACGGACTGCAGGTAGAGGTGGTCATTCCGGTTTTCCGGACCGTTTTGCATCATATTGTGGTCAACGTAGGAAACGGAAAGTTCGGTGGCGACTTTTTTCACGCCCATTGCTTCCAGTTCCAGATATGCCATAGTGCCGGTGGCGTCCTGCGTCAGGGTCTGGTCGATCTTGATTGCCACGGGTGCGCCGACAACAGCTTCACCGGAAACCATGTGTTTTGCGAGGATTTTTTGAACAACGGTATTCTTTGCCATGTTGTCAGTTCCTTGTATCTGTTTTATAATAAACAAGTTGTGTAAAAATAAAAAAACGGAGCGCCTGCACTTCCTGCGGACGCCCCGATTTCCAAAGAGGATTGAGGTCTCTCTTATTCTTCCGGCTTGGTTTTCGGAAGTGCGCTGAGAACCTTCTGACCTTCTTTCCAACGGCCTTCCGCCACCAGCTGGTTGATGCGTTCAAAACGTTTCAGAACGTTTCTTTTCTTGCGGATCTGGCTTGCGCCTTTCAGACTCGGATGCTTGGACATCGTTGTTTCTCCATTATGTTTGTTATGTTTGTGTTATTTTCAAAATTTTTCAACTCTGCGAAACAACAATATACTCCAACTTTCAAAAAAGTCAAGCCGTCTTTCTTTTTTTTGCGATTTTTTCATGATTTTCCGGAAGTTTACCACAGGAATGACCGCCATTCAACGTGATCACCGGATCATTTTTGCAGAGTGACGGTCTTTTTATGAGATAGCACCGTATTTCCGCTTTTCAAGTTTGCAAAAAGTGGATTCCAGCTGTATATTATACGCTCTTTAACCGATGAAGGAGTTACTGGAATGATTACAAAACGCGTGTTCAACGCCGCTTTCAAGGCTTCATTGCCGGTGTTGATGGGGTATCTCGCCATGGGAATGGCGTCCGGGATCCTGCTTGCCAAGACGGTCTCGATCCCCTGTCTGCCTCTGTGGGCGTTCCTGACCAGTGCCGTGAACATTTCCGGTGCGTTCCAGTTTCTGCTGGTGGACTGGGTCAAGAACACGACCGTTCTCTTTCAGGTGGTACTGCTGACCATCTGTCTGAACCTCCGTTATGCCATGTATGGCTTCTCCCTGCTGGAACGGTTCAAAAAAGTGCCGCTTCTTCAGAAACTTTACCTCATCTGGGCGCTGACCGATGAAACTTATGCCATCCAGGTCGCCAACAAAGTCCCGGAAGGAGAAGACAGCGTTTCGTACTGTCTGACCGTCGCCGCGTTGGACCACTTCTACTGGTTCGCCGGTGTCACCGCCGGTGCGATCATCGGCGGCAGCCTGCCGTTCAATTGTCAGGGGATCGATTTTGCTATGACCGCTCTCTTTCTTGTGGTGCTGGTGGATCAGTGTAAAGAACGGATCAACCGGATGCCTGCTGTGATCGGCGGTGTGATCGCTCTCATCTGGGGTTTGACCGCCGGAGTTGACCGTATGCTTCTCCCGGCGATCCCCTGTGTGCTGGTGGTCCTGTTCCTCTTCCGGAAAAAATTGTTGAAGGAGAAAACAGCATGAGCGAAATGACCCAATATCTGATCCTTCTTCTGCTGGTGACCGGCGCGACCAATTATTTTCTGCGGGCATTCCCGTTCCTGCTCTTCGGTACGGCACAGAAGCCGCCTGCCGCCGTGACGGAACTGGGAACTTTGATTTCGCCTGCTGCCATTGCTATGCTGGTGGTCTATTGTTACTGCTCCTGTTTCAAAGAGATTTCCTTTGCAGACAAATTTTTCGGCATCGCAGAATGGTCTGCCGGGATCGTTGTTGTGCTGTTGCATCTCTGGCGGGGAAATCCTTTGTTATCCATTATCGCCGGAACTGCTGTCTATATGGTAATGATCCAGAAGATTGTGCCGCTGCTGGCTTGAAAAATCCTCTGCGCGTACTATATTACAGTAAGTAAACTGCAACAGGAAAAGGTTTTGTGTCATGCTGAACGATAGAGAATATATGCGGAGACCGCCCCGCCCCACGATCGAAGACGCCCGGAGCGGCTTTCATACCCTGATCGCCCTGATCATTGTCAATGTCATTCTCTGGCTTTTCGGACTGCAGAGAGATGAGTCCCTGCTGCTTTCGCCGGAAGGTTTCCGGTCCGGAGAGTTCTGGCAGGTTTTTACTGCTATGTTTCTGCACTATGATTTCTGGCATCTCTTTTTCAATATGTTCAGTTTGTATGTGCTTGGTTCTATTTCTGCTCCCATCATCGGAGCAAAACGCTTCCTGATCCTCTACCTTGTTTCCGGACTCGCCGGTAATCTTTTGTGGCTTGGGGCTTCCTGGGATGCAAACGCAGTGATCCTCGGTGCCAGTGGCGCTGTTGCCGGCATCACCATTGCCAGTGCTATGATCGTGCCGGATATCCAGATGTTCCTGCTGCTGATCCCGTTCCCCATCAAGTTGCGGACTATGGCGATCATTCTTTTTGTGCTGAACATTATGAGTCACCTTGGCGGTGCCGGCGGAAATGTGGCATATCTTGCTCATATCGGCGGTTTCATCGGCGGGATGCTCCTGATGCGCTTTGCGTACAGCCGTTATGTTCAGTGGGATCCGCTGGCGTTCCTCGGTAAATTGCCCAATGACCGCAAAGTTCACCGGCAGCCCCCGCCCCCGGAAGGATGGACGATCCGTAATGAGACGTATGCGCCCCCGCCCACCGGACGGGTCTCACAGAAGGAGCTGGATGCCCTGCTGGATAAGCTGTCGCGTGGTGGAGTCAATTCCCTTTCCGAAGCGGAGCTGGCGCGCCTCCGTCAGGCACGGGAACAGATGCGTACCGATAACAAGTAAACTTCAAACATTCATCAGAAGAAAGGTCACACTATGAACATCGTATGGGTTTCCAGTGAAGCTGTCCCTTATGCAAAGACCGGCGGACTTGCCGATGTTTCCGGCGCATTACCGGAGGCGCTCGCCGCACGGGGACACAAGGTCGATGTCATCCTTCCATGGTATCCGCAGGTGACCGGAAAACTGAAGTTGAAGTTTGATTCTTTTACCGGACCGCTCGGCGTACCCTTCGGGGAGAAACATACGGAATGGGCACAGATCCGCACTCTGAACGCGAAAGAAAATCTCCGGTTCCATTTTATTGAGTACGACCGTTTCTTTGACCGTCCGAAACTTTACGACTGGAACGGCGTGGAATATGGCGACAATGCCCAGCGTTTCATCTTCTTCTCCCGCGCCGCCATGCAGGCGCTCCTCGCCCTGCATCTCAGCCCGGATGTGATCCACGCCAACGACTGGCACGCCGCTCTCTGCTGTGTATATCTGCGCAGCGATCTTTACAACGGATACGAAAACTTCCGCAACGCCCGCAGCATCCTGTCTATTCACAACATCGGTTATCAGGGTGTGTTCAACAAGGAAAATCTCTACTGGACCGGGCTTGGCTGGGGCTACTTCCATCATAACTGCATCGAATATTACGACCAGCTCAACTTCCTGAAAGCGGGCGTTATGACCGCTCACATGGTCAATGCGGTCAGTCCCACTTATGCGCAGGAAATTCTGTCCGCTGAATACGGCTTCGGACTGGATCCCGCTCTGCGGAACTGTGCGTATTCCGGCAGATTGCGCGGGATCCTGAACGGGATCGATGTCCACGAGTGGGATCCGGTACACGACAAACTCCTGCCTGCCACGTTCAGTGCGGACAACATCTCCGGCAAGAATGTCTGCCGCAAAAAACTGCAGGAATATTTCAATCTTCCCGTCCGTGCGGATGTGCCACTCTTTGCCACGATCTCCCGTCTCGCTTATCAGAAGGGGCTGGATGTTCAGGCGGCGGCGCTCACAAGATTGCTGGAAGCGGGGGAAGATCTCCAGTTTGTGGTTGTCGGGTCCGGCGATCCCGGACTGGAAAACTGGTATGCCCATCTGCAGGAACGGTTCCCCGGAAAACTGGCGTTCTACCGCGGGTATGCGCCGGACAGCCTTTCCCATCTCGTTGAGGCGGGCGCCGACTTCTTTGCCATGCCGTCCCGCTACGAACCCTGCGGCTTGAACCAGATGTACAGTATGCGTTACGGCACGCTTCCCATTGTCCGCAGTACCGGCGGGCTGGCAGATACCGTAACCAATTTCAACTATCAGAACAGCGACAGCGCCACCGGGTTCGTGTTCTACGATCTAAACGCGGAAGCGCTGGCTAATACCATGCGCTGGGCGGCTGCTGTCCGCAGAGACGAACGGGCTGCGTTCGATGCGATGCGCCGAAACGCTATGATGCGCGACTTCTCCTGGAACAACACAGCCTCACAATACGAACGGATGTACGAAGATGCTCATCGATGAATTTGATTACCAGCTCCCCGAAGAACTGATCGCACAGGAACCGCCTGCCAACCGGGGAGAATCCCGGATGCTGGTGCTGGATCCTGCCGCCGGGACTATGGAGATCGTGCCGTTCTCCCGTTTTCCCGAATATCTGAATCCGGGCGACGTGATCGCTATCAACGATACTAAAGTCATTCGCGCCCGCCTGTTTGCCAGAAAAGATACCGGCGCAAAGATCGAGATTTTTCTCCTCGGTCTTTCCGATGCCGGGAAACGCAACGGGAATCTCTGGCAATGCTTCATGAAACCCGGTAAACGCGTTCAGGTGGGGATGGAACTGAAAATGCTCCTCCGTGACGGCGTGACCCTTTCGGATGAATACACTGTCCGGCTGGTCAGCAAGGACGTGGAGACGGGTGTGTGTGTGGTGGAATTTTCCGGCGCTGAGACCATGCAGATCCTTCATGATTGCGGACATCTCCCCCTCCCGCCTTATATCAAGCGTCCTGATGAAGAATCCGATTCTGAACGCTATCAGACGGTCTATGCCGAGATCCCCGGTGCCGTTGCCGCACCCACTGCCGGACTTCACTTCACGGAAAAGACTTTTGCTGAACTGAAGGAAAAAGGCGTGGATACCGCACACCTTACCCTGCACGTCGGTGCCGGTACGTTCAAGCCGGTGGAAGAGACGGAAGTGGAAAAACACCATATGCACACAGAACGCTTTTTCTTCTCCGATGCCGCCGCAGAAAAACTGAACGCTGCAAAGAAAAACGGCAAACGGGTCCTGGCTGTCGGAACCACCAGCCTCCGGACACTGGAATCCTGCGTGGATAATGAGGGCTTTTTCACCCCGCAGGACGGCGAAACCGGGATTTATATCTACCCCCCGTACAAGATCAAGTCTGCTGATATGCTCCTGACCAACTTCCACCTGCCCAAAAGCACGCTCCTGATGCTGGTTTCCGCCTTCGCCGGTATGGACCCCATCCGCAAGGCGTATGCCATGGCGATTCAGGAAAAAATGCGCTTCTTCAGCTACGGCGACTGTATGCTCATTCTGAACAAGGTGAAGTGAATCCGGAGTAGTCTGACCGGAAAGCACCCCGCGGTACCAATCCGTACCAATCCGTAATTTGCCGTTACACTTCGTTATTTCCCTTTAGCCCGCTCCAATCCAGCTGTTTTTTTGACTTGTTATTCCCTTTTTTATAGCATCTTGTTTTAATGACTTCAGCGCAGTTGCTGCAGGAGCTGTCTGAAATAATCTCGTATAAATCCTGGACAGTCTTTTGGCTTGTGTCCTGTCTTTTTACAATAGAAGCATTTGTCGCAAATGTAATGTCCTCTTTGTCCACAATTTGAGCAAACAGGTTGCGGGCGTGGAGGGCGTGGAAGAGGGCGTACAGGAGGAAGTCGTATTATTGGAGGACGCCATAGACGCGCAAAACGCGCCGCCCAGCACTCGGTTGGTAGCGTGCATATGCTTAATAACAAAAAAACAGCGAAAAATTTAAGAATTTTCATCATCCTTTACTTACCTTATGAAAGCTGTATTTATTTTTAATTTTGCCCTGACATCGAAACAGCCTGAAGTATGGACAGCAGATCAAATTTCCATTTTTTACCATGCTTAATCATAGGAAGCTCTTCATCTCCCTCAAGAGTTTTGTTGATAACAATAACTTTTTGAGGATTTATTTTTACTTCTTTTCTCAGGTCAAGATTACTCCAGTCATTTCTCAATTGTGCATTTTCGCGAAGAATTTGAATAAGGGTTGCGTTGATTTCATTTCTTGTCTCGGGACCTCCATATTTATCGTCAAGATAAGAGTATTCATTGGCTTTTTCCAGATCACCTTCTAACATAGCATCTACATAGGTTTTAAAGGCATCGGTCGGACTTTCGCCACAGGCTGTGATCCACAAGGTACAAAAAACGGCTAAAGTGAAAAAGATAATTTTCTTCATATTTCGTATCCTTAGAATGCCCCTGCAGAATGTTGTCCCACAGGGGATTTTGAGTGTTTTATTTTTCCTCGGTTTGCTGTCTCGGTTTTATGTCACCAAAGGTAACAATAACATCACCATTGTGTTTCAAAACTGTGTCTGCCTGTGATGTGGCAACATATGCGGCAAGAATGATTCCAATCCAGCCATTTAAAACGAATATTAGTGTCCCAATAATGACAGCATGTACGACAATGCTCGCAGCTGTTTTGTTGAGATTCTTCCAAAGAATGCACCAAACAATCAGGAGTGCAAATCTTGCAAGAATACTGAGAATGAGAAAAATACCCTCGGAATCAAAAATGTTTCCGATACCCAGAATGATCGTAATGACAACGAGAATGTTTACCGCTTTTTGTAACTTTTTGATTTTTTCCAAATCAAACATCTTAAATTCCTTTCTGTGCTTTTTTTGTTTATTCGGGGTGATGTGAAGTGTTTATTGATTTTATTTTTCTCTCTTTTTTTCCTCTTCTCCTTTCTGATTTTCACACTTCCAGCAGTTCTTCCGGGCGGCAGGCAAGGGCGACGGCGTAGCGTTGCGCCGCCTTGACATTCTTCAGCCCTTTCTTTTCCGCCGCGCAGACGCAACTGCGGGAAATGTTCAGTCGCTGTGCCAGCTCGATTGCTTTCAAACCGCGCTGGATCCGCATCTTTTTTATCTTTGTCATACCCGTTCCTGAAATGATATTATATCAAAATTATAATAATTTATTACGAAACAGTAATAAAGTCAAGCAAAAAAAGAAAAAATATCTGAAAAACCGGATTGATTTTATCCGGTCCAACAGATATGTTAAGCAAAAATAGAACAAAACGAGGTGATCCATGGATGATCTGAAGAAGGAATTTGCAGAGTCGCTGAGGCGTGAAATCGCCAATGCGGGCTCACAGACTGCGCTTGCGAAGAAAATCGGTGTGCAGCAGAGCCGGATCTCGGATTATCTCACCGGTCGTTACGATTTGACGAATATGACTCTTGGCACCCTTTCAAAGTTTTTCCCGGAAATGCAGATCCGTTTTTCAGCTGACTCATCTGCCTCAGCGGTGGAGCAGGAGCTGGAAAAACAAGTTCTGGCGCTCTTTCGCAATCTTTCCCCGGCGGAAAAAGCCCGCTATGTGATGCTTGTTTCCGCTCACTTCGGAAAAGATTTTTAATCCTCTTTTAATCCTTTTTTTATCCCCTCTGAAATGCCTGAAAATTTCGATCTTTTTATATCGATATTTTTGTAGCAAATATCGAAAAAATCGAACATATTTATGCTAATATTTATCCGGTTTACCAATAGCAAAAAAACGAATAAAAAACAGCTGCATTTCATCTGACAAAAAATGCCTGAATCTGACATACAAAAAAATCGAAAAAAAACAAAAATCCTTCGGAAAACGAAGATAAAAAAAGATCCCGGCGGGAAAAAAGGGAGGGAAACCCACCGGGATCAGGAGGGGCAATCTCATTGATCTCTGAGCTTAATATAGCTTCATTTTGTATATTGTCAAGCTCTTTTTGAAAAAAAGTTGCAAAAAAGTAATGAAAAAATTATATGTTATAAAAAGTTCCAAAAACTGTTATAGATTTCTGAACAATATTTTTTTCTGTTTTTTCCCTTTTTTTACTGGAAATTCCACCATTCTTATGATACCTTACAAACAACAAAACAGAAGGAGAAAAAATGGATTTTCAGTTTTCAAAAATGCACGGCGCAGGTAACGATTTTGTTGTTGTTCTCTGTGATGCTGCCGGTTCCGGAGAGTGCGCTTTCCGGGATGTCCCGGATCCGGAAAGGATCGTAAAAGTGTGTGACCGGCGGACAGGTATCGGGGCAGATGGTCTTTTTTTTCTCACGCCGTTGGGGGCAAACCGTTTTAAAATGGAATTTTACAATAATGATGGCTCCCGCGCCTCCATGTGCGGAAACGGTCTGCGGTGCGCCGGACTTTTTGCCGGTCGCCATGCAAAGCAGAAGGAGTTGGTCTTTGAAACGGACAGCGGTGAGCTGTGCGCAAGTGTGCTTGAAGATGACGGCGTTACCGGGCGCGTCCGGATCACGATCCTGCAGAATGAACCCTTCCGGTTTTGCGGTGAGTTGAATGGATATCCGGTTTACTCCGGCGTCGCCGGTGTGCCTCATGCCGTGGCGATCGTGCCGGATGTGGATCTTGTGGATGTGGATACAGAGGGCAGGGCGCTGCGGTATCATGAAGTCTTCGTACCCGCAGGAACCAATGTGGATTTTATCGAAAGTCTGCCCCGTGCAGACGGGCTTTTCCGGATCCGCACTTACGAACGGGGAGTGGAAGCAGAAACCCCCGCTTGCGGTACCGGGATTTCCTCTGCCGGCATCGTTTTGCATCAATTTCTGAAAAAAAATGAAAAAGTACGCATTCTTTCCCGCTCGAACGACATTCTTGAAGTTGAAATTTTAAAAGAGAATAGTATATTAAAGGGAGTTGCATTGACCGGACCGGCAGTTTCCGTGTTTTCCGGCACTGCGGCACTTTGAGAGAAAACAAAGATTTTGATATATCAACCAGCAGGAACAGAAAATGGAACTGAAAGGCGTTTACACAGCGATCGCGACTCCCTTCAACAAGAATGGCGGAGTTGACTACGGAAAATTTGAAGCTTTGATTGAAATGCAGATCCGGGGCGGCGTCAGCGGTATTCTCCCCGTGGGAACCAGCGGCGAATCTCCGACCCTGAATATGGAAGAACACAGCAAAGTGATCTCCACCGCAGTCCGTGTGGCTGCCGGTCGCTGCAAGATCATGGCTGGCAGCGGTGCAAACTGCACGGCGGAAGCCATCGAGCTGACCAAACGCGCCAAAGAAGACGGCGCCGATTGCTCCCTGCAGGTCACTCCGTACTACAACAAACCCACGCAGGAAGGTCTGTACCGCCATTTCTCCACCATTGCGGATACCTGCGACCTGCCGATCGTCCTTTACAATGTGCCCGGCAGAACCGGTATTCCTATTGCGGTCGATACCATTGCCCGTCTTGCCTCCAACCCCAACGTGCTGGGCGTGAAGGAAGCCGGCGGCTCTGTTGACCGGGTCTCCGAGATTCTGGATGCCTGCGAAACTTCCGTGATGTGCGGCGATGACTCCCTCACTGTTCCTATGATGTCTGTGGGTGCAAAGGGTGTGATCAGTGTTGCCTCCAATGTGATCCCGGCGGAAATGCAGGCGCTCTGCGATGCCTGCGAAGCGGGTGATTTTGCCACTGCTCTGGCGATTCACAAAAAATATTACAAACTGTTCCGTCATCTCTTCATCGAATCCAATCCGATCCCGGTCAAGGCTGCCCTTGCCATGATGGGGCTGATCGAAGAGGAATACAGACTCCCGCTTTGCCCGCTGGCTGCGAAAAACCGTGAGATCCTCGCCGCCACCATGAAGGGCTGCGGTCTGATTTGAACGGAAACAAGATAGAGATCCTTTCTCCCGCCGGTTCTTTTGCTGCGCTCCATGCAGCTCTGTATGCGGGCGCAGATGCCGTCTATTTCGGTGTCGGAAACCTGAATATGCGTGCCGGCGGGGCAGTCAATTTTACGGTGGATGATCTGCCGGAGATCGTGCGTCTGTGCCACGAATCCGGGGCGAAAGCGTATCTGGCGGTCAATACCATTATCTACAATCACGAACTGGACGAGCTTTACACGCTTTGCGATACCGCGAAAGCCGCAGGCGTGGATGCCTGTATTGCCGGTGACATGGCGGTGATTTCTTATCTGCGACAGATCGGTATGCCGGTTCATCTCACGGTCCAGTGTAATATCAGCAACATCCCGGCGGTCCGGTTTTATGCGCAGTTTGCAGACGTGATGGTGCTTGCCCGGGAACTGACATTGGAAGAGATCGCACAGATCTCTGCAGCGATCCGGCAGGAAAAGATTTGTGGTCCCTCCGGCAATCCGGTCCGGATTGAGGTCTTTGCCCACGGCGCATTGTGTATTGCTCTTTCCGGACGTTGCGGTATGAGCCTTTGTGCGTACAACCGTTCCGCCAACCGGGGAGTCTGCCTGCAGAACTGCCGTCGCCGCTACCGGGTCACGGATGTGGAAACCGGGTTTGAGCTGGAACTGGACCACCAGTATGTGATGTCACCACGGGATCTCTGCACGGTGGAAGTGCTGGATCAGATTCTGGATGCGGGCGCAACGGTCCTCAAGATCGAGGGCAGAGGCCGCCCGGCGGATTATGTTTCCACGGTCACGAAAGTCTATCACGAAGCGGTTGCTGCATGGCAGAATGGCACATTCTGTAGAGAACTGGCGGAAGACTGGCGCAAAAAGCTGGAAACCGTGTTCAACCGCGGCTTCTGGACCGGCGGATATTATCTGGGGATGCAGACCGAAGTCTGGAGCAAGTGCGGCGGAAGTCAGGCAACGGTGCAGAAGATCTATCTTGGAAAAATCACCAACTTTTATGCGAAGATCTCCGTGGCGGAACTGAAGATCGAAACTGCAAACAGCATCCGCCCTGGAGATAAAGTCCTCGTTACCGGGCATACTACCGGCGCGCTGGAAGTGGACCTGAAGGAACTGCGTCTGGATGCGGGACCCGTCCCTGCCGCTGTGCAGGGGGATGTGGTGGCGTTTGCAGTGCCGGAGCGGGTGCGCGTCACGGACAAAGTCTATCTCTTGAAAAACAAGGAAACCGATGAAGAAAACGAATCAAAAGCAGAAACACCCGGCACCGAAGCCGAAACGCATTTTTGCGGATGAAAAACGGGAGGCGGCGCCCCGCAAAGCGTTGACCTTTTCCGAATACCTTGATAACAGCGACTGCACTCTGACGGCAAAGCAGGTTGCATTGGAACAGTTCTGGACCGCACACCGTCTGCCGGGTAAAGTCCCTGCCATTGTTGCCTCACCCAGAGAGGATCATTACCGTACCACCAGCAAGCGCAAAGCTGTCTGGAAGCGGGGCAGACTGGAATTCAGTATGGGTTACAGTCTGAAGCACGAAGCAGGTGAAACGGTCCGTTCCGGTACGCAGATGGAAGCGGAACTGCACGGAGAACTGTATGCAAAAACGCTGGAACTGCTGCGGAAAGAACATTATCAGCCGCTGGCGAAAGCGCTGAATTTCTGTATTATCCGCGGTTCCTACGAAAAGGCGGCGATCGTGCTGAACCTTTTTACCCTTTCCGGTATCATCGGGCGCAAACTCAAGATGTATGCGGAAGAGATGGCGAAAGATCCCCACGTCACCGGCGTATTCCTCTATTTTGACGAGTCCCGCTCGGAATATTACTTTGAAGCGCAGCGTCCCCGGGCGCCCCTGAACTTCAAAAAACTCTACGGCAGTTCCATGCTTTCCCTTGAACTGCCGGACCGTCCGAAACTGCTCTATCCGCCTACCGTTTTCTCACAGGTGAACGAGTCCATTCTCGACCGGTTCACATCCACGGCGCTGACCCTTCTCAAACTGACGGAGAACAAGCGGCTGATTGATCTTTACTGCGGCTATGGGCTTTTCGCTCTTTATGGCGCAGAAACCGCCGGAAGTGTCATCGGGATCGATATGGAAGGACCTGCCATTCAGGCGGCGCGTGCCAATGCGTCTCACATTTATCCCGGAAAAAACATCCGGTTTGAGGCGCTTTCCATTACCCCGGAGGCACTCTTTGATGCCCTTCCGCCGCCGGACGGCGAGGAAGTTGTGCTGCTGGATCCGCCCAGATCCGGTACGGCTGATGGCGTCATTGCTGCCGTGACGGCGCGCAAACCGGAACGGATCCTGGCTGTCTATTGCGGGACGGATCAGATGGCTTTCGAGTGCAAACTCTGGACCGCGAACGGATATCGGCTGGAGCATTCAGTCTGTTTTGATATGTTCCCCGGTTCGCCCAATCTGGAGACCATGCTGCTTTTCAAACGGATCGGCAATCGTTAAATCTGTTTTGTTTTTTCTTTTTGGAAGTTGTAAAAAGAAAAAGTCGTTATATGTTATAAGTCATTGAAATTCGTGCTGTTTTACAGAAAAAGAACACAAAAGGAAAAGTTATGAAAAAGAGTACAAAAAAGGCTGCTGCACCGGCAGAAAAAACGGTGAAGTATGTGTACCTCTTCGGGAAGGGAATGTCCGATGGCGATGCTTCCATGAAGAACCTGCTGGGCGGCAAAGGCGCGAACCTTGCCGAGATGGCGACCATGGGACTTCCGGTCCCTGCCGGTTTTACGATCACGACGGAATGTTGTACTGATTTCTTCCGGAACGGCGGCGCGTATCCTGCCGGTCTGGAAAAACAGGTCGCTGCTGCCCTCAAGAAAGTGGAAGAAGCTATGGGCATGAACTTCGGCGACCCGGAAAATCCGCTTCTGGTCTCCTGCCGCTCCGGAGCCCGCAGTTCCATGCCGGGCATGATGGAAACGGTCCTGAACGTTGGTCTTGCTACCAGTACGATCCCCGGTCTCATCAAACGCACCAACGAACGCTTTGTCTATGACGCGTACCGCCGCCTCATTATGATGTATTCTGACGTGGTGATGGAAAAGGCGGAAGGCATTGAGCCGGAAGACGGCAAAGGCATCCGCAAGCTGCTGGACGATCAGCTGGAAGCGTGCAAGAAGAAAAACGGCTATACCAGCGACTCCGATCTCACGGTCGCCGACCTGAAAAAACTCTGCTCCGACTTCAAGAAGACCGTTAAAAAGGTTCTCAATCGGGAGTTCCCGGACGATCCCATGGAACAGCTCTGGGGCGGTATCGGTGCCGTCTTCAAAAGCTGGAACGGCAAGAAAGCCACCTCCTACCGCCGGATCGAAAATATCCCGGATGACTGGGGAACCGCTGTCAACGTCCAGAGCATGGTCTTCGGCAATATGAACGACAACTCCGCAACCGGCGTTGCATTCACCCGCGACCCCGCAACCGGCGATAACAAGTTCTACGGCGAATGGCTCGTCAATGCCCAGGGCGAAGACGTGGTTGCCGGTACCCGTACCCCCAACCCCCTGAACAACGAAACGAAGAACGAGCAGAACAAGCACCTCAAGTCCATGCAGGAACTTCTGCCGAAGACTTATAAGGAACTTGCCGCTATCCGCAAGAAACTGGAAAAGCATTACAAGGATATGCTGGATATTGAATTCACCATTCAGGACGGCACCCTTTATATGCTCCAGTGCCGCGTGGGTAAGCGTACCGGTACTGCTGCACTGAACATGGCGCTGGATATGGCGGAGGAAAAACTCATCAGCATGGAAACCGCTGTGATGCGCGTGACCCCCGCCCAGCTGGATGAACTGCTCCATCCGATCCTGGATGCAAAAGCAGAAAAGAAAGCCGCGATCATTGCCAAAGGTCTGCCTGCCGGTCCCGGCGGTGCGGTCGGAAAGATCGTGTTCACCTCTGAAAAGGCGGTGGAACTGGCGAAGAAGAACATCTCCGCCATTCTTGTCCGTGAAGAAACGAATCCGGAAGATGTGGAAGGTATGCGTGCCGCCACCGGTATCCTGACTGCCCGCGGCGGTATGACCAGCCATGCGGCGCTCGTCTGCCGTGGTTGGGGCAAGTGCTGTATTGTCGGTGCCGATACGATCCGCGTCAATGAAAAGGACGGCATCCTGACCATTGGCGACAAGTCTTTCAAGGACGGCGATGTGATCAGCTTGAACGGCAGCCGCGGCTATGTCTATGCCGGTGCGGTCGCCATGGTGGATTCCAGCGAAAATCCCAACCTCAAGAAGTTTATGAAGATGGCGGACTCCTTCCGCAAACTGGGCGTCCGTGCCAATGCCGATACTGCAGAAGATGCCGCAACCGCTTTGGCGTTTGGCGCCGAAGGAATCGGTCTCTTCCGTACGGAACATATGTTCTACGGCAAGGGCGCAGAAAAGCCCCTCTTCGCTCTGCGGAAAATGATCCTTTCCGAAACGCTGGAAGAACGGAAAGCCGCCCTGAAACAGCTGGCTCCCTACGTGAAGAAGGATGTGAAGGGCGCTCTGGCAGTCATGAAGGGCAAACCGGTCACGGTCCGTCTGCTGGATCCCCCGCTGCATGAATTCGTGCCGCGGAATGCCGATCAGCAGAAAGAGCTCGCCGCCGCTCTCAAGATCAGTATGGCGGAATTCAAACGCCGTGCCGAAGCGCTGGTGGAAGTCAACCCCATGATGGGGCATCGTGGGGTCCGTCTGGGCGTGACCTGGCCGGAAATTACGGAAATGCAGGTTCGTGCGGTCCTGGAAGCCGCCGCTGAACTGCCCGGCAGCAAGGTGGAGATCATGATCCCCGTCACGTGTGATATGTGCGAGATCGCACACCAGAAGATGGCGATCGGTCCCATCGTGGCAGAAGTTATGAAGAAATACAAGATGGATAAGATCGACTTCAAGGTCGGTACCATGATCGAGATCCCCCGCGCCGCCCTGCTGGCTGACCAGATGGCAACGCAGGCGGAATTCTTCTCCTTTGGTACCAACGACCTGACCCAGATGACGTTCGGCTTCAGCCGGGACGATATCGGCAGCTTTATTGGCGATTACCTGAAGAAGAATGTGCTGGAAGCGGACCCGTTCCAGACGCTGGATCAGGATGGGGTCGGTATGCTCATCAACCACGCTGTCCAGATGGGCAGATGCGTGAACAAGAACCTGAAGGCGGGTATCTGCGGCGAACACGGCGGCGATCCCAAATCCATCGAGTTCTGCCACGCAGTCGGTCTGAACTACGTCTCCTGCAGTCCCTTCCGCGTGCCGATCGCACGCCTCGCCGCCGCTCAAGCAGCTATCAAGGAAAAACAGGAAGCCAAGTGCGGTTGCGGCTGCGGATGCGGTCATAAGCACGGATAAGCAGAAACAACAGGCAGCCGGAAAACGGCGCAGACCCAAGGCATCAGCCGTCGGCTGATGCCTTTTTTTTATGGCGGCGGCGCGGGGGAGGAGGGGTGCCGGTTCAGCAAGAGCCGCCTGTGCGCGCCGCCGCCATAAAAAAGCGGAGTTGTGAGCATGATCTCACAACTCCGCGGGACTGCGCCGTTTTTTCCGGCTGCCGGGTCAAAGCCCGGCACCAAACATAATAAACAGAAGATCCGGCTTTTCTTGTTCAATAGTTTGCCAGATCATTTTTTCGGGATATTGCCGGGGATCAAGCATAATGACCTCTTTCGTCTGCAATGCCAGAAATGGAACCATTGGATTATTGTAGGAATCCTTGATAACGATGATCTTTTTCCCTTCCGGGATCTTGTTGTTTATAATTCGGATTAAAGGTCTGTTTCCGTTCAGAAATGCGTTGTACAAAAATGCATGATATCGGTCATAGTTTATACATGCAGGGAGTGTCATGACTGAAAAATCACCTTGTTTTACGAAATTAATTGCTGGTATTTCGATCCTGAAATCGGTATCGAAACGGGGATAGAGAATATCAAAATCTTCACTTTTATTGTTGCAATAACTTAATGATAATTTTTTCCCCCATGAGCCTGCAAAAGAATTTTTCCATCGCTTTGTGATGTATATTTCCGGATCAAAGTATGCTAAATCATAAGATGTCCCGCAGTTTTTATTCATATAATCTGCGATCAATTTTCCGCCTAAGAGAGCTCCATACACATTCCAGTGGTGATCGGTCTGATACCAATAGTTTTGCCATTTTTCTTCCGGTATTTCACTGCGCATTGCCTTATAAAGCTCAAACGTTTTTATGTCGAGCTTTTCAAGTTGAGCTGCCCTTTGAGCCAATTTTTGACCGTAGTTTAATATCAGTCCTTTATACGGCTCTGAATAATCATGATGAAAACCTTGATCAAAGGGGCGGAATATAACAAAGAAATTTATATTGTTTTTGTCGCACAATTCTTTATACTTGAGAAGTTTGTTTATTTCTCCTTGTGAGAAAGCGGGCGAAAAGAAAAGTTTTACTGCCATTTTTTTGTTTGGCAGAAGGAGCGTGCCATCTTTTTCGATCGGCATTTTCATACCGAGATGATACTTGAACGCCATATTGGAAGTGGAAAATTCATCCCGGAAGGGGAAGGTATTGATTACCAGCTGTTCGATGTACTTCCGTGTCGGCAGCAGTAATTTCTTAAATACTTTCAGTTGACGGATGATCGTGAATCGGGAGTTTGCCCATCCCTTCCGCTGCGGTTGTACCACCGGCGGCGTTTCCGGCAGTTCTTCGCCGTAAGGACTTTTGATCGTTTTGGCAGGTTGGGTAACTTCAATGTTCCGGTTCTTCAACCATTGATCGTATCCCCGTAAAGCCTTACTTCTTGCGTGCTGGACGATCGTAAACAGTACAGGAAAAGAACTGACTGCCAGAAAGATCAGAAAGAAGAGCGCAAACGCATGGTGTTCTTTGTGGTTCATTTTCCGCTCCTCAGAAGTTAAAGTAGATAAAGGGGTTGTTCGTACTCTTGACCACGAACGAAACCGCCAGCAGGAACACGAACATGATCGAAGCAAATCTGGCAACAGTCAACGTCTTTTCCGCTGCAATTCTGCAGTCGTTGTTTCCGATCTTATCCAGATAGAAATTCCGTTCTTTCAATGCCGGCAGGATCGGCAGGGAGAAGATCGCTCCCAGAATCAGGAAAGGAGCATATTCACCCAGCACGAAGATATTGTAGGGCGCAAAGAGAGGCGCATCTGTCAGACCGCACATCGTCTTCAGGTAGCGCCATGCCGCAGAGATCGTTTCTGCCCGGAAGAGGACCCATGCCGCGATCACGCAGGGCAGGGTGTAGAGATAGCAGAAGAAACGGGGATTCTTGTTGAGACCGGTAAAGCGTTCGATCATCAGCAGCACAAAGTAGAACAGACCCCAGCAGAGGAATGTCCAGTTTGCCCCGTGCCATACACCGGTAAGCAGCCAGACCAGAAACAGGTTGAACAGAACCCGCATTTTAGAACTGCTCCGGTTGCCTCCCAGCGGGATATATACATAGTCCCGGAACCAGGTGGAAAGGGAGATGTGCCACCGCCGCCAGAAATCCGTGATCCCTTTGGCGATGTACGGGAAGTTGAAGTTCTCCAGAAAATGGAATCCGAACATACGCCCCAGCCCGATCGCCATATCCGAGTAACCGGAAAAGTCGAAATAGATCTGGAATGTGTAGGCGATCGCTCCCATCCAGCAGAGCAGCACGGTTTGCTCGTTCTGCGGCGCATTGAACGCCATATCTGCAATGTATCCGCAGGGATTGGCAAGCACCATCTTTTTGGCGAGACCGGTGGTGAAACGGACCGCACCTGCGGAAAAATCATCCCAGGTTTCTTTCCGGTCCGTCAGTTCCGCTGCGATGGTATTGTACCGCACGATCGGACCCGCGATCAACTGGGGGAACAGGGCAATGTACAGCCCCACTTTCAGCGGATTCTTTTCGGACTTCACTTCGCCCCGGTACACATCCACCACATAGGACAGCGCCTGGAAGGTGTAGAAACTGATCCCGATGGGCAGCACCACATTTTTCAGCGGCAGGTCAAGGGAGAAGGCTTCATTCAACTCCGTAAAGACGAAGGTCATATACTTGAAGTAGAAGAAGATCGCAACATTGGCGAGGACCGTCACGCCCACCAGCCATTTTCCCGTGGTCTTTTGCGGATACTTTCCGACCCACAGCCCCATACCGTAGTTCAGCAGAATCGAGACCAGCAGAAGCAGAATGTACTTCGGTTCACCCCACGCATAGAATGCCAGACTGAAGATCAGCAGAACAAGATTCCGTGTAGAGCGTGCTGTGCTGTGCTGTGCTGTGCTGTGCTGTGCTGTGCTGTGCTGTGCTGTGCTGTGCTGTGCTGTGCTGTGCTGTGCCGCGCCGCGCAGAGTCGGTTGATCCAGTCCTTGCAGAGGTAAAGTCCAAACAGCGCTACAGCTCCGTAAAAGATCCATGAGACTGGTATATCCTCCGGTGAAAAGTACATGATTCCCAGCATCCCTGCTGTACAGAGAACAAAAAGTTTTGTTGCCCCGGAGACTCTGTTCAACGGGTTGAAGTAGAGCAGCAGCACCAGCGGCAGAAATGCAAAGAGGAATATGGAGGAGGAGAATACCATGAAAAAAACTTTCAGGTCAGATCAGGGCAGAGTAGCCGCTTTCACGCAGAACTTTGTCGTCTGCCAGAACTTTTTCCGCCTGTTTGACACGGAAGTCTTTCAGTTTCTGCATCAGTTCCGGATCGGAAAGTGCCAGCATCTGGATTGCCAGGAGGGCAGCGTTTTTGCCGCCGGCGTTACCGGCAGTTACGGTTGCCACAGGGATCCCCGGAGGCATCTGGACCATTGCCAGCAGGGAATCCAGCCCGTTGAACGGAGCGGATGCCATGGGAATGCCGATGACCGGCAGAACCGTGTGCCCGGCGATCACGCCCGCCAGATGGGCTGCCATTCCGGCAGCGCAGATCAGAACTTTCGTACCATTTTCTTCGGCGTTCTTTGCCAGTTCAGCGGCGGCATCCGGAGTGCGGTGGGCGGAAAGGATCCGACCTTCGCAGTCGACTCCGAATTCTTTTAAGGTATCAAATGCACCCTTCAGTGCGGGCAGGTCACTTTTGCTGCCCATGATAATTGTAACAGTACTCATTTTAACCTCTTATTTTTATCGTGTGCAAACAAGAATACAGGATAACGCACTTCTGGTACATTATCCTGTATCTTCAGCTGTCTTACAGCTTATTCCTGGGGCTTGACCACCGGAGCGGCAGCTGCTTTGGCAGCTTCCAGTTCTTTCAGCAGATCATCGCCGGGACCGTCTTCATAGGTCACCTGGAGCAAACCTTCTGCGATTTCCAGCAGAGCCACATCCAGGAAATTTTCTTCTTTGCAGCGGACCATGGGGCGTGCGCCGTAGGCGAGGGCGCGAGCACGCTTGGAGGCAAGAATGATCAGCGTTTTTGCATCAGAGATCTGTTCTTTTGCGCGGGCGAGATATTCGTTATTCATACTTTCTTATCTCCTGTTTGATCAATAATCGATGATACTGCGATGCTTTTCCATAACGGAGCGGTCATCGCTCATCACCAGCTTGTAGTTGCGTTCAAAGTCTTTTTCGCCGTCGAGGATATAACGTTCCGTAACGGCTTCGCGGTCGGAATCCTTGAGGGCGTCACGCAGGAGCAGCAGACCAACGAACAGGAACGTTTCGTTTTCCACCATGCTTCTGGCGCGAAGGTTGTGGTAATCCGGATCTTTCTTTTCTGCGATGAAATCAACCGCTTCATGCTGCAGATCGTATTCCTTCTTCAGGATCGCCTTCAGCGGGCTGGTGAAATCCGTTTCCGGGATCGCATCAAAGAGTTCGTTCATCATCTTGTCCAGAGAGCGTTTCATCACACCGCCGATGGCAGCGACAACCTGAAGCTGGGTCGTGCCTTCATAGATGTTGGTGATACGCACGTCACGGTACAGACGTTCGGAATCAAAGTCGTGCATGTAACCGGTACCGCCGTGGATCTGAATGTTGTCATAGCAGATCTGGTTGGCAGATTCAGTGGACATAGCCTTGCTCATGGGAGTCAGGGTCGCAGCAACTTCCGTGTAGTACTTCGCAGCGGCTTTGCTTGCAGCATCTGCCGTTGCCGGATTTTCGGAACGGTGGACATAGCAGGTGCGCAGGTCAACGCATTTGGTTGTTTCGTACAGGAGCGCACGGGAAGCAGTCAGTTTCGCTTTCATACGGGCGAGCATATCGTAAACCGGCGGGAACTGATCGATCGTGACCTTGAACTGTTCGCGTTCGCTGGCATACTGACGGGCTTCGCGGTAGGCAGCTTCCGCAATACCGAGCGCCTGAGCGGAGATCGCCACACGGGCGCCGTTCATCAGACTCATCACATAACGGATCAGACCCATTTTGCGCTTGCCGCACAGTTCGGCGGGAACGTGGTTGTACTGCAGTTCGGCAGTGGCAACACCGTGGATCCCCATTTTGTGTTCAATGCGGCGGACCACCAGTTCCGGACACTTGGAGCAGATGAACATGGAGAGACCGCGTCCATCGGAGGTGCCTTCTTCGGAACGGGCAAGGACCAGGTGGGTCTGGCTGCAGCCGTTGGTGATGAAGCGCTTGTTGCCGTCCAGGAACCAGTTGCCGTTTTCGTCCTGAGTCGCTCTCAGACGGACAGACTGCAGGTCGGAGCCGGAATCCGGTTCGGTCAGGTCCATGGAGCCGTCAGCTTCACCGGTGGCGAAAGCAGGCAGATATTTTGCGCGCTGTTCATCGGAGCCGAATTCGTAGATCGTTTCGGCAATGTCCTGAAGCCCGAAAAGGTTCTGCAGGGAGGCGTCCGCGCGGGACACCATTTCCGTCATCATGGTGTAGATGGTGTTGGGGTAGTTGAGCCCGCCGTATTCACGGGGGAGCATCACGCCCATCACGCCGGCAGCACGCAGGTCCTTCAGGTTCTGCACGGTCAGCGGGTGATAGGTCACAACGCCGTTTTCAAACTTCGGACCTTCTTCATCCACCTGACGCGCACGGGGAGCGATGCGTTCGCCGGTGATGTCACCGATCACATCCAGCACCCGTTCAAAGCTGTCGAGCGCATCTTCGTAGTTGACCGGCGCATCATCAAATTTCTGGTTTTCGGTATAACCGTTTTCCTTCAGATCCATGACTTCCTGAAGATTGATGTTCTTCAGCGTGAACTGGAGGTCTTTATTGTCAGAGAAAAAGTTGGACATAGCTGTTCACCTCACGCCTTTGCTTTGTATGCTTTGATCATCATGGGGATGATCTGGTTCAGGTCGCCAACGATCCCGTAGTGTGCCACGGAGAAGATCGGGGCGTTCGGATCCGTATTGATCGCGATGATCTTTTTGCTGTCAGACATACCGGCGCAGTGCTGGATGGAACCGCTGATACCGCAGGCGATGTACAGGTTCGGGCGGACCGTGACACCGGTCTGCCCCACCTGATGATCGTGGTTGATCCAACCGGCGTCGACCGCTGCACGGGAAGCACCCACTTCACCGCCGAGAGCCTTGGCAAGATCATGGATCAGCTTGAAGTTTTCCTTGCTGCCCACACCGTAACCGCCGGCAACGATGATACGCGCACCCTTCAGGTCAACAGACTTTTCTTCGCGGATGCGTTCAATGACTTTGACCACGGTTTCTTCCGCCGTCAGTGCCACATCCACCTTGATGATCTCACCGGTTCTGCCGGCTTCGGGGGTACCCATCTTCATAACGCCTTCGCGGACCGTGACCATCTGGGGATCGTCCCAGGTATTCACAATCGTGGCGATGATGTTGCCGCCGAAAGCAGGACGGATCTGCATGAGCTTATCCGTGTAGTACTTGCCATTTACCTTGTCGTCAAAGTCTTCGATCTTGAGATCGGTGCAGTCCGCAGTCAAACCGGCGAGCTTTTCAGAAGCCACGCGGGGAGCCAGTTCTCTGCCCTTCATCGTTGCTCCGAAAAGCAGGATGTTCGGGTTGTAAGTGCGGATCAGGTCCATGATGACCTTGGCAAACGGCAGAACGGTGAAGGGTTCGAGGCGGGGATCTTCCGCCAGATAAACGGTATCGCAGCCGTATTCAAAGAGGGTGGAGCAGCAGGATTCCACATTGTTGCCCAGCAGGACAGCTTCGGTTTTGACGCCGAGGCGTTCCGCCAGTTCTTTACCTTTGCTCACGAGTTCGAGGCTGACATCTGCGATTTTGCCGCCTTCCTGTTCGATGAACACCCAGACATTTCCAATTTTATCAGCCATAGTAATCACCCTAATGTGTGGTCAGCAATGAGTTCATGGATCAGACCGGCAACGCCATCGGCAGTCGGTTCGACCTTCTTGTAGTCCTTCGCGGTCAGAATGACGCTCTGGATCTGCTTCACGTTCGTGGGAGAACCCTTCTTGCCTACGCGGTCCATTTCGTCCGCCGGGATGAAATCAGCTGCAGCCCATTCGCCGATGAGCAGACCTTTCGCCTTTGCGGCTTCGATCGCAGCGTCATCGCCGCCTTCCGCTTTGATTTCGGAAGGAGTTTTGGCGCGTTTGAATTTCATGAGGAGACGGGCGTGCTGCGGGCGGGGATCGTTGGAGTCGATCACGGTCAGCAGAGCCGGGGTGGGGGATTCGAGGATCTCATAGCCGCCTTCAATGGCGCGTTTCGCACGGATCTTGCCATCACCGAGTTCCAGCACTTCTTCCACATAGGAGATCTGGGGCAGGGCGAGCTTTTCAGCGATCTGGGGACCGACCTGAGCGGTGTCACCGTCGATAGCCTGTCTGCCGCAGAGGATCAGATCGAAATTGCCGATCTTTTTTGCACAACGGCTGAGAGCGAAGCTGGTTGCCAGGGTGTCTGCGCCGCCGAGAGCCCGGTCGGTCAGCAGGATGGCTTCATCCGCGCCGCGGCTGAGTGCACTGCGCAGGACGCCTGCTGCAGAGGGCAGCCCCATGGTTGCGACAACGACATAGCCGTTGTAACGTTCTTTCAGCTGGAGTGCGAGTTCCAGAGCGTTGAGGTCTTCGGGATTGAAAATCGCCGGCAGTGCCGCACGATTCACAGTTCCATCCTCTTTCATTGCCTGTCCCGTCACGTTCTTGGTGTCCGGGACCTGCTTCACGAATACGATGATTTTGCAGGCCACTGTAATGTGCTCCTTCGTTTCTGTGTTCGTTTTATGTTTTCGATTTTGTTTCTGTTATTTTATATAAATATAGCACAGTTCCGGAAAAAGACAAACCGGAGAGAAAAAAAAGCGGCTATTTTTTCTGTCAGAAATGCGAAAAATAAAAAAGGACCGGTCCATAAAGAGCCGGTCCTTCCGAAAAAAGCTCAGATTATTTACGGTCAGAGCCAGTCAGCCGTTCCAACCCCGGAACGTTAATATCGGTTCCGTTGAAGAAGTTTGAATACTGTGCAAACATCATAAAACAGGTGATGCCGATGACCAGCAGAGCAACGATGGATGAAACGAGGAACAAAACCGTAGCCGGAGAGTTCTCATTGGCTTTTGTCTTGTTCATCTTGTTCAGGAGTTCCTGGGGTGCTTCCGCTGCAGCCAGACCGGTTTTTTCTACCGGCTTTTTCAGTTGCAGACCACCGGCAGAAGGAGTCAGACGGATCGTCTGCTGGGACTGAGGTCTCAACTTGACCGTTTCACCCATTCCGGGAGAACTTGCCGTTGACGGCTGGCGGGTGATTTTGGAAGTATCCGTCGGGACTTCACTTTCCGGCGCCTGCTGGGGATTGGTCAGTTTGATCGTCGGAGCCGAGGGTGCAGAAGGAGCTGCGGGAGCCGCAGGCGAATGAAGCTTGATCGTCGGAGCCGAGGGTGCAGAAGGTGCTGCGGGTGAATGCAGTTTGATGGTCGGTGCGGAAGGTGTCGCTCCGGAAGGAGCCCCGGACGCAGGAGTCAGTTTGATGGTCCGCTTTGCCAGTTTTGCGGTATCTGTGGAAACGGGCGCAGAAGCAGCGGGAGCGGGTGCAACGGCGGGAGCCGGAGCGGGTGCCGGTGCAGGGGTTGCAGAAGGTGCTGCCGGTGCCCCGGACGCAGGAGTCAGCTTGATGGTCCGTTTTGCCAACTTTGCGGTATCCGTGGAAACGGGTGCAGAAGCAGCGGGAGCCGGAGCAACGGCGGGAGTCATCGGGGTTGCAGGTGCTGTTGCAGGACCGGAAAGCGGACTGCCGGACTGCGGGACCAGTTTGATGGTGCGTCTGGCGAGTTTTGCGGTGTCGGTGGAAACAGGAGCTGCATCAGCAGCCGGAGCGGGAGTGGGAGTGACCGGTGACTTCAGCTTCAATGTGGGCGCAGAAGCCGCAGCAGCTGCCGGGCCTGCCGGTTTCAGCCGGATCGTTCTTTTCGGAATCGCAGATCCAGCAAGTTTTTCTTCATTGTCAGCCATGATAATGAACCTTCTCCATGATCGTTTGCTAATTATTTTTTATATTCTCGCTCCGAATATAACACCCATTTTGCTGATTGGCAAGTGGTAAAATAAAAAAAAATCAAAAAAAATAGAGAAAATCAAAAAAAAATGTTTTTTTCTTGAATTTTCGGGAAAGTATGTTACATTGTCCCCTATTGCCTTTTTATTTTTAAGAACGGTGCGTGCGCGCAGGATTTTACAATAGGACAGGAATGAGTCTTTTACAGAAAATCAATACACCGCAGGATCTGAAGATGCTGTCTATGGAGGAATTGTCTGTTCTCGGGGGGGAGATCCGTCAGACGATTCTGAATACGGTATCTCAAACCGGCGGGCATTTGTCATCCGGACTTGGCGTGGTGGAACTGACCATTGCTTTGCACCGGGTGTTTCATGCACCTGCGGATAAGATTCTCTGGGACGTGGGACATCAGTCCTATCCGCACAAGCTTCTGACTGGCAGACAGGTTCCGTTCGGGACCCTGCGCAGACACGGCGGCTTGAGCGGATTTTGTAATCCCCGTGAATCGGAATTTGATCCCTTTGTTTCCGGTCATGCGGGTAATGCGGTATCTGCGGCAATGGGGTTTTCGGTAGCCAACCAGTTATCCGGCAGCAATGATCATGTGATCGCAGTTGTCGGGGATGGCTGTCTGATCAACGGGATCACTCTGGAAGCCCTGAACAATTTGCGTTCCACCTGTAAACGGCTGATCGTGGTGCTGAACGATAACAAGATGTCCATCAGTGAAAGCATCGGGGCGATCCCGAAGTATTTGAACAAACTGATCACGGGCCGCCGTTACAACCGGTTCAAAGCTTTTGCGAAGAAAAACTTGAGCCGTCTGCCCGGAGGCGAGAGTATGATCAGCGGGATCCGGCAACTGGAAAGTTCCACGAAAAGTCTGTTTGTTCCGGGATCTTTTTTTGAGGAAATGGGGATTCGCTATATCGGACCGATCCACGGACATGATCTTGCGGAACTGATCAAGACTTTCGACCGGATCAAAGACTTCCAACAACCAGTTCTGGTACACGTTATCACGGAGAAGGGACACGGGGTTGATTATGTGGCGGCTCAACCGGAGTTTTACCACGGTGTGAGTGCTTTTGATCCGGAAAAAGGGATCCGGAAAACGACTGGGAAACGCACCTGTTCCACTGCTTTCGGGGAAGCTCTTGAGGAGCTGGCAGCGGCAGATGACCGGGTTTCTGTGATCACTGCTGCCATGGCGTCCGGATGCGGGATCCCCGACTCTTATATCCAAACATATCCGGATCGCTTCTTTGATGTGGGGATCGCCGAGGAACACGCTCTGACTTTTGCCGGCGGACTTGCCGCAGCCGGTCAGCGTCCGGTCGTGGCGATGTATGCGACTTTTCTTCAGCGGGCACTGGATTCCCTTTATCACGATATTTGCCTCCCGTCTCTGCCGGTATTGCTTTGCATCGATCGCGCCGGAGCGGTGGAGGATGGTCCTACGCACCACGGGATCTATGATCTTTCTTTTCTGCAGACAATGCCGCATCTGGCGATCCTCATGCCGGAATCGGAACCCGTTTTGAAAGAGATGATGCACCTTGCAGTGAAACAGACGATTCCGGTTGCGATCCGGTATCCCCGCGGAAATTCCGGTATGCCGGAAGATGAACAGCCTGCTGCCGTGGAATGGGGAAAATCCGTTACAGACCGGACCGGTACGGACCTGGCGATCTGGTCCTGCGGCAAAGAACTTTATACAGCCCGGACGGTTGCCGATATTCTGCGTGAAAAATACGGCTTGTCCGTTGCGATCCATAATGTGCGTTTTCTGAAACCCTTTGACGAAACTGCATTTCTCGCATCTGCTGAAAAAATGCACGTGGTGACGCTGGAAGATCATTGTGTGGATGGCGGATTCGCTTCTCTGGCGGCGCGGGTCCTGCTGCGCAGCGGAAAAACAAACCACGGAGTCACGTCCTTCGGCTGGCAGGGGGAAACAGTCGTCCCTCACGGAGCGATCCGGGATTTGCGGAAAACTGCCGGTCTTCTGCCGGAACAGATCGCAGAGTCCATCGCAGAAAAATGGAATTTTTTATCAAAAAACAATATCAATAACGACGGAGAAAGCAAATGAAGAAACGGAACTTTGTACGGTCAGTTCTGACAGCGGTATTTGCCGGATTGTTCATTGCACCGGTAATGATCCATGCTCAGATCCCCGGCGGCCCCGGAGATGGTGAAGCGGAAGCACCGCTGGAAAATGAAAGCGTGGATAAATCCGATTTGTGGCAGCAGGCGAAGGAACGGGGGCGCACGAATGTGGGCAGCGCCACAGATGAACCAGATGAAAGCGGAAAGATCAATCCGCTGGAACTGCCCTATCTTTCCATCTACTATGTCAAACCGATCGTTGATGACAAAGATGATGTTAAGATCAAGTGTTATGTTTCGGACTGGTATCAGTCTGAATGGCGTTTGAAGGATGACAGTCACCGGTTCAATATCCGGTTGACGATCGAACTGAAAGAAAGTATGGAAGATCTCGAAGCTCCGGTCAAGCCCCGGGTGCTGGAACTGAAAAATGTGAAGGCCGGGGATCATGAATTTGTGGCGAAAGGTCCCTGGGTCCCCGGAGAATACCGGGTGGAATTGCTGGCAGACGATATGCACGGCAGACGTTCCAATCAGATTTATCATGAATTCTGGGCACGCCCGAAGTCCGATGCCGAGATCTCCGAAAAAGAAACGTTCCGGATGCAGGAAAAACACCTGACGATCTTCAAAAATGCGCCTATTTCCAATAAAGGCGATTACGGGATCTTCCACTTTGTCGATGCCAAAGGCAAAAGCTGGAAAGATTCCATCCCGCTGGTGGAAAAGGCTGCCAAAAAGATCAAAGTCCCCTCCGGTAAATATGTGGTCGTTGTCCCCGGGGAAAAATATGACCGGGAAGATCATCTGAGCTGGTTTGAGCGTTCCAAATTCCGTGGCGCTCACGGCTGCCCCCTGCCGGAATGGCTGCCGCTTTCTTACAGTAACCGGGCGTGCAAAGTGATTTATGCCAAGGATTACGATCACGAAAAAGTGGAAGCGGAAGCGAAGAAAACGTCCAATGGTCTGAACCGTCTGCTGCGTGTGGCGGAACGGCAGGGATTCCGTAAAGTTGTGCTGCTGCCCGGAACTTACCGTATCTCTCACACGGAGCCGATCAATATTCCCAGCGGTATGACACTGGACTTGAACGGTGCCGTGATCAAGATGAACCAGTTTATCGGAGCCGGCGGGGTCCAGATCTCTATGAATGAGACCTTTGACTCTCATGTGATCAACGGGATCGTGGAAGGTGACTATTTTGAACACGACTACGAAAACTCCCCGGACAACTCCGAATGGGTTTGCGGGATCGGTATGAAGGGTGAATGTAAATATTCCAGTTATGAACGGGTCCTGGTCCGGTACATCACCGGGTACGGTGTTTCCCACGGGATCAGTATGAAGCAGTACGGCCGTGCCCGTCAGATCGGCGGTTTTGAGCCGGGTACCATTGATGTCAAGACCGGCGAACGAAAGCCGGATGTAAATGGTCTGGCAATTTCCGATATGTTCCCCGTTGCCGACTTTTACGACAATGTCGGTTACATCGCCGCCTCCAAGTACCTCGGTTATCAGGGGCGTTCCATGGATCAGTGGAACATCCTCTTTCACTTTTATGATGATGAATACAAATATCTGGAAACGGTCAGCGGCTGGCAGTACCACAAAGCCCGTATCCCTGCGAAAGCCGGCTACGCCCGCCTGACAGTCTACTCCAATGAACCGCCGATCTCATCCGGTATTTGCACCAACCTCTTCCATACTCCGTGGAACAGCTGGTATGAAAATCTCTTTATCCTGCAGGCACGCTGCGTGGGTATGGCTGCCGCCGGTATGAACAACTTTAAGATCGCAAACTGCTCTTTTGTCCGCAGCGGTGAAAGTCTGGCGACCTGCGCTTATGACTCGGAAGACGGCTGGGATATGATGCAGGATGTGTGGCTCTATCGCAACAGTTTCTACAAGAACCCCCGCAACGGTCTGTTGACCTGTGCCGGTCACAATTTTGTGATCGAGGATAACGAAGGGCACTTGAACCTGTACTCCCGTACCCAGGGCTATGTCGCCCGGAACAATGACTTCACCAGAGCGTTCTACGGGTGCGGCGGCCGTGTTAGAACCCTGCTGCCCCGGGTGGAAAACAACAACTATTCCGTTGGCGTGAGCATCGGCGATGCCAAAGGCGGCGGCGATGTGGATGAGACCATGATGGAAGCGGTCGGCGATGACGAGAAGAACGCGGACGGCACGCCGAAGATGAAACGCGGCTGGTTCATTGTGGTGAAAGATGCCACCAAAGCGCCCCGGATCAGTTGCGGTAAGACCGGTATGCTGGTCGGCGTGCGGCTTGCCAATGTGAAGGAAAAGAGCCGTCTCAATATGCTTGCCGGTGAACTGGTGGACTCCGAAAATCTGGAGTTTGGCGGTGCCAACTACATGAAGAGCCGTCTGGTCAATCTGAAAGGTACTTTGGCTTGGGGAATGTTGACGATCCGGGATTGTCAGGTCATTGGCATGAATGTCAGCGTTTCCACGGATGGCGAAGTCATGATCCGGGATGCCGACCTGAGAAATGTCCATTTCAATTTCGGCAGTGTCAAACCTGCCCGTGTCACCTTCCTGAACTGCGTGGTCGATAACGATAAACCTCTGATCTCCATTCCCGCCGCCACGATCAGCGACCTGACCTTTATCAACTGTGAAATGACCAGCTCCTCTCCCATCATTATGATCTCCCATACCCGGAAGAGTGCGTATGATGATATGCGCGGTACGGTCCGGTTCCAGGATTGCATCCTCAATATCGGAAAAAATCCTGTCGTCGGTACGGCTGCAGATCCGACAAAATGCAAGAAACCCCTTACCTTTGAAAATGCCGGAAACCGTTTGAAAGGAAAATTCCTTGCCAAACAGGCGCTCGGCTGGGGCGTTATGAATTCCGATGGATCCGGTCCCGATAAACGGGTCCCGGATGTTCACCGGGGACGCAAGAGCAAAACCGGATCGCTGCGATAAAAACAGAACGGGAGTTTCCACTGGAGATTCCCGTTTTTTTATGTCCTTTTTGGGGGATTTTCAAGGGCGTTTGTTTGACGCTTCGCACCTTGATGCGCTCGGGGAAACTTTCCCCGGGCGTCCGGTGGGGGCTGTTTTTGACGGACGACCAGACATCGTATGGGGGTAGGGGGAGTCGTCAAAAACAGGGGGAAATTCCAGCTCCGGAGAGAAACTCCGTCAGCTGACCTGCCGGATTTGCCGGGCTTCATTACCGTGGAAGCATATCTTTCAGGGCAGTTCCGAATTGTGTGAAAAATATTTCTGCCTGTTCCGGCGTCAGTGTGATCCGGAGTTTCACCCAGCCCTGTCCGGTGGAAACCCGGTAGATATTGAGCAGACTCGCATCGAATATCGTTTCCTGTGCGGCGTTGGCGTAGAGTTTTGCGAAGTAGAGATTCAGATCTGCGGCGATCCGTTTATCGGCTTCCGGATCTTTTCCGCGGATGAAAAAGTCAAGTACGACCTTCCCGGCCGTTTTGTTCAAATAGAAGTAAATGATCCGCACATCGGTCAGGGCGGGGTGTTGATCTTTCTCCGGCGTACAGAGCAGGACCCCCTGAATGATTGCACCCTTTTGAGGTTTGAAGTTCAGAAAGACTTTCTGCCGGATCGTGCCATTGGTAAAACGGAGTCCGTTCTGCAGGGGGTGAATGGTCAACTCTGTTTCCTTGCCGTTGGTGATCCGGTAGACGCCATCCTCTTTTTGGTAAGTCCAGTCCGGATGGATCATTTTGTGTTGCAGCAGGAACTTCAACTGTGTTTCAGAGATCCCCTGAAGCTGCAGATCAAACACATCCCCTTCTGTGAGCAGGATGAATTTGCTGATGGCAAGCTCAAGACCGCGCTGTTTCAGCTTGTTTTCAGTTTCAGCGGCAAGTTCCGGATAAAGAAAAGATTGAATGGCATTCCATCCGGGGAGCATTTTTGCCTGTTCTGTGTCGATGTGCAGGCAGGCATCAAACGCCCGCAGGGAAACGGCTGCGAAAAGAAAAAAAAGGGTCAGAAAGGTCCGGAGCGAACGCATATTACTTCATCGGTTCTGTCACGATATAAACCGGATTGTTTTCCGGATCCCGATAGCACTTGACATTGGGATAAAGCAGATTCAGCTCATCGGCACCGGGCAGACAGCCGTAAGATGCCAGCAGATCCAACTGAAACGCCGGATTTTCCGGAACGAGCCAGACCGCAGAGCGGGTGGTATCCGCCAGTTGTTCTTCTTCCCGCGCCTTGCAGAGAACAAGGCGCATTCCCGAACCAAGAGAAAATTCGCAGCGGAAGTTGCTGTCCGTGACCGGATTTCCGAGACGCAGCACATCCCGGTAAAAATTCCGGCAGCGTTCCAGATTCCGGACTTTGATAATGATTCCGCAGAATAACGGTGGCATGGCATTTTCTCCTGACTTACACAAAGTTGGGACCGAGATAGACGCTGATCGCTTTCGGATCGTTGATCAGGAAGTTCCGGTCGCCTTCGCAGAGAATGGAGCCCAGCGCCATCAGATAAGCACGGTCAACACAGGCGAGTGTTTCACGCACATTGTGGTCCGTGATCAGGATTGCCATCCCCTTATCGCGCAGCTTGTAGATGATCTGCTGAACATCATACACTGCCAGCGGGTCAACACCGCTGAACGGTTCGTCCAGAAGAATGAACGAGGGATTGGAGACCAGCGCACGGGTGATTTCCAGGCGTCTGCGTTCGCCGCCGGAAAGGGTCATGGCTTTCTGTTTTGCAAGACGGGTCAGGTCCAGTTCTTCCAGCAGGTCCTTCAGACGCTGCGCCCGCTCTGCACGGCTGATGTCCAGCGTTTCAAGGATCGCCATAATATTATCTTCCACGGTCAATTTGCGGAAAATGGATGGCTCCTGGGCAAGATAACCCATTCCCATCCGGGCGCGGATATACATCGGTTCCTGCGAAATATCAAGACCGTTGAACATCACTTTACCGGAGTCCGGCTTGATCAACCCCATGATCATATAAAAACTGGTGGTCTTGCCTGCTCCGTTCGGACCGAGAAGACCTACGATCTCGCCCCGGTTGACATGAATATTGACGCCATTGACAACCGTTCTGCCGCGATAAGCCTTCACCAGCCCGGTCGCCTCCATCAGGGTGTCGCCGGTGCTGGTTGCGGCAATGTCGGTCTGACGCACGATTTCCTGTTCACTCATTGGTCTTCTCCCGGATCATTTCTTGTTGAGCGCTTCTCTGGTGGATGCAGTACCGCGCAGAACGATCATACGTTCTTCGTTGATGATGATGATGATCTTGGTGCCGGAAACTTTGTTTTCACCGTCATAAATGACCGGCGGGTTCTTGGCACTGCCGGACAGGGTGATCTCATCTTTGACCAAGTCATAAACGGCTTGTTCTGCAGTCGCTTTCTGTTCCTTCACCGGTTTGCCGTCTTCGGACGGTTTCTGCTTCGCCTGAATGACAACATCTTCGTAACATTCGATCCGCACCGGTTTTTTGCTGCCGGTCATATCGCTCGAATCCGAAGTCTTTTCCGCCTTGTCTGTTTCTGCTTTCTCTTTCTTCTTTTCCTCAAAGAAGATCAGCATTTTTTCGCAGCGGATCGTCATTTCCTGATCGTCCACAAGAACATCGCCGCGCAGAGTGGCAATATTTCTGCCCATATCCACATCCATAGACATTGCCGTGATGGTGGTGGGAATATCGCTGGAACGGTCACGGTTATTGGCGCGTTCTTTCCCGAAAAGGGCGGGAAGTCCCTGGGCGGAAATTTCTGCCGTACAGATAAGGGCAGCTGCGATCAGGAGGGTCCGGAAAAAGTTGGTTTTGATTTTCGTCATGTCGATACTCTTTCTCTATGTAATGTTTTTATTCTTTTTCGTTCAAGTATTCGGAAGCGGATTTCCGGGGCGCTTTTCTGTTTTTCTGCTCCTTTCGGGAGGATCGGTCCGTCCGGAGCTTCATTGTCACATTGGAACGGATGTGCAGTAAGCGCTGGTCCTGATACGCATCAAAACCCACGCCGTTGACATCCAGAAATTCCGAACGGAACTGCACCGGACGGTCGCTGCGCAGGATCTTTGTCGTTTTATCAAGCGTTGCCGCTTCGCTGAAGACCAGGCCTTGAGAATGGGTCAGTTTCGACCAGAAATTACGGGCAGTTGCACTTTCATCGGAAAGCGCATAAGGAGTCACGCCGGGGATCAATAACACCTGCTTCACATCGCGTACATCATTGCTGATAAAGTCCACCACCATATCCGTCAGAAAAAGCAGGGCACCTTTGTTGTCGGCGCTTGCTCCGTACACAATAAACTGGAGCCGTTCATCTTTTTCACGATACTGCGGCATAACAAATGTACGGATTTTTGCGTGCATCCCGGTTTCCTCGCCCAGACAGGGAAAGGCTGCCCACAGGAAAAGCAACAGGATCAGCCCAGATAGCGTTCCAGTAATTCGTCCCATTTCCCTTGTCCTTTCAACAAATATTCGATCGCCTCGCGGACCGCACCGCAACCGCCGTTGTTTTTTGTCCGGAGGTGGCACACATGATCCAGTTCTGCCACTCCGTCACCAACTGCAACGGCGATCCCTGCCTGACGCATCGGCGGAATATCCACAAGATCGTCTCCAATATACATCACTTCTTCTCCGGAAAGTCCCTGTTCTTTCAGCAGCAGCGCAAAGCCGTCAGCCTTGTTCAGGGAACCCTGATAGAGAAAATCCAACTTCAGTTCCTGCGCCCGGACTTCATTTGCCAGAGACCGTCTGCCGGAGAGGATCCCCACTTTCAGACCCGCACGCCGTGCAAGCACGATCCCGTGACCGTCACGCACATGAAAAAATTTGATCTCGTTGTGGTCGTTCCGGTAGCCGATTTTTCCGTCCGTCAGGACACCGTCAATATCCAGAACGATCGCTTTGATCTTACTGAAATCTGCTGACTGTTTCATGAATCGCCAAAACCTCATCCAGGACCCGTTCGGCGTCCTTGTAATTCAAAGAGTTCGCACCATCGGAAAGCGCTTTTTCCGGATCCGGATGCACTTCCATAAACAGTGCATCGATCCCCACTGCCGCCGCCGCACGGGCAAGAGGCGCCACAAACTGACGCTGTCCGCCGGAGCATTTACCGAGACCGCCCGGCAGCTGAACCGAGTGGGTCGCATCGAAGCAGACCGGCACGCAGAAGGCGCGCATCGTGGCAATACCACGCATATCGACAACCAGATTATGATAACCGAAGCTGGTGCCCCGGTCCGTCAACATCACACCGGCAGCACCGCGCATCTTGCCCAGCACTCCAGCCATATCTTCCGGCGCCATGAACTGACCTTTTTTGATGTTGACCGGTCTGCCGGATGTTGCACACGCGTGAAGCAGGTCGGTCTGACGGCACAGGAACGCAGGGATCTGAAGCAGATCCGCCACTTCCGCCACTTTGGCGACCTGACAGCTTTCGTGTACGTCTGTCACCACGGGCAGCCCGTATGTTTCTTTCACGCACTTCAAGACTTCAAGTCCGGCATCCATACCCATGCCGCGGAAGGAATCAGCGGAGGACCGGTTGGCTTTGTCAAAGGACGACTTGAAAATGTAATTGATCCCGCGTTTTGCACAGAGTTCTTTCAGAACACCGGCGATTTCCAGACAAAGTTCCTTGCTTTCGATCACGCACGGACCGGCGAGAAGCGTCAATTTGCCAGACCCGATTTCATAGTTGCCGACTTGAAATGTTTTCATCTTAAAGTCCCTTTCCTGCAAAAAGTTTTTCTGCTTCTTCCAGATCTTCCGGCGTGTTCACATCCACACCGTCGTAAGTCGTTTCGATGGTCTTGATCCGCATACCGTTTTCCAGCGCACGGAGCTGTTCCAGTTTTTCGCACTTTTCCAGATTCCCTTCCGGCAGGGACACAAACCGTTCCAGTGCCGCCCGCTGGTACGCGTAGATCCCCCAGTGACGGTACACTTTCATTTCTGTGCCGCCCTCCCGCAGGAACGGGATCATAGCACGGCTGAAGTACAGCGCATAACCGTCCGCAGAGATCACCACTTTCGGCTTGTTCGGGTTGTCCGCCACATCTTCCCGTTTGCAGGGAACGATGACGGTACCCATATCCGGAGCATCCGCACCGCTCATCAGGTCGATCAGACGGTCGATCAGTTCCGGCGGCATGGAGGGTTCATCGCCCTGAACGTTGATGATGATGTCGGCGTCAATATCCTTCACCGCTTCCATGATCCGGTCGGAGCCGCTGGGGTGGTTCGGGGAGGTCATGACTGCTTTGCCGCCGAAGGATTCCACTGTTTTGTAAACACGGTCATCATCGGTCGCCACAAGCACCAGATCCGCTTTCGATTTCATGGCACATTCCCAGACCCACTGGACAATGGGTTTTCCGCGCAGCATGGCGAGGACTTTTCCGGGGAAGCGCATACTGCCGTAACGGGCGGGGATCACTACTGCTGTTTTCATGAGTTTTTCTCCTGTTCAGAAGTTGTGGCACACAAGGCCGTCGCGCAGTTTCGGTTCAAACCAGGTGGATTTCGGGGGCATGATCGCTCCGGCATCCGCAATGTTCATCAGCTGATCCAGCGTGGTCGGATACATGGAGAAGCACACCGCCGCCTTGCCTTCTGCGGCAAGCCGTTCCAGTTCGCCGGTCCCGCGGATACCGCCGATGAAGTCGATCCGTTTGCTGGTGCGCGGATCATCGATCCCCAACAGCGGAGCAAGGATGTTGTCCTGCAGAACGCTCACATCCAGACTTTCGATCACGCCCAATTTGGTAATGTCAAATTTCGGGGTCAGCAGGTACCAGGTTTTTTCCAGATATATACAGAACGTGCCGCTCTTCGGGGGAACGGGATCATCCGTCTTTTCGATGGTGAATTTTTCGCCGATCTTTGCGGTCAGTTCGGCTGCAGTCAGACCGTTCAGGTCCTGCACCGCCCGGTTGTAGGCGAGGATCGCCAGTTCGGACTGGGGGAACGCCACTGCAAGGAAGAAGTTGTATTCTTCATCGCCCGTGTGTGCCGGATTGGCGGCTTTGCAGGTCGCTGCGGCGCGGCTGGCGGAGGCTGCTCTGTGGTGACCGTCGGCAATGTAGAAGCAGGGAACTTCTGCAGAGAAGAGTGCCGCCAGTTCGGCACTGCGGGCGCCGGCTTTCCACATCTTATGTTCGATTCCGTCCACCGCCACGAAGGAGTAGAAGGGTTCGGACTTGATGATCTCTGCCACAACAGCGTTGATTTTTTCGTTGTCCCGATAGGTCAGGAACACCGGACCCGTCTGGGAGCGCAGTTCCATCACGTGCCGGGCACGGTCATCTTCCTTGTCGCGGCGGGTCTTTTCGTGTTTCTTGATGATGTCTGCATCATATTCCGCAGCGGATGCTGCACCGGCGATCCCGATCTGAGTTCTGCCGTTCATCTTGAGAGAGTAAACATAGAGGTTCGCTTCTTCGTCCAGAGTCAGCGGAGCAGTCTCGATCAAACGCTTGAAATTGCTTGCTGCTTTTGCATAGACTTTGTCATCGTGAAGGTCAATACCCGCTTCCAGTTCGATTTCCGGACGGGAGACACGCAGGAAAGAGAGGGCGTTGCCTTCCGCCAGTGCGGCGGCTTCTTCGGTATTGACAACATCATAAGGGACGGCTGCGACTTTTGCCACGTCTTCGCGGCTGGGCATCAATGCGTGAAAGGGCTTGAAAATTGCCATGTTTTTTGCTCCTGAATTTAATGTTGGAATATGCTTGTATATATATTATACACGCGCAAACGCATTTCTGCAAACGGAAAGCGTACTTTTTTGATTATTTTTCCGTTATCGGAGCAAGTTTTCCGGCGAATGTCACCGGATCGGCAGCAATTTCACGGAAGACCGGCGAATTTATGCCGAATCCCATCCGGGCAAATTCAATGAAGGAATGTTGCAGCCACCGTTTGGAGTCGCAGTTCAGAGCGTGTGCCGCCTGCAGGGTTGAGCGCAGAAACAGCATCCGGTCTTCCTCCGTTGCGGCGGCATCGCTTCCTGCGCAGATCATCTTCAAAAGGAATGGGTTGGAGAGCATCGCCCTGCCGACGGCGATCCCGTCGCAGCCGGTTTCATCCATCATAGTTTCGGCATCGTTCCGGCTTTGAATGTCGCCGTTTCCGATCAGGACGGTACCGGGGATCAGATCCCGCAGTTTTTTCAAACGGTCCAGCGGTTTTTTGACAGGATCATACATCTCTCTGACGCACCGGAAATGAGCGATCACAAAATTGATTTCAGCGTCTTTCAAGACTTTTGCGATCTCCGGCAGTTCAGTGGGCGATTCCGCCCCGCAGCGGATCTTGAGCGATAAGTTTGCTTTGCCGCTTACGGCCTCTGCAACGCAGTTGGTGATCTCCGCCATCAATTTTTTGTCCGCCAGAACCGCACCGCCGTTTCCGTTCTTTATGACCAGCGGGGAAGGGCAGGCGAAGTTCAGATTGATTCCGGGAATACCCATTTCCGCCAGCCGTTTGGCAGTTGCCGCCATCGTTTTTGCATCGTGACCGAGCAACTGCACGATCAATGCGTGATCGTTGCGGAACGGGGCAAGTTTTTCTGTCAGTGCTTTGACAGACGGCACGGAACCGGGGCTGATACTGATAAAGGGCGTGATCCAGTTTTTTACCAGTCCGAGATCTGCCGCAGTACGGCAGAAAACGGGATTCATGATCCCTGCCATAGGCGAGGCAAATGCCCGGCTGGCAAGGGTCAGGTACGGATCGATTTTCAGAGGTTTACCGAAGTCTGTCATAAGGAAAGAAAAAGGCGGAACACCGCAGAGATGTTCCGCCTTGAAGTTCAGAGAACTTTGTTCAGAACGACTTACTTCGCAAGTCTTTCTGCAAGAGCCTGACGCTGTGCTTCCAGTTCAGCCGGGAGACGGTCAAACTTCTTGAAGTGTTCGCTGATGGTTTCCAGTTCGGTCATCCAACCGGCCTTGTCAACCGTCAGGAGCATCTGCATATCTTCTTCGGTCACATCGGTACCGGTGCGGTCGATGGCATCGATCGTCGGGAGGTAACCGATCGCAGTTTCCTGGGCAGCGCCTTCGCCGTCGCAGCGTTCAAACACCCACTTGAGGATACGGCTGTTGTCGCCGTAGCCCGGCCACAGCCATTTGCCTTCCGGAGTCTTGCGGAACCAGTTGACACAGAAGATCTTGGGCAGGTTTGCGCCTTCCTTCTTGCCGATGTTCAGCCAGTGCTGGAAGTAGTCACCCATGTTGTAGCCGCAGAACGGCAGCATGGCGAACGGGTCGCGGCGGACAGTACCCGCCTTGACGTCTAGAGCAGCGGCAGTCACTTCGGAACCGACCGTGGAGCCGATGAACACACCGTGTTCCCAGCTCATGGACTGGTAAACGACGGGGAGGGTGGAGGGACGGCGGCCGCCGAACAGGAATGCGCTCACGGGCACGCCTTCCGGGTCTTCCCAGTTGTCGGCGATTGCGGGGCAGTTGCAGGCGCGGGCGGTGAAACGGGCGTTGGGATGAGCAGCCTTGACCGGCTTGCCATCAGCGTCCTTCATATCCGGAGTCCAGTCATTGCCCTTCCAGTCGATCAGGTGTGCGGGAGCATCGTAGCCGATGCCTTCCCACCACACGTCACCGTCATCGGTGAGAGCAACGTTGGTGAAGATGGTGTCTTTCGCGCAGGAGAGCATGGCGTTCGGGTTGCTCTGCATGCTGGTGCCGGGAGCAACGCCGAAGAAACCGGCTTCCGGGTTGATGGCATGGAGCATACCGTCTTTTTCGTTGAACTTCATCCAGGAGATGTCGTCACCGATGGTTTCGACTTTCCAGCCCGGGATGGTGGGAACGAGCATGGCGAGGTTGGTCTTACCGCAGGCGGAGGGGAAGGCACCGGTCACATATTTGACCTTGTTGTCCGCTTCGCGGGTAAGCTTCAGGATGAGCATATGTTCTGCCAGCCAGCCTTCGTCGTGAGCCTGGACCGTAGCGATACGCAGAGCGAGGCACTTCTTGCCGAGCAGAGCGTTCCCGCCGTAACCGGAGCCGTAGGACCAGATTTCGCGGGTTTCGGGGAAGTGGGAGATGTACTTCTTGTCCAGCGGAGCGCAGGGCCAGATACCGTTGTCGGATTCACCGGCTTCCAGCGGCTTGCCGACGGAGTGCATACAGGGGACGAATTCGCCGTCAGCGCCGAGAACTTCGAGGACCTTCGTGCCGACGCGGGTCATGATGTGCATATTGACAACGACGTATGCGGAGTCAGTGATTTCCACGCCGATCTTGGCGATGGGGCTGCCCACCGGACCCATGGAGAAGGGGATCACGTACATGATTCTGCCGTGCATACAGCCCTTGTAGAGTTCCAGCATGGTCTTCTTCAGTTCGGTCGGGTCGATCCAGTTGTTCGTCGGACCGGCATCTTCCTTCTTTTCAGAAGCGATGTAGGTACGTGCTTCAACACGTGCCACGTCGGACGGGTCACTGCGGAACAGCAGGGAGTTGGGGCGTTTTTCCGGGTTCAGGCGGATTGCCAGGCCGGATTCGACCATTTCGTTGCAAAGACGATCGTACTCTTCTTTGCTGCCATCGCACCAGTAGATTGCTTCCGGCTGACAGATTTCAGCCCATTCGTTCACCCATGCCACGAGCTTTGCGTGGTTGGGAGCTGCATTCAGTTGGGGGATCATTTTCGTTCTCCAATTCTGAGTTTGTTGGTTGGTTGTTTTATGTTTACTCGTTCGTGTTTTTTGCGCACTTTCCTGAATCTGTAATATACACCATAAAAAGCAGATTGCAAGTTCCTTTTTTGTGATTTTTTCAAGACCGGTGGTGCGGGTCATGCCGACGCACGGTCTTTTCCACCCCTTCATCCCCGTGTTCCGCCCGGAACGCACGGATCACATTGTCCAGTTTGATCATCGCAGGCAGAATCAGCAACAGAAAGAACAGGGCTATGGAAAAATAAAAACGGTATTCCGCAAGCGGGGAATAATCCGCAGCAAAATGTTTGGCGATCTTCAGCATAAGAGGTGCAAGAAGCATCCCGATGATCCCCGCCGCCGCACCGGTGACCAGACTGTATAACAGCGAGGTGCCGACCTGCTTTTCTTTGGGGACTGCCATCAAAAAATAGTTGGTAAACGCATTACTGAAAATTACGGTTGCAGAGCCTTGCAATATGAACGGCAGCAGCACCAGCAGCCACTTCCAGCCCGCAAGCCAGTCCACGGAAGGAAACAGGATCCAGAAGATCGCCACGGGAAAGAACAACAGATAGGAGAAGATAATGACCTTGCGCGGACCATGTTTTTTGACCAGCGGTCCGCAGCTGTAAGACATACCGATCATGGTCAGGAACTGGCAGAGGGAAAAGAGAATCGCAGTGGTATCGGAAACTCCGTAACCCCGCTTTAGTGTGAGCAGAGACATGGGGATGACCATAATGTTGGCAAGGTTGGCAAGAAACCATGCCAGCATCAGTTTCAGCAGACGGGGTGTGTGCAGAAGATAACTCAAGCCGGAGAAGATCGGTTTCTGTGCGGCATCCCGGGTGGAAGTGGTCTCATCCATGCGGCGGCAGAAGGAGGATGCCGTGATCCCCAGACACGCACCAAAGATGATCACGCCCACCAGAACCGGCAGGGAATCGTTGAAATACAGAATGATACTGATGATCGTCAGTGCCAGTGTACCGGTTGCATAAAAACTGGCGACTGTCTTGCCCACCAGCCCCGGCTGCTCCTCCTCCGTGGCGATGTCTCCCACCAACGGCTGGCTCATCACACAGCCCGCCGCCCGGAATCCATAAAACAGAAACGAACCGATCAGCAGGGTCGCCCACGCCAGATAGGGATTGATCAGATTGACCAGTACACTCGCCGCCACCAGCAGCACCGCAATGTTCCGGCAGACCCAGAAATCCGCCTGACAACGGGCGGCACCCACCTGTCCGGTCCGTTTGACACCCAGCGGCAGGAGCAGATAACCCAGATAGACCATTGCACCGAGGAGGGCGATCACCGCATTGGGCATACCCATCCGTACGGCGAAAAGTACCACAACACTCTCGCCGAGACACATATAAGACGCACCGTTCACCAGACAGAAACGGTTGTAATTCAACTGCGACTTCTGCCGTTCGGCATCGGTCAGGGGACGATCATATATCATAAAAACCTCAATTTTATTATAGGGAATTCCGGAATAATATACCACACAAAACAAGTCTTTGCAAGCGCAAAAATCAAGATGTCCGGGATTTCGGTGACGGTGTTTTACGGCACAAAAAAATCCGAACAGAATTTCTGTTCGGATCCATACCAAAAAAGTGGTGAGCCGGCGGGGGCTCGAACCCCGGACCACCGCCTTAAAAGGGCGATGCTCTACCGACTGAGCTACCGGCCCACTCTGGTGTTTGAAACGATTTTCACGCTTCATGCCATCTAATATAACACGCTTTTTTGATTTTTCAAGCCGTAAAATCAAAAAACATGAAAATTATTTCTGGCGGAAAACGATTCTGCCCTTGGTCAGGTCGTAGGGGGACATTTCGAGCGTGACAGTATCCCCGGGGAGAATACGGATGAAGTTCAGGCGCATCTTACCGCTGATGTGCGCCAGCACATTGTGTCCGTTCTGGAGTTCCACCAGGAACATCGTGTTCGGGAGCAGTTCTTTCACCACTCCATCAACTCGGATAACATCTTTAGCCACGTGTTAAAACCTCCGTTTGATCCTCACCGATGAGGACCATGTGTTCAAAATGAGCCGATCTCTTACCGTCGGCAGTACGGACGGTCCAGTTGTCCTTCTCAACATAGACCTTATATGTACCCAGATTAAACATGGGTTCAATGGCAAGAACCATACCGGGCAGCAGTTTGATGCCGCTGCCGGGTGTCGTGAAGTTCGGCACATCCGGCGGTTCGTGCAGGCGGATCCCGCAGCCGTGCCCCACAAAGTCACGCACGATGCCCAGCTTGTGAGCCTGTCCGACTTTTTCCACTGCGCCGGAAAGATCCCGCATACAGTTGCCGTTTTTCGCCGCTGCGATCCCTGCCTCAAGCGCCAGACGGGTGCCGTCCAGCAGACGCTGATTGTCCGCATCCGGTTCGCCGCCCACATAGACGGAAAGGGCGGTATCGCCGGTAGCACCGTCAAAAGTAACGCCCACATCAATGCTGACAATATCGCCTTTTTGAATGATCTGAGAGTTGGATGCGATGCCGTGAACGACCACATCGTTCAGGGAAATACAGATATTTGCGGGGAAGCCGCCATAGCCGAGGAAGGTGGGCTTCCCGCCGAGAGACCGGATGATCGCACCGGCGATCATGTCCAGTTCTTTTGTCGACATACCTTCCTGAATGGAGGCGGCGATCTGATCTCTTGCGAGAGCGGTCAGATGCGCCGCAACACGGATCCGTGCGATCTCCTCAGGGGTGTGAATGATGAATTTGCGTTTCAGCATACGCTCAATTCAGCACTGCGACCAGTGCTGCATATCCTTCATCTTTCGGGAGGGAGGAATCGATCTTGGAAAGTTTTCCCTTCTGCGTGTAGAATTCGATCAGAGGAGCAGTCTGTTCCTGATAGACGCTGAGACGGTTCTGGGCAGTTTCCAGAGAGTCGTCGGAGCGCTGGTAGAGTTCGCCGCCACAGGAATCGCAGACGCCTTCCTTCTGGGGTTTGCAGAAGAGCAGGTTGAAGCTGGCACCGCAGGAGCGGCAGGTGAGGCGGGAAGTGAGACGCTGGATCAGCAGTTCCACGGGAGCGTCAAAGAGAACCACGGCATCCAGATCCAGACCGATCTCCGCCATGACTTTTTCCAGCAGTTCCGCCTGGGGAACGGTGCGGGGGAAGCCATCCAGAATGAAGCCGCCCTTGCAGTCATCGGCAGCGAGTCTCTTGCCGACCATGCCGGCAACGATTTCATCCGGAACCAGCTTGCCGGCATCCATATAGGACTTGGCGCTCTTGCCCAGTTCGGTACCGTTTTTGATCTCGGCGCGGAGGATGTCACCCGTGCTGATGTGTGCGAGATTTTCCGCTTTCATCAGCGGATCGGAGAGCGTGCCTTTTCCTGCGCCCGGAGGACCGAGGAAAACCAGATTTTTCTTCTTGATCATTTGTTTTGAAACTCCTGTAAAAACATGAGGTTTGAAATTTCAGTATCCAATAATATACAACCCTTCTGTGCGCTTTTCAAGCAATTACGCAAATTTTATGAAAGATTGTCAGGCGTTATTGCGGAGATTTTCCAGTTTTTCGGAAAGTTCCTCCCACCGGGCATACTTTTTTTCCAGTTCCGCCTTACGGGTTTCGATCTGTACGGTCAGTTCTTTCATCTCCCGGACCGGATCGGTAAAAGACGCCGGATCGCTGAACCGTGCTTCAAGATTTGCGATTTCGTCCTCCAGTTCCGGGATCTCATTTTCCAATGCGGTCAGTTCCCGGTCTTCCATGTAGGAAAGTTTCTTTGCCGAATTCTTTTTCGGCGCCGGTGCCGGGGCAGGAGTCTCTTTCTTCTTCTCCGGTTCCGCGACGGGAGCGGCGGCTTTTCTGCGGGAGGCGTAATAGTCGTAATCCCCCACATCCATAGCGGGGTGACCCGGTTCGTCGAAGGCGAGGATATGGTTGCAGACCCGGTTGAGAAAATAACGGTCGTGACTGACGACCAGAATGGTGGAATCGTATGCCGCCAGCGCTTCTTCCAGGATCCGGAGAGTGGGCAGATCCAGGTCGTTGGTCGGTTCGTCCAGGATCAGGAAGTTGCCGCCGTTTTTCAGTTCTTTTGCCAGCGCCAGATGCGCCTTTTCCCCGCCGGAAAGATACTTGACCTGTGTCTTGATCCGCTCGTCCGTAAAAAGAAAACGCTTGAGATAAGTCCAGACCGTCAGACGCTCACTGCCGAACTGGATATGTTCCTTGCCGGCGCCCACTTCCTGAAGCACGGTCTTTTCCGGATCCAGCACTTCCCGGTTCTGGTCGATCCGGTTGAACTGGACCGTTTGTGCCACTTCCACCTCGCCGGAATCGGGCAGCCGTTCGCCCGTGACCAGTTTCAGCAGGGAGCTTTTCCCCGCGCCGTTGGAGCCCACGATCCCCACTTTATGTTTCGCAGTGAACTCGCAGGAAAAATCGTCCAGCAGTTTTTTGCCGCCGAGGGTGAGAGAAATATTTTTCAGTGCCACCACTTTATTGCCGAGCCGGGAGGGGGGCGGAATGACCAGTTCCATATCGGCAGAGCGTTCCGGTCCGGTCTGGGCGGCGATCTCATAATAACGTTTTTCTCTGCCCAGATTCCGCTTCAGACGGGCTTTCGGAGAGCGCCGCACCCATTCGATCTCACGCCGGAGAAAAGCCTTGCGTTTCTGTTCCAGCACATCTTCATTGTATTCCCGTTCCGCTTTGGCTTCAAGAAAGTCCGCATAACTGCCGTCAACGGAGTACATCTTTCCGTGGTCCAGCTCCACGATCCGGGTTGCCACCCGGTCGAGAAAATAGCGATCGTGAGTTACCAGCAGACAGGCGCCCCGGTAGGAGGCAAGGAAGTTTTCGATCCCGGCGACTGCATTCACATCCAGATGGTTGGTCGGCTCATCCAGCAGCAGCAACTCCGGTTCTCCGATGATCGCCCGGGCAAGGAGCGCCCGGCGCCGTTCACCGCCGGAGAGACAGGAAAACGCCTTTGCTTCGGGCAATGCCAGTTTTTCCAGCATGATATCCAGTTTGTTTTCCAGATTCCAGGCATTGTGCAGATCCAGAAAAGCGCCGCCCTGACCGGTCCGCTCGTATTCTTTCAGGGCGTTTTCAAAGATGGCGAGACCTTCCCGCACGACTTCCCGTACGGTCTTTTCCGAGGTCCAGTCAAAATCCTGCGGCATGAACGAGACCCGCAGATCCTTTGCCTGCGTTACCGTGCCGCTGTCCAGCTTTTCCTGTCCGTTTATGATCCGGAGCAGGGTGGATTTTCCGCTGCCGTTCCGCCCGACGAGCGCCACCCGTTCCCCGTCCATGATGGAGAAAAACGCACCTTTGAGCAGGGTATCCCGCCCGATCGAAAAATGCAGGTCATCGCCTGTCCAAAGGACTTTTCCGGTTTCCTGTGCCATAACGACTTATGCCTGCGGGTGATCAAGAAGATATTGCGCCATAGCGAGGAACTGTTCCGGTGTGACCCGTTCCGCCCGGATATCCGGATCCACGCCCGCAGACGCCATCGCCGCCGCCAGCGGTTCCGTACCGAACACGGATGCCGTCTGCTTGAACATCTTTTTCCGGCGGTGTGCGAATGCAGTCCGTGCGAGACGGGACATAATTTTTCGCAGTTCAAAGTCCGGATAGACCTCTTTCCGTTTCAGGCTGATGATGGCAGAATCGATCTCCGGCCGGGGGTAGAACAGATCCGGCGGGATGGTTTTGACAATGCTGGTATCGTAGATCGTGGCGATCCGTGCGGTCAGAGCAGAGTAGTCATCCGACCCCGTTTCTGCGCAGAAACGGTACGCCACTTCTTTCTGAAGCATAATCAGCATTTCTTTCGGCGGCAGTGCCAGATCCAGCAGATTTGCCACCACGATCGTACCGGCAGAGTAGGGCAGATTGGAAATGACACGGAAGTCCACACCGGGTCCGAAAACAGATTCCATCTTCACTTTGCAGGCGTCTCCTTCGATGAGGACAAGTCCGCGGGGAACGAGGGTGTTGCGCATATATTCCGCCAGTTTGCGGTCAAACTCAATGGCAGTCAATCTTGCGCCCGCCGCCAGTAACCGTCCGGTCAATGCGCCCAAACCGGGACCGACTTCCAAAATCGGTTCTCCCAGCTGAATATCGGCGTGCCGGATGATCCAATCCAGAAATTGATCATCGATCAGAAAGTTCTGCCCCAGTTTTTTACTGGGAGCGATCCCCAGTTTTTCAATCAGTTTGATAAGGTCGGTTTTCTTCATCAGTGTTTCTCAAAACGCTTGATCAGCCAGAACGCAAAAAGTCCCAGCATGATCATCATAAAAATAAAGATCGGATAAACAAAATACCAGTTTTGCGATCCGGCGATCATAGAAAGTTCGGACATACCGAAAACCCCGGTGAAGAAGGTTGGCACTGCCACTGCGATCACGATGGCGTTCATATTCTTCATCATCACGTTCAGATTGTTGTTGATGAAGGCGGCACGGGCATCCATCAGTCCGGAAAGGACTTGCGAATAGACTTGTGCCTGATCCAGAAACTGCCGGTTTTCGATCGCCAGGTCTTCGATCATTTCAATGTGGTCATCGGTAAAATCAAATTTTGCACTGTTGGTGCGGATCCGCTCGATCACACGCCGGTTGCCGCTCAAGGCGTTGATGTAATAGACAAGTCCTTTTTCCAGCGTGAACATATTGAGCAGGCTGCGGTTGTCGCTGGATTCGTTGATCTCGTTTTCAATTTCTTCCGAACACATATTGATCACCCGCAGGTGACTTTCAAAGTGGCGGATCGTCTGGAGCAGGATCCGGAGCAGAACATCCTGAACGGAATGGATCCGGCGTGCAGGGCGTGCGGAAGTGAAAAGCTGAACATTGTCATCCACCACCACAACGACACGGTCACGGAAAACAAAGATCCCCATAGATTTGACCCGGAAGAGGAAATTATCGTCTGCCGAGTAGTTTTTCGGGTACTTCAAAATGATGGCAGTATGATTGTCCTCATACTCGATTCGGGGCGTTTCATCGGGGTCTGTGGAGGAGATCAGAGTGTGTTCGTCGATTTCCAGATCATCAATGAGATGACGGCGTTCCTGTTCGTCCGGCAGAACGTACACATCAATGGGCAATGTGCCGCCGGAGTCACGCGAAATGCGTCCGTCCATGAGGGAGTATTCATGCAGCATAATCGCGTCCCTTTCCTGAGTTGAAAGCCCGTTCCTGCCAATTACGACAGAAACGGGACCGGTGAAACTGAATACAAAATATCAAAACAGGCACCGCTGCCTTTGTATCACAGACAGCGGTACGGCGTGCAAGTGTCTCAGTGAGTCTTGCGGAAGTCAGCCATGAAGTCGACCAGCTTTTCGATGCCTTCCATGGGCATGGCATTGTAGATGCTGGCACGGATACCACCGGCGGAGCGGTGACCTTTCAGACCGATCATACCGGCTGCGGTGGCAGCCTTGACGAATTCGGCTTCCAGTTCTTCGGAGGGCAGGCGCCAGATCACGTTCATCTTGGAACGGCTGTCGGCTGCGACCGGGTTGCGGTAGAAGCCTTCGGAGCCGTCGATCGCGCTGTAAAGCAGAGCTGCCTTGGCGTTGTTTCTCTTTTCGACTTCTTCAATACCGCCGATTTCGCGGACCCAGTCCGTCACCAGGGAGAGCATATAGATCCCGAAGGTCGGGGGCGTATTGTAGAGGGAGTCATTTTCGGTGTAGGTGGCATAACGCAGCATGGTCGGCACGTTCGCCGGAGTGCGTTCCACGAGGTCCTTGCGGATGATCACAACAGCCATACCGCTGGGGCCCAGATTCTTCTGAGCGCCGGCATAGATCATACCGAACTTGGAGACATCCAGTTTGCGGGACATGATATCGCTGGACATATCCGCCAGCATCGGGCACTTGGATTCCGGGAAGGTCTGGTACTGGGTACCGTAGATCGTGTTGTTGCTGGTGATGTGGAAGAAGCTGGCATCTTCGGAGGGCGTCATTTTCGCCGGATCCGGAATGTAGGTGTACTTGTCTTCTTTGCTGGAAGCGATGATCTTCGTTTCGCCGAAAAGTTTTGCTTCCTTGATCGCCTTTGCAGACCACGTGCCGGTATCGGCAAATTCCATAGCCTTGCCCGGAACATACAGGTTCATCGGGATCATGGCAAACTGCATACTGGCACCGCCCTGGATGTAGACAATGTCATAATTTTCCGGAACTTCCATGATCGTGCGGATGTTTTCATTCGCTCTGGCAAGGACGCCTTCAAAAAGTTTATGACGGTGGGAGTGTTCCATGATGCCGCAGCCGCTGCCCATGTAGTCGCAGAATTCCTTCTGTGCGCGTTCCATAACGACATCCGGCAGCGTTGCCGGACCTGCATTGAAGTTAAAAACCTTCATCACTTTGTCTCCTCAAGGACGGTTTAAGGTTGATGTTTTTTTGTGTGAGAATAATAATATAGCATTTGAACCGCAAAAATGCAAATGGAAAAATGCGGCAAGATAAAAAAAGACTTTATTTTTGCTACAACCTGCTTTTTTTCAGATGTTTCCCGCATAAATCCGGCTGAAACCACGGTGAAATGCCTCTGCGCAGATTTTCCGGATCAACTGCGCCGGGGTCCGGGGGCTTTCGTGGTACTTATAGGCGGGGAAATAGGCGGAAAAGTGGATCACCTGATCCAGCCCAAGCTCCTGTTCCACCCAGTCCAGCAGCGCCTTGATCTGTTCCGGGGAATCATTTTTTCCGGGGATCACAAGGTTGGTGATCTCCAGATGTTTGCCCAGCTCCCGTTTGAGGTAGATACAGCTTTCCAATACCGGCTGAAGATTTGCATTGCACATGGTCCGGTAGAATTCTTCACTCATGGCTTTGACATCAATATTTGCCGCATCGGTCAGCGGATAAAGTTCCTCTGCCGCCTCACGGGAGATGAACCCGTTGCTGACCAGTACGGTCTTCAGCCCCGCCGCTTTCGCCAGACGGAAGCAATCCACCGCATATTCCGCCCAGATGGAAGGTTCGTTGTACGTGAATGTGAGGGATTCGCACTTGTGCTGAAGGGTCAGTTTCACCAGTTCCTCCGGCGGGATGTACCGGAAGTCCTGTCTGCCGTATGCCCCTCTGGAAAGGTGGCTGTTCTGACAAAACAGGCATCCCAGATTGCACCCGAACGTACCCACGGAGAACGTCTTTGTTCCGGGCAGAAAATGCCGCAGCGGTTTCTTTTCGATGGGGTCGATCTGCAATGCGGTCGGCAGCCCGTACGCCAGAGAAACGAGAGTGCCGCTCTCATTTTTCCGGATCCCGCAGTAGCCGGTTTTGCCTTCCGGGATCGTACAGCGGCGGGGACAGAGGGTGCAGATCACACTGTCGTTGTCGGCTGTTTGCCACCATTTTGCTGTTTTCATATTTCCGGCGCTCCTTTCGTCCGATAATGTATCACCCGAAAAAATTTTTACAAGTTTTTTCAAACCTCTTTTGCATTTTCGGGAAAAAGTGGGATATTATATTAAGGAATCATAGAAACAACAGGAAAACGGAACAAGATATGCTCCTTTGGATGAAATTGAAAAACCTTGCTCTGGTGAGTGAGGCGGAAATTGAATTTGCACCCGGCTTCAACGTGATCAGCGGCGAGACCGGTGCGGGTAAATCTGTCATTATGGGTGGTGTGGCGCTGCTGCTGGGGGCGCGGGCGGACAAGTCTGCGATCCGTACCGGCACGGAAAAATGCGAGATCAGCGCCGAATTCCGGATCCCCGGTTATGCCCGGGAACGGATCGCACAGATCCTGAACGATGCAGATGTGGAAATGGAGGATGATTCCCTTCTGATCCGCCGGGTCGTGACTCCTTCCTCCACCCGGAATTATGTAAACTCCGTCCCCGTTGCCCTGCCGGTTTTGCGGGAGTTGGGAAATCTGCTTATCGACATTCACGCCGCCGACGGCAATCAAAGCCTGACCCGTCCCGGCGAACAGCTCCGGATCTTGGACCGTTTTGCCGCACTCAATCCGGAGAAACAGACCGTTTTTTCTGCGTGGAATGACTTGACGGAAGCGATCCGGGCGCAGGAGGAATTTTTGCAGACCATGCCCTCGGAACGGGAAGCGGAGGATCTGCGCAAAGACTTGAACCTGATCGATCGCGCCGCCCCGGAAAGCGGGGAGGATTCTGCACTGGCAAGCCGTCATGCGGTCGCTGCCAATGCCCGGTCCATCATCGGGATCGCATCGGCGGTCAGTTCCGGATTGACGGACGGGGACGACTCCATTTTTGACCGTCTTGCCGATGTCCGCCGCGTGCTTTCCGATCTGGATAAATATGATCCCGAATTTGCCGAAGATTGTATGAACCGGATGGAGGAGATCGCAGACGCCGTTTCCGGTCTCTCCTCGGATCTGGTGGATCACGCCTCACGGGTGGAGTTGGATGAAGGCGAATTTCAGGAGATGGAAGAGCGTATGCGCACGCTTCAGAGTCTAAAACGGAAGTTCGGACCGGAACTGGATGATGTGCTGGCGTATGCCGGTGAGATCCGGAAAAAACTGGATGATTTCGATAATGCGGAAGAAATGCGGCGCCGTTATGAAAAGCAGGTCGCAGAGAAAGAAAAAGAACATCTCGCCGCCTGTGCTGTCCTTACGGATCGGCGCCGTTCCGCTGCCGGGAAACTGGAAAAACTCCTGACGGAGGAAACGGAAAAACTTGGTTTTGCACAGGCCCGTTTCAAACTGGAGATCAACCCCGCCGAACCCGGACCCAACGGAGCGGATAAGTTGCAGATCCTGTTCAGCGCCAACCCCGGCGTGCCATTGAAACTGTTGCAGGATGTGGCGAGCAGCGGGGAAATCTGCCGCGTGATGCTGGCGGTCAAGACTGTGCTGGCGGAAGCGGACGAGATCCCGGTATTGATTTTTGATGAGATCGATGCCAATATCGGCGGTGAAACTGCTATGCGGGTGGGCGCGGAGATCGCATCGCTGGGCAGAAACAAGCAGGTGATCTGCATTTCTCATCTGCCCCAGGTGGTACGGCTGGCGGAACGGCATTTCCTCGTGGCAAAGTCCACGGATGGCGTGGAGACCCGTTCCCGGATCGGTGTGCTGGATGATGCACAGCGGGTACAGGAACTTGCCCGGATGCTGGGTGGCGGCGATGCCGCTCTCAAGCACGCTGAAGCGCTGTTGAAAGAACGATGAAAAAAAGAAGGATGGAAACGTATGGAAGAAACATCGGTATTTGAAGGACTTTCCCGTATTACCAGTCATCTGGTCATGACCGGTGATCTGGGGGTCAGCGGCAACCTGTTCGGGGGAAAAGTTATGGCGTGGATGGATGAAGCCGCCGCCATTTATGCAATGTGGGCGACCGGTTCGGAAAAAGTGGTCACACGCCGTTTTTCAGAGATCCTTTTTGATAAACCGGTACGCAACGGCGAACTGCTGGAGTTCTATTGCGGACGCCCGAAAACGGGCAGAACAAGTATTACCTTCGATATCGTGGCAAGTGTACGCGGAATGGTCAAATTTCAGGCGGAATGTACCTTCGTTGCGGTCAATCCGGACGGCTCCAAAAAGGAAGTCGACTGGGCAAAATCCCCGCTCGCCTAAAATCCAAGCGTCAACTGTTCCGGACCGGAAGATTTTTCTTTGGCGTCTGACGGTTTTTCCTCATCGAACGAAAAGAGAGGCAGCTCGTCCTCCGGCTTGCTTTCAGGCGCAGGAGTTCCGGCGTTTGCGGGCTGATTTCTGATTTCGGTAAGCCAGTCGTCCAGTTGGACGATCCGGGTATTCAGTTTCCGGGCTTTTTTGAGTTTACTGGAGTTTTCATTCACATCCATACAGACCAGTACACTCAAATCGGCATTCACGCTGTCTGCCGGTTCGTACCCGTGTTCCTGTGCCAATGCCTCGTAGAACGAGCGTTTTTCCGGCATCTTTCCGGTGAAACAGATGGTCGGTCTTCCGGCATTCCCGGCAGACTTTGTTTCCGTGACCGTGACGCAGCGGAGCAGCTCCGCCAGAATATCCTGTTGAGCGCGCAGTTCCCGGAACAGGGCGTTTGCCCGTTCGGGACCGATCCCTTCGATCCGGCTCAGTTCCTCCACAGTCTTTTCCTGCAGTTCGGAAAGGGTGTACTCCCGCAGGATACCTTTGGCAATGTTGGGACCGATCCCCTTGATATTCAACGATGCCAGCAGCTGCCAGTCCGGTACGGTCCGGGCGTTGCTGATCTCCCGCAACAGGTTTTCTGCCGACTGGTTCTGGAATCCCTCCATAGAAAGGATCTGAGTCTTGGTCAGTTTGAAAATATCGGAAAGATCCCGTACGCCGAGAGAGAGCATCATCTTACGGATATTAGGTTCGCCAAGCCGTTCGATGCCGATGTTTTTGACAGCGGCGGCAAGGTTCCGCAACTTTGTTTCCAGACAATCCGGGTTGACGCAGCGCAGTTCCGGCAGTTCCCGCACCAGTTCCGCACCGCAGCCCGGACAGTGGTCGATAAGGCAGGAATGGCGTTCGTTCCCGGGTGTGGAGGAGACGATATACGGGATCACATCGCCCGCCCGTTCCACCACAACGGTATCGCCGATACACAGGTCTTTATCCAGAATATTCTGAAGATTGTGCAAACTTGCGTGCCGGATCGTGGTGCCGCCGATCTCCACCGGTTCCACCTCCGCTACGGGGGTGAGACAGTTCTTGCCGAAGCTCCACTCCACGTTGATGAGTTTCGTTTCCCGCCGGACGCCGCTGAACTTGAATGCGATCTGACCACGGGGATGGTGGGCGGTATTGCCCAGTGACTCCGAATAGGAATCGTCTGCGAGCTTGATGACCAGACCATCCATCGGGTATGGCAGGGCTTCCGCCTGGTCCAGAATATACTGCCAGTCATCCGCCAGAGAATCCAGCCGTGTTTTCCACGAATAGAGGCGGTAATCAATGAGGGAAAGTTTTGCGTGCTGGAGCAGCATTTCCCGGATGTCTTTCAGCCCCATGATCCCGGCGACGGCATTGCGGGAGTTCTTGTAGGTTCTGCCGTTTTTGTTGCGGATCGTGGCATAAAGATTTCTGAAGTCATCGTCCCGGATCACGATTTCGCCCCGGATCGCATCGGAATACGCCTTCAACGGCACGGTCAGACCGGATGTTTCCAACTCGATCAGTTCGATTTTATCCGTAATATTTTCCCCGGTTTCGCCGTCGCCCCGGGTGGCAAGGATCCCTTCACTCCACAGTGCAGAGATCCCGTCGTATTTCGGCTGGACGAGCAGCGCTTCCTGGGGGGATCGGGCAAACTTTTTCGCCCACGCAATGACTTCCTCCAGAGAGTAGGCTTTATCCAGAGAAAGCATAGGTTTCCGGTGGACAACTTTTCCTGTACCGGCAACGATGGGCGCCTGAACCTGAACCAGCAGGGGATGATCCGGTTCCAGAGCGGTGAGGGCACGCACCAGCGCATCGTAATCATCATCGCTGATCTCCGGTTCGCCTTCCGCCCAGTATTTACGGTTGTGATATTCGATCTGTTCCGCAAGTTGAGCGGCAGTCAGATTTTTCAGGTCGTCCGGCATTTTCTTCAATCTTTCTTCTTGTTTTTGATGAAGTTGGCGAGGGCGTTGTACACCAGTTTTTTCCGGCGGTATTCATCCACGATCCCGGCGCAGTTGAACCCGCGGGGTTTGGTGCGGATATGTCCCCGCTGATAAGACCTGGTATCGCAGAACTGCCACAGGGTATAGCCGGAAAATCTGCCGTCTTCGCAGATGACTTCGGCGGCGGTGCGCATGAAATCCGCCTGAAATTCCTCACTCCATTGTGCAAAATCATCATCGTGGATCCCGTAAAGTCCGCAGGCGCCGATCTCGGAGATGAAAATGGGCTTCCCGCCGAAGGATTCCTGCGAATAAAAATCAGCCAGTTTTGTCAGATGCGGCTTGATCATTTCCGAAGCGAGGGTTTCACAGTCCCGGATGTCTTCGATCCAGCCGGGATAGCAGTTCAGGGAGATGACATCCACGTGGTCCATACAGAGGTCCCGGACATTTTTATTACCGGCGAAGGAGCGCAGGCGTGTGGGGTCTTCTTTGTGCATATCCTTGAGCAGTTCGGCGTAGAATTCCACAGAACTTTCTGCATCGGACGCACATTCATTGAGCATACCGAGGATAAGGACCGAGGGGTGATTGTATGCGTCCCGGATCATAATACGGTTCTGTTCCATGAAGTACGGCAGCGTCTGCGGTGTCAGTTCGGAAGCCGCAAGCCCCCAGCCGAGGGTTTCGATCCAGAGTAACATTCCGGTTTCATCGCAAAGATCCAGCCACGCCTGATCCGGTATGTAATGAACGGACCGGATGAAATTCATTCCGGCATTTTTGATCAGCTGAATATCCTGCAACATTCCGGGGAGCGTCTGGACCGGACCCAGTTGCGGATCGCTTTCATGCCGGTTGATCCCGTCAAAGAAAATTTCTTTCCCGTTCAGAATGATCTTGCCGTTCCGCGCCTCAATCGTCCGCAGCCCGAACCGTTCCACAATGGAATCGTCTTCCAGAGCGACGGTGACTGTATGCAGAGCGGGATCTTCCGGCGACCAGATCCGGAAATCCGACACGTTGGTGATCCATTCTGCCACGCCATTTTCGCAGGGCAGGGTGAGTGCTTTTTCTTTGCCGTGATCGAATGTGATCCGGCAGGGAAGTTCGCTCTTTGTGCTGTTTGTCAGGATCTTCAGGGCGACTTTTCCGGTATTCAGATCCAGGGTTGTGACCTGCACCCGTTCCAGCCGGTCTGTTTCCGGCAGAACTTCCAGCGAAACGCTGCGGTAGATGCCGCCGAAACCGTAGAAATCGTAATATGCTTTGAAAAAGTCATAAGGAGTCTGGGCGTTAAACCGGTTATCCACGGCAATGAGCAGTTCATGGGACTTTCCGCAGCCGGAGCTGAAGTCCGCAGTTACAGGGGCATAGGGGGCAAGGGAACGGGCGATTTCTGTGCCATCGTAAAACACACGGCCTGCCAGCCCCAGACCCCCGATCTTCAAGCGGAGAATCCGGTTTTCCGGCAGATCGTAAAGGGGAAAACGGTAGACCGCAAGTCCCCGTTGACCGTAGTGGTCGCTGCACAGATCAAAGACGCCGGGAACGGCAGCTTTTTCGGGGTATTCCGTCACATTTTCCGGGCTGAATGCGGCAAGTGTTACCGTATCACCCAGCCACGCAAAATCATGGAGCCCGTCAAGATCAAAGATCTTGCGCTGCGGATAATATGGATATGCTTTCATGTTTTTTCCTTCCAAAAAGTATTGTTTCCGGTAATTTAGACCATTCCGGAAAAGAATCAAGTTTTTCGGGATACAAAAAACGTTTTTTCAGCGATCTTGAGTACTCCGGTCACTTCAACTCGCCATCAACCTGCTGGAACAGATTTGTCTTCACGGCTCCTGCCGGTTCTACCGTGGTATTGTTCAGAGTCAGCGTGGATGCAGTGGGTTGATGATTGGTGGAAGAGAAGAACGGGACTTTCTGATCCAGCACTTTGATCCTGCACTGATCCAATGTCAGTGCTCCGTCCTTCCGCGGCAGGATGAAGAAGGCGGAGTTGTGGGGGTGCGTGGCATAATTGTTCCGGACCGTGTAGTCGCTGCGGATCATGGTGCAGTTTTCCAGGCGGAGTGTACCGGAGAAGTTCAATGAGCAGTTTTCCAGCGTGGAATTGCGCAGCACGGAATTCTTTACACTGATTTTCAAACGCTCGAACGTGCAGTTTTCCACATCTTTGCAGTTCAGGTTGATCGTGTTGTTTACGGCGCAATCCGGCGATTTTGTGATCTTGCAGGAGTCGATCTTCCGGATGTTCGCCAGATTGACAGCGGAGCCAAACCCGGCATTTACATCCACCACGATCGTGTTGTTTTTGAAAGTCTGGATCTCTCCGGCGGTGTTGAATTTTCCGGTAAGGTGGTTGTTGCAGAAAGATGCGAGTGGTGCATTACCGGCAAAGTTTACACTGCCGTTGATGATCGTGTTGTTTTCAATATGCCAGTTGCGGAAGTAACCGCCGTCTTTGTTGTAGGGAAAAGAACTGATCCCGCCGCCCCGGATCTTGTTGTTCCGGCAGATCACATGGTACATCCGGTAGAAGGAAATACCGGTGTTGATAAATTCGTTGTCCGATACGATAAAGTCATTCCCGCGGACCGCCACGCCGAGGCGTCCGCCCTCGAAACGGTTGTTGATGACCTGAATGTTATGCCCTTGTGAATCCTCCATATTGATGTGGTAACGGGTCATAAAGGGATTGCCGCCCTTCTGTTCAAAACCGGGCAGATTGTGTTCTTTATCCGGCGCAACGCCGTTGTTATAGAAGTTGTTACGGGTAATGACCATATCGTTGACCCCGATCGTCATGCCGCCCCGGTGGTTGTGGTGGATATAGTTATCCCGGATCGTGATGTTTTCCCCGTGTTTTCCCAGTTTCAGGAACATCTGCCAGCTGTGTTTGTCCTTTTTTTCCTCCTCTACCACCAGCCGGACGAATGCCGTTTTCTTTGTGGACGCAAAGAACCGGAGAACAGGCACGAATCCCACATAACCGAGGAATTTTTTATTTTTGTCGTAAAGGTAAACATGGTACGCCCGTTTCTTCAGCCCGGTCATCCCCTGCGTGTAGCCGTATCCCTGCATATAGAACGTGGATTCCGGATTGACTTTAATGAAATCGCTGCGGAAGTAACCGGAACCGGGGATCTCTTTGCCTTTCGGGGAGAGATTGCCTTCCTTCCAGCCCATCTGATACCCCACGCGAACGTGCGGTGTGGAACCGCTGGAACAGGTAAGACCATCCCCCATAAAGAAGGCAACATCCACTTTTTCCACCACAACATCCGTGCAGTTTCCGCCGGATGCGATCCCGTAGGTGCTTTCCTCGGCTTTTTCCGCCTGGATCTTGAAGGAGCGGTCGATCTTGTCTCCGATCAATTTTACATTCCGGACCGTGGTGTTACTGCAATCCGCCACAATGATGGCTTTCCCTGAAAATGTATAAACCGGTTTCGTGGAGGGAATATAGGTTTTCGTATTTTTGTCGTAAGTCAGATGGAACGGTGAACGCTTTTCCGAGTCGTAGATCACTTTCAGCGTGGCTCCGCCGAAGTCCACGATCACATTGCTGTAATTGATGAAGATCCGTTCATTGGGGCGGGAAGAATAGCAGATCGGGATTTCAGCCTTGGGAAAAACGATCCATTTTGCACCGCGGGCAGCCCCCTTTGCAATGGCGGCATTGATCCCCTTGATGTTGGCAAGTGCCTGCTGATAGGCGGCATCGGAATAGCACCGGACCGTCTCACCGTCGATCACTTCTTCCTGTTTCTGCGGGATGCCGGGCTTGATCCCGAATTTTTCCAGTTCCACATAGAAAACCTCCCGCTTATTTTTGATCTCCGGGGTGGGCGGCGCCTCTTTCACTTCCCGCCAAAGACCTTTTTTTCTGCCTTCGATCAGATAATCCGGTTCTTTCGCCGCATCTGCAGCGAAGACAGCGCAGAAGGAAAAGAAGACGGCAAGAATTGTGATGAAATGGAACGAATTGTGTATTTTCTTGTATTGCATAATGTTACTCCTGTTGCAGCTTTACTTTAAATGTCCGGATATATGATAGCATTCCGGCAGTGGTTTTTCAAATATAGAAGCTGCAGAAGACCGTAAAAAAACGGCAAATCCATCTTTTTTGAATTTTTTTTCCTCTTTTTTTATTTTTTGCACTTGATTTTTCAGAAAAGGATGGTATCTTAATGTCCATGTTGAAACTGAACTTTGCGGGTATAGTTCAACGGTAGAACATCAGCCTTCCAAGCTGATTGTGAGGGTTCGATTCCCTTTACCCGCTCCATGATAGTTTTGATAATCCTGTGGTGGGGTTGCAGAGCGGTCAAATGCAGTAGACTGTAAATCTACCGGCCATGCCTTCGATGGTTCGAATCCATCCCCCACCACCATTTTTTTTGTTTAAATTCCGGCAGTCCGCAAGGTCTGCTTTTTTCGTTTGCGGGGGATGCCCGGCTGCGGAGCAGACGGCGCGACGCATAGCGCCGCGGATGAGAACCATCTGGTTCGACACGGAGTGCGCCCGAACGTAGAGAGGGCAATCCATCCCCCCACCATTTTTTAGCTCAAAACGGTAATAGAACATTACCTTTTTTTACCATATACGCTTTCAATTCCCGAAACTTGAGTTATATTAAGTCGAATCAGTCAGTCGGGAGCAAATCATGGGAAAGTGTAAAATGGATTCCGATCTTCACCGCATCAAGTTAGACAAAGGTCCCGTTTACCAGACCAGCAGGGGTGGTAACTACTATTTCCGTTATCAGGTCAGAGGTGAACGCAAATGTGTAAGTCTGAAAACCGCCAATCGTGAAGAAGCCATCCGCAAAGCCAAAGAATTGCTGCCAACGGTTCAGGCAACCAATCTGGAAATCATTGCCACACACGTCAAAGTTGCCCGCAAACTGGCAGCTCAAACGAAATCATTGCCGATATCTGAAATCTGGAAGACTTATTCAGAGCATCCGCAACGGGCATTACCCGCAACCGTCAGAGAACAGCTTTCTTACAAAGCCACGCTTGCAGAATTTTTGCGTTTCCTCGACAGCAGAATCACGCAATTTTCTCAAATCACCGAAACGCACGTTATAAAATTTGCCGACTACCTATGAGCATTGAATGTTCTCCCAAAGCAGAAAAAGTATGGTTTCGCTGGGGGATAGTAAACAAAGAAATGCCTCCCTGGGCAGTCGACAAGAATTTTCTTTCAAGTCTTGAAAATACACTGGAAACCACAGAACATAAGCCGCAGTTGATCATTTTGGATGGCTTTTCCTGGAATGGCTCAATGGTGGAATTGAAAAAAATGTTAATACGCCTGAAAGAGAAGGAATGCAGTGTAATAATACTGACTGATAAGCTTCCCCCCGGCAACTTCGCCGCCAATGCAATATGGGACAATATCATCCGGATAAAACCTTGGCGTAGCTGGAGATGCTCTCCATACAATCTTGTTCTCCATTTTCAACGATCAAATGGCTGTCAAGTCAATATTCAACGACATATTCTCTCAACAAATGGTGGTAATTCCTGGATTGAAAAACAGGAAAGTTACATATTCTTAAAACCGTTGGTCGTCGCATGGATGCAAGACGGTAAAACATCAGTACAAATCGTTCATTTGATTAACAATGATCAAAATTTATATTCTAACTTGAAGCGTCCGATGACAATATTCAACTTAGCTCGCTTGAAAAGAGAATGGGGCTTGTGTTCCTATAAACCGGAAAGAAAGCCCCGTAAGCCCAAAGTAAAAAAGTCAATCAGTTAATTGCTCGTTATTAGAACAAATGAGCCAATTTCAAAACGTTTTGGCTCATCTTGTTAAAAAGTTGATTTTTTCAGCGTCAAACCAATTTTGACGCATCGGCTGTGATTTTTTCTTGAAAAAGTCACGAAAAATCATGTTTCAGGGC
>SUVR01000009.1 GCA_015061915.1 Lentisphaerota bacterium | reverse complement strand
AATTCAAGAAAAGTTCCATCAAAAATCAAAAAAACAACAAAAAAGGAATGATTATGTCTACCAAAAAACAGAAATTCGTTTATATCTTCGCCCTCGTTCTCTCTTTTGCCCTCGGTATGCTGACCATCTCCGGCTGTGCCTACTTCTCTCAGGAGAAAGTAGCCGGAACTGTCATGATGACACTTGCCCTGCTGGCAGGAGTATTGCACGCAGCAGAAGTACCGTTCACACCTTTTGCCAATGTGGCAAAGGATGTGACCATTCAGCCTCAGGAGGCAAAAAACAAATTCGGCGCAAGTGATTACCTGACCTTTCCCGCCATGCCGAAAAAAGCCGGCATGACTGCTGTGCTGAAACTCAATCAGCGCATTGCTCAATCCCGCTATGCCGGCTGGAACCGCGGAGCTTGTGTGGTTGAAATCAACGGCAAAGAGTTGACGCCCAAAACCGCTGACGGCAAAGCCCGTCTGCTCTATCGCGGCGATATTATGCGTCTGAACCACCACAAAGAAAAAACTCTCTCTTACTGGACAAGATACCGCGGTCATGATGCCATGCCCTCTTTCTTTGCTCCGACCACCAGCGAAAACCTCGACCCGCGCGCCCTTGACCGCGAATTCGGCTATGACCTCTACCTTATCGTAGATGATGTAGTCAGTGCAAGTGCCCCTAACAAGCTGCGGATATTGGATATATTGCCCAAGCACATTGTCAATCTGCCCTTGTTCGTCAAGGAAGCTACTTTGGGTTATATACCCAACGACAAACTTTCGCGCGAAACGCTTGCTGCTGCCCCGCAGGCAGCCAAGTGATCTGCCGGTCAAACGCAGCAACAGAAAAGTTTGCGGCAATATAAGCGATCTTGAACTGAATGTCCGGAATTGCCATTTTACGGCAATTCCGGACTGATAAATTTACAACCTTTACCCAACAGAATATAGAAAATGAAAAATCCCTCCGCCATTTCTCCGGGCAAATCTGCTGAGCAGATTTACAAATATGATCTTTTTCAGCAAACGTTCTGCCGCAAAAAATCCGGCATTTGTTCTTTGGATGGCAAATGGGACTTTTTTTACTCTCCGCAAAAGGTCACTGAAAACATCGCAGATCTGCCGGCGGCAGAAGAATTTACCGGAAAAATGGTCACTCCCGGTTACTGGGATGACTGGTATGAACTTTTTGACGAAGAAGATTTTTTCGGCAATACGGCACGATTCAATCCGGATTACCGCAAACCGCATTTCCCGATGGCTAATTCGCTTACACCCCACGCCTCAAGCAATTTTCTTATCGGCACCGGCTACTACCGCAAGATGCTGGATCTGGAACTTGCCCAAGATGCAATAGTTTCGCTCACTGTAGGGCCTGCCATGTGGGAGTGTTGGGTATTCTGCAACCGGAAGCTGGTGGGCAGATCGGTCGGATACTCCACTGAATCGGTGTTTGATCTGAGCAAATTTATTGATCCGCATCAGCCCAACGAATTGATCATAGCCGTATGCAATGATCACGATGATGGCGGCGCATATTGCCGTAAAGATGGCTCGCATGACGGTCAGGCACGCCGTGCCCGCCCCGGACAGCACCGTGGATTGGTGGCTCAGGGTTATCAATCCGAACGTGCGGGGATCGGCGGCGGAGTGTATTTACAGATCAGCAATACAGCAGTTATCCGCGATTGCTTTGTTTACATGGAGCAGGATCAGCTCAAAGGCGAAGTGCAGCTGCACAATGCAGCTGGCAAAAATTTGGAACTTTATTGGCGGATCAAACACCGGCAAAACGTGCTGCTTGAAGGGCAATGCTCCTGCTGCGGTAATGAAGTTTTCTGGAATACGGTCCTGCCGGAAAATACCCCCTTTTGGAGCGATATTCACCCCGAACTTTTGCAGATGGAACTGCAGCTGATGCTGGACGGCAAATTGCTGGATGAATACAGTGCCAATGCCGGATTGCGTACTTTCAGCCGTCGTGGAAATGGTCTGCTGCTCAATGGCAAAAGTATTTATCTCAGAGGCGTTACCGAACATTGTTATTTCCCGGAAAGCTGCAATCCGCACTTTTCGTTCGATAAATATATGCACGATCTGGCAGTGCTGAAACGCGCCGGATTCAATCATATCCGCTGCCATACCTGGTGTCCGCCGGAACCGTTTTATGACGCTTGCGATACGCTGGGATTTCTGGTGCAGACCGAATTGCCGGTAGTCTGGAGCGATGCGGAGGCTGAAGAGATCATCCGTTTGATCCGCCGTCATCCGTCGGCGGTCATACTTTGCGAAGGCAATGAAAAGATATTGGATGATTCCATGATGGAGCGGCTGCGCAAGTTGGCGGCAATGATGCGCAAACTTGCTCCGGGAATGTTGTTCAATCCTCAGGAGGCAATGCGCGGCGTGGAATATGATTTCCAGCCGGGGCAGAACGTTGTTCACGATCCGGTTGACCATGTGCCCGAACGGCTGGCTGTGACCAGAGAGTTTTCCGACGTTTACGGGGCGTTGTGCAACAGTATGTTCAGTTATGAGCACGATGAATTTCCCGGTACCGAAGCAGCCGAAAAGATCATGAGCATTTACCAACTGCCCTGTCTGGCGCATGAAACCGGAATTTTAGGCGGTTATCTGAACTTTGATCTGGAAAAACGCTACATAAATACCTATATCGGAACCGATCTTTTTGCCGCCGCCCGGGAAAATATGCAGAAACACGGCGTCTGGGAAAATGCCGTGGAATATTATCAATACAATTCACTGTTTGTGTCAAGTTTGCGTAAACAGCTTTTTGAGAATCTGCGTTCCTGTGCCAGTATTGCCGGATATGACTATCTCGGCGGCATAGATACGCATTGGCACCTGACCGGTTATCCCTGCGGCGTATTCAATGAGTTTTATGAAGAAAAATACGGCGAAAGCATCAAGGATATTTTGCAGTACAACAATGATTGTGTGCTGCTCTGGAGTGCCGGCAAATACCGTTCTTTTGTTGCCAACAGCACAATAAATTGCAAGTTGCAGCTCTCAAATTATGCTGCTTGCGATCTGTTGCAATCGCAGCTCAACTGGCGGCTTGAAAATTCACTGCAGCAGGTTGTTGAACACGGTTCGTGGAGCATACCTCTGCTGCCGGTCGGCAAGATCAACGACCTCGGAGAATTGCAAATAAAAATGCCTGATACAACTGAAGCTCAGCAGCTGACTTTGAAAGTTGTGCTGACTGCCGGCAGCAGAGTTATCAGCAATCAGTGGAAATTGTGGGTATATCCGGCAGCGGAAGATCTGCCGCAGACAGAGCTTTGCCGGCAGGTTGATCGTCTGACTGATGACGATATAGATTTTATGGAGCAGGGCGGTGCGGTGCTTTTGACCGGTAACTTCCCCTCAGCCACAGAAAACGAAATGTTCCGGACGCACACCAGCGGACGGTCGTTGCTGCATGCAGGTGCGCTCATCCGCAAGCATCCGGTCTGGCAGAAGTTCCCCAACGAAGGTTTTGCAGACTGGCAGTTTTTCCGCATGATGGATTCAAGCAGTTCAATGATCCACGACAGCGAAATGCCTGAATTTCAGCCGCTGCTGGAGCTGATACCGTCGTTCAAACGCATCCGCCGCAAATCAATGCTTTCGGAATACAAAGTGGGCAAGGGCAGATTGATCTGCAGTTCGCTGAAATTGCAGAAAGATGACCCCGCAGGCAGTTACCTTAAGCAACTTTTGCTCGATTATCTTGCCTCAAAGAACTGGACAGATGCCCCGGAATGGAAAGTCGGAGATCTGCGCTGCCGTTTGCACAATCCTGTACAATATTCCTGTCAGTACCGCAAGATCGATGCCGGCGGCCGTCCGGTTGATGATTGAGTATAAAAAACGCTGACTGCACAAAAAAATCATGCAATGCCGAACGGAGTTGCTCCCGGAAACCCGGGAGTTTTTCCCGACGGGTTCCAAACTGCCATTATTTCAATTTCCGGCAGCTCAAAAGCCGCGTCGCTTACAACTATATCGGGCATTTCCTCTTTGAGGCTTGATTCCGGCAGCAGGGCAATACCGAATCCGGCACGAACCATTGCCAGCATGGAACTTTTGGTGCGGGCATTTTGTTTGAAACACGGCTCCGGAAGGTTGAATGCAGTCATCTGTTTTTTGAGAATATCAAATAATTTCGGGTTTACATCGCGGGCAAAAAGTATGACATTCTGCTGCGAAAGCATTTCCAGAGTTATCTGTTTGTGCCGGGAGAGTTTATGCTCTTTCAACATTACAAGCTTGTAGCGTTCACGGTGCAGAAGTTGGCTTTTCAAATCACCCAGCTCAAAGCCGAAAGGCCGCATATAGCCTATATCCAGCACGCCGTTTTTCAACGCTTCGATCTGCTCGGCGGTTTCGAGTTCGCGCAGCTCCAGTTCGATATCCGGCTGGTGATTGTGATAATAAGAAAGCACTCCGGGCAGAACCGTATTCAATGCCGGTTCGTTATAACCTATCACAAGATGACAGCATTTGCCGGAAAGTTTCTGTTGCAGATTTTTCCGTGCCTGTTCTGCACGGATCAGTACAGCTTCGGCCTCCGGCAGAAAAAATTCTCCGGCTTCAGTCAATTTTACTGAGCGGCTGCTGCGTTCAAATAATTCGGTTTCAAGTTCATCTTCCAGTTTGCGTATTGCCACACTCAACGGTGCCTGCGTCATGTGCAGTTTTTCTGCTGCACGGCGAAAGTGCAGTTCTTTGGCAACCGTTACAAAATATTTCAAAGTTATAAGTTCCATTGTTTCTTTACTCCGTAGATTGATATTTTTATAATATCAATTAATGTATATTGAAATGTTGAAAAAATCAAATAGAGTTATATATTTTTCTACAGAACCGCAATTAACAGCAAGAGGCAAATATGAGAATTGACAGTATTGAGATGTATCGTGTATGCAATCCGATCAAGCACCCTTACACAACTTCATTCGGCTCGCAGAATGCATTCAATTCTGTAGTAGTAAAAATGCGATCGGGAGATATTACCGGCTGGGGGGAATCTGCACCGTGGGGCGGACCTTTTTTCTCAAGCTGTTATGACAAGGGGTGTTTCAATCTGGGCAAAGATTTTATCATTCCGAAAATACTGCACCAGGAATTTGATCACCCCGATGAACTCACTGAAATGCTCAAGCCTTTACGCGGAAATGAATTTGCCAAAGCTCCGTTTGATGCGGCATTGTGGGATATTTGGAGCCGCCAGCAGGGTATATCTCTCAAAAAGGCGATCGGCGGTACGCAGGAAAAGGCTTCGATCGGTTACTGTTTCGGAGTATTGAAAAGCTTTGATGAGCTTATTGCCGGTATTGATAAAGTTGTGTCCATGGGGTATCCCCGGGTAAAGCTCAAATTCTGTCCCGGCTGGGAATGTGATATGCTCGAAGCAGTGCGCAAAGTTTTCCCGGATCTGACCATACACATCGACTGCAACAGCGTTTACACGCTCAATGATATAGATATGCTCAAGTCACTGGATAAATACGATCTGGCAATGATCGAACAGCCGCTTATGCACGACGATTTGATCGATCACGCCAAATTGCAGAAAATGATAGCAACGCCGATCTGTCTTGATGAAAGTATCTGTTCGGTGCAGAATGCCCGTCAGGCCATTGAGATCGGAGCTTGTAAATATATCAATATCAAATATGCCCGAGTCGGTGGTATCAGCACATCGCTGAAGATCCATGATCTTTGCGGTCAGCACAATATCGGCTGCTGGATGGGTGGCATGGGCGAGTCTTCGCTGGGTACTACAGTAGTTGCAACACTGGCAACGCTGCCCAATGCAAATTACCCCTCGGATATTTCGCCGGCGGATAAATTCTATGTGGAAAATCTGGGTAATCCAGTTCTGACTACTGATCAACCGGGCACTTACACCTTGCGTGACAATCCCGGATTGGATGTGGTGCCGGATTTCGCAGTGCTTGAAAAATATAAACAGGAGGAGTTTTTTGCATGAACGATCTGCAAAAAAAAGTGGTTGAGGATATAGAAAGCAAAAAAGCTGAGATCCTCTCGATCGCCGATTTTCTGCTGCACAATCCGGAAAATGGTTATAAAGAATTCAAAACATCGGCCTTCGTAAAAAGCGAACTGGAAAAACTCGGTTTGCAAGTCAGAAGCGATCTGGCAATAACCGGCTTGCGGGCTGATGCAGACAGCGGCAAACCCGGTCCGAAAATCGCCATCATGGGCGAACTGGACGCTCTGCCGGTACCGTCGCACCCCTATGCGGATAAGGATACCGGAGCCGCTCACGCCTGCGGGCATTACGCTCAGCTGACCATGATGCTGGCAGCGGCAAAAGTCCTGACGCCGGTCATCCGGGAATTGTCCGGATCGATCGCTTTTATTGCAGTGCCGGCGGAAAAATTTCAGAGCTTGGAATATTGCCGTAAACTCATTGCAGAAGGCAGGATAACTTACTGCGGCGGTAAACCGGAATTTATCAAACTCGGAGTTTTTGATGATATAGATATGGTTCTGCTGATCCATGCCGGACATGATACCTTTACCCCGGAAAGTTATAACGGGTTCTGCATGAAGCAGATCATATTTAAAGGCAGAGCTGCTCACGGCGGCTTGAGCCCGTGGGATGGATGCAATGCCGCCTCCATGGCGCGGCAGGCACTGAATATGATCGACAGCCAGCGCGATACGTTCAAAGATCAGGACAGCGTGCGTATACACGGTATTATTTCTGATGGCGGCAACGCGGTGAATGTGGTTCCTGCCCGGGCTGAACTTGAACTGCAGGTACGGGCAAAAACTCCCGAAGCTATCAAAAGTGCCTGCGCGGTTGTTGACCGCTGCGTCAAAGCTGCGGCAATGGCGTTCGGCGGCGGAGTGCAGATCAATAATCTTGGCGGCTATATGCCTTATCAGAGCTGTGCAGCACTCAACCGTGTCCATGCCGATAACCTGAAAGAACTTTGCAACGGAGTTCTGGGGAATTTCGGTCACCGCGGTTCTTCCACGGATATGGGCGATGTAAGTATGCTCATACCGGCACTGCACGCTTATTCCGGCGGTTTTTCCGGTTCGCCGCACGCCAGGGACTTTGTGGCGGTCGATCCGGAAGCGGCTTATATCCAGGGAGCAAAGTTACTGGCAATGGATGCCGTTTCGCTGTTGAAGGATAATGCGGCAAAGGCTGAAGCAATCGCCAAGCTGCCCAGGATAATGGATAAAAAGAGCTATTTGGAATATAAAGAATTATTAAGTTCAAGTGAGGAGTACAATTATGATCAAGCGTGAAACTCTTTTGGAAGCAATGTACAATGCCATCCGGCTCGGTGCAACCAAGATGCCGCCGGATATCCGCCGCGCGCTGCAGCGTGCATTAGCTGAAGAAACCGACCCCATGGCAAAAAAGCATCTTGAAATCAGTCTGCAGAATGCCGATATGTCCGAAAAAGGCAATGGGCTGGTTTGTGCTGATACCGGTTTTCCCATGTTTTTTGTTCACATCGGCAATACTGCTCAAGTTGAAGGCGGGTTCCAGACCATTCAGCAGTGTGCCGAAGAAGCTACTGCCCGGGCTACAGCGGAGTGTTTTCTCCGCCCGACCATGGTGCATCCGCTGACCAGAAAAAATCCCGGCGACAATATCGGTCCGGGTATGCCCAAAGTCGAACTCTTTTTTGACCGCGAAGGCGACGGCATGGAAATCCTTGCTGCGCCCAAAGGCGGCGGATCGGAAATTTTCGGTACATTTTACCGTATGATGTTTCCGGCAGACGGCGAAGCCGGGATCAAAAAGTTTGTTATAGAGTGTATCAAAGATGCCTGTTATGCCGGTAAAGTCTGCCCGCCCGCCATTATCGGTGTCGGTATCGGCGGAACCGCCGACCTCTGTATGGGACTTGCCAAAAAAGCAGCTTTGCTGCGGCCGATAGGTGAGCATCACAAAGATCCGGAAGTGGCACGTTTGGAAAAAGAACTTTACGATGCAGCACGCAAACTCGGTATCGGACCGATGGGATCGCGCGGAATCAATGCCGTGCTTGCCATAAATCTGGATGTGGCAGTAACTCACACTGCGGCACTTCCGGTGGCGGTCAATGCCCAGTGTCTGGTCGGCAGACGCTGGATAGCCCGTATCAGCGGCGGCAACGAAATTGATTATACCGGCGATCTGTGACAGATCCAAGTGCGAAATAAAACATTTTTAACTGAAAGATTTTTATTTATGAAAGATATAAAACTTCCGATGTCTGCCGAAGATGTCAAATCGCTGAAACTCGGCGAAATGGTAACTGTCAGCGGTATGCTTTTTACCGGCCGCAGCCGTTTTCATATCCGTGCAGCAGAAAATGATATTTATCCGGCAATCGACTACGATAAAATAAATTGCTTTTTCCATGTCGGTCCCGTAATGCGGCAGACCGCTGACGGTTGGGAAGTTGTCAGCTGCGAACCGACCAGCTCCATTCGCTTTGAGCGTTACGGAGCCGATGTTGTGCGCAAGTTCAAATTGCGTACATTGATCGGCAAAACCACGATGGGGCCCCGCACTGCAGAGGCATTGAAAGAAGTCGGCGGCGTATACCTTACAAAAATCGGTCTGAGCGGCAATGCTCTCCGCGGTCAGGTCAAAAAAGTCCACGATGTGCATTTTCTTGACGAACTGGGCAAGACGGAATGTACCTGGATTTATGAAGTGGAAAAATTCGGACCGTTTTTTGTTGCCATTGATTCTGAAGGCAGAAATTACTTTGAAGAACTCTCCAAAGATGCCGAAGCAAAAATGCCCGCCATCGAAGAAGAACTCGGTATACCGCACGATTACGAATTTACTGAGGTGAACGGATGAAAAAGCCCATTCGTTATCTCTCGCTATGCGGTTTGCTCGGGTATGGATATGCGCCGGAAAGTTTGAAAAATGCTCTTGCAGCCGAACTGGATTTTGTCGGCGTGGACGGCGGTTCCACCGATCCGGGGCCTTACTATCTGGGCAGCGGCAAAGGTTTTGTCAAACGCCTGCAGGTGAAACGCGATCTGGCATTGGTATTGCCGGAAACCAAAAAACGCAATATTCCGCTGATCATCGGCAGTGCCGGCGGTTCCGGAGCCCAAGCACATGTTAACAGTGTTCTGGAGATCCTTGCGGAAATCGCCCGGGAGCAATCTCTGGAATTCAAAACAGCAGTTATCTATTCGGATTTGAGCAATGATTTTATAAAAAAAGCTGCAGCCGGACATCTTTTTTCCTGCGGCGGTTCTCCTGAATTTGACGCATCTTGGGCAGATAAACTTGCCAATCCGGTCGCGCAATTCGGTACTGAACCGATAATAGAGGCTTTGCAGAAAAATGTTGATGTGATCGTTGCCGGACGCTGTTGTGATACAGCGGTTTTTGCCGCGTATCCGATTTGGAAAAATTATGATCCGGGTTTGGCTCTCCATGCTGCTAAAATTGCCGAATGCGGAGCGTTGTGCGCCCGTCCGGTGGGGGCGAATGATTCACTGGTTGTAGAAATCGGCGAAGATTATTTTACCGTTGAACCGCCCAATCCGGAACGGACTTGCACGCCCGACAGCGTGGCAGCCCATTCGCTTTATGAGCAGCCGGATCCCAACTGTTTTTACGAGCCGGAAGGCAAGATAGATTTGAGTCAATGCACCTTTGAACAGATTGCCGAACGCAAGGTCAAAGTCACCGGCAGCCGACTTATTGCCGCGGCTGAAGCGACCACCAAACTTGAAGGCACCCGGCTGGTTGGTTACCGTGCCATAACCATTGCCGGCATGCGCGATCCATCCGGGATCAGACATATCAGCGAAATCGAGAAAGGTGTCCGGGCTGCGGTGGCTCAATCGGCAGTTTTTGTTAAAGAAAATGAGTACAGTTTGCGTTTTCTGCGTTATGGATTGGATGCCGTAACCGGCGATAATGAAGTTCCTGATGTGATCCCCCGCGAAATAGGCTTGGTGATTGAAGCGATCGCGCCGTCACAGGAACAGGCGGACGCGCTTATCGGGCTTGCCCGTTCCAAGGCATTGCATCAGGGATTTCCTGACCGCAAAGCGACTGCCGGCAATTTGGCATTTCCCTTTTCTCCCTCGGATTTTTCAGGCGGTGCGGTGTATGAATTTGCACTCTATCACCTGACCGATCTGCCGCTGGAATTTGAAGTAAAAACAATGGTGATAAAATGAAATTATATGATAAAGCGTTTGTCTGCCGCAGTAAAAATGCGGGACCTTTTCAAGTTACCATTGACTTGATGTTCAATGACTTGGAGAGTTATCAGCAGGTTATGGATTCTGCATCTTTTACAGCAGAAGGTATCGGCAGACTTTACAATGTTGCTCCTGAACTGGTGGCAATCAAACCTTTTGAACGTATTCTGACGGTCAAAGTCGTGCTGCCGCGCAACAGTTCTTCCGGGTCAGCATCTGATTGCGATGTATACGGCAGCCAGCAGCACTTTCCGCTGGGCAATTTAGAAATTGAATAATACAGCGCAGGCAGGATTCTGACAACGCCCTGTCCGGAGAAGGAACAAATCATCCGGACGGGGTGTTATGTTTGCTGTTCAAAAGAGTATGTTGGAGTTGAATTATGCAGTTGCTCCGGTGGAAGAAAATTACATTTTGTGGCGATTTGACAAAAAAACTGTGATTTATACGCAAAAAATCAGTTTATAAGTTGCAATATAAAAAAAACGGTATATATTATTGGAACAATATAGAGGGCGATTAGCTCAGCTGGCTAGAGCGCTGCTTTCACACGGCAGAGGTCGAGGGTTCGAGTCCCCCATCGCCCACCATTAAAAAATTCAGCCGCTCATTGAGCGGCTTTAATTTTTTAATGGTGGAACGAAGCCGCAAGGCTTCACTTCACGCCTTTTGCGTCTTGCCGCATCAGCGGCAATCGCAAAAGCTCTTCACTCAAAACCGAAGGTTTTTCTTCACATCTTCACAAAAAACGAGAAGCCTTGCTTGTGAAGACATTTCATTCCGCTTACGCTCCATTACACTTGTGAAGAGGTCAGCTTGTGCTGCCCGTGAAGTTGCCGCCTGTCGGCGGGTGGATGTGTTTCTTTTTACTGCGCTTCGCTTACACGGCGGCAAGCCGCCTTGAATTTTCTTTTTGCTATGCTATACTAAACTCCGAAAGGAGATCATCTTATTGAAGAATTGATACCATTCTACATATGCCAATGATAGACAAGTTGTTACACATAAATTATTCCCTTGTATTTTCTGCTTGACAAATTGGATTATGGATGATATGTTACTTGCGGTGTTTGTGTGAAAATATCAGATAGAGTGCGCAATGTGGGTATGAGGTTTACGTTTCAGAGCAGCGAAAAGAGAATAATTTAATTGTAAGTGCAAGATGGGTAGTTGCTTATATAGAATGGCACAAAATCCATTGAGAGTTCAACAAATCGGTATTTGTGGAGGTTTTGAGATGATTGAGATAAAAGAAACAACTATCAAAGATATTGATAATATTCAAAGACTTTGGACTGATGGAGATGTTATGCGGTTTGTTGGATTCCCCAATGGATTACACCAAACAAACGAAGAAATGAAAGGTTGGTTTCGGTGGATTGAATCCAACCGGCCTGTTCTGAATCACTACTCGATATTTGAAGATGGGAACTATTGTGGTGAATCATTCTATGAGATTGATGAAAAACATCATAGCGCTGCATTGGACATCAAGCTATTTGAATTTGCGCGTGGACGTGGAATTGCAACGGCAGGATTATCCTATGCAATCGAAGAAGCATTCCAAAACGGTGCAGAAATTGTCTGGGTCAATCCAAATCCAGAAAACACGAAAGCGATTGCATTGTATAAAAGACTGGGATTTCAACCGAAAGGCTTTCCAGAGGACCTGATTTTTGAGGATGAAGAGCAAAACTCAATTTACATGGAACTTCGTAAAGACTGAATTCAAGTACAAATTCAAACATGTAAGGATATCATTAAATCGGGATTTGTAAGGAGGCGATAAGATGGATGGCTATAACGAAGATTTTTGGAAAGCGTTAGATGAATTGGTAAGCAATTCAGAAATCGTAATCGACAAACTTTTTACAGGGAAAGTCCTCTGCATTATTTTTTGATGATTTTGATTTTACGAGACTTTTTTCGCAGTTCTGTAACTCTCTATAAAATATGGTATTGCTTCTGCGAACTTTTATATCGTTTGAGCGTAAAAAATCTTCAGGAGCAAAGTTAGCTGCCAAGTTACGTCACCTCCACCAGGCTTCACAAAGGCAACCAAATTTAATTTGGTTGCCTTTTTTACGCCCGGGCAAGCCATTGGCGCAGACCGGAGCGGAAATTGGCGAAGCCAAAGTGAAGCCTGCCACGGCGTAGAGTTGCGCAGCACCCCGAAGCCGGGCGTTACGGGCAAGATACTCAGAATGAGTTGCGCAGCACCCGGACCGGAGCGGAACTGTTCAAGGCGGCAATGGTATTGCCCATAACATCGCATCTGACCTCACAGCGGTCACTCGAATAGTCGCGGTAAATTTTAGCTGCTTCACTTTCATAACCGGAAGGACTGGCAGAATTCATCAGAGCTTCCAGAAATTTCATACTGTTTTTGCTGAACATATTTTTCTCCACATTTTCTTAAAAAAGTTTTTTAAACACTTCACTGCTTAAAATATCATCTCCCCCCTGTTTTTTTCAAGCATTTTATGCCGATAGATTATTTCATTTTTACGCATCCGGAAAATTTCTTGAAAAAATATTTTTTTTATGCTATATTACTACTGTAATTTTCTTTAACAAAGAAAGGATAGAACATATAAGAAAAATTGAAATTTAAACTTTTTTAAAAAATTAAAAAAAATTTGAATACTTGTGTATTCAGACAATTCTCACAACAAGCAAAAAACGCCAATTTTTGAATTTGATAATCCTATTGTCTGAACAGCAGCGACGCACCTTCTTTGTGTGTATGCGTGCTCTTTCTTGCAGCTTGGATTATCACGGTGATTGGCGTTACCGGCTTGTTAACAGAAGCTTGAGACGGAGTACGCTTTTTTGTATTCCTCTCAAAAAAATCAATTCAAAAAAACAAGAGGAAAAAAATGAAAAAGATTTTAAGTCTGGCACTTATTCTCGGTGCAAGCGGTTCACTTTTGGCTGCAACTCCCTGCAAAAATTGCGGGGTAAGCAGCGATAATATTATTGTCCAATGCGAAAAAGGACACATTTCATGTTCCCAATGTGCAAGACAACGCAATGTGGGAGAGCAATTCAAAGATTCATTGACAGCTATGTTCGGCGGGGGAAGCGGGGCAAAACAGCGTTGTACTTTCGTAAACAGATATGATGAGGCTTGCGATGGTGCCATTACTAAAAAAATTGCCGACAACCGTTCCCCTGAAAAAATCAGAAGAGAAAATGAAATCGCCAGACAAAAAGCTCAACGTGACGCCGCAAGAAAAGCAGAAGAAGAACAGCAGCGTAAAGCCGGAGTCAATGCGTTGAATGCTGAACACAATTCTCTGGTCAAAGAGTTGATGCGAATTGTCCGCAAAGGTACTGCAGCACAATTGAAACAGCATGTTTCTAAAATGCTCAATCACTATAAACGACATAATGGTTTCGGTGGAAAAGCCGGTGCCTTTCTTTTCGGAATCGGAGGAACACGAGGCGAATCATGCAATATTCTCAACAGCATGACCAATACCGCTCTCCGCTTGAAAGATGATGTAAAAATCCAACTCCTTTTTTCCGGGATATCTCCCAATACAAACACCATAAAAGCAGGATTAAAAACCGGCAAACCTGTATATGTCAAACTTTTTGCAAATCAACTTGCCGATTATGAAATATGCTCTGCTGTTTCCAATGATTTGATCCAAACATATTGCCGTACTAAAAATCCGAATTATATCCTCCCGTTGATTTCACAACTGCAGGGTGTCAATTTCAAGAATGCGGATTTTCACAACAAGAATCTCGGTCCGGTCAGTGTTATTTTCAAATCACTGATCGATCAGCAGCAACCCATGCCGCTGGCAATGCTCAAACCGTTTTTCAATGCGGTAAGTTCCGCAGAACTTGAAACCTGCCTGACTGTTATGATTGCGAAAGATAATGCCGAAGTTTACCGCTATCTGATCGATCAGAAAAAAGTCAAAGGAGTGGTCGAAATAAAGTATAATGGATTGGTTTTGCTGCCTTACCACCAGCTGATCATGAAAAACGATTTTGCTTATGCCAAAAAAGTTAAAACATCTCCGACAATTTATGAAGACAAAATCAATTCGATGCGAGAGGAAGATAACAAAAAACGCGATGCGGGAGTTACTCCCATAGAATATATGGCTGAACTCAATAATTTTGCTGCGGTGAAATTTTTGATCGAAGAAGAAGGTTATGAATTCGGCACATATTCAAACTACGAAGTTTCAACCAAGGCTCTGGATTGGGCTGAGAAACACAAAAACAAGGAAATGGCAGAGTATCTTGATGATAAAATTTCCTGCTGGACAGTCGCCGGAGTATGGACCACAAAAATTGTTCTGCTGCCGTTATTTGTACTTGTTTTGCTTGCCGGCAGATAATAAAAACCCGGCTATCAATAAAAAACAGAGGTGTTCATCTGAACACCTCTGCTGAATCAAAAAAGCCTTTTTTATCGCCGGAGCATTTCCGTTCCGATTTCAAAAAGTTTTCCAAGTTGATAAATGATCAACGTGGACACATACGCCAATGCGAACAATGCTCCGGCTTCAATGAATGCCATTTTCCAGGAGTTCAACTCCCGCTTGATGATCGCCAGCGTGGCAAGACACGGAATTGAAAGCAGACAGAAAATCATTATACAGAACGCTTGAAGCGGAGTGTAATTTTTCACCAACTGCCCGCGGAGACCTTCAGACTCTTCGTCGGCTTCTTTTTAATCTATCAACTTGGGAACAATTACCGGTTTCAAGCGACCGTGTTCTGCCAAACTGGTCAACTGACTGATCGCTTCGTGATATTCCGGCAGAGAAATAATTCCTTCTTCGGCGATCGGCCGCATGATCCTTTTGAACATTCTGACAGTTTCCAAAGTAATTTGAATTTCATTCATAACATACGCTCCTTTATCGACAACCAGTATCATGGTACAAAGTTAAGTGAAACCCCGCATGAGTTTTCTTGTGCTTATATGCAGTCGATTGAAAATCTTTTGTGGACTATGACAGAACGGCACTCCAAAGTATTGGTCGCAAGATTTGATCTTCGTTATCCTAAAGATCATAATGCTGATAACAGCAATAAAGATTTTTCATCAACTATGCAAGCCGTATGTCAGGAGTTCGGTCGTAAAGGGTATGATCCGCAGTATGTAGCCAGACGGGAACAGGTAACCAGTGAAAATCAGCATTACCATGTAGGAATACTTTTAGATGGCAATAAAAAACGCTCTATAAATGCAGTCAGAGAAACCATAGAAAAACATTGGGCTAATCAGTTGGATATACCGTTGGAAGAAGTCCAGCAAAAAGCATTGGTCTATCCGTGCAATAAAGCACCCGATGGATCACCCAGAGAAAACGGCAGAATGATCAAACGCGGTACTTGGGAAAATCACAAGCAAAAGCAAGAGACCATGCGGCAATTATCTTACTTGGCAAAAGTAGATGAAAATGATCTTACGCCATCAAGCACCAAAAAGTTTTTCACTTCACAGTTTATCAAAGATTACAATCGTTGTATGCTGGCAAGAGAATATTGGCGAGAACAGTACAGAAGGAAAAAAGAAAGTGAAGGTAAAACATATTCGAGGTATCCGGGATATTGAAAGGTAATAAAGCAGCGGGAAGTTTTTGCTTCCCGCATACCCCAGAATTTATTCAACTGACATATAAAGAAGGAATGAAATATGACACAAGCAGATAAATTTCTAAATTCAATATTAATGAGTTTGCCAAGAGAATATAACAAATACCATACTCCAATATCAGGCATACACAACAACCGTTTATTGGCAGGTACATTACCCGGAGAGTTGTTTCGTCTTCCGGATGATTACCCAACACCACGAAAAGTATTACAGCAACACTTTCCACGCACAGCTGATGAATGTAACTTTTCCGGGGGATGGGGATACGATGTAGAACACGCAACTATTGTCAAGGAGTTTGATCCGGAAATCAATCCGCATAAAAGATTTGATGGGGTATCACTGGAGTATGCTTTTGTCGATAAAAGAATTTGGGAAGAATTGGTTCATTCCAAACCGGCGGATGAACGTTTTCAAGGGTTCCATTACATCACAGTGGCCCAGGATCTTTGCGATGTAAACGGTATATTACACGATCACTTGATAGTTGCTGTACGGGCTTTTCTTAAAAAAGATTGGTACGCGCTCAAAGCCGATTGGCAAAATCATAATGAGTACAAAAATGATCCGGAAGGCAGAAAAAAACATATTGCACGAAGAAAAGCCGCCCAGATTATTTATCGGACAGAGTACTGGTTCAACATCAGCGACTTTATGTCGGTCTGAATAAGGGAAACTTATTTTTTGTATTTTATGGAATAAAATAATTGGAAATGCGGTCAATACAGTGTATATTACGCATTGAGGAGCATATAACAATGAAAGATATTACCAGCAGCGTTTACAATTTTGAGAAATTACGGCAGGCGGATTACCTCTATGTCGATAAGACGGAGTATATCTGGAAGTTGATAAATCCGGCTGGCGAGTCTTATTTTCTCTCGCGTCCCCGCCGCTTTGGTAAATCTTTGACTGTTTCCACTCTGAAAGCTGTTTTTGAAGGTAAAAAAGAGCTTTTCAAAGGGCTTGCCATTTATGATAAACCGTATGATTGGCAAAAGCATCCGGTAATCCATTTGAGCTTGGGTGATTATAACTCAATTAACAACACAGTGGAAAAGCTGGAAAAGTATTTGCTGGATAAAATCAAAATTGCCGCACAGGAGCTTGATATTGAATTGCCTGCTGTGCAGGAGGCATCTCTGGCTTTCGGCAGATTGATTGACAGCGCTTTTGCAATAAACAGTGTGGTCATTCTGGTCGATGAATACGATAAGCCCATACTGGATAACATTTCCAATCCAAATATTGCAGATATTCAAAAATGTCTGAAAGGTTTTTACAGCGTTTTGAAAGACCGCAATGCCAAAGAACGGTTTCTCTTTGTTACCGGCGTCAGCAAGTTCAGTCATGTGTCGCTCTTTTCGGATTTGAATAACCTTACCGATATAACAATGGATGCCCGGTATGCGGAGATGTTCGGCTATACTCAAGAGGAATTGGAAGCCAACTTTGGCGACCGCATTGCCGCTCTGGCCGGCAATCAGGATATTGACGCATACAAATCGGAAATCAAAGAGTGGTACAATGGTTACCGGTTCCATCGGGGAGCCAAAACAGTTTATAATCCGGTATCGTTCGCCAAATTTCTGGAAAGCGGCGGCGAATTCAACAACTACTGGTTTTCTACCGGCACGCCTTCATTCCTGATAGAACTGGCTAAAAGAACTGATTTTGATTTCCAGTCAGCTGTGGGTGGTAATTCAGTGCCGGAAGTGGCGTTCAATGCCTTTGAAATCGACAATATCGACCCGTTGGCATTGCTTTTGCAGACAGGGTATGTTACGATAAAAGATACTGAACAAAAGTTCGGTCAGACCTGGTATTTTCTGGATTTCCCCAATAAAGAGGTCAGCACAGCGTTCAGTGCGTATATATTGAACAGTTATGCGGGGAAAACCCAGACCGGCAGCGTGCAGTTTGTTGCCGAAATGGCGACCAGTCTGCTCAACGGCGATTTGAAGAAACTCCGCAAAGTCATGGAAGTATTTTTTGCCGGAATCCCCTATGATATCCACAAAAAACAGGAATCGACTTTCCAGACGATTTTCTTTTCCATATTCCGTTTGCTGGGAGCATACATCGAAGCTGAATCAACCACCAATGACGGCAGGATCGATGCGGTGGTAAAGACCGGAAAAGCTGTCTATATCTTTGAATTCAAGCTCGACAATGACCCGACTGCATTGGAACAAATCAAAGCGAAAGAATACTATAAAAAATATCTGCTTGACAAGCGGGATATTTACATTGTCGGTGTAAACTTTGATTCCATCAAAGGCAATCTCATCGGTTGGGAAGAAGAAAAAATAGATCGCTCTGCCAGATAAAATAATTTGCACAACAGGCAATTCGCAGAAAAAATCCCCGGTAAATACAGGGGGATTGACAGCAGACGGGACTCTTTGCTTTACTTAAAAAAGAGCATCATATTTGGTGTAAAACGATGAGTTTTTTGAGGTAAAGCTGATAATTACAGAATAATGAAATTTGCATGATATTTAACCCTTCATTTTTTTGGTATCTTGTTGATAGTCAAAAAGATACAATATATACCATGAAGGAGGATTTCTCAAGAAAGCAAGGCATTATAAATGCTTGAAAATAAACAAGTTAAATAATAATGCAGAAAATATTTCTTTATAAAAAAGGGAGTCAGCGGTGTTGTTGTGGATCTGCAATTAAGATTACCGCTTTATGAAAATGTAAACCCGATATGACAATTTTCAGGTAAAAACAATTTTATTTTGGTTATAAACAGCAGCCCTGCCGATCCAGCGGACCCGGCAGGGCGTATTGCTTGTATTTTTGCGGCAAAATAATCAGTTGTAAATTTCGTCGATGATCGCCGGATCTTTACCCAGCATTTCCAGATATCTGGCCAGCAGACGGCGACTGGAACCCCATTCAGTGTTGGGGCTCATCAAGCTGAAAAATTCATAGGTGATGATCTTTTTTACCAGCGGCGAAGCTTCCGACAGCTTCATATACAGCGACCGGTAATCGATTTGGCGGTATACGCCGCTGGGTTCGCCGTGACCGGGAAACGGCTGCTGGAAGGTTTCCACATTTGTCCAAAGCTCGATATTGCACCGTTTGAAGAGTTCGCCCACCTTGAGATACCACTCCTTGATGCCGTTATCCAGAATTTCGCCGTAATGGCACGCCGGACAGGTGATCTTATCCTGCGGAGCGCAATAATCCAGCAGACCGGCTACACGCTCAAAGAAATACCGCCCGTAAATATCCACCCATTCATCCACATTGTAGCGGGAACTCATGTCGCCCTTCAGGCCGCCGAATCCCGGCGACATAAAGGTTTTCATGTGCGGGAAATTTTTCCGCATATACTGCAAAACTTCCGTGCAGATATCCAGAAAATTGAAGTGCCACGGCAACGCTTCCAGCGTTACATACAAGCCTTTGAAGCACTTGTAATGGCTGTATTTTTCCACAGTGCGGTCGTAGTAACGCTTGTTGTCGTCAACTTCTTTGTGCCAATCGCCTTTATGCAAATTGGTGATACTCTGGGGGCCGCCGAGATAGACGGTCATACCGTATTCCTCGCTCAAGCGGAAGATCATATCCAATATGCACTTGTCTTCTTTCCAGGTAGTTGAGCGGGGGTCTTCGGCAGAAAGCCTTATACCGTTTTGTTCGCACTCGGTACGGATGATAAAGATGTGATCCATACCAATAGCTTTCATCATCTTAAAGTCATTTTCCCAATCCTTCAAACCGGCGTTGACGATCCCGGTATCAGAGATAAGCATATTGGCAAAAGTGCCGCTGATGGGTTTAAGTTGTACATTATCAAGCATAATATATCCTCCTTGTGTAATCAATACCAGTTCGACTGTACGCCGCCATTTTTATTGGCATCGGGATTTTCCGGATCATAGACAAAACCATGATGATCTTCATGGAACTGTTGCGGTTTTTCCGGTAATTTCCACGGAGGGGCATTTCTGAACGGGGTGTGAAAAATATTTTTGATCCGTTTGCGTTTCTCCAAATGATCCATACAGCTTATGATGCAGCCGCGTGCCCCGCAAATAGCGATCGGATAGGCCGAAAAAGCTTTGTAAGTCGGCAATGCGCTGAACAGTGCGTGACCAAAATTCCAGCCTTCAACCCAGGTTATACCCTGTTCTTTGATCGGCAGATAAACACCGGGAAAACTTTTAACAAAATGCGGCGAGGTCGTGCGGTTCAAGCCGAAGTGAGTCAATTTGCAGCGCCCCAGATTAAGATCATTGCATTTCCACTTTTTGCCCCCGGCATCAAATTCGACAGCTTTATCTTTATTGATTGCTTCGCCGGGACAATCGCGTACACACAGTTTGCATTGGTCGCATATTTCGCCAATGCGGATCGGATCAGGTTCCAGCTCGGCATCAGTAAGTATGCAGCCCAACCGCTGCCGGGGCCCGAAATCGTGAGATAAAAATACTTTGCTCCAGCCCATTTCACCCAAACCGGCCATAACTGCGGCGATCCGCAAACTTATATTTATATTTCGCGGATATTTTCCACCTTCCGGCACCGGTCCGCGGGGACCGGATTCTTTGAGTGTTGCTGCCGGTGGTGCCGGTACTGCTTCAAAACCGTGATCTTCAATAAACCGGCCTAAACGATAGTTCGCCTGATGTACCAGTTTAGTTAATCCGGCGTAAGCAAACACTTGATAACTCGGCCAGTGAGTACCCTGTTCAATACCACGGTAACAACCGCGTAGAATACGCCGGGTAAAAATAATTACCGATTTACATTCAGGCATGATCGATTGCGGGTGCATGTATTCCGGAGCATTGGCAAACCGGTCGATACTGGCAATGCCGATAGCGTCGATCCCCAGTTCTTCACGAGCATATTTTTTTAATTTTTCGGCAGTCAACATGAGCGTTTCTTTGCCTCCAGATGTTTTACACAAGCTCTGCCGCAAGCGGCACTGACCCGGTTGGGTTCCAGCCCCAGCGAATAGGGCCGCGGAGTAGTACCGGTCTGACATATCTGACAACTGGGTACTGCCAACTGCCAATGTTCAAGCGTACCTTGCGAAGCTGTAACTGCTGAATTGATCGCCATTGCCGGACAAGCACGCACACATTCGCCGCATCGGTCACAAATATTGCCGGCAAATGGTTCATCGGCAGCCAGATCCAACTCCGTCAGAATCGCCGAAAAAACCTGTCGGGGACCGAATTGCGGAGTCAGGAAGAATTTTCCCATGCCCATTTCGCCCAGTCCGGCCGCCCAGGCGGCATATTCCATATCAATAATTACATCCGGAGCAGCACGATCCGGAGCAACCGGCACACCGGTTTCGCGCAGATCGTAGCTGTGGCGGATCAGCGGCAGAGCCTCATAGCCGTTGTTTTCGATCAAACGGCAGAGGTGATAGGTAGCTTCCTGCATATAGGTACACATACCGGATGGATCACAAGCTGCGTAAGATCCCCAGTTGGTGCCGTTTTCGATACCGCGCAAAGCTCCGCGTAAAATACGGAACCCCAGCACGATCACTGAGCGGGTATCCGGTTTGATTTGAGCCGGATTTTCTGACATCGGCGCATTAACAAAACGGTCAATACTGGCGATGCCAACTATATCAGCACCACATTTTTTTGCCTGTTCCTTGATAAAATTTGCATCCATATTCATTGCATTTTTTCCTTTTCTGCCATCATTGCCAACGCTTTTACTCCGGAAACGATCGCCTTGATCGTGCCGGGAGTATCGGGCAAATTATTGCGTACTGCTTCGTAAAATTTATCATATTGATAGCCGCCGCTGCGGTTTGCGGCAGGCAGCGTAACTTGTTCTTCATAAAACTTGCCGTCTCTGACCGTGGTAAGACGCAGTTCCAGAGTCTGAAAATCCCGTTCTTCGAGCTTGCGGCATTGCCGTTTATAAATCGTGCCGTGTTCAAAGTGCACGGTCAATGCTGACGGATAAAGCTGCCCGTCGCCAATGCAGAGAGCTGCATACACTGTTCCGATAGCACCGTTGGTAAATTTTATGGTAAGTTGAGCGTTATCAGGAGTGGGTCTGCCGGTAGAAATGCGGCTGGTTGCCAACTCCACTTTTTCGGGTTCCCCCAGTAGTTCCACCAATTCATTTATGCCATAAATACCTATGCGGAAAATGGGGGCAGCCGGACATTTTTCAAAACTGTCAAACCAGCTGCCATCAGCCTGTTCGTGATATTCTGCATAAGTTTCCCAATAAGCGGAAACCGGATTGCCCAAATCAAATTTTTTCTGCCACAAACGAATTTGCTGCAAATCATCCGACGGATGCGGTGCCGGTGAATTGAGATGCACAGTCAGCTTACGTTTGGCAGCTTCTTCCAGCGCAGCTTGAGCTGATACCGGATCAAGATCAAAAGGTTTGGTGGTCAAAACATGTTTATTGGCAGCCAAACACTGCTGTACTGCTGCTGAGCGTCCTGCGGGCGGGATCATCAGCATAATTGCTTCGACTTGTTCATCCGCAAGAATATCGCTCAAACTGTAATAGGCGGGCAGATTACCGTGTTCAGCAGCGTATTTATCGGCTTTGGCACGATCCAGATCGCATACAGCTACGATTTTGACGAATTTTTCGTTGGCTTGCCCGAAAATCTGCCGGTGGGCAAGACCACCGCCAAAGTTAAGCCCCACCAACCCCAGACGAACCGGGTTATAATTTGTTTGTTGCATTATTTTATCCTTTCTAATTTTATGTCATCTAACCATATTTCAGCACGGTCTTTGCCATTTGCCAGACGGTAGATCGCCCGGAACACAGCAATGCCCGGTAAATGATTTTCAAAAGTAAATTCAAAAGTTTTCCAACCGTTTTTATGAGTTGCAGCAACCGTTGCCTGCGGATTTTTCAGACAGGGCGTGGAGTACCATACTGCAATGGGTATGTTTCCGTTAAGATTGCCCGGCTTGAAGCGGTATGCCCGGGTCTCTTCTTTTTCCGGAGTAAAATTCATTACCAGAACTGAAGTTATTGGATTTATATTCAAATCGGTTTTGTATGCTCCGGACAGCTTCCATTTACCCGGTTTGAGATATGCCGGGGCACTGTCGAGCCATGCAGCGTTTCCGCAGGGATACCAGTGCCCGAGCGTTATATTCAAAGAGGGCGGAGCATTGAAATATTCCTGATGATCCATATAAGCAAGGTTGCGTGAATAACTGCGCCACGGACTGACTTTATCTTTTACAGTTGAGTAATATTTGGCGTTTGCCTTATAATTTTTTTCTTTTTTAAGCGGCCATGCTTCCATAAGTTCATCGTAACTCATTTGCCGGCCACTGGGCAGGTGCCAGTTGCGGAACCATTGGCTGTCAAGCGAGAAATCTCCGTTGCGGATAAAACCGTCTGCTGCTGCAGTCCGGCGCAGAGTTAAAACTTCTTCGAGCAATGATTTTTCATCCGCTTCAGCCAACACATTGGTACGCAATATATCCATGGGCTCAGGATAAGGAGTACCGTTTAAAAATTCTGCATAAGCAGCCCGAACCGCCAGTTTGCGGTATTCCGGTTTATTAAATTGCCGACTGTAAAAATCCAACAGGGGGTAAATAAGCGATCCGCGATGGTGCGAGTGATAGCCCAACTGAATGGGCAATGTTTTTTCTACCGGCAGCCCGCTCCATAATTCCTGAAGGTCGAGCCGGAAAAAATCCATATTCAGCGACGCATCCACTTCTCTCTTGAAGGCTTGCAGAATAGATTCATCGCCGGTTGCCTGATACATTTGCATCAACGCACATGCCCCATACCAGACATGGAACGGATCAGTACGCCCGTTCCAATGAAATATGGTCTGATCTTTTACTTTGGCTCCCAACTGGGCCTTTTCGGCAAACTTAACTTGCTGTATAAAGCGTTCCTTCAGCCGTTCATCGCCAGTCAGACAATACATATCTGCCAACCCCAGCAAATATCGCCCCAGCGACCGGGAGTCGGCAATATGTTTATAATCGATTGGGGTTGCCATATAACGCATGGCTGTCCGCTGGATGACTTCCCATGATCGCTCATCACCGGTCAGCAGATAGTGCAGGATAACCCCTTGCGGCCAGGAGTGCGAAAACTCATAGATAAATCCGCCGGAGTGGTTGGGGCCATGGATAACCGCACTCCCATCGACAATATCCACATCGCGGTAATGGGTTGCCCGGTTCAAGCCGGAAGCCATTACTTCCGGGTCATTCATGCCTATGGCGTAAAGTATTTCTGCCATATCCAGATAGCTTTCCAGATTGCCCCAGCCGCGATCGCCATAAAGATCCCCATAGTTGAATACGCCATGCAGTATATGTTTTTTGGGGTGATTTAATATCTTTTGCGGAGTAAGCAGCATTGTATTGCGCAATTTTTTGAATTTGCTGTAAGCAAATTTTTGAGCTGGAACAGCTTTTTTTACCGGCAGACTCAAAAAATTTGTCCCCGTAAATTCGCCGGCATCTGCCATAGCTGTACAACGGTAACCCAGCTGATTGGCTACTGCAGTTGGGTTGCTGTTATACGAAAAAATAAACTCCCGGCTGAGGCTCATCTTTCTGCTCAAATAAAGGGCAGCCGCTTGCGGCGGATACAAGTATCCGGTAAAAACGCCCTCGTTGTTCAAGCTCAACTCTACCGGATGGCGCAATGATTTTTCGCGTATCAGCAATGTTCCACCGGTACCGGAAATAATTGCCGGGCCGTCATCAGCTGTATGAGTAAAAGTTTTATCAGCAAGAGTGAAAAATTGCTGATAAGATGCTGTTTTACCGGGACGCTTGCTTTTTATATTAATTCCGGCACTGCGGATGACCAGCGGCCGGTCATCGGCAAGATTGTAAATGGTGACATTTATTTTGAACGCCTGCAATGTTTTATTCTTTTCAATATATAACGAGTAGCCCGCCAAAGCAAGTCCGGCATCGTCTGCAAGTATCCCCCGGCGGATAAAGCGGGCGGTATGGAAATTGTCAAAACTTTTAACTGCGCTCAACTCCCGGGATTGGTATTTTTTGCCGGTATGATCGGCAGCAAAAAGTTCCATTGGCGGCAGCTCTGCGTCAACAGCAGGCGTTGGCAGTTTGCCGGGGCGAATGGTAAACGTATTGACTCCGGCTTGCAAATCGGCATTAAAACGCACCATTGCCGAACGGACTGACCGGTCTTGATGGTAATAGGCAACAGGCTCAACTTCTGCCGGATATTTTTTGCCGTTTTCAGCTGCGGCCACAGCATAACTGCCGCCTTTGAACATGCCTTGCTGCATGGGCAGAGCCACTGCCACAGGCACATTGGCAGCTGCAACAGGGTAATAAGCGTTGATCTTGAATTCTTTGGGCAATGCTTGTGCGGAACTGTTGGTTGTTTTCTTGTGCTGAGGCGCAAAACGGCTCATAAAAATCTTTTGTGCTTCAGCAGAAGAAAGCAACTGCAAACGATAATCGCTGTAGGGCAGAAAACGGGTAGTTTCCAACTGGGCCGCATCAGCATAAACTGTTTTGTCGGCCAAGGGTGTTACGGCTATTACAAACGGAGTTGATGCCTGATCGACCGGCAGCCATATATACTTGAGCTTTACAAAATAACGGGTCCATGAATTTGTCAGTTCAAAGACCTGACTTGCCAGCAAGGTTCGCTCAAAACTTTTATAGGCAAAAAACTCCACCCGGACTTTTGCTCCCGCCTCCGGACTTTTGAGGTATATGGAAAAATACCCGTTGGTAAATTTGCCTTCGCCTGCCAGCAATAACGGCTGCGTGCCATTGCTGCGCAGGGAGTATTGGCCGTGAAAAGCCGTTGAACTATCCTGCGACCAGAAAAAATCGCCTGGGGCGTACCCCAGGTCGATCATCCGGTTCCAGGTGCGTCCGGCGCAATATTCAAAACTGCCGTCCGGCAGCAGATTATTTGCCTCAGCACCTTTTTTATCCAGCAGATCCAGGCGGCGCTGGGCATCTTTGCTGAACCATTTGCCATCAAGTTTAATGGCTTTTTTGTAATAGTCGCGTGCCTTGTTCAAATCATTGGCATTTTGGAAATTAACTCCCCGGTACCAATAGAGTTTGGCTTGCTCCATTGCCGAAAGTTTCATGTAGTTCTGACATTTTTCAAATGCCTGGTCTGCTTCCTGAAACTTTTTCTGTTCCATTAAGATACGGCCTTCCAACAGCATGGTCAGATAGTAATTGCTTTTTTCGCGTTTTTCGCTGGCAAGCTGTGTTTTGACTATCTGCATGGCTTCATCATATTTTTTCAACTGCAGCAAAGCTTCAGCCGCCCGGTTGGTCATCAGGTTGTGATCTTTATTGCCGATGCTTTTATAATTCAATGCCGACTTTGCTGCGGCCAATGCTTCTTCGTACTTTTTGGTATAATAGTAGCACTGGGCCAGGCGGTAATCAATGGCAAATTTGTACCACGGCGTATTGGCGAGTTTTTGAGCGGCAAGCAATTTTTCCAGGCCTTCAGCATATTTACCTTTTTTGTATGCCGCATCTCCGGCGGTAAACAAACTGCGCAAATCATTGCCGGCAGCCGTATTTTCGGCAGCATTGCTGCTGATGCTCAACAACAAAAACAGCGCGGTGCAAAAGCTCAAAATCATAATTTTATTCATGGTTACTCCTTATTGTTAAAAATCGATTTTCCAATCAACTGAACTCCATTTATTATCATATTGCAGAGATGGTATACTCTCCCACTGCAGCATTTCAGCATGACCATCGGCGTAAAGTATGGATGCAGCGTTGTTGTGCCGCACCGAAATATTGTAGTCGGCTTTATCATTGGCCATACCTTCCTGCCAGCGGCTGTGATACCAGATAGTACCTTTGCCGCAGCTGTCGCCGGCAAAAATGAGCGACGACGGATTCGTTACTTTGCTGGCAAAAACCGGATGGATCGGCCGACCGGCGTTGGCCATTTCGTAATGAATACCTACAGACATAAAAAGATTTGCAGTTGACGGACGATTGGATACCCTGTCATTTTGCGTGTAAGCCATATTTCCTTCGTTGATTTCCGGACAAAGCAGCGGGCCATGATAAACCTTGCCGCCGGAACGGTTGATCGCCCCCAGATACAAAAAGTCACCGGTGCCCGGTTTGGCTTTGGGCCACTCCACATAATTGGCCAGCGGGCCGCGGTCATAGAGATAGTACGACACACCCGGTTTCGCCCCTGGACTGGTCCAACTGTAAACCGAGGGATAACAATCCTGATTATCCTGCAAATACATCATTATGATCTTGCCCAACTGATTAAAGTTGCTCAGGCAGGTTGAACCTTTGGCGGTCGCCCGGGCCGATGATAATGCCGGCAAAAGCATTGCTGCCAATATAGCAATAATGGCAATAACGACCAGCAGCTCAATAAGAGTGAACTTTTTTGCAGCTGCTCCTGAATTACTCTGGTATTTACGGTTTGATTCTGTAATCATGATTTATACTCCTTTTGGGGTTATTTTTTACGATTCACATTCATTGGCACGCAGTACGCGCAGGAAGTTTCTGCCGTGCATCTTAGCTATATCTTCATCCGAAAATCCCCGGCAGACCAACCCGACTGTGAACAGCGGCCAGTTGCTCCACGCCAGACTGCCGCTGGAGGATTCCAACGGATTTTTCGGGGTGTGAGGATTCTTTTTCCAGATCCCCCACCATTTGTGCGGATTGAATCGGGCATTGGGATAGCCGCTGATGGTGCTGTATTCCGGACACTGTTCGGCACTGAACCGGTTATCTGTACCGATCCCCACATGATCCACGCCGATCGTTTTGGCAATATACTCAATATGGTCAAGCATGGCATTTATGTCGTCATTGCCGCCGAGCATACCAACGAAACTGTATACTCCAACCATACCGCCGGTATCGGCAATAGCTTTGAGTGTTTCATCATCTTTGCAGCGGATGTAATCAAAAAGTGCTTTGGCTGCCGTGTGACTGGCCATGATCGGTTTGGTGGAGGCTTTGGCCGCCTCAATGCAGCTTTGCTTGCCGGTATGCGGCACATCTACTATGATCCCGCACTCATTGAGTTTGGCGATCAATTCTCTGCCCAGTTCACTCAATCCGGCGTTGGCAGGCTCGCCGCAACCGTCAGCAATAAAATTACGACGATTGTAAGTCAGGTGCATCAAACGCACTCCAATACGCCGCCAGACATCGACCCAATTCAATTCCTGATCGGGGTCCTGCAGTTCCCCGACGATAGGCGGACCGTTTACACTCCAGAGGATAGCGACTTTGCCTTCAGCATTGATTTTCAGTATATCATCTGCATTGCCTGCCTGCACGATGGTATCACGAAACTTGCGGAAAAGCATCAGATTGCAGCTCATACGCTTGATATCTTCTTCGCGGGATTTGCCTTCTGCAACAGTATGGATCATACAGTTAAGTCCGCTGTTGCGCATGGCGCGCCGGAAAACATCCTGATATTTTTCATCACTGCAGCAGCAATCGTAATAAAAATAGGTCATGCGCTCAGAAAGTTCCCGGGCTCCGATATTACCGGCTTTGAGTTCATTCCATTTGTCCACAAACTTTTTGTTGTAGCAAACGCTGGGCAAAAAGCCGAAATGGTCGGTAACAAACAACTCCCGGTGTAATTCCAACCCGTGTTCCAGCTGAGCTGCACTGGGTTTAAGCAGCGACAGGGCTTTCTCCCAGGCAATTTTCTGTCGTTCAAAAATGAAATCATTCATAAGTTTTTATTGCTCCTTTCCCGGCAGCAGGTGAATTCTTTTTCAATACAAAATTTCCTTGTTTATAATCTTCAAACAGTGGATCGCAAGCCAAGCTGTTTTTGTCCAGTCCGGAACAAGCCTGCCATTGTGCAAGTGTGCGGGTGCTGAACAAAACCCGGCTGCGTTTATCGCGCACGATACCGCCAATGCCATGATTTTTGTACGGCGAATAAAATACATTACCGTCGCTTTGCACCCGCTTGAGATCCACGCCCTGGAAAATATAGGCCGGATTATTTTTACTTTTTACACAAGGACAATAAAAAATGTTATTTTTAAAAACCATATCCTGAGTATTTTCGGCAAAAACAGAAAACATCGCGGCATCTGCGATCGTATTGTTGAGTACTTTTATCCGTATTGATTCCGCCAGCTGCAGCGGATAACTGAACCCCCATGAACAGTTGTTTTTTATGACCACATCGCTTGATTTCAATACAAACACAAAAGGTCCTGCCAGCCAATGCCCAAATTCTGTTGAACAATTTTTTACAGTTATGTTATTGGATTTGCGTACCTTGATCAAGCCATAGGAATTTTGATTTTCCGGTTCAGCAAATTTTACATTATCTATAACGATATGCGATACCTCGTTCAAATTGACCAACGGTGCAAAAAACTTCTTGCCATTGATCAGTGCTGCAGCACATCCCCGCAGGGTTATTGTTTTACCCGGTTTGCCAGAATTAACCGGCGCAAATACTCCGGTATGTTCACCCGGCAGCAATTTTACAACATCTCCGGCAATAGCCATATTGCTGGCTTCGGTCAAGGTGTATTTGCCCTTGCCCACCTCAATAACCATCGGTTGCCGATCCAGAGTGACCGTCCGGAAACTCTGCCAATCAGAAATTTTGTGCTGATTGCGCCGTGAGTTAAAAATCACCCGGTAACGGTAAAGTGTATCAGCGCGCAGATTTTTCAGCCCCACAAAGTGTTTTACACCTTGCAGCGAAAGCGGACTTTTCAGTGTTCGCGGTGAGTTTTCTGCTCTATATTCCACATAACCGGTGCCATCAGCTTCCGCAGTTTCCCAGTAAATTACTGCTGAATTGCGGTTGATGTATTTAGTGGTCAGATTTTTTATCTCCACTGCCGGATATTCACCGGACGGCAACGCTGCAGCCAGTTTCTTTGCCTGCAAAGCACCGGGGTACTTGGGCGAAAATGCCTGTGGATCGCTGGTATTGTTTTCAAAAACCATCGGATAACCGGCAAAATCTTTATCGGCAAGATTGCGTCCGATTTTCAGCCAATTCATGCCGTTTTTAAAATAATTGCGCCGGAAATATGCCTTAAGCGGCTCGCTTTCAACTGCACATCGACCGTCAAAATAATTATCTTCCACTCTGCCGCCCGGACTTGCCGGTTTCAACCGGAAGGCATAGGGGCTTTTTACATAATTCCCGATAAAATGGATCCGTTCCGGAGCCTTTGCATAATTGCCCAGAGCATAATTATAGAGATTTTCCGGTGAATTACGCACAGTCAAAACAGTTTTGCCAAAGTAATTTCCCGCAATCAGGCAGTCATGACTCTGCCGGGGTGACGCCGTGGTCAGCAGAGAGCCGCGCTTGCCGTTGTTGGCAAATATATTCCCGGTAATAAGCGAAAAACTTGCTCCGTCAACATAAAGTCCCATGCGGGTATTATAGAAAAAACGGCAATTCTTTATTGTTATATGACTGGCTTTATTTTTATTAAATGGTGCATTGACCCGCAAATTCACTCCGTCAATACAATATTTGAATGTGATATTTTCCACATGTATATAACTGCCGGCGATCACAAACCCGAAAAAGTTTCGCGGATACAGTACCCCACTCGGCTTGCCGGAGGCATAATGCACCAGCAGTTCGCCGGAATTTTTACGCATATAAGTTCCGGGATATTCTTTGACAAGTTCTTCTGCAAAAACCTCCTGCAATACCGTGTGAGTCGCCTGATCAATAAGCATATTGCTGGTGGGTTTGCGTTTGGTCTGATATTTATAAACATTGCAGCCGGGCAGTCGGACGCCGTTTTTTAACAGCATCGAACCGCTGATAACAACTTCCTCATTATCCATCCCCATAATTTTTATCGGGGCTCCCGGTTTTCCGCCGAACTGATTGAAGGAGCTTTGCGGAGAATTTGCCACATTGAGCCGCACATCTCCGTTATACTCGCCGCCCGCCACCAGCAATGTATCGCCGGGAGTCAACTTTTTGACGGCAAAGTTCAGCGTCCGGAAGGCGTTTTGCCGGGAGAGCCCATTATGCAAATCGCTGCCGTCCGGAGCAACATAATAGGTTTTGCCCGCCTGTTTTTGTATTCCGGCACCAAACTTCTGAAACCAATCCTGCCCCGGCATAGTCAACCCGGCAAAAAACACAACACACCACAAAAGCATTTTTGCCAACAGCAATATATTTTTGTCAACAGACATATCAGTTACTCCCCGGTGATTTTTTACATTTTCCGACAGTCAGCCCGGCTACGGTAAAACAGGCAATGGAACCCGCCGGTTCTGCATTGGCAGAAAAATCATGTTTAACGACCATTTGTGCCGCTTCATAACCCATATTCTGAGTAGGCAGATGCAAGCGGGTAACTGCACTCGCCGGACTGATGCCATCCGGGGTGAGTTCTGCATAAGATATATCATCCGGTGCAGTTAACTCAAGTTTATCCATCGCCCGGCGGAACGCATCCATCCAGGGGGCAATGACCACATACGCCCGGATGGATGGATTACTGCGTATAAATTCAGTCAAAACCGTTTCATCAGCAGGTTCTGCAGTGAAGATATTTACAGAGATATTATATTTTTCTCCGGCCTTTTTCAATGCGTTCTGCCGACCGATCGCCCACGACATATTGCCGGAACGCTCAATAAAAGCCAAATCTTTATGTCCGGCCATGGCAAACATGTTCAGCAGCGAGTTCCACGCTGGAAAACTGTCATACTCCACCCGGCCGGTACCCTGCGCATAACCGTCAACGATCACTTGCGGCAGATGCAATTTGGCAAGTTCTGCAACAGTTTGCGGCATTGGATGCGGCACGCCGCACCAGATAAAAGCATCGCAGTTGAAATTGCGGTAAAGTTCTATAAGCATATTGGGCGGATCACTGTGCAGTCCGAAAGATATTTCCAGTCCGCTGCCGACTGCAAATTTATGAACTCCGCAGACGATTTCGCGCACAAAGTTATCGCTTATGTGCTGATCAGGCAGCATAAGACGGATCTTGCCGGTGATGCGCTTCATAAACTTGCGTTCATTTTCCGGAATTACAAAGTTGCCGTTGCCCTGACTTTTGCGGATAAAATTCTGACTTCGCAAATTTTCCAGAGCTTTTCGGATGGTTTTCCGGCTGACCTGATATTCTTCGCTCAACGGTATTTCGCCGGGTAAAGCTTCATTGCCGGCAAATTCGCCGGATAAAATACGACTGCGCAGATCCTGTTCGATCTGGCCATACTGAGTATTGGTTTTAACACGTCTTGCAATCATAGCATAACTTGTTCCCTCTTGTCTACATTTAAATTATACAACAAAAATAATATTTTGTCAAGTACCGAACATAAAATACTTAAAAAAATCCAAATAAATCTTTTTTTCTGCCGGGTGATGTGAGTGTATTAGTCTGAAGTATCTTCACATGTTGAGTAGAAAACATTGGCGGGCTTACATTAAAATGCCAATGCAGCAGCCGGGAAGTTGTACAGAAATTCACCATTTAACGATTGTTATATAAATAATTTGCTTCTGTAAAAATACTCTACGCCGTCTTATGCATATATTTTCCTGCGGTCGTTACCGGAAAACAACAGTTTTTCAGCGTTTATGAATTCAATGGTTATAACGTTGCGGAGGATGGAGCTTTTGCTGCAATATTTCTGGTGGCGGAATGGTTCTATCAAACATTATCTCGTGTAGTGGGTAAACGGATATTTCCGGAATGATTTTTCCGAAATCAATCCGGTGATCAACCGACTGTGGCAGATACACCCGGCATTGCCGATAAATATTATTGACTGCTTCCCGGTTTCATCAGAAACCCTGAAGTATGGCAAAAACCGGTTAAGCACCTGTCTATATTCACATGGCTTGTTATTACCATCTCGTTTTTTTCATCTACAATTTTCGTGTTATTTTAAGCTTTATAATGGTGGAGTGGCACGCCCAGTTGGCAATGCCGCTGCCATAACAATTGAATGATACACCGCTTTCGTCAAGTTGACGGCATACATCATCAAACTCGGCATCGGAGATATTACCGAGATTTTTTATCGATAAAACGTGTTTCAATAAAGTGCCAATTCAGCTTTCGGGACGCTTTGATCTGTACAGCCAGACTGTCGGCTGCGTAATCGGCAAATCCAGTCAAAAACATACTGAAAATCCTGCTGTTTTGTTAATTTGAATACCGCCGGTATCATCTTTACCGGCGGTATTCACTTTTTATATTGCTTTAGCGTAAAAAAACTACCGGCTGAGCCGGTATGTTGCCGAAATAGCTTTAGCTTCAAGTTTAAAAAGGCAAACTCCCTGCTATAGTATGCAAGGTTCGCCAACCGCATACATAAAGACAAGGAGTTTTCCGTTATGAAAGACAATTTATCACACACCAGTTGGAAATGCAAATATCACATTGTATTTGCCCCTAAATATCGCCGAATAAATATTTATGGCACATTGAAAAGTGATATAGGGAAGATATTACGACAACTTTGCGATTTGAAAAAGGTTGAAATACATGAAGCAGAGGCTTGCCCAGATCATATTCATATGCTTGTAAACATAAAACTACCAATTCTCGCCCGCTCCGACAACGCCGCATGAAACGCCCGACCAAACGGGAAGCAGGAGCCGGTACGCTCCGACTCTGCGTTATCAATGTAACGGAATTTGTACTTCAGCGGACAGGTTAAATAACACTGCATTGCTGAATACGACCAGTGCGGCATCTCTTTCAACTGCCAAGTTACGCCACCTCCACCATTAGTAAAAAGTACGGAATCAGGAACTCAAAGCCCGATTCCGTTTTTCTTTGTCTTTTACGCCCGCACAATCAATCACTTGCACAAAGCAGAGAACATCGGGTAAAGGAAACTCCCTGACATACTTCGTTTTTTCTTTTGCTGCAATGCTCAATATGGTGGATAATGCTTTGGTCCGCTGCAGCTTTTATAATGCAATTTGTTATATATACAAAAAAACACAGGAATTTACAGACATTAGAGATTTATTTTGAAGAATTAAAACACCCTCCACGTATTGAGAATAGTTGCAGCTTGGACGTAAATTCATCCGGTAAATCCGCAAAGCGAGTTGAGTTTTTTGCAGAATGACAAATTTGAGCCGCGCGGATCGTTGAATGTTTATCCGGGCAAAAAAACCAAATTTGCTGGATATATGAAAAAAAAATTGGCAAAAGTTGTCAACTTGGTATATATTAAAGGGATTATAAGCGGAGAGCTGGCTGAGCGGTCGAAGGCGACGGTCTCGAAAATCGTTATACTCCTTGTGGGTATCGAGGGTTCGAATCCCTCGCTCTCCGCCATTCTTTTTGCCCTTTTTTCAATCTGCCCGGAGAAGTGAAAAATTCTAACTTCTGCTAAAACTCGTTTACTCAAAGGGTTTTACAACTTTTCGCTCCGTGTGCATGAAACACACTCAGAATCCGTCAAGCGGCCGATTTTGCCGGAATAATTCTGAGAATCGGCCCAAATTCTGAGTTTTTCTGCCGTTTTTGCCGTCCCCCTGGGGAGACTTCAGATTTTTTGTGATACCCGCATCACGATTGGTCAATCGTGATAATGAACACCCACCTTTTTATGCCCTTTTCGGGGGTGTCCTTATTCCATTCGCTGTCCGTTTTTTCATCATGGGAAATCGGAATTACCCTCAAAAGGACCCCTATTGTAACTGGCTGGGTTATCTACATCCCAAATTCGATTTTATCGTGTGAAAATGCGAACCCTCGGCATGCCGAAAAAAGGCTTTCCGATGGCGGTAGGGAGCGATTCCGGCCGCCGTTTGCGCTTTAAGGTTGAGGACGGGTCTATTGGGAAGAATGATATTCGCTATTTGAAGAATAATCTTGCCATGTATATCCCGCCGACCGCCGCTCCGATCCCGGTGACATTCTGCAGGAGGATGTTCAGCAAGAATTTCCCGTATTGGGCTTCGGTCAGGAATCTGGCGCTTTCAAGTGCGAAGGTACTGAAGGTGGTGAACGCCCCCAGAAATCCCAGAAACAGCACAGGGAAATATTCCTCGAATTGGGAAAACCTGCTTTTGCACAGAACAAAACAGAATCCGGCGGCAAATGCGCCGGCAATATTCACGGCAAGTGTCCCCCAGGGGAAATCCGGGAACACGGCGTTTACGGTTCTGACCATGAAATACCGGCTCAATGTCCCATCACTCCGGCCAGGCCGATTAGGAGAACGATCTTCATTTTTTCAGCCTCGTCATTGATTCATTCTTTTCCTCGATGCGGCCGTCTTCCATGACCCAGATGCGATCGAAAACGTCTATCGCCCGATGATCGTGCGTGACCACCAGGACTCCGGCGTCATGCTTGCGGGCGGCCTCTTTCAGAAGTTCCATCACCTTGCGTCCCATTGCGCTGTCCAGCGCGGCGGTCGGCTCGTCGGCCAGCAAGAGACGCGGATGATTCGCCAGCGCCCGCGCGATCGCCACCCGCTGCTGCTGTCCCCCGGAAAGTTCCTTCGGCAGGAAATCCTTCCGTTCGCCGAGCCCGAACTGTTCCAGCAGTTCCGCCGCTCGGGATTTGGCTTCCCGGCCGGAAACATCGTTGATCTCCATTGCCAGACGTACATTGTCCAGGGCGTTCAGGAACGGCAGCAGATTCGCTTTCTGGAAGACGAACCCGATATTCTTCCGGCGGAACGAGCGGATATCAGTCCGGCTGCCGTTGTCGAACACGGTATCGCCGCCGATGATGATCTTCCCGGAGTCCGGCGGCTGGATCAGCCCGAGGATGGTCAGCAGGGTGGATTTTCCCGCCCCGGACGGTCCCAGCAATGCGGCGATCTCGCCGGAATCCAGCGACAGGGACACCTTGTCCAGCGCCGTGACCGAGGTGTTGCCGCGGCCGTAAGTCTTGCAGAGGTTTTCCGCCGTGAGAGCGATACTCATGACAACACCTCCCCGGCATTGGTCCGCATGGCCTTGACGACTCCGGCGATGCTCGCCAGAACGGAAATGGCGATCACGATTCCGAAGAGCGCCCACAGATCCAGCGGCACCAGCACGACCCGGCGCGGGAAATGCGGATATACCCACTGTCCGAAAAACCGGGCGATCCCGAAGGCCAGCACCCCGATCAGCAGCGCCTGCTGGAGGATCATTCCCACAATGACTCGGTTGCGCGCGCCGATCAGTTTCAGCATGGCGATATCGTGCAGTTTGTCCAGCGTGAGCGTGTAAAGGATCAACGTCATGACCACCGTCGAGACGGTAACCAGGATCGTCCGGAATAAAAGGAGCTGTCTTCTGGAACGGGCGACGAAGCCGCTCAGCATGATCGCCCGCTGTTCGTCGGATGTGTAGACGGAAACATCCGGCAGCGTCCGCAGTTTTTTCAGCACTCCGGCCGGATCGAATCCGGGCGCAACTTTGACCAGCACGGCGCTGATCTGCTGTCCCGGCAGGGCGACCGGTTTCTCGTAGGGGCTTGCCAGGATTTCCCGATGATCCACCGAGGTGCTTCCATACGCAACACGGTCGAACCGGCTCAGCCGGGACTGGCGTTCTTCGCGGACGGCCTCGGGCGGGATATCGTTCTGGATAGACAACGCATCGTTCAGCGAAACGAAAACCATCGAATCTCCCGCAGGCGAGTTCATCCGATCGGTGATCCCGACCACTCGATAGGCGTCTTTGCCCAGTTTGAGCTTGGTCCCGAGCGGCAGTTTCGCCGACTTGTCCGCCAGCATTTCGTAATGTCCCTGCCGGAGGGCGCGTCCCCGGATGATCGGCAGCCACGCCCCGGAATCTGGCAGTCCCTGAATGGTCAGGCGGAGCACCCGTCCGTGATGATCCCGCTGCACGGCATGGGTGATGAACGGGGAAGCCGACTTCACGCCCCGCACGGCGGCGATGCGGTATTCCATGTTGCGGGGGATCTTCGAAACTTCCGCAAAGGGTCCCTTGGTGTTGCGCTGGACCACCCAGATGTCCGCGCCGGAACGGTCGATGATGAGCGTCGCCTCCTGGATCAGTCCGCGATAGATCCCGCCCATGCCCATCACCACCATCAGCAGGAGACTGATTCCGGCAGTGGTCAGCAGAAACCGCCCGAAATTGTATCGGATATCCCGGAACGCCAGATTGATCATTTTTTCAGCTTTCGTCCGAGGTGGGAAAGGTGTTCCTGCGGATTCAGGATCACGCGGTCGGTTTCGGAGAGACCGGAAACGATTTCCGTCTTTTCACCGGTCTGAATTCCGATCTTCAATGGTCTTTCCGCGATCTTTCCATTGACCGCGACCAGAATGCACGGCTTGTTCTCCTTCCACCGGATGAGCGGAGTGGGGACAAATATCCGCTGTTTCAGGACATCCGTCTGGATATAGACTTCCACCCTCTGTCCCAGCGTCCAGTTCTCCGGCAGTTTTTCCGGCGCGACATCCACCCGGAATTCCCGCGTTTCCCGGTCGGTTTCCCGCGACATCCGCACGACCTTTCCGGAAAACGGCTTGCCCGGCAGGGAACGGAAAATGACTTGAGCTTTCTGCCCCGGTTTCAAGGCCGCGATTTCCGTCTCGTCCACCCAGACCGACGCCCAGATCTCAGCGGTATCGACGATGTCCATGATGGAGACTCCAGGGTTGACGATGGCTCCCGGTTCGCGGTTGCGGCGGACAACCAGTGCGTTGAACGGGGCCCGCAGTTCGGTTTCCGCCAGTTTGCTCTTGTAATAGTCGATCTGCGCCTGATGCCGGGTGAGGCTCACTTCCATTTCCATCTTCTTCTTGTTCGCCTGATCGAGCGCGGCGGCGGCAACCAGAAACGCCTCCCGGTTTTTGTCGAAGTTGGATTGGGAATCGGCGTGACTTTTCAGGAGCCGTTCACTGCGCTGAAATGCGCTCCGCGCGTATTCCAAACTTGCCTTTACCGAGGCGATCTCGGCATCGATCCGGGTCAGTCCGGCCCTGGTGACCGCCATTTCCGCCTCGGCGACCTTCAGCTGCTGGCGGATGTCGGCGGACGACATGACCGCGAGAAGCTGTCCCGCCTTGACCGTGTCGCCCTGATCTGCATAAAGTTTTTCCAAAAGTCCGGTGTTCTGCGGACTGATCGACACCCGGATCTTTGCCTCCAGCGTTCCCGTCCCGAAAACGGTTTTCGCCAGATCGCCCTTACCGACCGGAGCGGTTTCGGCCTGCACCGGTTTGAATTTGAAGAAATAGATGGCGATCCCCGCGACCAGCAGGATCACGGCGAATTTCAAAACAGTTTTGAGTGTGCGCTTCATTTCGGCAGATGGTCCTTTCTATGACAATGGCATCGGCATTGATTTCCGTTTCCGCAGCAGGAAGGCGGTTGGGCGGGCAATGCCGCAAGTTCGGTAAAACAGGCCGCAATGGACTCAAGTTCTTCCCTGCGGACATGGTAGTGCATGGAATAACTCTTCTTTTCCCCGTAGAGCAATCCGGCTTCGCGGAGCACCCGCAAATGCACGGAAATCGTCGGCTCAGTCACGTTGAAATGCCGGGCCAGTGCGCGGACGCACATGGAACGCTGGAGCAGCATCCGCACGATCTCCAGCCTCGTTTTGTGAGAGAGCGCTTTCAGTTTTTTCGTTATATCCATATTCACCTCCAACGGTATAATATATCACGCAACATTCCAATTAGCAAGTTGGCTAATTAAAAAACATTGATCATGCCGCAATAAGGGAATTCCGTCTGCAATTCAGCGAAACGTGGTAGAGCAGGTGAATAATGTCATCGCAGGGCGGTCGGGAGCGATCCCGGCCGCCGTGGCGTTTTAAGGGGCTGTCGCGGCGAACGCCGTGACTGAGGGCAACCCCCTTGGTGTGGCAAATTCCGATTATTTATCGTGATGCTGATGGCAGTTGTGCTCGCCGCAGCCGTGATCACCGCACCGATGATTCGCATCGTGTTCATGGTGATGACAGCTGAAGTCGCTGCGAGTATTCAGGGTCCCGGCAATGAATCCTTTTACGACTTCATCGACATTTCCGGAAGCTCCGCCGACAACTTTGACACCGATCTCATCCAAAGCCATCTGCGCACCGCCGCCGATTCCGCCGCAGATCAGCACTTCGACTCCGAGTGCGTCAAGGATTCCGGCCAATGCACCATGGCCGTTTTCGCCGGTCGGGATCACGCGGGGACCAAGCAGTTCATCGCCCTTGGTCTCATAGATTGTGAATTCCGGGGTGTGCCCGAAGTGCTGGAACACTTCGCCATTTTCGCTGGTGACGGCAATAATCATTTTTCTTCCTCCTGTTCGGTTTGTTTTTCGATTTCCTTTGCAAAAACGACATTTTTTATGGCATGGATTTTTTTTCATGCAGCGATTGCCCGTCGCCGGAATGAGACGAATGGAGTGTCCGCATACCAGCGCAAAGGCGATTTGCCGGTGTGCCGAATAGAGCAGCCGCTGGAGTGTTCCCCGCGAAACTCCCATGCTTTCCGCCGCTTCCTGCTGGGAAACCTCCTCCAGATCGCAAAGCCGCAGCGCCTCCAGTTCGTCCGCGCGGATCTCCAGCGCAGGGGCATCCCCCGCCGTGCTGAACAGTCTTTCTCCGCTCAGCGGGCAAACGTAACGCTTTTTTTCCGGTCTCGGCATAACGACTCCATTTTGTGCATTTGCACATAATATATCACGGAGAATTACGTTTGTCAATGCGCAGACAAAAGAAAAAGGGAGAAATGAGGAAAATGGAATTATCCGATATGCACCTGCTCAGCAAACGATGGATGCAATATCATCCATCGGAATCTCCGTCCCGTCTTCCATGACCAGAAGCCTTTCAGCGATGGAAATGTGCCGCACTACGCCGGTCATGGTCACATACGCACCGCCAGACTTCCGCTCGTCCGGGACAAAGTATTCGATGGTCACCTTCGGACGGTCTTTCAGCCGGGCGGCAAGATCGGTGAGACGGCGGTTCAGTTCTTCGGCCTCCTGCGGGTCCAGTTCGCGCCTTTCGGCGGTCAGCCGGGCAGTTTCCCCTACTGCCGCCTCGTAGCCCGTCAGCGCGGCAAACGGCGCGAACTGTGCGGACCGGTCGCGGAGCGGCATCTGCGGATGGTTCCGCGAGACGTGATGCGGCAGGCGGATGATGTCGTCGTAGGGCGTCTTCATTTCCGGTGTCCTCCGATCTGTTCGTTCCGCGCCTTGCCGGTCGCGCCTTCCACGAAGTTCGTGCCCTTCAGGATGGCGTTCTTTCCCATCCTGTTCTTGATGCCGATGATCGCCTGCTGCAGACGCTTCTCCTTGTCCAGTTCCGCCTGTTCCTCGGCTTTCTGTTTCTCCAACACCTCGTAATCGGTGAAAAGGTCCGGCTGGTCGGCATCCTTGTCGGCCGGGATGTCGTTCTCGTTGATGATGTGGTTCGCCACGACCGTGATCCGCCGGACCAGCAGATTCGGATCGACGCAGCGGTCGAACAGCCCCATCATCGCTTCCGTGATGATCCGGCCGGACGAGGTGAAGCGTTCAAGGTTGACCGAGCCGTGTGCCTCTTTCGGGACCTGTCTGCCGTAATGGTCGGTCCGGACCGGGCCGTTGTATCTCAGTCTCCGCATCGGGTCGGAGAGATTGCTCGTGTCGTATCCCACGGTCAGCACCAGCTGGTCGGTCACCAGATGTTTTTCCACGAGATCGAGCGCGAGCTGGTCGGTCATTTCACGGGCGACGACCTTTCCCTTTTCAAATTCATACGGGTCCTGCAGCACCTGTCCGGAGCTCATGCTGTTGCTCTCCGGCTTGTATGCTTTGATCTCCGCGATGGTGACCGGCTCCCAGCCCCAGGCATGGTCGATCAGAAGTTCCGCATTGACGCCGAAGGCCCGGTAAAGGACATCCTCGCATTTCACGGACATCCGGGCGACATCGCCCATCGTGTGCATACCCATTGCTTCCAGCCGTGCGGCGTAACCATGCCCCACGCGCCAGAAATCCGTCAGCGGCCGGTGCGACCAGAGTTTCTCCCGGTAGGACTGCTCGTCCAGTTCGGCGATCCGGACTCCGTCCTTGTCGGCCGGAATGTGTTTCGCCACGATATCCATTGCGATTTTGGCGAGATACTGACGGTTTTGCAGTCAGCCCCAGCCTCGATGCATCTGGTCGCAAAAGTGTGGCGCAGGACGTGGAAGTTAAATTTCTCGATCCCGTTCCTCATGAGAAATGCCTCAAAGAAGGTCCGGAACGTCCTGACTTCGACCATTTTTTCGCTGCCGCTTAAAAAAAACATATCGGGGCACGATGGCGATAGTTCCTTCATTACGGCGAAAAGCGACTTCGAAATGGGGATACACCTGCGGGATGTCTTTGTCTTCGGGGTCGAAAGCAACAGCTTCGATTTCCCCGAGCCGGACAAATCTTTCTTATAAACCCGCTGGAGAGTATGGTTAATGTGGATCATGCGATCATCCATATCGACGTCCATCCAGCGCAATGCACACACTTCACCGATACGCATTCCGGTATGCAGACTCAGAAATATTCCGGCACTTCTGGTCGTGAGATTTGAATCAATGGCATCGCATAACAGCTTTTGCTCGGCCGGAGACAGAACCTTGACTTTGTATTGGCTGTTGAATGAGGGGAAGCGTATTTCAAATACAGTGGTCTTTATGAGTTTGGCCCTCATTGCGTCGCGCAGCGTGTTCTTCAGAACGATCACGATGTCCTTTGACGCTCTTTCCCCCATGCCACCAGAACCATCCAGCCGCCCGTGCTTCAGCAATTCAAAAACATAATCCTGAATGACCTCTTCCGTGATCTGCTCCAGTTTCATCTCCCCGAATTTTGGCAAAAGGTGATTTACAACGATGTTGGAATACGTCGCGAAGGTCGATTCCTTCACAAGTTGTTCCTTCCGTTGCAGCCATTTGACGATCCAGTTTGAGTACAGCATTTTTTTGTCCTTTCTGTGTTGTTTGGCCTCATTGCCAACTTAATAATATAGAAAAATGATTAATGTGTTCAATTTGAGGGGTAATCAGCGGACAAGCGGGGATTTGTCCCGGCGAGAGGGCGGAAAGATATTCGGGTCCGGCAGTCGGACACCGATTGCCATCACCCTGTTGGTCAGAAACCCGGCCGCAAAGGGCAAGGCGCAGATTCACTACCATGACATAGGGGACTATCTTTCCCGCGAGGAGAAACTTGAGCGGATTAAAAAATTTGCTTCGGTCATGAGCCCCGAAATGCAGTTATCCTCAATTACGCCCAATGAGGAAAATGACTGGCTAAATCAGCGGGACGGCCTGTTTGACACGTTTATCCCGATGGAGGCGGATAAAAAATTTAATACAGCATCGACGTCGTTTTTCGTTCTTAATTCCCGTGGGCTGGAGACAGCCAGGGATTCATGGGTCTACAATTCATCTCAGGACGCATTGACAGAAAACATCGGCCGGATGATTGACTTTTACAACCAGCAGGTAAAACAGTTTCTGCAGGAAAGCGACAAGAAAAAGGCCGAAGAGGAAATTTCTCTTGATCCGCACAAGATAAGCTGGTCAAGCAGTTTACTGAGCAATCTTCACAGTGGAGTAGCCACGTCCTTCGAAGAAAAATATCTCACGCAGGCCATGTATCGGCCATTCTTTAAGCAACACCTTTATCGGGGGGACCTCATGATTCACCGTCGAGGGCAATGGGATATGATTTTTCCTACCCCTCAAACAAAGAATTTGGTGATATGCGTGTCCGGGGTCGCAGGAAAAACATTTTCGACCCTGATAACAGATTGTATCGCTGATTTACATATTTTGGAATCCGGGACGCAATGTTTTCCTTTTTACTACTACAAAAGAGTAAACAACGGGCAGATGGATTTATTCGATGAATCGGAAGGTGATCTTGAACGTTGCGACGGGATTTCGGACTTTATCCTCAATGAAGCAAGAAATATGTATGGACCCAAAACGACAAAGGAAGATGTGTTTTTTTACATTTATGGGCTTCTTCATTCAGATGATTATCGTGCCCGATTTGCTGCAGATTTAACGAAAATGCTTCCTCGACTCCCATTAGTTGAGGATACAAAGACATTTAAAGCCTTCTCCACAACAGGGAGGAAACTCGCAAATCTGCATATCAAATATGAGGAAGTTCCGTATTGGCCTGATGCGATCATTACGGGAGACCGTTCCTGCCTTAACGTAGAAAAAATGCGTTTTGCAAAGACCAATGGGGAGGATGATAAGAGAACAATTATTATCAATCCTCATTTAAAAGTCGAAAACATACCGTTGCAGGCATATGACTACGTGATAAATGGCAAATCGGCAATTGAATGGCTAATGGAACGTTACAGCTATACAATTCATGCAGAATCAAAAATCACCAACGATCCCAATGCATGGGGCCGAGAGCACAATGCTCCCGGCTACATAATCGATCTTCTGCTACGAATTATTACTGTCAGCATTGAGACCATTAAATTAACAGCAAAACTTCCATCATTGACATTCCCTGTGCATTTGCTAATGTGCGATAAAGAAGTAATAGAAGTGTAAAAAATTTTGCCGTTCCTATCCGGCACTTAGGGCTGTGTCGGATAGGTCAGGCGTTAGGCTTCCGGCAAGTCTATCTTGCCGACAAAGCTGTAATAAATCTCAATGTCCTGCCTGCGGGTGCCGTTCTCGTCATAGCTGCACTCATGCACGACGATTTTCTCAATCATTTCCCGCAAGAGGGTGGGGGTCAATTCTTCAAAAGCAAGGTGCTTTCTCACAATCCCCATGAATTTCTCGGCGTTGACGGTGGCGGCCTGCGACTTGGAAAGTTCCTCCTGCAAAGCGGCAGCCCGGTCTTTCAGTTCCCGCTGCTCCTGCTCATAGTCCGCCGACAGCTCCATGAAACGCTCGTCGCTGATTTTGCCGCTTACATTGTCCTCATACAGCCGCTTGATAATGCGGTTCACTTCGGCAATGCGTGTCTGGGCCTGTTCAAGCTGCTTCGTGGCTGCGGCGGTCTTTCTCTTGCCGCCGATTTCGTTCTGCTGGATGAGCAGCTTTACAAAGCGGCTCTCATGCCTGGCGGCGTATTCCGTCACTTGCCGGAGATTGGAAAGCACGCCCGCCGTCAAAAGGTCGGTGCGGATAAAGTGTGCCGTACAGTCACGGGTACGCTTCTTGTAGCTGCCGCAGATATAACAGTCCTGCTTGCGGTTCTTGTTCTGATACCGCTGCTGATACAGCACATGGCCGCAGTCGGCGCAGAACAGCATACCAGAGAACAGCCCCACTTCATCATAGCGGTTCGGGCGTTTTCGCTGCTTGCGTAACTCCTGCACACGCTCCCATGTTTCCGTGTCGATAATCGGCTCATGGTGATTTGGGAAGATAGCCTGCTTCTCGATGGGGTTCTCAACGCTGTGCTTGACCTTGTAAGAGGGCTTCTCCGTCTTGAAGTTTACCAGACAGCCAGTGTACTCCCGGTTTTCCAGCAGATGGACGACGGTGTTTGTCGCCCACTTGCACTCATAGCCGGGGTGGTAGCGTCGGGTGCTGCCCGTCCTGCGGTATTCCAGCGTCCCCGGCGTGGGGATTTGCTGCTCCGTCAGCATACGGGCAATCTTGGTCGGGCCATTTCCCGCAAGGCAAAGCTGGTAAATCTGCCGGACAACCGGGGCGGCTTCCTCGTCAACGATATAGTTCTCGTCCTTGTCCATGAGATAGCCATAGACTGGCTTGCTGGTTACAGGCTTGCCGCTCATGCCTTTTGCTTTCTTTACTGCCTTGATTTTCTTGCTCGTATCTCTCACCAGCCATTCGTTAAATAAGTTCCGCAGAGGGGTAAAATCATTGTCCATGCCGCCGTTTGCGCTGTCCACGTTGTCATTGACAGCGATAAAACGCACGCCCTTTTGAGGGAACAGCATTTCCGTGTAAAATCCCACCTGCAAGTAATTACGCCCCAGCCTGCTCATGTCCTTGACTATGACGGTGCCGACTTTCCCGGCTTCAATGTCTGCAAGCATGGCTTGAAATCCGGGCCGCTGGAAGTTCGCACCTGAGTAGCCGTCGTCGGTGTACCAGCGCAGATTGGTAAAGCCGTTCTGCTTGGCGTAGGCTTCCAAAATCCGTTTCTGGTTGGAAATGGAATTGCTCTCGCCTTGCAATTCGTCCTCATGGGACAATCTCGGATAAAGGGCGGTAATGAGGTTTTGGGTGGCTTGTCTTAACATAAAATCCTCCGTTTCCGACAGCCAGCCCCACTATTCCGTGGTTTCATTGTACCACGGAACAGGGGCGGCTGTACAGCGGTAAAAGTGATAAATCTGCTTCTTTACAGCTTGTCAAATCGCCTTTTTTTGTGTAGCAGCGGCTTCCGCTTCCAGTACCCTCGCCATCTTGTCGGCGGCGGTGCTGGTGGTGTCTTTCTTGAAAAAGCCGGACACGACAAGAACGGTATTCCCCATGCGGATTTCCGTCACGCAGTCGGGGCGGCGGGTGGTACGGTGGTCGTGCTGCTTGATATTCTCCATAGGCAATACTCCTTTCATTCAGCCAGCAGTTTCTTCATGGTTTCCATTTTCCGCTTTGCGGTTTCCTGCCGGAAGTTGACGCCAGTAAAGCGTATCGGGACGCACATGGACAGCAGTCGGTCATAAATCCGGGAATGGGCCGTGTCTGTCGGCTTTTTCAACTCGTCCAGCGGGCGGTTGGTGGTGGCGATCAGCGGCTTGTTGCTGCGGTATCGGGTATCAATCACATGGAATACCTGTTCCAGTCCATAGTCGGTGCCACGCTCCATGCCGAAGTCGTCAATGATAAGCAGCGGATAGCGGCAAAGGCGGGAAATATACTCATTCCGGCCTGTAAAGCCGGGAGAGAGGTCGCCCAGGATAACGGCGAAGTTCGTCATATATACGGGGACTTCTTTCTCCATGAGGGCGTTTGCGATACAGCCCGCAAGGTAGCTTTTCCCGTTGCCGACGTTCCCCCAGAACAGGCAGCCGATGTTTTCGGCCTGCATTTCTTCCCAATGCTCCGCATACCGCCGGGCAATCCCGGTCTGCGGGTTTCTGCCGTTGTCGTTCTCGAATGTCCATTGCTGCATGGCTGAGTCGGCAAAAGCCCTCTGTTTCAGATTTTCCACGGCTTCCACATGGCGGCGGTGTTCCTCGGCGGCCTGCCGCTGCTCACGGGCGGCTCTCTGGCAGTCGCACTCTGCCGGGTGGCGGTCACGGCCAAACAGCTCCTTACCCTCCGGGAAGTAGGCTTCTTTCGGCGTATGGCACTTTCCGCAGTAAAGCAGTCCGTCCTCGCCGATATAGTCCTCCATCTCCGGGGCGGCGGTTGTCATGTTCTCCTGGCAGAGGTCGCGTGACCTCCTGCAGCGGAGAATTTAGGGAGATTTTATGCGGATTTTGTCGGCAAACAGCCCTCTCTCCATTCTCTGCAGAGAATTATGTATCAAAGGTAAAATGTTGCAAATCCCTTTGACACAAGGGGTTTTACGCAGAAAATAAAAAAGCCCGAATCAAAGGGCTGACTCGGACAGAGAATACAAAATGGGGTGAGTGACGAGACTTGAACCCGCGACCTGCTGGGCCACAACCAGCCGCTCTAACCAACTGAGCTACACCCACCATAATGAGTTGTCCAATAATTTAGCATCCTTTCAAAAAATGTCAAGTGTGAACTGCAACAAAATTTCATATTTTTTCACACCCGCAAAAAATCGGCAAAAAAACAGAAATCCATTTGAAAAATCGCCGTTCCGGTGTAATAGTTCACGGAATAAAAGATAATATTTTGTTTAATCTTACAACGCGCAAAGGAACGAGAAGAATGGGACACGATTTTGTACATCTTCATGTACATTCGGATTACAGTCTGCTGGATGGTGCGTCTGCCATCTCCTGGGCAAAGCTCAAGGACCCCGCCGGCAAGACGGATATTGTGGGTATGGCGAAAGAATACGGTATGAAAGCGGTGGCGCTGACCGACCACGGGGTCATGGGGGGCTGTCTGGAATTTCACAATGCCATGAAGAAAGCGGACCTCAAACCGATCATCGGGTGTGAGACATATATGGCGCCGGGGTCCCGTCTGATCAAGAGCGTGGAAGGTCAGAAACAGCGGGCGTATCACCTGATCCTGCTGGCGGAGAATCAGCAGGGTTATCACAACCTCTGCAAACTGATCTCCGAGGCGCATACCACCGGTTTCTACTACAAACCGCGTATCGACAAGGAACTGCTGGCGCAGTATCACGAGGGGATCATCGGCATGAGTGCGTGTCTTCAGGGCGAGATCGCAGTGGCGGCACGGAACGGCGGATACAACGAAGCAAAAAAGATGCTGACGGATTATCTGGACATCTTCGGGCGCAAGAATTTCTACCTTGAGATCATGTACCACGGCGGTCAGCCGGGAGCGTATGCCGCCCTGCCCCCGAATCAGCAGGAAGATTTCCGGGAAATGATCGAGGAGCAGAAACTGGTCAACAAGATCCTGCTTCAGCTCTCCAAAGATATGGAAGTGCCGGTGGTGGCGACCAATGACGTACACTATCTGCGCAAAGAACACGCCCGGAGTCATGAGCTGCTGCTGTGCATTCAGACACGCGCCTCTATGGATATGCCCAACCGGATGAGACTCTCCTCCGATGAATTTTACTTCAAGTCCGGCGATGAAATGTACGAGATCTTCGGCAATGAAGTCCCGGAAGCCCTGACCAATACGCTGGAAGTGGCGGAACGCTGCAATGTAACGATCGGATACGAAAACCATTATCCCGAATACAATCCGCCCCAGGAGTTTGTGGATACACTGGATATGGAAACGATCCGGATCTCTTCCTGCGATGAAATCAAAAAGGAGATCGAAAAGGCGGCAGAGAAAGATCCGGAAGCCCCGAAACCGGATGAAGAAGCGGAGAAAGATCTGGTCCGCCGCCGGATCGTGATGAAAGTCGCCGGGGCGTACCTGCGCCAGATCTGCCTTTACGGTACCGGCGAGGATTCGGTCTGCGGCTACAAACGCAAATACGGCTACGATCCGTACAATCCGCCGGAAGACAAAAAAGAAGAGGCGGAAACCAATCTCAAGCGCATGGATTATGAGTTGGAGATCATCAACCGCACCAAATATCCCAGTTACTTTTTGTGCGTGTGGGACTTCATCAACTGGGCGAAGGAACACGGGATCCCCGTGGGGCCGGGGCGTGGTTCGGGCGCAGGTTCCATTGTGGCATACCTCTCCGGGATCACGGATATCGACCCCATGCGGTACGACCTGCTCTTTGAACGCTTCCTGAACCCGGACCGCGTGTCCCCGCCGGACTTCGATACGGACTTCTGCGAACGCCGCCGGCAGGAAGTCATTGACTACGTGATCAACAAGTACGGGGCGGACAGCGTCTCTCAGATCGGCACCTACGGCACACTCAAGGCAAAAGTGGTTCTGAAAGACATCGCCCGCGCCCTGAGCCGTACCCCCGCAGAAGGCAATATGCTGACGAAAACCGTACCGGACGATCCGAAGATGACGCTGGCGAAAGCCGAACAGGAATCGCCGGACCTGCGGGAACTCAAGGAAAAAGAACCCTGGGTCAATGAAATTTTCGATCACGCAAAGAACCTGGAACTGCTGAACCGTCAGATGGGCATTCATGCGTGCGGCGTCATCATCTGCAACCAGCCGCTGGCGGATCTGGTACCCCTCGGACGCGGCGCCCACGAAGAAGTCATTACCCAGTACACCGCCCCCCTGTGCGAAAGCGTAGGGCTGCTCAAAATGGACTTCCTCGGTCTGCGGACCCTGACCGTGATCCAGGATACCTGCGACAACATCCGCAAGAACCGTGGGATCGAGCTGAATATGGATACCGTGCCGCTGGATGACAAGAAAACTTACGACCTGCTGAACAACGGCGATACCGTGGCGGTGTTCCAGCTGGAATCCGGCGGTATGCAGGATCTGTGCCGGAAGTTCGGCGTGGAAAATATCAAGCACATTATCGCTCTCGTGGCGATCTACCGTCCGGGCCCCATGCAGTTCATCGATCTCTTTGTGGGCAGAAAGAAAGGCACCATTCCCACGGAGTACGACCACCCGAAAATGGAAAGTCTGCTCAAGGAAACCTACGGGATCATGCTCTATCAGGAACAGATCATGCAGGTGGTGCAGGTCCTTGCCGGGTTCTCGCTGGGTCAGGCGGACATCCTCCGCCGTGCCATCGGGAAGAAGAAGATCAAGGATATGCTGGCGCAGCACGATAAGTTTGTGGAAGGCTGTGCCGCCACCAACAACATCCCGGCAGCCCAGGCGGAAGTAATCTGGGAGAACATCAAGAAGTTTGCCGACTACGGGTTCAACAAGTCCCACTCCGCCGCTTACGCGATCATGTCCTACCGTACGGCATATCTGAAAGCCAACTACCGTCCGGAATTCATGGCAGCCGTGATGACCAGCGAACTTTCCAACAGCGAAAAACTGGCGTTCCTCATCAGTGAGTGCCGCGATGCGGGGATCCGGATCCTGCCGCCGGACGTGAATACCAGCGATGTGAACTTCACCGTGGACGGCGATGCCATCCGTTTCGGTCTGGGAGCGATCAAAGGCTTCGGCACAGGCGTCTCCCAGAGTATCCTCGAAGCACGCAAGGACGGACCGTTCAAGAGCCTCACCGATCTGCTGGAACGGACGGACGGGATCAACAGCAAGGCTCTGGAAAGCCTCATCCGGGCAGGCGCACTGGACAGCACCGGTCTGAAACGCTCCCAGCTGCTTGCCATGATCGAAAGCTCCATCGCCAGCGCCAACGCCACAAAACGGGACAAGGAAAGCGGTCAGGGAAGTCTCTTTGATATGCTCTCCGAAGAAGATCAGGCGGACCTGTGCGAAGTGGAAGTGCCGGATATCCCCGAAATTGATGATGAAGAACTGCTTGACGATGAAAAACGCCTGCTGGGCTTCTATGTTTCCGGACACCCGCTGGATCGCCACAAAGATCTGATCAAAACCTTCTCCTCCGCAAAGTTGGCGGAAATCAGCAAAATGCCCAACGATGTGGGCGTGAAACTGGGCGGGATGCTTACCACCGTGACACGGAAACTGACCAAACAGGATCAGAAACCCTTTGCCATCTTCCAATTGGAGGACCTGACCGGAAATATGGAATGTATCTGCTACAACAAGGTCTACGAAAAGTGCAAGGAATACCTGCTGGAAGGAGCGCCGGTCTTTGTGAAAGCATTGACCAAACGGAGCGAAGAGGAAAATGCGCCCTGTGCCCTGATGGTGCAGGAACTGATCCCCCTCCTGGATGTGTATGAAACCGACAGCGCAGAGCTGCATATCCATCTGGACGGCACCCGCCACAACCGGTCCCATCTGGAACAGCTGGGCAAATTGCTGGGCGCAAACAGCGGCGAAGTGCCGGTGGTCCTCTGTGTCCATACGCAGGATGGTGTGGTGGCTTTCGTGGAAGCCGGCAGAAAATTCAATGTAAAGATCAACCGTGCCCTGCTGGATGAGATCGACCGGATCCTGGGCGAAAATCAGTACCGGATCAAAGCCAACCGGGAAGTACCGCAGGCAAGACCCCGTTACAACCGGGACTGGAAAAAAGATAAAGAAGAAAAGAAAGGATAATATTGATGCGAAACCGGATCCTGTTCTTACTGTTGCCGCTGCTGTTGCTGACCGGGAATCTTTCTGCAAACAGTATCAATCAAATACTGATAGAAACCCGGAACGCCCTTCAGAAAATGGGCACGCCCTATTACAAGATCACTCACGGCTCACAGCTGACAGTCAACAACCCCGCTCTGGGAAAAGCGCCCTTCACCGCCTACCGGTTCATCCTTTCCGGCACTCCCTTGAAAGATCTGCCGTTGAAAGAGGAATCACCGGAAATCAAACAGCGTCTTGGTGTTCCTGAAGTTGCAGACATTATCCTGATCCCGGTAGAAAGTGAAGTATTCCGGCTGGACAAGGCACTGGGTCTTTCAGAACCGGAAAGCCGGAAAGGGCTGGAACAGCTGTTTTACAATCAGTACGGTTTTCAGTGGCGGAAACTGGATTCCAATCTGAAACGGTACACGCTCTATGCGGGGAAAAACAGAAACTTCTACTGTTTCGCAGCGGGCAACCTTTCATTCCTTCTGCGGCTGCAGGATGCACTGGAATTCAAGAACGGCTTTTCTCCGGTGGAATATCTGACCGAGGCACTGGCTGTAAACGACCTGTTCAACACCACCGCAGCAACGGCATTGCACCAGCTGCCCATCTATGGCAACGAAGCATTGCCATACCTGAAACGGGAACTGGATTCCACGCCCGATGAAGAAGATCTGATCTCCCATTATTTCCAGGTCATTGCAAAGATCGGCACGCCGGAAGCATTCGCCCTGATGAACCATTACGCCACGGATGATCAGGAACCGGAGATCCTTACTGCACTCTTTGATACGATCATCGCTGCCAAACTGGTCAAGCCGGATCTGATCCCCTGTTACCGGCTGATGCTCCGCAAACAGCACGGAATCGGGTTTGCAAGTGCCGCCATGGATCAATGTAAAAGAGTTCCGGAACTGAAAACGGCTCTGCGCCAGATCGTGGAACAGCCCAGAGATTACAGCAAATTCCGGTTCGCCCTTATGGCTTTGGAAACATGGTCCAAACCATCTGTGATCCCCAAACATAAAGAAGCACAGGAACAGGTGATGATGCGTCTGTTGCGTGGCGGAGACCTGCCCGGAACGGTGGCTTTTCAGAATGTGGAAGAAAGCGAAGCCGCAAGAGAAAACCGCCTCCGCAAAGAAGATGAAGTGCGCCTGAAACCGGTTATGGATTATCTGTTGAATGCGCCGGAATACAATTTAACGATCCTTATGGCATTCGACTTGAGTCTGCTGGACGATGCCGCTATGCCGAAAGCAAGCCGCAAGTACGCCCATCGCGTCCACAGCGCCGGCAGAAAAATCTTGCAGGAAATGATGAAAAATCCGGTCCGGAGACAGGAAATCGAACATTATGTCCGAACGCTCATCACCCATACACAAAACAAACGGGAACTGGAACTGTTCCAGGATCTTGCCCGGGAATTGCAGATCAGCGTTCCGGCACGGACGATTTATTAAGTTTTGAGGGGATAAAACAAAATGAAAAGAGTGTCTTTTATCGGGTCCCGGACAACCGGGGCGCACGATTTTCTGCAGAAAACCGCTGATTTTCTGTTGAATTCTGTTCCAGAGGCAGAAATTCCGGATCTCTCCCGGATCCTGATCGTTCTGCCCGGACAGAATGCGATCCGCCTTCTCTCCGATCGTCTGGCGGCGACCGGAAAAGGTGTTTTTCCGCCGGACACGGCGACCTCCGGCGGTCTGATCCGGTTCGGCATAGAAGAAAAATCCATTGATCCGGCAGAGCGCACCCTGATCTGGAAAAAAATACTGAATGGTCTGCAAGCGGAAGGTTGCCCAAAAAAATTGTTCCCGAACGGTCTGGATCATACCAACAGCAAGCTGATCACCGGTCTGGCAGAAAATCTTTCCGCCCTGCAAACCGAGTTGAACCGGGAACTGCTTTCCTTCGCCACCGCAAAAGATATTCTGCAGGGGAACACCGACTACGACCGCTGGGAAGCCCTTGCCGAACTGGAACAGCGCTTCAATGCCATACTGGAAGAAAATACACTTCCCGATCCTCTGCTGCAGTTACAGAACGCAGTGAGCGATTTGACCGTGTTCCGGAAATATGACCGGATCGTGATCGCCGGTGTGCCGGATCTGCCCGGACCCGCGTTGAAACGGCTGGAACTGCTGGAAATGACCGGTACTCTCCCTATTGATATTCTGGTCAATGCCGCACCGGATATGGCGATCCGCTTTGATCCGTGGGGCAGAGTGATCCCGGAAGCCTGGAGCGGATACCCGCTGAACTTTGAGCAGGGGGGGAGAAACCGGATCCATATTGCCGCCGATCCCGCCGATCTGGCTCGTCTTACACGGGAACTGCTGCCGGTCGGAGATGTTTTCGATTGCAGAAAAACCGTGATCGCCACCGCAGATCCCGCCCTCGTTCCGTGGATCAAGCGGGAATTGGAAAATGTCCCCGGTATGCCGGAAATCTACGACCCCGCAGGTTTTCCCGCCGGAAAACTGGATCTTGTGCCGCTGCTGCAACTGTTCTGCCGTCTGATCGGGGAGCCGCAGATCGATGTGATCCGCAGTCTCTTTGCACACCGCAGTTTCATTGCATGGCTTGCTGCAGAGTGCGCCACCACAGAAAATGACCTGTACGCAGCACTGGATTCCTACCGGCTGAAACATCTGGTGGATGTTCTTACTCCGCAATCGCCATACGCCGGTTCTGACGCCCTGCGCGGAGCTTTCAGCCGGATCCTGAAGATCCGGGAAACTCTTTGCTGCAGCACGGATCCTGTCCGGACACTGCGGGAGCTGTTCAACCGGATCTATCAAAAAACACCGTCGCCGCTCCACGGGATCTCGTTCCGGCAGGAAGCGGAAAAATTCTCGGCTCTTCTGGAGCGTTTTGCAAAATCTTCGCTCCTGACGGAGCTGCAGCCGCCGGAATTTTACGAGGTGCTTGCCCGGGCTGCCGGAAAAATCGATCTTTATCCGGAACATTCCCCCGACGCCGTGGAGATCACCGGGTTTCTGGATCTGCCCTTCCGGTCCGCAGAACGGATCATTCTCTGCGGAATGAATGAAGGTGCCCTGCCTGAATCCATCACCCCGACAAACTTTCTGAACGATACCAAACGGAAGATCCTCGGTCTGCCGGACAACGCCCAGCGGTTCGCACGGGACTGTTTCTATCTCTATACCATTCTCAAAGATGCACCCGAATCCGAGTTCATTGTCTGTAAAACAGATGAAAAAGGCGCTCCTCTCCGGGCTTCGACCCTGTTCTTTGCCGGATCGGAACATCTGGAACAGCGGGCAAAAATCCTGTTTTCGCCACCACCGGTCCCGACTGAGAACGCCTCCGGAAAAAAATACCGTCATTTTACGATCGAACCGGATCTTTCACTGGCGTTCGGAAATCCGGAAAATCCGGAACAGATCCAGCTTTCTGTCACCAGTTTCAGAGGGCTGCTGGATCCTAAAACGGTCCTCGATACTTTTTTTGAACGGTCAATGAAGCTCTCCTGTAACGACTACGAAACAAACGAGCTGGACCCGATGGCTTTCGGTACGGTATGCCACGCCGCTCTGGAACATTTTGATCTGAACAGCTGCAACTCTGAAGATGAGGCTGTGGATGCTCTCACGGCAAATTTCAGCCGCGAACTCACAAAAAAATGCGGATCGCCACTGCCACCGGCGATCCAGGTACAAAAAGAAATGTCTCTCCGGCGGATCGCTCACACCGCAAAACAACTTTTCGCTGAAAAAGATCATTTCGATCTCCTGAAACAGGAATGGGATCTCAACGGTGGAAACGGTATCATCTTCCACGATATGCTCATCAAAGGCAAAATCGACCGGATCGAGATCAGCAAGGACAGAACAACTCTGCGGTTGATCGACTTCAAAACCTCTGATAAAGGAAAAACACCCGAAGAAACCCACTACAAAAGAGCCGGAAGAGGAACAGATGCCAGATTTCTGGACCTGCAGCTGCCCCTTTACCGTCTGCTCCTGCCGCTGGATGAAACTTTCTGGAAAGATGTCGGGATCGACCCGGAAAAAGTCAAGTTTGAATGTGGCTACTTCAATATCCCGAAAGCCGTCACTGAAACCGGTTATAAAATGTGGCAGAATATGGATCTCCTGCTGGATCAGGCAGAACGCACGGTCGATCAGATCAGAGAATGGATCCTGAATGATATTCGTAAAGCAAGAATTGCGGACTTCACTCCGGACGCAAACAGCAATTTCAAGGAATTTTACCGGCCTGATCCGCCTACCGCTCTTGCCGGAATCCGCTTTGACGCCGGGGAGGTGGAATGATGAAAAAGAACAATCAGGCAATCATGGCTTCCGCCGGAACCGGAAAAACATATAATCTGGCAATGCGTTATCTCCGCCTTATGCAGGAGGGGGCGTCTCCTGCTTCCATCGTAGCACTGACTTTTTCCAATAAAGCTGCCGGCGAGATCCTGGATAAGATCATTGATGCACTGCTGGAACTGATCGAAGAAGACGGAAAGATCCGGAATGCAGTCAATGACGGTCATATCCTCCCCGGCTACTCTCCGGAAGATTTCAAAGGCATCCTGCATTCCCTGCTCTCCTGCAGAGAACGGCTGCAGATCTCCACCATCGACAGTTTCTTCATGCAGATCCTTCAGGCTTTCCCCATGGAATGTGGCATCGCCGGTAATATCTCTATGATCGATGAAGAAGATGACCGGATCCGTCTGCAGGCACTGCTCAAACTTTTCGCCGGCGCCGCCCCCGAAAAACGCAGAGAACTGCTTGAATATCTGAAAGAGATCTCCTTCGGAAACGAAGGAAAAAGTGTGAAAAATCTGATGGTGGACTTCCTGCGCTACACCTACCCGATCTATCTGGACAACCCCGAACCGGAACTCTGGAAAAATTCCAAAAAGATCTGGAGCGCTTACGATCCCGGAATGAAACTGGACGCTGAAAGTTTGAAAAATATCACTGCAACGCTCTCCAATGAAACGTTCCTGACCTCCCAGGGGATCAGCAGCGATGGTCTCCGGACACACTTTAAGAATTTCGTTGAGAAAGCAGAAAATTATGAGTTCGTCAAAAAGCTGGATGAAAAATCACTGAAATATCTCTTCCGGCCTTTTGACGAAAATCCGGACCTGCTCCGCAACAATTTGCCCATTCACCTGACTTTCGGAAGAGCTACAAAAAATAAAACAAATGTATATACTTTCGGCAGTGAACTGGCTCGCATTTTCCGTAAACTGATCTGCCACCTCCTGACCGTGGAATTTAATTATATCACCGCAAAAACACGCGCCTTGCACGACATCTTTACCGCTTTTGATAAAACCTATGCCGCCAGCGCAAGAAATGCCGGTCTCCTGACATTTAATGATGTCACCTGTCTTATCCGCGGAAATACAGCAACAGCGATCCCGTACACCGATCTGGTGACACTGGAGGAACGAATCGATGCAAAGACCGATCATTATATGCTGGATGAATTTCAGGATACTTCAAACCAGCAGTGGAAGATCCTTTCCAATCTGGCGGATGAAGCAATCAACAACAATATGGACGAACGGAACCGGTCCTTCTTCTTCGTGGGCGACATCAAGCAGTCCATCTATCAGTGGCGGCAGGGGAACCCGAAACTTTTCGGTATGATCTGTGACCACTACAAGTTCTCAGATGATGGCGCAGACGGAAATCTCCTCAGCACTCTGGAACTCTCTTACCGTTCTTCTGAACCCGTCATCGAAACCGTGAACAAAGTCTTTCAAACGACACTGTTCCCGCCTGCCGATGAAAAGGGAATGCTCCGCAGAGCCATCGAAGCAATGCAGTTCAAGACTCATTCCTCTGCACCTCCCGCCGCCGCTCAGCCCGGTTGCGTTATGATGGCCGAAATGCCCGAAAAGGATGTCCGGAAAAAGGCGTATGCCATTGCAGAACTGATCCGGAAGCTGGATCCCTTCAATCCCCAACGCAAAAAAAGCCTTACTGTCGGAATTCTGGTACGCACAAATGATTCCGGCACAGAACTGGCGGACATCCTCATCGGTGAAGGCTTGAATGTTACCGTGGACGGCAAACTGGATCCCGCTCAATCGCTGGCATTCTCTGCATATAAACAGATGCTCCGGCTGGCTGCTCATCCCGCCGATAAAATGGCACAGGGATTCCTGGATATGCTCCGTTTTGACGGTCAGAAAGTATCCCTGCCGGATGCGGAAGAGATCCGGAAGATCATCACAAGACAGGGGTTCTATGCCTTCACACACAAGTTCATGAAGATCTTTCACGGTATGACCCCGTTTGATCTTTCCAGAATGAAAGTCGTGGAAACGGCTGCACTCCGTGCCGATCAGTCGGAAAACAGAACGATCGATGAATTTCTGGCTGAGTTGGATCTGCTCAAAGAATCTGCGTCCAGTATTCGCAATACCGTGCAGATCATGACCATACACAAATCCAAAGGACTGGACTTTGACATCGTGATCATGCCGGAAACTTCCCGGTCTAATGGCAACATCGTCAAACGGAGACACAGCAACAATATTGCGATCCGCAAGGATGAAAACGGTCTCGAAGCACAATGGATCTCATTCCTGCCGAACTCCGCTTTCATCCCGTTGCTGCCCGAAGTCCGGAAATATTCCGAAGAAGCTGACTTCGCCGCCTGTTATGAAAACTGCTGCAATCTTTATGTCGCTATAACCAGGGCAAGAAACGCACTTTACATCTTTAATGATCCTGCCCCTGAAAATGCCGCCGCTGTTCAATATGCCGATTTCCTGCGCGCTGCGCTGGAAGGAAAATGCCCTTGCGAAAAAATCGAACAGGGGCAGCGCTTTACGGACGACTTCATATCCCCGGTCCGTGTTTCTTATGTCTGCGGTGATCCCGAATGGTTCCGGAAGGATACACCCCGAAAAGACAAAGAACTCACCCCCTCCGGACTGGCGGAAAAACAGGAAAAAGACTTCCGCCTCAAACTCCGGGAGGAAAGCCGCATTGAAACGGTCATCCCCGTGAAGCGACCCTGCCGGATCAAACCTTCTGCCGCTCACGAAAAGGAACAGACTTATATCTTCCGGGAACAGAAAGCGGCAGATCTCGGCACAAGATTGCACGATATCCTTGCAGAGTTTGGATTCTATACAGATGACAGCGATGTCAGCGCCTTCCTGCAGAACCGTTGCACTGCCGCAGAAGAACTGCAATTACTGAGCAGCTTCTTCCGCTCTCCTCAAATTCAAAATGCCTTGCTGATGCCGGCGGGCAGATACGAACTCTGGCGCGAAAAACGTTTCCTCTCCACGCTCGATAACGGTATCGTAAACGGGTGCTTCGACCGGGTCCTGATCCGGCTCGCTGACGACGGAACGATCGTGGATGCGGAGATCCTGGATTACAAGAGCGACCGGGATGTAACACCGGAGACCCTGCAGGAACGCCACGCACCACAGTTGGATCTGTACCGGAAAGTCCTCGCCAATCTGATTCATCTGGACTCCGCAAAGATCCGATGCACCCTGCTCTCCGTCCGGTACGGGTTCGCTGTATCTTTCTGACCGGAAAAAAGCAAAATCGCCCTTGATTTTCGTAAAATATTTGGTATAGTAGCAGAAACACAAAAAATACAAACTGAAAGGATCACACTATGTTGCCCAAAGCAAGCACCCAATTTCTGGAAGAATTCCTCTCCGCATCCGGTCCCTCCGGTTTCGAGTTTGAACAGGCTGCCATCTTCCGCAAGTACCTCAGTAAGTACACGAAAGATATTGAAGTCGATAATCTGGGCAACTCCATCGCGCGTCTGAACCCGAAAGCAAAATTTCAGGTCATGCTCGCCGGACACTACGACGAAATCGGGTTCCAGGTCGTCAATGTCATGGATGAAGGCCTCATCTCCTTCCGTCCCGTTGGCGGGATCGACCCCCTGACTGTCCCCGGCATCGAAGTGGAGATCATCACGGATAAGGGCAGGATCCCCGGCGTGATCGGGCGCAAACCCATCCACCTCCAGACCCCGGAAGAACGCAAACAGGTCCCCGAAATGAAACGGATGTGGATCGATATCGGCGCCACCAGCAAAAAAGAAGCCGAAAAACTGGTCAAAGTGGGCGATCCCGTGGCATTCCGCGCCAATTTCCGGATGCTCTCCAAAAACCGTATCCTCTCCAAAGGTCTGGACGATAAAATCGGTGCATTCGTCATTGCGGAAGCCTTCCGGATCGTGGCGGAGTCCGGCAAACTCTCCAAAGATGTGGGCGTGGCTTGCGTCGGTACCGTACAGGAGGAACTGGGGCTCCGCGGCGCAAATGTCAGCTCTTTCGGCGTCAATCCCAATGTGGGGATCGCCGTGGACGTGGGATTCGCTACCGAAGTCCCCGGCATCAGTGCTGATGAATACGGAACACTCATCATGGGTAAGGGTCCCGGACTCTCCCGCAATGCAGACAACAACCCGCCTCTCCTTGCGCGGATCATGAAACTGGGCGACAAAAAGAAACTCGCATACCAGCTGGAAACCGGTCACCGTGCCACTGGCGGCACCGATACCGCCGCCATCCAGATGAGCCGCGCCGGTGTTGCCACCGCTCTCTTCAGCATCCCCAATCGCTATATGCACACACCCGTGGAGATTTGCGACCTGCGCGATGCAGAAAACGCTGCAAAGCTCATCGCCGAAACCATCCTCTCCTTCAAAGGCAACGAAACATTCCGACCCGGACTGGACTGATGGGCGCTTTTTATCTGATTTCAGGAAACGAGGATTTCTCCATCAAGGAGCGGGCAAACGAGTTTATCCGTGAACTTTGTGGAGAAATCCCCGAAGAAAACTCCGCTCTGGAGATCATCCGGGGCGATAACGAAAGCGAAAAGGCGGGTCCCGTGCTGGAAAAGGTGCTGGACGCCATCGAAACGCCTTCCTTCCTCTCTCCGGAAAAAATCGTCTGGCTCAAGCACTTCGCAAAATTCGATGAAGCGGCAGCGGAAAGCAGTACGAAAAAAATGCCGTCCCGGCTGGACCGCCTCGCCGAGCTGCTCAAAGAGGGGATCCCCGCCGATGTAACATTGATCATTGACGGACCGATGGACCGCAGAAAATCTTTTTACAAACTCTGCGAAAAGATCTGTCAGAGTTCCGGCGGCAAGCTGGAGTGGTTTGAAAAGGCGGATGTCAAGAGCAAGGGCTATCTGCCGAACCTGATCCGACGGATCAAAGAAATCGCCCTGAACGCCGGCGGAAAACGGATGAACGATGATGCCGCATCCTATCTGGCGGAAACCCTGGGTTCCGATGCCCCCAAACTGAAAAACGAAATCGATAAGCTCATCTCATACGCCGGTGAAAACCGGGCAATCACGCTGGATGATTGTTTCCAGATCTGCAGCCGCGGTGCAGAAGCCATCTCGTGGGAATTCGCCACCGCTCTCGCCGAACGGAACTGCCGCAAAGCGCTGGAACTGATCCCCGGTATCATCGAAACCATCTCCGCCGAAAAAGGCAGCTCTGCAAGACCGGAAATGGCGATCACCGGCGCCGCTCACGCAGAATTTCAACGACTTCTCTCCATCCGCTGCGAAGGAAAGAAGCTCAACATCCCCGAACACGCAGACGCCAACTATTTCTACCGTCTTTCCGATGAAGCCAAGGCAACCGGACAGGAAAGTCCCCTCCTTGCCATGCACCCCTTCCGCGCCTTTAAGACATGGGAGAACGCCGTCCGTTTTCAGGATAAAGATTTCGTGCGGGCATTTCAGGCGATCCTGGATGCAAGCCGCAGCATGGTCACCGGCGCAGATCCCCGGTTGGAACTGGAAAGTCTGGTCCTCAAGATCACCGGAGGGATCGGATGAACCGGATCGTTGCCCTGGACATCGGCGGAGTCTGCATCTCCATCCATCCGGAACGGGTCGTTCAAGGCTTCGGGCTGCTCCGCACCTTCTTTCACGCAAAGGAGACGCTGGACCTCTGCAACCAATTGGAAACCGGGAAGATCACAACCGCCGAATGGCTTGCCCTTCTGCAGAAAATGACAAACAACAAGTTCAGTCCTGTGGAACTGCTGACGATCTGGAACCGGATGCTGGGCGACTCCCTCCCCGGTATGGCGGATGCCGTCCGGCGGGCTGTGGGGCGCGGCTGGCGCTTCATCTATTTTTCAAACACCTCCGAAGCCCACATGGACCACTTTCTCAAAACCAACGATTTCTGCCATCTGGTGACCGGAGCCGTGTTCAGTTACGAATCCGGCAGTATGAAACCGGACGCAAAGATCTATGCCGATTTTGAAGCACAGTACGGCAAACCGGCGTTCTATTTCGATGACCGTCAGGAAAACATCGATGCCGGTCTGAAACGGGGCTGGAACGCTGTCCGCTTCCACTCCCCGGATCAGCTGGATGAACTGCTGAGGTAAATACTTTTCCCCGTGCCGCGAACAAGCGCAGCGCAGTTGGGAGGCACAAGTAAGACACCCCTCTGGGGTGCCGCGAACAAGCGCAGCGCAGTTGGGCGGCACAAGTAAGACACCCCTCTGGGGTGCCGCGAACAAGCGCAGCGCAGTTGGGCGGCACTATAGAAACACCCCTCTGGGGTGCTGCGAACCAGCGTTCACAGCAGCCTGTTCTTTCTATGATAAAGTAACGGGAATGTTACTTCTTCAGGGAGATCACGACGGACTTGTTGGGTTCTTCACCGACGCTGTCCGTAGTAATATCCGCTTCTTTTTCCAGTGTCACATGGATGATCCGGCGGTCATGAGCGTTCATGGCAGGCAGGGTCTTGGGATCGCCCCAGCGACGGACTTCCTTGGCGGAATCCAGAGCCAGCATCCGCAGGTTTTCATCGTGCATATCGAAGCCGTCGCCGCCGCGGTCACGGCGTCCGCCATTGCGGCGTTCGCCCTTTCCGCCACGGTCACGACGATCGCCTCTGCCGCCATCCCGGCGGTTGTTGCGGCGGTCGTTTCTTTCCCCGCGTTCCGGGCGTTCACCGCGCTCGTTTGCGGCGCGCTTCGTGCCGGAGCTGTAACCATCGATATCCACATAGACTTTCGGGTAATTCACATCATTCTTCTGCATCATGCGGTTCAGGAGGAACTGGAGATTTTCCAGGCTCTGACCTTTTCTGCCGATGATTCTGCCGGCATCGGAACTGGACACGATCAGGTTGATCTTATTGTTTCCGGCTTCGGAGCGGACTTCTGCTTCCAGACCGAGATAATCCAGCATCATTGCCAGTTTCGTGCGGGTATCATCCAGCATTTCCTGCGTCACGGGAATGACCACGCGTTCGGGCTTTTCCGCCTTTTCTTCCACGGGTTCTGCGGGAGCATCTTCGCAGCAGCAGGAATCATCGCAGCAGCAGCCACATTCTTCCGCCGCTTCCTCCGCTGCTTCAACAGCTTCTGCGGGCGGTTCAAAGGAGCAAACGCCATCCTTGCAGCAGCAACAGGTTTCTGCCGGTTCTTCTGCAGCGGTGTTTTCTTCGGGAACTGTGTTCACAGTGGGATTCAATTCATTTTCGTTTTCCATGGTCTTACTCTCCAAAAATCCTTACGTTATTTGGCTTTTGCAGTTTTTGTGTTGCCTCCAGCGGATCCGTTATCCTTTTCGGCAATTTTCTGACTGACTTTCAACTGAATAATGCTCACCGCCTGACTGATCGTCCAGTACAAAGTCAAACCGGACGGCAGCCAGTAGAGCATCACAAGCATAATAATGGGAACTGCCATCATGATCTTCTGCTGCGTGGGCTCCATCTGGGACGGAGTCATCTTCTGCTGCACGACCATGAGGATTGTCATAATAATGATCAGCGGGTGCAGCTGCAGCCCGAAGATCACGGGACCGATGCCGTCCGGCTGTGCCAGGTCCTTCGCCCAGAGGAAGGAAACATGACGCAGTTCAACGGCGGAATCAAACACAGAATACATCGCAAAGAAAATGGGGATCTGCAACAGCATCGGCAGACATCCGCCCAGCGGGTTGACTCCTTCCGTACGATAGAGTTCCATCATCCGCATACTGAGTTCCTGCTGGTCGTCCTTGTATTTTTCCCGCAGCTCTTTCATCTTCGGCTGGATCTTCTGCATCTTACGCATGGAGTTATTGGACTTCTGCACCAGCGGCCAGAGAAGCGCACGGACCAGCAGGGTCAGGAGAATGATCGCGATCCCGTAGTTGCCGATCAGTTTTCCCAGCCAGACCAGGAACCGGGCAATGGGGCGCGCAATAAATTCAAACCAGGACCAATAAGCGATGTGCATGGCATCCAGTGCCGTATCTTCCAACGCTTCGACCCGGGAAAGTTCCTTCGGTCCGCAGTAGTACTGCATCGCATAGGAGACCGTCTCACCGGGGAGGAGCTTCACATCGGAAACGCCGCCACCCACAGAGGGAATGGTCTGTTTCTTCAGCAGAGTCTGATCAAAACGGAGACCGCCTTTGAAGTTGCTTTCATTGATCAGCAGGGAGGCAAAATATTTATTGGTACTGCCGACCCACTTTGCGGCTTCATTGGTCACATAGTCGTCATGCAGTTCGCCATCTTCGCTGAAGTCCGGCGTAAACCAGTCCGTATCGCCATTGGCAAGGGAAAAGTCAATGTAATGACGGTCCGTGTTGATCTTGTCATCCGACACGATCTGGATAGGCGGTACGCCCGCAGCCCAGAAGGTCAGATCCTTCAGTTCACGGGGCTGAACAGATATATTCTGGATTTTATAGGTCACATCCAGCGTATAGGAATCCGGCTGGAGCGTAAACGTTTCTTCCACTTTGAAATCCGGCAGATAACGGGTAAGCATCATACGGTTGCCGTCTTCCACAATATGGAAACTGCCCGACTTTGTGGAAAGCACATCGCCCGCATAGAAGGAACGTTTTGCTTCTCCTTCCGGCTTCAAAATCAGGTTTTCACCCTCGGCGCTGCCCACATTCTTTTTGAATGTTTTGAGTTCAGTGGAAATCAAAGTCCCCGTAGCAGGATCAAAGGTAAATTTGACCAGTTTGTTTTCCAGGACAACCGGTTTCAGCATATCTGCCGCGACCGGGAGAGTTTCCTTCACCGATGCTGCTTTTTCTTCAATCGTTTTCACAGCGGCTTCTGTTCCGGCAGCCGCTGTTTCCTTCACGACCGGTTTTTTCTCAACAGCAGGAACAACATTTGCGGCTTCTTCCGCTTTCTGCTGACGGATCGCATTCTGATTTTTCAGTTGCTCCACTTTCTGCTGCTGGAGCTTTTCCGCCTGTTCCTTCTGATACTGCGGATACAGAAAAAACCAACCCGCCATGATCAGACCGGCAATGACCAGCACAACGATCGTTTCTTTATCAAATTTCACTTCTTCTTTTCCTTTATCAGTTTCGGCGGAACCGGATCGTAACCGTGTCCGCCCCAGGGATTACACCGCAAAATGCGCTTGAACGCCAACCAGGAACCGCGGAGTGGTCCATGCACCATCAATGCCTGCGCCGCATAAGTCGAGCAGGTCGGAGTGAATCTGCAGCACGGAGGTATCAGCGGGGAAATACATTTCTTATAGAACAGAATCGGAATCAGCAGGATTCCTGTGACGGAGAAAGAGAGTCGGATTTGTGTTTCTGTTCCTGCTCCAGCTTTCTCTTCAGCCACGGCAGCACCGCATTCAGATGCTCCCTGACCACATTCATGTTCTCTGTGCATATTTTCCTCCTGGGAATCAGCAGGAACCGGCACGGCGGGAAATCCGCCTTCAACAACCGGAATGCCTCCCAAAGCAGACGCCGCGCCCGGTTCCGGACAACAGCCCGTTTGTCAAAACGTCTGCTGCAGATGATACCGCAACGCACCCCTTCTTCACAAGATGCGGGAACGGCTAAAAAAGTAAAAAGCGGATCGTTCCATTTCAGCCCGGAGGCCTTCACTTCATCGAATTCGCTTTTTCTTTTGAGCTTGTCCGCTCTGCCGGTTCCAGACCGGGAAGGAGTACGCAACTCCCGCACTGACGCATCCACCGGCAACGGACATGCCGGTTCTGCATCACAGGCTTCAGAGAGCAAGTCTCTTGCGTCCTTTCTGTCTGCGGCGGGCGAGCACCTGGCGGCCTTTTTTGGTTGCCATTCTTGCACGGAAACCAAACTTGCGGTTTCTGCACAGTACGGACGGCTGATACGTTCTCTTCATAGCTTTCTGCCTTTCCACTGTTGGTACACGGCTGGACCGCGTACCGCTGTTTTATCATTATACGAACTTGTTTCAATTTTACACCGCCTGTTCAGAGACGGATTAAATAAAATAGCACATTTTCACGATTCTTCAAGTGCCGGAGCGATTTTTTTCCGTATTTTCATCCTTTTACGCTTGCAACAGAAGAAAAGCGGGGTAATTTATAGCAGTATGGAATCCTGAAACTGAAACCATTGTAAGGAAAAAAAACAAAATGGCAAAGACTACTGCTAAGAAGTCCGCTCCGGCAAAAAAAGCCGCTGATGTCAAGAAACCTGCCGCAAAAAAAGCTGCCGCTCCCAAGGTGACCGCTCCGGCAAAACGCCCCAAACTGAAACTGCCGCCCGAAGGGATCTATGTGGGATCCGGGATCTACCCTACCGATACCGATACCCTCCTCTGCACCATGATCGGGCACTACACCTGGCAGGCTCAGCACTTCGATGTTCTGGAACAGATCGAAAAGATCATTGACGATAATCAGGGCAACCTGGCGCAGGTCTGGGGCATCGCTCGCGGTTTCTCCCCCAAACTGATCGCCGACTGGTTCTATGCGCTGGACGAGATTGGGATCGACATCCCCGCTCCCGACTGGGAAAACTACAAGAACCTCACCATGGCTGGCTTTGAAGATATTTTTGAAAAGCACAAGGACCGCTTCGGTGCCGGACTTGTCCGTTTCATCCGTGAAGCAAAAAAACGCGGCATCTATACCTGCCTGATGTACACGAAAGCCGAACCCCAGTGGATCAAAGCCCTCAGCGAAGAAGGCGGCGATTACTATCTCGGTTACGACTACGGGGAAGGCTCTCACTTCTCCGCGAAGGACGGTCTGAAATGTATTGAAGAGACCGGTGAATGTCGCTTGAGTGCCGTCGTTCAGGGTAAGATCGACCGTGTCCGTGAACACGTGGAACCCCGTCACAAGGCGGGCTGGGGTCTGGTCATGGCGACCAGCAGCAACTTCAGCGTGGACTATGAAGTGCTGGGCGGAACGGATGTTCCCGTGATCGAAGACTTTGCGTTCCAGGGGATCAACCTGGCGTCCGCACTCTCCCGCGGTCTGTACCGTCAGCACGATCTGGCATTCTGGGGTTCCCATCTTGCCCACGAACATTACGCATGGCTGCCCAATAGCGATTCCGAACGCTGGAACACCCTGCGCGCAGCCTTTTGGCTCAAGTACATGGCGGGCAGCAAAATGATCATCAACGAAAGCGGTAACTGGTTCGTGGAACATACCCTCTCCCCCGACTCCCCGAAATTCGATATGCCCCAGACCTGCCGCAAGAGCATGGGCATCATCGGTTGGGGCGCAGCAAAACAGATGATGAAGGAACAGCCGGAAACCATGAAGAGCTATCTGGAAGAAGCCAGAAAGTTCTTCCCGCGCCTGAACTATGAATCTCCCGTCTGCCGTCAGTACCGGAAAGTCATCTCCGAGTTTTGGGACTATGTGAAGGCAAACGGCACACCGGCAGGTCAGCCGGAATCCGTCATTGCCCTCATCAAGGGTAACTATGACCTGAGCAGCGCGACCTGGAACCCGAACTATGCCGTCGGCGGTATGTTCCCCATCGCCGACAAGAACCCCAGCTGGTATCACAGCGTGCCGGAACGGGGTATGCAGGCCGCCCTCAACGTGTTCTATCCCTGCGATGACGCTCTTACCGCTCCGAACCGCAACATCCAGATCTCCGGTACGCCGTACGGTCAGGTGGATATGATCAGCTTCGCCTTCGACATGATCGATCCCGAATTCCTGGCAAAACAGTACAAGGCGATTATGTTCACCGGTTGGAACACCTGCAGCAAGAAGCAGTATGAGATCCTGAAAAAGTATGTGGAACTGGGCGGCACCCTCTTCACCTCCATCGCTCAGCTCAGCACCAACGAAACCCGTAACTTCGACTACGGTCTGGATGAGATCGTCAACGGCGGCGACCTCTCCGAACTCTGCGGCTTCAAAGTCACCGGTAAGGGCGACCGTCTCTGGTGGGCAACCGCTCCCATCGGACAGGATAAACTGGGCTTCACCTTCCCCCGCCGCTACGGTTGTCTCTGCCAGCCCCTCGCAAATCTGGAAATCACCGATCCGGAACTGGAAATCCTCTCTTGCGACGACGAAGTGGAACGCCCCGTGGTCACACTCCACAAGTACGGCAAGGGCAAAGTCTATACCATGACGACCTGGAGCTATCCGGGTGCACTGGATATCGATGACTGCCCCGGCAATATCTACGAACCCGGCGGGCTGCTCGGCAGGATCTATCGCACCATCGCCGAAGAAAACCGTCCCAACGTGTACATCACGGACGACGGCAAGAAAACCGGCAAGGCGTGTCTCCATGTGGCATTCTCCTACTTCCCCGAAGCAGGAAAAATCTGCCTCTTCAACGTGGATTATCACAACGAAGCCAACTTCTATCTGCATCAGTTCGGTACCTACGATAAATGCTCCCTCGCCCCCGGCGAATTCCGCATGATCGATGCCACCAAGTGCTGATGATCTGAAGGACAGTCAGTTAAACGGCGTACGCAAAAAAAACGTGCGCCGTTTTTTTGTACACAGACAGCAGCATGGCACATCGGATCCGGCAGGCGGGGCGGCGGCACGGACCGGAATCCGGTCCTGTCCCCGGCAAGCCGGGGCGCTTTTCCGTCCGGAGCGCGCAGATTTTCTGCGCTCCGGGCGAAAAAGCGGTGCCGCCGCCCCGCCTGACGGATCCGCAACCGTACTTTCTGCAAAAAATCCGGCTTTTTTTGATATACTGCCCTGTTGACCGTTTGATTTTGTCGCACACGCGTGTTATAGTACAGGTTGAGAGAATTTTACACGCAACTCAAAATGAAAGCGAAAACGAAAATGAAAGCGAAAGAATTACGCGCAAAATACATCGAGTTCTTCAAAGAAAACGGACACGCTGAAATCAAAAGCGCTCCGCTGATTCCCGATAACGACCCGACCGTCCTTTTCACCACTGCCGGTATGCACCCCCTCGTGCCTTACCTCCTCGGTGAAAAACATCCCCTCGGTACCCGTCTGACCGACTACCAGAAATGTATCCGGACCGGCGACATTGAGGAAGTGGGCGATCCGGTGCACCTGACCTTCTTTGAAATGCTGGGCAACTGGTCGCTGGGCGACTACTTCAAAGTGGAATCCATCGGCTACAGCTTCGACTTCCTGACCAACGAACGCTGGCTGAACATCCCGCTGGACCGTCTGGCATTCACGGTCTTTGCCGGTGACGAAGATGCTCCCTTCGATGAAGAAGCCTTCAACGAATGGCGCAAGCACGGCGTCAGCGAAAAACGCATCGCAAAACTGCCCAAGAAAGACAACTGGTGGGGTCCTGCCGGCGAAACCGGTCCCTGCGGTCCGGACACCGAGATCTTCTACTGGACCGGTCCCCAGCCCACGCCGGAAGTCTTCGATCCCTCCGACAAGCGCTGGGTCGAGATCTGGAACAACGTTTTCATGCAGTACTTCAAGAATGCAGAAGGCAAGTTTGAACCGCTGAAACAGCAGAACGTGGATACCGGTATGGGGGTGGAACGCGTCACCGCTATTCTGCAGGGCAAAGCCAGCTGCTACGATACCGAAATCTTTGCGCCCCTCTTCGCCAAACTGGATGAGCTCCGGGGCATTGAAACGCCGGCGGAACGCACCCGTTCCGAACGGATCATTGTGGAACATATGCGTGCAGCCACATTCATCATGGGCGACGGCGTCACGCCGGGCAAAGTGGACCAGGCATATGTCCTGCGCCGCATCATCCGCCGTGCCATCCGTGAAGCCATGAAGCTGGAACTAAACAAGAGCTTCACCGTTGCCATGGCACAGGTGGTCATCGACAACTACAAAGATGTCTATTCCGAACTTGCCATCAACGAAAAGATCATTCTGGAAGAATTTGAGCGTGAAGAACGCCAGTTCGCCTCTGCCCTCGATCGCGGTACCAGGGAATTTGAAAAACTCATCGCCCGTGTTCCGGCACACATCGAACGCAAAGTCATCTCCGGCAAAAATGCTTTCAATCTGTACGAAACTTACGGCTTCCCCATTGAACTGACGGTGGAAATGGCTGCCGAAAAGGGCTTCACAGTGGATATGGAAGGCTATCAGAAAGCCTTTGAAAAACATCAGGAACTCTCCCGTCAGGGCGCAGAACAGAAGTTCAAAGGCGGTCTTGCGGACCACTCCGATGAAACGGCACGCCTCCACACCGCCACCCATATGCTGCACAAGGCTCTCCGGATCGTCCTGGGCGACCACGTTGCACAGAAAGGCTCCAACATCACCGCAGAACGGCTGCGTTTCGACTTCTCCCACCCGGACAAGATGACGCCGGAACAGATCGCGGAAGTTCAGAAGATCGTCAACGAACAGATCCAGCGTGAACTGCCGGTCATCTGCGAAGAAATGACCGTGGATGAAGCCCGTGCTGCCGGGGCGATCGGTCTCTTCGGCGACAAGTACGGCGAACGGGTCAAAGTGTACAGCATCGGTGACTATTCCAAGGAAATCTGCGGCGGTCCTCATGCACAGAACAGCAAAGACCTCGGCGAGTTTATCATCCAAAAGGAAGAAAGCTCCAGCCGTGGTGTCAGAAGAATCAAAGCGATCATCAAGCATTGATCGGTCAACAAGATAAAAGTCTAAGGAGTAAAAGGACAATGGGCAACAACGGCGAACTGCTGATCTCCGGCAAAGACGGAGTATACCGCATCAAGGTTTCCGGTCGCGCCACCTTCGATTGCGCACCGCCCCTGCGGGACCTTGCAAAGACTCTGGCAAGTGAAAAATTCGACGGAATCAAGATCGATCTCAAGGCTTGTGAATGGATGGACAGTACCTTTATGGGAGTACTTGCCATGCTCGGTCTCCGGGCAAAGGCAGTGGGCGCCCCGATGGAAATATGTGCCGCTGACGAACAGAATAAAAGCCTTCTCGCCGGACTGGGACTGAAAAAACTTTTCATCTTCACCGAAAATGCGTTGGATGAAGAAGACTCCTCCGCTGAATGGCAGACCGGCAATCAGGAAACAGTCAAAATGGCGGAAGGCGCACAGACGGTGCTGGAAGCTCATAAAACCCTGATGGATGTGGACGAAGAGAACGTGCAGAAATTTGAAACGGTCGTCAATCTGGTCCAGCAGGACATTGACCGCATGAACGGCGACAATCAGTAAGCAGACAGGAATACAGCATGGCTGAAGAACAACTTTTCCGGACGGAATCGGACAGTATGGGGCAGATCCAGGTCCCGGCAGACCGTTACTGGGGCGCACAGACCCAGCGTTCGATCAAACATTTCAATATCGGTCAGGACCTGATCCCGCTGGAAGTAATCCATGCGTTTGCCGTCCTGAAAAAAGCAGCGGCGCAAGCCAATACGAAACTCGGAAAACTCTCTCCGGACTTGGAAAAAGTCATCTGCACTGCGTGTGATGAGATCCGCTCCGGCGTACTGGATGATCATTTCCCCCTGAAAGTCTGGATGACCGGCAGCGGCACCCAGTCCAATATGAACGTCAATGAGGTGATCTCCAACCGTGCCAACGAGCTGCTGGGTTCTCCCCGGGGCGCCAAAAAACCGGTCCACCCCAACGACCACGTGAATATGTCCCAGTCCTCCAACGATACATTCCCGGCTGCCATGCACATTGCCGCCGCCTGTTTCGTGGTGGAAAAACTGCTCCCCGCACTGGAAATGATCCGGACGGAGATGCAGAAAAAAGTGGACGAGTTCATGCCCGTCTGCAAGATCGGCAGAACCCACCTGCAGGATGCAGTGCCCCTGACGCTCGGTCAGGAATTTTCCGGCTATCTTGCACAGTTGGATGAAGCGGACAAACGGATCCGCGCCTCGCTGGATGAACTTTATGAGCTGGCTCTCGGCGGCACTGCAGTCGGCACCGGTCTCAATGCACCCGAAGGCTTTGCAGAACAGGCGGCTGCCAATATTGCAGAAGCCACCGGACTGCCCTTCAAGAGCGGCAGAAACAAGTATGCCCTCCTTGCCGGACACGATGCCTTTGTCGCTGCCAGCAGCGCCCTGAAAGCCCTTGCCTGCGCCCTGATGAAGATCGCCAACGACATCCGCTGGCTGGCGAGCGGTCCCCGCTGCGGTCTGGGCGAACTGATCCTGCCGGAGAACGAACCCGGTTCCAGCATCATGCCGGGAAAAGTCAACCCCACCCAGTGCGAAGCCATGACTATGGTCTGCGCACAGGTCATCGGGCTGGATACCGCCATTGCCGTCGCCGGATCCCAGGGCAACTTTGAGTTGAATGTCTACAAGCCCCTGATCGTTTTCAACTTCCTCACCGAAGCCAGACTGCTCACCGATACCTGCGTCAACTTCACCAGGTATGCGCTCGCCGGGCTGCAGGCAGATAAAAAACGGATCAACGCCCTCGTGAACAACTCCCTCATGCTGGTCACGGCACTCAGCCCGGTGATCGGATACGACAACGCAGCAAAGATCGCCCACGAAGCCCATGTCTCCGGCAAGACCCTGCGGGAAGCCGCACTGGAATCCGGTCTGATCGACGGCGAAAAATTTGATGAAGTGGTCCGGCCCGAAAAGATGGTCAGCAAGATCTGACAGAATATTACAAGGATTGCAAATATGTTGAGAATCATTATCACAGGTGCCGCCGGCCGTATGGGCAGACGGCTTGTCGCCAACCTTGCGGAAGATCCGGCGCTGGAACTTGCTGGTGCCACGGAATACCCCGGCAGCAGCCTGATCGGTGTCGATGCCGGTGAATTGGCAGGCGTGGGCGTCCTCGGCGTGAAGATCGTTTCCAGTCTGGAAGAAGCCTTTGCCAACGGTGGCAAAGTGGATGCCGTGATCGACTTCAGTACCGGCGCCGTGGTGGACAATGCGAAACTTGCTGCTGAAAAAGGCGCAGGGATCGTTATCGGCACCACCGCTCTGACCGCTGAACAGAAAGCCGAACTTCATACCCTCGCCGACAACGGCGCAAGGATCGTACAGACATACAACTACAGCGTGGGTGTCAACCTGCTGTTCTATCTTTCCGGGATCGCTGCGGACATCCTCTCCGAAGACTTTGACATCGAGATCATTGAAGCCCATCACAACCAGAAGAAGGATGCCCCCAGCGGCACGGCTGCCAGACTGGCGGAGATCCTTTGTGCCAAGCGCGGACTGGATATAGAGAAAGACATCCGTCACGGCAGAGAAGGGATCGTGGGCGCACGCACGAAGAAGGAAATCGGGATGCACGCAGTCCGCGGCGGCGACATCGTGGGCGACCACACGGTCCTTTTTGCCGCCCTCGGTGAACGGGTGGAACTGACCCACAAGGCATCCAGCCGCGATACCTTTGCCAAAGGTGCGCTCCGTGCTGCGAAGTTCCTCGCAAACGCCCAAAGCGGATACTACGATATGCAGGATGTCCTCGGTCTGAAGTAAGAACATACAAAAAAACGGAACTGTGTTCAACAGTTCCGTTTGAAAGATCCGGAAGGAAGGATGTGAGCGTTACGGCGTCACATCCTTTTTCTTTTTACTTTCCGGCAGCTTTGCGCCAGCCGTCTGCCAGTTTTGCGGCAGTTGCCCGTTCAAAGGGATTGGAGTGGATCTCAGTTTCGTATCCGCCCCGATCGTAGTTCCAGATATTGGGGATATAACCGCCGCCCACCTGCAAATTGCCCGTGCCGTTGCCGTGGGAAACAACAAAACAGCACTTGTCGCCGAACACCTGTTTGCGCACTTCCAGCCCGATTTCCACAAAGGGTTCGCCCGGCAGAGACGCAAAGACCACATTGCCGATCTGAAGTCCGCTCAAACGGAAACGGTACTGGTGATTCGCCGCCACCGTATCCAGCACGGACTGCGCAAAATATTTCAGGGCGATGGGTTCCCCGTTGGCAAGATGTTCGCTGGTGAGCGTGATCCCGGCTTCCGCAGGGGACGGCACATCTTTATATTTTTCCACGGTCGCCCTGGCATCATCGATCTCTTCCTGTTTGACTTCGGCAGGACCGGCTTCCACAATGGCAGACATGATCCGGAAAGTTTCGCCCTCCACCGGACGCAGATCTTTCAGGGCAGCACGGATCGTTTCCGCATAGCCCAGCCCCAGACGGCGTGCTTCCGCATACTGTGCCTGATTCATGTCCGTAGAGACGTCAAAGTGGTTGATATTTCCGGACGCCCCGACCAGCGGGCACATCATGCCGCCGGGTGCCAGTTCGTGTTCTTCCAGCGAACGATGGAGGAAACCGACCCAGTCCGCAGAAAGTTCGGTGCCGCCGATGGTATCGGTATGGTTCACGATCCCGGCAAGCAGCAGATCGATTTCGCCCTTATCGTTTTTGATGGCAAAGAGGGGGATTTCGGCATCCGTCAGACCTTCCGGGCGGTCAATCTCCGGATTGAGCTTGCCGGGGTTGGTCACGACTTTACCGTTCTTCATCCAGTAGCGGCGGTTGAAGATAAAACGGTCATCAAAGGTCATACCGCACCAGGCGGTGCCGGAGCGCTGATCCGCCACGGCATCATGGATCGCAGCTTTTGCATGAGGAATGATCTCTTCCAGCACGGCAGGATCGTAGATGGGGCAGCTGGGGCGGTAGTCCTGGGCAGTATGGGTATGGACCGCCGTGATCAGCACATTTTCCTCATTGAACTGGGGCAGATCCGCAATCGCCTCCATAACTTTACGGTACATGACTTCCGTCACCGTGATCAGGTCAAACTGGACCAGAAGGAACTGTTTTCCGCCTTCCCGGAACACGATCGCCCGGACTTCGATATCATCAAAAACTTCCGTCAGCCGCCGGACATTGAAGTATCCGGCAAGGGACACGGGAAGCGTGGGGTTGATGATGCGTCTGCCAAGGCCGTAAGAAACCGTTTTCATATTCAGAACTCCTGCTTGAAAATGTTATAAATAGATATTTGGCTTACTATACCACCGTAAAATCAGAAATTCCAAGAAAAGATCGGAAAAATTGCTGATTTTTCCGGATTCATCTCCTTTTCGGGCGCTTACATCTCTCTTTTTTACGATTTTCCTGTTGCATTACTCGCAGTTCAAAACTATATTGAAGCAAAATCACAAAACAAGTACTGGAGAATATGTATGAGCAATCGCACCTTTTACATCTCGTCCGCAGGGAACGACAACGCCGCCGGGACCCGTGAAAACCCTTTTGCCTCCCTGAAAGCCGCCCGGAATGCCGCCCGGTACTGGCGCAGAAAAGATGATGACGCAGAAACCGCAGAGATCATCCTGCTGCCGGGAACTTATCCGGTCACGGAAACACTGGAGCTGGACCGGGAGGACAGCAACACGGTGATCCGTGGGGAAACGCAGGGAACGGCGCGTCTTTATGGCGGAAAAGAGCTGAAAGGATTTGAACTTGTGACCGATCCGGAAGTTCTTGCCATCCTGCCGGAGGAAGCCCGGGGGAAAGTCTATCAGTGCGACCTGAAGCAGAACGGTATCACAGACTTCGGTAAACTGCAGGAGCTGGACGGCTGTTTCAAGCAGGACCCGCACCCTGCGCTGGAATGTTTCTGCAACGGTGAACGGCTGGAACTTTCCCGCTGGCCCAAGACCGGTTTTCTCCGTCCGAAATCACTGGTTCAGGCGGGCGAGTTCGGCGGTCTGACTTCCATTCTGGAATACGATTCCCCCCGGCACGAACGCTGGATCAATGCAGAGGAGCTGTGGCTTTTCGGGTACTTCCACTGGCTGTGGGCGGATGCCACGATCAAGGTGGCAACGATCGACCCGGAGAAGAAACAGCTCATTATGGAACACGCGTACACCACTCCCTGCGGCGGTATGGACAACACGCAGGGGATCACTTATTACGCCTTCAATCTGCTGGAAGAACTTTCCGAACCGGGCGAATATTATCTGCGGCGCTCCACCGGGATCCTGTACTTCATTCCGCCCTGCCCCATTGAGGAGGTAACGCTGGAGATCGGTATGTTCGATCAGGAAATGATCTGTGCGGAACGGACGGAAAAACTCACGATCCGGGATCTGGACTTCGATGCAGGGCGCCTCAACGGCCTTGTGATCCGGAACTGCAAAGATGTCCTCATCGCCGGGTGCGAAATCACCCGCTTCGCCGGGATCGGACTGTATGTCAGAGACTCGTTCCGCTGCCGGATCGTGGATAATGACATCCATTCGCTCGGCAGGACCGCCGTTGATATCCGGTGCGAAACCAACCGGGAAACGCTGACACCGGAAGAGAACGAGATCCGGAACAATCACCTGCACGATACGGGGAAACTGGTCCACACCTACACTCCGCCGCTGCGGATCTTCGGCTGCGGCAACATTATTGCCAACAACACCATGTACAACTGCCCCTCCAGTGCTATCCGGATCGACGGCAACGATATGATCGTGGAGTACAACGACATCCACTCCGTTGACCTGGAATCGGACGACCAGGGCGCAACGGACACCATGGGGAATCCCACTTACCGGGGGCTGGTCTTCCGGTACAATTATATCCATGAGATCGGAAAACGCTACTCGGAAAAAGTGGTCTGCGGTGCTGCCGGGATCCGGCTGGATGATATGATCAGCGGGGCGGAGATCTACGGCAACATCTTTGAACGCTGTTCCAACGGGCATTTCGGCGCCGTTCAGATGAACAGCGGACGGGATAACCGGATCCATGACAACCTGTTCTTCGACTGCCGATATGCCATCAGCGGCGGCTGGAGCCCCTACAACCGGCACTTTATCAATATGCGGAACGGGAACAGCAATTCTGCGTTTTACTTCAATGAGCTTTACCTGACCCGCTACCCAGAACTGAAAAATGTGATGGACTGGAACGGAACCAACTATGTGGAGAAAAATGTACTCTGTCTCTGCGGCGATCAGCATTGGGCTGCGGGCTGCAAAACGACCTTCGGCAAAAATCTGGTCATCCGGGAACTGAACCTGACGCTGGAAGAAGCGCAGGAACGGGGCAGAAAAGAGATCGGGTACAAGCCGCTGGACCTGAAAAAAGTCGGCGCCATTTATCACGGGGGCTGTCGCTGGAAAGAAGGCAGCGGGAAAGTGGAAAGTCAGCCCATGGACTGGAAACAGGAAGTGGCGCCAATTCCGATTTGCGGCGACGCCGTGATCAACAACGAGTGGAAAGTCTTTGGTACATTTACTGAAACAGATCCGCTTCCGACCGTTGGAGAACTCAAAACAATTCCGGAATCTCTGACCCTCAACGGGAAAACGGTCCCGGCACAATGTGTCACTGCGGAAAACGGCGTGCTTGATCTGAGTACCGTTCTCAAAGGATCGGGTGAAAAACGGGCGGTATGGGTCTTTACCACACTGGAAACGGCAGGCGGAGTCAGCACCATCGGTTGCGGTTTCGACTGGTGGGGAACGCTGTGGATCGATGGAAAGGAGATCTACTCCACCGGCGATGACGGGAACGGAGCTTCTCCGGTCATCGCGTTCAATCACTGTTGCGATGTGGAGCTGGCACCCGGCAGACACGTGGTAGCAGTCCGTCTTCTGACCGGCGCAATGGCGGCAACTCTTGCGGTTACGGGTGCAGCCGGACTCCGGAATGAATGGAACCGGACCTACTGGTGGCTGGCACAGTAAGCACTGAAAAACCAGAAGAAAAAACGCAGTCCCGTGTTGAAAAATGCGGAACTGCGTGTAGTTTAAAAAGAGAAGGCACCCCGGCGGCAGAAACTGCACGCAGAAGGCGCCCGGCTGACTTCCCTGTACTTTACCTGGGATCTACTAAACGCATTGTTCCGGTCCCCACTGGAACGCTGCGCCGATACCGGATCGTAGTAAAGTCCATTTGAAGTGCTCATTATGATATACACAAATGTTGTCCCATTTCTTACAATAACCTTAAAAAAAATCAAAAAAATTTCAGAATATGCCCAGATTCCGCTACAATGACCTTGCAGTATGTACCGCCGGCGATACCATTGACCTGGATCGTTCCGAGGCTTCACACCTTTTCAAGATCCTCCGCGCCCGTACCGGTGATGTTGTGGGTTTGCTGGACGGGAAAGGAACCCTCGGCAATGCCGTGGTGACGGCTGACAAACGGCTGACCATACAGGACGTCCGCAAGGTCGAACGCCCGGCACGGAAACTGCATCTCTACCTTGCTCCGCCCCGGCGGCAGAAGATGGATCAGATCCTGCGTGAAGCCACAGAACTGGGCGTATACCGGATCGTGCCGATCCTCTGTGAACACGCAGTGGTGATCCCGGACAAAGATTCAGCAGATCGTCAGACGGACCTGCTGTTTGAGGCTTGCAAGCAGTCCGGAAACGCTTTTCTCCCGGTTCTGGAGGAACCGATGAAGTTTGCAGATGCGCTCAAAGATGCAGTCAATACCTGCGGACTTAATGTGTTCGGTTCGCCGTACGAATCCGCCATGCCGGAGCAGATGCCGGAACAAATCGGATTCTTTGTCGGTCCGGAAGGCGGATTTTCTGCGCAGGAGGAGGAGATGATGCGTGCAGCCGGTTTTGCCGCTATGCGGATCGGTCCGTGGATCCTGCGGGTGGAAACGGCGGCAGTTGCGGGGATCGCCCGTCTCTGGGGTTGATCAAAGGGTGGTATCCGGTTCCGGATACAGTTCATACAAACGTTTCATCGCCATAGCAAACGCCGCCATAGTCATTTCGGCATCAAATCCGGCACGATGAGCTTCGCCGGGGTAGTCGTCCGGCAGGGAAAGAGCCGTCCGCAGTGCCTGCAAACGGTAACTGGGCAGGTTCGGATAAGCTTTCCGGATCAACACAATGCTGTCATAAGCGCCCCCTTTCAACAGGGGCAGCCCGACCCGGGCAAGGCTTTCCTGCATAAATCCGAGATCAAACCTGGCGTTATGTGCGACCAGTTTTGAACCTTTGATAAAATCCAGAAAAGCATACGCCGCATCTGTAAACTTCGGGGCATCTTTTACCATTTCATTGGTAATGCCATGCACCTGCATGACCTGATAGGGGATCGGCACAGAGGGATTGACCAGCGTTTCAAAACGGTGGATCGTACCATCCACCTCCACACGGACCGCACCGATTTCCACAATGCGGTCCCGCGTGGGGCTCATGCCGGTCGTTTCCAGGTCAAAGACGGTAAAAGGACCGAGTCTGTGCCAAAGTTGTGCCATAGATCAATCTTCGTATCCGTTGGGATGAGCGAGGCGCCACTTCCACGCCGATTCAATGATCAGTTCCGGATCTTCAAACTGAGGCTTCCAACCGAGGACCGAACGGGCTTTGTCCGAACAGGCAATGAGCGTCGGGGGATCGCCGGGACGGCGGGGTACGACCTGCGCCGGGATCGGATGACCGGTGACTTTGCGGGCGGCATCCAGGATCTGCTTGACACTGTAACCGGATCCGGTACCAAGATTGTAATGTCCGCTTTCCGGTGCATACAGCGCTTTTTCGTGCGCCTGCGCAAGGTCCAGCACGTGAATGTAGTCACGGATACAGGTTCCATCCGGCGTATCGTAGTCATCGCCGAAAAGCATGGCATGATCCCGTTTTCCGGCAGCGACCTGCAGAAGAATGGGGATCAGGTGAGATTCCGGATTGTGGTCTTCTCCGAATTTTTCGCTGGCGCCGGCGGCATTGAAGTAACGGAGTGCCGCATATTTCAGCCCGTGAACATCACTGTACCAGCGGAGCGCTTTTTCAAAGCACAGCTTGGATTCGCCATAGGGGTTGATGGGATTCTGAGGAGTCGTTTCGCAGATCGGAACTTCCGTGGGATTGCCGAAGGTGGCAGCCGTACTGGAGAACACAAACCGTTTCACACCGCCCTTGATGGCTGCATCTGCCAGATTGATGGCGTTGCCGAGGTTGTTCTTGAAGTATTTGCCGGGATTCGTCATCGACTCACCCACCAGAGAGAATGCCGCAAAGTGCATCACAGCATCATACTGTTCTTCGCACAAACACTTGAACAGAAAGTCCCGGTCTTCAAGATCTCCGTAGATAAAATTCGCCCGGGGATCCACCGCTTTCCGGTGACCGGTAAAAAGACCGTCAAACACAGTGACTTCATATCCGTGGTTCAACAGATACTCGGTACAGATACTGCCGATATAACCGGCACCGCCAGTAACAAAGACTTTTTTCATCGTCCATACTCCTCAAACAAGTTTATCGTACTGTAAATAAAAATAGCTCTTTTTCTCAAAACTTCAAGTGACAGTACAAAAAACATGAAAATTTTTCATCTATCTGTATTTTTTTCTGCTTTTTTTTGCGTACAGCACTTGTTATTTCTACAAAATGGATATATATGTTTATATTAACAAAGTAACAAAACATACCACACGGTACAGACCGAAAGGAATCACAAATGTTGAAAAAACTGATCGCAGTTGTTATGATCGCCGGAATTTCCGGGATCTGCAGTGCTATTGCCCCACTGCCCCCGCCTCCGGCAAAAGTAAAGACCCAGAAGATGTTGGCAGCAGAAGCAAAAGCAGAAGCAAAGAAAGCTGCCGAACTGAAGAAAAAACAGGAAGCCGAAGCAAAGCGCAAGGCGGAAGAAGCAAAGAAAGCTGCTGAACTGAAGAAAAAACAGGAAGCCGAAGCAAAGCGCAAGGCGGAAGAAGCAAAGAAAGCTGCCGAACTGAAGAAAAAACAGGAAGCGGAAGCAAAGCGCAAAGCAGAAGAAGCAAAGAAAGCTGCTGAACTGAAGAAAAAACAGGAAGCAGAAAAGAAGGCTGCTGAGGCGAAAAAAGCTGCCGAACTGAAGAAGGCAGAAGAAGCAAAGAAAGCTGCCGAGCTGAAGAAAAAACAGGAAGCCGAAGCAAAGCGCAAAGCAGAAGAAGCAAAGAAAGCCGCTGAACTGAAGAAGGCGGAAGAAGCAAAGAAAGTTGCTGAAGCAAAGCGCAAAGCAGAAGAAGCAAAGAAAGCTGCCGAACTGAAGAAAAAACAGGAAGCCGAAAAGAAAGCTGCCGAACTGAAGAAGGCTGCTGATGCCAAGAGAGCAGCTGATAAAGCAAAGGCTGAAGCGGAAAGTAAACGTGTTGCCGCAAAGAAAGCTGAGCTGAAAAAAGCCGCTGAACTGAAGAAAGCGGAAGAAGCAAAGAAGGCCGCTGAACTGAAGAAGGCTGCTGATGCAAAGAAGGCCGCCGAACTGAAGAAAAAACAGGAAGCGGAAAACGGATGGCTCTTCAAGAAAAAAGCACCCGCACCGAAGCGCAAATGGCACAACTATGATATGAACAAGGTCAGCTATCCCGTGATTTACTGATCCGGTTCATACAGATACAAAAAACGAAGGCTGTTGCATTTCAAATGCAGCAGCCTTTTTTATTTGTTTTGTTTTATAAAATGGCACGGGGAAAAGAATCTTCATCACAGAGAGGTTCTTTTCCCCACAAAAGAAATTTGACACGCTCATTTTTTGCTGCATAGAGTGAGCCACTCTACTGCCGCTACCGGCGGTTACTTCATTCGGCGGATCTTCTCTTTCAACTGCTCACATTCCGGACTTTCCTGAAACTGGTCGCTGTAAAGTTTTTCCTGCTCCCAGACAATGAAATACTCCTGAAAGGACCGATCATAGAGTTGATCATGCTGTTTCATCCACCGCAGCAGAAAAGGCTGTACTTGCCGATCCTGATCCTGTTCCTGCAAAGCAGTCAGAAAACAACGGTGAGCGATGTACTGACGTTCGTAACCGGGATAACCCGAACAGATCATCAGGAGTTCTTCTCCGGCAAACCCGCGCCGAAGCAGATAATCCAGTTCATCTGTCGGGAGACCACCCTCCCGTGTCAAGTGGTGATCAATTTCTTGTTTCCATGCGTAGATGTTTTGTAATGTGTTGTTCATTATTTTTACCTCCCTGCAGTATAGACAACACATATACAAGATTTGTTTTTATCTTTTCAGACGTTTTCTCAGATTTTTCTTCTGTTCGTCCAAAAGCTGACGGTCTCCGACATCCAACTGTTCCGTCGGAATCCGCTCCAAAGCGGCGAGTGCATGACCGTACTGCTGTTCCAGCATAGCACATTCCGCCTGTTTCCAGAGGGCGCTGATGCGCAATTCTGCGGCAGACGCCCTGCCATACTCCTGATATGCCTCCGCATAAAGCCGTTGCGCCCGGAGCAGATCCCCGCTCAATTCAAACACCGCACCCGCGCTGACATTCCCCGGTCTGTTTTTCCGGAGGATCTGTAAGGCATCATTCACAGAGTTCAGATTACCCAGTTTCATGTGTGCCTTTGCCAGATACCAGTTCAGTTCCGGATCCTGTGCCACATCCGGCATACGGGCACCTTCCAATACTTTGACCATTTCCAGACAATCATGTTTCGTCGGTTCGCCATCGATCCGATACATTTCGTCATAGATCATAGCGATCAACACGGCGTAACGGACTTTGGCCTGTCCGTATGTTTTCTCCATCCGCTCCCGGAAAAATTGAAGAGCAGCCTCCGGATCCCCTGCAAAGCCATAGGATCGGAACAGCACGGCAAAGATCTCCGCCCGATGCTCTTCTTTCAATTTCCGGTCGGCAAGCATTTCCTGAACGGCGTTGTGCATGATCCGTTCATTGGTAAAAGAAAATCGGTTGATCCAACAGAGTTTCCGCAAGCCGGAATCGTCTCCGGCAAGTGCCGCTGCGGCATTGAAATTTTCCAGCTTCTGTGTATAGCGCAATGCGGGATCGCTGTTCTTCTTCAAAATATCCTGCACATTCTCTGCGCCGAGCTGCCAGCCTGCCATCAGGAGAGCAAGAAAAAGGTATCTTTTCACGGGACCACCTCTGTAAAGACTGCACGGAGATAGCGCACCCGTTTGGATGAGTCATTTCCAATCGCATCCAGATGCTGTTGCAGTGTTTCTTTGTATCGCCTGTTATTGTCTCTTTGGATCTGAAGATAAGTCTTCGCCTGAAAAGCGGCACAAATCATATCTTCGATACTTTTTTTGGCAGTCAAATATTCTTTCGGCATCTGCACGGGAAGATAATTTCTTCCGATCACAACCCGCAATGTTTTTTCCGGAAGGATCGTACTCAAATTTTCCCAGGGGACTGTGATACGGCAAACACTTTTTCCGGTACTGTCCCGTCGACATTCTGCCTCAATGTTTTCCGAAAAAAGCCCCGGCACACCGTGAAATCCGGTTTCCATACTCCGTTTCGGCTGTGTTTTGCAGGTAATTGCCAAATAGCCCGGTTCCGTCTCTCTGCCGGGAGCAACCAGCACACGGAGATTTTCTCCGGCTGTTTCTTCACGGATGTAAAGTGTCAGACCATAATTGTTGCAGGAAATGTCATACCGTTTTTCAGACTGGGCAAAGAGCTCGGTCTGATCCGGCACCGGTTTCCAGGGGATCGTCAAAAGCGGGATCTGCTCTGCCGCAGTCAGCTGAAACAAAAGAAAAAAGGTCAGGAGCATATAAAGTTTCTTCATCATTTTTTCTCCGTCAGTTTCATAATGCGTTCCATAATCTCCAGGCGCAAGTGATCGGAATTCTCCGTTATATTCTGTTTTTCCAGCCAGAGGCGATATTCTTGCGCCAATTTTGCCTTGGCAGGCTGTTTCATCTGAACGATACAAAGTTGAAGCAGCAAATCAGCATATCCCTGCGCATCCCATGAGGGAAAACGGAGTGCAGTATATGGTTCATCATAAGGGAAGCCGGAATCGACAGGCTGTTCCTTGATCCGGAATGGCAAAACGCGGATCTGCAGTGGAATCTCGCCGGCATCTCTGCCATCAGCCAGCAGGTTCAGCGATCCGGTATAAACACCGGCAGGGGCTCTGGCAGTGACTTCCACAAGAAACGCCTTTGCAGCACAGGGGGTCGGCATGGAGGTATGTTCCAGCGTAGGGGGTGCCGGCTTCCGGAAGCGCGGTTCGATCAAGCCGTTACATTCCATCCACACATCTCCATCCGGATAAGAAATACGGAACTGATTGATCCGTTTTGTCTCGTCGATCCGCACGATATTTTCATCCGTGGTGAAAGCATACGGCACAAGGATACTGCCATGGACCGGCATATAAAGGTGGGGATCCTGCGCCGGATTGATAAATCTCCTTGCAAGGACCAACACGCGCACTGCCGATGCGGGGATCGTATTTCCTTCTTTGCTTTTCAGATCACCGGGAACAATTTTCAACTCAGGGATCTTTGCGAAAGGATAGATAATAAACGGCATAAAATCTCTGCCGTTCTGTGCTGCAACGAGGCGCAGTTCCCGTTTGAGCAGATCGGACAGCGGCGGCATCGTATAGGGTGTAAAATCTGCCAGCTGCCGGGGCGTGACCGCGAATGCTGTCAGGATCTTATCCCGGATCACTCCCTCCTCCTTCTGAAATGCACTGGAAAGCGCTTCCAGTTCTCCGGCACGACGCTGCATTCCCGCCCAATCCTTTACGGTCAGAGCCCGTTCTGTCAGATTTGCCTGCAGCACCATCCGGCAGAGATTGGTCAGGTACAGATTGGACCGGCGATCTGCTGCATTCTGCATAGATGTCAGATAATCATTCCGTTCTACCCGGGAAACCGGTTGGATCATCAGCTCCTCAACCTCCAGCGAACCTTCATAGAACCGTACATTTTCCAGCGTTCCGATAAAATCCTTACCGCAAACCACAGACCGGATATCCAGCAGGGGAAGAAAACCGTATGCTGCCGCCTGCAGTTCTCCATCCATGAAAAATTCTGCCCGGCGTTCCCGCACAGAATAACGGAATGTAAAACAATGAACGGTATCCAGTTGAACCGGTGTTCTTCCCCGGAGCGTAAAATCCGGTCCCAACAGATCCCCTACTTTCGCCTGAAATGTGAGAGAAGGGATCCGGTTTTCATCCAAGCTCAAAGTCAACATACCGAAAGACAATTTCCGGACATCGTCATCTTCAAAACCATCGGCATCAAAGGAAGCCCGGAAACAACCGGAGAGCGTTCTGCCATCAAAACGCTCACTGCGGAGATGAGATGTAAAGTACGCCTTTTTCTCATCGATCCGCAAACCGCCCTGTTTGAGAAATTCAATTTCATCCCGGTCGGAAAGGCTGATGTTACTGCCGGTGATAGAGCTGCATTTCCCCGGCACTGATACAAAATCCAAATCCAATATGGGAGCGTGGTACTGCGCAGGGAGCAGAGCCCCGCTGAACAGCAGACACAAAGTGATTATGATTGCCAAATATGTTTTCATTCCAGCCTTTCGCAAATTTAGTAAGAAAAAAACAGTTTATAATACAGCCTGCGCGCAAAAAAGTCAAATAAAAATTGTTCTTTTTCGTTGAAATGCCTGAAATGTGTGGTAGATTTTTCCAAAGCACAAGAACCAAGGAGAAAAGTATGCAGGATCTTGAAATTTACGATTGCCACATCCATCTGATGCCGGATCATCCGGACGGACCTGAAATTTTCCGTTCCAAAGCAAAAGAAGCAGGGATCAGCGGCGGGATCATTTTCAGTATGCCGCCCGAAACCACACTGGTCTGCGGGGAACACCCCATGCCTTGGAAAGACCGGATCGCACACGTGCTGGATTTCTGTTCAAAACTGGAGAATTATTATCCGTTCTACCGGATCGACCCCACGCAGGCAAATGCCATTGAGCAGGTGGAATACGCGAAAAATGCCGGAATCAAAGGATTCAAAGTCCTCTGCAACCGGTATATGCCCGCAGACGGGTTGAACACATACCGGAAAATGGCGGAGCTGGATATGCCTGTTCTGTTCCACTCCGGGATCCTGTGGGACGGCGGCGAAGTCAGCACGAATTTCAACCGTCCAGCCAACTTTGAATGTATGCTGGAAGTGCCCCGGATCCGCTTCGCACTGGCACACGTCTCCTGGCCCTGGACCGATGAATGTATCGCCCTCTTCGGCAAATTCGCCAATACCCGCCTCTGCAAAAAGGACACACCCGATATGTATGTGGATTCCTCTCCCGGCGCACCGGATTTCTACCGGGATGAGATTTTCCGGAATTTTGTGTTCCACCGGTACGGAATCGAAGACAGACTGATGTTCGGGGTTGATGGTTTGGCAAATTCGTACGATATCCGGCACACAAAACACGTGATCGATACCGACCGGAAGATGTTCGACCGTCTGCAGGAACAGTACGGAAACTATGAAGGCTATATGTGGGAGGGCTTGGAAAAACTTTCCACGGAAGACCGCAACCCGTTCCGCAAGACTTTCCGCAACGCAGTTAAGAAAAACATTCTGGAATTTTTAAATGGCAGGCAGTAATGCTTGCACATCATAAGGAGAAAGATCATGCAGGATCTTGAGATTTACGATTGCCATATCCACCTGATGCCGAGAAATACGGAAGGACCGGAGATTTTCCGGTCAAAGGCAAAGGAATCCGGCGTGAGCGGCGGGATCATTTTCAGTATGCCGCCGGAAACCACGGTCAAGTGGCGGGGCATAGAACCCATGCAATGGAAAGACCGGGTCACTCATGTGCTGGATTTCTGTTCAAAACTGGAAAATTTTTATCCGTTCCTCTGGATCGATCCCACCCTGCCGAACGCTGTGGAACAGGTGGAATATGCCAAAAATGCCGGGATCAAAGGCTTCAAGGTCATCTGCAACCGGTATATGCCGGTGGAAGGTCTGACCGCATACTGGAAAATGGCGGAACTGGATATGCCTCTGCTGTTCCACTCCGGGATCCTGTGGGAAGGCGGCGAACCCACTGCCAACTGGAACCGCCCCGGCAACTTTGAATGTATGCTGGAAGTGCCCCGGATCCGTTTTGCGCTGGCGCACGTCTCCTGGCCCTGGACCGATGAATGTACCGCCCTCTTCGGTAAATTCGCCAACACGCATATCATCAATAAAGATGCCGCTGTCATGTATATTGATTCCTCTCCGGGCGCAGCAGATTTTTACCGGGACGACATTTTCAAGAAACTCGTTCTCAACCGCTACGGGATCGAGGACAAACTGCTCTTCGGTATCGACCGCCATGCCAATGCGTATGATGTCCAATGGGCAAAGTATATCATCGATTTCGACCGCAAAATGTTCGACCGTCTGCAGGAACAGTACGGTGACTATGAAGGCTTTATGTGGGAGGGGCTGGAAAAACTTTCCACGGAAGACCGCAACCCCTTCCGTAAGACCTTCCGCAATGCAGTTAAGAGAAATATTCTGAACTTTTTAGGTATCAAGGAGTAACAACAATGAGTTTTGAACGTTATCAGGAGATCCCCCTTTGGAACGGCAATATGCCCTTCACCGACGGCAAAGAAGCAGAACGGACCGAGCATTTTCTGGACAGCAATGACGGGATCACACGGCTCACCGATGTGACCTGCCCCAGCATCACGTACTACCCCGTCAGCGGCAGAGGTCCACACCCCGCCGTGATCGTCTGCCCCGGCGGCGGATACGGGATCCTCGCGTGGAACCATGAAGGGATCGACCTGTGTTCCTACTTCAACAGCATCGGGTTCAGTGCGTTTCTTCTGAAGTACCGGGTACCGGACAACCGGGCGGCGGCTCACGCAGACGCCTGCCGTGCCATCCGGCTCATCCGTGCCAACGCCGCAGAACTGAATGTGGATCCGGAAAAGATCGGGATCATGGGTTTCTCCGCCGGTGCGCACCTGACCGCCACCGTTGCCGCACCCGCCGATCCGGTGCCGTATGAAAATATGGATGCGATCGATGATTTGAGCTGCAGACCGGATTTCGCCGCCCTGATCTATCCCGCATACCTGTGCGATCCGGACCTGAACCTGAATCCGGAATTCAAAATCGACGAAAACACACCGCCCATGTTCCTCCTCCAGACGGAAGACGATGAGATCCGGGTGGAATGTTCCCTTTCCTGGTATCTCGCCATGAAACGGGCAAAGCGTCCCGCAGAAATGCACCTCTTTGCCGAAGGCGGACACGGCTATGGCATCCTGCGGACGGGGAAACCCGTGGCAAACTGGCCCAAAATCGCCGCCGGCTGGTTTGAACGGGTCGCCGGCAAGACCACTGTCAAGTAACAGTCCAAAGGACTGCTTTCTTTGTGCGCCTCAACTGCTCTTCGTTTGTTTGGCGCACGGCGACCTCATCCGGGGATCAAAAAAGCGAAGCACAGCCATTTCGGTTGTGCTTCGTTTTTTTGTAAATGGACTGTCCGGAAAAACGGTTACTTCACGAGCGCAGATGCCGCTTCGATCAGACGCGGTGCCGTGTCGTGAGCAGGTCCGCCGCCTTCCACAGGCAGGATCTCGTAGCCACCTCTGCCGAAACATTCCGGCAGGGGAATGTAGCCACATTCACCCATGGAGAGCGCAGAGACAACCGTAGTCTCAAAGCGGGACGCCGCCTTGATGGCAAGACCGATTTCAGTAAACGGTTCACCCGGCAGAGTCACGATCGCCGCGTTATCCCCGAACTGAATGGAGAGCAGACGGAATTCCCGTGCACCCACACAAGTTTCACGAAAAGTCAGCAGCTGATCCGCAAAGAATCGTGCCACCGGACCTTCGCCACGGGCAAGACCGGAAGCCGTCATTTCTGCTTCTTCGTTGGGGTCGAAAGGCTTGGCAAGAACTTCCTTCGCCTTTGCAACTTCCTCATCCGTAATGACCGTATAGGGGATCGTGATCTTGTCAGAGACCAGTTTGACGCCGGCAGACCCGACCGTTTTCAGGTCAGCCAGAGCCGGAACGATCTTTGCGGCATATTCCTTACCGATCCGTTTGGCTTCTTCAAAGCTGGCTTGATCCCGGTCCGTGGAGTTATCAAAATGGTTGATGTTCCCGGAAGCACCAATGAGGGTGATGACCGGCACATCGTAACCGAGCTGATTCTGGATCTCCCGTTCCATTCTGCCGGGCCAGTCAGCGGAAACCGTGTTGCCCGCAATGGTATCGGTATGATTGACGATATTGACGATCAGAGCCGCCAGTTTTCCGCCAATCTTCCACGCCAGCATGGGGATGGAATAATCCACTGCGCCTTCCGGCTTGACGATCTCCGGATTCAGTTTCCCGGGATTGGTCAGCACGGAGCCATCCTTCATCCAGTACCGGCGGTTGAACGCCAGTGTATCACAGAATGTTTTACCGGTACAGAATTCGCTCTCCTGCAGATTGGCGGCTGCCCGTTTCACGGCAGCGGCACTGCGTTCGGCAAAAGTCTGCAGCCATTCTTCATCGGGATCATCCCCGAAAAAGCGGTCCGGATAGGGAGCAGTGTGTGAGTGTGTTGCACTGAACAGCACCTGATCTGCCCAGTCGATCCCGGCTTTCGCCATTTCCGCTTTGCAGCGTTCGATCAGATCGTTGGCGATAAAGCAGACATCGGCAGAAAGGATGGCGCACATTCCGCCATCCGCCATTTCCAGAGCCAGAACACGGATATAAAGTTCATCGAACGCGCCATCGTTGGGACGGGGATCGAAGTACCCGCAGAGGGGCACTCCGATTTTGGGCGTGATGATCTCTCTTGCAAAACCGCATTTCATCGTTTCACCCTCAAAGGCTGATGATCTTGCCGCCGTTCTGTGCGGATTCGTGAGCTGCTGCACAGAGCTTCAGGTTGTGAACTGCATCTTCCGCATTGATCGGAGTCTTGTTCTGGATGCTTTCTGCGTGGTGTTCGATCAGCGTCTGATAGATGTTCTGGATCGGAGCGGGAGCGATTTCCTGCACCTTGCCCAGGTCATCCAGTTCCAGTCTCATACGGCAGGGTTCGCCTTCATGACCGGAGAGCTGGAACATACTGCCGAAGCTGCGGAGAACTGCTTTATCGCCGTACAGTTCAAAGCCCAGGTTGGTCAGGGTGCCGCCGAGACCGCCGCGGAATTCGCTGAAGGAGGCACGGACGCTGCCCTGCGTGCCGTCTTCAAAGAAGAATTTGATATAGGCTCCGTCTTCAGCAACAATGGGCATAACTTTCGGATAATAGACAGCTGCGATCTTGGCGATCTTCTTGCCGAAAACGAATTCCGCCACATAGAAGCAGTGGCTGGCAACGTCACCGATGGGACCGCCCATTTCTTCGATCTTGCTACAGCGCCAGGTGGCGGCTTCTGCCGGATCGTAACCGTAGGCAAATTCCATGTGGAAGCAGCTGTCATTCACCGTACCGAGGGTACCGGCTGCCATAACTTCCTGCGCCTTGATGTTCCAGGCGTTGTTGACCATCATATGGTCGACAGAGAGAGAAAGCCCCTTTGCGGCGGCGAGGTCCACCATTTTCTGGGCATCGGCGACGCTGGTGGCAGCGGGTTTTTCCACGATCACGTGCTTGCCGGCTTCAAGAGCGGCACAGGCAAGAGCGGCGTGGCTGGCATTGTTGGTAGCGATATAAACGGCATCAATGTCCGCATCTGCAAGGATGGCTTCCATGCTGTCGTACCACTTGAGTCCCAGAGCTTCAGCAGCTTCTTTGCGGGCGGGGTTCATATCCGTTGCACCGGTGAGAACGGCTTTTTCCAGACCGTTGAAACGGGTCTTATCGCAGCCGTAACCTTCTTTTGCAACGCGGTTTTCAGCAATACCGCCGAAACCGATGATGGCATATCTGATCTTATCCATTTTTCTGTTCCTTGAGCTTGAGTGAAAGTTGAAAAAGGACGGCACCCGCTGCCGGGAAGCCGTCCTTGGTCTGTCTCAATTATGAGAGAGAATGACTTACTTCATGTAAGCAGCGGCGACCTTGTTGAAGGCATCGATGTATGCCTGGATGTGTTCCACTTCGTAGGTCGGGTGCGTGAAGAAGCTGATGGTACGGTCCGTCATCCAGTTCGCCTGCTTGCAGTTGAACTTGGTGTAGTCGATGTTTCTGGACTTGGGATCGTTGAACGGATAGCTTGCCACACCGAAGCCCTTGCGGTCGGTGTAAGCCTGTTCCTTGTACATTTCCGGCCAGAGAACGCTGTAAACAGCCACACCTTCAGCCGCCATTGCAGCGATGAACTGCTTGGTGTCGATGCCGTCTTTGAGCTTGGAGGGGTCGATCACGATCGGGCACCACCAGAAGGCGTTCTGGCGATCCTTGGTGTCAACGGGCACATGGAGGACCAGCGGGTGATCCTTGAGGGCCTTGATGATCATCTTACCGTTGCGGATACGGTTCTTCAGGTTCCAGTTGTCAAAGCGTTCCAGTTCGCCCAGACCGATCGCAGACTGCATTTCGGTCATACGGAAGTTGAAGCCGACGCGGCGGTGGATGTAAAGCTGTTTGCCTTCCATTTCGAGGAGGTTGAGTTTCGCTTTGACGTCGTAGCCGTGGTCGCGGAAGGAACGGCATTCCCAAGCCAGGTCTTCATCGTTGGTGACGACCATACCGCCTTCACCACCGGTGGTGAAGTGTTTGCTCTGGCAGAAGCTGAAGCAGCCGACGTGACCGATGGTACCGGCCTTTTTGCCTTTGTAGACACCGCCGAAGCACTGTGCGCAGTCTTCCACAACATAGAGGTTGTGCTTTGCAGCGATTTCCATGATGGGATCCATGTCAGCAACGATACCGTAGAGGTGAACGACGACGATGGCTTTGGTGCGTTCGGTGATGCAGGCTTCGATCGCCTTCGGGTCGATGGTGTGATCCGTGGTCACGTCAGCGAACACGGGCATAGCACCAGCCTGGAGAGTGCAGAAGCTGGAAGCGATGAAGCTGTAGGAGGTGCAAACCACTTCGTCGCCGGGGCCGATGCCGAGGCTGGCGAGAGCCGTGTGGAGAGCGCAGGTACCGTTGGCAACGCTGATCGCGTGGTTGACACCGAGCCATTTTGCCCATGCTTTTTCAAATTCCATACCGACTTTGCCGGTCCAGTAGTTCACTTTGCCGGACTTCAGGATGTCAACAACCTTGTCATAGGTCGTTTCATTGAAAGTCGGCCATGCGGGCCACTTGCCGTTGTAGACTTTCTTGCCGCCATCGATCGCCAGCTTTTCGACTTTCTTCACTGCGGGCTTCTTGGCTGCTGCCTTCTTCACTGCGGGTTTCGCTGCTGCTTTCGCAGGTGCTTTCTTTGTTGCCATAGTTGTCAACTCCTGATTGTTCCGGCGTTCCGGTTTATCCGGTCCGCCTTTTTTGTTGGAAAATAAAGTGTTTCTGATATTATTTTACATTGTTTTTACCAAATCGCAAGGGGACAATGCTGTAAAAGCATAGTTTTTTATTGTAAAATCTTACGATTTTGCTGTTTTTCGAGATTTTTTTCCATTGTAAAGCGCAATTTTTGTTGTATTTTGATAATAAACATTCAACTATCTGGAAAGGATGATAAAAATATTATGGAACTTTACACCACTGAAACGATCCTTTGGAGTCTTGGTTTGACGCTGGTCGCCGGTCTGGCGACGGGTGCCGGCAGCGTGATTGCTTTTTTCTTCAAACGCACGAACACAAAATTTCTCTCCTGTGCGCTGGGCTTCTCGGCAGGGATGATGGTCTACATCTCACTGGTGGAACTGCTGGCTGAAGCGCACGCCCATCTGGGAGAAGTTTACGGATCCCGGTCCGGCGGTCTGGCGACAACGGGATTCTTCTTCGGCGGAATGCTTCTCGCTATGCTGATCGACAAATTGATCCCCGGCGGCGAAAATCCCCATGAAGTCCGGGGAGTGGAAGAAATGGACTCACCCAAACACAAGGATAAGATGCTGCGGAGCAGTATTCTCTTTGCCCTCGCCCTGGCGATCCACAACTTTCCCGAAGGAATGGCTGTCTTTATGGCTGGACTGTTGAACCCGGAAACGGGGATCTCCATCGCCATTGCGGTTGCGATCCACAACATTCCGGAAGGGATCACCGTTTCCGTTCCGATGTACCATGCCACCGGCAGCCGGAAAAAGGCATTTACTTACTCGTTTCTTTCCGGTCTGGCAGAACCGGCAGGCGCACTCATCGCATGGCTGCTGCTGATGCCGTTCCTGACCGAAGCTGTCATGATGTTCACTTTTGCCGCCGTTGCAGGGATCATGGTCTATATTGCTTTTGATGAACTCCTGCCTCTTTCTGAGGAATACGGCGAACACCATATTGCCATCGCCGGGGTGATCGGCGGGATGCTGGTTATGGCTCTGACACTGGTTCTCTGACCTTGAAAAAATGGATTTCTGTGCTACATTAGAGGCGTCACAGAAAACACAAGGAACAGGAAACGGGCAATATTATGGAAAGAGTCAAGCCGGAAGATTTGAAACTGGTCAACCTGCACACACACTGTCAATTCTGCGGACACAGCACCGGGCTGCCCGCCGATTACTGCGCAGAAATCATCGGACACGCAGACAGCATCGGTTTCAGCGATCATGGACCATACCCCGATGATTTCGGGTTCGGCGACCGCATGAAGTATGCCATGATGCCCGAATACAGCGCCGCTCTGGATGCCGCTCAGGAACAGTACAAAGATCTGAATATCCTGCGGGGTCTGGAGATCGAATGGCGGAAAGATCTGGGTAAAGATTTTTATCAGGAATACCGGGAGAAGTTCCGGCTGGATTACTTTGCCGGGTCCGCACACTATACCGAAATGGGCGATAAACGGTTGCATTTTGCCGGGTTCATCCCGGATAAAAAATCAATCCGCAGTTTCGTGGATACCACCCTTGCCATGATCGAAAGCGAAGTCTATGACTTTATCGCTCATCCGGACGCATTCATGAACAAACAGGCAACTACAGACAGCGAACTGGAAAGCTGGTTCAACGAAATCTTCTGCGCTGCGAAACAATACAATATCCCCCTGGAAGTCAACGCCAACGGGATCCGCGGAAAACGATGCTATCCCTGCCGCCGCTTCTGGGAACTGGCGGGAGCATACGGCGGAGTCCGGGTGATCGTCAACTCCGATGCCCACTACCTCGGTCAGGTCTATGACGACGCCATGGCAGATGTGGTGAACCTCGCCCTCGAAACCGGCAATACTCCCTGCAATAATGAGGTCGCAGCCGGAATTCTGAAGAAACGGCGCAGCTGAACGGCAGGCGCGGTCCCAAGCCCGAACGGGCTTGCACAAAAAAACGCACAGGTGTTTTTGCCTGTGCGTTTTTTTGTGCGCCGGAGCGCCGGAGCGCTGCGGCGCTCCGGCAGGACCGCGCCTGCCGTTGCTGCGCCATCAGCTCTTTACCGGATCGCTTACAGTTTCACCTGGATCTTTTCGCGCATCCGGAAGACTTTTGCCAGCGCTTCGTCCGTGTCCTTCCCGCGGGCGAGGAGGACGCCCAGACGGCGGTGACCGTTCACGCTGCCTTTACCGAAGATACGCATAGCTGTATCCGGTTCTGCCAGAACTTCCTCAATATTTTCAAAGGAGACCTGATCGGACTCGCCTTCCACCACGATCGCTTTGGAGGCGGAGGGACCATGGAATGCAATATTGGGAATGGGCAGACCGAGGATCGCTCTTGCATGGAGCGCCATTTCGGAAAGGTCCTGACTGATCATCGTGACCATACCGGTATCGTGGGGACGGGGGCTGACTTCGCTGAAGATCACATCGTTTCCGCAGATGAAAAGTTCCACGCCGAAGATACCGTATCCGCCCAGCGCACCGGTGATCTTACCGGCAATATCCTGTGCTTTTGCTTTGGCTTCCGCACTCATTGCCTGAGGCTGCCAGCTTTCCTGATAGTCTCCATCCACCTGATGATGTCCGATCGGTTCCAGGAAGCTGGTGCCTCCTGCATGACGGACCGTCAGAAGGGTGATTTCATAATCAAACTTCACGAAGCCTTCCACAATAACTTTGCCGGCACCGGCACGACCGCCTTCCTGAGCGATCTTCCAGGCTTTGTCAATATCTTCTTCGGTCTTGATCATGCTCTGACCGTGACCGGAGCTGCTCATAATGGGTTTCACCACACAGGGAATACCGATTTCCGCCACTGCGCTCTTGAATTCTTCGTAATCAGCAGCAAATTTGTATTTGCTGGTAGGAAGTCCCAGTTCTTCGGCGGCGAGACGGCGGATCCCTTCCCGGTTCATCGTCAGCAGGGCAGCCTGTGCCGTGGGAATGACCCGGTAGCCTTCCGCTTCCAGCTTGACCAGTTCCGGTGTGGCGATCGCTTCCACTTCCGGCACAATATAATCCGGCTTTTCCTGTTCAATGACCTGACGCAGCGCCTGACCATCCAGCATATTGATCGCATACTGGCGGTGTGCCACCTGCATACCGGGTGCATTATCATAGCGGTCCACGGCAATAACTTCACAGCCGAAACGCTGAAGTTCAATGATCACTTCTTTGCCGAGTTCTCCGCTTCCGAGAAGCATCACTTTGATTGCAGACTTTGTCAACGCTGTACCGAGTTTTGCCATAATACACCTTTCTTTCTGTTTTTTGAATGATTTTATATCACAACTATTACTTTCCTGCAATAAAATAGCGCATTCCTGGAAAAAATCAAACTTCCGGACTTTACTTCTTTGAAAAAAGTGTGTATATTGTCATATCATAGTAAAAAATCGAATAAAATATCAGGAGAATTGACCATGATGCCTCTTTTCAGGACCGCAATCCTTTGTCTGACGGGAATCACCCTGATCGGCGGGCTTGTCGCCTGCGGGGAACCTGCCGAAGAACAAAAACCGGTACAACAGCAGCCGATCCAGAAGAAAAAGAAGAAAAAGAAAGAAGTGGTAGATATCTTTGCCGAACCGGTGCGGCGTCTTCCGTCTGTAACTTCTGCAACAGCCTTCAATTCGCCATCAGACACAACTGCAAAGCCGGAAAGCGTGCCGCCACCGGAGGTAAAATCGGAAATTCTGCAACCGGTTACAGAAGGCGAAGCTGCAAACCGTTCCCAGATCCGCCGGAGCAAACGCAGCGTCTGGAAACTCCAGTCTCCGGTTCCCGCCGGATCACTGGCGGAAAAAATCGTACAGAACGCACAGGTCCCCACCAATACCCGCTATCTTTGGACCCCGCAGCCGGTCCATGGCAGCCTTCTGCTGTTCCGGGTTCCGGATATTCAGCTCAGCCCGGACACCTCTCTGCTTGTTTTTCTGGAAACACTGGGAGAAGCTCACGGCCCCTTCGGCTCCCGTCTGGTCATGATGAGTACGAACAACTGGCAGATTCTCAATATTCTGGAGATCCGGAACCGTTATTTTGAAAAATTCGTATTTATCCCCGGCACATCAAAAATCGCTGCGCTCTGCATCGCTCAAAAAGAAAGCGGGCAGGAACAGGGTTTTGCCTGCATCGACTTGCTGACCGGGAAAGAAGAACGTTTCCAGCAGATCGAACCCGGTATCGGCGATACCACTTTCCTTGCAGACTCCGGAAAAAATCTGATCGTAAGTCATCCGGAACGGCAGACATTGATCGTACTGCCGCTGGAATCCGAAGCAAAACAGGAGATCGCGGTAGAATCACCCAATGCACTGGCTGCTCTTTCCCCCGATGGCAGAGAACTGGCTGTTCTCAATACAAAACACGGAAAAAGAATTGAGATCTTCCGGACATCTGACTGGCTTCCATCTGCATCGGTGAGCCTCTCCGAAACGATCAATTCCAAAAATCTCCATTTCGCCCGCGGCAGCAAGTCTTTTCTGATTTGCGGCGACCCCTCGTTTTCATCCGGATCCCTGCTGGTCCGGGCTGGCAAGACCACTGCGCTGGATGGTCTCTCCTCCGGCAATGCGATCTTTACCGATAACGGAAAAAAGATCTACCACCTGACCGGGACGAGCAATGAAATCCGTGTCATTGATGGCGTTACAGGGGCAGAACTGCGGACCATTGAGGTCAATAAAGCTGAACCGCACTTCCGGAAGGCAAAACCGGGAAAAGTCACTCATCTTTTCTATATTCCCGCCTGCAAAGGGCTTGCAATGTTTGACAGCAATGGTAATTTCTTCCTGATCCCCGCAGAACGACAGGAAACGGAGAAAGAGAAAAATGATGAACGCGCAATCATCTTCCAGAGAGAACAGACAAATTAAAATCGCCGTCCTTTTTGCGGCATTAGCGGCGCTGTTGCTGCCTCTGAGCGGGTGTACTCTCTTTCAACAACCGGAGAAGGAAAACGGCTCCGGCATTTCCGTTCACGCACCGGGTGCAGTCAGCCGGAAGCGGATCCAGTCGCGGAAAGAACATAAAACATTCGTCTGCCTGATCGCAGAACAGGATATGCCTTTTTCCAATTGGAATGAAGAACTGGGAAGCTGGCAGGGCGCTGAACCGGAAATCGTCCGGCAGATTGCCGCAAAATTGAATATGAATGTGGTATTTGTACCGGTTCCCGCTGTGGCTCTTCCTTCCGCACTCCGGAACGGACGGGGCGATATCGCAGCGGGGAAACTGACAACCGGGCAGATCGCAGCCAGTCGTATGACTGCAGTTGTGCCATACGCTCCGGCAAAAACAGGAAAGTATGCCCTGATGATCCGCAATGATGAGACCATATGGAAAAAAGATCTGACAAAAGCTGCAGAAAAAATAGACGGCTCTGCTCTGGTCAAAGCCAATACGCTTGAACAGAAACCTGTTTCAGTCGAGGTTGTGGAAAAAGAAGAAAACGATGATGCGATCTCCATTTCCGTTGATCTGAAATCCAAAGTGCCCAAGGGGGCGGATAAGAAATGAAACGCCTTCTTCCTGCGTTATTTCTGCTCTCTTTTTCCGCAGCAGTCTGCGCTGAAAATGAGCTGGAAATACAAGCCGCAAACTTTTTCCGTGATCTGAAAGCAGCATCACCAAATCTTTCTGAACGACTGAAGCAGGATCCCGTCCTTTGGGACAAAATGATTTCTGCCGCTATTCCGGGCATGATCCCGGCAGAAAAACAGAACCCCACTGCGCCAAAAGAAAAAGCTCCTCTCTACCCTGCCCGGCTGATTGCACAAAATACGATCTTTTATGCCAGACTCGACCGGATCGATGAAGAATCACTCCAAAAACTGATGGCAGAAATGAGAATAACCGCACGCATTGCCAACCGCCCCGTCGGAGCGATTCTTGACCTTCGCAGTGCCGATAATGGCGATTTTGACAGCGTCGCCCGGTTTGTTGCTCTCTTTACGCCGCAACCGGAAAAGAAGATGCACTTCTTTCAGAAGATCCCCCTCGCCGTTCTCTGCGGAAAAAAGACCAATGGACCGGCGGAACTGTTGACAATTCTGCTGGAACGATCCCGATTGGGCATATCCCTCGGTGAAACGGGAGCGGGAAATTCACTGCCACGGAAAGAAACAGTCATCAACGGCAGAAAATGGCTTGTTCCTGAACTGCCGGATTTCGCAAAAGATGTTCCATTGGGCAAACATACGCCGATGATCGAGTGTACTGCATACCCGCAGATCCCCTTTGAGCAAATCGGCAAAATCTCTATAGAAAACGATCCGGCGATCCGGCGGGCAACCGACCTGTTGCGCAGCCTCCACGCCATCCGCAGGAAGTAAAAAACGACTCTTCAGACAAATCCGAAGGTAAAAGAGCGGAATTGCGGCAAAGAAAAAGCCCCGTAACTTGTTTGTTACGAGGCGGATATCTTTAAAAAAGATGGTGGGCGTAGTAGAACTCGAATCTACGACCTCCACGATGTCAACGTGGCGCTCTAACCAACTGAGCTATACGCCCTCAATTTCTTGAAAGTATGATTAATATATCATGATTCGGTGATTTGTCAAGTAAAAAGAAAAGAAAATCTGAAAAATATTTCAATATACCGGGAATCCGGGCAGTATTTCTAATTTTTAATTGACTTTTTGGCAGCAGGAGGTATCTTATCCGGGATATTACATAAAGCAAACCGGAAAGAGCAATGGGCGCTTATTTGATCGATGCACTTATCTATGCAGGGGGGATCCTCTGCTGCTGTTTTTTACCCTGGTTGGCTGTTGCCTTTGTCATGCAACAGCTTTCGTCGACTCTGCGTACAGCACTTTCTCAAAAGATCGGGATCAGGACCTATGTGTATCTGACAGCACCCGGTGTAATCGTTCATGAGTTGAGTCATGCGTTTTTTTGCGTACTTTTCGGGCATACGATTACCGATATGCAGCTGTTTTCACCGGAAGAAGATGGCACACTGGGCTATGTGTCGCACCGTTACAATCCACGGAATCTTTATCATCAGTTGGGGAACTTTTTTATCGGGACCGGTCCGATCTGGGGCGGGACGGTCTTTCTCTGGATCCTGACCTGGCTACTGCTGCCAACACCGATTATGAACGGAGAACATCACTTGTGGGTTCAGTTTTCAGCGTATCTGAGCATCTTTTTCACACCGGATCTCTGGTGCCGCTGGCAGGGATGGCTGTGGCTGTATCTCGCCTTCACAATCACACAACACATTACGTTGAGTATGGAAGATCTGCAAAGCGCACGAACCGGATTCGTTTTTCTGCTTCTCCTGATCTTTATTCCTCCCTTTTGCTTCGGATGGTGCGGCGCCTGGGAAGATCCTGTTATTCATGCAGGACTGATGGCATTTTTCGCTCTTCTGCCGGTGTTCCTGCTGACTCTGAGCGTTCTGCTGTTGAGTATGGCAATCTTCCGTCTGTTCCGATAACCGGCGGCGTATATCTGCTTCAGTAGCTCTGTTCCAGCTGTTCGGAACCGTCTTCGGCGGTCCGGAAGCGGAGGTGCAGAGCGCTGTCGATATACAGGTTCACACCATTCTGCTCCTTCTTGGTGATCCAGTATGTCAGAGTGCGGTACCGTTTACCTGCCGGTCCTTTGAGAGCCATAGTGACCCCATTGCTGTCCGGCTCGCCCAGAATCGTTTTCACTTCATCGGGACTCATACCGGCTTTCAGACCTTTTGCCCGGTCGCAGAAGTTTTTGAAGTCGGAGCCTGTCATACAGCGGAAGAGGCCTTCTTTCTGCTGCATGGCGGCAAGATGTTTCTCGATGTCGGGCAGATTGAGTTCAAAGTGCGCCATGGGATCCGGCTGATATGGGGGCAGTTCCACCGCAGTCAGGATCCATTCCGTCCATCCGTTCCGGATCGCCAGTTTTCCTTCCTGATTGCTGAATTCATAGCAGTAGCTGTATGTCATCCAGCTGCCATCCCGGTATCCGGGCGCTTTGACATTGAAGATCTGACCGTCTTTTGTAACAAGAATACGGAAATGATGCGTGCCGCGGCTGACAAGCTGTCCGTTCCATTCCGTTCCCTGTTTTGTATTTACGGGATCGCATAAGAAGAAAAAGACTTTTTCTCCGTTCACATCATAAGCAGTCAGGGTTGCACCGCCTTTTCCGGGCAGTTGAAAATCGACACCGAAGACCTGAAGCCATTTTGTCCCGGCGGGGATCGTTTCAGCCACTTTGCTCTGTTCGCCCTCGTCAAACCGGATTCTGTACACAGGTCCGAGCTGATCTTTCCGGACGGAGAAAAGGACCGGCGTTTCGCCTTCTGCGACCGTATATTCACCGGACAGTTTGCCGTCTTTCAAAGTCAGGGGCAGTTTTTCGGGCTGCACTTCCGGCTTTTCCTCCACGGAAGAACAGGCAGTGATCCCCAAAGTCAGCAGAGAACAGAGCAACAACTTTTTCAGCATCTTCCGCTCCTTACCGTTCTTCATCCAGACGGGAATAGACGCAGACACCATCCACAAACGTGGCGGCGGTCCAACCTTTTGCCTGATAGCCGTGGAACGGCGTATTGCGGGACTTGGAGTAGAAGGAATTGATGTCGATGGTATGTTCCACCTCCGGATCGATCACGGTCACATCAGCAGCACTGCCGATGGAAAGAGATCCGATGGGCCGCTTGAGCAGTTCCGCCGGACCTTTGGTAAACTTGCTGATCAACTGGGGCAGCGTGAGATAGCCCTTGTGTACCAGTTCGGTCAGGGTGACAGGGACAGCCGTTTCCAGCCCGATGATCCCGAAGGGAGCATAGTCAAACTCCACCTGTTTTGCAGTTTGCGTGTGGGGAGCGTGGTCAGTGGCAATGATGGTCAGCGTACCATCCTGCAAGCCTTCGATGACAGCCATCCGGTCATCTTCGGAACGGAGGGGCGGGTTCATCTTGTAGTTGGTGTCAAAACGTTTGATCTCCACATCCGTCAGTGCGATGTGATGAGGAGTAGCTTCGCCGGTAACAGGGATACCGTTTGCCCGGGCATAGCGGAGCAGAGCAACCGATTCCCGTGCGCTGACGTGCTGCATATGGATGCGGCAGCCGGTCATACGGGCAAGCATGATGTTACGGGAGATCATCAGTTCTTCCGCAGCGCTGGGCTGACCTTTCATGCCGAGCAGGACGCTCCAATAGCCTTCGTGTATCACGCCTCCGGCGGCGAGAGCAGTATTTTCGCAGTGATCCATAATGGGCAGATCGAAGTTGCTGGCATATTCCACAATGTGGCGCATAAGTTCGTGATTCTGAACGCACTTTCCATCATCAGAAAGAGCTGCGACTCCGGCAGACGCCAGACTGCCGATGGGTGCCATTTCCTCACCGGCGAGACCTTTGCTCAAGGCTCCGCAGGGAAGCACGTGAACGATTCCATCCCGTTCCGCCAGTTCCCGGATATACTGCACTTGAGCGGCGTTGTCCGTGACAGGGCTGGTATTGGGCATAGCGACGACCGTGGTAAAACCGCCGGCAGCAGCAGCCAGCGTTCCGGTACGGACCGTTTCCGCATCCACTTTGCCCGGCTGACGCAGATGTACATGAACATCAATGAAACCGGGGGCGACCACTTTTCCGGTCAGGTCCAGTTCTTCGGCTTCCACGCCCTGCATTGCAGCTTCATCCACGATGATGCCATCTTTGATATACACATTGCGCACTTCGTCGATGTTATTGACGGGGTCAATGACCCGTGCGCCGGAAAGGATCCAGTTGTTCTGTTTTTTCATCATCATTTCAACGCTCCAGCTACGAGGAAGAGGACCGCCATACGCACGGCGAGCCCGTTTGTTACCTGTTCAAGAATAACGGATTGAGGACCATCTGCAATGGCGGAATCCAGTTCCACACCGCGATTGATGGGACCGGGGTGCATGATCAGCGTTTCAGGAGAGATGTACTTCATGCTGTCCGGGTTGATCCCGTAGAACTTGGCATATTCGCCGGTACCGGGGAAATATTCGGTTCGCTGGCGTTCGTGCTGGATACGCAACAGGTTGATCACATCGGCATCCTTGACTGCATCTTTCAGGTTGCGGCAGACCCGGACACCGATCTTTTCAAATTCTTTCGGCACCAGCGTTGCAGGACCGGAGATGGTCACATTGGCGCCCAGCTTCAGGAGGCCCCAGATATTGCTGCGGGCAACGCGGCTGTGAAGGATATCGCCAATAATCGCCACATTGAGCCCTTCGATGCGTCCCTTCTTCTCCCGCATAGTAAAGAGGTCCAGCAGAGCCTGCGTGGGATGGCTGTGAGCGCCGTCCCCGGCATTGACAATGCTGCAATCTGCCAGTTCCCGGGAGAGGAAGTTGGGGGCGCCGGCAGCGGAGTGGCGCATGACTACGATATCCACCTGCAGCGCCCGGATATTTTTCACGGTATCCAGCAGCGATTCACCTTTGCGGAGGCTGCTGGCATCCGCCTGCACATTGATCACGTCCGCACTGAGGCGTTTTTCCGCCAGTTCAAAGGAAAGGCGGGTTCTGGTGCTGGGTTCGACGAAGAGGTTGACGACGGTTTTGCCCCGGAGAGCGGGCACTTTTTTCACATTGCGCTGGGAAACTTTTTTGAACTCTTCCGCCGTATCGAGGATATGCACGATCTCCTCACGGGAAAGGTCATAGAGACTCAGCAGGTCTTTTTTTGTCCAGTTGAAATCCATTTTACCGTTTACCTCTTATTGTTTGACTTTCGGAACGGCATACACACCGTCCGGCTGGTTATATTCGGTCCATCTTGTAGTAAGTCTTTTCTCTGCAGGAACTTCGATATGTGCGCCAACATAGTCTGCCCGGATCGGGAACTCCCGCAATCCGCGGTCGATCATGGTAGCAAGGCGGATCATGGCGGGTCTCCCGAAATCGGTCACGGCATCCAGTGCCGCCCGGATGGTTCTTCCGGATTGCAGAATGGCATCTGTGAGGATGACCACGCCGCCCTCGATGTCAAAGGGGATATTCGTCTCCCGGATGGGGGGCAGCACCTTGCGAACGCCAATGTCATCCCGATACATAGAAATATCCAGCGTACCGATCGGGACATCGTAACCAGTTTTTTCCCGGATAAATTTAGCGATTCTTCTGCTGAGCGGGATGCCGCTGGTCTGGATCCCCAGGAGGGCGACCGGCGCATATTCCGCTTCCGTTTTGCCCTCAAAGAACTCAGCATAGACAGCGTATGCGACCTTTTCGATCGCTTCGTGAACCTGCTCATCTGTCATAACGAGCTGCATTTCCGGTTCTTCCATCATATTTTCAACGCTCCTTGCCGTGGTGTAAAAAGTTCATCGGGGCGGACAATCCATAAAAACGCCCCGACCGCACTGTAAAATATCACAGTATAGTAAATATTCCAACGGTAAACGAGAAAAAATCGGAAAAAAATCAGAATACGATCACTTTGACCAGCAGCCAGAGGGCACTGAGGATCACCAGCGTATGGATCACCGTATCAAACCCCTTCTGGGAGATCTTTTTGAAGAACCAGATCCCGGCGGCGGCACCGAGGAGCAGGATCGGCAGCATGGGGAGATCCAGCATCACGGACTGCATCTCGATCCGCCCTTCAAACACAAAGATAGGCAGCTTGATCCAGTTCAGGATCATGAAGTACATGGCAGCCGTGCCCATGTATTCTTTCTTATCCAACCGCATAGCAAGGAGATACAGCGCCATGACCGGTCCGGCGGCATTGGCGATCTGGGTAGTAAAGCCCGCCATCAAACCGACAAACATGGTAAACGCCCAATGGGAAGGGACATCCTCATTTTTCAGGTAGTATGTCCGGAAGAAATGAACGCCGGAAAGCAGGATCAGGATCGTGCCGATGGCAATGGACATAGCGGTATCGTTCATATAATGGAGCGTGAGCGATCCGATGGCGATCCCGCACAGCGCACAGGGCAGCAGTTTCACCAGCAGACGCCAGTTGGCACCCCGGTGATAGTATGCCACCGCAAACAAATCTGCCGTACAGAGCATAATCAGCTGCAGACCCGTGGAAAATTTTGCCGGAAAGAGCAGAGACAGCAGTACCACCGGAAGTGTACCGATCCCGGGGATACCGGTTTTGTTCACACCGATCAGAAAAGCGGAAAGAAGCAGACCGGCAATCTGCACGAAAGTAAAATCACCAAAGAAATAGTCGAACATTTGTTACCTTGTTTTGTTGCGTATTTTTATTCAGGAAAGCAGTTTCTGATAGGCGGCTGTGAGAGTATCAGACATCACCTGCCAGGGGAATTTCTCCCGTACCAGATCCTGTCCCGCTTGACCGAATTCGATCCGTTTTGCATCGTCATCCAGCAGATCACCGATCGCCCGTTCCATAGCGGCAAGATCACCCGGCTGCGGCAGATAGCCAGTCACGCCGTCGATCACGACCTCCGGTGTTCCATCCAGCGGATATGCCACCACCGGTTTCGCTTCGGCGAGAGCCTGAACCGCCGCCCGGGGCAGCCCTTCCCGCAGGGAGAAATGAACCAGCAGATCCATCTGTGCCACATAACGGCAGACTTCATGGGGCGGCACCAGACCGGCAAACCGGATCCGTTCTGCCAGACCTTGAGCGGCAGCCCATTGCCGGATCTCATCCATCATAGACCCGTTCCCCACAAAAAGGAAGTACAGATCCTGCCGGGTGGCGGCAAGAGAAGGGATCACTTTCATCAGTTCCTCGTACCCTTTCAGGGGGAACAGACGGGCGACCGTACCAACAACTTTTGCATTTTCCGGGATGCCAAGATCCCGGCGCAAGTCGTTCTCCCGCTCCGCGTTCAGGAAGCGTTCCAGCTCCATGCCGCTGTAAACGACCTGATACTGCTCCCGTTTCCCGATGCCGGCAGCAAGAGATTGTTCGATCATCGCCTGTGCCACCGCAAAGATCTTATCGGAAACTTTCGCAGCTTTCGCTTCCAATGCAATATAGAGTTTGTTTTTCCACCAGCGTTCCCGGGGATGAAAGGCAAGTCCGTGGATCGTATGCACCACTTTTTTCACCCCGGCGGCGTGAGCGGCAAGACGCCCTAGAATTCCAGCTTTGCTGCTGTGGGTATGAACAAGATCAAAGCCCCGTTCCCGGAAAAACTTTTTCATAAAACGGTATGCGCGGATCTCATTCAACGGAGAAATCTCACGCACCAGAAACGGGCATTCCACCACTTCCACGCCTTCCGGGATCCCGGTACGGGCAAGCAGTTCACCCTCCGGTCCGGGAGAGGGTCCGGTCAACAGCACACATTCGTGCCCCGCAGCAGCAAGCCCCTTTGCAGAAAGAAGCGTATTTTCCTGGGCACCTCCCACGATCATACGGGTGATCACATGGCAGACTTTCATTTTTTTCGACCGCATCCTTCCATTTCCATTGATTTTCCGATTTCTTTCAAACCATCCGGTTCCGCCCGGTACAGCAGATAACTGCGGGTCAAAGCGGGACACAACAGTTGTTCTTTTCCGTTCACAGCAAGGGCGCTTGTACCATTTTCGTAATGGACAACTGTCACTGAAATACCGTATCCGGTGAAAACGGCATTGAAATTATCACGCTCTGACATAATTTTCAAGTCGTTTTTCAAGAAAAATACATCTTTTCGCTCCCGCACCGGGTATGAACCTGCACATTTCCGTCTCTGACGATCAAAAATATATGCCTCCTGCAAACCGGTCCGGGAGGCAAAATGATCCAGCCCCGCCACTGAACCGAAAAAATGATCCGATGCAGCAAAGATCCGGCAATCCGTGATCCCACGGCACTTGAGGAATGCACTGACCTCCGAAGCAGCGGCATAATCCGGCAGATTGATGACAATGGCACTGCGCCGGTCCGGCTCGGTAAGAACAAGCACAAAATTCCGGTCTTTTCCGGCAAGGATCAGCAATTCCGGGTCAGCCAGGACCGTCCGGAAGTGCCACCATAACGGGATCAGCAGGATACCACAGACAACCGGGATCTTCCAGAACCCTTTTTCCGGCAGGAACAACAGAAGAAGCAATACGGTCATCAGGATAACGCTCCAGAGAGGCGGCTTGGCAAAAGTCAGTACACCCGTCTCCGCCAAACTCCGGTTTACTGCAAGGATCAACAGCAGCAGATCTTCCAGAAAAGGCACAAAAACACCGGAGATCCCGGCAAGGACCGCTGCCGGGAAGGAAATCGCCACCGCCGGCAGCAGCAGAAAGTTCGCCAATACAGACGATCCGGAAAACAACCCCTGATAATATGCCGCAAGTGCGGTCCCGGCAAGAGCAGCAACGCCCGTCGCCAACACAGCACCCAACAGCCGCCTGCCCTGTTCACGGAAGAAAAATTCCGTTTGAGTGGTCTGGGAGGCAGGCACCAGCAGATGATCCGGAAAAAGGGTCGTCCGGACTTCTTTCACAAGTGGAATCGACATCAGCAGCACTGCAACTACAAGGAACGAAAACTGGAATCCGGTGGAAAACAGGTCATCCGGATCGGCGATCAGCAGGATCAAAGCGGCAAGTGCCAGGGTATTCAGGGATTTTGTCCGGAACCGGAACACCCGGACAAGCTGGAAGCAGGTAAGCATGATCCACGCACGGATCGAGGGTTCGTTCAGCCCGGTCAACCACACATAACAGGCAGTAAGCAGGATCACACAGACCGCCCTGCCCCGGAATGAAAAATAGGGACACAAAAAGAAGACCAGCAAGGCAAAAAATCCCACGTGGGTCCCGCTGACCGTCAGAATATGGATCGTGCCGCTGCGGAGAAAATCCGCCTTCGTTTCCGGAGAGAGGTCCCGGCTGATCCCGAAAAAAATCCCGGACGCCAGTGCCTTCGCCTCCTCTGACCGCATACCGGAAGTCATCTTTGCCAAAGTTTTACTCCGGAAATCGTAGAAAAAGCGGGAAATACCGCTTCCCCGGCTCTGCAGTGCCGGCTCCAGATCCTTGTCCCGGCGCAGCAGAAAAGTAATTCCTTCCCGCGCCAGATACTCTTTGTAGTTGAATGTTCCGGACAACAAAGGTTCATCCGGCTCAAAAAGAAATCCGTTCAGCCTGATTTCATCTTCATATCCGGGTGATTTCTCCAGACCGGTCAACCCGATCGGGACCGGGTTCGCAGGTGCAGACCAATCTTTCTCTCCTGCAAGGCGGAACTTCAACAGATCTGCCCGAACCATTTTTGCTGCAGGTCCGGCGGGATCGACTGACCGATCTGTGATCCGGACCTCAAACTCCCCGTATGCACGGCGGTTGATCAGATCATCCTCCAGCTCCCGGGAGGGATCGGACCGGAACAAAAGCGAAAGCGTCACCGCCGCCAATGAGGGCAGAATACAGCATAAAACAGTCCGCAACGGCAGTAATATACAGAGAACCGGCAGCACAAACAATATGGCAAGCCACGGGTTCAATCCGGCACAGAAAACAAGCAGGAGCAGCGTGATCACTGCTGCGAGGGAAGCAATCGCCGGATTGCCGGTCACGGCATCGGAAGCACGCAGACGCAAAGCACAAAAAAAGCGGCAGAAGTCACGCAGGACCACTGTCGCTTTTTCCCTGTTCACCGTCAATGGAAAAGACCGATCACTTGATCAGGGTTGCCATGATCGCTTTCTGAACGTGGAGACGGTTTTCCGCTTCATCGAACACGATGGAGTTGGGGGATTCCATGACGTCATCCGTGATCTCCTCACCACGGTGGGCGGGCAGACAGTGCATGACCATGGCACCGGGCTTCGCCTTGAGCAGAGTCGCCATATCCAGACGGTAGGGATCCAGAATCCGCATCCGTTCTTTGGCTTCTTCTTCAAAGCCCATGCTCACCCACACGTCCGTGTAGATGAAGTCGGCATCCTTCACTGCTTCAGCGGGATCTTTGGTCCAGGAGACCGTGCCGCTGCCGCCGAAGGTGTTGTTCAGGATCGCATCGGAGGGTTTGTATTCTTCCGGCGCACCGATCTCGAAGTGGATACCGGCAATACGGGATGCCATCATGAGGGAGTTCGCCATGTTGCTGGCACCATCGCCCAGATACGCCATCTTGATGCCTTCAAACTTGCCGACTTTTTCATAGATCGTGAACATATCAGTCAGTGCCTGACACGGGTGGTAGTCATCCGTCAGAGCGTTGATGATGGGGCAGCTGGAATACTGCGCCAGTTCTTCGATGTCGGACTGCTTGTAAGTACGAATCACGATCCCGCCCAGATAGCGGCTGAGAACGCGGGCAGTATCCGGAACCGTCTCGCCTCTGCCCATCTGGGTCTTGCTCTGATCCAGATAAATCGCCTGTCCACCCAGTTCGTGGATCCCGACCTCGAAAGAGACGCGGGTACGGGTGGAGGATTTTGCAAAGATCATGCCGATGCTCTTATCGGCAAGGGGCTTGACCGCTTTGGCAGTGCCGCGGGTGGCTTTCATTTCACGGGAAAGATCAATGAGCTTTTCAAACTCCACTTTACCGATTTCTTCACCAGTCAACAAGTGTCTGATCATCTTTTTTACCTCGTTGTATTTTCAATTTTTCTTTTGAGCCAATTTCAAAACGTTTTGGCTCATCTTGTTAAAAAGTTGATTTTTTCAGCGTCAAACCAATTTTGACGCATCGGCTGTGATTTTTTCTTGAAAAAGTCACGAAAAATCATGTTTCAGGG